>CAVRXF010000029.1:0-244014 GCA_963724925.1 uncultured Actinomycetota bacterium | reverse complement strand
ACACCGTGCCGTGCACCGCCGGCCAGCTGTGTTGCCCGCCACCACTCGAATCGGCACCAGGTCACTGCTATGGAGCGGATGGCAGCATCTCCGCTCCTGATCGATCACCTGTCGCCGAACCTTGTTTATCCACAAGGAGATACGCGCATTCCCACGGTCCACGAGCGACGAAATCGCCCTGCCGCGTCAGCTGCGATTCGGCGAGCGTGGACTCAGGGCGGGACTCACTCCGAGGCCCGCCTGACACTCGGGAGAGCACCGCATGACCGACACCATCACCCCCACCTCGGCAGATTCAGCCATCCACGCGAACCTGGCCCTCGTGGCGGGCACCGAGCCCAGCCTCGACCTGACCACAGACAGTGGCGCATCCGGTCGGCGCGAGTGCGTAGACGTTGACCCCACAACCCTCATCCTCGGCGATAACGTGCGCGCCAAGGCGCACCTGGACCGGCAGTTCCTCGCGTCGCTGCGCCAATTCGGGGTCATGGACCCCATCCACGCCACCCGCGCCGACGACGGCACCCTGACCGTCAAACGGGGCCAACGCCGCACCCTTGGCGCGGTCAAGGTGGGCCTGGCCAGCGTGCCGGTGCTCATCGTCGCCGACGACGACAGCCAGGCGGAGCGGATCACCAAGCAGTGGCACGAGAACGAACGCCGCGACGCCCTCACCGACACCGACCGGCTCGCCGCCGTCGAACAGCTCACCATCCTCGGCGTGCCCGCCGGCAGCATCGCCAAACGGCTGGGCACCCCCCGCAAGGTCATCGAGGCCGCCGTCACAGCGAACGCCAGCGAGGTCGCCAAGACCGCCGCCAACACCCACACCCTCACCCTCACCGACGCCGCGCTGATCGCCGAGTTCGAAAACGACGAGAACGTGGTCAAGGACATCCTGACCGCCGTCAAGGACGGGCGCAGCACCGAGCACGTCGCCCAGCGTGCCCGCGACGCCCGCGCGCGCCAACGAGCCCACTGTGAGGCGGTCGCCGCCCTCACCGAGGCCGGGGTTCGGGTCATCGACCGGCCCGACTACACGAACAAGACCGTCACCGAACTTCGGGACATCCGCCTTCTCACCAAGGCCGGCGCCGCCAAGAGCAAGGCCCCAACCGAGGCCGAGCACGCCACCTGCCCGGGCCACGCCGCCTACGTCACCGTCGACGCCTGGAGCGCCACCCCACGCGCCCGGACCACGTACGTGTGCACCAACCCGACCGGCAACGGGCACGCGCTGCACACCTACGGCGGCACCAGGCTGCCCGGCGAAACGCCGAGCGGGCCGATGAGCGAGGCGCAGAAGGCCGAACGGCGAACCCTGATCGCCAACAACAAAGCGTGGGACGCGGCCGAGAAGGTCCGCCGCGCGTGGATCACCGACGCCTTCCTGACCCGTACCAGCCCACCGAAGAACGCCGAGGCCTTCGTGGCCCGCGCGGTCGTGCACGGCGAGCACACCCAGGACGACAACCGGCTCTACACCACCTTGACCAACGGCCAGGACGACGAGGCTACCAGGCCACCCAACGGCTGATTACCCGCGCCGAGACCGCCTCGCCCCGGCAGGCCGTCATGCTGGCCCTGGCTTTGCTGGTCTGCCAGTGGGAATCCGGCACCAGCCGCAACACGTGGCGTCACCCCACCGAACGTGACCGGCGCTACCTGGGCGCCCTCATCCAGTGGGGATACCAACCCGCCGACGTCGAGCAGCTCATCCTCACCGACCTCACCGCCACACCCGACACCGCGCGCACCGGGCCCGTCGGCGCCGACCTCGACAGCCAAGCGGCCGCCACCGGCCAGTCCGACCACCTGCACCACGCCGACCTCGGCGACGAGCGGGCCGTCACCGACGAGGAAGGTCCCCACCTTGAAGGCAACGACGAGGCCAACCCGGACGGAGCAGATGACGATGTGTGAGCAGTGCGGCAGCCGTGCCGCGACCAGCCCCACCGAGTACGGCGAGTTGTGTGAGTCGTGCGCGCTGCGACAGGCGATGCACGACGAGGAACGGGCCACGTTCAAGCACCTATCCCCCTCGATGTTCGGGTTCGACCCCTACGACGACGACCCCTACGACTAGGCAAGGAGGACCGCCATGATCGGTGCCACCCACGAGCAGACCCGCCTCTACCTGGCCGCCGTCGCCGCGCAGATCGAGGGGGCTGTTGTCTGTGCCGGCGAGGCAGCGGGCCTGTGTGCCTGGCTGCGAATTCCCACCGTAGCCGGGTTCGTCGGCGTGTGGGACGCCGAAGAGCTCGGCGAGCACGGCCTGGTCGTGCAGGCCTACGAGCTCGACGACAACGAGGAAGTCACCCACGCGGGAGACGTCGCGTGGGTGTGCGAACGAGCCCCCGTGCAGGAGGCGGTCACGGTGATCCGCCGCTACCTCGACAGCCTCGACGGTCCTGCCGAACGACGATCACGTCTCGAACAAGGCCAGTTGCAGACCCAGGCGCAGCAGCCGGACCTGCTCAGCGGCCACGGCTGCGGGCTCAGCCCGGGATAAGTCACGCAACTGCCGCGACCGGCCCCGGCCCCCCGAGCGTCCCCCAGCGGGCTACCCGCCACGAACCGCCGCGCCAGGTAGGCGCGGCGGTTCTGTGCGTGCGAGGACGGCTGCACATGCCCTGGGCCGATCCGCTGGCACAGCGGGTTGTCGCAGCCGTGGCCCAGCACCGGCACCTGCTGCAACGCGTCCGCCCCGTACACCAGGGCATAACCGAACCGGTGCGCGATCATGCACAGGTCCCGCTGCCGCCCACCCTGCCCGGCTGGCAGGGTGCCGACGTAGAAGCGGCCATGCCCGCGTCCTGAGATGGCGTGGCACCAGTACAGGCAGTCCGAGCCGGGCACCGCCGCGATCTTGTCCCGGTAGCGGGTCACCACCTGAGCGTCGCGCAGCGCCACGCTCAACAGCGCCAGCGCCGCCTCACCGAGCGGCATCGCCCGAACCGAGGTCATTCGACGCGGCCGCCCGCACGGCCAGGCGCAGCAGCCGGTGACACTGCACCGCGCCAATCCCGGTCAACGCAGCCGTAGCGGCGGCTACGGTCCCGGTACGGGCAAAGCCGAGGCACTGTGCGCGTAGCTTCAAGATGAGGGCCCCACAGCGTCGTGTAGCGCGCACAGGCCGTTCTCGATCGCATCGAGCCAATAGGCTCGGAGTTAACACCGATCGCATGAGCGCTGATCCGGCCTGAACCAATCGGAGCGGTCCCGGGGCATAACGTCGCAGAGACTCGGTTAGACCTGAACAGCGTCATATCGGCTTGAAGGTAGGACATGGCCAGCATCCAGAAGCGTGAAGCCACGCGGACCGTCGTCGACAAGGTGAGCGGCGACAAGCGTAGTACTCGCGCTTCGGTGTACCGGGCGCGATATCGCGACGCCGGGGGCAAGGAGCATGCTCGCCACTTCACCCGGAAGGTAGACGCGCAGCGGTGGCTCGACGAGGTCACGGCCTCGGTCGTCACGGGGCAGTACGTCGACCCAGCGGCCGGCCGAGTTACATTCGATTCGTACTGCAAGACGTGGTCGGCCCGTCAGGTGTGGGCGCCGATGACCGAGGTGCAGAACGACCTCGTCAGGCGGTCGGTGCCCTTCGGCAGGGTGCGCATGGCTGATCTGCGGCGGTCGCACCTTGAGGCGTGGATCAAGGCGATGGCCCGCCATGGTTACGCGCCGACGACGATCTCGACGCGGGTCGGCGTCGTTCGCGGCGTGCTCAAGGCAGCTGTCCTAGACCGGGTAATCGCGTCCGACCCCTCCCCCGGCCTCCGACTGCCTCGTCGTCGTCGCGCCGAGGCCGCGATGGAACTTCCCTCGGCCGAGGTCGTCCGGGCCTTGCTCGGCGCGAGTGAGGACCGCATGAAGGCATACGTGGCGGTGTGCGCCTTCGCCGGTCTGCGACTCGGGGAGACATCAGGGCTGAAGGTGTCCGACGTCGACTTCCTTCGCCGGACCCTCACGGTCAAACGTCAGGTTCAGCGACGCCGCGGCGGGCCTGCCGAAATCCGGGGGCCGAAGTACGGGTCGGAGCGCACGGTCTACGTTCCGGACGAGCTTCTGCAGATGCTCGCCTCGCACGTCGAGCACTTCGGCACGGCCTCAGACGGGTGGTTGTTCTTCACCGGGGCCGGCAGGCCTCTGCCCCCGACGACGGTCAACTCGAGGTGGCAGAGGACGACCGCGGCGGCTGCGGTCCACGGCGTCCACATTCACGGACTGCGGCACTTCTACGCGAGTGGGCTCATCGCAGCGGGGTGCGATGTCGTCACGGTGCAACGGGCGCTCGGGCACAAGTCGGCCTCGGTCACCTTGAACACCTACGCGCACCTGTGGCCGACCGCTGAGGACCGGACTAGGGCGGCGGCGGCGGGTCTCGCGACGTCCGTCCTCGGCGCTCCTGCGGACTCGGTGCGGACTGATGCAGGTACTGAGGCCTCTGACCTGCGGTGATGCCGTGCTGGGTTCGTTGATCCAGATTTCCTCGATTGCGGGGTCGTCGAAGTACTTCTGTAGCGGCCCGTAGCCGGCCACTGTGTCGAGCACGGACTTCACCGCCTCGTCGAGATCGGTCAATGCGGGCAGGCCTCCGAGCAGGGACCGTTCGTCGTAGTCGGAGACGGCGTCGCGGACCAGCTGGTCGATCTCGCTGCGGATGGCGGGTCGGGTCCAGCCCGGACCGACGGATCAGCTCGCGGACTTCGTCCTCGACGTGACGCACAGCTTCAACCACTGGTTGCCCCCCTCGTCGCCCTGCCCGACTGGCCCCAAGGGTAGTGAGATGTCGGGCAGCCGCATCTCGGAGGAGTCTCGCCTGTGGATAACCAAGTGGATTTAGCCCGAAAAGGCCGGTTAGCGGCATACGAGCACGCTGACGAGCGGTATGCCGGCCTCCGGCTTTGCTCGAAAGGAGCCGCAACGACGCTATAGCGGCGTTGCGGCTCCTGTTGCTGACGTTCCGCACTTCTCGGGCGGGTTATCGGGTCGATTAACTGTGAGGGGTGTAGGCGCTCGGGGGGAGTCCGAGTAGGTCGAGGACGTGTTGCTGCTGTGGGGTGAGTTCTGGCTGGAACGTCTTGACGAGGGCGCCGTCGTGGTAGAGGTGGTGGCGGGCGGTGGTGGCGAAGATCTCCAGGATCCGCTCGGTCGAGGGTGCGCTGCAGCTGCGGAGTTCGGGGTAGAGCTCGATGGTGTCCAGGGCTGCCCGGGTCATGCCTTTTCGGAGTTCGCGTTCGATAAGTGCGGCCAGGAGCAGGGCCAGGAACTGGCAGCAAAACAGGGCTTCGATCCGGGCCGGGCTGTGCAGCAGGACCGGCGCGGCGTCTTGAACGCTCTTGAGCAGGTGGTGTCGTCGTTCGAGGTTGGGCTGGTAACGGTAGGCCGCGAGGACTGCGGCGTCGTCGAGCTGTTGGTCGCAGGTGATCAGGGGGAAGCAGCCGTCGCTGGCGGCGTCGTAGGCGATGCGGTCCAGGTTGATGTCGGCGGTGAGGGTGTAGCGGGTGGTGAGGATCTCCCGGTAGTTCGTCGTGGCGCCTGGGCGGCCGGGTCCTGCTTGCTTGTAGGTCTTGGTCGTGGTCTCGCCGATGGTGAAGGTCACCCAGCGGTCAGCGCGGGCCTGGGCCAGTGCCACGGTCGCAGCCTGCGTGACGGCGAGGCGGGTCTTGAGCCGGTTGCGCGGCCCGGCGAGCTTGGCGTCCAGCGCGTCGATGGCCGCGATGCCGGCTTCGGTGCGGGCCATCCGGCTGGCCGCGTCGCGGCCCGCTTTGGCCGTGGAGTGGACCCAGAGGATGCGGTAGCCCTCCGCTGAGGGCGCCAGCGCCGGTGTCGTGGCGTAGATCTCCTCGGGCTCGCCGAGCCGCGGGCCGGGCCGCCGCGCGGCTTGGGTCCAAACCGGGGTGTGGGTCTGTATCCAGTCCCGGAACGCCTTGTCTTCGGTGCGGGAGCGGGGCATCACGGTGACGAACCGGCCACCACGGCCGGCGATGTGCCCCATGGCTTGGCGTGAGCACAGCTTGCTGTCGGCCACGTAGAGGAAGTCGACCCGGCCCAGCACAGCGACCAGGCCGTCCCAGGTCGGGATGTGCGTCGGGTCGTCGACAGTGTTGCCGTCAGCCAGGCGGTAGGCGATCGGGACGGCACCATCGGCGCTGACGGTGAGGATCCAGACCAGCTGCTTCAGGTCCGGGCGGTGGTCCTTGGAGTGGCCGTGGGTGATCACTGGGGTCGCCTTCCCGGCCCGCGCGGTGCCGTCGGCGTGGTGGTAGGCGCCGTGCACGCTGATCGACGTCGAGTCGTTGTGCACCTGGCAGGTGTCCACCGAGAACTCCTCGATCGCGCGGAGCATGACCGCGGTCAGCAGGCTGGCCCGGTCCGCGTCGAACAGCGCGTCAAGCGCGCGCCCGACCCGGTCATCGTTGATCGCCCCGACCTCGGCGTCGGATAGGCCCAGCAGCGCTGGGTCGTACCGGGCGGCCCACTCGCCCAACGCGTAGAGCGGCTCCCGGCCCAGGACCAGGTTGCTGATCACCAGACGGATCGCCGCGGCCGGTGCCAGCTTGGCCCGTCCGTCGACCTCACCCAAGGCCTGGCCCAGCAGAGCCGCCAGGCCCAGGCGGTCCCGGATGTGGTTCACCATCGGCAGGCCGCCCAGCGTGCGTGACACCAACTGGTAGTCGCCCACGTCGCCGGCCTGCTGGGCAGTCTGGTTGTTGCCTTCGTCCATCACGACACCCGATCCCGTTGGCATGCTCGCAGCACACCCATGCTATCCTTCGATGTACAGTCGAAGGGCAAGACATGCGGACGGGGACCACGCAATTGGCCAAGAAGCCACCACCCGGTCCCCGGATCGGCGCCGAACTGGCCGACCTGGACTACGCGCTACCTGGCACCCTCTCGCGCAGGTTCATGCGCTGCGGCAAGGACAACTGCCGATGCAAGGCCGACCCACCCGCCCTACACGGCCCGTATCTGCACTGGACGCGCACCATCGCCGGCAAGACCCTGACCCGCACCCTCACCGAAGAGCAGGCAGCCCGCTACCAGGCCTGGTTCGACAACGCCCGACGGCTACGCGAACTGGAACGTACCCGCTTCTGTGGACACAGGTGATGACTGCCCGAGTTTTAGGGAGTTACGAGAATGGGTTCGACACGCCGTAGTTTCACTGAGGAGTACAAGGACGAGGCGGTTAGGTTCGTCATCGAGGGGGGTCGGTCGATCGCTGAGGTCGCCCGGAATATCGGGGTCCACGAGATGACGTTGGGGAAATGGGTGAAGAAGACTCGTGACGCGCAGGCGGCGGCGACGCCGGCGGACGCGCCGCTGACCGAGACCGAGCGGATGGAGTTGATCCGCCTTCGGGCCAGCGACAAGGTTAAGGATGCGACGATGAGCGAGCTGCGGATGCAGGTGGAGTTCGCAAAAAAAGTAGCGACCTGGTTCGCGAAAGAGAAGCAGTGAAGTTTGCTGCGATCGCGGACTGGGCTGATTCCGATTCCTACCCGGTGGCTTTCATGTGTCGCGAGCTGGGGGTGTCGCGCTCCGGCTACTACGCCTGGCGGTCGCGGCCGCCGTCCCAGCGCGCTCTGGATGACGCCACCGTGATCGCGGTCATGGAGAAGATCTTCGCCGAGGCGCGGGGCAACCCGGGTGTGCGCCGGCTGCGTGCCGGGCTCGCCGCGGTGGGCTACCGGCTGTCCGGCAAGCGGGTCTGGCGTCTGATGAAGGCCGCTGGCCTGCGCGGACGGCACCCGAAGGCGTGGCGGCGCACCACCATCGGCGGCACCGACCCGGTGCCGGCCCCGGACCTGATCGGCCGGTCGTTCTTCGCCGAGGCGCCCAACCGGAAGTGGTGCGGCGACGTGACCTACGTCAAGACGTGGGACGGCTGGGCGTACCTGGCCACCGTGATCGACCTGCACTCGCGCAGGCTCATCGGGTGGGCGATCGCCGATCACATGCGCACCGAACTGATCACCGAAGCCCTGGACATGGCGATCGCCGATCGTCGCCCACCAGTTGGCGTGATATTCCACTCAGACCGCGGATCTCAATATACCTCAAGAGAGTTCGCGGAATACTGCAAGAAGAACCATGTCCGGCGCTCACTTGGCCGCACCGGAATCTGCTACGACAATGCCGTTAGCGAATCGTTCTTTGCCACCTACAAGAAGGAACTGATTCACACTCGGCCCTGGCCGACCGTCACCGATCTGATGGAGAGGACAAAGGACTGGATCGACAACTACTACAACGTCAAGCGCCGACACTCCTACCTCGAATACTTGACACCCGCGGAATTCGAGCTAGGATTCAGACACCTCAATCAACTGGCAGCCTAATCCGGTGCCCACGAAAGCGGAAACGCTCCAAACTCATCGCCGACGTCGAAGCACGATCCCTGACCGCCTTCAACGCAGCCGAAGACCCGCCCGCCAAATCGTCGAGATAACCCCGCCGAGAAGTGCGGAACGTCAGCTGTTGAGCAGGCCAGCCACGGATGAGGTGGGAGCGAGGACGTCAGTCCGGTACGGCGACCTGGATGAGCCGCGGGGCGCGGCCCCGGCGCACCAACAGCCCCCGCCCGGGCGGGCGAGGCCGCATCGGCGCGCCGGGCCAGAGCTGGCCCTCCCCATTGTCGCCCGACAGCAGTAACGCGGGCGCGCCCAGCTCCTTGACGCGCTGCAGCGTGGGTTCGAACAGCGCCCGGGCCGATCCCCCGGCGTGCCGGGTGAGCAGCAGGTGGAAGCCCAGGTCCGGCCCGGCCGGCGGGAACTCCAGCAGGGGCGCAAGCGGGTTGGCGGACGGCATACCGAGGACGAGATCCCCGTCGTCGACGAGGCACACGATGCGCGGGGGCCGTGCCAGGTATGCCGGGCCAGCTCGACCGGGTCGGTGGTCGCAAGCTAATGACGAGCAGACGCGGCAGGCCCGGGTTCTGTTCGCGCAGCTGGTGGTAGGCATAGAGGAGGGGCAGGTTTCCGGCGTCGAATAGCACCTGCTGGCGCCGGCGGAGCTCCCCGAACAGCCCGTCGTGCATGCGGTCGACCAGGCCGAGATCCGACTCGAGTTCGTGATGACGCCGGCAACGTGGGGCGAGTCCTCCAGCCCGGCGAACGTGACGCCACCCTTGACGTCGACAAGGACGAACGCGTGCTGCTCCGGCGGGTGGGTCGCCGCCAAGGCCAGCACGAGCGAGCGCAGCAGCTCGGACTTTCCTGAGCCGACGGCAGCGACTCGGGTGCCTGTACGCGTCCATTCCGGCTGTCGGTCCTGATTTGCTTCCCGATGATCTGGTTCGGTGAGCGAAGCAAGCCACCGGGAGAACGTCTGCTGCTCGCCTTCGGCGTCGCGGCTGCTGTGTCCGTGTCCCGCATCTTCTTGGTCTGGCACGGGCGCCGGGCAGCGCGCAAGAAGCAGGGTTGTCCGGCACACGAGCGCCCCGCGGCGAAATCCTGACGCCCTGGCTGCCTGTGGATAAGTGACGCCCCTGTGGATGACGAGCGACGGCATACCGGTATATGCGCTGACATGGGTATGCCGTCCGCTCACCACCAGGGGGTTCGTTCATGCTGCTGCGCTGGCGCCTCGTCCTGCCCGCGGTCGGGGCCGCACATGACGTCGTGGTGGCGGCGGGGCCCGGCACGACCGTCTCCGAGCTGCGAACCGCGCTCAGCGCCCACCTGGCAGCGGGCCAGCAGCGCCTGCACGTCGGCCTCACACCAGTGCACGAGCACGCGGCGCTCGGTCAGCCGCCGCTTCTCGACGGCGCCACCATCATCCTGGATGAGCCGCGCCCCGCGCCCACGGGACGCACGCTGCTGCAGCTGCACGTTCGCTCCGGACCCGACACCGGCTACGTCTTCGACCTGCCGCGCGGCGAGCACTCGGTCGGGCGCTGCGTCGAAGCCTCCGTGCGGCTCGACGACGCCGACGTGTCGCGCGTGCACGCCATCCTCGACGTCCGCACGCGGGATGTGACCATCCGCGACGCCGGGTCGACCAACGGCACGTACGTCGACGCCAAGCCGGTTGGGCCGCAGCCGGTTCCGCTCGTTCCTGGGCAGCCGGTGCGGCTCGGCCGCACCACACTCGTGCTGTGCATCCCCGGGGGCCTACCAGCCGCCGTGCGGCCGGACGGAGCGGGGCACCTGCTTGTCAACCGCAGCCCAAGG
The DNA here is from genome assembly GCA_963724925.1 of uncultured Actinomycetota bacterium. GTDB lineage: Bacteria > Actinomycetota > Actinomycetes > Actinomycetales > Dermatophilaceae > Phosphoribacter. The sequence goes on along the minus strand of CAVRXF010000029.1, from coordinate 233,827 downwards.
CTTGCCGGCCAAAGGGAGGACCAGCTCGTCGAGTTCCCCCAGCAACCGGTCGAGCGAGTTCCAGCGCGGCTGTCCTGGCTCGCTGCGTTGCTGCCCTTGGCCATCTCCGGTGCCATCGCACTGATCCTGCGCTCGCCGACCATGCTGCTTTTCGGCCTGATGTCGCCAATCTTGTTGGTGGGACAGTGGGTTGGCGACCGCCGCGGCGCCCGCCGGTCCCGTCGCGAGGCGCACAAGCGGTATGCCGTCGAGCAGGCGAACGCCAACGAGCACCTCAGCCAGGCCCTCGCCGCCGAGGCCAGCGCCCGCCACGACAACGACCCGGGCCCCGCCGCCATCCTGGCGATCGCGCGTCGCCCGCTCGCCCGGCTCTGGGAGCGCGACGCCCGCGCGGACGGCATCCAGGGACGCATCGGGGTGGGCGAGGTCGAGGCTCGCACGACCTGCTCTACCGGCCGGGCGACTCGCATCGGACCGGTACCCGTCTGCGCCGACCTCTCCGCCCCCGGAGGCGTCGGGATCGCCGGCCCAAGGTTTGCCACCCTCGCAGCGGCGCGAGCTCTGCTGGGCCGGATCGCCACGCTGTACTCGCCGCGCGACCTGCACATCGTCGTCGTGGCCCGGCCCGAGCACCGTGGCGACTGGGCGTGGACCCGGCGGCTGCCGCACATCGACCCCTTCGCCGACGAGTCGGCGGACCTCGTCGTCGACGGGCTTGCCCGCACCATGACCGACCGGACGCCCGCCACGGGACACGATCGGTGGCTCGGCCCGCGCGTGCTGGCCGTCGTGGACGGCGCGGCCGCGCTGCGCACCCAGGCGGGTCTGACCGCCGTCCTGGCGGACGGTCATCGGTGCGGGGTGCACACCCTCACCCTGGACCGTGAGCTGTCCCGGCTGCCGGCCGAGGCCGCCTCGGTGCTCGACCTCACCAGGAACCCGGCGACGCTGACGACGCGCCGGCACGCCGGGCAGGTCGAGGTGTCAGTCGACTCGGTCGCCCTCGGGTGGGCCGAACGGCTCGCCGACGCGCTTGTGCCGCTTCGGGACTCGGCTCCCGCAGCGGCCAGCGGCCTACTGCCCCGGACCGTCTCACTGCTGGACCTGCTCGATCTCCAAGACGCATCCGGGAGCGAGCTTGCGCAGCGCTGGCGCCGCTCCCCGAGGTCCACGGCTTTCCCGGTCGGGGCGAACGCGTCCGGCCCGGTCATGCTCGACCTGCAGCGTGACGGGCCGCACGCGCTGATCGGCGGGACGACCGGGTCGGGCAAGTCCGAGCTGCTCGTGGCTCTCGTCGCCTCGCTCGCGGCGGTCAACCGGCCCGATGAGCTCACCTTCGTCCTCGTCGACTACAAGGGCGGCGCGGCGTTCGCCGGATGCGTCGACCTGCCCCATGTCGTCGGCCTGGTCACCGACCTGGACGCCGCGCTCACCGAACGAGCGATGACCTCGCTCGACGCTGAGCTCAAGCGACGCGAGCGTATCCTCGCCGAGCATGGCTGCCGCGACCTCACGGCATACCAGGCCCGCAGACGAGCTGAGCACCCGCCGCTGCCGCGGCTGGTGATTGTCGTCGACGAGTTCCGCGCGCTGGCCGAGGACCTGCCCGACTTCGTCGCCGGCCTCGTGCGGGTCGCCTCGCTTGGCCGCTCGCTGGGCATCCACCTCGTGGTGGCGACTCAACGCCCCGCTGGTGTCGTCACCGCGGACATGCGCGCCAACCTCGGCCTGCGGATCGCGCTGCGGGTGAGGGACGTCGTCGACTCGCTCGACGTCCTCGACGCACCCGACGCGGCACGCATCCGGGAACGCGTCCCTGGACGCGCGTTCCTGCGCAGCGCCGCTACGGAGCTCGTGCAGTTCCAGTGCGCCCTGGTCACCGAGAACACCGCGCCGCAGGAGGGGGTGCGGCTGCTCTCGGTCGACGGCATTCCGGTGGCGCAGCCGAACGCCCGCTCCGACAGTGACCTGGCCCGTCTGGTCGCCGCCTGCCGCAAGGCCGCCGAACTGTGCGAGGTTGCGCAGCTCGCAGCGCCGTGGCTGGCGCCGCTGCCCGCTGTCGTGGTGGGTGAGTCTCTCACGGGTACGCCGCCGGGCACCGTCGCCGTGGGGCTGCTCGACGACCCCGCTGCCCAGGCTCAGCGCCCGTACCTGTGGGACGTCGGCGCCGGGCACCTGGCCATCAGCGGGCCGCCCCGCAGTGGGCGCACGACCGCCCTGCTCACCGTGGCGGCCCAGCTGGCGCTGAGCACCAGCCCGGCCGACCTGCACGTGTATGCCGTGCACACCGGCGGCCTCGCGGGGCTGACCGAGCTGCCGCACATCGGGGCGGCGCTCGACCTGTCGGACCTGTCCCGGTTGGACCGGCTGGTCCGGCTGCTCGGTCGCGCCGACCGGACCGCGAGCGGCGTTGCGGGTGCTGCTGGTGGACGACTGGGATCGGGTGGCACAGACGCTCATCGAGGCTGGCCAGCAGGCGCTGCTCGACGGGCTTGTCGAGCTGGTCAAGCGGGGCCACGACCGTGAGGTGCGCGCCGTCGTCGCCGGACCGCGCAGCGTGACCGCTGGGCCGCTGGGCGGCGCTTTCGCCCAGCGGCTGCTGCTGCTGCCCGCTGACCCGGTCGACCTGGCCATGGCCGACTTGTCCACGCGTTCGGTGCCGAGCGCCGCTGCGCCCGGCCGGGCGTTGGATGTTCCGAGTGGTCGAGAGGTCCAGCTCGCCATCTCCGGGGCCGGCGCGGTTCCGGGCGAGCGGACGGCATACCTGACGGAGCTGGGCGCGCGTCTCGGCCGGCGATACGGCGCCACCCTGGCAGAGCCACAGCCGGTGCCCGTGGCGCAGCTGCCGCCGCACATCTCGCGAGACGAGCTCGCCTGGTTGCCTGGGCTGCTCGGTGTCGGCGCCGGCTACGATGGTCCGGCAGGTTTGCGGCTGGAAGCCGGCCAGCGGCGGGTAGCTGTTCTCGGGGCCCCCGGCTCAGGGCGCACGTGCGCCCTGGCGACGCTCGCGGCTGGCTTGGTCCGGTTGGGTTATCCGGTGGCGACCGTGTCGCCCGCGGGAGCGCCGGTCGTGGCCGGCGGGACGGCACTTGCGGCCCAGGACGCGGATGCGCTGGTGGCCCTGCGGGCGGACCAGCCGACTCTTGCCGTGCTCGTCGACGACGCCGAGCGGCTCGCCGGCACGCCGATCGAAGCGGTCCTGGCCGAGATCGCCCGCCTCGTCGACGACGACCTCGGGTTCGTCGCGGTGGCGAGCACGGTCCGCGAGGTCACCGACCGGCCGCGCGCTCTCGCGGGCACGGTCGCTGCCAGCGGCTGCGGGCTGCTGTTGGGTCGGCGCCAGCCCGGCGACGAGTACGCCTTCGGCGTTCGCGGGCTCGTTCCTTATCCGAACTTCCCGGTCGGGCGCATCTGGTGCGGCACGGGCTGGCCGAGGTGGTCCAGCTGGCCGCAGGCACAAACGTCAGCTGACCTCCAAGACGATCTTGCCGAAGACGTCGCCGGCAGCGAGCTTGCCTATCCCAGTGCGGGCCTCGGCCAGCGGCAGGACGCTGTCGATGATCGGCTCGATGCCGCGGTGCGTCACGAACTGCGCCAGCCGCTCCAGCTCGGCGCGGGTGCCCATCGTCGAGCCGATCACCCGCAGCTGGCGGAAGAAGATCTTCGTCAGCTCGGCCTTGCGCCGGGGCGTCCCCCGACGTGGCGCCGGCGATGACGATGGTGCCGCCGGGCTTGAGCGAGCGGACCGAGTGCGACCAGGTCGCCGCCCCGACCGTCTCCATGACCGCGTCGACCCGCTCGGGCAGCCGCTCCCCGGCCTGCGAACGCCGCGGTCCGCCCCGACCTCCAACGCCTTGGCCGCCTTCGCCTCGTCGCGGCTGGTCACCCACATCCGGTAGCCCGCGGCCGCGCCCAGCTGGACGAGCGCGGTCGCCACCCCGCCGCCGGCGCCCTGGACCAGCACGGTCGCGCCCGGCGTCGAGCCCCGCGTTGACGAAGAGCATCCGGTATGCCGTGAGCCACGCCGTCGACAGGCACGCGGCCGGTCGCCCACGGCATACCGTCCGGCTTGGGCACGACGTTGCGGGCCGGCACCGCGACCCGCTCGCGCCAGGGTGCCGTCGTACAGCTCGGACAGCAGCGTCCGGCCGGGGTCGAGCGTCTCGTCGCCGGACCAGCCCGCGGTGGCGACGACCGCGTGGATGATGACCTCGTTGCCGTCCGCGTCCACGCCGGCGCCGTCGCAGCCGAGGATCATCGGCAGCCGGTCGGCCGGCAGCCCGACCCCATGCAGCGACCAGACGTCGTGGTGGTTGAGACCGGCGCGCCTGCACATCGACGACGGTCCAGCCCTCGCGCGGCTCGGGGTCCGGGCCGCTCGCCGACCTCCAGCCCGACTGAGCGGGTCGTCGGCGCTCTGGCTGGCGGCATAGACGGCAAGCATCCGCCCACTCTAGGGCCGAGGTCTCGATCGGTGCCGGCAGCGTCACGAGGTAGGTTCACAGGTCATGACCGACACGAGCGCAGCAGCCCGCCCGCCGTCCGACGTCGACCGGATCGCCGACGAGTTCCTGGCCGCTTCTGTGGACCTCAGCCCGCTCGAGGCCACCTACCTGGGGATTCCCGGGCACGACGAGGACCTCGACGACCTGTCCCCTGCCGGGATCGCGGCGCAGTCTGACCTGCGTCGGGCCACCTTGGCCAAGCTCGCCGACACGGTGCCCACCGACGACGTCGACAAAGTCACCATCGCCGCCATGCGCGAGCGGCTGGGCCTGGCCGAAGAGATATATGCCGCCGGCCTGGACGAGATGAGCCTCAACGTCATCGCATCGCCGCTTCAGTCGGTGCGCGACATCTTCGACCTCATGCCGCAGGACTCGGACCAGGCCTGGAGCACCTTCGCCATCCGGATGACCAAGGTCCCGCAGGCGCTGGCCGGCTACGAGGAGTCCTTGGTCGCCGCGCGCGACAAGCGCAACGTCACACCGCGGCGCCAGGTCCTTGCGTGCGCCAAGCAGTGCCGCGAGCTCGTTGCCGAGGACGGCTACTTCGGCCAGCTCGTCCGGCAAGCCCGCTCCGGCGACCGCGAGCTATCCGACCCGGTCAAGACCGCGCTGGCCGACGCCACGACGGATGCCGCCGCGGCATACGCCCATCTGGCTGACCGCCTGGAGCGCGACCTGCTCCCGCACGCCCCGAGTCCGACGCTTTCGGGCGCGACCGGTATCCCCTTGTCTCCCAGTTTTTCCTAGGCGCCGAAGTCGACCTCGACGAGACCTACCGCTGGGGCCAGGAGGAGCTAGCCGGGATCCGCGAGCAGATGCAGCAGGTCGCCGACCAGGCGCACCCGGGCGCCAGCGTCGAGGAGGCCGTTGCCGCCTTCGACCAGGACCCCAGGTACGTGCTGCACGGCACCGACGCGCTCAAGGCGTGGATGCAGGGCAAGGCCGACCAGGTGATCGCCGACCTCGCCAACGTCCATTTCGACATCCCCGAGCCGGTCCGCACCATCGAGTGCCTCATCGCACCAACCCAGACCGGCGGCATCTACTACACCGGCCCATCCGAGGACTTCAGCCGCCCGGGCCGGATGTGGTGGTCGGTCAACAAGGGCGTCACCGACTTCCGCACGTGGAGCGAGCTGACGACCGTCTACCACGAGGGCGTCCCGGGCCACCACCTGCAGCTGGCCCAGACGGCATACCGGTCCAACCTGCTCAACCGATGGCGTCGTCTCTCGGCGTGGACGTCCGGCCACGGCGAGGGCTGGGCCTTGTATGCGGAGCGGCTCATGGCCGAGCTCGGCTACATGGAGGACCCCGGAGACCGGATGGGGTGGCTCTGCGGGCAGTCGCTGCGCGCCGCAAGGGTCGTCGTCGACATCGGCGTGCACTGCGGGTTCGAGGCACCCCAGCAGGTCGGTGGCGGCGAGTGGACCTACGACAAGGCCTGGCGGTTCCTCAGCGCGAACACCCCCAACGAGACCGAGCCGCGGCTGCGCTTCGAGCTCGACCGCTACCTCGGCTGGCCCGGCCAGGCACCCAGCTACAAGATCGGCGAGCGACTGTGGCTGGCCCTTCGCGAGGAGAGCAAGGCGCGCGAGGGCGACGCCTTCGACCTCAAGTCCTTCCACCGGCGGAGCTCTGGACATCGGCGGCGTCGGCCTCGACACGCTGCGGGCCGCGGCGCTCGGCGAGCTGAGCTGAGCCGAAGCCTCGGTATGCCGGGTCGCATCGCCCCCACATGAACGCCGCCGTCGCGCTGCTCGCGCTTACCGCAGCAGGTGTCGCCATCGCCGCTCTGGCGCGGCGCTGGGAATTCTCGGCTCCGTTGCTGCTCACCGTCACCGGGGTCGCCGCCAGCTTCATCCCTGCGCTGCCGCCCGTCGAGGTCGAACCGGAGGTCATCCTGCTCGGCCTGCTCCCACCCCTGCTCTACGGCGCCGCGATCCGAACCTCGCTGCTCGAACTCGGCACGAACCGACGCAATATCGGCCTGCTGTCGGTGGCCCTCGTCATCGTCACCGCAGTTGCCGTCGGGCTGGTGGTCTGGCAGCTGCTCGGTCTGCCGTTGGCGCTGGCCATTGCCTTCGGCGGAGTCGTTGCCCCGCCGGATGCCGTCGCGGCAACGGCGATCGCTCGACGGATCGGCCTGCCACGACGCATCGTCACCGTCCTGGAGGGTGAGTCGCTGTTCAACGACGCGACGGCCCTGGTGATCGTGCGCATGGGCCTGCTCGCGATGGGGGCCGCGGTGACGCTGGGGCAGGTCACCCTGCAGTTCGTCTGGGCGGCCGGCGGCGGGGTCTCGTCGGCATCGTCGTGGCCAAGCTGGTCAACGTCGTGCGGCGTCGCGTCAGGGACACCACGACCGATACGGCGCTCGGCTTCATGGTGCCGTGGCTGGCCTACCTGCCTGCCGAGGCGGCGCACTGCTCGGGCGTGCTGGCCGTCGTCGTCGCGGGCGTGCTGCTTGGCCATACCGCGCCAGTGGCGCAGACCGCCCTGTCGCGGATGTCCGAACGGATCAACTGGAACACCGTTCGAGTTCCTCCTGGAGAACGCCGTGTTTCTGCTCATCGGGCTGCAGGCCAAGGGCATCGTCGAGAACGCCTCGGCCACGGCGGACTGGCGCGCGTTCACGCTCGTTGCGGTCGCGGTCCTGGGCACTGTCATGGCGGTTCGTCCGCTGTTCATTGTCCCGCTCAAGGCGCTCGACCGGCGCGCGGGCGGCCGAGTTCGCGACCGGCTCAAGGCCGGGGCGGTCGTGTCGTGGGCCGGGATGCGTGGGGTCGTGACCCTCGCGGCGGCGTTCACCATCCCGGCGGATGCCCCGCAGCGCAGCGTCCTGTGCTTCTGGCCCTCGTCGTCACGATCGGAACGCTCGTCATCCAGGGCTTCACCCTGCCCTGGGTGGCCCGGCGGTTGGACATCCACGGTCCGGACCCCCGCGAGGACGTCCTGCAGACCGCGTCGGTCATGCAGCGCGCCGTCGACGCGGGACGCGACGAGCTGGACCGGGTGGCGGGCGCGTCCGACTCCCCCGAGTGATCGCCACCTTGCGTGTGCAGGCACAGCGCCGCACGGACGGTGTCTGGGAGCGGCTCGGCGCGGTGCGTCCCGACGAACCAACTCCGAGCGAGACCTACCGTCGGCTGCGCCAGGCCATGCTCACCGCCGAACGGGCTGAGGTGCTGGCGCTGCGCGACGAGAACACGATCGACCACGAGGTGCTTCCGAGGTCCTGGCCACCCTCGACGTCGAGGAGTCCATCCTCGCGACGACCGGGGAACGCCGCCGCGAAGAGCAGGAGCGCATCGTGACGACTCCCGAGACGGTCCGCGGCGACTGCCCAGACCTTCGCGCGGCCCCCACGTGCGTTCGGCCGCAGACCCCGCACGGCTGCGGCGCGTGCCTCGAGGAAGGCTCGGCCTGGGTACATCTGCGGCTGTGCCTGACGTGCGGCGAAGTCGGCTGCTGCGACTCGTCCCCGAACCGCCATGCCACCGCGCACAACGCGTCGACCGGACACCCGGTGATCCGCAGCTTCGAGCCGGGTGAGGCCTGGCGCTGGTGCTACCCGCATCAGCTGCTCGGATGACCCTCGGTCAGCCCGACACCTTCGGCCGACTGCGCGTCACGGTCGGCGTGCCGCACAGCCGGATTGGCGTAGTCTTCCGAGATGTCGACACCCGCAGTGCGGCTCGTGCTGGCCTCGGCCTCCCCCGCCCGCCTGTCGACGCTGCAGCACGCGGGGGTGGAGGCTGCTGTCGTCGTCAGCGACGTCGACGAGGACATGGTCGTCGCGGCCGCCATCGACCGGTACGGCCCGCTCGAGCCAGCCCACATGGCCCTGCTGCTGGCCCGGGCCAAGGCCGAGGCGGTGGCGTACGGCGAGGGCTTCGGGCACGTCGTCCTCGGCTGCGACTCGGTCCTCGAGCTGGACGGACAGGTGCACGGCAAGCCCGAGGACGCTCGGGAGGCCGTGCTCCGCTGGCGCGGCGATGCGGGGACGCAGCGGCCAGCTGCACACCGGCCACTGGCTCGTCGACGAGCGTCGGTGAAGGAGGGCGGCAGCAGCGCCACGTTGGATGCGACCGCCTCGACGACGGTGTACTTCGCCGACCTGTCCGACGAGGAGATCGACGCCTACGTCGCACCGGCGAGCCCTTGCGGGTGGCCGGCGCCTTCACCATCGACGGCCTGGGCGGGGCCTTCGTCAGCGCCATCGAGGGCGACCACCACAACGTCGTAGGGCTCTCTTTGCCGCTGCTGCGCGAGCTGCTTGCCGACATCGGGGTCGGCTGGTTCGACATCGTCACCGCTTCACCAGCGCTGAACGGCTCCTCGCCCCTGCGATCCGCCGCAAAGGAGCGGCAACGACGCCACAGCGTCGCACCTCCGCTCCTTTCGGCGATGCCTCTGCCACGAGAGGTGCTCGGGCTAGACCGGCGGCACCGAGCGGCGCTTGTCGCTGAAGTGCCGGTCGCGGTGGGCGGCGTAGCGAAGCCGGCGCAGCAGCTCGTCGCGCAGCTGGTCCGCCTCGATGACCCCGTCGATGACCAGGTCGGCGGCCAGCCGCTCGAGGTCGACGTCCTGCTCGTACTCGGCCCGGCGCGCCGCGACGAAGGCGTCGCGGGCGGCCTCGCCCTGCTGCTGCTCGACCGCGGCGATCTTGTTGGCGTAGACCGCGTTGACCGCGGCCTCCGGCCCCATGACCGCGATCTTGGCGGTCGGCAGGGCGAGCGTGGCGTCGGGCAGAAGCCCGGGCCCGCCCATCGCGTAGAGCCCGGCGCCGTAGGCCTTGCGCACCACCACGCAGAACTGCGGCACGGTCGCCTCCGACACGGCCGACACCATCTTGGCGCCGTGCCGGATGATGCCGCCGCGCTCGACCTCGGAGCCGATCATGAACCCGGGCACGTCGGCGAGGTAGACCAGCGGCACCGAGAACGCGTCGCACAGCCAGATGAAGCGGGCCGCCTTGTCGGCGCTGTCGCTGAACAGCACCCCGCCGCTTGACGGCCGAGTTGTTGGCGACGATGCCGACGCGTCTCCCCCGCCATCCGGCCGAACCCGACGACGAGCTCACCGGCATACAACGGCTTGATCTCGAAGAACGAGCCGCGTCGACGAGCCCGTCGATGACCTCGTGGATGTCGAACGGCTGCGACTCGCGCTCGGGCACGGTATGCCGGGTGAGCGCCACGGCGGGCGGCTCCGGCTGGTAGACCGGCGGGTGCTCGCGCCACGATCCCGGCAGGTAGGACAGGTAGTGCCGGGCCAGCTCGATGGCCTCGGCGTCGTCGTGCGGCGAGCAGGTCGCCGACGCCGGAGACGGTGCAGTGCATCCGCGCCCCGCCCATCTCCTCGAGCGACACCTTCTCGCCGACGACCATCTCGGCCATGCGTGGGCTGCCCAGGTACATCGAGGCGTTGCCCTCGACCATGATGACGATGTCGCAGAAGCTGGGAATGTAGGCGCCGCCGGCCGCCGACGGCCCGAACAGGCAGCACACCTGCGGCACCCTGCCCGGACAGCGCGACCTGGTTGTGGAAGATCCGCCCAGCCCCCCGCCGCCCGGGGAACATCTCGACCTGGTCGGTGATCCGGGCGCCGGCCGAGTCGACGAACCAGAAGACCGGCAGCTCCTCGCGCAGCGCCATCTCGGTGGCCCGAACGATCTTCTCGACCGTGCGGGCCCCCCACGAGCCGGCCTTGACGGTCGGGTCGTTGGCGATGACGATCGACCGGCCGGCCGTCGACGGTGCCACGGCCGGTTACGACACCGTCGGCGGGCAGTCCCCGGCGAGCGCGTTGGCGTAGCGCCCGTCCTCGACGAAGCTGGCCTCGTCGACCAGAAGGGCGATCCGCTCGCGCACGTAGAGCTTGCCCTGCTTGTCCAGCTTGGCAGCCGCCTCCTCGGTCAGCGGTGCTCGGAGGCCCGGTATGCCGTGTTGAGCCGCGCTCGGACGTCGTCGACCCGCGGGTCGCCGCCCGGCGTCGGCCCTGCGAAGGGAGCGTCGCCAGCCATCACTGCCTCACGCGGGTAGGCCCAGGCCGCGGGCGATGAGCATGCGCTGCACCTCGGAGGTGCCCTCGCCGATCTCGAGGACCTTCGCGTCCCGGTAGAAGCGGGCGACCGGGAACTCCTCCATGAAGCCGTTGGCCCCGAAGATCTGGGCCGCCACCCGGGTCGCGGTCACGGCCGCCTCGCTGGAGTACAGCTTGGCGATCGCGGCGGCGTGCTTGACCTCCCGGACCGAACGCCGGCCGGCGTGCAGCTCGTCCTTGAGCCAGGCGGCCTTGTAGGTGAGCTGACGGGCGGCTTCGACCGAGACGGCGAGGTCGGCCACCTGGAACGCCACGCCCTGGTTGGTCCCGATCGGTCGGCCGAAGGCCAGGCGTTGCTTCGCGTATGCCGTGGCACTGCTCCAGCATGGCCTGAGCGCAGCCCACCGCGAGGGCGCTGATCGCGATCCGGCCGTCGTCGAGCGTCTTGAGGAACTGCTGGAAGCCCTCACCGCGCTCGCCGAGCAGGTTCCCAGCCGGCACGCGGCAGTTCTGGAAGGACAGCCCGTGGGTGTCGGAGACGTGCCAGCCCAGCTTGCGGTAGGCCGGCTCGACGGGGAAACCCGGCGTGCCCGCGGGGACCATGATCGCGCTGATCTCGGCCCGGCCGTCGAGCGTCGACCCCGGTGCGGGCGGTGACGGTGACCACGGACGTGATCTCGGTGCCGGAGTTGGTGATGAACGCCTTGGCGCCGTTGACGACCCACTCGTCGCCGTCCAGCACCGCCTTGGTGCGGGTAGCACCGGCGTCCGAGCCCGCCTCCGGCTCGGTCAGGCCGAACCCGGCGAGCGCGCGGCCCGAGACGAGGTCGGGAAGCCACGCTGCTTCTGCGCGTCGGTCCCGTAGGTGAGGATCGGGTTGATGCCCAGGCCCACCCCGGCCGACAGGGTGATGCCGATCGACTGGTCGACCCGGCCGAGCTCCTCGATGGCGACGCAGAGCATGGTGAAGTCCCCGCCGGAGTCCTCGTCGGCCCCTCTGGCGGTTCCGCCGTACTCATGGGGGACGACCAGCCCGAACAGGCCCAGGTCGCCCATCATGGGCACCAGGTGGGTCGGGAAGCGGGCCGCGCGGTCCCACTCGGCGATGTGCGGTGCCACCTCACGCTGCGCGAACTCGCGTACGACAGCCGGAAGTCCTCGTGGTCCTTGCTCAGCTCGAACATCGTCGTCCGCCCTTCTGCCTATGCGGCCCGGTGGCGGTCTGCCGTCCGAGCTTAACTTGACGTTTACGTAAAGGTAAAGCATGCTGGGCGTTGTGACAAGTCCGCAGACCTGGACGATCGCCCAGATCGCCGACGAGTTCGGCGTCACCCACCGGACGGTGCGCCACTACGAAGAGCTGGGCCTGATCGCCCCGCGAGCGGCGGGGCACCCAGCGGGTCTACCACCGCCGGGACCGCACCCGGCTGGGTCTCATCGTGCGCGGCAAGCGGCTTGGCTTTCCGCTGGAGCAGATTCGCACCATCATCGAGCTCTACGACGCCCCGCGCGGCAAGGCCAGCCAGCTCGAGTACGTGCTGAGCCAGATCGACGAGCGTCGAGCCGACCTCGAACAACGCCGCCGCGACCTGCAGGAGGCACTGGCCGAGCTGGGCACCTTCGAGGACCGCTGCCAGGCCGAGCTGGCCGCGCTGCGCAATGGTCGATCGGGCAATGGTCGATCGGGCAATGGTCGATCGGCCGCGACCCAACGGTAGGTCCCGTCGGCTTGGCGCTCGCAGGTGATCGGCGCGCCGTCGGGGTGCTCTCCCGCACGCCGACGTCGGCGAAGGAGCACTCGTCGCCTGCGTAGTTACTGCCGGTCGGCGGGGCGACCGGCAGTGACGTGTCAGCCAGTGGCGTGCCGGGCGTCGTGACCTCAGCCTCCGAGCCTGGTGACGCGGAGGCGGTCGGCGTGGGGGGCAGCGGCGTCGGTGTTGACCAGGGTCGCCAGACCATGAGGATGACCAGACCGACGGTGCCGACCAGCACCGCCGTCCCGACCAGGACGCGCTGAGCGCCAGCCGACCCGGCTGGTAGGACAGGGGCCGGTTGCTGGGCCGGCCATGGCGTCGCGGCTGGCGCGGGGACGGTTGGCACGCCCACCCCTGGGGTCGGCGGGGGTGGCGCTGCTGGCCCCTGCCCGACGGTTCGGGACGCCGCGGGACCGACCGGGGCGGCAGGCAGGGCCGAGACGTGCTCGAAGACCTCCACCCCGTCGTCTCCTCCACCCACGCGGGCAGCCCCAGCGACTCGGCCAAGGCGAGCGCCGCCGAGCCGTCGGCCGGTCGGTTCCGCGGGTCGGCCTCCGTAAGCCGCTCGATCAGCGCGACCAGGGCAGGGTCGACACCGACGGCCCAGTCGACGCGGCCGGCGTCCACCCCGGTGATCATGGTGATCCCGACTCGCCCAGCGGCATACAGGTCCTGAGTAGGCGTCGGGTCAGCGCCTTGGGCGACCTCGGGAGATAGGTACCCGGACGGTGCGATGACGACGTCCGTACGGGTGAGCCGAGGTCCGGCCAACGGAAGGGCGATGCCGAAGTCGCTCAGCCGCAGGAACGGTCGCGCCGTCCCGGTCGGGTCGAGCAGCAGGTTGCCGGGCTTGACATCGCGGTGCACGACGCCCGCGTGATGCACGGCCGCGAGCGCGGCCAGCAGCTGGCTCATTAGCTCACCGACCCACGGCTGCGGCAGTGGGCCGGAGTCCCCACGCAGCGTCGCAACCGAACCGCCGCGCACCAGCGGCATGGTGAACAGCACCCGGTCGTCCTCGCCCGCCCAGCCGAGCGGCTTCACCACGTGCGGGTCCTCGATGCGAACCGCCTGCTCCCGGATGAACCGCAGCAGGCTGGCCGAGTCCCGCTGCTGGAGCACCTTGGCTGCGACGTAGGTCTGGGTACGCCGGTCCCAAGCCCGCCAGACGGCGCCCATGCCACCAGTCCCGAGCAGGTCGACCAGCTCGTACCGCCCCGCGAGGACCTCACCCACTGGCGGCCTCGCGGAACACCTCGGCGAGCCGCGGCCACCGCTGCTGCAGCGCGGCGGCGGCCTCCCGCAGCTCCTCGCTCGACGCGATGTCGCGAAGCTGTAGCCCCGCAGTGCGGCGTGGCTGGGTGAGCGTGGTCGTGCTGCCCCGGATGTCGGTCAGCGCCCGCTCGAGCTGGTCAGGTGTGAGCGCGTCGGCCCGCGCGGCGAGGTCGATCAGCCCCTGGAGCCGGCCGACCACAGCGGGGTTGCCAAACTTGACCCGCTGCCCCGAGGCGAGCTGCGACAGCATCGGCGCGGACATGCCCAAGACCCCCGCCAGCCGGCCCTGGGTGATCCGCAGCGCCGCCGTGAGCTGGTGCACAAGCTCTCCGAGAGGCTGCCCGTACAGTTCGCGTTGTAGTTCGCGCGCGGCGCTGAGGCTCTGCTCGCTCACTGGCTCATCCCGGGTGACATCGATCCTTACTGTATGGACCCGGGGCTCGGCGAGCCGACCACATAGTCTGTTGCCCGACACACCGCCCCCCACGAAGGAACCGTATGGCTGCTCGCCGACTCGTTCGTGTGGCCCTGGCCGTCCTGTTGGGCATCCTGGCCGATGTGTCTTGGGCGGCCTCGGCCCATGGGCAGACGCCGACGCCGACCCCCACTGCTGGCGCGTCGAACAACCCGTTTGCCAGCTTCGAGCCGGTTACCCTACTCATCTGGCTCGGATCGGCGCTCGTCGCGCTGGTCGCCGTCGTGTATGCCGTCGAGCGAGAGCGGCGCAAGCACGAAGGCTGAGCGGGGTTGATGTTCGCGATCGCAAAGGCTATGTTTGCATTCGCAATGACACTCCAGATGACGCCCAGGTCGGGCTGCGGGTCTACGGCGCCACGGTCGGCGGCGGCTCGATCTCGCCCGAGGCATGCGCCGACACCCAACTGGTCGCGCCGATCGGTTCCTCCACCGGGCTCGACTCAAGGCGGCGATCTTCGACCCTTTGGCGCCACCCCCATTGCACAGTCGCTTCAGGCGGGCCTCGCGACCTGGGTACTACCGGCAAGCGCAACCTCATCCTCGACTCGGACGGGGAGAAGACCTGCGTGCCCGACCCCAGCCCGCAGATCAAGGCCGTCATCGGAGCCGGTGTCGACCTGCAGGTCGACACCGTCGGCTTCAACGTCAACCCGACGGCTCGCCAGCAGTTGCAGTGCATCGCGGAGCCCGGGCGGGGCTCGTACTACGACGCCGGGAACGCGTCCGAGCTTGCGACGACCCTGAACAAGCTCAGCCAGCGTGCCGTGCGTGCGTTCACCCTTTTCCGGCACACCGGTCACTGGCGCCGCCGCCATCGAGGCGGCCCCGGTGCTGACGCCGGGCACCTACGTCGACGACGCAGCTGGGTGCCGCCAAGAAGTACTACGCAATCGACCGGACGCCCGGCTCGACGATCCGGTTCAGCTTGGCGGCTCGGCCGGTGCGGGACGCGGCGGACTGGAACACCCAGCAGTTCAGCATCGCGTTGCAGACACCCTCAGCACGGTCGTGCGAACAAGAGAGCGTCTTTCGGTTCGAGGCAGTCGACTACCCCAACGAAGTCATGACCGGCGTGGTTCGGGTGGCGGGCGCCGCCGATCCGGGCAAGAAACCCACCGCGTGCGAGTCCGCGGCCCGGCAGATCGCGTCGGTGGAGGGCACCAAGGGCACGTCCGCCCCCGTCCCGGTCCGGCTCCTAGTCATGGAAGAGCCTGCGGTAGCAGACGTGTCGGGCTTGCCGGCGCCGGTCCAACAGCCCGATCCGGCCCTGGCGCCTGCGACCACGTCGGTGACACCGGTCGTCGGCGGCGGCTCCTTCGACGATGCGACGACGCTGGGCGCGGGCACCTACTCCGACACGCTCCTGCCGGGCGAACAGGTGTTCTACCGAGTGCGGCTGGACTTCGGCCAGCAACTCGTGGCGACCGTCGACGCGCCCGTCCCGGGCACTGCACCCAGTCCTGCCTACCTGCATCTTCGGAGCGCGGTGTACGGCCCTGACCGCGCCCGGTTCAGCCGAGCGTTGGGCGACCCGCATGACCAAGACGCGCTGGACCAGATCAACACCACGGCGCTGTTCGGCAGCTACACCCCGACCGTGCTGTACCGCAACCGGGATGCCAAGACATTCATACTGCGTGATGCCGGGAGCCCGACCCCCGCGGCTGGTGTTCCGATTGGGGCAGATCGTTTGACTCCTTGCCTGTTGATCGCGGCGGTGGTCGGGCCCCGCACTCGAGGACGCGCGCCCTGTTGAGAACCCGGTGACCGGCCACCTGCTCGAGTCCGGATCCCTGATAGCGAATGTCCGTGGCGATGCGCTTCTTGCGGTGCGGTCCTCCTGGTGCCCCGGCACCGGCCCCACGAGCAAGGGAGAGCTCATGAAGATCCGGCTGGGGATCGACGTGGCGTGCCGCGCCGCCCACCAGGCGTCGTGCGCCGATGAGCACGGCGTGATGCTGTGGGTCGGTCATCGGTTCGGCACCGACCCCGACGAGCTCGACGCGCTGTGGCGCAAGCTGCCCACCGACGCCACCGAGGTGATGGTGGTGATGGAACCGACCCGCAACGCCTGGGTGGCGCTGGCGGCGTGGTTCCGCCGCCACGGCGCGACCGTGGTGATGATCCCCGCGGAGCAGTCCGCCGACCTGCGGGCCTACTACAACAAGCACGCCAAGACCGACCGGCTGGACTCCAAGGTGCTGGCCCGGCTGCCGCTGCTGCACCCCGACGGGCTGCACCGTGAGGACACCCTCGGTCCAGGCGAGGCGCTCAAGCGGGCGGTGAAGGTCCGCTCCGGGCTGGTGCACCGGCGGACCACCTCGATGGCCCGGCTGGACGCGCTGCTGGAGATCCTCGGACCGGCCTGGGTCGCCGCGATCGGCAGCGACATGTCGCTGACCGCGTTGCGGTTCCTGGCCCGCTACGGCGACCCGCGCACCGTCAAACGGCTCGGCCGCACCCGGCTGGCGGACTTCTTCCGCCGCTCCAGCCGCGGCGCGTGGAACCACGAGCGGGCCGCCGCGGTCATCGACGCCGCCGACGCGACCTTGCGGCTGTGGGGGCTCGACGGGATCGACTTCGACTCCCTCGCCGCCGACATCGCCGTCGAGGCCCGGTTGGCGCTCGCCGTCAGCGAGGAGATCAAGCTGCTGGACAAGCGAATCGCCAAGGCCTACGAGCAGGTCGACCCGAAGGGGATCGTCCGCTCCGTTCCCGGCGTCGGCCAGGTCGGCGCCCCGCAGATCACCGGCCGGCTCGGCGACGCCACCCGGTTCACCAACCTCGCCGCGGTGCGCTCCTTCGCCGGCCTGGTGCCCCACCAAGACTCCTCCGGCAAGGCCGCCCGCGCCGGCGGCCCGACCAAGGCCGGCGACGCCTGCCTACGCGAAGCGCTGTTCCTGGCAGCCGACCACGCCCGCCGGATCGACCCGACCCTGGCCGCTCGCTACCACCGGCTGATCACCGGGGCCGGCAAGCACCACAACTCCGCGCTGTGCACCGTGGCCGCCGTGCTCCTGACCCGCATCGCGACCTGCCTGCGCCCCGACCAGCCCTACCAGCTGCGCGACACCGACGGCACGGTCATCACCGAGCAGCAAGGCCGCGAGATCACCGCTGAGCGCTACACCATCCCGGCCACCGTGCGCGCCGCCCGCCGCCAGGTCACCCCCAGTCGCGTTCCGCGCAGGAACGAGCGGGCCAAGAAAGGAGTCGCCGAGCGCTCCGAGGCCCCGCCCGTTCCCGTGCCAGCATGCACCTAATACTACAGCCGCATTTATGGTGGGACTCCTCGGGCTGTGTAGTGACAGCGTCGGGCGCGGGCTTGGTGGCGACGTCGCCAATGTGACCAGTGCAGCACCGACGTGGCGTCGGGTGGCTGGTTCCAGATGAGGTGGGCGAGTAGGCCTCGGACCTCGGGCAGGGTCAGTGGGATGAGGTCTTCGACGCTGCCGGGCGCCCCCTTTTTGGGTCGGCTGCTTGGCTGGCGTGGGCGGTGGTGACGGTGAAGAAGGCGTGCGCGAACATGGCCAGGGTGATGTGTCGGTACCAGCTGTCGTAGCGGCGGACCTGGTACTGGTCGAGCCCGACTTGGCCTTTAGCGGTTTGGAAGGTCTCCTCGATGGCCCAGCGGGCGCCGGCCACCCGGACCAGTTCTCGCAGTGGGGTGTGTTGCGGGCCGTAGCACAGGTAGTAGGCCCGGTCGGTGGGATCGGTCAGGCTGCGCCGCACCAGCAGCCAGTAGCTGGCGCTGTCCTGCAGCGGGCGGATCGCTGCCCTGGCCCAGTGGTAGACCCGCGGGCCCTTGGCGCCGTCCCCGGCGAAGATGTTCTTCCAGGCCTGCCCGGGCAGCATCGCCGCCAGCTCATCGGCACGCAGCTGAGCGATCCTGCCGGCCACGGTGGCGATCACGCGCTGGTTGACCGCAACCGCGAGCACATAAGGCATTAGGCGTTCTTCGAGCATCATCCGCAGCTTGACATGTGAGTAGACCTCGTCGCCGGTGACCCAGCCGGCCAGCACCCCGGCCTCCAGCGCCCGGGCGATCATCCGCATCGCCAGCTCAGGCTTGGTCGCGAACTCGACATCCTGGCCCACCCCGGCCTCTCGGCACCGCTCGCGGTCCTCGGTCCAGGCCTGGGGCAGGTACAGCTCGCGGTCCAGGAACGTCCTGCCGGCGCCGGTGGGGTCGCCCAGGAACACCCCGATCTGACAGTTCTCGATCCGCCCAGCGGTCCCCGAATACTGCCGAGCAACCCCCGCGGACTTGGTGCCCTTCTTCACGAACCCGGTCTCATCGACCACCAGCACACCCGCGCGGTCCCCCAGATGCTCGACCACATAGCCGCGCACATCATCACGCACCGCATCGGCATCCCAGTCCGCGCTCATCAACAACCGCTGCATACCATCCGGGCTGGCCTCCCCGGCCCGCTCCGCCAACGTCCAGGAGTTCTTGCGCTCAGCGGCGCCAGCAGCCCGCGCACATAGGCCAGCACCCGCTCGCGTGGTTCCAAGCGCGCGAACCGTGGTGCGATTCGGGCGTGGACCTCCTCCAGCCCCGCCGCCCACGCCTGGACCTCAGCCACATCCACCTCACCAGTCACACAAGCACCATGCCGGTGAATCCCAGTCTCACACAGGCGACACGCCCACATACGCGTAAATAGGTGCGGCTGTAGTACACGGACGGCCACATCGAAGCCACGTCTCGCCGGGACGCCTCGATCGCCGGCTACTACTACGTGAGCGTGTCAGCGGCGCCCGTCCTGAACACCGACAAGGCGACCCCGTCACGGTCCGTCTGCGGATCGCGGTAAGCGGCGAACCCAATGGCCAGTGGGTGTATGACAGTGGGTCGAGCACCGGGTCGAGCATCGGGTCGAGCACAGAGGCCAGGGCGGCTGGCACCGATCGCGCGCGAGCGACGGCCAGCAGCGACTCGTCGGGTCCTGGCCTCGGGTGGGTCGTCGGCAGTCTCGTCCTGGTGGGCATCGGCGCCGGCGCGGCTACGGTGCTCGCGCTGCGACGGCGTCGGTTTCCCCCAGGCGCATAGCCGCCGCCGGCCCGCCGACGACCGGCTCAGGCCACCGCCCCGCTCGTGAACCGGTCGGGGTTCGGTCCCGTGCGCAGGCCCCGGTCGAGGCCGGCGAAGGCGGCCAGGTCACCCTCGTCCAGCCGGAAGCCCATGACGTCGAAGTTCTCCCGGATCCGCGCCGGTGTGACCGACTTCGGGATGACAACACACCCGATGTCCAGGTGCCAGCGGATGATCGCCTGAGCCGGTGAGACTCCGTGCTTGGCGGCCACCTCGCGGATGACCGGGTCGTGCAGGACCTCGCGGCCGGACGCGAGCGGGCTCCACGACTCGGTCACGATGCCGTGCTCGGCGTGGAAGGCCCGTAGCTCGCGCTGCTGCAGGTAGGGATGCAGCTCGACCTGGTTGATGGCCGGGCGCTCCCCGGTCCGCTCGGACAGCGTCTCGAGATGGGAGATGTGGAAGTTGCACACGCCAACGGCCCGGACCCGTGCTTGGTCACGCAGCGCGAGCATCTCGCGCCAGGCATCGACGTAGGCCAGCCCCTTGGGCGCCGGCCAGTGGATGAGGTACAGGTCCAGCACGTCCAGGCCCAGGCGCCGGAGGGAGGCCTCGAACGCCGGACGGACGTTGCGGTGGTCGGTGTTCCACAGCTTGGTCGTGACGAACACCGAGCGGTCCTCGGCGCCCGAGCCACCCGGCATACCTGCTGCGGCGAGGGCGCGGCCGACGCCGCCTTCGTTGTGGTAGAGCCGCGCCGTGTCGAGGTGTCGATAGCCGACCTCGAGCGCCGTGCCCACCGCCGCCTCGACCTGCTCGTCGGGGATTCGCCACACCCCGAAGCCAAGCTGCGGGATGGCCACCGGCTGCGCCGCGGCGCGAAGGTCGACGGTCGGGATGCCACCAGGAATGCCCATAACGGCACCCTAGGCTCGATCGGCCAGGGGTTGCTGTTTGCGATCGCAAAGACCATGTCTGCAATTGCTAACCAACCCCAAGGGGGCATCGTGATCACCTTCCCGCCTCGGCGCCGACTGCTCGCTCGCATGGTTGCCCTCCTCGTGGTCCTGCTGGTCGCGGCCAGCGGGGCCGCCGGCCCGGTGTCCTCGGCCGCCGCCGAGGAATCCGGCGCGGCCAAGCTGCTGCTGGTGCTCGACGCGTCCGGGTCGATGAAGAGCCCCGACCCGGGCGGCGGGTCCACGCTGGAGGCGGCGAAGCGGTCGCAGGGCGCCGTCGTCGACACGCTCCCGGACGGCACCCAGGTGGGGCTGCGGGTCTACGGCGCAACGGTTGGCGGCAGCTCGACCTCACCTGAAGCGTGCGCCGACACCCAGCTGGTCGCGCCGATCGCGTCTTTGGACCGGACCGGCCTCAAGGCTGCCATCGCCGGCTTCGACGCCATGGGTGCCACTCCCATCGCGGGTGCGCTCACGCGGGCGGTCAGCGACCTCGGCACGACCGGGAAGCGCTCGCTGAACCTTGTGTCGGACGGCGAGGAAACCTGCGTGCCGGACCCGTGTCCGCAGGTGCAGTCGGTCATCGGCTCCGGGGTGGACCTGCAGGTCGACGCGGTGGGATTCTCCGTCAACCCGGCCGCTCGCCGCCAGCTGCAGTGCATAGCCGAGTCCGGGCACGGCTCCTACTTCGACGCCGCGGATGCCAAGGCGCTCACCGCCAGCCTGACCAAGCTCAGCCAGCGCTCCTTGCGTGGCTTCACCGCTTCGGGCAAACGGGTCACCGGTTCCCTCGACAGCCAAGCCGCCCCCGTGCTCGCCCCTGGCGCCTACCTGGACACACCCAGCTCGCAGCGCCGAAAAAGTACTTCGCGATTGACCGTCAGCCCGGCTCGACCATCCGGTTCAACCTCTCTGCCCGGCCCGTGTCCGACGTCCAGGACTGGAACAGCCAACGGTTTATCGTCGAGCTGCTGACCCCGAGCGGAGCGTCGTGCGCCCTGGAGACCCCGCACCGGCTGGAGGTGCTCGAGTACCCGAACGAAGTCCTCACTGCGACCGCGCGGGTATATGGCGGGCCGGTCGGCGGGACAAGCGAGGAGTGCCAACGTTCCCCGCGGCTGCTGGCCACGGTCCAGCGGACCCAGGGCACCGCTGCGCCGGTAGCCGTGCAGCTGCTCGTCATGGAGGAACCGCCGCTGCTGACTCGATCGACCCTTGCCGAGCCGACCGGCCGACGCGGGGCGCCGGGGCTGGCCCCGGACTCCGACCGGGTGGCGCCCATCGCCGGCGGGGGCCCCTTCGACGACGCGGCGACGGTGACCCTGGGTAGTACGCGGAGACGTTGCTCCCTGGCGAGCAGGTGTTCTACCGGGCGCGGGTGGACTTCGGCCAGCAACTCGTCGCGACGATCGACGCTCCGATGTCCGGCACCTCGGACGCTCCCGCCTTAGTCCGACTGCAGACGCACGTGCTCGGACCGGACCGCGCGCTGCCGCCGCGTGCGGTGGGAAGCCCGGAGGAGTCCGGGTATCTCGACGACTCCGACCCGACCACCCAGCTCGGCGGCTGCGGTTCACAGTCAAGGAACAGACCGTCGGTGCGCCGCAGTATGCCGGCCAGCCCAACGCGGGGGCCGGCCCCCCACCACCAGCCCGGCGGCAACCAGCCCGGCGGTGGTGGGGGCTCGGGGCAGCCGACTGCCGCCTCCAGCACCGCCGACGACGGTCCGTCATGGGTGCTGTGGGCCGGGCTGGCGGCGGTCGTCATCGCCGCCGTCGGCGGGGTCGTTGGAGTGCGCAGAGGACGAGTCCGGACCTATCCATAGCCTTCGTGTGCTATGGACGTGGCGGTGGATGCGGTGCGGATCGCTGGCCCGGCGGTGGGAGGTGCTGCGCCCGCATCTGAACGAGCGGCAGCGTCGGTTGTGGCTGGGGTCGGAGGCTCGGGAGTTGGGTTCCGGCGGCGCAGAGCGGGTGGCGGCGGCGCTGGGTGTGGCGGCCGATACCGTGCGCCGTGGCCGTGGCGAGTTGGACGGTTCCGAGATTGTCCTGCCGGGGCGTTCACGCAGGCCTGGGGGCGGGCGCAAGCGGTCCGAGGAGCATCAGCCGGGTCTGGAGCTGGCGCTGGACGATCTGGTGGATCCGGCCACCCGCGGGGATCCCACCTCGCCGCTGCGGTGGACGACGAAGTCGCTGCGTGAGCTGACGACAGCGTTGCAGAACAAAGGGTTCCGGCTTACGGACAAGGTCGTCTGGCGGCTGTTGAAGCAGGCGGGCTACAGTCTGCAGGCCAACGTCAAGACCGCCGAAGGACGTCAACATCCCGACCGGGACGGCCAGTTCCGGTACATCAACGACGCCGTCCGCGACCACCAGGGCGACGGCCAGCCGGTGATCAGCGTGGACGCGAAGAAAAGGAGCTGATCGGGCCGTACAAAAACGCCGGTCGGGAATGGATGCCTGCCGGGCAGCCCGAGCAAGTCAACGTGTATGACTTCATCGACCCCGAGGCCGGCAAGGTCACCCCGTACGGGGTCTACGACGTGACCGCGAACACCGGCTGGGTCGGCGTGGGCACCGACCACGACACCGCCGCGTTCGCCGTGGCCACCATCGTCAGCTGGTGACCAGGTCGGCCGGGCCGGCTACCCCGACGCCACCCGGCTGCTGATCACCGCCGACGGCGGCGGCTCCAACGGCTACCGGACCCGGCAGTGGAAGACCGAGTTGGCCGCCCTGGCCGCCCGCACCGGGCTGACCATCACCGTCACCCGCCTGCCACCGGGCACCAGCAAGTGGAACAAGGTCGAGCACCGGCTGTTCTCGTTCATCTCCATGAACTGGCGCGGCAGGCCGCTGACCAGCCACGAAGTCGTCCTCCAGACCATCGCCGCGACCACCACCGCCACCGGACTGACCGTCCACGCCGACCTCGACACCACCGCCTACCCCACCGGCATCAAGATCCCCAACCAGCACATGAAGCCCTCACCAACACGGCGTCCTACGCTGCCACGACTACCACGGGGAGTGGAACTACACCCTCAACCCGCCCAAGCCCGCCACCCCCGAAGCGGACTGAGTTATTTCTCCGTCACCACGAGCGGCTGCCGCAGGAGCCAACCGATAGGCTCCGAGCCATGGCTCGGATCACGAAGGTGTTGATCGCAAACCGGGGCGAAATCGCCGTCCGCGTCGCCAGGGCGTGTAAGGACGCCGGGATCGGCTCGGTAGCGGTCTATGCCGAGCCCGACCGCGACGCTCTGCACGTAACCGTCGCCGACGAGGCGTACTCGCTGGGCGGCTCCACACCCGGTGACAGCTACCTGGTGCAGGACAAGCTGCTCGACATCGCCACGCAGGCAGGTGCCGACGCCCTCCATCCCGGGTACGGCTTCCTCGCCGAGAACGCCCACTTCGCCAGGGCCGTCATCGACGCCGGTCTGGTGTGGATCGGCCCCCGCCCGACGCCATCGACTCACTCGGCGACAAGGTCGCGGCGCGCCACATCGCCCTGTCCGCAGACGCGCCGTTGGTGCCCGGCACGCCGGACCCCGTATCAGGCCCGGACGAGGTGGTGACCTTCGCCAAGCGGTACGGGCTGCCGGTCGCGATCAAGGCGGCATACGGCGGCGGCGGCCGCGGCCTCAAGGTGGCCCGCACCATGGCCGAAATCCGCGAGCTGTACGAGTCAGCGGTCCGTGAGGCAGTAACCGCCTTCGGACGGGGCGAGTGCTTCGTCGAGCGCTTCCTGGACAAGCCGCGCCACGTCGAGACCCAGTGCCTGGCCGACCACGAGGGCAACGTCGTCGTCGTGTCGACGCGCGACTGCTCCCTGCAACGACGCCACCAGAAGCTCGTCGAGGAGGCGCCTGCGCCGTTCCTGAACGAGGCGCAGAACGCCGAGCTGGTGCGCGCCTCCAAGGCGATCCTCAAGAAGGCCGGCTACGTGGGCGCGGGCACCTGCGAGTTCCTCGTCGGTCCGGCCGGCGACATCTCCTTCCTGGAGGTCAACACGCGCCTACAGGTCGAGCACCCGGTGACCGAAGAGGTCACCGGGATCGACCTGGTTCGCGAGCAGCTGCGCATCGCGGCCGGCGGCACGCTCGACTACGGACCCAGACCCGCACGCCCACTCGATCGAGTTCCGCATAAACGGCGAGGACGCCGGCCGGGGATTCCTTCCCGCGCCCGGAACAGTGACGATCTTCCGCCCGCCGGCCGGCCCCGGCGTGCGGGTGGACTCCGGCGTCGTCGAAGGCGACGTCATTGGCGGAGCGTTCGACTCGATGCTGGCCAAGCTCATCGTGACCGGGCGCACCCGCCAAGAGGCAATCGAGCGCTCCCGACGCGCGCTCGCCGAGTTCGTCATCGACGGGATGCCGACCGTCCTGGCGTTCCACCGGGCCATCGTCGTCGACCCGGCATTCGCACCGACCGACCCCACCGCCACCTTCACGGTCCACACGCGCTGGATCGAGACCGAGTTCGACAACACCATCGAGCCGTATGCCGGGTCGGCGCCGAGGCGCCCGAGGCGAGCGAGCGGCAGAAGGTCGTCGTCGAGGTGGCTGGTAAGCGGATCGAGGTCAGCCTGCCCGCCAGCCTCGCCCTCGCCGGTGGCACAGGGCCGAGCGGGCCCGGACGGCGGCTGCCCCCAAGCGCGGTGGCGACCGGCGCTCCGGCGCCGCCGCGTCGGGCGACTCGCTTACTGCGCCGATGCAGGGCACGATCGTCAAGATCGCGGTGGAGGAAGGGCAGGACCGTGGCCGCCGGTGACCTGGTCGTCGTGCTGGAGGCGATGAAGATGGAGCAGCCGATCAACGCGCACAAGTCCGGGGTGATCACCTCGCTGATGGCATCGGTGGGCGAGACGGTGACCAGCGGCTCGGTGATCGCCGACATCAAGGACTCCGACTGACTTTCCGCACCGATCGTTGCCGTGACAGTCTCATAGCTGTGAACCGGTCCGCATTGCTCGTCGTTGGCCTGCTGCTGCTTGCCGCCGGCAGCCTGTTTACCCTCCAAGGGCTCGGGATTCTCGGCGGCAGCGCCATGTCGGGTGTCAGGCTCTGGGCAATCGTCGGACCAATCGTGGCGCTTGCCGGCGTGGTCCTCGCGGTCCGCTCCCGCCGACGGAGCTAACGCGGCGAATAGCTCCCGCACCCGCGCGCAGTCGAGGTGATGCCGCCACGGATTCCCACCCGTTATCGCCTCGACCCAGCCGAGAGAGTCAGGGCCGCCATGCTAGCCGTGCCGGGAACTGGGCAGCGCCATCCGGCGGCCTCGGCGACCGACCCGGTCATCGACGGGTAGACCGTGTAGGAGCTGGCCACCTGGTCGGCGGTGAGCCCGTTCTGCACCGCCAGCGTGATCGGGTAGATGAGCTCTGACGCGCGTGGCGCGACGACGACCCCACCCAAAACGGTTCCCTGGCCGGCGCGCACGAACAGCTTGACGAAGCCGTCGTGGAAGCTGTCCATCTTGGCGCGGGCGTTGGTCGCCAGCGCAAGGGTAACGGCGCGGATGTCCACCTCGTCGGCGTCGGCCTCGCGCTGCGAGATGCCGACCGTGGCGATCTCGGGGTCGGTGAACACGTTGGCCGACACCACTCCCAGGTCAAGCGGCGAGACGGCGTCCCCGAGCGCGTGCGCCATGGCCTTGCGTCCCTGCATCGCCGCCACCGACGCAAGCGGCCAGACACCGGTGCAGTCGCCCGCGGCATACACCCCCCGCACCGACGTCCGGGAGACCCCGTCCACCTCGATGTGCCCGCTCGCGCTGCGTTTCACGCCGACCTGCTCCAGCCCGATTCCGCTCGTCTGAGGCACCGAGCCCACGGCCAGCAGGACGTGGCTGCCGTCGACCACCCGGCCGTCCTCGAGCTGCACTCGGACCCCGTCGCCAACCCGCTCGGCAGCGCTCATCCGCGAGCGGCTGAGCACCACCATGCCCTCTCGCCGGAAGACGTCCTCGATCACACGTGCGGCATCGGAGTCCTCTCCCGGGAGCACCTGCTCACGCGAGGACACGAGGGTGACCTGGCCGCCGAAGCCCAGGTAGCACTGGGCCAGCTCGGCTCCCGTCACCCCAGAGCCGACGACGATGAGCCGCTCGGGCACCTGCGTCAAGGAGTACAGCTGCTTCCAGGTGAGAATGCGTTCACCGTCCGGGCGGGCGGTTGCCATGACCCGTGGCGTGGCCCCCGTGGCCAGCAGGACGACCTCGGCTTCCAGGTCCTCGCTCGTGCCGTCGGCGTGCTCGACCCCCACCCGGCTTGCGCTGTGCAGCCGCCCGGTGCCCCGGCTTACGCGCACTCCGTCCGCGACGAGGCGAGCCGCGATGTCCTCGCTCTGCGCGGTGGCCAGGTCGACGATCCGCTGGTTGACCGCCCGCAGGTCAGCGGGAATGCCGCCCAGGGTGAGGTCGACGCCGTGCTCCTGCGCGGTCCCGAAGCGGCGCAGGAGGTGCGCCGTCGAGATGAGGCTCTTGCTCGGTACGCAGTCGGTCAGCACGCACGCCCCGCCGAGGCCATTGCGGTCGACCACGGTGACCGTGGCGCCAAGGCGGACCGCGACGAGAGCCGCTTCGTAGCCCCCTGGCCCCCCTCCGATGATGACGACCGTGAAGCTGCGTGTGATCACGCGCCCCATCCAACCACCGCAGTAGAGTTCGCTGGTGAGCGACGAGCCGAGGTCGCGGCCGGACGAGCCACGTGTCGACCCGTTCGACGTGGCCCGGGCGGCAGCCGACGTCGTGCGGGAGCGGACCGGGGTCGACCACCACGACGTGGCGCTCGTGCTCGGGTCCGGGTGGGCGCAGGCCGCCGGGTGGGTTGGCGACGTGGTCGCCACGCTCGAGCAGGCTGACCTGCCGGGCTTCGCGCCGGCTGCCGTGCCAGGCCATACCGGGGTGGTCAGCTCCCTGGCCGTGGGTCAGACCGGCAAGCACGCGCTCGTCTTCGGCGGCCGCACCCACCTGTACGAGGGCCGCGGGGTGCGAGCGGTCGTGCACCCGGTCCGTACCGCAGCCGCCGCCGGGTGCCACGGCATCGTCCTCACCAACGGGTGTGGGGGGCTGGGCCAGCGATGGCCCCCGGGAACGGTGGTTCTGGTCAGCGACCACATCAACCTCACCGGATGCTCACCGGTGGAGGGTGCGACGTTCGTCGATCTGACCGACCTGTACTCGGCACGGTTGCGCGTGCTCGCCCGCTCGGCCGAACCAGGGCTACCCGAAGGGGTGTACGTGCAGTTTCCCGGCCCGCACTACGAGACTCCGGCGGAGGTGCGGATGGCTCGCCTGCTGGGCGGGGACCTGGTCGGGATGTCGACCGCCTTGGAGGCGATCGCGGCCCGTCAGTCCGGCCTCGAGGTGCTCGGTCTCTCCCTCGTCACGAATCTGGCAGCCGGCGTCTCGGCGCATCCCTTGTCGCATGAGGAGGTCCTCGGGACCGGCCACGCTGCCGCCCACCGGTGCGGGCGCCTGCTGGCCGACGTGCTGGCCGCAGTCGTCGTCACCCGCTGAGCACGCCGGCGACCAACATCAAGATCGGCGCGACGAGTAGGACCGCGTCCAGCCAGCTCCAGGACCGCACGACCGCGTGGCCTTCGTCGACGAGCATCCCGGCCGCGACCTCCTCGCGCCACTGCGCCCGGCCCTCCTCGATCAGGCGTGCCATCCCCGGCGCCGTGACCGCCTTCGGAGCCGGGCTGGTCGGCCCTGGTGGGCGCAGACCACGCCCGAAGAGCCCACCGCTGGAGGAGCTACGCCGCTTCGGGCGCTCGATGCTCGAGGAGATGGCCCAGGCCGTGACGACCTGGTCGCCGGCATACACCTGCAGGTTCCATCTGGCCAGACAGTCGTCGACGTGCGGCCAGGGGATCGTCGTTCGCCGCAGTGGGTTGTTGACATGCACGCCGACCACGCTGAGCTGAAGGGACGGACGCACGAGCAGGACGAACGCCCAGCTCGTCGCCAGGAACATCGAACCAGCGAAGATTACGTTCGTGCCCGAAAGCGAGCCGAGGAACATCCCCATGCACGCGACCATGCAGACCGCGCCGAGCACCACGGAGCCTCGCTGGCGGAAGGTATGCCGGGTGTCCGGCTCGCCGGTGCTCATTACCAGTCATCATGACATCAGCACCGCGGGGAACGAACGTGCCGCAGGCCAGCGAAGGGGCAGATCTGGCCGTCGCCAGGTCCTGGTAGGTTCGAGCGCGACGACTGGACCGCCGGACAGGGGGCTGCCGACCGTGCCGATCTCGGGCTTGTACACGCGGCCGGTCGCTGGCTCACGCGGCCGACGGTGGATACCCGCGTGAGCGGGTTCGGCCCACCGCCAGGCGCGCCCGAGCCGACTGCGCCAACCCGCCCAGCGTCCTACCTGCCGCCGGGGGGTCTGGGCTCACCAGGCGCCCGGCCCGCTTCGGGCGCACCAGGCAGCACGGCATACCGGCACCGGTATGCCGTGGGCGCGGCGCACAAGCCGGGCCTGATCGCGCTCAAGCCCCAGTCCCCCGGCGACGTCCTCGACGGGGCGACCAAACTCGTGCGCCGCAGCGCCGGCACTGTGCTGGGGATGTCGGCGCTGCTCAACGCCCTGGCGGTGGTGCCTACCGTGGCGCTGGTGCTCGGGTTCCAGACCGGCAGCTGGTACCAGCGCAGCGGCCTCAGCCGGGTCATCGACGCGCGCACCATGGTTGGGCTGCTGCTAACCGGTGGCACGGTCCTGGCGACGATCGCCCTCACCGGCCTACTGGCACCGATTGCCGGGGAGGCCATCCTCGGTAGGCGGATCCGCCTGGCGCAGGCCTGGACGGCCGCTCGGGCGTCTCTGCCGGCGGTGCTGGGCGCAACGGTCGCGGTCGCTGTCGTCGCCGTGGGTCCGTGGCTCGCGCTGGTGGTCGGGATGGCCATGCTCGCGAGTGCGCCCCTGCCGGTGGTGCTCTTCGTCGGCTTCCTGCTGACCGTTGCCGCCGTTGCGGCCACCGCCGCGGTGCTGCCCCGGCTGGTCTTCGTCGGACCGGTCGTGGCTCTCGAGCGGGTGGGCCTGCGAGACGGGCTGGCTCGGGCCATCGAACTGTCCCGGCGAAGGTACTGGCCGATCCTCGGCGTGAGCCTGCTGACGCTCGGGGTCGCCGCGCTGGTCTTCCTCTTCCTTGAGCTCGTCGGGGTCATCGTCGGCAGCGTCGCCATCGATCTGCTCGACCTCACCCGTGCCCAGACGTCGACCGCCGCCGGCTTCGTGGTGCCGTTCGCCACTCTGGTCGCGGCTACCCTCGTCAGCCCCTTCGTCGCCGCCTCGGTCATCCTGCAGTACGTCGACGCCCGGATGCGTAAGGAAGGGCTCGACCTGGTCCTGCTGCGCGGTACGAGCACAAGAGCCGGTGCCGGCTCGTGATGCGCCTGGACGTCAACCCGGGCGCCGAGCAGGCTCGGCGCTGGCTCGAGGAGGAGCTGGCCAGGGACGAGTACAACGACGGGCGTTCCTTGCTGGAACGGGTTTTGCGCTGGCTCGGCGAGCAGCTGACCAGGGCCGAGAGCTCGACCGAGCAAGGCACTAGCTTCACCACCCACCCACTCGTCATCGCCCTCGTCGCTGCCGTGCTCATCGGCGTCCTCGTGCTGCTGCTGACCAAGGTCCGCGGGCAACGGCGGGCGGTCGAGGCCTCAAAGCGCGGGCTCGGTGCCCTGACGCTCAGTGCCCCGCAGTTCCGTGACCTAGCGGCGACCGCGATGCGGGAAGGTCGCTGGAACGACGCCGTCATCCACTACACCCGCGCCATCGCCCGCGACGCCTCGGACCGCACGCTACTCACCGACGCGCCCTCCTTGACGGCGCACGAGGTGGGTGCCCGGCTGTCCGCTGTGTTCGCCGGTCATGGCCCGGCGATCCAGCGCACCATGGACCTGTTCGACGCGGTCCGCTACGGCGGACACGCCGCTGCGGGGCCAGATGCCGAACACGCCCGGGCCACGTGCGAGGCCCTGCGTGATGCTCGCCCGGACCTGGCCGCGGCGCCGACGGCCGCCTCGCAACCGCAGTCGGTCAGTAGCGCGGTCCTCGCTCATGAGTTCGTCGCCGATGAGGGCGCAGCGCCCGACGGAGCGCAGCGATGAGCGCCTCCTTTTGGCACGACGCGGATCTCGAAGCGGCCGGCCAAGAGCAGCCCCCGGGGCAGGAGCCGGCCACCAGGAGCGTCTCGCCGACCCGCCGGCGGCTGGTCGTCGCTGCAGTGATCGGGGCCCTCGTCCTGGCCGCGATGCTCGTCTCGTGGGGCCGAGGGCCCGCGCCCACGACCCTGCCCTACGACCCGGACAACCCGGCCTTCAACGGCGCGCAGGCCCTGGCACGCGTCCTGTCCGCCCAAGGCGTCGACGTGGTCGTAGCTCGCGGTCAGGACGCACTGCGCGCGGCCACTGTTGACGCCGATACAACCGTCGTGGTCTCCTACTCGTCCCCGTTACGCGAGTCGACGGTCACCACCCTGGCCGCGCTCACCCGGTCAGCCGAACGGCTCGTCCTGGTCCGCCCGGAGCGGCGCGTGCTGCGCCAGCTCGCCCCAGAGATGTCGGTTCGGGACGCCTACCGACAGAGCCTGGTCAGCGCGTGTGACACCTCCGACGTGCGGCCGGAGGAGAGGCTGTCGGCCTCCCAGACCGAGTACGCCTACCGCATACCCACCAACGCGTGCTTCCTCACCGAGGGGTATGCCGTGTACCTGCAGGCTCCGGCAAGCCTCCAGCACGGACCGCTCGTGCTCCTCGGCAGCATCGACATCGTCACGAACGAGCGGATCGTGCAGGACGCGAACGCCGCCATCGCCATCCGAACGCTCGGTCACAGCAGCCGGCTCGTGTGGTACGTACCCGACCTGCTCGATGCGCCCGTATCCTCGCGGGACCAGTCCGAGCAGTTCTTCCCCGACTGGCTCGGTCCGATGGTCCTGCTGGCGGGGTTCGCGGTTCTCGCGCTGATGCTGTGGCGGGGACGGCGGCTGGGCCGGCTGGTCACCGAGCCGCTGCCCGTGGTCATCCGCGCGGTCGAGACGACCGAGAGCCGAGGGCGGCTCTACCGTAAGGCCCGCGACGGCACCCGAGCCTCCGCGGTGCTGCGCGAGGCCACCCGGCGACGGCTCACGGCATACCTGGGCCTGCCGGCACCGAGCCACCCTGGCGCGGTGACCTCCGCTGTGGCCGAGGCGGCCGGGTGGCCTAGTGAACGGGTCGAGTGGCTGTTGTTCGGGCCGCCACCCCGCAACGACGCCGACCTGCTCAGTCTCGCGGTGCAGCTAAGCGATCTGGAGAAGGAGACTCGCCGACCATGACCGACACGCCGCCGCCGGCCGCGCCGCCCACCGTGGCCGAGCCACCCCCGGCCTGGGGGCCACCGCCCCCGCCACCTACCGAGCCGCTGGGCATCGGGCCGACGACCACCAGCCACCCCGGTCCCGGCACGGCCAGCCATGACCCCCAGTCGGACCGAGCCCGCGAGGCCCTGCTCGCGGTGCGTGGCGAGGTCGCCAAGGCCGTGGTCGGCCAGGACGCCGCGGTGTCGGGGCTCATCATCGCCCTGCTGGCCCGAGGCCACATCATCCTGGAAGGCGTTCCAGGCGTGGCCAAGACGCTGCTGGTCCGGGCGGTTGCGCTGGCGCTGGCCATCGACACCAAACGGGTGCAGTTCACGCCCGACCTCATGCCCGGAGATGTCACCGGCTCGCTCATCTTCGACAGCGGCACCTCGCAGTTCACCTTCCGCGAAGGGCCGGTGTTCACCAACCTGCTGCTGGCCGACGAGATCAACCGCACGCCGCCGAAGACCCAGTCCTCGCTGCTGGAGGCCATGGAGGAATGGCAGGTCTCGGTCGAGGGCACCGCACGCAAGCTGCCGGTCCCGTTCCTCGTCGCCGCCACCCAGAACCCGGTCGAGTACGAAGGGACCTACCCGCTGCCGGAGGCCCAGCTGGACCGGTTCCTGCTCAAGGTGGTGCTGCCGCCGCCGCCACGGGAGCAGGAGATCGAGGTGGTCCAGCGCCACGCACGCGGCTTCGACCCACACGACCTGCAGGCGGCCGGCATCCGGCCGGTGGCCTCGGCCGACGACCTTGCCGCGGGAGCCGAAGCGGTCAAGCGGGTGTCCGTGACCCCCGAGGTCGCCGGGTACATCGTCGACATCGCCCGGGCCACCCGTCAGTCACCCTCACTCGCCCTGGGCGTCAGCCCCCGTGGTGCGACCGCGTTGCTGGCGACCGCACGGTCTTGGGCCTGGATGAACGGGCGCGGCTTCGTCACCCCCGACGACGTCAAGGCGCTAGCCCAGGCGACGCTCGCCCACCGGCTCTCGCTGCGTGCCGAGGCCGAGCTGGAGGGGGTCGGCGTCGGTTCGGTCCTGACGTCCGCGATCGCGTCGGTCCCAGTCCCGCGCTGATGGCGGTCACGGGCCGACTGGCGGTGCTGGTGATGATCGGCGCGGTCGCGGTCGTACTGGAGCCGGCCCGCCGGACCGTCCTGCTCTGGGTCCTGGTCGCGCTCGCCGTCACGGTGCTCGACGTGCTCCTCGCGATGAGCCCGACCCGGCTGCGCATCGAGCGGGAGCCGGTGGCCCAGGTGCGACTCGGGCAGGCGGGGTCCTCCGCCCTGCTGGTGACCAACCCGACCAGACGGACCGTGTATGCCGTGGTCCGCGACGCGTGGCAGCCGTCGGCAAGTGCCGCCGGCGGTCGGCACACGGTGCGGATCCGGGGCGGCGAGCGGCGCCGGCTCACCACGCCCCTACTGCCCACCCGCCGCGGCGACCGGCAGGCCGACCGCGTGACTGTTCGCTCGTTCGGGCCGCTGCGCCTGGGGGCGCGACAGCGCTCGTTCGACATCCCCGGATCGATCCGGGCGCTGCCTCCCTTCGAGTCCCGCAAGCACCTGCCGTCCCGGCTCGCGACACTGCGCCAGCTCGACGGCCGCTCAGCCGTACGGATCCGTGGTCAGGGCACCGAGTTCGACTCGCTGCGCGACTACGTCGAGGGCGACGACGTGCGCTCCATCGACTGGCGAGCCACCGCCCGGCGCAGCACGGTGGTCGTGCGCACCTGGCAGCCCGAGCGCGACCGCCGGGTCATCCTGCTGCTGGATACCTCCCGCACCTCCGCCGGCCGGGTCGGCGACCAGCCTCGGCTCGACGCCGCGATGGACGCCGCCCTGCTGTTGGCTGCGCTGGCCTCCCGAGCGGGCGACCGGGTCGACTTCCTGGCTGGTGACCGCTGGATCCGGGCGCGGGTCACGTCCTCGGCAGGTCGCACGGCACTGCTCGGTGACCTGGTGCAGGCGATGGCGCCGTTGGAGCCGGCCCTGCTCGAGGCATCCTGGCCCACCCTGGCCAGCGCGATCACCGACACCAGCCGGCGGCGCTCGCTGGTCGTCCTGCTCACCCCGCTGGAGCCGGCGGCCATCCACGAGTCGCTGCTGCCGAGCCTGGCGACCCTCACCAGGCACCATCGGGTCGTGCTGGCGTCCGTGGCCGACCCGGCCCTCGACGTCATGGCCCGCGGGCGAAAGACCAGCCACGACGTCTACGACGCCGCCGCCGCCGAACGCACCGTCGCCCTACGCGAACGCACGGGCGCGATGCTTGGTCGGCTGGGTGTCGACGTGATCGACGCACCCCCCGACCAGCTGCCCCCCCGCCTGGCCGACCACTACCTGCTGCTCAAGTCCAAGGGCCTGCTCTGAGCGCCACGGCGGTTGGAGGTGAAAGCGAGCGGAAGAGCGCAACCCTGCGGCTGGCCGGAGGTAGAAC
The DNA here is from genome assembly GCA_963724925.1 of uncultured Actinomycetota bacterium. Classification (GTDB taxonomy): domain Bacteria; phylum Actinomycetota; class Actinomycetes; order Actinomycetales; family Dermatophilaceae; genus Phosphoribacter. The sequence goes on along the minus strand of CAVRXF010000029.1, from coordinate 199,976 downwards.
CCAGCGGTGGAGGTGAAAGCGATCGCTCTTACGCACGTCTGCACCTCCATGGCCAGTTGATGGGCAGCAACTGACACCAACCGCCTCAGCAGTCACTAGCGTTTCAGCTGCGACACCAAATGCCGAGATGTTCACCGGATCCGGTGGTTTCTCGGCATTTGGTGGCCCTCTGGGTCTGGTGTGACTGTTGAGACTCCGGTGACCAGCCGCGGAGTAGTCCCGGGCTCGCCGACCACCGCGGGGGCCGAGAAAGGTGGGTCGTTGCTGACCTCAACCGCGTCAGAGGTAAAACCTGCGCGGTGGAGGTGATCCCGAGCGGTAGAGCGCTCGGTTACACCTCCGTTGCTCGGTTATACCTCCGGCCGGGGACCGACCTCGCCCGGTGGAGGTGATCGAGAGCGGTAGAGCGCTCGGTTACACCTCCGTTGCTCGGTTATACCTCCGGCCGGCCGACCGACCTCGCCCGGTGGAGGTGATCGAGAGCGGTAGAGCGCTCGGTTACACCTCCGTTGCTCGGTTGTACCTCCGTCCGGCGGGGTCGATCCAGCCAGCCACAGAGCAGACAGGCTTGGTCAGCCGACCGTCGGGGCAGACTCGCCCTGGTCGCGCACCGAGACGTCTCCCGTGTGGCCGCGCCGCACGGCATACCGGCCGAGGGTGAACACATAGGCGAGGAACGCCGCTTCAGCTAGCAGGCCGACAAAGATCCGCGCCCAGGTCGGCAGGGGTGAGGGGGTCACGAACGCCTCGATGATCCCGGAGAGAAGCAGGACACCGGCCAGGCCCATGGCCACCGACATGGCCGCCCGGCCCTCCTGCGCCACGGCGCCCAGCCGGGTGCGCGGGCCGGGGTCCACCCAGCCCCAAAAGATCCGCAGGCCGACCCCGGCGGCGACGAAGACCGCGGTCAGCTCGAGCAGCCCGTGCGGCAGGATGAGCCCGAAGAACAAGGGTGCGCGGTCATACCGCCACATGAGGGCCCCGATGATCGCGACGTTGGCCATGTTGTCCCACAGCAGCAGGATCACCGGAAACCCGAAAACCCCGAACGCGATGCACAGGGCGGCGATCCACGCGTTGTTCGTCCACACCTTGAAGGCGAACGAGCCGGCCGCATACTGGCTGTAGTAGTCCTCGAACTCGTGGCTGACGAGTGCCTGGATCTGGCTCGGTGAGGCCAGGGCCGACTCGAACTGCGGGTTGACATAGAACCACCACCCCACCAGGAACGCCACCGCCACGCTCGCCCCGGCCGTGGCCAGCCACCACGCGCGGGTGCGGTAGAGGGCAGCCGGGAAGGTCTCGACGACGAAGCGCGAAGCGTCCGACCACGAGACCGTGCGCGTGCCTACCGAACGCGACCGCGCCCGGGCCAGCAGCGAGGACAGATAGCTCACTACGGCCGGCTCGGGCGTCGTCGAGCGCACCTCGGACAGATGCGTCGCGACCCGCTGGTACAGATCGAGCAGCTCGTCGCCTTCGGCGCCGCTGAGCGTGCCTCGCCGTGACACCAGCTGCTCGAGTCGGCTCCACTCGTGCTGGTGGATCATGACGAAGGCGTCCAGGTCCATCGGCCCACTGTATGCCGGGACCGGGCACCTACTCGGGCCACTCGGCCCGTCATGGGTGAGCCCATTAGGCTGCACCCAACTGGCTACGCAGGGAGGCACGGTGGGCGAGCCCGCCATCTCGACCCTCGGGGTGACCGAGGACGATCTGGTCACCGGCGAGGCGGTCGCACTCGACCTGCCCGCTGCGTCGGTTGGGCTGAGGATATTGTCCGGCGGCCTGGACTACCTGATCGTCATGGTGCTGGTAGTCGTCGTGACCTTCAGCACGGTGGCGCTGGTCCAGCCCCTCGACGGGGCCCTGCAGACGGCGATCGTCCTGCTGTTCAGCGTCGCTGTCCTGGTCGGCTACCCGGTGGCCACCGAGACGTTTAGTCGCGGTCGCAGCGTCGGCAAGATGGCGGTGGGCCTGCGCACCGTGCGAGACGACGCCGGCCCGATCACCTTCCGGCACGCGCTGGCTCGCGGGCTCATCTGGGTCGTCGAGGTGTACCTGCTCTGGGGGATCCCGGCGATCGTCTCCTGCGTGCTCACCGCACGCGGCAAGTGCATTGGTGACATCGCCGCCGGCACGTATGTTGTCCGTGAGCGGGTCCGGGCCAGCCTGCCCCCACCGGTGCCGATGCCGCCGCACCTGGGCGGCTGGGTCCGGTCTGCGGACCTGGGCGTGCTCCCTGACGGCCTGGCCACGACGGTGCGCTCATTTCTGCCGGCTGCCTTCAAGATGACCCCCGCGGTGCGCGAGCAGATGGGCCGTCAACTGCTCGACGAGGTGATGCTCTACGTCTCGCCGCCGCCGCCGCCCGGGAACCACCCCGAGTACGTCCTGGCCGCTGTCATCGCCGACCGCCGCCGGCGGGACACTGCCCGGCTGGTCCGTGACGCCGGGTTGCGAGACCGGCTCGTCCCCCAGGACCCCATCGGGCCTGCACCCGGCCCGGCATACCCGCCCTCTCCGGTATACCCGCAGTATCAGAGGCCCTAGCCGATCCGCTCGATGACCAGCGGCGGCAGGTCTGGGCGCGCGCCCTCGGGAGCGACGACGTAACCACCGTCAAGTGCTGCCAAGGCCCGCTCGAAACGCTCGGGTGTATCAGTGTGCAAGGTGAGCAGAGGCTCGCCGCCCCGCACCGTTGCGCCGGGCTTGGCGTGCAGCACGACGCCGGCGCCCGCCTGGACGGCAGCCTCCTTCTGCGCCCGCCCGGCACCCAGGCGCCACGCCGCGACGCCGACCGCGCGCGCATCCAGCGTGGTGAGAACCCCGTCGGCTGGCGCCAGGACCTCGTGGATATGCCGGGCGGCCGGCAACGGTGCCGACGGGTCACCTCCCTGCGCTCGCAGCATTCGGTTCCACACATCCATGGCGCGACCGTCCGTGAGCGCGGCCACTGGGTCGGCGTCCTCGCGTCCCACCGCACCGAGCATCTCCCGGGCCAGCACCACGCATAGCTCGATGACGTCCGGCGGGCCACCCCCGGCCAGCACCTCCACCGCCTCGCGCACCTCCAGGGCGTTCCCCGCGGTGAGACCCAGCGGGGTCTGCATGCCGGTGAGCAGCGCGACGGTCCGCAGCCCCGCCCGGCTGCCCAGGCCCACCATGGCCCGCGCGAGCTCACGGGCCTGGTCGAGGTCGGCGAAGAAGGCGCCCGAGCCCACCTTGACGTCGAGGACCAGCGCGCTCGTGCCTTCGGCGATCTTCTTGCTCATGATGGAGCTGGCGATGAGGGGCACCGACTCGACCGTGCCGGTCACATCCCGCAGGGCGTAGAGCTTGCGGTCCACGGGGGCCAGGCCCTCGCCTGCCGCGCAGACCACCCCGCCGACGTCGCGGAGCTGCTCGAGCAGCTCGGCGGTGCGAAGCGACGAGCGCCACCCCGGGATCGCCTCCAGCTTGTCGAGCGTGCCCCCGGTGTGCCCCAGGCCGCGGCCGCAGACCTGCGGCACGGCAACGCCGAAGGCGGCCACGAGCGGCACGAGCACCAGGGTGGTCTTGTCGCCCACTCCGCCCGTCGAGTGCTTGTCGACGGTCGGGCACCCGAGCCCGGAGAAGTCCATCCGCGTGCCCGAGGCGACCATCGCAGCGGTCAGCCGCACCATCTCCCGTTCGGTCATCCCGTTGAGCAGGATGGCCATGGCCAGCGCCGACATCTGCTCGTCGGCGACGGCGCCTCGCAGGTACGCGCCGACGACCCAGTCGATCTGCGCGTCGCTCAGCTCCCCTCGGTCGCGTTTGGCGACGATGACGTCGACCGCGTCGAAGGGCTCGGGCGCTGGGCTGCTCATCGCGCCCGCATGTCGTCGGGCCCGAATGCCGCCGGGAGCAGTGTGGCCAGCGGCACCGGTCCGTCGGGGGTCATGACCGCGCAGTGCGGCCCGCCGTGCTCCCAGAGCAGCTGGCGACAGCGTCCGCACGGCACCAGGGGCTGCGGCCCGGGTCCAGCGCACCACACGGCCACCAGCCGGCCGCCGCCGCTGGCGTGCAGCGCAGCGACCAGCCCGCACTCGGCGCACAGGGTAAGTCCGTATGACGCGTTCTCCACATTGGCGCCTGCGACGACCCGGCCGTCCTCGACGAGTCCGGCCGCACCGACCGCAAACAGCGAGTACGGCGCGTATGCCGTGCCCCGAGCCCGCAGTGCGGCAGCCTGCAGTGCGGCCCAGTCGACGTCCGGCGCGCCTGCGGGATCCGCCATGCCGAGCCAGTCTCCTTAGCCCTGGCCGACGACGAGGGCGCCTGATGCGATCCTGGCCGTGTAGTCGTCGAGCTTGGCCTTGGTCGTCGCGTCGAGGGCGCCCCCGCTTGTGGCGTAAGCAACGCCCTCATCACCAAGGCCGAAGGTGCGCTTGGCGACCTTGCCGTCGCTCTTGAAGGCGAAGATGGCCTGGTAGACGGCCGTGTCGGCGCGCTTGACCATCGAGGTGAGGATGACCGGCCGCCAGGTCGGGTCGGGCACGGTGAGGTACTGGTCCGTACCCGAGCCGATCGCCAGCTTGCCCGCCTCCACCGCCGCCGGGAACGACCCGGCATACGACTCCCCGGCGGCAGTGAAGACGATGTCGGCCCCGCCGCGGTACATGGCCTGCGCCGCCGCCTTGGCACCCGCCGGGTCGTTGAGCCCTTTGGTGCCGACGCCAATGTCGAGACGCAGGTCGTCGAAGACGACGTTCGGGGTGATCTGCCGCGCCCCCTGGGCGAATCCTGCAGCGTTCGCGTTGCTCACGACGGACTGGTTGGCCCCGATAAAGCCCACCTGGTTGGTCTTGGACTTCAGGGCGGCAGCGACGCCCATGAGGAAGGCTCCCTCATTCTCGGCGAAGCTCATGACCGCGACGTTGCTGTAGGCGCTGGGGTCCCCGTCGATCCGGACGAACTGCACGTGTGGGTACTCCTTGGCCAGCAGCTCCGTCGGGGCGGCGTAGCCGGCTCCGACCCCGATGACGGGGTTGTAGCCCTCGGTCACGAGCTGGCGCAGCAGGTTCTCACGGCTGGTGCCCTGGGCGTCGGGGCTGATCTCCTTGGCGTCGACCCCGAGCTCTTTCGCCGCCTTCTCCAGGCCACGCGCGGCCAGCTCGTTGGTCGTTCCGGAACCCCGCCCGCCGGTGTCGAAGGCCAGCCCAACCTTCGGCGAGCGCCCGGCTGCGGTGGGTAGTGCCGTGGCCTGGGTGGGGCTGGGTGTCGGCCCGGCCGGGCTGTTGCCGCAGGCGCCCAGTCCGAGGGCGAAGATCGCGACGAGCGCCACCACCCTCAACGGCAGACGCAAAGACAACCCCTCCACACGGTGCGAATGCTTCGGCTGCCCTGCCCAGCCGGGGCGAGCGTAACCCGCGACGCTGTGCCGCTGCGCCGTCCCCTACGAGGCGCCGGACAAGCGTTACCGACTCGTCACTTGCCCCGGGCGGACCCGTCGCACCGCGCGACGACCGTCCCGGCGAGGACCCGGGCACCGGCCCGCACGCTGGACTCGTCGACGACCAGGTCACCCTGATGCAGGTCGTACGTCGGCCCGCCAGGGGTGCGGGTGCCCAGCCGTCCCATGGCGCCGGGCACCCGCTGCAGGTACCACGCGAAGTCCTCACCGCCCATGGACTGCTCGGTCGGCACGTCCACGAGGCCGGCTGCGGCGGAGGCACGGCGCAGGGCGTCAACGGCTGCCCGGGTGTTCACGACCGGCGGCACGCCTCGGATGTGCACGACGTCCGCCTGCACGGCATACGGAGCGACGACCGAGTGCACGAGCTCCTCGACGAGCGACCCGGCACGCTCCCATGACATGGTGTCGAGCACGCGCAGAGTCCCGTCGAGGGTGCCTTCGGAGGGGATGACGTTGGGCGCACCGCCAGCCTGGACCATGCCCCAGACCAGGGAGGCTCCGGCGCGCGGGTCGAGGCGGCGCGAGAGCGCTGCGGGGACCTCGGTGGCCACCTTGGCGAGCGCGAACACCAGGTCCTGGGTCAGCTGTGGGCGTGAGGTGTGCCCGCCCGAGCCGGCCAACCGCACCGTCACCCGGTCTGACGCAGCCGTGAGGGCGCCGACCCGCAGCCCGATCTGCCCGATATCGAGTGCGGGGTCGCAGTGCAGCGCGAAGATCTCGTCGACGTCATCGAGCCAGCGCGAGTTGCTGATCGGCTGGGCGCCGCCCGGGATGACCTCCTCGGCGGGCTGGAAGATCAGCCGGGCGGCGACCCCTGCCTCAGTCAGGGCACGCGCGTTGGTGGCCAGGGCCAGCCCGGCGCCCAGGCAGGCCGCCACGTGGACGTCGTGCCCGCAGGCATGGGCGACGCCGCGCACCGCAGAAGCGTAGGAGAGGTTAGTGCGCTCGGTGACGGGCAGCGCGTCCATGTCGGCGCGCAGGGCGACCCGGTATGCCGCGTCGCCCGGACCGATGTCAGCGACCAGGCCGGTGCCGGGCAGCCGGTTGACGCTGATGCCGGCGTCGGCCAACACTGCGCCGATCCGCTCGGTGGTCTGCGCCTCCTCGAAGGCCAGCTCCGGGTGCCGGTGCAGGTCCCGCCGCAGCTCAACCAGGACGGGAAAGAGCGCATCGATGCGGCCCAGCACGGAGTCGTCGGCGAAGGAGGGGGTCACGAATGGGTCATTCTAGTGTGGCCCCCCGGTCTTCGGATGCGTTGCTGGCAGGTGCCGGCGTCCCGCCGGACCGCGAGCCTAGAACGGGTCGCTTGGGATGTAGCCGCCCCACACCTCGCGCAACGCGTTAGCGACCTCGCCGCCCGTCGCGCGCAGCCGCAGCGCCTCGCGCATCGGGTAGAGGACGTTGTCCGTGCCCTGGGCGGCCTCCTGCATCGCTGCCAGGGCGGCCTTGACGGCGGCGTTGTCACGCTCGGCGCGCAACGTGGCGAGCCGCTCGCGCTGCTCAAGCTCGATGGCCGGGTTGACACGCATGGGGTCGTACTGCTCCTCGACGTCGAGGGCGAACCGGTTGACCCCGACGACGGTGCGGGTGCCCTCGTCGATCTCCAGCGCGACCCGGTACGCCGAGCGCTCGATCTCCATCTTCTGGAAGCCTTGCTCGATGGCGCTGACCGCGCCGCCACGGTCTTCGACCGCCTGGATGAGCTCGAGGGCGGCTGCCTCGAGCTCGTCGGTCATCGACTCGATGACGTACGAGCCAGCGAACGGGTCGACCGTCTTGCAGACGTCGGTCTCGTAGGCGATGACCTGCTGGGTACGCAGCGCAAGCCGAGCGGCCTTCTCGGTCGGCAGGGCGATCGCCTCGTCGTAGGAGTTCGTGTGCAGCGACTGGGTGCCACCGAGGACCGCGCCGAGTCCCTGCAGCGCGACGCGGACCAGGTTGACCTCAGGCTGCTGCGCGGTCAGCTGCACGCCAGCCGTCTGGGTGTGGAACCGAAGCATGTGGGACTTGGGGTCCTTGGCGCCGAACTCGTCGCGCATGATGTGGGCCCAGATCCGGCGGGCTGCACGGAACTTCGCGATCTCCTCGAGCAAGGTGGTGCGCGCGACGAAGAAGAACGACAGCCGCGGACCGAAGTCGTCGATGTCCAGGCCGGCCGCCTGTGCCGCGCGGACGTACTCCTTGCCGTTCGCGAGGGTGAAGGCGATCTCCTGGGCTGGCGTGGCTCCCGCCTCGGCCATGTGGTAGCCGGAGATCGAGATCGTGTTCCAGCGGGGCATCTCCTTATGGCAGTAGGCAAAGACGTCGGAGACCAGCCGCAGGGACTCCTTCGGCGGGTAGATGTAGGTGCCGCGGGCGATGTACTCCTTGAGCACGTCGTTCTGGACCGTCCCGTTGAGCTGCTCGCCCGCCACGCCCTGCTCCTCGGCGACCAGCTGGTAGAGCAGCAGCAGCGTCGAGCCGGGGGCGTTGATCGTCATCGACGTCGACACCTTGTCCAGCGGCAGCCCCTGGAAGAGCACCCGCATGTCGTCGAGCGAGTCGATGGCGACGCCCACCTTGCCGACCTCCCCGGTCGCGATCGGGTCGTCGGAGTCGTAGCCCATCTGGGTCGGCAGGTCGAACGCGACGGACAGCCCGCCAGTTCCGGCCTGCACCAGCTGGTGGTAGCGCTCGTTGGACTCCTTGGCAGTGCCGAACCCGGCATACTGGCGCATCGTCCAGGGCCGTCCGGTGTACATCGAGGGGTAGACGCCTCGGGTGTAGGGGTAGCGGCCCGGCTCACCCAGCGTCGTGGCCGGGTCGAAACCCGCGAGGTCGCCGGCGGCGTAGACCGGTCGGATCGGAAGGTCGGACTCAGAGCGTGCCACAGCGTCAGCCATCCTCCGAGCGTAGTGGCGGGAACAGCCGATCCGGATGGCCAGACGTGCGAAATAGCCCACCCGGGCCGGAGCACGTGTGCGGTCGAACGTGCGAAATACTGCACGTCTGACCGCACCCAAGTGCCGAACCCGGTTACGCGGCCCGATCGGCAGCGAGCCGGTAGGCCCGCACCACCTGGGCCATGAAGGCAGCGGGGACTAGCCGCAGCCCCAACACCGGCAACCGCACGACGATGTCGCCGCCCAGCACCACCTCGTTCTGCCGCAGCGCATCGTCAACTGGGTGCAGTGCCCACGTGTGCTGACCCCCGTCGACTTCCACGGCCAGGCCCACATCTTCCCAGCCCACATCCAGATAGACGCGGCCGCTGCCGAGCGTCCGCACCACTTGCCGGCTCGGCTCGGGAAGGCCGTACTGGCGACAGAGCCTGGCGAAGTCCAGCTCTCCGAGCGAATGCATCCCATCGCATACGTCGCGGATGACCTGGTCGAGCAGACGACGTCTGGGGCTGCGGTCCACCGTCTGCCCTGCGGCGAGCAGCCGTGCTGCCGAAACGAGCCGTTGCTGCACGGCCAAGCAGACCAGCAAGGCGGCCGTCCGGTCGGTTCTGGCCAGCTGGGCCGCACGGATCGTCGCCCACTCGGGCCGGGACCTGGGCACCCCCGAGGCGAACACCGGCGGCATGGTGCGCCGTCGCCGCACTCGACGGAGCCAACCTCGCGTGGATGTGTGCCGATTGGGACGGACACGTCGATGACGTCGAACTCGAAGCCAGTCGGGCCGGAGGCGACGAGCGCAGCGGCACCGTCCAGGACAGCGCCTGAGCCGCTCTCCCACACCGCCCGCCACCACCGGCCCTCGCCTTGCGCCGTCGATTCGTCGATGACAACGGTATGCCGTCCGTCGGCGGCCCAGCGGCCTGCGGCTATCTCGGTACGCACGTCGAAGCGGCTGACGCCAGCCTCCCGCAGGTGCCGCCGATGAGCCACTCCACCATGGCGTTTGGCGAGGTCAGCCGCCACCACGGCACAGTGCCGTCGGTTTTGCGCAGATGTCTTGCGAAGCGGCACGGCCCAAGGATGCGGCATGGGGTCCATCACCGGCCCGTCGCCCTGTGGATAACCGGATCGCCCAGCCGGGCTGTGGACAACGGCTGTGTGTGGTCAGAGGTGCGGTATCTCGCACGATCGACCGCACCTAACCGTGACCCAAACGTCCCAAGCGTCAGAGCAGGTCGGTGCGGCCGTCCGCGGCAAGACGCTCCACCAGCGCCTTGACCTGCTGGGCCCGCGCTCGCGGGACGACCAGCACGGCGTCCGGGGTGTCGACGACCACGAGGTCCTCGACGCCGACCACCGCCACCAGCCGCCCCGACTGAGGGGCGACGAGCGCAGTCGAGTCCACCCCGATGACGTCACCAGCGGGGCCGAGGACCAGCACCCCGGCATCGGGCGCCACGGCCACGTCCCCGTCGAGCAGCGCACCGAGAGAGGCGAAGTCCCCGATGTCATCCCACTTGAACCCGGCCGGCACGACCGCCACTCGACCCGCGTCCGCGGCCGGCTCGGCGACGGCATGGTCGATAGCGATCTTGGTCAAGCCCCCCCATCGCTGTTCCAGCAGGTCCAGGTCGTCGGCGATGGCCTCGACCCCGACGGCCAGGTCGGGATGCCCCTGGCGCAACAGCTCGAGCAGGACGCTGGCTCGGACCACGAACATCCCGGCGTTCCACCGGTACTCACCGCTCTCCACATACTCACGGGCGGTCTCGGCGTCGGGCTTCTCCACGAAGGCGCGCACCGCCCGAGCGGACGGCGCTCCGGTTACCGCGAGCGCGCCGCCCTCCCGGATGTAGCCAAACCCGGTCGCGGGTTCGGTGGGCGTGACCCCGATGGTCACCAGCAATCCGGTCCGCGCCACGGCCACCGCCTCGCGGACCGCGTCGTGGAAGGCGTCCACGTCGCCGATGATGTGGTCGGCCGCAAAGGAGCCGATGACCGCGGCCGGGTCACGACGGGCGATCACTGCCGCGGCCAGGCCGATGGCCGGCATACTGTCGCGCGGGCTCGGCTCGGCCAGCAGGTTGCCCGCCTCCAGAGCCGGCAGCTGCGCGGCCACCGCGTCGGCGTGAGCCACTCCGGTGACGACGAGCACCCGGCTCCCAGCCAGCGGCTGCAGCCGGTCCCACGTGCCCTGCAGCAGCGTCCGCCCCGACCCGGTGAGGTCGTGCAGGAACTTGGGCGCTGCGCGGCGGGACAGCGGCCACAGCCGAGTCCCTGCCCCACCCGCCGGGATGACCGCCCAGAACCCGTCGATACCCCCTGCTAACGTCGTCATGGCGCCCAAAATAGCCGGGGCCGGGGTGTTGTGCGCCATGTCACGACTCCCGGTGCCCTTGGCCGGGAGGTGCCCCGTGGCCAGGCGCTACGGTTGGACTGTGGCCTCTACAACGCTGCTCACCGTCGAGACGCGGGCGCGCCGCACCACGGTCTTCATGAAGATCCTCATGGCGATCACGGGCGCGTTGTTCGTGCTCTACGTCCTCGTCCACATGTACGGCAACCTCAAGCTCTTCGCTGGCCAGGCGGCATTCGACGAGTACGCCGCGCACCTTCGCGAGATCTTCATGCCGATCCTGCCGTACGCCGGCTTCCTCTGGATCCTGCGGGTGCTGCTCGTCATCAGCCTGGCTGTGCACGCCTACGCCGCGTTCTTCCTGTGGTCCCGGGCGCGAGGCGCCCGCGCGGACCGGTATGCCGCGCGCACGGCTGCCAAGGGTGCGGCCCGATCTGCGTGGATGCGCTGGGGCGGTGTCGCGCTGCTGCTCTTCGTCATCTTCCATCTCGTGCAGTTCACCATTCCGAAGGTGAACTTCAACAGCGCGGTGTCGACGGCCACGATCGGGGACAGTCCCTACCGCCTGGTCGTGGCGAGCTTCCAGCTCTGGTGGGTCGTGCTCATCTACGTCGCCGCGATGGCCGCGTTGGCCCTGCACCTCTTCCACGGTGTGTGGAGCGGCGCGCAGACACTGGGCTGGGCGAACTCGACCCACTCGCGCCGGATGGCCAAAGCCACCGCTCACGTCGTTGCCGCTGTGATCGTCGTGGGCTTCATCCTGCCGCCGCTGGCGATCCTCGCCGGCCTCGTGAAGTGATCCCGTGCGTGACCTCGGAGGACGAACATGACTGAGACCATCACCCACGGGCTCTACACCGACGGCAAGCCCATTGCCGACAGCAAGGCCCCCGAAGGCCCGATCGAGGCGCGCTGGACCAAGCGCAAGTTCGAGGCCAAACTGGTCAACCCGGCCAACCGGCGCAAGCTGTCGGTCATCATCGTCGGCACCGGTCTGGCCGGTGGGGCCGCCGCGGCGACCCTCGGTGAGGCCGGCTACCAGGTCAAGTCGTTCTGCTACCAGGACAGCCCGCGTCGGGCCCACTCGATTGCCGCCCAGGGCGGGATCAACGCGGCGAAGAACTACAAGGAGGACGGCGACTCGGTCTACCGGCTGTTCTACGACACCGTGAAAGGCGGGGACTACCGAGCCCGGGAGTCCAACGTCTACCGGCTCGCGGAGGTCAGCGCGAGCATCATCGACCAGTGCGTCGCTCAGGGGGTGCCGTTCGCCCGCGAGTACGGCGGCCTGCTGGACAACCGCTCCTTCGGAGGCGTGCAGGTGTCCCGCACCTTCTACGCCCGCGGGCAGACCGGCCAGCAGCTGCTCATCGGCGCCTACCAGGCCCTCGAGCGCCAGGTGGCCGCCGGCACCGTGGAGATGTATGCCCGCCACGAGATGCTCGAGCTCGTCGTCGTCGACGGCAAGGCCCGCGGGATCATCGCCCGCGACATGGTGACCGGGGCCATCGAGACGCACATCGCCGACGCGGTGGTCCTGGCTTCCGGCGGCTACGGCAACGTCTTCTTCCTGTCCACCAACGCCATGGGGTCCAACGTCACGGCGACCTGGCGGGCGCATCGCAAGGGCGCCTACTTCTCCAACCCGTGCTACACCCAGATTCACCCCACCTGCATCCCGGTCTCCGGCGAACACCAGAGCAAGCTCACCCTGATGTCGGAGTCGCTGCGCAACGACGGACGCATCTGGGTGCCCAAGAACGGTGCGGACGGCGAGAAGGACCCGCGGGACATCCCCGAGGCGGACCGGGACTACTACCTCGAGCGGATCTACCCCTCGTTCGGCAACCTCGTCCCCCGCGACATCGCCTCACGCCAGGCCAAGAACGTCTGCGACGAGGGCCGCGGGGTCGGCCCCAAGGTCGGCGACTTCCGCCGCGGTGTCTACCTCGACTTCACCGACGCACTCAACCGGATGAGCACCGAGGCGGTCGCCGAGAAGTACGGCAACCTGCTGGACATGTACCACCGCATCACCGGCGAGAGCCCGTACGAGGTCCCGATGCGGATCTACCCCGCGGTGCACTACACGATGGGTGGCCTCTGGGTCGACTACGACCTCGAGTCGAACATCCCGGGCCTGTTCGTCACGGGCGAAGCCAACTTCTCCGACCACGGCGCCAACCGTCTCGGTGCCTCCGCGCTGATGCAGGGCCTCGCCGACGGCTACTTCGTGCTGCCCAACACCATCCGCGACTACCTCGCGGCCGCGCCCTACCCGCAGGTCGCCGACGACCACCCCGCGCTCGTCGAGGCCCGCGAGTCGGTCCAGCGCGCGGGTCACCCGGCTGTCTGTCGATCAACGGCGAGCGCAGCGTCGACTCCTTCCACCGCGAGCTCGGCCACATCATGTGGGAGTACTGCGGGATGGAGCGCAGCGAGGAGGGCCTGCTCAAGGCGATCGACCTCATCCGGGCACTGCGCGACGAGTTCTGGCGCAACGTGCGCGTGCTCGGCTCGGGCGACACCCTGAACCAGAGCCTGGAGAAGGCCGGCCGGGTCGCCGACTTCCTCGAGCTGGGCGAGCTGATGTGCATCGACGCCCTGCACCGGCGAGAGTCCTGCGGCGGCCACTTCCGCGCCGAGAGCCAGACCGAGGACGGCGAGGCCCTGCGGCATGACGACGAGTACGCCTACGTCGCGGCGTGGGAGTTCGGCGGAGGCCCGGAGGGCGGAGATGGCAAGCCGATTCTGCACAAGGAGAACCTTGTCTACGAGTTCGTCGAGCTGAAGCAACGGAGCTACAAGTGAACGTCACCCTCTCGATCTGGCGGCAGGCCGGGCCGACCGCGCCAGGGCGGATGGTCACCTACCAGCTCGCGGACATCTCCCCGGACATGTCCTTCCTGGAGATGCTCGACGTGCTCAACGAAGACGCTCATCGCCAAGGGCGAGGAGCCGGTCGCGTTCGACAGCGACTGCCGCGAGGGCATCTGCGGGATGTGCGGGCTGATGATCAAGGGCAAGGCGCACGGCCCCGAGGTCACCACGACCTGCCAGCTGCACATGCGCTCCTTCACCGACGGCGACACCATCACCGATCGAGCCGTGGCGGGCCACGGCGTTCCCGGTGCTCAAAGACCTGGTCGTCGACCGCTCGGCCTTCGACCGGATCATCCAGGCAGGCGGGTACATCTCGGTCAACACCGGCTCGGCCCCCGAGGCCCACGCGGTGCCCGTCGAGAAGCGCAAGGCCGACCGCGCCTTCGAGGCGGCAGCGTGCATCGGATGCGGCGCATGCGTCGCCGCCTGTCCCAACGCCTCCGCGATGCTGTTCATGGGCGCCAAGGTCACCCACCTGGCCGAGCTGCCCCAAGGCCAGCCGGAGCGCTATGCCCGCGTCGTGAACATGGTCGCGCAGCACGACCACGAGGGTTTCGGTGGGTGCACCAACGTCGGCGACTGCGCGGACGCCTGCCCCAAGGAGATCCCCCATGGACGTCATCAACCAGCTCAACAAGGACCTGCGCGGCGCCTTCCGCCGGGGCCGCTGACGGAGCCGTTGAGGGAGCCGGAGGTGCTCCTGACTCGGTGCTCCAATGCGGGCGGACCGGTCTGCTAGGGTGATCGCCGTCCTCGGAACCGGAAGCCGGTGAGAATCCGGCGCTGACCCGCAGCGGTGTTCGACATCCCCGTGTGATGTCAAAGCCCGATCAGGTGCCTCGGACACGGCTCCACTAATCCGTCGAGGTCCGCGGAAGGGGCCCGGTCGGTGTCGTGCGCCTTGGGGCTTCCGGACGGGTTCGTCGTCTGCGGCGGGTCCAGGAGGGCACCATGAGGTCCCGGGCAGTGGCCCTCCTAGCCGGCATGGCGCTGGCCGGCTTCACCGTGTTCAGCTCGCCCTGGGCGGCCCCGGCGCAGGCCGACTCGACTGCCTCCGAAGCGCTCCTCGCGGCGGCGAGCTGGACCGTCGCGCAGCTGTCGGACGGAACCCACGCATCGGACAGTTTCGGTCCCGATTACGGCCTGACGGCCGACGTAGCACTCGGGCTGGCCGCCACGGGCGCCGCCGACACGACGACCCGCGCTGTGGCAGCATGGCTCGCCGAACATGCCCAACGGTATGTCGACGGTGGAGTTCCCGGTGACGTGTCGGCGGGAGCGCTGGCCAAGTTGGCCCTTGTCGCCCGCACCGTCGGCATCGACCCGTCCTCGTTCGGCGGTATCGACCTCGACCTCACCCTGCGCAGCCGGCTGCAACCCAGCGGCCGGTACACCGACTCGCTCACCGACGTCGGTCCCCAGCCGCTCGACCTGTCCAACGTGTTCACCCAGGGCCTGGCAATCCTCGCTCTTCGCGACGGCGCAGGTGCGCCGGCCCCGGCTGTCGACTTTCTTGTTGGGCAGCGTTGCGCAGCGGGCGGGTTCCCCGTCTTCTACGCCCAGCGTCCACAGGACTGCCTGCCGGACGCCGACGGGACCGGTATCGCGGTGCAGGCGCTGCTCGCAGTGAGGCGGGCCGCCGACGCCGAGCCCGCCGTCGCTTGGCTGCTCGGACAGCAGGCGCCCGACGGCAGCTTCCGCAACGGCGGCCCCGGAGCAGTTCCCAATAGCAACTCCACGTCCTTGGCGGCCCAAGCGCTGCGGGTCGCGGGCCGCACCGAGGCGGCCGACGCCGCGTTGACGTGGTTGCGGTCTCGGCAGGTGGGGTGCGCGGCCCCGGTGGGTGATCGCGGTGCTATCGGCTACGCCGAGCCGGTCGCCGACGCGTCGGCTCTACGCGCCACGGCCGAGGCTCTGCCCGCGCTAGCCGGGATCTCGCTCGCCGACCTGGACGGCCTGGCCGGTTCGAAGCCTGATCAGCTCCCGGCGGAGCCGTGCTCCGCAGCGTCGTCGCCGACCACGGCCGGGACGCCGACCACGGCAGCGACGGCGACCCCCACGACCTCGTCGTCCCAGCAGGCCGCGACCGTTCCCACGAGTGCCAGCCGCAGTGCCGCCCCGGCGCCCGCGCCGGTCACGGATCCTGCGACGGCGTCGCCCAGTTCCGCTCCGACACCAGCGCTTACCCCAATCCCAGCGGCCGCTGCCGCCGGGTCGCCGCAGACCACCGAAGCCGTCCCGTCGGCCGTCCAGACCCCTTCAGATTCGCCGGCCGCGCCTCAGGCGCTCGCGGCGGGGGTCACAGGGGACGACGGCGCTCCGCGCGCACTCGGCGTTGCCTGGTGGGTGGGCGCGGCCGCCGTCCTGGTTGCGATCGGGCTCTGGCTGTGGGCCAGCGGGCGACTGCCCGGCCGGAGCGTGAAGCGATGACCTGGCTGGTGCGCGCGCGGTTGGCCGCGTCGGCTGGACTGCTCACGGCGACAGGGATCTTCGGCGCAGCATCCGCTGGACCTGCCGTCGCTGCCGAGGGGTGCAACGGCGTCCTCGTGGTCGTCGAAGGACGGCAGGTCGGCGGCGGCACCGCGGCGCACTGCGCGTCGAACCCGTCGGACGGCTTGGCAGCGCTGCGACAGGCCGGCTTCGCGGTCACCCTGGGGACGGGCCGCTACGCCGGCGGGTTCGTATGCGCCATCGACGCGCGACCGGACCGAGGGTGCGCAGACGTCGACGCCGACACCTACTGGTCCTACTGGAGCATGCAGCCAGGCACCGACCGGTGGGTCTACAGCTCGGTGGGCGCTGCGTCGTCGCGGCCGAAAGCCGGCGGGCTCGACGCCTGGGTGTGGCAGGACGGCGGCGCCGTCGAGCAACCGACGGCCCGTAACGCGATCACCCCGAACACGCCACCCAGTCCCGACCCGGCCGCGGCCGCGCCGCCGCCCGTGGTCGCAGGCGCCGGCCGCCCCGCGTCAGGCGGGTCTGCAACGGGCGGGTCTGCAACGGGCGGGTCTACGCCTGCACCGGACGGAACCGCCGCGGCGCCCCCTACGGCCGGCACTGAAACCTCGGCGCCGGCCAACTCCGCCGACCCCACGTCGACGCCTGCGCAGGCTGCTGCGTCGGAGCAGACCCTTGCCGCAGCACCTGCGTCGGCAGACGGGCCGACGCCTTCCGGGCCACCCGCGTGGACCGGTGTGGCGGGCCTGGTCGTCGCACTGATCATCGTCGCGGACGCCGCCCGCAGGGCGCGGGCGCGACGCAGGGAGTCCCGATGAGCGCCGGCATACAGTCCCCGGTGTCCGCCGACGGCGCGCCACCTACTCCGTGGCCCGGCCCGGCTCGCCGCCTGCTCGAGCTCGTCCAGGGGCCGCCGCGGGCCGTCCATCCGATCGCGTGGTGGGCATGGGCCGCTGGCGTCGCGGGCGCGGCCAGCCGCACCACGAACCTGGTCCTGCTCGGCCTGCTCGGGGGGGCGCTCGCACTCGTCGTTACCGCGCGCCGGGGGCAGGAGAGCTGGGGCGGGGCCTTCGGCGTGTTCCTCAAGATCGCGCTGGTCGTCGTCGGCATTCGGGTCGTGCTGCAGGCGCTCCTTGTCGGGGGCACCGGCGCCACGGTTCTGTTCACCCTGCCCACCATCGCGCTGCCGGCATGGTTCGCCGGAGTGGCTCTCGGAGGGCCGGTCACCGGGGAGGCGGTCCTGCTCGCGGTGTGCGACGGCGCCCGGCTCGCTGTCATCCTGGTCTGCTTCGGCGCCGCGAACTCCCTGGCCAGCCCGGCCCGGCTGCTGCGCAGTATGCCGCGCGGCCTGCACGCCGCGGGGGTCGCGATCTCCGTCGCGCTGTCGGTGGCACCGCAGCTGGTGTCGGCGGCGGGCCGGGTCCGGCGAGGCCGCCGGCTGCGCGGCATGCCCACCAGCGGACCCCGAGCCCTCGTCGGCATCGCGGTGCCGGTGCTCGAGGAAGCCCTCGACGGCTCGCTCGCAACCGCCTCGGCGCTGGACTCGCGCGGGTTCGGTCGCCGCGGCCCGGCTTCGCCGGCGACCGACGCCGCCGTCGCGGGCCTGCTGCTGGCCGGACCGGGACTGCTCGTGCTCGGCCTCTACGCGCTCTTCGTAGGCGCCTCGGTCACCGTGCCGATGCTCGGGACGGACGCCGTCGGAGCACTCGCGACGGGCCTCGGGACGCTGTGCATCGTCAGCGGGACGGCGCTCGCCGGTCGCGGAGTCCAAATCACCCGCTACCGCCCTGACCCGTGGCGACTTCCCGAGTACGCGACGGTCGCCTGCGGCGTGGCTGCCGCCGCGCTGGTCGCCGCTGCGGCCCCCGAGGTGCTTCTGCCACCGGTGTGGCGGATCGGCCTGCCCGGCCTCGACCTCGCCGCGGCAGCAGGCGTCGCGGCAGCAGCCCTCCCCGCCGTGCTCACACCGCCCAGGGACGCGCCGTGACCGCCGATGCCGGGCCGGTCGTGCACTGGCAGCAGGTGAGCATGCGCTACCCCGAGGCGGCTGCGGACGCGCTCACGTCATTCGACCACCGGCTGCCCGAAGGCGAGTTCGCCCTGGTGATGGGTCGCACCGGCAGCGGAAAGTCCACGGTGCTGCGCACCGTGGACGGCAGCGTCCCGCATGCCACGGGCGGGACACTACGCGGGCGAGTGCTGACCGCAGGTCGCGACACCGCCGACCACCCTCCGCGGGACCTCGCCGACGTCGTCGCGGCGGTGTCGCAACGTCCGAGCGACGGGTTCGTCGCCGACACGGTCGAAGACGAGGTCGCCTACGGCATGGAGTGCCTCGGCGTCGACCCACCGGTCATGCGCCGCCGGGTCGAGGAGACTCTCGACCTGCTCGGTCTCGTGGAGCTGCGCCGGCGTTCGCCGACCCGGCTCTCCGGAGGGCAGCAACAGCGGGTCGCGCTCGCCGCCGCCTTCGCCGCGCACCCGAAGGTGCTGCTGCTCGACGAGCCCACCAGCGCACTGGACCCGCCAGCGGCCGAAGAGGTGCTGTCCGCGGTCCAGCGGATCGTGCACGACCTCGGCACGAGCGCGCTGGTCGCCGAGCATCGCCTGGAACGAGTCGTCGCCTTCGCCGACTCGGCGGTCGTGGTCGAGGCCGCACACGCGCTCGGTGCCTCGATGGAGGCGGCCCTCGCCGGCTCGCCGGTCGTGCCGCCGGTGGTGGCCCTGGGCCGGCTGCTGGGTTGGCATCCCCTGCCGCTCTCGGTCCGAGACGCCAGGCGCATGGCCATCGCCGATCCCCGCCTGAACCCCGGCGCCACGATCGCTCCGGCCGCCTCCCCGCATCGGTCCGGCGGAGGCGAGGTCGTCGCCACGCTTCGAGGCGTCCACGCAGGGTACGGACCGGTGACCGCTCTGCGCGGGGTCGACCTGGACTTGCGAGCCGGTCACGTACACGCCCTGATGGGCCGAAACGGGGCCGGCAAGTCGACACTGCTGCACGCCCTCGTCGGGCTGCACCGCCCGCGCGCCGGGTCGGTCCGAGTCCGGGGTCACGACCCCACGGCACTGCGCCCGCGGGACGTTCTGCGCTACATCGGGCTGGTCCCGGCAGAGCCCGGAGATCTGCTGCTGTGCGACCGGGTGGACGCCGAGCTGGAGTTCGCGGACCGGCACGGCGGCCTGCTGCCGGGACGCACCGAGGCGGTCCTCGCCGAGCTGCTCGGCGACCTGATGCCGGCCTTGAACCTGGCCGCCCACCCCCGGTCCCTGTCGAGCGGACAGCGGTTGGCCCTCGCTCTCGCGATCGTGCTGGCGCTCGAGCCGGCGGTGGTCCTCCTCGACGAGCCGACCCGGGGCCTGGACTACCCGACCAAGGCGCGGACTACCGCAGTACTGGCGCGGATCGCGGCCTCGGGGTGCTCGGTGCTGCTCGTGACGCACGACGTGGAGCTGGCCGCCGCCGCGTGTGACCACGTGTCGATCTTGGCCGACGGCGAGATCATTGCCTCGGACCGGGCCGACGTCGTCCTGCGCGGCTCCCCCGCCTTCGCGCCGCAGGTGGCCAAGGTGCTCGCCGGCATCGCCGACCGAGGTTGGCTGACCGTGGCCGACGTGGCGGCTGGGCTGGGCCTCGAACCCGACGGCGGCGGGCCGCCCGGGCGGATGCCGCGACCGGCCAGCGGAGGGCGACGGTGACCCATGCCTTCGGCCAGCGGGGGCACCGGCATACCGAACGGGGATCCCGCACCGCCGCCCTGCCACGTCTGGGCATCCGTTCCGCGAGCGTCATCGTCCTGGTCAGCCTGGTGGGGGCCGCCGGCTTCGGCTGGCCGTTCCTGCACGGCTCGGGGTCGACGCTTGCCCACGACGGCGACGCTCCGTGGCTGCTCGCGGCGGTCACGTCGCTGTGCCTCGCCGGGGCCCTGGCCGCGATCCTCGACCGCGCAGTAGACCCCAAGGGAATCGCCCTGCTCGGCGTGCTGGCGGCGGTAGGCGCGGCGCTACGCCCCTTCGGAGCCGGGGTCGCCGGACTCGAGCCGATGTTCGTCGTGCTCATCCTGGGGGGACGGGTGCTCGGGCCGGTCATGGGGTTCGCGCTGGGGAGCACGTCGATGCTCGCCTCGGCGTTTCTCACGGCCGGGATCGGCCCGTGGCTGCCGTTCCAGATGATCGTGGCGTCGTGGGTCGCCGCCGGCGCCGGAATGCTGCCTAGACGGGTCACCGGGCGGGCCGAGACCGCAATGCTGGCGGCGTACGCGCTGGCCCTCGGACTGGTGTTCGGCGCTTTGATGAACCTGTGGTTCTGGCCGCTCGCGGCGGACCCTGCGAGCCCCATCGCGTACGACCCGAACGGCACCGCGAGCGAGAACCTGCACCGGTACGCGAGCTTCTACCTGGCGACCTCGCTCGGCTGGGACCTCCCCCGCGGCCTGCTCAACGCCGCGCTCGTCGTGCTGGCCGGACCCCGGCTGGTGGCTGCCCTGCGCCGTGCCGTGTACCGGGCCCGCTTCGACACCCCAATCCGATTCGAGGTGCCAGCAGGCCCGGCTCCCCTCGACCCGCAAGCCACGCCAGCACCCCCCACGACAGGAAAGACATGAGACCCACCTCCCGACTCGTCACCTCCCGGATCGCCGCGACCGGAGCCGCGACGGCACTCGCGCTCATCGCCCCGGCACTGGCCGGTTCGGCCCAGGCTGCGTCGGCGCCCGCGAGCGCTTCCGCGCTCGAGGGCACCCAGCCGACCAGCGCGTCGCGGGCCCGCGCCGCCGCGGGCTGGCTGGGCCGCCAGTTCGTCGACGGCAGCCACCTAGAGACCGAGTTCGGCGGCACGCCATACCCCGACGCGGGCATCACCCTGGATGCCGTGCTGGCCCTCGCCGCCGCGAAGGTCGGCGACGGCTCTGGAGCGGCGGCGATCGACTGGCTGGCCAGCGGAAGCCAGCTCTCCCGGTACATCGGCGACGGGACGAACGAGTCGTATGCCGGCGCGCACGCCAAGGTCTCCCTGACGCTCAGCGTCCGCGGCCACGATGGGAACAGGTTTGCCGGGCGTCCGGTGCTGTCCGAGCTCATCGCCCTCCAGCAGCCATCGGGGCGATTCAGCGACCGGTCCGCGTTCGGCGACTTCAGCAACGCCTTCAGCCAGTCCCTCGCCATCGTCGCCCTCCAGCGGGCCGCAGAGCCGACCGGCAAGGCGGCCCGCTACCTTGCTGACCAGGCTTGCCCCGATGGCGGGGTTCCCGAGACCTTCGAGTCGGCGACGTGCGCCTCGCAGGTCGATGCGACCGCGTTCGCGGTGCAGGCTTTCCTGGCCACCGGCCGTCGCGGTGCCGCGGTCAAGGCGATGGCGTGGCTGCGTGGCAAGCAGGAGCCCAACGGCAGCTTCGGCAACGCCAACAGCACCGGGCTGGCGGCTGCCGCACTCGCGGCGGGCGGGTGGAACGGTCTGGCGGCCCAGGCCCGCGCCAACCTCTCCTCGCTTCAGCAGGACTGCACCGCGCCGGTGGCCGACCGCGGGGCGATCGCCTACCAGAGCGGCGCCTTTGACCCCTCGACCGCGCCCCGGGCGACCGCCCAGGCGGTTCTCGGCCTGGCCCGTGCCGATTGGAGCCACCTCACCTCGGTCGGCTCTCGGAACCAGTTGCCCACGTTCGGATGTGGAGGAACGCCATGAGCAGACTGCTGCCCACCGGACTGACCCTGTCCGTCGCCTGCGCGATCGGCCTCATCACGCCGATCGTGACCGCCGCCCCGGCGGAGGCGGCCCGTTGCGCCGGCACCAGCGGGGTCAGCGTCATCGTCGACCAGAAGGCGTTCGGCAAGCCGGTCGCGGTCAGGTGCGCGACGGGCAACCCGACCTCCGGCCTCGACGCGCTCACCAAGGCCGGCTTCACGTACTCGTTCGTCCCCCGGCAACCTGGTTTCGTCTGCCGGATCAACGCGCGGCCCAACCCGTGCAACGGCGCTCTTGCGTGGGCGTACTGGTCGTACTGGCACGGCACCCGGGGCGGCGGGTGGACTTACAGCAGCGCCGGGGCGGGCGGCTATGACCCGGCTCCCGGCACCGTCGAGGGATGGGCCTTCGGGGCCGGCAAGCCTCCGTCAGTCAAGCCCTAGGTCAGTCCAACTCCGGTTAGGCCGCCCGCCGTTTGGACGGCTAGGCTGCACTGGCGATGAGGCGGTCACGGATCGGACGGCTGGCGCTCGTCAGCATCGTGGCGGGTCTGCTCGCCAGCACTGTCGGGGCTCCGGCGGCTGCCGACCCGACCCCGGCCCCGCTGCCCACGAAGGGGCTGGGTTCGCTAGCCAACCCCTGCCCGCCTGGCATGACACCGACACTCGTGACCTCACCGGCGCCGCCACGAACGCCGCGACCGAGCCCTAGCCGCAGCACCACAGCCGACGCCAACATCACGACCTATCCCGACGGACACACGGTCCGGCAGTCCTGCGCCATCGCGGCACCAGAGCCGATGAAGGGTCCGGTGATCGCCCCCGAGCACACCGTCGGCGGCGCCGGGCTGGCCGGCCAAGGCGTGCTCACCGACCGCTCGGCCGGGGTGCCAGCCCCGCCGGACACCCCGCACGTGTCCTACGTGCTGGCCGACCTGACCTCCGGCGAGGTGCTCGCCGCGAAGGCCCCGCATGCCCTGCTGTACCCGGCGAGCACGCTCAAGACCCTCACCTCGCTGGTTGCCTTGCCTAAGCTGGACCCGGCGCAGGTCGTTATCGCGGCACCGGAAGACGTCAATGTCGAAGGTACGCGCGTCGGCATGCTGGCCGGCAACGCTTACCGCGTCGACGACCTGTTCAACGGGATGCTCATGGTCAGCGGCAACGACACGGCATACGCGATCGCGCGGGCCCACGGGGGGCGCACCCAAATCCTCGCCGACATGAACGCCGAGGCGGGCCGGCTTGGCGCCTGGGACACGGTCGCGGTCGACCCGTCCGGCCTCGATGCTGACGGACAGCACACCAGCGCCTACGACTTGGCCCTTATCGGCCGGGCGGCGATGGCGCTGCCGGAGTTCCGCCGGCATGCCGTGCTGCTGCAGGCCCAGTTCCCCGGGGGCACGGACAGCACGGGCAAGGTGGTCCCGCCATTCCAAATCCAGAACCACAACCCGATCATCGACAGCTACCCCGGCACGATCGGCGTCAAGAGCGGTTACACGACCAAGGCCCGCAACACCTTCATCGCCGCGGTCAACCGGGGCGGGCGCACCCTGCTGCTCGCCGAGATGGGCAGCGTGGTGCGCCAGATCGAGCCCACGCAGACCCTGCTCGACTGGGGCTTCGCGTATGCCGCACGGTTGCGTCCCGTCGGCGCGCTCGTGGCGCCCGGGGCGCCCAGGCCGCCGGAGTGGGGATCCAGCCCCACGGTCGTCGAGCCGCCCGCTGCCGGTGACGAGCCCACCCTGGCCATCGGGCTCGCCACGTCGGGCTCGTCCTCACCGCAGCCGGTGGAGTCGGTGGTCGCGGCCGCGGCGGCGACCGGCTGGAGCAGCCTCACCGATCCGATGAGAGCGGCCGTGGCGAGCGCCGTTGCCCTCGGCCTGGTCGCGATCGCCTGGCTGGTCGTGCGCTCCAGGCGGCGCCTCCGCGGGGTCTACGAGCGGTAGCCGCCGAAGGCTGGTCAGAAGCGATGCCGGCGCGGCAGCAAGCGGCCGACGGCCCGGCTCAGGGCACCGATCGACACCGCGGCGGTGGCGCCCAGCACGGCACCAGCCACGATGCTGACCCGGTCTTGCTCGCGCGAGCTCATCGTCGGCACTCCGTGCACGGCTCGCTCGCGGGCGCTGTGCGGGTCGACGCCACCTTCGCTGGTGAGCACCGCCAACCCAGGCACCTGCTCGGCGCCACCGTCATTTTCGTCGTCATGCTCGTGCTCGTGCTCGTGCTCGTGCTCGCGAACTGCGGCCGCGGCCCGGGCGTCGGCCATGTCGCCCGCTACCCAGGCCGCCGACAGCAGGATCACCCACGCGGTGAAGTTGAGCCAGAACAGCAGCCCCACCACCACGACGATCGAGCCGAACAGCGGGTTGCGGGTGACGAACGCGATGAGCGCTCCACCGACGACCTGCAGCAGGGTCAACCCCAGGCCGCCCAGCATGACCCCGCTGCGGATGGCGCGGATCGGTAGCACGACCCCCGAAAGCACCCGGAGCAACAGCAACACGATCGCGGTGTTGACCAGGAGGGACACCAGCAGGCTGACATCGGTGACGACCCAGCCTCGATCCACCACACCGAGCAACTGTGGAACCCATTCAGCGACCTCCGTCGCCAGCACGGTGAGGGTCGCCGAGACAAGGATGCTCACGCCGAGCAGGACGAACACGGCCAGGTCGCGCAACTTGGCGGTCACAAGCGTGCCCGGATACCCGGGCGCGCCGAAGACCGCCCGGATCCCGGTCCGCATGGAGCCCACCCAGCCCAGCCCACCGAACACCAGGGTGATGACGGCAACGATCCCAGTGATGCTCAAGGTGACCGTGGCGGGCGGGTTGATCACCAGGAAGCCGTCCGGGTTGTCCGGGGTCTGGACCACTCCCGGCACCACGTCGTTGATCGTCTGCTCCACCGCGGCGAGCAGCTCGGGCCGGCCTCGCAGCAGCAGCCCGAAGACGACGGCGGCCAGCGCCAGCGCGGGGAACAACGACAGGAAGCCGTAGTAGGCAATGCCTGCGGCGAGCAGCTTGCCCCGGGCGTACACGAACCGTTGCCACACCCGGACCGGACGCAGCCGCTGCACCCGGCCGACCAGCTCCGTCATGCCGGGCCACGGTCTGCACCGAGCAGGAACCCGCACATTGGCTGCCACACGCCGCCCCCGTTGCGCGCGTACATCCAGAACTGCTGAACGACGAACCGGGCGACGAACCCGGCCAGCTCCTCGAAGGCCCGGTCCAGCTCCTCCTCGTCGACGTTGTGGGCGACCGTGACGTGCGGATGGTAGGGAAAGTCCAGGGTGCGGTCGTACTCCCCGCTGCGGATCGTGCGCTCCAGCTGCTCGCATGCCGAAATGCCTTCGGCCACCTGGACGAAGACCACAGGCGACACCGGCCGGAAGGTCCCCGTGCCGCGCAGCACCATGCGGAACGGGCCGGCGTCGGCGGCGGCCCGCTCGAGGTGCTCGACCAGTGCGGGCAGCTCATCCTCGCTGAGCTTGGTGGGCCCCAGCAAGGTCACGTGCGCGACCGTCGACGCCGCCGACGGGTCGCGGTACTCGGCTCGCTTGCCCTGCAGGAAGCCGCCGTACGGGTCGGGTATCGGGATCGAGACGCCCACCAGACCGGGCCCCTGCCAGGAGTCCGGCGCCGGTTGCATGGCGCTCATTGTGTCAGGCCCGGGGCGTAGCCTCGCGGGGTGACCTCAGCCGCGGCTCGGGCGCAGGCCGCCTTCGCCACCTCGTTCGGGCGGCCCGCGGAGGGGCTCTGGGCGGCACCCGGGCGGGTCAACCTCATCGGTGAGCACACCGACTACAACGGCGGCCTTGCCCTGCCGGTCGCGCTGCCCTGGCGCACCTATGCCGCCGTGCGCCCGCGCGGGGACGACCTGGTCCGCGCACGCAGCGAGAGTATGCCGGGTGGCCCGGTCACCGTGGCTCTCGCCGACGTGGCGGCCGGACACCCGGGCGACTGGACGGCATACGTCGTCGGCGTGTTCTGGGCGCTCCGTGAGGCGGGGTACCAGGTGCCGGGTGCGGACGTCTTCCTCACCAGCGACCTGCCGGTCGGGGTGGGCCTGTCCAGCTCGGCCGCCCTTGAATGCGCGGTCGGGGCGGCGCTGTCCGACCTCGCGTGCCTAGACCTGCTTGCCAACGACCGAGGCCGGGCGGCCCTGGCTGACGTCTGCCGGCGGGCCGAGAACCACGTCGCCGGCGTCCCGACAGGCGGCCTGGACCAGGCTGCGTCCCTGCAGTGCCGCGAAGGCCACGCGCTGCTGCTCGACTGCCGGAACGGGCGGACCGAGCAGGTCCGCTTCGACCTCGACGCGGCTGGGCTCGCCCTGCTCGTCGTCGACACCCGGGTTGCGCACGCCGTCGCGGACGGTCAGTACGCGGACCGGCGTCGCGTGTGTGAGCGGGCCGCGGATGCCTTGGGGGTCGCGACGCTGCGCGAGGTCGAGCCCGCCTCCCTGCGCGCCGCGCTGGCCGCCCTGCCCGACGAGCGGGCGAAGGCGAGGGTCCGGCACGTCGTCACCGAGATCGACCGCGTCGTCCAGTGTGTCGACGCCCTGCACGCCCAGGACTTCGCCGAGATGGGCCGGCTCATGCTCGCCTCCCACAAGTCCCTGCGCGACGACTACGAGGTGAGTTGTCCCCAGCTGGATGACGCGGTCGAGTCGGCCTGTGCCGCAGGCGCGCTCGGGGCCCGGATGACCGGGGCCGGGTTCGGCGGGTCGGCCATCGCCCTGGTCCGGGCCCAGGACGCCGACGCGATCGGCGGTGCTGTCGGCTCAGCTTTCGGACGCAGCGGTTTCGGGCTGCCGGACATCCGCACCGCGCGCGCTTCGGGGGGTGCGGTGCGGTTGCGCTGAGGACGGCGGTCGGCGCGGTCTAGATTGAGGCCGTGGCCGAGGAGAAGGAACCCAACAAGACCGAGCCAGCAGCTGCCCCAGCGCCCGGCCCGCCGGCCGCCACGCCGCCCGAGCCCAAGGACGAGCTGGTGACCACCCGGCATACCTTGCGCAGCGGCCGCCGTTCGCTGCACTACACCGCGACGACCGGGCGCGTCGTGTTGCGTGAGGAGGTCTACGAGGAGGGTACGTTCTCCGGGCACACGGCTAAGGCCGAGATGTCCCTCACGGCATACACCCTCGACGACGCCGACCCGGCGACCCGCCCGGTGACCTTCGCCTTCAACGGAGGCCCCGGCAGCTCGAGCGTGTGGCTGCACCTGGGCCTGTTCGGCCCCCGGCGCGTGGTCATGGGTGACGTCGGGGCCCTCGTGCCCCCGCCCTACGACATCGTCGACAACGCCGAGAGCCTGCTCGCGGAAAGCGATCTGGTCTTCCTCGACCCGGTCTCGACCGGCTACTCCCGCGCCGTCAAAGGGGCCAAGCCTGGCCCGTACCACGGCTACCAAGGCGACATCGAGTCGGTCGCCGAGCTGATCCGGCTGTGGACCTCCCGGCACGGCCGATGGATGTCGCCCAAGTTGCTAGCCGGCGAGTCCTACGGCACCCTGCGGGCGGCAGCGCTCGCGGAGCATCTGCAGAACCGGTACGGCATGTACCTCAACGGGCTGGTGCTGATCTCCTCGGTGCTGGACCTGAGCTCGATCGACTTCGAAGACCAGCGCAACGACCGGGCCCACGCCAACTACCTACCGGCCTACGCTGCGGTGGCGCACTACCACGGCAAGCTCGCCGGCAGACCGCTCGAGACGGTGCTCGCAGAGGCGCAGGACTACGCGGCCCGGGACTACCTTTGGGCGCTCTCCCGCGGCTCCCGGCTCAGCGCGCCAGACCGGGCCGCCGCCGTGTCGGCGGTCGCCCGGCTGACCGGCCTCACCGAGGACTACGTCGACCGGGCCAACCTGCGGATCGAGCACTGGCGCTTCTGCGGGGAGCTGCTGCGTGAGCAGCGCCTGGTCGTCGGCCGCCTCGACGGGCGGTTCACCGGCCCGTCGGACAGCCCCATCGCCGAGATGATGCAGGCCGACAGCTCCTACGACGCCATCGTCGGGCCTTACGCCGCCGCGGTGAACCACTACGTGCGCACCGAGCTCGAGTACCAGAGCGACCTGCACTACGAACAGATCTCGCCGCGCGTCCAGCCGTGGTCCTACAAGGACTTCGAGGGCCGTCCCGTAGACGTCACTCCCAAGCTCGAGCGCGCGATGCGCCAGAACCCGCACCTGCGCATCCACGTCGCCTACGGCACCTACGACCTGGCCACCCCGCCCTGGGCGGCCGAGGACGTCATGGCGCACCTGCGGATTCCCGACGAGCTGCGTGCCAACATCGAGTACGCCACCTACCCGGCGGGCCACATGATGTACGTCCACGAGCCCAGCCGGCTGCAGCAAAGCGAGGACATCGCCGACTTTGTCCGGCGCGCGTGCCAACGCCAGGCCTGAGGCCGGTTCCCCACCTATGGGTTCGCGGCAAACCTGCTCCGCGACGCCGACGCCCCGCCTACGGTGGCCGGTATGCGGTCGGACCCCGAGGTCGCGGAAGCGCGTCAGGAGCCCCGCAAGCGCAGGGACAGGCGCGGCCGCCGGGTGCTCGCCGCCCTGTTCACCGTGCTCGCGCTCGTGGTCGCCACAGGCATCGGGTATGCCGGCTACCTTCGTCAGCGGGTCAGCAGCAACATCGTCCAGGAGGACCTGCTGCCCGACGGGCCGGTAGCGACCGATGCCGCGGCGGCTCGCGCGGGAGCCGCCGGACTGGGCGCCGACTACCCTGCGTCGAGCCTGCCCGTCAAGCTGGCGGACACGGGCCTGAACGTGCTGATCATCGGCTCCGACAAGGAGGTCGCCGGGCAGGGCTGGTCGGATGCGATCTTCCTGGTCCACGTCAGCCAGAACCGCGACCACGTCGTGCTGGTGCGGCTGCCCCGTGACCTGTACGTCACCATCCCTGGGCACGGCCCGGACAAGCTGCGGACGGCATACATTGAAGGCGGCGCCAAGCTGCTCGTCGCCACCGCCCAGAACCTGCTCGGGATCGTCGTCGACCACGCCGCGGTCACGGGCTTTGCGGGCTTCCGGGAGATGACCGAAGCGGTCGGCGGCGTCGACGTCCTGGTCACCGAGCCCGGCGAGTGGCCGGGCTACACGTTCCAACCTGGGACCACCCACATGGACGGGGAGATGGCCTTGGCATTCGTCCGGGAGCGCAGCGGCGGTGACCTGTCGCGTGGCACGCGCCAGCAGGCGTTCCTCAAGGCGCTCACGAGCAAGAGCCTGTCCGCTGGCGTGCTTGCCAACCCGGTACGGCTCGCGGGTCTGCTGGATGCCGCGACCGAGAACCTCACCGTCGACAGGGCGTTCACCGTCGATGAGATGAGCTCGTTGGCCTTCGGCCTCAGGGCGATCCGCGCCCGGGACATCTCGTTCCTGCAAGCACCCGTCGGGGGGGTGACGACCACGCCGGCGCAGGAGTCAGCGCTGCTGGTCGACGTGCCTCAGATGCGCGCCTTGGGTGATGCGCTACGGGCCGACCGGCGCTCAAGCGGCTAGGCCGACCGCCGGTTCACATGCTGTCGATTATGGCGTTGAGCGTCTTGCTCGGCCGCATGGCCGCTGCGGTCTTGGCCGAGTCGGGCTGGTAGTACCCGCCCAGGTCCACCGGCCGGCCTTGGACGGCGATGAGCTCCTCGTTGATCTGCTGCCTCGTTGCTCCCGCAGCTCCTTGGCGACACTGGCGAACCGCTGCCTGCAGCTCGGGGTCGGCGGTCTGGGCCGGCGAGAGCCTCGGCCCAGTACAGGGCCAGGTAGAAGTGGCTGCCGCGGTTGTCGATCTGCCCGACCCGGCGGGCGGGCGACCTGTTCTCGTCAAGGAAGGTGGCGATGGCCGCGTCGAGCGTGTCCGCGAGAAGCTGTGCCTTCGGGTTGTCGAAGTGCGCCGCGAGGTGCTCCAGAGACGCGCCGAGAGCAGAGAACTCACCCAGCGAGTCCCACCGCAGGTAGTCCTCGGCGACGAACTGCTGCACGTGCTTGGGCGCTGACCCCCCGGCGCCGGTCTCGAACAGGCCGCCACCGGCGAGCAGCGGCACGATGGAGAGCATCTTCGCGCTGGTACCCAGCTCGAGGATGGGGAACAGGTCGGTGAGGTAGTCACGAAGCACGTTGCCGGTCACCGAGATGGTGTCCTTGCCCTCCCGGATCCGGTCGAGGCAGTACCGAACCGCCTCGACGGGCGCCAGGATCTTGATCTCGAGCCCGCTGGTGTCGTGGTCCTTGAGGTAGCGCTCCACCTTGGCGATGACGTTGGCGTCGTGGGCACGGCCCGCGTCGAGGAAGAACACGGCCGGAGCGCCGGTGTGCGCGGCGCGGGTGACCGCCAGCTTGACCCAGTCCTGGATCGGGATGTCCTTGACGCGAGACATCCGCCAGACGTCGCCCAGCTCGACCTGGTGCTCCATGAGGACCGTGCCGTCCGCGGCAAGCACCCGCACGGCGCCGGGGCCGCTCATGACGAACGTCGTCGGGTGCGAGCCGTACTCCTCGGCCTTCTGCGCCATGAGGCCGACGTTGGGCACCGTGCCCATCGTTGCCGGATCCAGCGCTCCGTGTGTGCGGCAGTTCTCGAACACCTCGGCATACAGCGGCCCGTAGCAGCGGTCGGGCACCTGGGCGAGCGTCGCCTGCAGCTCGCCGTCCTTGTTCCACATCCGCCCGCCCTCGCGGACGACGACCGGCATCGATGCGTCGATGATCGTGTCGCTCGGCACGTGCAGGTTGGTGATGCCCTTGTCCGAGTTGACCATTGCGAGCGCCGGCCGGGTCGGGTAGACGGCCTGGATGTCGGCCTCGATCTGGGCGCGCTGCTCGTCCGGCAGCGTCGCGATCTTGGCGTAGAGGTCGCCCAGCCCCAGGTTCGGGTTGACGCCGATCTCGTCGAACACCTCGGCGTGCTTGGTGAAGACGTCCTCGAAGAAGACCGACACGGCATGCCCGAACAGCACCGGGTCGGACACCTTCATCATCGTCGCCTTGAGGTGCAGCGACAGCAGCAGGTCTTCGGCCTTCGCCACCTCGATCTGCTGCGTGTAGTAGGCGCGCAAGGCAGCCACGCTCATGAAGGTGCCATCGAGCACCTCGCCTTCCGAGGCGGTGAGGGTCTGGGTAAGTGCCGATCCGGTGCCGTCCGCCCCGGCGAACTCGATGCGGAAGTCGCCTCCGTGCTCCATGACGACGGACTGCTCGTTGCCGTAGAAGTCGTGAGCGCTCATCGTCACGACGCGCGCCCTCGTCTTGGGGTCCCAGGCGCCCAGCTTGTGCGGGTGCTTCCTCGAGTAGCGCTTGACCGACAGCGGCGCTCTCCGGTCTGAGTTGCCCTCGCGCAGGATCGGGTTGACGGCCGAGCCGAGCACTCGCGAGTAGGTCGACGCGATGGCCCGCTCGGCGTCGGTCTCGGGCTCCTCCGGGTAGTCGGGCACGTCGTAGCCCTTGTCCTGCAGCTCGTTGATGGCCGCCTTGAGCTGGGGCACCGAGGCGCTGATGTTCGGCAGCTTGATGATGTTGGCCTCTGGCTGGTGGGTCAGCTCACCGAGGGCGCGCAGGTCGTCATCCATCCGCTGCTCGGCGGTCAGCCGCTCGGGGAAGCTGGCCAGGATGCGCGCGGCCAGGGAGATGTCCTTGGTCTGGACCGCCACTCCGGTCCCCTTGGTGAAGGCCCGGATGATCGGTAGCAGGGAGTAGGTCGCCAGCGCCGGCGCCTCGTCGATCTGGGTCCACATGATTGTCGATGTCATCGGGCTCTCCAGGGTTTGGTAAGGACGAGGCGCAGGTGCCGGTCGATGGCTCGCCCCAGGCTACCCGTGCGATGCGGCCACCGGCCTGAGGTGAGCTGAAGTATGAGACCTTCATTTATCAGAATGAAGGAGTTATCCTTATGCGGGGCGAGCGTGAGGAGGCAAGCATGTACGTCGTCACGGCCGACCAGAATCCGCAGCCGAAGCGGGCCCGATCTGGTCCCGTCAGCGCTGCGGGCCCTGGATCAGGCCCAGCCCCCCCCGGCGCGGGCCTTCGAGCGCACGGCCGGCGACGAGATACAGGGGGTCGCCGACAAACCCGAAACCGTCCTCCGCGTCGTCCAGAGCCTCGTCCGGGACGGCCGCTGGCGCATCGGGATCGGGATCGGTCCGGTCGAGCTGCCACTGCCGCCCACCACGAGGGCAGGGCGAGGTGCGGCGTTCCGGGCCGCCCGCATGGCCATCGAGGCGGCCCACCCCAGGCCCGGACAGCTGGCTGTGCGTCTCGGTGCGGACCCGAGCCTGCCCGCTTTTGAGCAACGCCGACGCGACCGACACGCTGAGTATGCCGAGAGCGCACTGCTGCTCTATGTGCGCCTTCTGCGGGGGCGCAGTGCGCAAGGCTGGGAAGTCGTCGACCTGCTCGCCGAAGGCCTGACCCAGAACGAGGCCGCCGTGCAGCTCGGCGTGAGCGCCTCGGCGGTGAGCCAGCGGGTCCGAAGGGCGGCCTGGGAGGAGCAGCGCCAGGGCGCCCGGCTCGTCGACCACCACCTGTCGGTCGCCGATGGTAGACCGGGCCGCGACGAGGGGAGCGGTGATGACGGCGACACAGGCGCTACTGGGCGGGGCCATCCTGCTGTCGGGCATGCTGGCGATCTTCCTCGGCGGTCCGCTGACCACGTGGGTGTTCGCCCACCTCGACCGTCCTAGCGGCCCCTCAGGTGGGGTGGCCGGCATACGAGCGGCCGCGGTCGTGCTGCGGGGCGGCCAGACGATCGGCCTGCTCGAGCGCAGCGCGGCCTTCCTGACGATCCTCGCGGGCTACCCGGAGGGGCTCCTGGCGATCGTCGCCCTCAAGGGCCTCGGACGGTTCGCGGAGCTGCGCGCCCCCACCGAGGGAGCGGCTGAGCGGTTCATCATCGGCAGCTTCATCAGCCTGCTGTGGGCCAGTGTGCTGGCAGCCGTGGCCCGGCTGGCCATGGGGCACCTTTGAGATGCGCGGCACGTCGAGCATGACGGCTCAAACTGTCGTTCCCGTCTACCCTCCCTTGCATGACTATGCACGAGCTGGCCGATCTTGCGGTCACGCTCATCGAGGGCGCGGGAATCCTGGTCATCGTTGTGGGCGCCTTGGCCGCTGGTGTCCTCGGCCTGCGGCTCGGGCTGCGCGGCGGTGTGTCGGTCTACCAAACAGTTTCGCCAGTCGTTGGCCCGGGCCATCCTGCTAGGCCTGGAGCTGCTCGTGGCAGCTGACATCATCCACACGGTCGCGATTGACCTAACCCTTGAGAGCGTCGGCGTGCTCGCCGTTATCGTGCTCATCCGAACGTTCCTCAGCTTCTCCCTCGGCGTGGAGGTTGACGGGTACTGGCCATGGCAGAAGGCGCGGCACACGCAGGCTTCCGTTGACGACTGACCCGTGGCGTCCGCGATCGCGTCCGGTCCAGGCGCGGCCGGTGCCCTGATAGCGTCGGGGCGGCCCCCACCGGGCCCAGGATCCACGTCGCCAAGGGAGTTGTCGTGAGCACCACACCCGTGAAGGTGGCCGTCACCGGCGCCGCCGGTCAGATCGGCTACAGCCTGCTCTTTCGCATCGCGAGCGGCTCTCTCTTCGGGCCGGACACACCAGTGCAGCTGCGGCTGTTGGAGATCACTCCTGCCCTCAAGGCCCTCGAAGGGGTCGTCATGGAGTTGCAGGACTGCGCGTTTGCGACCCTCGCGGACGTCAACATCGGCGACGATGCCGAGAAGATCTTCGAGGGGGTCAACCACGCGCTCCTCGTCGGGGCCCGCCCGCGCGGTCCGGGCATGGAACGCGGCGACCTGCTGTCGGCTAACGGGGGGATCTTCGCCCCTCAGGGCCAGGCCCTGAACGCGGTCGCCGCAGACGACATCCGCATCACCGTGACGGGCAACCCGGCCAACACCAACGCCCTCATCGCCATGAGCAACGCGCCCGACATTCCCAATGAGCGGTTCTCGGCGCTGACCCGGCTGGACCACAACCGGGCGATCTCCCAGCTGGCGACCAAACTCGCCGTCCCCGTCACCGCAGTGACGAAGATGACCATCTGGGGCAACCACTCGGCGACGCAGTACCCAGACCTGTTCCACGCCGAGGTCTCCGGAAAGAACGCCGCCGAATCGGTGGGTGACCAGGCCTGGCTCGAGCAGGTCTTCATCCCCACCGTGGCAAAGCGCGGAGCCGCCATTATTGAGGCGCGGGGCGCCTCTTCGGCCGCCTCCGCCGCGTCGGCCACGATCGACCACGCCCGCACCTGGGTCGACGGCACGGCTGCAGCTGACTGGGTGTCCATGGCGGTGTGTTCCGACGGCTCGTACGGCGTGCCCGAGGGCCTCATCTCGTCGTTCCCGGTCACCGTCCAGGGTGGCCAGTGGCGGATCGTGCAGGGGCTGGACATCGACGACTTCTCCCGAGCCAGGATCGACGCCTCGGTGGCCGAGCTGGCCGACGAGCGCGACGCCGTCAAGGGGCTCGGCCTCATCTAGCCGAGCGCCCGACCCCGCCGTCATGGGGCGACCAGCGTGAAGGCCAAGAAGATGGTCACCGCCAAGCCACCGAGCGAGACGACGTCGAGCCAGCGGCGGCGCACCGCGATGCCGCCGGCCGCCTCACGAGGTAGCACTGCCCGCAGCACCGCCCCCATCGCCAGCGACATGGCGAGCACGTAGCCGCCGGTCCTGACCAGGCCGACGGCACAGAGCGCCACCCCGGCGGCGGCGCCGATGGCCATGCCCCACCACGGCCCCAGCCGACGAAGCCGACTCCATCTCACTGCGCCGCGGCCTGCCGTTCGGCGGAAAGGACGACGTTGGTGAGCAGCTCGGCGCGGGTCATCGGTCCGACCCCGCCGGGGTTCGGGCTGACCCAACCCGCGACCTCGGTGACGTCGGTGGCGACGTCACCGGCAATCCGCGACCTTCCGGTCTGCTCGTCCACGACCCGGCTCACGCCCACATCGAGCACGGCCGCGCCAGGCTTAACGACGTCCGCGGTCACCAGACCGGGGACTCCAGCGGCAGCCACGATGATGTCGGCCCGACGCACCTCGCCAGCGAGATCGCGCGTCCCGGTGTGGCACAAAGTGACCGTGGCGTTCTCGGAGCGCCTCGTCAGGATGAGCCCCAGCGGCCGCCCTACGGTCAGGCCGCGCCCGATGATGACCACCTTGGCCCCCGCAATCGGCACGTCATAGCGACGCAACAGCTCGACACACGCCACCGGCGTGCACGGAAGCGGAGCCGGTCGACCCAGGACCAGCCAACCCAGGTTGACCGGATGTAACCCGTCGACGTCCTTGTCCGGCAGGACTCGCGACAGCAGGGCCATCTCGTCCAGCCCCGTGGGCTGCTGCACGAGGAAGCCGGTGCAGTCGGGGTCTGCGTTGAGCTCGTCGATGACCGCCTCGACCTGCGCCTGGGTCGCGTTGGCCGGCAGGTCGCGGCGGATGCTGCGAATCCCCAGCTCGGCGCAGTCCTTGTGCTTGGCCGAGACGTACCAGCGGCTTCCCGGGTCGTCGCCCACGAGGACCGTGCCCAGGCCTGGGATGATCCCGCGGTCGGCCAACGCCTCGATACGCTCAGCGAGCTCCTCCTTGACCCTGGCCAGCATGCCGGTACCGTCCAGGATCTGCGCGCTCACGGCCCCATCCTGCCAGGGGCCAAGCGGCGCCCCGTCTGGTCAGTGGGCGAAGTGGCGCGTACCGGTGAAGTACATCGTCACGTCGGCTGCCTGAGCCACCGCGATGACCTCTGCGTCGCGGATCGAGCCGCCCGGGGCCACCACGGCGCGTACCCCGGCGTCGAGCAGCACCTGCAGCCCGTCAGCGAAGGGGAAGAAGGCGTCCGAGGCGGCGACCGCCCCCCTTGCCCGCTCGGCACCGGCTCGTTGCACGGCCAGGTGGCAGGAGTCCACTCGGTTGACCTGACCCATTCCGACTCCGACCGACGCCCCGTCGTGTGCGAGCAGGATGGCGTTTGACTTCACCGCTCGGACTGCGCGCCAAGCGAACTCGAGGTCGGCCAGGGTGCCCTCGTCGGCCGGCTCGCCCGACACCAGCCGCCAGCGCGACGGGGCGTCGCCTCCTGGTGGGTCGCTCTCCACGACAGCGTCGATGGTGTCGCGGATCTGCATGAGCAGACCCCCGGAGATCGGCCGGGTCTCCGCCCCGCCCCGCACGGGGGCCGGGCAGCGCAGCAGCCGCACGTTCCGCTTGGTGGTGAGCAGGTCCAGCGCCTCCGGCTCGAAGGCCGGCGCGGCGATCACCTCGGTGAAGACCTGGTTGGCCGCTCGGGCCAGCTCTGCCGTCACCGGTCGGTTGGTCGCGATGACGCCGCCGTAAGCCGACACCGGGTCGCACGCGTGGGCCTTGCGATAGGCCTCTGCGATGTCGCCGCCGACCGCGATCCCGCAGGGGTTGGTGTGCTTGACGATGGCCACCGTCGGCCGGTCGCCGTGGTCGTGGGCCGCCCGGACCGCCGCGTCCGTGTCGAGGTAGTTGTTGTAGGACATCGCCTTGCCGTGCACTTGCTCGGCCTGCGCGAGCGCGGGACGCGGCTGGAACCCATTGCGGTACAGGGCAGCCGGCTGATGTGGGTTCTCGCCGTAGCGCAGCCCGGCCTGCTTGGTCCAGGTGGCGCCGACCCAGGCCGGAAATCCGGTGCCGTCGGAGATGTCGCTCACCACGCTGCCCATCCAGGAGGCGACGTGCACGTCATAGGTCGCCGTGTGCGCGAAGGCCTCCGCGGCGAGGCGACGACGCTGGGCCAGGGTGAAGCCGCCCGCTTCCAGGGCCTCGATCACCTGCGGGTATGCCGTCGGGCTGGTGACCGTCGCGACGCTGGTGTGGTTCTTGGCTGAGGCGCGGACCATGGCCGGCCCACCGATGTCGATCTGTTCGATGCACTCTTGGGATGAGGCTCCCGAGAGCACCGTGTCGGTGAATGGATACAGGTTGCAGACCAGCAGGTCGAAGGCCTCGATGCCGAGGTCGGCGAGTTGCGCGACGTGGGCCGGGTTGGCAGGGTCTGCGAGCAGTCCCGCATGAACCCGCGGGTGAAGGGTCTTGACCCGACCGTCGAGGCACTCCGGGAAGCCGGTCACGTCCTCGACGGGCGTCACGGCGACCCCGGCGTCGGCGATCGCTGCTGCCGTCGATCCGGTGGACACAATCGCCACGCCCGCCGCGTCGAGCGCCTTGGCCAAGTCGGCCACGCCGGTCTTGTCGTAGACCGAGACGAGGGCCAGGCGGACTGGACGGCGTTGCTCCCCAATGGGATTGGTAGTTTCGCTCACGGGATGGTGACCTTCCGCTTGGTGACGGTGAACCCCTCCCGAACCATGCGGCCGATGCACTCGACCAGCTGCGGGCGCTCGGCCGCCTTGATCCGTTCGGTGAGGATGTCTGCTGAGTCGTCATCGAGCACCGGCACCGCAACCTGGGCCACTATGGCGCCGGTGTCGACGCCGTCGTCGACCACAAAGAGCGTGGCCCCGGTGACCTTGACTCCGTAGGCGAGCGCGTCACGCGGACCGTGGATGCCAGGGAACGCCGGCAGCAGCGAGTTGTGGCTGTTGACGTAGCGCTGCGCGAACCGGCCGAGAAAGCCCGGCCCGACCAGCTTGAGGAAACCCGCCGAGACGACGAGCACCGGGTCGTAGGCCGCCACGGCCCCGGTCAGGGCTGCGTCCCACTCGGCCCGGGTCGGGTAGTCCCCCACCCGGCATACGAAGGCGGGTATGCCGGCCTGCTGCGCGCGTTCGACCCCGCGCGTGCCGTCGCGGTCTGCACCTACCGCAGCGACGCGGACCCGGTATGCCGGGTCGGCGCACGCATCGATCAGGGCCTGCAGCAGCGTGCCGGACCCGGAGACGAGGACGACGATGGCGCCGACCGTCCCGCCCGATCTGGCGGACGTCGACGCGAGCGGCACGGTGGGCGGCACGGGCAGCGATGCTACCGGGACCGGCATACCGAGTCAGACGACCCAGCCGTAGCCCGGCGGCGGGGCGGGGGTGAACGGGACCTTGGCCAGCTGGCGGGCCTGGGCGACCAGCCGGTCCGAGGAGTCCCAGATCTCGGCGTCCTCCTCGACGAACCCGCCGGCGAGGTTGACGGACGCGATGCTCAGCCGCAGCCAGCCCGCGGCCGGCTTGGCCCGCACGTGCACGGTGAGCTCCAGGGTGGGCACCCACCCCGTCAGGCCCAGGTCGTAGGCCACCGGAGGCAGCGCGTCGACGACCTGCAATAACATGAGGGGCGTCGGCTCGCCCCCGTCGCGCATCCGGAACCAGGTTCGAATCTGGCCCAGCCCAGTCGGCGCTCCCCCGAACCAGCCGGCTGTGGTGGGGTCGATGAGCATGTCGTAGCGGCTCATCACCTCCGACACGACCAGCGGGGAGTCCTGCCCCATGGATTCCGGGGAGAAGCACTCTTCGCGCGGCGGCAGGTGGGGCGGGCGGGCGACGGTGAGCACCTCGGTGTGGGTGGTGGTCAGGTCGACGAAGGTCGCGGTGGCTCGTAACCGCTCGACCTCGGCTCCGTGTTCGTCGGTCTGGACCACCCGGGCCTGACCGGTTGACAGTGACCGGGACGCGCGGATCACCTCGGTGACCACGTGCCCCGGGCCGGCCTGCGCCGCGGTGAGGTAGAAGGCACTGACGCACAGGGGGTCGGGGTGCCCGTGCACCTCACCGAGCCGAGCCGACAGGGCATTGGCCGCCGCGGCCAGGGTTACCCCGCCGTTGACCGGACCGCCGTGGACGGTCCAGGACCGGGGCAGGTCGATGGCGTACGAGTCGACCAGGCTCGTCGGGGTGACCCGGATCGCCTCGTCGAACGCGGACTGGTTCACCAGCTCACGTCCGATCCTGGGCCAGCGCCGTGCCGACCGCGGACGCGAACCGCCCGGAGCCGACCTGGCTGCCCAGCAACAGCGCGAGGCGAACGAGGAACTCCTCCCGGTCCTGCGGGCCGGCGCGGTCCAACGCGTCCGACAAGCCGAGCCAGACCGCCTCGAGATGGCGCTCGGCGGGGGGTGTGGGGTCGGGCCACTCCGGAGCGACCTGGCCCCCGGCGGGTGCGTTGCCGGTGCGCACCGACTCGCTGATCCGCACGAGCTGGGAAAGGTCGGTGACGCGAGCCAGGAGTATGCCGTCGGGCCGGATCACGAACACCTCCCCGGCGCGACCCCCGAGATCGCGCTGCAGCTGCACGTCGCCGATGGCGGCGGCAGTGGACCCATCGCCAAGGGGGTTGACGAGCGTCGTCGTCCACCGTTCTGGCGCCATCGCCTTCGCGAGCTCGGCTGCTGCGTCGCGAACGACCGCCGCCTGGTCGGCATCGCACTGGAAGGCGAACAGCGCGAACCCGGTGCCGCGCAGGCGGTTGACCGACGACACAACGCCCGCGGTGACGACGACCCGGTCGGCAACCGGGTCCCCCGGCAGGATCCCTTTCGCCGCCGAGTCGGCCTGCCAGGTCAGTGGCGAGGTGTGGGCATGGGTGGCGCTGGACTGGCGGGGGTTGATGAGGAAGCCGAACTCGCGCCGGGCTGTGGCCAGGCGCAGGATCGCCGCACGGGTCTCGCGGTAGCCGTCGCTGCCGGGCGTCATGAACCGGGTCGACTTGCCGGCGTTGGCGATGTTCTGCTCCCACGCCGACCGGCGCTCCATCGAGTAGGCCTGCAGCAGAGCTGGATCGGCGGTGCCGTTGACGACTGCCCCGAGCATCCACCCCAGGGTCTCGGCGTCCTCCACCCCGGAGTTGAGCCCGCGCACTCCGAAGATCGGCACGAGATGGGCGGCATCCCCGGCGAAGAGGACTCGTCCGTGCACGAAGTGGTCGAGCGCACGAGCATGCGCGGAGTAGATCCCGTGCCACTCCAGCGTCCAGGGCAGCTCGTAGCCCAGCCAGCCCAGATGCTGGCTGATCCGCTGCTTGATCCGCTCGACCTCGGTCTCGGCCTCGGCGTCCTGACCCTCGTCGAGCTGGTAGTCGATGCGCCAGATGTCGTCGGGCTGGCGGTGCATGATGACGGTCGACCCCGGGTTGCTCGGCGGGTCGAACCAGACCCGCCGCTCGACCGGCAGGTCGCACTTCCAGTGGATGTCGGCGATGACGTAGCGCCCTTCGTAGCTGGTTCCCTCAAGGGTGAGGCCAGCCAGCTCGCGCATCCGGCTGCGTCCGCCGTCCGAGGCGACAACCCAGGCGGTCCGCAGGGTCCGCGACCCCGCCGCGGTGTCCAGCTGGAGGGTCACCGCCTGCTCGTCCTGCAGGTATCCGTTGACCCTGACCTGCCACAGGTAGGTGATAAGGGAGTTGGCCTCCAGGTGGTCGACCATGAACTGCTCGACCTGCGACTGCGAGACGTTGACCATCGGCGCCCGCACGTCGGACTCAGCGGTCGGCATGTCAAAGTGCAGCACCTCGGTGTCGCGGAAGAAGCTGCGGCCGGAGGACCACGGCACGACGACCTTCTCCAGCTGCGCCCCGAAGCCGAGCCGCTCCGCCGCCTCCAGGCTGTGCCGCGAGATGCAGATGGCCCGGCTGCCGAAGGACACCTGGTCGGCCGCCTCGACGATCGTCACCGGTATGCCGCGCTGGGACAGCACCATGGCGACCGCCATCCCCACCGGTCCGCCCCCGACGACAACGACGGGCAACGGCTCCGCGTCGGGCGCCATCGAGGTGACCGCGGATGGTGGGTACTTCCTGGGGATGTAGTACGGGGACTCGGCCACCGGCGTTCCTCTCGATGACGGGCGGGCCTTGGGTAGTACCTACCACCACCGGGCCGCGCCCTTATCATCGCCCTCGTGACAGCCATCCCGTGACGGTGATGTCAGAGATCAGTCGAAGAACTGGAGGCGGACGAGGTCGACCAGCAGATAAGCCAAGGCGCCCAGCGCGAGCTCGCCCAGCAGCGCCACCCCCACCAGGAGCGGGTTGGCCCCGACGGCGGAGAGCCGGTCGACCCCCATCGCCCCCGACGAGAGGAGCGCCAGGCCGCCGACGAGCAGCGCCGCCGTGCCGACCGCAGTGAGGCAGGTGAGGGCCTTCACGCGCCAGCTGGCCAGGCGGCTCCACGCGTGGCAGGCCTGCCACCCGGTGACCACCCCGGCAGCCACCGGGACCAGCAGCGCTGCCATCACCCAACCGGGATAGCTGGCCTCGGGCGGCACGGCTCCCAGGACGGGCACCAACGGCAGCAGGCCCGGCTCGGCGCCAGTAACGGTCACTGCGCCACCGGTGGTGATCTGAAATCCGGGGCCGGCAAGCCAGGCCACGCCCCATTCTGCGAAGGTGGGCAGGTAGAGCAGCTGGGCCAGCACGAGCAGGCTCCCGCCGAACCAGCCGGCGTCGACCGACTGGTGCAGACCTACGACGGTGCCGAAGCGCCAGACGAGCGCGGCGAGCGCGACCGCCGCCCCGGCTACGAGCAGCCCAGCCGCGGTCCACAGGCCCGGAAGCAGACCTCGGCGCAGCCACAGCGGGACCGGTTCGGCGAGGGCGGCCACGATGGGTAGCTCGGTCTCCTCCGGCCGGACGAGGACGACCCCCAGGGCGGCTACGGGCACGGAGAACGCCCCAGCCAGGCCGACCCCTGTCGGATGCGCCGGGCCCGCCAAGCTGGCCAGCCCGAGCACGGCGATCGGCACGGCATACCCGCCGAAGAACAGGGGCAGGACCTCCCGCGGCAGGGCCGCCCGCCACCGCGTGCCGCGCTCGCCCCGGTGGCCGATGCGCAAGGTATGCCGCAGCGCGACGACGGTGAGCCAGACCGCGATCGCCCAGAAGCCGAGGGGCACCACCTCCAGCGGCGCCCCCGAGGCCACGACGTGCCCGCCGGTGCCGACGAACCACATCGCGGTCGAGACCCCGAGGGCGTCGGCCAGGCCCGCCGCCGACTCGGGCCCGGAGAGCCAGGAGAGCAGCCCCAGCACCGCGAGCACCGCCCATGACGAGACGGCTGCGACCAGACCACCTGCGACCAGCTGCCACCGCGGCGCTGCAGAGCCGTCGTCCTCGGTTCGCGGGCGCGGGATCCTGACCCGGTCGAGCAGGCTCATGGTGCCCCATCGTTGCCGAGGCGCCCGCGAAAAGCCCGGGGGCGCGCCGGAACTCACCGACGCGCCCCGACTTGTACGGCGGTCAGCCGGTCAAGCTCGCCATGATCTCGCGCATCAGCTCGGCCGTCCCCGACGGCGTCTTGCCGACCTTGACGCCCGCCGCCTCCAGAGCCTCTTGCTTGGCCAGCGCGGTGCCGACGGACCCGCTGACGATGGCGCCGGCATGCCCCATCGTCTTTCCCTCCGGCGCAGTGAACCCCGCGACGTAGCCGACCACCGGCTTGGTCACGTAGTCCTTGATGTATGCCGCAGCCCGCTCCTCCGCGTCTCCGCCGATTTCGCCGATCATCACGATGGCGTCGGTGCCGGGATCCTCCTGGAACGCCTCGAGGCAGTCGATGTGGGTGGTGCCGATGATCGGGTCGCCGCCGATCCCGACGGCAGTCGAGAAGCCGAAGTCGCGCAGCTCGTACATCATCTGGTAGGTCAGCGTGCCGGACTTGGACACCAGCCCGACCCGCCCCGGTCCGGAGATGTCGGCAGGGATGATGCCGGCGTTG
Source organism: uncultured Actinomycetota bacterium (assembly GCA_963724925.1). Lineage (GTDB taxonomy): Bacteria > Actinomycetota > Actinomycetes > Actinomycetales > Dermatophilaceae > Phosphoribacter. Next base: position 157,653 of record CAVRXF010000029.1, on the reverse strand, counting down.
GACTGGCCAGGGCTGATCAGCCCCGGGCAGTTCGGACCGATGAGGCGCGTCGTGCCGGCCTTCTGCGCGTAGGTGAAGAACTCGGCGGTGTCCTTGACCGCGACCCCCTCGGTGATGACCACGGCGAGCGGAACCTTGGCGTCGACGACCTCCACGACGGCGGCCTTGGTGAACGCGGCCGGGACGAAGATCACTGAGACGTTGGCCCCGGTCTGGGCCACGGCGTCCGCGACGCCACCGAACACCGGCACCTGCACGCCGCTGGCGAAGTCGACCGTGCTCCCCGCCTTGCGCGGGTTGACTCCCCCGACGATGGTGGTGCCCGAGGCGAGCATGCGCGTGGTGTGCTTCATCCCCTCCGAGCCGGTCATGCCCTGGACGATGACCCGGGAGTCCTTGTTGAGGAAGATCGCCATGTCTGCTGGTCCGTTCCGTAGGTGGGCTTTGTCGGGGGCTACTCGGCGGCTGCCGCGAGCTCGGCGACCCGACGGGCCGCACCGTCCATCGTGTCGACGCGCTCGAGCAATGGCAGATTCGCCTCGTCGAGGATCCGTCGGCCCAGCTCGGCGTTGTTGCCGTCGAGCCGCACGACCAGGGGCTTGGGGTGGGCGCCGTCGGCCGCCAGGATCTCGTACGCCTTGACGATGCCGGTTGCCACCTCGTCACAGGCCGTGATCCCCCCGAAGACGTTGACGAACACCGCCTTGACCTGGGCGTCCTCGAGGATGACCTCCAGCCCGTTGGCCATGACGCTGGCGTCGGCACCCCCACCGATGTCCAGGAAGTTGGCGGGGCGCGGATGGCTGCCGTCCTTGGCGACGAGCTGCTCACCGGCATACGCGACGACGTCGAGGGTGGACATGACCAGCCCCGCGCCGTTGCCGATGATGCCAACGGTGCCGTCGAGCTTGACGTAGTTGAGACCTTTCTCGGTGGCCAGGACCTCAAGCGGGTCGGTGGACGAGTGGTCGACTAGCCCCTCATGGTCGGGGTGGCGGAAGCCGGAGTTGCCGTCGATGCTCACCTTGCCGTCGACCGCGACGATGGCACCGTCCGCGGTCTTAACCAGCGGGTTGACCTCGACCAGGGTCGCGTCCTCCTGCTGGTAGACGGCACCGAGCTTGACGAATACCGATGCCAGCTGGTCTCGGTCGGCCGGGTCGAAGCCGGCGGCGTCGACGATCTCCAGCGCCTTGGCCTGGTCAATGCCGACTTCGGGGTCGACGGGCACCTTGGCGAGGGCCTCGGGCTTTTCGACGGCCAGCACCTCGATGTCCATGCCCCCTTCCTTGCTGCACATCGCCAAGTAGGACCGGTTGGCCCGGTCGAGCAGCAGCGAGAAGTAGTACTCCTCGGCGATCTTGGCACCCGCGGCGACCATCACCCGCCGGACCGTGTGGCCCTTGATGTCCATGCCGAGGATTCGCGCGCCCGCCTCGACGGCCTCGTCGACCGACTTAGCGACCTTGACGCCCCCCGCCTTGCCGCGGCCGCCGGTCTTGACCTGGGCCTTGACGACGACGACCCCGCCGCTGCGTGCCCCGACGGTCTCGGCCGCGGCACGAACCTCCTCGGGAGTGTCGGCCACCACCCCGGCCAGCACGGGCACCCCGTGCGCCTCGAACATGTCTCGTGCTTGGTACTCGAACAAATCCACGGGGTGTCCATCCTCGTCGTCGAAGGGCGTGAACCAGGTGGTGAAGTGGGCTGTGTCGGACTCTAGTGCAAGCCTGCTGCCACCCTGCTCCCCGTGCGGCCCGGGGTTGCGGCGGCATGGGGAATCTCACCTGATGGCGCGCTATCGCACTGTGACCGGCTGGCTCTGGGGCACGAGCAGCACCCATACCGGCGTTGCCGCGAGGGTGATGGGGCGGCCGTCAGCCGTCTGCAGGCTGGTCGGCGAGGCGAGCGCTGGCCGCGACCACTGCCCGCTCCATTGCTGACCGTCGCGCACGACGGTGACGTTGCCCTGCCCCAGCAGCGACGCGACCGGCGTGGCGATTCCGTTGACGTCCCGGTTGTCGGAGTCCCGCACCGCCACGCTCTGCACGATGACGCTCGAGGCGCCGACCTGGCCGCCGTCGGCGGCAAGGTCGGGGCGCCCGTCGGTCGACAGCAGGTACTGATGCCGGGTCGCGTCCCATTGGAAGGAGACCGAGCTGTGCCCGTATGCCGTGTCGAGGCTGGTCGCACTCGCCCCGACTTGGGGGCTGGGCCCGAACCGGAACCCGATGTCAGCGGGCGGGGCACTGCCGCCCGCTCGCCCGAGCAGGGCGCCAGAGTCGCCGACCAGGTTGTAGGGCGCCGGGCGGGCGGCGTCCCGGTGGAAGCCCTGGCGCGACGCATCGTTGGACAGGTTGACCTGCGGACCGGTGGCCAGGATTCCCAGTGTGTAGGCCGAGGCCCCCGAGAACGCGAACGCGACCCGCCCGTAGTTGCCGAGCATCTCGAGGTCAGACTCGCGAGCGCTGCGCACTGGACCCGCCTCGGGCGGAATCGTTGAGGTGAACACGGCCAGCAGCCGGGTGTATCCCGCCTCGACCGGCTCGACGTACACGACGTCGGCCCGCTCCAGCCCGATGCGTGGACGGGCCGGGCTGGTGTTGTCGATCTTTACCGCCAATACCGGGCCGCCGGTCAGTGGTGTGAGCTGCGGGGTGGTCGGTGTCGACGGCAGGCTCGGGGCCGAGGTGGCTGCGGCCGTGGTCGATGCCGCTGACGTGACCTCGCCGCCGCCCGAGGTGCAGGCACCCGCCGTCAGTGCGACGACAAGCCCTAACGCTGCGGTCAGGCGCCGGAGCCGCCCGGTCACGGCTTGATGCTGGTCGGCACAGGCAACCCTGGCCTCACACGGTTGTGGGGCCACCATGTGGTGGCCCCACAACCGACGTCAGGAACGAATGGCCTGCGGATCAGATCCGCAGCGAGCACCAGTGCTGGCGCGAGTACCACCCGGGATGCGGGAGTTCCAGGGGTTCTCCCATCCGTTCTTGACTCGACGGGCCGGTGCCTGGGGGGAGAGGCTTCGACGACGTCTGCTCCAATAATGGCGTGGAAGCGCATGCTTCGCGCTATGGAACGGCAATTCCTTACTAACATTTTAATGTCCACATAGCGGGCATCGAGTCAGGTCAAGCCGCACACCCGGCATACCGGTGCCGACGCCTTAACCCGCCACTACGTGGCCGCGCACCCAGTCGACGATCTCGTGGGTCGAAGCACCAGGCGTGAAGACCTTGGCTACGCCGAGTTGCTCCAGCTCAGGGATGTCGGCATCGGGGATGATCCCACCGCCGAACACCAGGATGTCGGAGGCGTCGCGCTCCTTGAGCAACTCGATGACTCTGGCGAAAAGGGTCATATGCGCCCCGGAGAGCACCGAGAGGCCGACGATATCGGCATCTTCCTGGATGGCCGCTTCGACGATCTGCTCTGGGGTTTGGTGCAGGCCCGTGTAGACGACCTCCATTCCGGCGTCCCGAAGTGCTCGGGCGACGACCTTTGCGCCCCGGTCATGCCCGTCCAGCCCAGGCTTGGCGACGACGACCCGGATGGGAGACTCGCTCATGGCCCGACTCTAGCGCCTGGGTCAGACCCGTCCGCGGCGTTGCGTGGGCATCCTCACCCCTGGCATCGGCAGGCGCTTCAGCATGGCGCTTGGCTCGGGGTCAGCCTTGGCGTTGGTCTCCCCGCGGGCGGCCTGGCACGCCGGTGGTGGCGCTCCACCCCAGTTGGTTGAGTTTCCTAGCCGCTCAGCCGGTGGCACCCCGCCAGGCCTTGCAAGGGCGCGCAACACAGCCCGTTTGCTCGGTTTGTGGCCCATTCCGGCTGTGACCTTTGCCACAGCTAACCCAGCCCGCGGTATGACCGAAAAGGGTCGCTAACCCGCATGAATGGGATGCCAAGCACTGATTCAAGGGACGATATATCACCACACGGGTTTGGTGATAACGAAATGGTTTCGTACGGTCGTTGATCGACTGGAGTCGTCCCACATCGGAGTGAGTACCGTGCCAAACGTCGCCTACCGCGGGCGCCACCGCCCCTTACGGTCGCCGCGGCTGCGCCAGGCCATGCTGGGCGCTGGCTTGGTGCTCCCCACCGCCGCGACTGTGGCCGCCGTCGTAGCGGCCGGATCCAGCACCGGACCCATGGCCCTGGTCGGGCTTACCCAGAGCCGGGAAGGCGTTGTCGCAGCCTTAGCCGAAGCCGGCGCCGATGAGGGCATCCCAGCCGAGCCGCTGGTTCGCGCTGACGAGGAGCGGGCCGCCCGCGACAGCGATCGCCAGCGCATCGAGGCAGTCACCGCGGAGGCTGCCCGCCGGGCGGAAACCGAGGCCGCCTTGGCAGCCAACGAGCAACTGGTCGAGGTCAGCAAGGTGCCGGCCACCGGCGGCAGCACCGAGGGCGCGGCGGGTGCCGCCACACCGCAAAGCGCAGCCGCCGCCAGCGCAGCGGGGTCGGGAGACGGCCGGGCCTGGATCAAACCGCTCAACTCGGCATACACCATGACCTCCGGATTCGGTTTCCGCTGGGGAAGCATGCACCCGGCCCAGGACTTCGCCACTCCGGTGGGCACCCCGGTGCTTGCCCTCTCGAGCGGCACGGTGATCTTCGCGGGTTGGCAGGGTGGCTACGGCAACAAGCTTGAGATCCAGTTCTGGGATGGCACGATCGCCTGGTACGCCCACAACAGCTCGCTCAAAGTCAGCGCGGGCCAGAGGGTCACGCCCGGCCTGGTCATTGCCGCCTCCGGCAACACCGGCCACACCACCGGCCCCCACGTGCACCTGGAAATCCACCCCGGCGGCGGAGACCCCGTGCCGCCGCTGCCTTGGCTGGCCAAGCACGGCATCTCCATGTGACGCAGGGCTTGTCGCCGCCAGCACCGCATGCTGGCTGCGCCGAGCGTCGCTCACCGTGTCCTCGCGGCCCCGAGCCCTTCGACACCCTGGCCAGCTGGGACCGGGACGTTTCATCCCTCGCTGGAGCGGTACTGCCCACGCACCCGCCAGAACCCCTGATGCAGACCACTGACTCCCCCGTGGGTGGGGCCAGATCAAGCCCCCGTCACCGTGGGGCCAAGTCGGTTCGACCCGCCTCTGGCCGTGGTCATGCGGCTGGGGTTTGGTCGTGGGTGAGGGGGTGGTCGTAGGAGCCGGGGGTGGTGTCCCAGTGCACGCGGGTGGGGGTGAGGGTGGCGGTGAGCCGGTCGCGGTGCACGATGGTGTGGTGGCGCGCGCAGAGTAGGGCGGCGTTGTCGATGTCGGTCTTTCCGTCGTCGGCCCAGTGCCGCACGTGGTGTAGCTGGGTCCAGAACGCCGGGATGTCGCAGGTGGGGAAGCTGCAGTGCCGGTCGCGTAGCAGCACGGCGCGGGCTTGGGCGGGGGTGAACAGTCGTGGGTGGGGCCCAGGTCGAGCACCTGCCCGGCGGTGCCGAGCACGACCGGGATGAGGCCGGCGTCGCAGGCGATCCGGCGGGTGGTCTCCGGCGCGAGCAGGGTGGCGTGTTCGGTGGTGCCGAGCACGGTGGCCGCGCCGATGCGCTCGGTGAGTTCGCTTAGGTGCATGGTCAGCATGAGGGTGGCCTTGGCTCCGCCGGCGCCCATGCCGGCCAACGCGGCCTGCATCATCGCTGGGTCGAACCGGTCCGGGTCGACCTGGTCGGCGTCGCACTGGTCGGCGTCGCACTGGTCGGCGTCGGACCGGTCCGGGTCGCGCCCCGGCGGGTCACTTTCCGGCACGCGCCGCGGCTTGGCGCCCTCTTGCGGATCGCTCGGGGGCGGGTCACTGCCCGGCGGGTCGCCAAGGGCAGGGTCGCCTGCCGCAGAGCCGTCAACGGCAGCGTCGCCCACCGGTGGGTCAGCGTGGGTTGGACCAGGGGCCGAGGGCTCCTGCCCGCGTCCGCCTGGCCTCCGGCCGTCGCGCCACCTCCCGCCGGGTCGCTTCCCGCCGCTTCGCTTCGGGTCGGTCGGGGCGTGCTGCGCTCTCGTCCTGGCCCCGGCCCGTGGCTGGGTTCGTTGCCCGGTTGCTGGCTGGGGTCGTCACTGGCGGGCTGGGTGTCGGTGGCTGCCGGGCTGTCGCCGGTGGTGGGCTCGGTGGTGGGCTCGGTTGTGGTGGGGTGGCCGCGCCGAAGACGCCGGCGGCTTTGGCGGCGGCGGTGACCCGCCGGCATACCTCGACCAGGGCTTGGCCGCGGCGTTGCTGGGCGGTGCGCGGGTCGGCGGCGCCGTCGGGGTGCCAGGGCGCGGACAGTACCCCGATGGCGGCTTCCAGGATGGCTTTGGCTTCCGCGTCGGCGGTGAAGCGGTACTGCCACACCCCCTCGTCGGTGCACACCGGGTGGGAGAGGCCCACCAGCGCGGCGGCACGGTCCTGCTCGTGTTGCAGCTCGTCGGGGGCGCCGTAGCGGGCCAGCAGGGCGGTGCGCAGCCGGCGCACCTGCCGGGCGCCGTCTTGGGCGCCGATGCGGATCAGCCCGTCGAGCACCAGCTCGTGCGCCTCCGGGACGAGCTGCTCGCGTAGCTTGGCGAACTCGGCCAGCACCACCGTGGCCACCGGCACCGGCAGCTCCCCGGCCACCACCGCCTCACGTACTGGGGCCAGGGCGGGTTTGCGGTGCGTGGCCTCGACCAGGGCGGCGAGCTGCCCGGCCCCGTTACCCGCCCCGAGTGAGGGGGCGTGCGCGGTGACCCATGCGCTGGTGCTGGCGCACTGCGAGGCGGCGATCTCACCCCGGCTCAGCGCCTCGGCGGTGATCGCCACCCGCACTCCGGCGGCCAGGGCGGCCAGCTCGTCCACCTGCCCCAGCAGCGTCGCCAGCTGCGTCCCGCCGCCTTGCCACAACACGGCCGGCGCACCCCGCAGCAGCGCCGTGGCCGCGGAGACCGAGGCGGCCACCTCGGCGAGGCAGACCCGCTGGCCGGCGGGCTCGGCGGCCGGCGCTTCGGTTGCCGGGTGCGGCGGGGCTTGCGTCATGTCTGTCACGCTACCGGCGCCCACTGACAGCCCTCTGTGAGCGACCCTTCAGGCCACCAGCAGACACAGTTACGAGACCTGGCCCGGCAACCTCGCCGCCCCGCCGCGTCGCCGGATGCGGTCGTATCGGTCATGTCGCTGACCTTACCGTCGAGCACTGACAGGCCATCGGTGAAACATTCTGAGCGTCGATGGCATCCGCGAATACTCGCAACTGCGTCTGAACCCCCTCGGTCCATCTTCTCTCAAGCCAGCGGAGCCGCGCCACGCGGTATGCATGAGCAAGGCCCTCCCCCGGCGGGTCGCAAGCAACGAGGGGTACGTTGACGTCGTGGCGCGAACCAAGCATCTCGCCGCGACGCGCCACAGGGTGTCAGTGCCCTTGACCCACGGAGGACATACGGTGCGGCTGATCACCGGGATGCAGCGCCGGTTCATCTACTTCCCCGACACCTCACCGGTCAGCTCCGCGCAGCGGTGGTTTCCGGGTGGCCGTGACGTTGAACTGCACACCGAAGACGGGCTTGCGCTCGGGGCCTGGCTCATCCCGCCGCTAGGAGCCGATCGCGGCATCGGAGTCCTCTACGCGCCTGGCAATGGCGGCAACCGCGAAGGTCGCGCGGGCCTGGTCGCGCAGCTGGCGGCGCGTGGCTTCACGGTTCTGTCGATCGACTACCGCGGGTATGGGGGCAACCCCGGCGAACCCTCGGAGGAGGCGCTGGCCGCCGACGCGCGGGCCGCGGCGTCGCTGCTGCGTGCCGAGGGGTTCGGTATGCCGCGTGTCATCTACCTGGGCGAGTCGCTCGGCAGTGCGGTGGTCGCCCGGCTCACCTCGACCGACGAACCGGCCGGCGTGGTCCTGCGTTCCCCCTTCACGTCGCTCGTCGACGTCGCGAGGGGTCTGATCGGGCCCTTGGCCGAGTTGATGCCAGACCGGTTTCCCGTGCTTGACCTGCTCAAGGGCACGGACATCCCGGTGACGGTGATCCGTGGCGATGCCGACGAGGTCGTTCCCGACCGAGCTCAGTGCCAAGGTGGCTGCCGGGGTTGGCAACCTTCACGAGGAGCTGGTGCTGCCCGGCGCCGGGCACAACGACGAGGTGATGTTCGGGCCGGCCATCGCCGAAGCAGTGGCCCGGCTGGCCGGCGCAGTTACCTAACCCCGGCACCTGCCATCGCGAGAAACGGCTCCAGGGCACCCGGGTCGGCAAGCGAGTCGCGCACGGTCGGCTCGATCCGGCAGACGGGCCGAGAGCACGGCCGCGAGGTCCCGGTTGAGGGTGCTGCGCGGGTCGACGTCCTCGACGATCACGACGGACTGCGGCTCGCTCGTGAGCCGGAGACGGGCATCGGTCCGCACGATCGTCTCAAGCATGGGGGATGCCGTCGACACGCGGCACGGTCGAGCAACGAGGATGGCCACCGGACCGCTACCGGAAATGGCTCAGCCGAACACGCATCCAGCAGCTCGCCGGGGCCGTCATCCCGCTGATGCGTCAGGTCTCTCCCGGCGCTGCCATCGCGAGGAACGGCTCAAGGGCACCCGGCTCGGCGAGCGAGTCGCGCGCCACGGCCTTCTCCACGGGGACGCCCGACAGGATGCTCTTGACTGGCACCTCGCATTTCTTGCCGTTGAGGGTGCGGGGCACAGCGGACACCGCGATGATCCGGTCCGGCACGTGGCGCGGGGACAGCCCCGTGCGGATCGCGCTGCGCAGCCTGCGCTCCAAGTCCGCGTCCAGCTCGACACCCGTCGCTGGGACCACGAAGAGCAGCAGGTCGCCGGTGTCGACGACCAGGGAGTCCGCGATCTCGGGCAGATCCTCGACGACGGAGTAGAACTCGGCGGTACCCATCCGCACGCCGCCCCGGTTGAGGGTCGAGTCGCTTCGCCCGCTGATGACCACCGTGCCCCGCGGCGTGACCCGGACCCAGTCACCGTGCCGCCAGACACCCGGGTAGTCCTCGAAGTATGCCGCGCGCAGCCGGCTGCCGTCGGGGTCGTTCCAGAAGGCGCACCGGCATACAGGGCAACGGCTCCGTGACGACGAGCTCGCCGACCTCGTCGACCAGCGAGCGCCCTGCCGGGTCGAACGCCTCCACCTTGGCACCGAGCAGCCGGCACTGGATCTCCCCTTCGTATACCGGCAGGATCGGCACGCCCCCGACGAATGCCGTGCACACATCGGTGCCGCCGCTGATCGACGCCAGCAGCACATCGGGACCGATGGCCTCGTACGACGTAACGAAAGCCCTCCGGCGGCAGGGGCGCTCCCGTCGACCCGATCGTGCGAAGGGCGCGCTCAAGTCAGCCTCCTCGCCGGGCCGAAGTCCGCCCTTGAGGCAGGACAGCAGGAACGGTGCCGAGGTGCCGAAACAGCTGACCCGGTGCTTCTCGGCCAGCCGCCACAACGCGCCAAGGTCGGGGTATGCCGGTGAGCCGTCGAAGAGCACGATCGTGCTCCCCACCAGCAGGCCGCCGACGAGGAAGTTCCACATCATCCAGCCAGTGGTGGTGAACCAGAAGAACCGGTCGCCGCGCCCGACGTCCATGTGCAGCGCGACGGCCTTGAGATGCTCCACGAGCATGCCGCCGTGCCCGTGCACGATCGCCTTCGGCAGCCCGGTTGTGCCGGACGAGTAGAGGATCCACAGCGGGTGGTCCGCTGGCACGGGCTCGAACTGCAGCTCGGCCGGCTCGGCGAGCAGCTCGGCCCACGACACCGAGTCAGACAGGGTCGCCGCCTCGTCGAGGTAGGGGATGAGCACGGTCGCCTTCAGCGTCGGGCAGCTGATCGCGCAGGTCCGACACCGTCGAGCGGATGTCGAAACCCTTTCCGCCGTAGCAGTATCCGTCCACGGCCAGCAGCACGGTCGGCTCGATCTGGGTGAACCGTTCGCCCACGGCCCGTTCCCCGAAGTCGGGCGAGCAGCTCGACCAGGTGGCACCCAGGCTCACCGTCGCCAGAAAGGCGATGACCGTCTCGGGCGCGTTGGGCAGCAGTCCGGCAACCCGGTCTCCGCGACGCACGCCCAGCCGCCGCAGCCCTGCGGCTGCCGCACCGACTGCCGCGCGAAGCTCGGCAAAGCTGAGCGCCCGCTCCGGCCCGTCCTCCCTGGCGAAGATGATCGCTGGTTCGTCGTCGTCACGGGTCAGCGCGTGCTGCGCGTAGTTGAGCTGTGCGCCCGGGAACCACTGGGTGCCCGGCATCTCCCGCCGCCCCAGCACCGCTTCGTACTGCTGGTGAGCCTGCACCCCGAAGTACTCCCAGATCGCGCCCCAGAAGCCGTCCAGGTCGTTCACCGACCAGCCCCACAGCTGGTCGTAGGACTCGAAGCCCATCCCCCGGGTCTGCCGCAACCACTGTTGGAAACCGGTGATCCGCGCCGCCTCGACGCGCTCTGCCGAGGGCGTCCACAGGATCTCGGTCGACGTCATGGGCTCTCCTAGCCGGGTGGTCGGCTCTGGTTGTGCTCGCCGGGTCCGCTCGACCCGCAGGGGTATGCCGGCCTCGCACCCACGGCCGGCAGCCCTGCTCACTATGCCGTGAGGACATGGGACGGCGCCACCGCGTTGGCCGTACGCTCGACTCCTCGACGGGGTGGAGCGGGGCCCCGTTTGACGCCGTTGAATACCGGGCACGGATACTTCTGTTGTGGTCACCAGTTGGGGTGACCGACCGATCCGAAGGAGTTCGAGTGAACGAGAACGACGCCCTGTCCCTGTCCGAGGACGAGATCGAGAGCACAGAGGCGACGGGCGCCTCCGCGCTGGCCGACGCGGACGGCACCGACACTGCTGACGCCGATGGCACCGACGGTGGGGACGCCGACGGCACCGACGCCGGGGACGCCGACGGCACCGACGGTGGGGATGCTGACGGCACGGACGCCTGAGTGCCGGCGCTGAGGCTGCTCGCGGGCGACCCGGACAGCTTCGCGACAACGGCGTGGGGGACCCGGCGGCACCGCCACTGTGGTGACCGCCAGGCCCTCACGTCGCTGCTCACGCTTGACGATGTCGATCGGCTGCTGACCTCCACGGCCCTGCGAGCTCCGGCGGTCCGGCTGGTGCAGGATGGCCGGGTTGTTCCACAGGACCGGGTCACCCGCTCGGGCAGCATCGCCGGGCTGCCGCTGAGCGGGCTGCTCGATCCTCGGGCCGCGTTGCGCCTGTTCGACGAGGGCGCGACCGTCGTGCTGCAAGGGCTACAGCGGTATCACGCCCCGTTGAGCGACCTGATCGCCGACCTGGAGCTGGAGCTCGGCCACCCCTGCCAGGCCAACGCCTACCTCACGCCGGCCGGCTCGCAGGGCTTCGCTCGGCACGTCGACACCCACGACGTCTTTGTCGTACAGACCGCGGGCACCAAGCGGTGGCAGATCTGGGAGCCGGCTGACGGCGATCGCCCCCCAGTCGACGTGGTTTTCGAACCTGGGGTGTCCGAGTATCTGCCGGCGGGCATCCCACACGCTGCCCGGGCTCAGCACGAGGTGTCTTTGCACGTGACGATCGGGGTCAACCAGATCAGCTGGGGTCATCTGGTCGATCTCGCAGTCCGGTTCGCAGCCAAGGGCATCGACCAAGCCTCCCGGTCCGAGCGCCTCCCCTCCGGGTATCTGCACGACCCGACCAGCCTGAGGGAGGGTTTGGCAAGGCAACTCGCCGCCCTGGCGGAGGCGCTTGACCAGCTGGACACCGGGCAGCTCGCCGACCAGCACATCCGGGCGTTCCTCACGGGCCGGGCACCACGGCTGCGGGGCAGTCTGCGCGATCGGACGCGGCTCGGCATACTCGACGACGACACCCCGCTACGACGCCGCGCGGGCCGCCCGCTGACCATCGTGTCAGAGGGTGACAAGATCGCCCTGCTCCTGGGCGACCGCATGCTTCGCGTCCCCGCGCGGATCCGTCCCGCCGTCGAGGCCGTCGCCGCGGCCCACCGGTTCACGCCGGCCGATCTGGCGAACTGGCTCGACCGCCCCGGTCGCCTCGTCCTTTGCCGACGGCTCATCCGCGATGGTGTCCTCGAGTTTGCCGAATGAGCACCCCGTTCCGATGTAGCGCCGCGAGCCGGTTACGCTCCGACGACCTCGCGGGCACCGCGTCCAGGGTGCACGCCTTCCTTCTCGTGGAGCACCCTGGGTCCTGGGGGCGTTCAGCCCTGCGGGACGCACGGGTACCGGATGGCCTCGGGCCCGAGCTGGCCCGTCGCGCACGGCAGGCCAGGGTCCGACCGTTGCTCGTACGTCGGCACCACGAGCGCCGCCTGGGCCCTGGCGGGATCCGGGTCCTGGCAAGCTACACGCGTCGGGATGAGCCGTGGCTGGAGTACGGGGTGTTGGCCAGTTGGGCGGACATCCTCGATCTCGACCTGGCGGGGCTGAGCGCCGGCCGATCCGTGGGGCTGACCGGTCTGCACGAGCCGATCTTCGCGGTGTGCACCCACGGCCGGCACGACCCATGCTGCGCCGAGCGGGGCCGGCCGGTGGCCGCCGCGATGGCGGCGGCCCATCCCCAGCTGACCTGGGAGTGCTCTCACCTCGGCGGGGACCGGTTCGCCGGTAATGTCCTGGTGTTGCCTGACGGCATCTACTACGGGCGGGTCGGCGCAGATCGGGCTGCGCAGCTGATCGCAAGCCATCGGGCGGGCAGGCTCGACCTGGCGCACTTACGCGGCTGGTCGGCCCAGCCGGCTGCGGTACAGGTTGCCGAGATTGCCCTTCGGCGTAGGCTCGGTGAGGACCGGATCGCCGCCCTGCGCCCGGTCGGCACTCACCGTGACGGCCCGACTACCACCGTGCGCATCGAGGTCGAAGGGGCACCATGGACGGTTCTGGTAACCGCGGCTATAGGTGAGGGGGCGGCCCGGCTCACCTGCCACGCCCAACACGCCGACCCGTTGCCCAACTGGCAGGTCACCATCCATCCGGGTAGCGCGCCAGCGGAGGCTTTCGGACGGTGACGATCCCTCGTGACACGCTGGCGCCGCAGCGGCCGTGGACCCGGTGGTATGCCGTGCGCGAGCTTGGTCCCGTCGCCGCCCATCCCGACCTGGTGACCATGGCCGCCGCCGCCGCCCGGTCGGCGCCCGACCGGGTGGCACTCACCTACTACGGCTGGACCGCAACTCACGCCGAGCTGGGCCGGTTGTCAGACGGATTCGCGGCTTACCTTGCCTGCCAAGGAGTGCAGCGCGGCGACCGGGTCGCCGTGTGCCTGCAGACCTCGCCGCACTTCGTTGTCGCCGCTCTCGGCACGTGGAAGCTGGGCGCTGTCCTCGTCACGATGAACCCGATGTACCGCGCGGCCGAGGCAGCGCACTTGCTGCGGGACAGCGGCGCGGTCGCGATCGTCGCGTCCCAGCAGGGATATCGCGAGGTGATGGCGCCGGTTCTGTCGGACAGTGCCGTACGGGTGTCGGTGACCACCAGCGAGGTCGACGTCATCCAGCACCCCGACCCAAGGGTGTTCGGCGCGATGACCGACCAGCCCTTGGCGGGCACGGATGACCTGATGACCGCCGCCCGAGCGCACGCTGAGGACGGCTACCCAGCATACCAGCCGGCATCTAGTGAGGTCGCGGTGCTGTGCTACACATCGGGCACGACAGGCCCGGCCAAGGGCGCCATGCTGACCCACGCGAACATCGCCACGACGATCGCGCTGAACTCGCAGTGGCTGGGCACCCAGCCGGGCTGGGTGATCTACGGGACCGCCCCGCTCTTCCACGTCGTCGGCCTGGTGCTGCAGGTCGCGCACACCCTGCACCTCGCCGGGACCCTGGTGCTGCCCTACCGGACCGTCCCTGAGGTCATGCTCGAGCATCTCGCCCTGCATCGGCCCCGGTTCGTCGTGTGCCCACCAACCGTGTACACCGCGCTCATGGCGGTGCCGGGCGCCACACCAGATGCGTTCACTACGCTCGACCTGTTGTATGCCGGTGGCGCGGTGCTCCCTCCGGCGGTTGTCGACCGCTTCCAGCAGCGGTTCGGCAAGGACGTCAACAACGGCTACGGCCTGACCGAGACGGCCGGGGCATGTGTGTTCGCCATCCCGGGACGGCGGGCGCGGATGGACGAGGGGTCGCAGGCGCTGTCCAACGGCGTGCCGCTGCCTGGCATGGACGTGCGCATCGTCGGTGACGAGGGCCAAGACCTCCCGTTGGGCGAGCGGGGCGAGATCGTCGTCAAGGGCCCGTGTGTCACCCCGGGCTACTGGCAGAACCCGACCGAGACGGCGAACGCGATCCACGACGGCTGGTTCGCCACCGGGGACATCGGCTTCGTCGACGACGAAGGCATGCTCTATTGCGTCGACCGCAAGAAGGACATGATCATCGCCTCGGGTTTCAAGGTGTGGCCCGGCGAGGTCGAGCAGGTGCTGCTCACCCACCCGGCGGTCACGGAGGCCGCCGTTGTGGGCATCCCCGACGATTACCGCGGCGAGAGCGTCAAGGCGCTTGTCATCCTCCGGTCGGGGGCCGACGCGAGCGACCAGGAGCTCATCGAGTGGTGCCGGCCCCACCTGGCCACCTTCAAGGTGCCGCGCGCGGTCGACATCGTGGCCGACCTGCCCAGAACGGCCAGCGGCAAGGTGCTCAAGCGAGAGCTGCGCTGATGCCGGCCAGTGGCGACCGCACATGTAAGGGAGGGCGATGCCCGAAGATTCCGGTAGCGGTAGCACCCCCGCGCCCATCCATCTTCCTCCCACGGCCGGGCTGGACGGACTGAAGTACCGAACCGCAGCCGAGGCGGCGCTGGAGCCTGGGCCACCTGCGGCGCACCGGGTCGGATGGCGCTTTCTCTCGCTGTACACGTTGGCGTACATGGGCACCTGCCTGCTGTTCCTCGCGCCCGCTGCTGGTCACCTTGGCATTGAAGGTCAACTCACTCGTGGGGATCGAACAGGCGCCGAACAGCCTGGCGCTCGTCGCCGGGACCGGCGCCCTGTTGGCCATGTTCGGCAATCCGCTCTTCGGCAGTCTGAGCGACCGCACCTCCTCGCGGCTGGGCATGCGGCGGCCCTGGATGGTCATCGGCCTGCTGGGCGGCTCCCTCGGCATCCTCGTCGTCGCGGTGGCGCCCACATCGCGGTCGTCCTGGTCGGATGGTGCATCGCCCAGCTGTTCTTCAATGCACTGCTGGCTGCCCTGGTCGCGGTGCTGCCCGACCAGGTCCCGCCCGCGCAACGCGGCCTGGTCTCCGGGGTCCTGGGGTCTGCCTGCCCATCGCGTCGGTCAGCGGCACCTTCCTGGTCACAGCTGTTCACCGGCAACCAGCTCGCGATGTTCCTGGCCCCGTGCGCGATCGGCGGGTTCTTCATCCTGCTCTTCGCGCTCACGCTGAAGGATCGCCGGCTTGCCAAGGCGGACAAGGCCGCCCTGGTCGCTGCGGGAGTTCGCCGGCACGTTCTACGTCAACCCGCGCAAGAGCCCCGACTTCGCCTGGGCTTTCACCAGCCGCTTCCTGTTCGTCCTGGCCTACGCCTTCCTGACCACCTACCAGGCCTACTACCTGCTGGACAAGATCGGCAGCGCCGAGACCGATGTGCCGCACCAGATCTTCCTCGGCACCCTCGTCCAGTCCGTCGTCGTCGTCGCCGCCTCCCTCATCGGCGGCGGCTCTCCGACCGGACGGGCCGACGGAAGATCTTCGTCCTCGCCGCGTCGATCGTCTACGGCCTGGCGATGTTCGTCATCGCCGTCGCCAGCAGCTTCAACGGTTTCCTTGTCGGCATGGCCATCGGCGGACTCGGCTTCGGCGTGTACATGGCCGTCGACCTCGCGCTGGTTGCCGACGTCCTGCCGGACAAGGACAACGCGGCCAAGGATCTCGGCGTGCTCAACATCGCCGGCGCGCTGCCCTTCTCCGTCGCGCCGGCGATCGCGCCGGCCATCCTGGCCATCGGCGGCGGCAGCTACGGCGTGCTGTACGCGGTCGCCGGGGTCTGCGCCGTCATCGGAGCCGTCGCCATCCTGCCGGTGAAGCGGGTCCGATGAGTCCCCGGCCACGCGCCGCGGGGAACCCGGCATAAGCCGGCAGCGGCCCACCGTTTCACGGTGGACCGCTGCCACGAGCTGCGCCGCCGGGTGGGGAACGAGCGCGGCACCCGCTGTGCGGCTGCTCAGGCGACCGGCAGCGAGCGGTGCCCGGCGCCGGTCGGGGTAGTGGTGGCGGTGATGGGTGAGGGCTTGAAGCCCTTGACGACCAGGTAGATGCCGAGCGACAGCTCCCAGGCGGCTACCGGGAGCGCGGCGAGGCTAGCCACCGGGGAGAACTGCTCGACGGAGCCGAACAAGGTCGCGACCGTGGCGGCGAGGAGCAGGGGGGCTCCGACAAGTCCCATCGTCGGGATGATCCGCGGCACCAGACGGGACCGGTACATCAGCGTGCCGAGCAGTAGCGCGTTGAGGGCCGCCATGAGGCTGGGCCCGAGCAGGAACGTCCAGTCCCGGATTGCGACGAGGGACCTGCCGGTCGTCACCAACGTGGCCGCGTCGGCTCCGGTCGCTCCGGCCAGGTCCTGGCGCAGGGTGACGACGGCGAGCAGGCTGACGACGCCGATCATGATGACGGCGGCCTCGAGCATTCGGCTGGTGACGAAGCCAAGTGCCAGGGCTTCGTTCTGTCGCTTGACCACCGGGAAGAGCGCGACGGCGCTGCCGATGCCGGCGAGGGCGGTGACCATGTCGAGGAGGCAGCCCCAGACCACGCGGGTGTCCGCGCCGGAGCTGACGATGTAGCTCGGGTCGGTCAGCACCGGAGTGAGCAGGACGAGTGCTGCGGGGATCGAGGCGATGAAGGTGATCAGGTAGAAGGAGCCGGCGACGAGAGCGGTCCTCCTCGTGGAGTCCATCGGGACTCGCTGTGCGGGGTTGGCTCGTACCGTGCTGGTCATGTCAGTCTCCTGGCTGGGTGTTGTCGGGGTTTGGTGGCGGCCACGTCGCCTGGGTGGGGTCGGCCCGCAGAACCGAGAGCAGCGGCAGGCCGGTGTCGCGCAGCTTGCTGGAGCAGGCCGTGCAGGGCGGCCTGGTCCACGACGGGGCCTTCGAGGCAGGTGGTGCCGTCGCCCTCGGTGGTGAGGGTCATCCCGTCGAACCAGAGCGCCCACCGGGAGCCGAGGTGGCCCTTGATCCGGATCTCGTACCGCCCGGGTCTGTTCGGTGGCTGGCTGATGCGTCGCTCATGGTGCTCCTCCTGCCTTTTGTCTTTCCCGGAGCGGTCTTTGCTGTTTTCGCGGACCTTCGGGATGACCAGGACGCTAGGAGCAGATGTGGTGAGCCGACATCACCACATGTGGTGAGCGGTGTGGTGGTTGGCTGGAGGTCAGCGGTCGCGGGTGCGCGACAGCAGGCCGAGCTCCTCGGCGCGGCGGACCGCTGCCCGTCGGCTGTTCACCCCGAGCTTGGCGTAGATGTTCTTGGTGTGGGTGCGCATGGTGTTCAGCGACACCAAGAGCCGGCGCGCGATGTCCGGTCCGTCCAGGTCGGTGGCCAGCAGCCGCAGCACATCCAGCTCGCGTTCGCTCAGGGGTTCGACGAGACCCTGGTTCGCGGCGCGCGGTGCCTGGCTTGACGTGGTCGACGGGCTCGCGTGCGTGGCCACAGGCGGCCAGGAGCCGACGAACGTAGTCCCACCCGGCCCGGCTCACTGCACACCGCTGTCGAGCAGGGCCGCCATCGGTGGTCCCTCACCGACGAACACCCGAACGTAGCCTTCCGGTTCGGCCAGGGTCAGCGCCCGTTCCAGCGGCGCCAGTGCGCCGGCGGTGTCGCCGCCGGCATGGTGGGTGAGCGCCTGCAGCACCAGGATCTCGATGACGCTGCCCGTTCGGCCGCCCGCCTCGGCGGCCGACAGCAGGCGCTCCAGCAGTCGCGCAGCGTCGAGCAGGGAGCTCTTGTCACCGTCGGCGCGTATGCCGCGCCAGGAGCACCCTGGCCAGGGTGATGTGCTCGAACTCGCGCGACGTACGTCGAGGTTGTCGTCCGCGGACAGGCCGTGCTCCCGGGCCCAGCCGAGGGCTTCGCCGACGTCGGCCTTGCGCGGCCAGCACGCGTGCCCGCAGCGCCGGGACCGGCCGAACGTTCGGGGAGAAGTCGCCCAGGTACACCCGCTGCGCCTCGTCGAGCAGGTTGAGCGCGCCGCCCAGATCGCCCTGGGCCTCCCGGACTCGGGCCATCGCGACCCGCCACCGGTACGGGTTCTGCGGCAGCCCGGCGTGCTCGCCGAGCTCCTGGCTGCGCAGCAGGTGCTGCGGTGGCGGCGTCCAGGTCGCCGCGCTCGCAGGCGATCTGGCTCATGCCCACGTACATGTCCGCCGTTCCGCGGAGCACGGTCCCGGCCTTCCTGGGCGGCGAGCTGCAGGGCCTGCTCGAAGGTGCGCAGCGCGTCGCCGAGGCGACCCTGGGTGATTCGGATGTCCGCCAGCGTGATCGAACATCCGAGGACGTCGGAGATGTGCCCGGCCCGTTGCAGCCCCTCGACGCAGGCGGAGTAGGCCGCGATGCGCAGCCTCGAGGTCTCCGCTGCCCCAGAACGCCAGCCCGGAGAGGGCCGAGGCCCCGGCCCGGGTGACGTGGTCGTCGTCGGCGGCGCGGTCGATCGCCAGTTGGGCGTGCCGGAGGGTGGCGGGTGCGTCGCCCCCGACCAGCGCCAGCGCGGCCCGGTACATCTCGATCACCCCGGGCAGGCGCGACGAGCTCCGCCTCGTCGACGACGACCATGTCCGCCAGGGACGGCATGGGCTCCCAGAGGGTCACCGGGTGGTCGGCCCAGCCACCGCTCGACGTCCCGCAGTCGTTCCTCGACGCCCTCGAACTCGTTGCCGGCCATCAGCGCCCCGATGAAGCCGACCGCGAGCACCGGCCGGATCGCGAACGACCTCGTCGGGGATGGCGTCGAGCCAGCCGCGGATCGTGGCCTCCTGCCTGTTCCGCGCAGCGCCGGGATGGCCAGCTCGACCAGGCTCCGCTGCCCGCTCGACGTCCCCGGCGGCGAGCGCGTGGCGGACCGCCGGCGACGGCTCGCCCGTTTTGCTCGTACCACCGGCTGGCCCGGCGGTGCAGGTCGGCGACCTCGTCGGGCCGCTCGTCCGTGCAGGTGGGCCCGCAGCACGTCCGCGAAGAGGTGGTGGTAGCGGTACCACTGGCGGTGGTCGTCGAGCGGGACCACGAACAGGTTCGCGCGGTCCAGCGCCTCCAGCATGGCCTTGCCGCCGTGCTCGCCGGTGACGGCGTCGCACAGCGGGCCGCTCAACCGGTCGAGCAGACAGGTGCGCAGCAGGAACGTCCGGACCTGGTCGGGCTGCCGCTGCAGCACCTCTTCGACGAGGTAGTCGACGATGTACCGGTCGTCCCCGGCGAAGCCGGCGATGAAGCCGCGCGATGTCGTCGCGTCCCTGCATCGAGAGCGCGGCCAGCTGGAGCGCGGCGATCCAGCCCTCGGTCCGTCCCTCCAGTGCGGCGATGTCGTTAGCAGCCAGGTCCAGCCCGATGACGTCGTTGAGGTAGGCCGCCACCTCGTCGAGGGTGAAGCGCAGGTCGGCGGCGCGGACCTCGACCAGCTCGCCGCGCGCCCGCAGCCGGGCCAGCGGCAGGGCCGGGTCGGCTCGGGTGCTGATCACCAGGTGCACCTGCGGCGGCAGGTGCTCGAGCAGGAACGCCATCCCGGCCTGGATGCCGGGCCCGTCGGCGAGGTGGTAGTCGTCGAGCACCAGGTCGACGTCGTTCGGCACTGCAGCCAGCTCGTTGAGCAGCGTGGCGAGGACGGTCTCGATCGGCGGCTGGGCCGACTGCAGCAGCGGCAGCGACGTCGGCGCCCACGCCCGGGACGGCCGTCTGCAGGGCGGTGATGACGTAGGTCCAGAACGACGCGGGTTGGCTGTCGCTCTCCTCCAGGGACAGCCACGCCACCGACCGTTCCTCAGCGGTGGGCGCCCTCACCCACGCGGCCAGCAGCGTCGTCTTGCCGAAGCCGGCCGGGGCGGAGATCAGCGTCAGCCTGGCCTCCGACCCACGGCTCAGGCGCCCGCTCAGCCGCGGACGGGCCACCAGACCGCGCCGAGGCCTGGGGATGTAGAGCTTGGTCTGCGACCAGGGGGCTTGCCATGACAGCTCCCCTCATCCGCTTCCCGGGGCGATGCGCACGCGACTCTGCCGACGCGAGCACGTGAATCGAAGCACGCCGACGACCATTGGTCTGCGACACGCCGGGTTTTCGGGCACCAGCACCGACCAATGGTCGTCGCTGTACCAGCCGATGCCACCGGCTTTGGGGGGCAACACCACGGGAACCAAGACTCAGAGAGGGACCGACGCCACCGCCCGCCGCACCGCATCGACAGACAGCCGCACGTCCTCCTCGTCGGTCGACCAGTTGCTCACCGACACCCGAAGCACGTCGCGTCCTTGCCAGCGCGAGCCGGACATCCAGGTCACCCCGTCCTCGATCAGGCGGGCCGTGACCGCCCGAGTGCGCTCGTCGCTGCCGAAGCTGATGCAGACCTGCGTGTACAGCACGTCGTTGAGGACCGTGGCGCCCTCGATTCCAGCCACGCCGTCAGCGATCTGCCGGGCCCGGTCGGCGAGATTGTCGACAAGCCGCACGACCCCCTCACGACCCAAGGACCGCAACGCCGCCCACACCGGGACACCGCGGGCTCGCCGCGACAGCTCCGGGACCTTGTCCATCGGGTCGCCCGGGCCGGAGTCGTCCGCGATCAGGTAGCTCGCGTGGACCCCCATCGCCGAACGCATGGCTGCGCGGTCCCCGACCACCACGATGCCGCAGTCGAAGGGCACGTTGAGAGTCTTGTGCGCATCGGTGGCCCACGAGTCCGCCCGCTCGACGCCCTCGACCAGATGGGCCAGCCTCGGCGACACGGCCGCCCACAGCCCGAACGCGCCGTCGACGTGCACCCACCCGCCATGCTGGTGAGCCAGCTCGATCGCCCTTGGGAACGGGTCGAAAGCTGCCGAGTGCAGGTTCCCCGCCTGCAGGCACAGCAGCACCGGCTCCCCAGCGGGCAGGCGGGTCAGCTCCTGCTCCAGGCGGTCCACCAGGAGGCGACCCTGCTCGTCGGCCTCGACAGTCTGCGGACGGCCGAGACCGAGGTAGCGCAAGGCCAGGTCGACCGTGTCGTGGCGCTCCTCCCCGACGAGAACGTGCACCGGCGGCGCGCCGTTCAGGCCCAGCTCATGCACGTCCCACCCCACCTTGGCCAGAACCTTCGATCGCCCGGCCGCCAGCCCGGTGAAGTTGGCCATCGTTGCGCCAGTGGTGAACCCGACGTCACTGCCGCTCGGCAAGCCGGTCAGCTCCAGGACCCACGCAGCGGCGGCTTCCTCGATCGCCGCCGCAGCGGGCGTGGCGTAGCGCAGCCCGGTGTTCTGGTCCCAGGCGCTCACCAGCCAGTCGGCAGCCAGCGCCGCCGGGAGGGTCCCACCCATGACCCAGCCGAAGAACCGGCCCGAGGGAATCGCCATGAGACCGGCCTCGGCATTCTCGGCGAGCAGGTCGATGACGTATGCCGGGTCGTCGCCGTGCGCGGGGAGTGGCCCGCCGAACGCGTCGAGCAGCGTCGCTGCATCGGCCCTCGGCCCAATGGGCCGGTTAGGCACAGAAGTCAGCCACGAGCGGGCGTGGGCTGCTGCCTGGGTGAGTGCCCGGTCGTACGCGTCCAGTTTCGCCGTCATCGCCGTAGTCCTTTGTCAGAAGGCGTGCCGTCCCCCACGGAACGGAACCACAGGCGCCCGCTGCTGTCCGCCCACAGGAATGCTCTCGTGATGTTGTCCCGGGCGGCCAGCTCTTGGCCAGAACTGGCGCTCTTGCCCTCATATATGAGGCTATGAGCTGAATCGAGGGGATAGGAGTGGTCGCCTGCCGCTTCGCGGGTCAGATCGGGGGGACGGCGATGTCGTAGAGACGGGCGAAACGGCGTTGCAGCGCCTCGTAGTAAGCGCCATCCTCGCCTCGCGGCCGCAGGGTCTGCTCACTGTCCGGCGGGTCACGAGGCACGTCCGGAGCGAGCACCCGCAGGGCTAGGCCGGGAGTCCCCAGCAGGGTGGACCGTTTGACCAGCACCGGTTCCACGGGTGTCTGCAGCACGTCGGCGATCAGCTGCAGCAGTCCCGGCACGTCACGCGCTACGCGTCCGCTGGCGACGACGCGTGTGGTCCGGCCGGCAATTTGCCGGAGCTGCTCGGCGATCCTCGCGTAGGAGACGGCGACCCCCTCCATGACCCCCCGGTAGAGCGAAGCTGGAGTCGTCGCCGCAGAGACACCCGACATGACGCCCCGGGCGTCGGCGGCCCAGCCGGTGCTGCGCTCGCCGCTGAGGAACGGCAGGACCAGCGGCGTATGCTCTGCGGCCGGCGCCGTGAGTGCCGTGGCCAGGTCGCGGTCTTCGGGCAGGGCCAGTGTCGAGCGCAGCCAGGCGTCGGCCCGGCCGACGTCGTTGACCGCCCCACCGAGCAGCCAGTGTGCCCGACCCACCCGATAGCACCACAGTCCCTGCGGAATGTGCGGCGGGTCGGTGGAGACGAGGACGCGCATCGCCCCACTGGTCGCGAGCGTCGCCCCCATGGTGGCCTCGTCGACGGCACCGACCCCGACGTTGCTGGCGAAGCCGTCGGAGACCGCGGGGAACCAGGCCGCCTCCCTCAGCGCGGGCCACTGCCCGGCCCCGGTGTCGACGTCGGTCAGCGGTGCGTCCGGGTGGTGGATCGGCGAGAGCTGGCTGCGGTCGATACCGGCCGCAGCGACGAGTTCAGGATCCCACCCGGCGGTATGCCGGTCGAGCAGGCCGGTCCACGCCGCGGTGGACGTGCCGACGGCTGTCCTGCCCACCAGGCGCAGAAAGACACACTCCCCCAGCGACATCCAGCTCCGCACGGCGGCGAATACCTGCGGGTCGGTGTCCCGCAGCCAACGAAGCCGAGGGGCCAGATAGCTCGAGTGAAGGCGGCACCCGGTGCGCTCCTGGACGCTGACCTCGTCCAGCTCCTCGCGGAGCATGCGCACCTGCGTGGCACAGCGTGAGTCGGCATAGGTGAAGCACTCGGTGAGTGCTTGGTCGGCGCCGACCCCGACGAGAGATGAGGCGAACGTGTCCAGGGCCACCCCCGCGATCGGCGCGCCGTCTGCGTTCGGTCCCGCCAGCACATCCAGGAGGGTGCGCACCTCGGAGGTCATGGTGTCCGCGTCGACGACGGATGTGCCGTCGCCCCTGGTCGTGAACTGGTGCGCCACCCGCGTGCGGCATCCCTTGACCGGACGCCCGAACGCGTCGTAGACGCCACCCCTGGTGGCGGTGGAACCCATGTCGACGGCCAGGACGAGAGGCTCAACGGCCTTGTCCCGCGCCACTGCGCCATCGCCTCCGGCATCGTGGGACCCTCCCCAGCTCGGCGGCCGTTTCAGCATCAGGAAACGTCCTAGGCTCAGGACGGCCGGCCCATGCATATCGCAAGGGGTTGCCGCTGACAAGGCGCGGAAGGAAGTGACAACCACCTTTGCGTCCCAGCAGGCGCCTCAAAGCTTCTCGACGGGGGCGTAGCGCAGCAGCAGCCGCTTGACCCCGTCGTCGGCACCGAAGTCCACGTGCGCCATGGCCCGTTCGCCATCGCCCTCGACACGCAGCACAATGCCGAGGCCGAAGGCGTCGTGGGTGACCCGGTCGCCGGCCTTGAGCACCACCACGGGGCGGTTGCCGGGAGAGCGCACACCCGGGCGGGCCGCGAGGCCCGCGACGGCCGGAGTCGAGGCCCGTGCACCGGTGCGCAGGGCGTCGCTCGCGGCTTCCTCCCGCTCCCAGTCGAGCAGCGCAGGGGGGATCTCGTCGAGGAACCGCGAGGCGGGGTGGTACTGCGGCGACCCCCACGCCGAGCGCATTGCGGCCCGGGACACGTGCAGGCGTTGCTGGGCGCGGGTGATGCCGACGTAGGCGAGCCGCCGCTCCTCCTCGAGCTCCTTAGGGTCGCCGAGCGAGCGCAGGTGCGGGAACGTACCGTCCTCCATGCCGGTCAGGAACACGACCGGGAACTCCAGCCCCTTCGCGGTGTGCAACGTCATGAGCGCGACCACGCCATGGTCGGCCACGTCCGCGTCGGGCACCTCGTCGGCGTCGGCGACGAGGGAGACCTGCTCCAGGAAGTCCTCCAGGCTCGCCGGCTCGCCGGTCTCGGCCCGGCCCTGGTCGTACTCCTGGGCAACGGCGAGCAGCTCGGAAAGGTTTTCGACTCGGGTCTCGTCCTGCGGGTCGGGGCTGCGGCGCAGCTCGGCGAGGTAGCCGCTCTGCTCGAGGACCGCCTCGAGCAGCCCAGCGACACCTGACCCACCCTCGAAGACGACCCGCAGCGCCTCGAGCAGTCCGGTGAACGCCTCGATCGCGGCGACGCTCCGGGTCGCGATGCCCGGCGCGTCCGCCGCCCGCCCGAGGGCGGCGACGAAGGGAACCCGCTCGCGCTCGGCCAACGCGGCGACGCATGCCTCGGCCCGCTCCCCGATGCCTCGCCGCGGGACGTTGAGAATGCGCCGCAGGTTGACCGTGTCGGCCGGGTTGGAGATGACGCGCAGGTACGCCAGGGCGTCCTTGATCTCCTTGCGCTCGTAGAACCGGGTGCCGCCGACGACCTTGTAGGGCACGCCGACCCGCACGAGCACCTCCTCGATCGCCCGGCTCTGCGCGTTGGTGCGGTAGAACACGGCGATGTCCCGGGGTTTGACCCCGTGGTCGTCGCTGAGCTCGTCGATGCGGCGAGCGACGAAGGCGGCTTCGTCGTGCTCGTTGTCCGCGACGTACCCGAGGATGCGGTCCCCCTCGCCGGAGTCGGTCCACAGGTTCTTGGGCCGCCGGTCGGGGTTGCGGGCGATGACCGAGTTGGCGGCGCGCAGGATGGTCTGCGTCGACCGGTAGTTCTGCTCCAGCAGGATCGTGTTTGCGTGCGGGTAGTCCTGCTCGAACTCGACGATGTTACGGATCGTGGCCCCACGAAACGCGTAGATCGCCTGGTCGGCGTCGCCGACGACGACCAGCTCCGCCGGCGGGATGGGGTATGCCGGGTCGCCCCCGGCGGCGGCCGGGTCACCCAGCGCGTGGTCATCGCCACCGCGTACCACGCGCAGCTGAGGGACCTGTTCCTCTGCGCCCACGAGCTCGCGGATCAGTTGGTACTGGGCGTGGTTGGTGTCTTGGTACTCGTCGACGAGCACGTGCCGGAACCGGCGGCGGTAGTGCTCCGCCGCGTCGGGAAAGGCCTGCAGCAGGTGCACCGTGGTCATGATGAGGTCGTCGAAGTCCATCGCGTTGGCCTGGCGCAGCCGCCGCTGGTAGCCGGCATACGCGTCGGCGATCATTCGCTCGTGGTGCGTGCCGCCCTCGGAGACCCGCCGTGCGAAGGTCTCCGCATCGACGAGCTCGTTCTTGAGGTTGCTGACCTGGTGGGTGAACGCCCGGGGGTTGTACCGCTTGGGGTCAAGGCCCAGGTCTCGCACGACCATGCCCATGAGCCGTTGGCTGTCGGCGGCATCGTAGATGGAGAAGCTCGACTTCAAGCCGACCTTGGCTGCCTCGCTGCGCAGGATCCGCACGCACGCCGCATGGAAGGTCATGACCCACATGGCCCGGGCCCGACCGCCGACCAGTCCCTGGACTCGCTCGCGCATCTCGGCGGCGGCCTTGTTGGTGAAGGTGATCGCCAGGACCTGGCCTGGTGCCACGCCACGCTCGGCCAGCAGGTAAGCGATCCGATGGGTCAGCACCCGGGTCTTGCCCGAGCCGGCGCCCGCGATGATGAGCAGCGGCCCACCTTGGTGCACGACCGCCTGGCGCTGCTGGGGATTGAGCTCGGCCAGGAATCGCTCCCCCGGTGACGCGGACGTCTTGCCACCGGTCGCGACCCAGCCCTCCCCCGGCGCCTGCTCCCCCACGCCACTGACTGCCCACAGCGGCCGCCCGGTCTCGTCGACGTCGCTCGGATGCGTGTCGCGCAGAGAAGAGGCGTGCGGGTGCTCCGCGGGTGTCGCAGGAGCGGCCCCCGGCAGCCCAAGGTCGTCGAAGAGGGTGCTCATGGCTGCCGGAAAGCCTACGTCGTCGCACCCTCAGCGCCCTCAACGCGTCCGGCGCGTCAGCGACGTGAGGGCGTCCGGCGCGTCCGCGCGGTCACGATGCCGGAGCGGGCACCGCTGGTGCCGGGATACTCGGTGCCGGCAACGCACCGATCTGAACGAGCACCCCGAGTTCGTCGCGCACTCCCCAGTGCTCGGCGAGCCGGTTCCCTTCGGTGCGAAAGACGTGAACCGTTGGCATGGTGTACGGCCGCCCGGCCAACTGCGCCCCGTGCACCGCTGCCACCGCCTGCCCGACCGCCCGAGCCCGCGCCACGATGCGGTCAGGGGTGCTGAAGACCTCGTCGAGCTCGTATCGGATGGAGAGCACCTGGGTGACGAAGGTGAGGATTTGGGCTCTTCCGGGGTGAATGTGGGTCGGATTGGGCTGGGTGTTGTCAAGCCCGTTGCTGGTGAAGGGCCTTGGCGGCGCTGGTAGGGGTTGAGGGACGCGCACGGGGCGTGGCCTAGGTTCGGTGGGTCGACCAAAACTCATCCGGACCGGAAGGGCCCACGACCCGTGCGCGTCACTACTGCATTCAATCGCCTGTTGGACCTTCCTGGCATCACCGTGCGGCGGGTGTCCTTCGGTGCCGCCGTGGTCACCGTGCAGGTGGGGCTGCGTCGGCGTCGGCTGGCCTGCCCGTTGTGTTCGTTCACGACCGGTGCGCGGTATGACACCCGGGCGGTGGACTCGAGCTGGCGGCATTTGGACCTGGGCTGGTGGCGGCTGCAGGTGCGGGCCCGGCTGCGGCGGCTCCGCTGCCCCCAGCATGGGGTGCGGGTGGAGGCGGTGCCGTTCGCCCGGGCCGGGTCGCGGTTCTGCGCCGACTTCGAGGACCTGGTGGCGGTGCTGGCCACCAAGACCGATAAGTCCACCATCACCCGCCTGGTGCGGGTGGACTGGGACAGCGTGGGGCGCATCTGTGAACGGGTGGTGGCCGACGGGCTGGATCAGGCCCGTCTGGACGGGCTGGTCAACATTGGGGTGGACGAGGTGAACTGGCGCCGCCACCACCGCTACCTGACCCTGGTCACCGACCACGACGCCAAGAAGATCGTCTGGGGCGCGGAGGGTAAAGACGCCGCCACCCTGGACGGCTTCTTCGCCGAACTGGGCCCGACGCGGTCAGCGCAGCTCAAGGCGGTCAGCTTGGACATGGGCCCGGCGTTCGCCAAGAGCGTGCGCGCCGAGGGCCACGCCCCGCAGGCGCGCATCTGCATCGACCCGTTCCATGCCGTCAAACTGGTCACCGACGCCCTGGAGGTGGTGCGTCGCACCGCCTGGAACCAGCTGCGTCGCCTGCCCGACCAAACCGCAGCCAAGACGTTCAAGGGCGCCCGCTGGGCGCTGCTGAAACGACCCGAGAACCTCACCGACGCCCAAAACGCGACCCTGCGCCAACTGCGCGCCCGCGGCGGCGCCGTATGGCGCGGCTACGCCCTCAAGGAGGCGTTCCGCGCGATCTTCGCCGGTGACCTGGACCCCGACACCGTCGCAGCAATGCTCGACCGGTGGTGCGCCAAAGCCACCCGCAGCCGACTAGCCCCGTTCGTCACCGCCGCCGCCACCATCCGCAAGTTCCGCGACGGCATCCTGGCCGCGATCAACCTCGGCATCAACAACGCCCGCCCCGAAGGCCTGAACAACCACGTCCGGCTGATCACCCGCCGCGCCTACGGATTCCACTCCGCCCAAGCCGCCCTGTCCCTGGTCATGCTCTCCTGCGGACCGATCCAACTACCCCTCCCCCACGAACGGCTCACCGAATGACCCACACTCATGCCGGGAGAGCCAGGATTTGCACGTAGCCGTCAGGTCCGGGCGGGAGCGGCACCGGTGAGCCGTGGTCTACGAAGTCGTCGGTGACGCAGTCCGGGATGCCGCGCAGGTCCTTGGTGTTGATCGAGTCGAACACGGCATACGCGGCGGGCAGGGCAGGGTTCGTGTGGTCTGGCATGGGAGGTCTCCTCGTGCGAAGATGATTACTAAATTGGAATTAGATTCCAGTGGAATAAGGTTCCAACATTGGAGGTGACGTGTCAAGACCTCGCCGCTACAAGAGCCCGGGTCGTGCGGAGTCGGCGCGCGAGACGCGCCACCGGATCGTGTCGAGCGCCCAGCGGCTGCTGCTGAGCGACGGGTACCAGGCGATGAGCATGTCGGCGCTCGCGCGCGCGGCCGGTGTGAGCCCCCAGACGATCTACAACACGATCGGGGGGAAGGCGGCTGTCGTCAAAGCCGCCTACGACGTTCTGTTGGCAGGTGACGAGGAGCCGATCGCGATGAACGAGCGTCCCGAGTTCCGCGCGGTCCTGGCTCAACGCAGCACGGCAGCCACGCTGCGCGCGTATGCGACGCTGAGCCGACTCATCGCCGCCCGCATCGGCGAGCTGGTCGGCGTGTTGCTCGCGGAGGGTG
Organism: uncultured Actinomycetota bacterium; assembly: GCA_963724925.1. Classification (GTDB taxonomy): domain Bacteria; phylum Actinomycetota; class Actinomycetes; order Actinomycetales; family Dermatophilaceae; genus Phosphoribacter. The sequence goes on along the minus strand of CAVRXF010000029.1, from coordinate 129,146 downwards.
CGGGCAGCGACGCGGAGCTACGCGAGTTCCTCGCGACAATCGATGGGGAACGGCGCATCGGCAACTCCGGCGTCGTCCGGCACATCACCGAGCGGTTCGGGTTGCCTGACGGGCTCTCCGAGCAGCGGGCCGTCGACCACGTGTGGACGGTCACCGGACCTGAGGTCCTCGAGCGTCTGGTGCGCCGTTGCGGCTGGTCGCTAGACGAGTACGAGACCTGGCTCGCCGTTGCGCTCAAGGCCGGGTTCGCCTCGCGCTAATCCATGGCGGCAGCTGGGGCGAGAGCCGGCAGTTGTCCCCCAAGGCGGCAGCTATTTCTGCCGCTTTGGCACGACGACCCGCCCCGACACCACGCCCTACGCTGTGCCACATGACAGTCGCGCGGTCGCTGCGGGTCCCGCGTCATGGTGACGCCTCCGTACTCACCGTCGAAGGGGCCGACGTCCCAGAGCCCGGTGCGGGGCAGGTGCGGGTCGCGGTCCGCGCGGCCGGGGTCAACTTCATCGACGTCTACAAGCGCGAGGGCATCTACCCGGTGCCCACCCCGTTCACCCTCGGCGAGGAGGGCGCCGGGGTGATCGAGTCGGTCGGTGAGGGCGTCGACCGCTCCCCCGGCGATCGAGTGGCTTGGGCCATGCAGATCGGCAGTGCCGCCGAGCTCGCCCTGCTGCCCGCCTCCCGCCTGGTCACGCTGCCCGACGAGGTCGGCTTCGACACCGGCGCGGCCGCCATGCTGCAGGGCATGACCGCGCACGCGCTCGTCAACTCGGTGTATGCCGTGCAGCCCGGCGACGCGGTGCTGGTCCACGCCGCCGCTGGCGGCGTCGGCCAGTGGCTCGTGCAGCTCTGCGCCGCGAAGGGAGCGACGGTCATCGCCACCGCTGGCTCGCCCGCCAAGCTGGAGAAGGCCCGCTCGCTCGGGGCGAGCGCCCTGGTCAACTATGCCGAGGTCGACGACCTGGCTGCTGCAATCAAGAACGCGAACGCTGGCGCCGGCGTACACATCGCCTATGACGGGGTCGGCAAGGCGACCTTCGACGCGTCGATGGGCGCGTTGCGCCGGCGCGGGATGCTGGTCCTCTTCGGCGCGTCAAGCGGCCCGGTGCCGCCGGTCGACCCGCAGCGGCTCAACGCCGGAGGCTCCCTCTACCTCACTCGGCCCACGCTCGCCCACTTTATCGCCGAGCCCGACGAGCTGCGCTGGCGGGCCGGCGAGGTCCTGAGCATGCTCGGGTCCGGCGCCGTGTCGATGCAGATCGGCGGCCGGTACGCCCTGGAAGACGCGGCCGCGGCATACCAGGCTCTGCAAGGCCGAGAGACGACCGGCAAGCTCATCTTCACGCTCTGACCCGCCCCGCCCCCGCCGCGCCCCCCACGTCATCGAGAGGTCCGTAGGTGCTGCTATGAGGCCCGAATGGCAGCACCTACGGACCTCTCGGCGAGGGTGAGGCCCCCTCAGGTGCGCTTGGGCAGGGCCACGTAGACCGTCTCGAGGAACTCCTCGATGCCTTCGCGGCCGCCCTCCCGGCCCAGCCCCGAGTGCTTGACCCCGCCAAAGGGCGCGGCCGGGTTGGACAGCAGCCCCATGTTGACGGCAAACATCCCCACCTCCAACCGGTCGGCCAGGTCCAGGACCCGGTCCATGTCGCGGGTGAACACGTAACCGGCGAGCCCGACCTCGGTGTCGTTCGCCAGCGCCAGGGCCTCCTCGTCGGTGCGGAAGGTCACGATCGGAGCGACCGGCCCGAAGATCTCCTCGCGCACGATCCGGCACGTCGGCGACACGCCCGTCACGACGGTTGGCGGGTAGAAGTACCCCGGCCCGGGCGGCACCTCTCCGCCGGCCACGACGGTGGCCCCGGCCTCGACCGCCTCGGTCACCAGCTCGTGCACGCCGGACCGGGCCTCGGCAGTGATGAGCGGCCCGACGTCGGTGCCCTCGGCCGCGCCGTCACCGACCGTCAGCGAGCCGAACCGGTCACCGAGCCGCCGGGCGAACTCGTCCGCCACGTCAGCATGGACGAGCATCCGGTTCGCGGCCGTGCAGGCTTCCCCCATGTTGCGCAGCTTGGCCAGCTGCGCGCCGTCGACAGCGACGTCGAGGTCGGCATCGGCATACACGATGAGCGGCGCGTTGCCCCCGAGCTCCATGGACGTGCGCAGGACGTTCTGCGCCGACTGGGCCATCAGCGCCCGCCCCACTGATGTCGAGCCGGTGAAGCTGAGTTTGCGCAGGCGCGGGTCGGCCAGGATCGGCGCGGACACCTCGGGCGAACGGCTCGTCGGCACGACGTTGACCACCCCGGCGGGGACGCCGACGTCGGCGAGCACCTTCACGAACAGCAACGCGGTCAAAGGCGTGAACTCGGCCGGCTTGAGCACGACCGTGCAGCCCGCGGCGAGCGCGGGCCCGATCTTGCGGGTCGCCATGGCGAGTGGGAAGTTCCACGGCGTGATGAACAGACAGGGCCCCACCGGGCGCTTGGCAACGAGCTGGCGCGTCGTGCCTTCCGGCGCCTGCTGGTAGCGGCCGGCCACCCGCGGCGCCTCCTCGGCGAACCAGCGCAGGAACTCCGCCCCATAGGTCACCTCGCCGCGGGCGTCGGCCAGCGGCTTGCCCATCTCCAGGGTCATGACGGCGGCGAAGTCGTCGGCGCGAGCGGTCACCGCCTCGAACGCAGCCCGCAGCAGTTCGGCCCGCGTGCGGGCCGGCGTCCTTCCCCACTCCTGCTGGGCTCGGGCGGCCGCATCGAGCGCGCGTATGCCGTCCGCCGGGCTCGAGTTCGCCACGACGGCGAGCTCCTTCTCGGTCGCCGGGTTGAGCACCGCGAAGGTGGTGGCGTCGCTGGACGGGCCCCACGACCCGTCGACGTACAGCTGGGTCGGCTGGTCGGCCGGAAGATCGATGTCAGGCATGGCGCCCCTCCTTTGGAATCCAGAGACGGATCATATATGATCTGCCCAGATCGTATGCGATTCGACCCGCTCCACTTCCGGTAGGAGGACCATGACGGCAGCACCCGACGCCGCGCTCGTGCCATCGCCGCACGAGGGCCAGGCGCCTGATGCCGTCACCGCGACGCTCGGCCTGCGGCCCGGCAAGATCGTCGCGCTGCACCTGAACTACCCGTCCCGGTGCGCCCAGCGCGGTCGCACGCCGACGCAGGCGTCCTACTTCCTCAAGCCACCGTCCTCGCTGACCGGCAGCGGCGCGGTCGGGCGCCCCGAGGGCACCGAGCTGCTCGCCTTCGAGGGCGAGGTCGCCCTCGTCATGGGCACCCCGGCTCGGGGCGTGGCACCGCAGGACGGCTGGGCGCACGTCGGCTGGGTCACCGCGGCCAACGACCTGGGCCTGCAGGATCTGCGGTATGCCGACAAGGGCGCCAACGTGCGGTCGAAGGGCGGAGACGGGTACACGCCGCTGGGCCCGCGGCTGCTGGACGCACGCGCCGTCGACCCCGCTGGCCTGCGCGTGCGCACCTGGCTGGACGGCCAGCTTGTCCAGGACGACACCACCGGCGCGCTGCTCTTCGGCTTCGGCCACCTGGTGGCCGACCTGTCGCGGTTCATGACCCTGGAAGTCGGCGACATCATCCTCACCGGCACCCCGGCGGGCGCCTCAGTGGCGCTGCCGGGTCAGCGTCTGGAGGTCGAGGTGAGCTCGCTCAACGACGAGTCCGTGACGACCGGACGCCTGGTCACCGACGTCGTCGACGCACCGGCGCTCGGCCCGTGGGGCTCTCCCCCGGTGGCCGACGAGGCCGCGAAGGCCGACGCTTACGCCGTGCCCCCCGCCCCCTCATTCACGATGACCGACGACCTGCGAAAGCGCCTTACCAAGGTGGCCGTCGCCACGTTGTCCGTGCAGCTGCGCCAGCGAGGCTACGACGAGGCCAACATCGACGGCGTGCGCTCACTGGTCCCCGGACGGCGCATCGTCGGCACCGCCCGCACGCTGCGCTACATCCCCTACCGCAAGGACCTGTTCGCCGCCCACGGCGGCGGCTACAACGCCCAGAAGCGAGCTATCGACTCGATGCGCCCCGGCGAGGTCCTCGTCATGGAGGCCCGCCGCGACACCAGCGCCGGAACCCTCGGCGACATTCTCGCCCTGCGCGCCAAGGCGCGCGGGGCCAGCGGGGTCATCACTGACGGCGCGGTCCGTGATGCCCGCGCGGTGGCCGAGACCGGCATACCGGTCATGACCGGCGGAACGCATCCCGCAGTCCTCGGCCGCCGACACGTGCCCTGGGAGACCGACGTCACCATCGCCTGCGGCGGGGCGACCGTCCAGGTCGGCGACGTCGTCGTCGGCGACGACGACGGCGCGGTCGTCATCCCCCCCGCCCTCGTCGTTGAGATCCTCGAGGCTGCCGAGGAGCAGGAGCGCAAGGAAGCCTTCATCGCCGAGAAGGTCCGAGCCGGCGAGGCGGTCGACGGTCTCTACCCGCTGGGCCCGCGCTGGACCGACGAGTACGCCGCCTGGGCCGCGGCCCGCGACGTTATCTGACCGAATCTGACCGAAAGGCCCTCTGGAGGAGAGATGTCAGTGTCGTTCCGCTCCGACCCCGCCTCGATCCAGGGCTCCATCGCGCCCCTGGTCACCCCGTTCACCACCGACGGGGCGGTCGACCACGCCTCGTTGCGGCGGATGGTCCGCTGGCAGCTGGAGTCCGGCTCGCACGGGGTCTCCATCGGCGGCTCGACCGGCGAGCCGTCCTCGCAGACGCTGGCCGAGCGCGCCGAAGCGATCCGCACCGTCGCGACCGAGATCGCCGGACGGGTGCCGTTCCTGCCCGGCACCGGCTCGGCCAAGCTCGACGAAACCCTCGAGCTGACGACGGTCGCTCGCGACGCCGGAGCTGACCTCGCCCTGGTCATCACCCCGTACTACGCCCGCCCCACCCAGGAGGCGCTCTACCAGTGGTACGCGACGGTATGCCGTGCGGTCCCCGACCTGCCCATCGCCTGCTACAACGTCCCCTCCCGCACAGCAGTCGAGATCGACCCGGCCACCGTCGGTCGGCTACACCGCGACCTCGACAACTTCGTCGGCATCAAGGAGACGACCAAGGACTTCGAGCACTTCTCCCGGGTCAAGTACGCCGCCCGCGACATCCTCATGTGGTCAGGCATCGAGCTGCTCTGCCTGCCGGTGCTCTCCCTGGGCGGCTCCGGCTTCATCTCGGCGTTGGCGAACATCGCGCCCAAGGCGGTCGCCGACCTCTACACCGCGGCCCGCGCCGGCGACCCGGAGACCGCCATGGACCTGCACTATCGGATGACGCCGCTCGTCGACTCGCTCTTCGTCGAGACCAACCCCGCACCCGCGAAGTGGGTCATGGCCAGGTCGGGCCTGCTCGACTCGGACTTCGTGCGTCCGCCGCTCATCCCCCTGACCGACGAGGGCAAGGGCAAGGTCCAGGCCCTGCTCGACCAGGCTGCAGACCTGCTCACGCCCGTCGACCGGGCCGCGCTGGACGCCACCCCGGCCGGCCTGACCCTCACCGGCGCCGGCTGACCGGCATACCGAAAGGACTCCTGTGACCGTCACCGCACCGCTCACCCGGCACGTGCCCGAGGCGCTTCCCGACCGCATCCGCCACTACATCGACGGCGAGCACGTCGACTCGCTCGGCGGGGAAACCTTCGACGTGCTCGACCCGGTGTCCAACGAGCCATACACGAGCGCTGCGGCCGGCCAGACCGAGGACGTCGAGCTAGCTGTCGCCGCGGCCCGGCGCGCCTTCCAGGACGGTCCCTGGCCGAGGATGAAGGCTCGCGAGCGCAACCGCGTCCTGAACCGGATCGCCGACGCCGTCGAGGCCCAGGAGGCCCGCCTGGCCGAGCTCGAGACTTTCGACACCGGCCTGCCGATCACCCAGGCTCGCGGCCAGGCGCTGCGGGCCGCCGAGAACTTCCGCTTCTTCGCCGACCTTATTGTCGCCCAGGCCGACGACCTCTACCTGGTGCCCGGCTCCCAGGTGAACTACGTCAACCGCAAGCCGGTCGGCGTCGCGGGGCTCATCACGCCGTGGAACACCCCGTTCATGCTCGAGTCCTGGAAGCTGGCCCCCGCGATCGCCTCGGGCTGCACGGTCGTTCTCAAGCCGGCCGAGTTCACGCCCCTGTCGGCGTCGCTGTGGGCCGGCATCTTCGAGTCGGCCGGCTTACCCGGCGGCGTGTTCAACCTCGTCGGCGGGCTCGGCGAGGCAGCCGGAGACGCCCTCGTCAAGCACCCGGACGTCAACCTCATCTCGTTCACCGGAGAGACGACGACCGGTCAGCTGATCTTCCGCAACTGCGCCGCCACCCTCAAGGGCATGTCGATGGAACTCGGTGGCAAGTCCCCGGCGGTCATCTTCGACGACGCCGACCTCGACGCAGCCATCGACTCGACGCTCTTCGGCGTGTTCTCCCTCAACGGCGAACGCTGCACCGCCGGGTCGCGCATCCTCGTGCAGCGCGGCGTCTACGACGAGTTCGTGAGCCGGTATGCCGCGCGCGCGGACCGCATCGTCGTCGGAGACCCACAGGACCCCCGCACCGAGGTCGGCGCGCTCGTGCACCCGGAGCACTACGCCAAGGTCGTCAGCTACGTCGAGGCCGGCAAGCGCGAGGCCCGGCTCGTCGCCGGCGGCTCCCGTCCCGCTGACCTGCCGAGCGGAAACTACCTGCGCCCCACCGTCTTCGCCGACGTGCCGCCGAGCGCGAGCATCTTCCAGGAGGAGATCTTCGGGCCCGTTGTCGCGATCACGCCGTTCGACACCGAGGAGGAGGCGATCGCCCTGGCCAACGACGTGAAGTACGGGCTCGCGGCATACATCTGGACCAACGACCTCACCCGCGCGCACCGGGTGTCGCACGCCATCGAGGCCGGCATGGTGTGGATGAACTCGCACAACGTCCGCGACCTGCGCACCCCCTTCGGCGGCGTCAAGGCCTCTGGACTCGGCCACGAGGGCGGCTATCGCTCGATCGACTTCTACACCGAGCAGCAGGCCGTGCACCTGACCCTCGGCACCGTCCACACCCCCCGCTTCGGCACCACCTGATCCGCACATCAGCACCACTGCAAGGAGACCCGCATGACGACGCATACCCCCGTTCCCACCCCCGCGGCCGCTCCCCCGGACATCCTGCGCGCGGCATACCTCGAACTCATCGTCACCGACCTGGAGCGCTCACGCGAGTTCTGGGTCGACGTGCTCGGGCTCATCGTCACGGCCGAGGACGACGAGGGGATCTACCTGCGCACGTTCGAGGAGTTCATCCACCACAACATCGTGCTGCGCAAGGGCGAGGTGGCGGCCTGCCGGGCGTTCTCGTTCCGGGTGCGCACGCCCGAGGACGTCGACAAGGCTGAGGCGTACTTCACCGAGCTGGGCTGCAAGGTCGTGCGCAACCGGCGCGGCTTCACCAAGGGCATCGGCGACTCAGTGCGCGTCGAGGACCCCTACGGCTTCCCCTACGAGTTCTTCCACGAGGCCGAGAAGGTCGAGCGGCTCACCTGGAGCTACGACCGGATGAAGGGCGCCGGCATCGCCCGGCTCGACCACTTCAACCAGGTGACCCCCGACGTCATGTCGGCCACGGCATACCTGCAGGACCTGGGGTTCAAGCTCACCGAGAAGATCGCCGACCAGGAGGGCACCATCTTCGCCTCCTGGCTCGGGCGCAGCCAGACCGTGCACGACACCGCCCTGACCGGCGGGCCCGGCCCGATGATGCACCACCTGGCGCTGGCCTGCCACGAGCGCGGCGGGGTGCTCAACGTCGCCGACAAGCTCGGGTCGCTGAGGCTCACCGACCACATAGAGCGCGGCCCCGGCCGCCACGGCGTGTCGAACGCGTTCTACCTCTACCTGCGCGACCCGGACGGGCACCGCATCGAGGTCTATACCCAGGACTACTACACCGGCGACCCGGACAACCCGGTCGTCACCTGGGACGTCCACGACAACCAGCGCCGGGACTGGTGGGGCAACCCGGTCGTGCACAGCTGGTACAACGAGGCCACGCCCGTGCTCGACCTCGACGGCAACGTACAGCCGATCGTGGAGCGCGAGGAGGCGTCCGAGGAGGCGGTCACCGTCGGGGCGGACGGGTTCACCTTCACCCGAGGTTCCGACGAGCAGCTGCCGCACCAGGGTGAGTGAGCCGGTCGCGGCCGAGCGGCGGGACCAGCCATGAGCAGCCAGTCCAAGTCGCAGTTCGTGCATGCGGCCCTGCGCGAGCGGATCCTCGGCGGTGAGTACCTGCCGGGGACCAGGCTCGTTCTGTCGCGGGTGGCGGCCGAGCTCGGGGTCTCTCCGGTGCCGGTTCGCGAGGCGGTGCGGCTGCTGGAGGCCGAGGGGCTGGTCCGGTTCACTCGCAACGTCGGCGCCGAGGTGCTCGGCATGGACACCCGCGAGTATGCCGAGGCCATGGAGACCGTCGCCCACCTGGAAGGTGCGGCGACGGCTCTGGCCGCCCCCCTGCTCAGCCGGGTCGACCTGGTCCGGGCCCACGAGCTCAACGAGCAGCTGCGCGAGTGCCGGCGGTCGCTGGACCCAGTGCGCTTCACCGCACTGAACCTGGCCTTCCACCGGGTGCTCTGCGCGCCGTGCCCCAACGGCCACCTGTCCGAGCTACTCGAGCGTGAGTGGGAACGGCTGGGCCAGGTGCGCCGCTCGACGTTCTTCTTCGTGCCCGACCGCCCGAACGCGTCCGTGCAGGAACACGACGCGCTCCTGCGTCTCATCGAGTCGAACGCGCCCGCCCTCGACATCGAGCTCAGCGCGCGCAACCACAAGCTGCACACCTTGACCGCCTTCCGCGACCACCTGGCCGGCACCGAGACCCTCGCCGGCTGAGCAGCACTGGTTGGAGGTAAAACCGGCGAGTGGAGGTCCAGACGTGCGCAAGAGCGCTCGTTTCACCTCCTGCTCGGTTGCTTGCCCGCAGACAAGCCGCGCTGATGAGTGAATTTCGCCGCGACCTGCTGGTCGTCGCCGGACTGGCGGCCGCGCCGACGATCGCCCTCGGGTTCACCCGGTTCGCCTACGCCCTGCTCCTTCCGGCGATGCGCGCCGATCTGGGCTGGAGTTTCGCCACTGCCGGCCTGATGAACACCGTCAACGCCGGCGGATATCTTGCCGGGGCGCTTGCCACCGCCTGGCTGGTCGCGCGGGTGGGACAGCGACCGGCGCTCGGCTGGTCGCTGGCCACCATGGTGCTCGCGCTCGCGGGCACCGCGACGACCCAGCAGATCGAGGTCCTGCTCGCCCTTCGCTTCGTTGTCGGCGTCGCCGGCGCCGTCAGCTTCGTCGTTGGCGGTGCCATGACCGCCGCCATCAGCCGCGCGCATCCGGGCCACCAGTCGGCCGTGCTCATGGGCACGTACTTCGCCGGAGGCGGGGTCGGCATCGTCGTGTCGGGTCTGGCCGTCCCGTGGGTGCTGTCCCGAACCGGACCGTCCGGCTGGCCATGGGGGTGGCTCGTGCTCAGCACGCTCGCCGCCGCAGGCAGTGTCGCCGTGGCTCTCGCGGCGCGGGTTGCGCCGGCAGCGCCGGCGCAGTCCGGCAGCCACCGCACCTGGCCGCGTGGTCTGGGCTGGCTGGCGAGCGGCTACCTGCTGTTCGGGGCCGGCTACATCGGGTACATGACCTTCGTCATCGCGCTCCTCGTGCAGGTGGGGTTGCCGCCACAGGGCGTCGCCGTCTTCTGGGTCCTGCTCGGGCTCGCCGGCACGGTCAGTGGCGTGGTCTGGGCCGGGTTGCTACGCCGGGCCACCGGCGGCTCGGCCGCCTCAGTGCTGTTGGTCCTGCTCGCAGCCGCCACGGTGGTGCCGGCCCTGACGCGGTGGCCACCCCTGCTTTACCTGTCAGGAGTGCTGTTTGGCCTCTGCTTCCTCTCGCTGGTCGCGGCGGTCACCGCCGCGGCCCGCGACGCCGTGGCACCGGCATACCTCACGGCCGCCCTGTCGATGCTGACCACCGTGTTCGCGCTCGGCCAGGTGCTCGGGCCGTGGTTCACCGGCTTGCTGGCCGATCGCCCGGGTGGCCTTCAGCTCGGCCTCGGCGCGTCCGCCGCGGTGCTGCTCGTGGCTGCCGTCTTGTGCCGGATGCAGCGCCCATCGGCAACCCCCGTGCCGCCGCCCACTCCGTGAGCGGAGCCGAACGGTTGCATCGACCGCCGTGAAGCAACCGTTAGGGTCCGCTCACGAGTCCAGCGGCCCGAGTGCAGTCAGAGCATGCGCCTCCCCGCCGCCCACGCCGTCAGCTCGTGACGCGACGACAGCTGCAGCTTGCGCAGCACCGAGGACACATGCGTCTCGACCGTCTTTACCGAGATGAACAGCTCCTTGGCCACCTCCTTGTACTGGTAGCCGCGGGCGATGAGCCGCATGACCTCGCGTTCGCGAGCAGAGAGCCGGTCCAGCTCTTCGTCAACCTCGGCGATCTCCCCAGCGGCCGCGCCGAACGCGTCGAGCACGAAGCCAGCCAGCCGCGGGCTGAACACCGCGTCCCCGTCCGCGACCCGCCGGATCGCGCGAGACAGATCGGAGCCGGAGATGGTCTTGGTGACATAGCCCCGCGCGCCAGCGCGGATCACCGCGATGACGTCCTCGGCAGCATCCGAGACGGACAGGGCGAGGAAGCGCACCGAGCGCCCGCGCTCGCTCTCCAGGCCCCGGCAACCGATCAGGACGTCGACGCCCCCGTTGCCCATCCCGCCAGGTAGATGGACGTCGAGCAGCACGACGTCGGGCCGGGTCTGCCTGATGACCGCCACGGCCGCGTCGACATCCGGTGCCTCCCCGACCACCTCGGTCAGGTCGGGGTCCAGCTCAGCCTTCACGCCGGAGCGGAACATCTTGTGGTCGTCGACGAGGACGAGTCGCACGCGGTCACTCACGGTTTGCCCCTTTCCCAGGGCTGGCAACTGATGAGGTATGCCGCCCCGCTGGCGGCGCGTCCGGCTGGCCCGCTTCCTCGGCGACCTCTGCTGGCTTGAGGGCGGGTGACTGCTCGGGATGCTGGCGCTCCTCGTGGGGGAGCGGGGGAAGCGACAGGGCGATCTCGGTGCCCTGCTCCAGGCGGCGGATTTTCGCCTTGCCGCCGGCGCGCGCCATCCTCCCGAGAATCGACTCGCGGACCCCGAGCCGGTCCTCGGCGATGTCACGCAGGTCAAACCCGTCCCCATGGTCCCGGACGAACACCTCGGCACCGCTCGCGCCGACCTCGACGTAGACACTCACCGGGGGGCGACCGTGCCGCACCGCGTTGAGCAGTGCCTCGCGCGTCGCTCGCACCAGCGCCTCGCCCTCTGCCGTCATCGGCCGGTCCCCCGTCACGACCAGCTCCACCGGCACGCCCTGCTCGTCCTCAACCTCGTTGACCTCCGCAGTGAGCGCGCCAGCGAGGCGGTCCGCGGCCGGCTCCTGACCGGCATACAGCCAGGACCGCAGTTCGCGCTCCTGGCTGCGGGCCAGCCGCTGGACGGTCGAGGGCTCGTCGGAGCGGCGCTGGATGAGGGCGAGGGTCTGCAGCACCGAGTCGTGCAGATGCGCGGCGATGTCGGCCCGCTCGGTGGCCCGGACCCGCTCGGCCTGCTCGCGCTGCAGGCCCCGGTACATGTGCAGCACGAAGGGCGCCGCAATGACCCCGGCCCCCACGAGGACCGCGAGCGCCGCGAGGGCGCCGTTCCAAACTCCCGACAGGCCCTGCCCCGACGTAACCAGCACGACGACGCCCGCCGCGGCGATCATGACGCCCAGGATCGGCTGCAGGACGAAGGCAATCCGCTCCCAGACCGTGCGGCTGGACCAGTGCCGGCCCTGGCGCTCGTCGATCTGGTACCAGGCGATGAACGCCCCCGCCCCGACCGCGGCCAGCGGCACGAGGAAGCGCACGTTCGTGGTCACCGCGCCCAGCGGGGTGCCCAACGAGAGCCCGCCGAGGACGAGGACCGCCCCCAGGATGACGAACCAGCCCGGCATACTCAAGCGCGGTCGCCGTGGTGCTTCGACGACGGTGCCAGGCGGTGCCTCAGAGCTGGCCGGCGTCAGGGCCCAGAGAAACAGGTACACCGCGACGCCCAGGCCGCCCATCATGACGCTGAGCACGACGAAGGCGAGACGGACCAGGTTGGCGTTGATGCCCAGGTGGGCGGCGATGCCGCCACAGACGCCGGCGATGTAGCGGTCGTCATTGGAGCGGTAAAGAGTACGGGCGGCTGACTGCTGCCGGGCCGGCGACGCTGGTGCGTTCCCGCTCGGTTCGCTCACCCCCTTATCCTGGGCCATCCCGGGCCGTCCCGACCCCCTGCGCAGGGCTAATCAGGGAGGTTTCAGGGTCGACCCGCATGGCAGTGCGCGCGCTGCGGACCGACGATAGATGCATGAGCAGCGCAACACCCACGCCCCCGGAAGGTCACGGCCCACCCTCGGGCGGCTCAGGACCCGGTGCCTTCGGACCCGAAGACCCTGGCCCGGGCGCGCCAGCGGGCGGTCCGGACCGGCTGTTCGCCTGGCTTCGCGCCCTTGGTTTGCGCCGCAACACGTCGAACAAGTGGTTGGCCGGCGTGTGCTCGGGCATTGCCGAGCGACTCGGTGTGGACCCCATCGTCATCCGCGCTGTTGCCTTGGCGCTGTTCCTGTTCGGCGGTATCGGCTTCATCCTCTACGCGCTCGCCTGGGCGTTCATCCCCACCCGCGAGGGCTTGATCCGGGCCGAGGAGGCGCTGCACGGCGACCCCGGTGGGATCGTCCTGCTCATCGTCATCGCCCTCTCGCTGTTTGGTGAGATCACCGACCGGCAGCACTGGTCGTGGCTGTTCGTCCCGGTCGGCCTGGCCGTCTGGTTCATCGCGCGAGGCGCCCGCAGGGGGCAGAGCATGCAGCAAATCGGCGCCGACGCCAAGGCGCAGGCGCAAGGACTGGCCCGGAGCGTCCAGGGGTGGGCCCAGCCAACGGGGAGCGAGCCCGGCGCTGCCGCAGACCCAGCAGGGACTTCCTCGGGGCCTTCCTCGGCCTTCCTCAGGCCTTCCTCAGGGCCGGCCGCCGGCAGTATGCCGTCCAGCCCGGCTCACGGCATGGGGCCGGGGCGGACCTGGACACCCACCACGCAGCCGGAGCCGCACGTCGTCGTGGTGCGCGAGCGACGCCGTCGCCTCGGCTTCCTCGGCGTGATCGTCCTGCTTGGGCTGTCCGTGATTGCCTACGGCATCGCGACGGCCAGCGGCGCCACGGCCCGGCCGGCCGCTTTCGGGCTGGCCTGTGCCGTAGGCGTGCTGGGACTTGGCCTACTTGTCGTCGCGCTGCTGGGACGTCGCGCGGGCGGCCTGGCGACCCTGGGCCTAGCCGCTGCGCTGGCCACTGCTGTTGCGGTCAGCCTGCCCGCCTCCGTCTCGATGTCCGCCCTCGGGGCCGGCACCGGGGAGCCCACCTGGAAGCCCGCTGAGGGGGTGACGGACCCGGCATACCGGCTCGGTGCGGGGAAGGCGCGGCTCGACCTGAGCGCCCTGACGCTGGACGGTCCGGACAGCCAACCCGTCTCGGCAGCGGTCTCACTCGGCGAGCTCGTCGTCGTCGTGCCGCCCGGGCTGACCGTCCAGGTCGACGCCAAGGTCGGGGCCGGGGAGATCGTCCGCAAAGCCGGCAACGAGGCCGGGTCGGGAGGCACGCATCAGAACGGCACGGACCTGCACGAGTCGGTCCTCGTCGGTTCGGGCCCACCCGATGCCGTGGTCACCGCGGACGTCGGTCTGGGCTCGGTCACGATTGTCAACCCGTAGGAGCACCGCATGTCCACCGAGCAGCCTACCGAGCAGCCCCGACCGACGCCCCAGGACGCTCCGGCCGGCCAGCCGTGGCCGCAGTCAGAATGGGCGCCCCAGCCAACGTCGGCACCCCAGACGCCGCCCCAACAGCGACGGCTCATCCCCGCGCCCACCGGGCCGAACTGGGTGCTGGCGACCGTCGGAGTGCTGCTCATGTTCGCCGCCGGTGCTGCGATCGCCTACCTGCTGGGCTACCGCCCGGACGGCACGATCCGGTTCGGGCCGCCGGCCCTGATCGGCCTCGGTGCAGTCCTGGTGTTCATCGGGCTGGTCGGCTCGCTCGTTCGTAGCCGCTCCTGTGGGTCTACCCACCGACGGCGGGGAGCCACCGGGCGAGGATCCGACGCCACGCCTCGGTGAGCGGGACGTTCTCGACCTGAGCGAGCGGCACCCATGCGGCCGACAACGTGGTCCCGCCGACGTCGTGGACCACCGGGTCGGTTGGCTGCGGGCAGGTCGCGAGGTAGATCAGCCCCACCGTGTGGAAGTCCTCGAGCCGGCCCGTCGGCGCACGCCCGACCCAGTGCGCGTCGTGCACCCCGAGAAAGCGCTCGACGCGTAGTCGCTGGCCGGTCTCCTCGTGGACCTCACGGTGCAGGGCCGCCTCCGCCAGCTCGCCGGCGTCGATGCCGCCGCCGGGAAGCCCCCACTGCATCGGGGCGTTGGTGCGGTCGCTGAACTGGGTGAGCAGCAGGCCCTGCGTGCTACGGCACAGCGCGTAGACCCCGACCCGCTGACGGCGCCAGGCCGCCTCGCCGGGGCGCACGACCAGACCTGGGTCACGGAGGGGCTGGCGCTCATGCACGGGTATGCCGTCGGCTTGGCGGACCGAGTACTCCAGCACCAGGATGTGCGGGTCAGGCTGTCCACCAACGGTTCTCGCCTCTACTGACGCGAAACCCTCGCGGGCTAGCAGCTGCTCGGGGCTCATGCCGTGCGGGAGCGCGAGTCTGACCACGTCGGTCCCGGTTGCGTCGACCCCGCGGACCCACAGCTGAGGTCCGCTCAATGCCCGCCCCTGGCGGCGGCGATGGCTCGCTGGTACTCGCCCTCGGCAGTCTGCACCACGGCCGACCAGTCCTGGGCCGGCGGATTGGCCAGGTTGTGCTCGGTCATCTTGCGGCGCATCGGCTCGTCGCGCGCCAAGCGCGCCATCTGCTCGGCGAGCTCGACGTCGGTTGCGGCGAGCAGGCCGTTGACCCCGTCGGTGACGAACTCGCAAACCCCGCTCTCGAGCCGGGACACCACGGGCAGGCCAGCGGTGCGCGCCTCAAGGGCCGCGATACCGAACGACTCGAGGACCGACGGAGACACGTAGACGTCGGCACCGGCATACCGGGCAGATAGCTGCTCGCGCGGCACCCGGCCAGGCAGTGCGACCCAGCCCTGCGCGCCGAGCTCGCGTACCCGTCGCTCGAGCTTGGGGCGGTCCGGCCCGTCCCCGAGGATCTCCAGACGCGTGTCGACGTCCGGCGCGGCAGCACGCACGGCAGCCATCGCCTCGAGCAGCTGGACCGGCCGCTTACGGGGAGCTAGTCGCATCGCCGAGACGAACCGCACGACCCCCGGCTCGCGGGCCGGCCGCTCGTCCGGACGCCAAGCAGAGGTGTCGATCCCGTTGGGCAGTAACGAAATCGGGATGCCGTCGCCCACGATCCGACGCAGCGGCGCGGCCGCGATGTCGGAGACCGCGTTCATCGCCATGCCGCCGCGGGCCCACCGGCGGACCACGCCCAGCGCGTCGACGGCCGCCTCGGTCCGGTGCAGCACACAGTGCCAGGTCATCGTCGTGGGCAGACCCAGCACGCGGGTGAGCACGGCGCAGTCAGTGGCGAACGGGCTCACGACGCCCATGTGCACGTGCGCCACGTCGAAGCCACGCAGGCGGGTGCGCAGCTGCAGCGGCGCCAGCGGGTTGACCGGCAGGTCCCACGGCAGCCGCAGTGCCATCCGGTGCACCTCGACGGCGTCGACCTGCTCGACCGCGCCGTACCGCTGGCCTTCGGCCCCGGGCGTTGCGGTGAAGACGACCACGTCATGCCCGCGAGCCACGAGCCGGCTGGTGAGGTCATGCGTCTGCACCTCGATGCCGCCCAGCCGGGGCAGGTAGCAGTCGGTGAGCATGGCGATCCGCACCGCCCCACTGTGCCATGCGCGAGAATGACCCCCGCCATGGCACACACTCTCGTCGCCTTCCACGCCCACCCCGACGACGAAGCGCTCACCACCGGGGGGACGCTGGCGAAGGCGGCTGCCGAAGGCCAACGGGTCGTGCTCGTCACCGCGACCGATGGCGCCGTCGGCCTGGCCTCGTCGCGGTATGCCGGCACGCTCGCCGACACTCGCCGACAGGAGCTGCTGGAGAGCGCCCGCGTGCTGGGGGTCGCTCGGGTCGAGATGCTCGGGTATGCCGACAGCGGGCTGGGGCCGGTTCCCCTCGCCGACCCGGCGGGCCAGGTCTGCTTCAGCCGGGCTGCTGTCTCGGAAGCGGCCGAGCGGCTGGCTGATCTGCTGCGCGAGGAGTCGGCGCAGGTGCTGCTGTCCTACGACCGCAACGGCGGATACGGCCATCCCGACCATGTCCAGGTCCACCGGGTGGGAGCGCTAGCGGCGTCGCTCGCCGGGACGCCCCGGCTGCTCGAGGTCGCCGTCGACCGGAGGGTCGCACGGATCATGGCCCCCAAGGGCTTTCCCGTCGAAGCGGTGCCGGCGCCTACCCATGCCGTCGACGTGCGCCCGTGGATCGAGGTCAAACGCGCGGCGATCCGGGCGCACCGCTCGCAGCTCACCTCGACCAGCTGGCTCCCGCGCAACAACACGCTGCTGACCCGGCTGCCCGGCTTCGTGCTCGAGCGGGCGATCGGGTGGGAACGCTACGTCGACCCGTCCCGGCCGGCAGGCGCGCGGGTTCTGGACGACGTGTTTGCCGACCTTTGAGCCGGTCGCTGGCTCGCCGCGATCCACACCGGCGGAGCAGCGTGTCGGGGATCACGGTCGAATCCGGTTGCGTGCGAGTAGAATTGCGGCTAGGCGGGCGTGGTTAGTCGGGCCTGCCCTAAGGAAGGCACCCATGAACATGCTTCGTTCGTCGGCGAGTCAGGTGGCCGATACCGCGCCCGAGCGTCAGCTCCCCGCAGATCGGATTTGGAAGGGGCTCGAGAAAGCCTCGTTCGCGGTGCTGGCCTACGTCACGCCCACGGGCAAGCCACGCGCCAGCGGCGTCCTCTACGCCGTCGAGGGGCGGCGCCTCTATGTCGTGACCGGCCCGGACAGCTGGAAGGCCCGGCAGATATCGACCGGCGACGAGGTCGCCGTCACCGTCCCGATCCGCCGCGGCGGGCTGCTGTCGCTCCTCGCGCCAATCCCGCCGGCCACGGTCTCGTTCCACGCCCGCGTGACCGTCCATCCGGCCGCCTCGGTCAGCATCGACTCGATGTCGAAGAAGCTGGCTTCGCTGCTGCCGCCCGAGCGGCGAGACGGGTGCCTGCTCGAGCTCGTGCCCGTGGGTCACTTCCTTACCTATGGCGTCGCGGTGTCCCTGCTGGAGATGGGCAAGCCGGCGCTCGCACGGGCTCACGCGCCAGTGTCCTGAGCGGGGCTGCCAAGGGTGCTCGACATCTCGACGACGGCTGGGCGAGGAAGGGTGTCGACCTGGAGGCGGAAGACGTCGGGCCGGTTGTAGTGCCCCACCGGATCCAGGAGTCGGCGAGCCGCCGGCACAAGGCCCAGATCGAGGTCTACGACGAGGGTCTGCTCCTGTTGCCGCACGGGCCCACCGAGGAGTCCACCGTCCGGCCCGACGATAACCGTGTTCCCCTCCTCCACCCACGGCCCGTGCTCGGCGAGGAAGACGTCGGGCAACAGCCGGTCACGGTGGGGGAAGTCCGCGGGAACCCGGTCGACGTGCAGCACCGGGTTGACGCCGATGACGAACATGCGGTTCTCGCGGGCGATGTGGCGCATCGACGCGACCCAGGCGTCGCCCGTTGCCAGGGTCGGGGCCAGCCAGACATCGACCCCTTGGGCGTACAGGTAGAACCTGGCGAGCGGCATGTAGTTCTCCCAGCAGATCAGCCCACCGACCCGGCCGAGCGGCGTGTCCACCACACGAAGCGTCGAGCCGTCGCCCATGCCCCACACCGTGCGCTCCGAACCGGTGGGCACGAGCTTGCGGTGGGTGTCCACCAGCGTGCCGTCCGCCGCGAAGTACAGCAGGGTGTTGAAGATAGTCCCGCCGTGCCGGGCGCGCTCCTGGACGCCGACCACCAGCCACACGCCGTGCTCGCGCGCGATGGCGCCCAGACGCTCGGTGGCAGCGCTGGGCACGACGACGGCGTTGTCGGCCAGCAGCCCGAACCACTCGGCGTCGCCGTCCCAGATCGGTCGCGTGTCGATCCAGATCGGCGTGCCCGGGACGAACACTTCCGGGAACACGACCAGCTGCGCCCCCGCCCCGGCGGCGGCCGCGGTGAGCTCGGCCACTCGGTCGATGGTGGCCTCGCGGTCCATGAGCACGTAGCTGGCTTGGACGGCCGCGACCCGAAGCATGTCATCGCCTCCCGCGGAGAAATGGACAGTCAGGCAACGCTAGCGCCGAGCCGGCCAGCTACGAAGCCCTGAGCAGCCTGCGGGCCTGGCGGGTGCGGGCCTGGTCGGCGACTCCGTCGTCGAGCACGCCGGGCTCGAACGGCCGGCCGGTCGCGACCTCGACTGCGGCAGCAATGAGCCCGTCGGCCACCCGCGGGTTGGCCGGCAGGATCGGCCCGTGCAGGTAGGAGCCGATGACGTTGTTCGTCCGGGCGCCCTCGGTGCGGTCGGTGCCGTTGTTGCCGTAGCCGGCCCGGACCCGGCCGAAGGCGCCTGCCCTGGGCCGAGCACCGTTGCACCAGAGTGGTTCTCGAAACCCACGACCTCACCGAAGTCGGTGTCGAGCACGATCCCACCGATCATCCGGGTGGACTGACCACGGGTGGTCACGTCGAGGATCCCCAGCCCCGGCAGCTCGACGCCCTCGCTGGTGATGAACGCGTGCCCACACATCTGGTACATCCCGCAGATCATGATCATCGGTACCCCGTCGGCGGCCAGCCGGTGCAGCCGGTCACCGATGGCCGCGAGGTCGTCCTCGACCCGGGACTGCCCGGAGTCCTGCCCCCCGCCGCCGATGACCAGGTGCGGGTCGGGCGGCAACGGCATACCGGGGTGATGTTGGTGCACCACCACGTCGTAGCCGTGGCGCCGCACCCGGGTGGCGAGGCAGCGGGTGTTGCCGAGGTCGCCGTAGATCGACATCTCGCGCGGGTAGAGGTGCACGAGGTTGACCAGTCCCTTGGCTGACGTCATGGCGGCTCCTCCCCGAAGGCCGCGAGGCCGAAGCGCGCGGCGAGCAGGCGCCTCAGGGCCATCATCGCGGTGTAGGTGCAGAAGATCCGGCGCGGCTGTCCCTGGTATGCCGTGAGCAGGCGGCTGAGGGCAGCCTCCAGATCGGGTTCGATCACCTTCACGGGCACCTCGTCGTAGTCCAGCCGAACCGCCATGTCGTAGGCCCGGACCCCGCTGGTGATGGCCACGCCGTTCGTGCGGAGGGACTCGAACGACACGTCGTAAAGCCACGAGACGTCCTGGCCGTCGGCGTAGTCGTCGTTGATGGCGATCATCGTCGTCACCGGCTCGTCGTGGTAGGTGCCGAGGGCGACCGTGAACCCGGCCGGGTTCTTGACCAGGACCAGCTCGAGCGGCGTGCCGTCGACGTCGATGACTTCGCCGCGCCCAAACGGTGGGGTGACCGCGGCCAGTGCCTCGGCTGCCGTCCCGGGGCGGAACCGCTCGTCGAGCAGGGCCCGCGCGGTGGTGGCCGCGGCGGTCGCATTGATCATCGCGGCGAGCCCGCGTTGCTGCAGGGTGATCGGCCCCAGAACCTCCTCGCCGAACCGGACCGAGAACGTGCGGGCGTCGTGCGGATGCAGCAGCCCGTCTCGTGGGCCGGCGGCCGGCGGGCTGAACGCGTCGTCGAAGCGCACGTCCGCCTCGCCGAGAGCCGGCACGTCGTCGGCGAGCGCTGGGTCGATGCCGAAGTAGCGGGCCACCGTCTGATCGGGCAGGTCCTTGGCGATCCGGGCGACGAAGGAGTCGTCACGGTTGAGCACGACGGTGTCGCTGGTCTGCCCGGCGAGGGTCGTGAGCAGCCGCGCGGTCGTGTCGATCTCGGCGAACCGGTCGAGCTGGTCGCGAGCGACGTTGAGCAGCAATGCATGGGTCGGCCTGACCAGCTTGGCGAACTGGAGTGCGTGCCACTCGTCCAGCTCGAGGACGGCGACATCGGCCTGCAGCCGGCCGGACACGGGCACCTCGCCCAGCATCGAGGAGATGACCCCGCGGGTGAAGTTGCTGCCCGTGGGGTTGGTGAACACCCGTTGGCCGTGGGCCCGGATGATGGCCGCCAGCATCTTGGTCGTCGTCGTCTTCCCATTGGTGCCGGACACGACGACGATGCCGCCTCTGACGTTGCCCAAGGTGCTGGCGAGGATCGTGGGGTCGACCCGCTCAGCCACCAGGCCGGGGAACGCTGACCCCCCACCGCGCAGCCGCGTGGCCAGCCGGGTCGCCTTGCCCACGGCGATCGCGGCGCTCGTCCTCAGCACGCGCTCACCCTAACTGCCGCAGTGGGGCCGCCTCGGCAGGCTTCTGCGCGCCATCAACGACGCTTTTCCAAATCAACGACGGGATCCGGTGGTTGATCTGGAAAACCGTGGTTGCGAATGTCACAGGCCGAGCAGGCGAACAACCCTTGCTGGGTCGAGAAGGTCGGCCCAGGTCAATCTGACAACCCGGAATCCGAGCCGGCGGAGGGCATCCTCGCGCCGTTTCTCAGCGACCAGCGCCTGTTGGCCGGCCGCTCCGGCGTACTTGGCGATGCCGTCGAATTCGATGACGAGCCGCCGATCCCGGATGAGGAAGTCGACCCGGGCGACGAACACGCCACGCTCGTCGTAGATCTCGACCTGCTGCTCGGGCGAAGGCAGCCCGATCGCGGCAAAGGCCAGCCGGCACCACGACTCCCCCACGGACTCACTTCGCCCATCGGCAAGCTCGACGACCTTCGCCACAGCCGGGCCCCATCGGCCCGCGGCCTGACGACGACCCAGTTCCTGCCGGCACACCACGCCCTTACGAAGTCCCTCCTCTGCTGCGATCATCGCGGCCCGTGCTCCAGTGAAGTGACCCGCCTGGAGCACTGCCAGCTCAGCAGCGACCACCGGTATGCCGTCGCGCTCCGTCACATCTTCATCCGTAACGGCAGGGTGCACCCGGACCGCCCTGGAGCTGCGGCCCTGACCAGCGCCGACTCGGCAGACGTGCACCGGTCCTAGGTCGGAACGGAGAACCGGCAGCCCCCACCACACCAGCGCTGATACATGCGAGACGGCATAGCCGGGCAGGGTTCGCAGGACGGCTCTCGTGACGAGCTGGTGGCGAGTCGTCTCGTCCGAAGCATCGAAGCGTCCGGCTTCGACGTACGCGCCTTGCCGCACCCGTCGCAGCACTCCCCCAGCAACGAGCCGCTGGACAGCATGCCGGTCGTAACCCACTGCCGCCAGCTCGTTGGTGCGAATCGTGCCGTTTCCAGCTGCGAGGGCTGCCTGCAGGACAGGGTCCATGTGTCGATCGTCGTCGCCGGGCTGCCGCTCTGGCGGAGCCGCGGGAAATCTGTGGATAACCAGGACGGCAGAGGACCAACGACCGTTTACCAAATTGAGCACCGGATCCGGTGGTTGATCCGGAAAACGATAGATGCCGGGTGACTGGAGTGACTCCGAGGCCGGGGGTGACTACTCCCACTCGATGGTGCCGGGTGGCTTGCTCGTCAGGTCGAGGACCACCCGGTTGACCTCGGGCACCTCGTTGGTGATGCGGGTCGAGATCCGAGCCAGCACGTCGTACGGCACCCGCGTCCAGTCCGCAGTCATGGCGTCCTCGGACGACACCGGCCGCAGCACGACGGGGTGGCCGTAGGTGCGCCCGTCTCCTTGCACGCCCACTGAGCGGACCTCGGCAAGCAGCACGACCGGACACTGCCAGATCTCCCGGTCCAGCCCGGCGCCGGTCAGCTCGGCTCGGGCGATGGCGTCGGCCCGGCGCAGCACATCAAGGCGCTGCGCGGTGACCTCCCCGACGATCCGGATGCCCAGGCCCGGCCCCGGGAACGGCTGGCGCCACACGATCGGCTCCGGCACGCCCAGCTCCAGGCCGACGGCCCGGACCTCGTCCTTGAACAGCAGCCGCAGCGGCTCGACCAGCGTGAACTGCAGGTCGTCAGGCAGCCCCCCGACGTTGTGGTGGGACTTGATGTTCGCTGCACCCTCACCGCCGCCGGACTCGACGACGTCCGGGTACAACGTGCCCTGCACGAGGAAGTCAATGGGGTGGCCCTTGGCGTCGGCCGACCCGACGACGTCACGGGCCGCCTGCTCGAACACCCGGATGAACTGTGCGCCGATGATCTTGCGCTTCTCCTCGGGGTCGCTGACTCCGGCAAGTGCCTCGAGGAACTGCTCGCGCGCATCGACCACGACCAGGCGCACGCCTGTCGCCGCCACGAAGTCGGTCTCGACCTGCTCGGCCTCGCCCTCGCGCAGCAACCCGTGGTCGACGAACACGCACGTGAGCCGGTCCCCGACGGCCCGTTGCACGAGTGCCGCTGCGACAGAAGAGTCCACGCCTCCGGACAGGGCACACAAGACCGACCCCGACCCGACCGCCTTACGCACCGTCTGGACCAGTTCCTCGACCACGTTGGCGGGTGTCCAGGTCGGCTCGATCCCGGCACCGTTCCACAGGAACCGCTCCAGCACCCGCTGCCCGTACGTCGAGTGCCGCACCTCCGGGTGCCACTGCACCGCGTACAGGCGCCGCTCGTCGTCCTCGAACGCGGCGACGGGCGCCCCCTCGGTGGAGGCGGTGACCGTCATCCCTTGCGGCGCGACGGTCACCGAGTCGCCGTGCGACATCCAGACCGACTGGTCCGGTGGCTGCCCCGTCGAACAGCGTCGACGCGGTATCCCGCAGCCGCACCGGGGTATGGCCGTACTCGCCGCGACCGGTGTGCGCGACCGTGCCGCCGAGCGCCTGGACCATCGCCTGGAAGCCGTAGCACATGCCGAACACCGGAACTCCGGCCTGCAGAAGGGCTGGGTCCAGCCCGGGTGCGCCCACGGCATACACGCTCGACGGCCCCCCGGAGAGGATGATGGCGCGCGGCGCCTTGGCGAGCATCTGCTCAACCGGCATCGTGTGGGGCACGACCGCGCTGTACACCCGTGCCTCGCGCACCCGCCGGGCGATGAGCTGGGCGTACTGGGCGCCGTAGTCGACGACGAGCACCGGCCTGGAGTGCAGAGACTGCGCCACTTGGCGAGGATATCGGCCTCGGTATGCCGTGGCTCACTGCGCCTGGGCGAGGATGGCCTCGGTCTCGACGGTGACCCGGTGCTCGGCGAAGAACGGCAAGAACGGCACGAAGCCAGTCAGTAGGTGCAGGACGATCCGCCGCAGCCCCCAGGCCATCTTGAGGCCAATGTTGGCGATCGACGCGGCATACGCCATGTAGATGAACCCGTGGATGTAGCTCCAGTTGTCGGTGAGGAAGTTCTTCTGGTGCAGGCCGTACTTCATGAGCATCTCGGCGAGCAGGATGAACAACGCAATCCCGGCGACAATCGCCATGATCCGGTAGAGGCGCAGCGCCGTGCGGACCTGCACCGGGTCGGCGAGGTTGGTCGGGTACGTGCTCACAACGGTGCTCCCTCGGGTCGGGACGACGGTGGGACCGGTTCGGCGCTCCCTTGCGGCGCACGACCCACCGCGGCCGACCCCACCGGCACCGATCGGCGCTGCTCGTCGCGAACCATCTTCCACCACATCCAGAGCGCAAAGATCGCGAAGACCCACCACTGCAACGCGTAGGCGAAGTTGCGCAGGGTGTACCCGGACGGCAGGTCAGGCGGCGGCACCCGCTCCATCATGCCGCGGGCGCTGGCCCCGGTCGGGCCGGCGCCGCTTCGTCGGGGGTCTCGGATGCGGCGAAGACGAACGCGTTGTAGATCTCGCCGTCCCACATGTTGACCAGCCGAGCGACGTCCACCGACGTCAGCTGTGCCGACCCGAGCGGACGCGGCGACTCGCGCGGCGACTCGCCCGGTGCCAGGCTGCCCTCTACGGTCACCTCGCCGGTCGCGGGCGGTGCCTTGGCATCGCCGGGCGCGCGCACGAACCCGCGCACGACGGGCAGCCGTGCCCCAGTGGCAGTGACCGTGAGGGGCGTGAGCACCCAATACCCGTCAGCCCCGTCCAGCCGGCGGTCCACCACGAGGACCTGCTTGCCGGCGTCATAGGTCCCGCTCGCCCGCACCCGCTGGCCAGAGCCGTCCCGCGGGAAGGCGGCGTGCGGCTCGACCGTGCTGGTGAGCGGGGCGACCGGCCGGGCCCCGGCGGCTTCGAGCGCCTCCTGGCGGGCGTCATCGTGGGCGACGCGCATCTGCCACAGCCCCGCAGCGACACAGAGCCCCGAAAGCACCAACGCGACCGCCAGCAGCCCCAGTGACCGGGGCCTACGGATCGACTCGCGCACCCTGCCAGGCTAAGCCAGGGCGAGCGGGCGGGGGGTCAGTCCGCGACGAGGATGACGTGCAGTAGGCGGGGCCCGTGGACGCCCTCGACGCGGTCCAGCTCGATGTCGCTCGTCGCGCTCGGGCCGGAGATCCAGGTGAGCGGGCTCGGCATACCGTCGCCGGGGTGCAGCCGGCTCACGGCCTCGGGCACGTCGTGGACGACCTGGTCGGCCCGCACGACGCACACGTGCAGGTCGGGCACCAGGCTGAGCGCCCGGCGGCCTTGGTCGGCATCGTGGTTGAGCACGATGGTGCCGCTCGTGGCGATTCCGACCGCGCACGCCGTCACGACCGCATCGATCGCGTCGAGTTGCGCGGACGAGAGCCGCTCGTCCGCAAGGGTCTGTATGCCGTCGCCCAGCTCCGCGACCCAGGCCGGGTCTAGCCCGGCCGGGAGCACGACCGTCGTCGCGCCCGCGTTGCCGAGCGCGCCGGCAACCGCCGCCCCGACGCCGTCCGGCGTGGCCCGCTCGACTATGGCCTGGTAGTCCACAACCCGCTCGACGAACAGCTCCACGGTCTCCGCAGGGCTGGTCGGATCGGCCTCGATCACCGGGACCGGACCACGCGAGCCGATCGGGGCCGTGACGTCGGCGACGGCGCCACGGACTCGGGCAAGGATCTGCTCTCGCGCGTTCACCGCTGGTCTCCTCGAGTGCGGGCCCACCACTGCCGGAACGTCTCGGTCGGCGGGATGGGCAGGTCGCGCGCGTTGGTCCACGGCGCCAACGGCCCTCGGATCGCCGGGATCGGGCGGCCCCCGAGCGCCTTGGCCCCTAGTGTCGCGGCCCGCTGGGCCTTCTCGAGCCGGCGGTAGTCGCCGAACAGCCACGCCGCGGCCTTCATCGCCGCGTCCTGCGCGGGCCCGCCGCCGCCCTTGTCGATGACCCGCGCCCGTAGGTGCACGAGCAGGCTCGGGATGTCGATGCGCACCGGGCACGCCTCGAAGCAGGCCCCGCACAGGCTCGAGGCGTAGGGCAACGACTTGTCGATCGCACTCGCGGTGCCCCGCAGCTGGGGGTTGAGCACCGCCCCGATCGGCCCAGGGTAGACCGACCCGTAGGCATGTCCGCCGGTCCGCTCGTACACCGGGCAGACGTTGAGGCAGGCCGAGCACCGGATGCAGCGCAGCGCCTGACGGCCCAGCGGGTCGCCGAGCACGTGGCTACGGCCGTTGTCGACGAGCACCACGTGCACTTCCTGCGGCCCGTCGCCCTCGTGGACCCCGGTCCACATCGACGTGTACGGGTTCATCCGCTCACCAGTGCTGCTGCGCGGCAGCAGCTGCAGGAAGGTGCCGAGGTCCTGCCAGGTCGGCAGCACCTTCTCGATCCCGACAACCGAGATGAGCGTCTCAGGCAGGGTTAGGCACATCCGGCCGTTGCCCTCCGACTCGACGACCACGAGCGTTCCGGTGTCTGCCACTGCGAAGTTGGCGCCGGAGATCGCGACCTTGGCCCGCAAGAACTTCTCCCGCAGGTGCAGCCGCGCCGCCTCGGCCAGCCGGCGTGGCTCGTCGCTCAGGTCCTCCGGCGCGGGCCGCCCGACCAGACCCATCTCACGCATGAAGATCTCACGGATCTCCGAGCGGTTGCGGTGGATGGCCGGCACGAGGATGTGGCTGGGCCGGTCGTGCCCGAGCTGCACGATGAGCTCGGCCAGGTCGGTCTCCCACGCGTGGATACCCTCAGCCTCCAGCGCCTCGTTGAGCTCGATCTCTTGGGTCGCCATCGACTTGACCTTGACCACCTCGCCGGTGCCTTTGGCCTTGACGATCCCCACGACGATCTCGTTGGCTTCCTGCGCGTCCCGGGCCCAGTGGACGGCCGCACCGCCACGGGTCAGGTTCCCTTCCAGCTGCTCGAGGTATGCCGCGAGGTGGGTGAGCACCTCGTCCTTGGAGTCCGCGCCCGCTTGGCGCAGCTCCTCCCAGCGGTCCACCTCCGCCACGACGCGGGCGCGCTTGTCCCGGATGATGTGTGTCGCGTTTGCCAGGTTGCGCCGTTGCTGGGTGTTCGCCAAGGCCGCTCGCGCGGCATACGGGAACTTGGGCATTCCGACGAAGGTGGGGCTGGTCTGCTGCAACGGACCTGGGGTCGGCTGGGTGAGCGTCATGCGGGCTCCTCCTGCGTCGAGGCGAGGACTTCGGCCAGGTGCATGGTCCGCACGCCGGCGCGCTGCCGGGTCAGCAGGCCGCCGATGTGGGCCAGGCACGAGTTGTCGCCCGCCACGAGCACCTCCGCTCCGGTCTCGCGCACATGGCGCGTCTTGTCGGCGCCCATGGCGATCGACACGTCGGGGTTCTTCACCGCGAACGTGCCGCCGAAGCCGCAGCACTCGCCGTGCCCCGGCAGGTCGACCAGGGTGATCCCCTTGACCTCGGCAAGCAGGCGCTGCGGACGGTCGCCGACATGGGCCATGCGCAGCGAGTGGCAGGTCGCGTGGAAGGTCACCCGGTGCGGGAAGTACGCCCCGACATCGGTTACCCCGAGCACGTCGACGATGTACTCGGACAGGTCGTAGACCCGGGGCGTGAGCGCCTCCACTCGCTCGACGAGCCGGGTGTCGCCGGCCCGCTGTGCGACGTAGTGGTGCTGGTCGCGGATCGAGCCGACACACGACCCGGACGGCACGACGATCGCCTCGTACGGCTCGAAGACGTCGACGAACTTGCGTACCAACGGCAGGGCCCGGCTGGCATACCCGGTGTTGACGAACATCTGTCCGCAACAGGTCTGCTCGCGCGGGAACTCGACTGTGGCACCCAACCGCTCCAGCACCCGCACCGTGGCGATCGGCGTGCCCGGCCACATGGTGTCGTTGAAACAGGTCGTAAAGAGGGCGACCCGTCGTCCGGTGGAGTCGTGCGGGGCGGGCATGGGCGCCTCCTAGTCCGAAGTCGGCCTAGTGCAGCCGAAACGAGTGGGTCGGGTGCCCACAGTGCCTGACCTTCGTCCGAGCGGCAAGGGCTCGGACTCGTCTCGGCACCTGCACTGGCTCACCGCGGCCTGCTCACCGCAGGCCCACCGCCTTGGCGGCTCGGACGGCACCGGCGATGACCCTGCTCCACTGCGCGTCGGTGATCCCGCCCGGCGGACCGAACCCGATGAGCCGCTGGCTGGCGACATTCTGGCTCTCGGTGTACTTGCGGATACCCTCGGCGCCGTGGCGCCGACCGACCCCCGAGTCGCGCACCCCGCCCATCGGCGCGCCCGTCGCGGACCAGGCGGCGGCATACCCCTCGTTGATGTTGACGGTGCCCGCGCGGATCCGCGCGGCGAGGCGACGCCCGGCTCCGACATCGCGGGTCCAGATGCTCGCATTGAGCCCGTATGCCGTGTCGTTGGCGAGGGCGAGGGCCTCCTCGTCGGAGCCGACCCGGTACACCGCGACGAGGGGGCCGAAGGTCTCCTCGTCGCGGCAGGCCATGTCTGGGGTGACCCCGTCGAGGACGGTCGGCTCGTGGAAGTACGGACCGACGTCGGGGCGGGCGCGGCCACCGGCGAGGACCCGCGCCCCCCGGGCGACGGCGTCACGCAGGTGGTCCTGGGTGCGTTCGAGCTGGCGCGGCCCGAGCAGGCTGCCCATGTCGACGCCGTAGGCCAGGTCCGGCCCGAGGCGCATCTGCTGCACCGCCGGGAGGAACCGGCCCAGAAACGCCTCCGCGATGTCCGCGTGCACGAGCAGCCGCTCGGAGTGCACGCACAGCTGCCCGGCCGACCCGAAGCAGGAGCGCACTGCGCCCTCGGCAGCGCGGCCCAGGTCGGCGTCGGCCCGCACGTAGAGGCTGTTCTTGCCGCCGAGTTCCAGGGACGCCCCCACAAGACGGGCTGCGGCCACCTGCCCGACGCGGCGACCGGTGTCGGTCGACCCCGTATAACAGACATAGTCGGCCGCCTCGACCACCGCCTGGCCCACGTGTGGGCCGTCGCCCACCACGAGCTGAAGCACCGACTCCGGCAGGCCGGCCTCGGAGAGCAGCCGCGCCCCGAACAGCGCGGTGAGCGCGGTCTGCGGGTCCGGGCGCAGCACGACCGCGTTGCCGGCAAGCAGCGCCGGGATCGAGTCGCTGACCGGCAGAGTGAGTGGGTAGTTCCACGGGGTCACGATGCCGACGACCCCAACCGGGTGGTAGCTGGTGACGGCCTGGGTTAGCCCGGGCAGGATGCCTGGCGAGCGACGTGGGGCGAGGTATGCCGCTGCGCTGCGGCCGTAGTGCCGCGCCACCAGCGCGACGTCGATGACCTCCTCGAACGCGTGCGCGCGGGCTTTGCCGCTCTCGAGCTGGATGAGGTCGAGCAGCTGGTCCTGGTGGGCGAGGACCAGGTTGTGCAGGCGCAGCATGATCCGCTTGCGGTGGCTCATCGGCGTTCGCGCCCAGGGCCGTTGGGCAGCACGGGCCGCTGTGACGGCCAGCGATACGTCCTCGGGGGTGGACTGCGGGACCTCGGCGATGACTTGGCCGGTCA
The DNA here is from genome assembly GCA_963724925.1 of uncultured Actinomycetota bacterium. GTDB lineage: Bacteria > Actinomycetota > Actinomycetes > Actinomycetales > Dermatophilaceae > Phosphoribacter. The sequence goes on along the minus strand of CAVRXF010000029.1, from coordinate 100,186 downwards.
TCGGGGTGATGGTGGCCCGCGTGGGTCCGCGCGGAGCGGCGACCACCCGGGCGGTGAGCCGCGCCAGCAGCGCCGGTTCGACGGCATACCGGCTTGCCGGGCCAGTGGCGGCGAGCGGTGCGGTCCCTGTGCTGGGATCCGTGGCGGTCATCTGCGCGTCATCACCCGTGCGCGGTCGGGGCCAGCACGACCTCGACGCGCTGGAACTCCTTGACGTCGGAGTAGCCGGTCGTCGCCATGGCCTTGCGTAGCGCCCCAACGATGTTCGTCTTGCCGTCGGCAGCCCGGCCGGGCCCGAACAGGATCTCTTCTAGGGTCGCATGTACGCCGACCTCGACCCGCTCGCCGCGCGGCAGGGCGTGGTGGTGGGCCTCGGGACCCCAGTGGTAGCCCTTCCCCGGTGCGTCGGTGGCACGGGCGAGGGCGGCCCCGAGCATGACCGCGTCCGACCCGCAGGCGATCGCCTTGACGATGTCGCCTGACGTGCCCACCCCCCCGTCCGCGATGACGTGGACATAGCGGCCACCGGACTCGTCGAGGTAGTCCCGTCGGGCGGCGGCGACGTCGGCGATCGCGCTGGCCATCGGAGCATGGATGCCGAGCAAGCGGCGGGTCGTGTGGGCGGCTCCCCCGCCGAACCCGACGAGGACGCCGGCGGCGCCGGTGCGCATGAGGTGCAGGGCGGCGGTGTAGGTGGCCGCCCCGCCGACGATGACCGGGACATCGAGCTCGTAGATGAACCGCTTGAGGTTGAGCGGTTCGGCCTGGCCGGAGACATGCTCGGCCGAGACCGTCGTGCCGCGGATGACGAACAGGTCGACACCGGCGTCGACGACGGTCTTCCAGTAGGCCTGGGTGTACTTGGGCGAAAGCGCACCGGCGACTGTGACGCCAGCCTCGCGCAGCTCTTGCAGCCGTGCGGTGATCAGCTCGGGACGGATCGGCTCGGCGTAGATTTGCTGCATCCGCGCGGTCGCGACTGAGGGTTCGAGCTCGGTGATCTCCGCCAGCAGCGCCTGCGGGTTGTCATAGCGGGTCCAGAGCCCTTCGAGGTCGAGCACTGGCAGCCCGCCGAGCTTGCCGAGCAGAACCGCGGTCGCCGGCGACATGACCGAGTCCATGGGCGCGCCGAGGATGGGAATGTCGAAGTGGTACGCGTCGATCTGCCAGGCCACCGACACCTCCTCCGGGTCGCGCGTGCGCCGCGAGGGCACGACGGCGATCTCGTCGAAGGAGTACACCCGGCGACCGCGCTTGCCCCGGCCGATCTCGATCTCGGTCACCGGTTCAGGTTAGTCGCCGCGGGCGATCGGCCCTCGACGGGAGGGTTTCCGCCGTGAATCACGACGGGAACTCTCCTGTCGACGGCGGCGGTACCCGGCTAGTGTTCTTCGCCGTTAATGCGTGTAATAAGTCGTCCGAGGGATTCGAGGATCTGTTCTGCGGTCTTGGTCCAGATGAATGGTTTGGGGTCGGTGTTCCAGGCGGCGACCCAGCCGCGGATGTCGTTCTCCAGGGCTTGGACGGAGGTGTGGTTGCCGCGGCGGATGAGTTCGTCGGTGACGAAGGCGAACCAGCGCTCCACCTGGTTGATCCAGCTGGAACTGGTCGGGGTGAAATGCATGTTGAACCGGGGGTGGCGGGCCAGCCAGGCGGTGATCGCTGGGGTCTTGTGGGTGCCGTAGTTGTCGCAGACGAGGTGGACGTCGAGGTGTGCGGGGACCTGTTGGTCGATCTTGATCAGGAACTTCTTGAACTCGATGGCCCGATGCCGTCGGTGCAGGGAGGAGATGACGGTGCCGTCGGCGGTGTTGAACGCCGCGAACAGGCTGGTGACGCCGTGCCGGACGTAGTCGTGGGTCCGCTTCTCGGGCATGCCGGGCATCATCGGCAGGACCGGCTGGCTGCGGGCCAGCGCCTGAACCTGGCTCTTCTCGTCGACCGACAGGACCACTGCTCCTTCGGGCGGGTTGAGGTACAGGCCGACGACGTCGTAGACCTTGTCCACGAACAGCGGGTCCTTCGACAGCTTGAAGTTGTCCGCCCGATGGGGCTTCAGCTCGAACGTCTTCCAGATCCGCCCGATCGTCGAGGACGACAGGCCCGACCTCTTCGCCATCGATGCCCGCGACCAGTGGGTGGCGTTCTTCGGAGTCGACTCCAGCGTGGCGATCACGACGTCCTCGACCTGGTCCACGCTGATCGAGGGCGGCCGGCCCGGGCGCGGTTCGTCAACCAGTCCGTCCAGGCGATCGGCGACGAACCGACGACGCCACTTCCCTACGGTGGCTTGCGTCACCCGCAACTGCGCCGCCACGCTCTTGTTGTCCGCCCCGCCCGCGCTGGCCAACACGATCTTCGAGCGCAAGGCCAATGCCTGCGCCGATTTCGCCCGCCGCGCCCACGAAACCAACTGCGCGCGCTCATCATCGGCCAACGTCAACTCGGCCTTCGGCCGCCCCGTCCTCGCCACGGGCCTCATCCTACTACTTATGCTACGAATTAACGGCGAAGGACACTAGCTGCGGCTGGTGTAATTCGGCGCCTCGATGGTCATCTGCACGTCGTGCGGATGCGACTCCTTGAGCCCGGCGGCGGTGATCCGTACAAAACGCCCCCGCTGCTGCAGCTCGGCGATGGTCTGCGCGCCGACGTAGAACATCGACTGCGCTAGGCCGCCCACAAGCTGGTGCACGACCTGGGCCACCGGCCCGCGGTAGAGGACCTGCCCTTCGATGCCCTCGGGCACGATCTTGTCGTCGCTCACGACATCGGGCTGGAAATAGCGGTCCTTGGAGTAGGACTTCTTGCCGCGAGAGCTCATCGCCGCGAGCGAGCCCATGCCCCGGTAGGACTTGTACTGCTTGCCGTTGACGAAGATCGTCTCGCCTGGGCTCTCCTCGCACCCGGCCAGTAGCGACCCGAGCATCACGGTGTCGGCACCGGCAACGAGCGCCTTCGCGATGTCGCCCGAGTACTGCAGACCGCCGTCGGCGATCAGCGGCACCCCCGCCACCTTGGCCGCCTGCGCCGCCTCGTTGACTGCGGTCACCTGAGGCACGCCCACGCCAGCGACCACCCGCGTGGTGCAGATCGAACCGGGCCCGACCCCGACCTTGACGGCGTCGGCGCCGGCGTCGATGAGCGCCTGCGCCCCGTCGCGGGTTGCGACGTTGCCGCCGACGATCTGCACGCAGTTGGTCGCCGGGTCGGCCTTGAGCCGCTTGACCATGTCCAGCAAGGGCCGGGCGTGCCCGTGCGCGGTGTCCACGACGAGGACGTCTACACCGGCGTCGATCAGCCGGTGGGCCCGCTCCCACGCGTCGCCGAAGTACCCGATCGCCGCAGCGACCATGAGCCGGCCCTGCCCGTCCTTGCTGGCCAGCGGGAACTGCTCGGACTTGACGAAGTCCTTGACGGTGATCAGCCCGCTCAGCCGACCCTGTTCGTCGACGATCGGCAGCCGTTCGCGCTTGTGCTGGCGCAGCAGCAGCGTGGCCTCCTCGCGGCAGATCCCCTCCGGGGCGGTGATCAGCGGCATCGGCGTCATGACGTCACTGACCGACGTGGTACCCCATTCCAGGACCGGGGTGAAGCGCAGGTCGCGGTTGGTGATGATGCCGATGAGATGGTTGTCGCTCGTCGACCACCGGCAGTCCCGAAACGCGGTACTGACCGCAGATTCGGTCGAGCTCCTCCAGGGTAGCCTGCGGCCCGATGGTGATCGGGTTGGAGATCATCCCGGTCTGGGTCCGCTTGACCAGTCGACCTGGTAGGCCTGGTCGTCGACCGACAGGTTGCGGTGCACGACACCGATACCGCCTTGGCGGGCCATGGCGATGGCCATCCGCGCCTCGGTCACCGTGTCCATGGCGCGAGGAGACCAGGGGCACGCGCAGCGAGATCTCGCGGGTCAGCCGGGTCGTCGTGTCGACCTCGGTGGGCACGACGTCCGTCTCGCCCGGCAGCAGCAGCACGTCGTCATAGGTCAGGCCCAAGGCGGCAAACGGCTCGAAGGCGTCGGGTCCCTCGGTCATTGACCAAGTCTATGGGAAGCCCGACAGGCGTCGTCGCCAGCCGCCAGGCGACGGCCCGCGGCGGCGATCCGTTCCGAGGAGAACGAGTGGCCCTCCTCCGGCAATCCGGAGGAGGGCCACTGACGGTCGCTCAGATCAGAGTGGGCGGACCTTCTCGGCCTGCGGACCCTTCTGTCCCTGCGTCATCTCGAACTCGACACGCTGCCCCTCGTCGAGCGAGCGGTAGCCGCCCGAGTCGATCGCCGAGTAGTGGACGAAGACGTCCGGGCCGCCGCTTTCCTGGGCGATGAAGCCGAAGCCCTTCTCAGCGTTGAACCACTTGACCGTACCTTGAGCCATGGTGCACTTCCTTCTGCGTTGGGACGCACCACCGTGGTGCGTTCCTTGGCTGCGGTGTCCATGACCGGGTCCGGCTGGCGAAGCCCAGACAATGAAAACGCCCGCCGACTGTTGGCGGGCCCTGCTCTAGCTACTTCAACCTGAAAGCTAAACGAACTACGACTACAACCACCCATAACTATAACCTATCGGGCCGAGCGGTGCGCGGCCGGGTTGAAGCCCCATACTGGGGGTGATGAAAACGCGACCAGCCGCCCAGCGCCGCCACCTGCCCAACAGCCCCTTCAACAACCAGGCGCCTGCCCCGATCGAGCAGTTCGCCGTGCTGGACCGGGTGACCCACGACAAGCACGGCCTCGGCCGGGTCGTCCAGCTGGACGAAGACTCGGTGGTCGTGGACTTCGGGTCCTACCGGCTGCGCGTCGCGAGTCCCTTCCTCAAGCTGACCAAGCTGGACGCTCAGGAGTAGTAGCCCCGCCAGCTGGCCCGTTCGCCGAACCCTGGTCCGGGTGAGCGCAGGCAGTCGGTGGGTACGCGCTGGTGTCGTGCGCCGTTGCTCCCGGCGCACCCGCGCAAGCTGGGCGCGCGTTTCTTTACCAACCTTTGACTAAGCCCTGACGATCCGCGGAACCAACGCAGGCTACCGTCCAGTAACAACGGGCGAGCAGGGTCGCCTGCCACGAGCACCCGCATGGGGAGGAAGCATGGCGGAGATCTCGCGACTTCCTGGACCGAACGCAGACCAGTGGAACTGGCAGCTTCGCGGCGCCTGCCGCACCTTCGGGCCCGATTCCTTCTTCCACCCGGAGGGTGAGCGGGGCCACGCTCGGCGCGACCGCGCCGCCGCCGCCAAGAGCGTCTGCGGGGCGTGCCCGGTGCTGGCCCAGTGCCGCAGGCATGCGCTGCGGGTGCGCGAACCCTACGGCGTGTGGGGTGGGCTCACCGAGGAGGAGCGCGAGGCCGTCTATGCCGGCCGCCTGGCAACCCCGGCCTGACGGCATACCGGCACGACCGCACGCACAGACGACGAGAAGGGCCGCACCAGTAGCAGGGGGTGCGGCCGTTTCTCGTCTATGCCGTGCGCGCTTTGCCTAGTGGCCGTGACCGTGCCCGGCTGCCGGCGCGGACTCCTCTTCCTTCTTCTCGACGACCAGGGTGTCGGTCGTAAGGATCATCGAGGCGATCGACGCAGCGTTGCGCAGCGCGGACCGGGTGACCTTCACCGGGTCGATGACCCCGTCCTTGACCAGGTCGAGGTACTGGCCGGTGAGCGCGTTGAGCCCCTCACCGACCGGCATCTCGGTGACCTTCGAGGTCACGACGTAGCCCTGGAAGCCGGCGTTCTCGGCGATCCAGCGCAGCGGCTCGACGCAGGCCTTCTTGACGATCGCTACGCCGGTCGCCTCGTCGCCGGTGAGCCCGAGGGCGTCGGCTGCGACCGCAGCGTGGATGAGGGCGGTGCCACCGCCGGCGACGATGCCCTCCTCGATGGCCGCCCGGGTGGCCGAGATGGCGTCCTCGATGCGGTGCTTCTTCTCCTTGAGCTCGACCTCGGTGTGCGCGCCGACCTTGATGACGCACACGCCGCCGGCGAGCTTGGCCAGGCGCTCCTGCAGCTTCTCGCGGTCCCAGTCGGAGTCGGTGCGCTCGATCTCGGCCTTGATCTGGTGGATTCGCGCGTCGACGTCGTCCTTGGTGCCCAGGCCCTCGATGACCGTCGTGTTGTCCTTCGTCACGACGATGCGACGGGCCTGGCCGAGAACGTCCAGCCCGGCCTGGTCGAGCTTGAGGCCGACCTCCTCGGCAATCACCTGGCCGCCGGTGAGGATCGCCAGGTCCTGCAGCATCGCCTTGCGGCGGTCGCCGAACCCGGGGGCCTTGACCGCTGCGACGTTGAAGGTGCCGCGGATCTTGTTCACGACGAGGGTGGAGAGGGCCTCCCCATCGACGTCCTCGGCGACGACGAGCAGCGGCTTGCCCGCCTGCACGACCTTCTCCAGGATCGGCAGCAGGTCCTGGATGGACGAGATTTTGCCCTGGTTGATGAGGATGTAAGCGTCCTCGAGGACGGCCTCCATGCGCTCGGGGTCGGTGACGAAGTAGGCCGAGACGTAGCCCTTGTCGAACTGCATGCCTTCGGTGAACTCGAGTTCGGTGGCTGTCGTCGAGGACTCCTCGACGGAGATGACCCCGTCCTTGCCGACCTTGTCGAACGCCTCGGCGATGATCTCACCGATGCTGTCGTCCTGTGCCGAGAGGGCGGCGATCTTGCCGATCTCGTCCGAGCCCTCGAGCTCGCGGGCGTTCTCGAGCAGCCGGTCGTTGATCGCGTCGACGGCCTTGTCGATGCCCCGCTTCAGAGCCGACGGGGCGGCACCCGCGGCGACGTTACGCAGGCCTTCCTTGACCATGGCCTGGGCCAGGACCGTGGCGGTCGTGGTGCCATCGCCGGCGATGTCGTTGGTCTTGGTGGCGACCTCCTTGGCAAGCTGAGCGCCAAGGTTCTCGTAGGAGTCCTCGAGCTCGATCTCCCGCGCGATGGTCACGCCGTCGTTGGTGATCGTCGGGGCGCCCCACTTCTTGTCGATGACGACGTTGCGGCCCTTGGGGCCAAGGGTCACCTTCACCGCGTTGGCGAGCGCGTCGACGCCACGCTCCAGCGACTTGCGTGCGGCGTCGTTGAACTCCAGCGTCTTAGCCATGACTGTCCTTCTCCTTGAGTCGGCTCGTTGGGTCAGCCGACGATGGCGAGTACGTCGCGAGCCGACAGGATGAGGTACTCCTCGCCGCCGTGCTTGATCTCGGTGCCGCCGTACTTGCTGTAGATGACCCGGTCCCCCACCTTGACGTCGAGCGGGACGCGCTCGTCACCGTCGTCGTTCCAGCGACCTGGGCCGACGGCCAGGACTTCGCCCTCCTGGGGCTTCTCCTTGGCTGTGTCCGGGATGACCAGGCCGGAGGCGGTCTTCTGCTCGGCTTCGAGCGACTTGACCAGAATGCGGTCTTCGAGCGGCTTGATGGAAACCGACACTTCGGTGTCCTTCCCTTCGGGAATGTGCTTGAACGGATGTCTGGTGCCCCGCTGGCCTCGCCGTCGCGGGGGTCGACGCCGGCCGGGCGTTAGCACTTCCACGGTGAGAGTGCTAACGCAAATCTAGGTATGCCGTTAGCACTCGGTCAAGTCGAGTGCCAACCGGCGCGCCCTTGGCAGCCCTCGGCAGCCCAGGGGTCCGCTCTTCGCCGCCTCGTCCAGACGATGTGATAGACGCACGACTCCCACACCGGTATCACCTCGACCCCGGCTCCGGGGGCCGGCTCACCTGGCAGTCGATGTGATAGCGGCGCGACTCCCACACCGGTATCACCTCCACCCGGCGCCGGCCGACCGGAGGCGAGGCCGCACGTCTGCCACCATCGGCAGTATGGACCCCGCACTCGTGGGCCGGCTCAGCGACGGGGATGGTGCGCGGCTGCTGGCCGAGCTGGGCCCGTATGCCGAGTCGCAGGCGCTCGCGAGCGCCGCCAGGCTGCGGGCCCAAGGCTACGACGCTGACCTCGTCGCCGCCGTGCTCGCCCAGGCCCGGCTGCGGGACCGGGCGGCGAAGGCGTTCGGCGACGAGGCGGCGAGCATGCTGTTCACTGCGGACGGGCTGGAGCAGGCCACCCGACCACAGCTGGCGGCCCGCCGCGCGCAGCGGTTCGTCGAGGCCGGGGTCGCCACGGTTCACGACCTCACCTGCGGCATCGGTTCGGATGCGATGGCCTTTGCGGCCGCCGGGCTCGGCGTTGAGGCGCTCGACGCCGACCCGACCACCGCGGCGGTTGCCTCCGCGAACCTGCGGCGCTGGCCCTCAGCGGCCGCTCGGACCGGCCGCGCCGAACAGGTGCCCCTGGCCGGCGTGGCGGCTGACCGGCGTACCGGCGTGTGGCTGGACCCGGGCAGACGCCGCAGCGGCGTCGCGGACCGGCACGGGCGCACCAAGCGGGTCTTCTCGCTGGAGGCGATGTCACCGACCTGGGCCCAGGTCCTCGACATCGCGGCCACCGTGCCGGCGACCGGGGCGAAGCTGTCGCCGTCCATCTCGGCTGCCGCCCGGCCTCAGGGCACGGAAGCGCAGTGGACCTCCTGGCGCGGCGAGGTGCTCGAATGCGCCGATCTGGTGGGGTCCCTTGGCCCGGTTCCCGGGCCGCTCAGCGGCGGTATGCCGCCCGGACGCCACGCGCGGGATCGTGACCGAGTGCGTGGTCACCGAGGCGGACGCGCCTGGCGACGCACCTGTCCTTACGCGGCTCGGCGAGCTGGCTCCGTGGCTGTACGAAGCCGACAAGGCCATCGTGCGGGCCGGGCTGACCAGCGCGGTGGTGGCCCAGACCCTCGGCACCGAACTGGCTCCTGGGCTCGGGTTGGTCAGCTCAACCCGCGCCGTCGACCTGACCACCGCGCGGCGGTATGCCGTGCGCGAGGCAATGCCGTTGCATGTCAAGACGCTTCGGGCCTGGCTTCGCGAGCGCGGCACCGGCCGGGTCACCGTGAAGAAGCGCGGCAGCTCGGTCGACCCCGAAGCGCTGCGGCGCCAGCTGACGACGAAGGCGCCCGGGAGTGCCCTGTTGCTCGTGACCACGGTGGCCGGCGACACGGTGGTCCTGGTGCTGGACCCGCCGTGGTAGCGACGCGCTACAACCGCGGGTTAGGTTGGGCCCCGACTCTGCGAACTGCCTCGGCCGCAGCCCTCGTCGCGGACCCGAGCGCGGTTTGCCGGTCCGCGTCGTCCACGTCCGCGAGGCTCGCGGCCAGGGCCCCGCAGAACGCATCGCCGGCGCCGGTGGTGTCGAGCACGTCGGCCGGCGGGACGGCAACCGCGTCAACCCGCAGGTCGTCCCACTGGGCTCCAGCCGCGCCGAAGGTGACCAGCAGCGACCGCGGCACCAGGCCCGAGTCGGCGAGCGTGGCGGCTTCGTGCTCGTTGACCACCAGGGGGTCAGCCAGCGCGACGACGTCCCGCCCCAGCGAGCGAAAGGGTGCGGCGTTGAGAACGACCCGCGCCCCAGCGTCGCTGCCCGCCGGATCGCCGCCTCGGTCTGCGGGATGGGCAGCTCCAGCTGGCACAGCAGGACGTCGTCCGGTCCGAGATCCTCAACGAGCGCCATGGCGGCTGCGTTTGCACCGGGGAGCACGACGATGGCGTTCTCCCCCGAGGCGTCGACGGTGATCCAGGCCATTCCGGTGGGCACTCCTGTCACGGTCGTCAGGCGCGCCTCGATCCCCAGCGTGGCCAGCCGTGCGCCATACGCGCGGCCGGCGTCGTCATCACCGACCGCGCCCACCAGAACGACCGAAGCGCCGGCAGCTGCGGCGGCGACCGCCTGGTTGGCGCCCTTCCCACCGGCGAGGCGCTCGAGGCGGCCCTCGGCGAGCACGGTCTCGCCGGGGCGTGGGTGGCGTGGCACATGCGCGACGAGGTCGACGTTGACCGACCCGAACACGACCACCCGGCCCATCAGCGCACCGCATCCAGCCAGAGCCGGGCATAGCGCGGGCCGTCGACCTGGTGCGCGACTGCAACGGTGGCCGCGGCCTCGGGCGTCGACGGCGCGCCCGCTGCAACCGTGGCCGGAAGGTCGGCAAGAGTGCGCCCGCGGCTGCCCGTCAGCACGACCCGCACCGGCAGCTGCTGGGTCGTCAGGCCGTCGGGATCGACGATGGCGCAGACCGCGCCCGCGTCGCCTATGGTGGCCGCATCCGCCTCGAACCGGTCGCACTGGAAGGTGACGAGGCGTCCGGCCAGCTCGGCCGCGGACCGGCCCCCACGGCATACCAGGTCTGCAGCCTGGGCTCGGGTGATGGTAGGCGCATGGAACACGTCGAGGGGGTACATCGTCAGCGGGATGCCGAGCCGCGCGCTGGCCTCCAGGACGATCGCCGCCGCCTCGGGATCGTGGCTGATGTTGAACTCGGTGGCCGCGCTGCCCGCGGTGAAGCCACCACCCATGACCACCATGCGGTCCAGGCCGGCGGCGGCCACCGGCCAGGTGCGCAGCAGCAACGCCACGTTCGTCAGGGGTGCGAGGCACACCAGGGTGAGTTTCGGCCCGGCGCTAGCCGCATCGAGAAGGGTGTCTCGCAGCAGCTCGACCGCGGGCCGAGGGTCGGCGCGAAGGTCAGGTGCGGGCCAGCCGAGGTCGCCCATCCCGTCCCTGCCGTGGGCCAGCCGTGGAGCGCCGGCCGGCTCGAGCAACGGCTGCTCGGCCCCGCGCGCCACCGGCACGTCGGCGCGGCCGCACGCCTGCAGCACGGTCAGCGTGTTGCGCACGACGTCGTCGACCGGCGCGTTGCCGCCGACACAGGTCACCGCGCGCAGGTCGATGTCAGGGTGACGGGCGGCCAGCAGCAAGGCACACGCGTCGTCGACGCCCGTGTCCACATCGAGGATCACCGGCCGCACGAGGCGAGCGTATGCCGCGTCCCCCCCGCCGAGAGGTCAGCAGGTGCTGTTATCGGGCGGCTTTGACAGCCTTTTCTGACCTCTCGCCGATCGGTGGGAGGTCGCCGGACGGTGGAGGTCGCCGGACGGTGGAGGTCGCCGGACGGTGGAGGTCGCCGGACGGCCGGTCAGGCGACGACGTCGGTGACCGGCATCGACGAGTCGGCTGGCAGGGCCAGGTCGGACGGCTCGCGGCCCTTGGCGAGCAGCTGTGCCCCGAGCGCCGCGACCATCGCGCCGTTGTCGGTGCACAACCCGGGGCGGGGCACCCGCAGCCGGATGCCGGCACTCTCGCAGCGCTGCTGCGCGAGCGCGCGCAGCCGGGAGTTCGCCGCGACGCCCCCACCGATGAGCAGGTCCTCGACGCCCTGCTCACGACAGGCTGTCAGCGCCTTACGGGTCAGCACGTCGACCACCGCCTCCTGGAAGCTAGCCGCCACGTCAGCCACGGGCACCGCCTCGCCGGCCGCCTCCCGCAGCTGAACCCACCTGACGACGGCGGTCTTGAGCCCCGAGAAGGAGAAGTCGAAGCGGTGTCGGGCCAGGTCGCGGCCGCTCGTTAGGCCCCTGGGGAAGTCGATCGTGACCGAGCCGTCTTGGGCCACCCGGTCGATATGCGGCCCGCCGGGGAACGGCAGGCCCAGAACCCGCGCGATTTTGTCGAATGCCTCACCCGCAGCGTCGTCGATCGTGGCGCCGAGTGGGCGCACGTCGCTGGTCACGTCCGGCACGAGCAGCAGCGAGGAATGCCCACCCGAGACGAGCAGGGCCAGCGTCGGCTCGGGCAGTGGCCCGTGCTCGACCACGTCGACGGCCACGTGAGCGGCGAGGTGGTTGACCCCGTAGATCGGCCGGTCCAGCGCCAGGGCCAGCGACTTGGCCGCCGCGACGCCGACGAGCAGGGAGCCGGCCAGGCCCGGGCCGGCCGTGACGGCCACGGCGTCGACGTCCTCGAGGGCCACACCCGCCTCGCGGCAGGCTCGTTCGACGGTGGGGACCATCGCCTCCAGATGGGCCCGGCTGGCCACCTCGGGGACGACCCCGCCGAAGCGCGCGTGCTCCTCGACGCTGCTCGCGACCGCGTCGGCGAGCAGCGTGATGCCGCGTACCAGCCCGACGCCGGTCTCGTCGCAGGAGGTCTCGATGCCCAGGACGAGCGGGTGCTCGACCATCACGGCTCCCGGAGCTGCAGCACGTAGGCGTCCACATCGCCCGGCTGGTAGTAGCGCCGCCGCACCGCCACGCGCTCGAACCCGCGGCGCTCGTAGAGCCGCAACGCGGCCGGGTTGTCGGCCCGGACCTCGAGCATGAGCGAGGCCGCGCCCCGCTCGACCACACGCCGTGCCAGCTCCGTCAGCAATCGGTCGCCCAGGCCGCAGCGCTGGTATGCCGGTGCGACGGCGAGCGTCATAATGTCGGCGACGGTCCCGCCGTGGTTGACGCCGGCATACCCGGCCAGTTGCACGCTGTCCCTCGCACCGGTGTCCTCGGCGACGACGTACTCGCGTCGAGGTCGTTCGGCCAGCTCGGCCCACCAGGTTGGCGCGTCCCACGCCCCGCCGGGGAACAGCACCTGTTCGAGCTGGCTCAACGCCTCGATGTCGGTCCAGGCCATGTCCCTCAGTTTCACCCCAGAACCGACTTCGGGCCCGCTGCCGGCGCCACGTCCGGGCGGCGCAGATAGAGCGGCGTGGCGTCGTCGAGTGGCTGGCCGCGTGCGAGCCGCGCCACCGCGAGGTCGGCCAGCACGGACGCGGACACGTCCAGCGGACCGGCGGGGCGGTCGAACAGGTCGGGGTACAGCATCGGGCCCCGCCCGGCCGCCGGCAGCCGTCGCAGGTCCTCCGGCAGCTCAGCCGGCCGAGCCACCCCGGGACCGCTGAGCCGCGCCAGCGAGGCGCCGGCATACCAGGCCCAGTACACCTCTTTGCGGCGGGCGTCGGTCGCGACGAGCAGCCCCTGCGGGCTGGCCTCGTCGGCGGCCGCAAAGGCGATGGCGTCCAGGCTGCAGACGCCGGACAGGGCCGCCCCGGTGGCCAGCGCGAGCATCCGGGCGGTCGTGACGCCGATGCGCAACGCGGTGAAAGGCCCCGGCCCGGTTCCGGTGACGACGTGCGTGAGGTCTACCGGTGCGATGCCGGCGCGCCGGAGCACCTCCTCGATGCCGGGGGCGAGCCGCTCCACGTGCGCCCGCACGTCGATGACGGTCGACTCGGACAGGACCGTCGCGCCGTCGTGCAGCGCCACGGTGACGGCACTCGTCGAGGTGTCGAGGGCCAGCAGCAGCATGGTTCAGGCTAACGGCGGGGCAAACAGGCTCCGCAGGGCGCCCGCCGCAGCCGGGTGGTTCCAGCGGGGACCGATGCCGACCACGCGCGCGGTTCGTTGGGTGCGGCCGTCGAGCCGGACCTCGAGCCGGTCACTGCTGAGCGCCTCCGCGATCCCGTGGCCCCACTCGACGACGACGACGCTGTGGTCGAAATCGGCGTCGAGGTCCAGGTCGTCGAGCTCCAGGGCGGTGCCCAGCCGGTAGGCGTCGACGTGGACCAGGTCGGGCCCCTGGGTGAGCGACGGGTGTATCCGGGCGATGACGAATGTCGGGGAGGTCACCGGTCCGCGCACCCGAAGCCCGGCACCGATCCCTTGCGCCAGCGTCGTCTTGCCCGCCCCGAGGTCGCCGGTGAGCAGGACCAGGTCGCCGCGACGCAGCACCACGGCCAACCGCTCCCCCAGGCCGGCTGTCGCCCGGGCCGTCGGCAGCCCGACGGTCACCACCACGGCAGTGCACATCGTCGGGTGTGCGGCGAGCTCAGCCATGCGAACGGCGACGTCCCTTGCCTTGCCGGCCTTCGCGCAGGGCCCGCTTCTTGGCGACGTTGGACAAGATCTGGGTGACGGTCGGCTTGTGCTCGACGTCGACGTGGCGCTCTTCCGCGCGCTCGGCGCGCTCGAGCAGCCCGATGAGCTGGTCGTTGAGCAGGTCCGGGTGCTCCAGCATGATGACGTGCCCGCCGTCGCGGATCAGGATGTGTTCGGCACCGGGGATGGCCTCGACGATGGACCGGCTGTGCTCGGGCGGGGTGAGGATGTCGCGGGTGCCGTTGAACACCAACGTTTCCACGCCCGCGAAGTGCTCTAGCGCGGCCGATTTGTCGTAGCCGCCGAAGGTCGGCACGAAGTCGGACATGACGGTGAGCTCGGTGTGCAGGATCATCTTGGCGGTGAGCCGCACGATGCTCCGCGGCACAGGTGAGGCGAACGAGTAGCGCTCGACGAGGAACTCCTCGAGGTCGCGGTTGGCCTTGAGCACCGACTTGACCAGCTCAGGGCGCCTGGACAGCTGCCCGAACAGGCGCGGCCCGAAGCGCTCCAGCGCGGCCTTGCCCGCGGAGGCCACGAACGCGCCGTTGGCGAGCGGTATGCCGCCCGCCGAGGTCGCGACACACCCGAAGGCCACCACCCGCTTCTCGATCACCTCTGGGTACTGCTCAGCCAGCGACATCGTCGTCATGCCGCCCATCGAATGCCCGACGAGCGCGAGCGGGCCTTCCGGCGCGGCCGCCTGGATGACGGCATACAGGTCCTGCCCGAGCTGGTCCATCACGTCACCCGCACTCACGGCGTACCCGGACTGGCCGTGACCGCGCTGGTCCCACGTGACGACGCGATAGCCGGCCCGCTTGAGCGCGCGCCGCTGCAGCACCCAGCACTCTCCCGAGAGGCAGTAGCCGTGGGAGAACACGACCGTCGGCCGTTGGCGAGCGGTGGTCTCGCTGACCGCGCCCGCGGCCGGCTCGTCGACGACGGCGAACAGGGGAACCCCGTCCGTGGCAATCGCGATCACCTCGGCAGACGGCGGCTCGACGAGGCTGGCGTACTCGGGCAGCGACTCGTCCTCGCGGCGGCGCAGCCGGTCGGCGACCAGACCCGCGGCTCCTACCGTGGCGGCAGCGCCCGCGGCGCTGAGGCCGACGCCAACCCCGAACAGACTGGGCCGTCCCCGGCTCACCCAGCCACCTCCTCGCCTCCGAGGTACACCCGTTGTACCCGTGGTCCGACCCTGGTCACGATCTCATAGCTGATCGTGCCCGTTGCATCGGCCCACTCCTGGGCGCTAGGGCCGGCCGGATCGCCGCCGAAAAGGACGACCTCGTCGCCGGCCTGGGCGGGGCTGTCTGGGCCGAGATCGACGACGATCTGGTCCATGCAGACCCGCCCGGCGATCCGGTAGCGACGTCCCGCAACATCCAGCGGGCCGACGCAGGAGGCATTGCGTGGTATGCCGTCCGCATAGCCGAGCGGGATGAGCCCGAGCCGGGTTTCGGTCTGGGTGAAGTACTCGTGCCCGTAGCTGACGCCCTGCCCCGCCGGCACGGCCTTGACGATCGCGAGGCGCCCGGTCAGGCGCATGGCCGGGATGAGACCGTAGTCGTGAGCGCTGCCGAGGTCGGGGACTGGTGTGAGGCCGAACACCGCCAAACCTGGGCGAACCAGATCGTAGTGGGCAGTCGGGTTGGTGAGCGTAGCCGCCGAGTTCGCCAGGTGGCGCACCTCCAGGTCGCAACCGGCGCGGTCGGCCTCCACCAGGGCCCAGTCGAACACCTCCTGCTGGTGACGCACCGTCGGGTGGTCGGGCTGGTCGGCATACGCAAAGTGCGACCAGAGGCCGACGATGCGCACGACGTGCTCGACCTCCAGGCGCCGTGCTGCCGCAAGCAGCTGCGTGAAGTCAGCGCCGAACGCGCCGTTTCGGCCGAGCCCAGTGTCGACCTTGATGTGAATGCGAGCTGTACGGCCAAGGGCCCGGGCCGCGGTCGAGACCTCGTCGAGCGCCCAGTGAGCCGAGACGGTGAGGTCGATGTCGCGAGCAATCGCGGCGGCGAAGTCGGTGCCGGGTACGTGCAGCCAGGAGAGCAGCCGACCGTCGATACCGTTGTCACGCAGGGCAATTGCCTCACTCAGCTGAGCGGTGCCGAGCCAGGTTGCCCCTCCGCGCTGAGCGGCCCGGGCGCACGGCAGCAGGCCGTGTCCGTAGGCGTCGGCCTTGACGACCGCGAGCAGCGCAGCGGTGGGAGCGTGCTCGCGCAGGACCCGCACGTTGGACTCCACCGCGGCCAGGTCGACGTATGCCGTCGACGGCGCGCCTGCGCTGGCGGGGTGGTCGCTCATTTCATGAGCAGTGTCTCATCATGGCGAGCAGGGCACTGCCAGTTGACGTCTGGTGGCCCGCGGGCACCCGCGCAGGTAAGACTGAGTTGCCGCCCGTCGGAGGTAAAGCTGAGCGGTGGAGGTGATAGCGAGCGGTCTTGCGCACGTGCACACCTCCGTGCTCGGTTTTACCTCCGGTCAAAGGGAGCCCAGCCGCCCCCGCAGAGTCCTTGACTTGCTCGTTGCTCCATGATGCATCGCGGAGCGGACGCAAACTCGTTGGGGTTGTCGTTAGGCACCCCGGAGCAGGGCCGAGACCGTAGCTGGGAGGCTGTCGGCCACCGCCTTGGCCCGAAGCGGGCCACCCGGGTTGGCCCGCTGCGCCGCGACGCCGTGTACCAGAGCTCCGACAGAGGCGGCGTCGACCGGGTCCAGACCGGCGGCGAGCAGGGAGCCGATCACCCCACCGAGCACGTCGCCCGCCCCAGCGGTGGCCAGCCATGCCGGAGCGTCCGTCTGGGAGCGCACGGGACGCCCGTGGCTGGTCGGCGATACGACGAGAGTCGTGGCGCCCTTGAGCAGAACGACGACGTCCAGGGCATCCGCCGCGGCTCTGGCGTGCCGAACTGGTGCCGCCGTGACGCTTTCCCGGCTGACCGCCTCCACCCCGTCGGGCCGCACATCGAGCCGCTTCAGCAGCGCGGCCAGCTCGCCGGCATGCGGCGTGAGCACGGTGGGCGCTGACCGGCGGCTTAGCAGGTCCAGAGCTCCTGCGTCGACGACAGCGGGCCGGCCGTCGGCGAGTGCGGCCGCGATCCGCTCGACCTGGTCCGCGCCCGTCGGCTCAGCCATCGCCACCCCGGACCCGAGGACCCACGCCTGCACCTGCCCGACGGCGGTGACCGCTTCTGGGGCGTGGTGATGGACGAGCGTCTCGACGGAGGGCGGTCCGAGGTAGCGCACCATCCCCGGGCCCACGCCCAAGGCGCCCAGCACGCTGAGCACCGCAGCGCCCGGGTATGCCGTGCTGCCAGTGACGACCCCGACGACCCCTCTGGAGTACTTGTGGTCCGCGGCCGTGGGTACCCGCCACAGGTCGGCCACGTCGTCGTTGCTGAGCCGCTCGACTCCAGCAGTGCAGCCGGTGAAGTCCAGCCCGATGTCCACGACGGTGAGCCGGCCAGTGGCCGGCTCACCCGCAGGAAGTAGGTGCACCGGCTTGGCCGCCCCGAACGTGACCGTCTCGTCAGCCTTGACGGCGTCTCCCGCGCGTATCTCCCCGGCCGGGTCGGTGCCGCTGGGCAGGTCGACGGCGATAACGTAAGCGTCCTCGGGGATGGCCTCGACCCACCGACGGCCCTCCTCGCGCAGCCCGGCACGCCCGCCAATCCCGGTGATCCCGTCGATGACGACGTCCGCCTGGGCCAGCAGCGCCCGCCAACCGGGGCCGTCCGCCGGCACGACCGTGACACCCAGCTCCTCTGCCGTCGCCGCGGCGGCCGGGTGGACCGACCCGTTGGCCGTCGTCACCGCCCCGACGTCCAGGCCCAGCCCGGCCAGCCAGGCCGCGGCATACAGCGCGTCGCCGCCGTTGTTGCCACCGCCGACGAGGGCGACGACCTGTGAGCCGCCGATCTCGTCCAGCCGGGCCCCGACGACCTCGGCCAGGGCACGGGACGCCCGTTCCATGAGCTCGCCGTCGGGCAGCAGCGCCATCGCTGCATTCTCGACCTCGCGGACATCCGCGACGGAATACGCCTGGATCACGGTCAGTCCTCCGCGACGACAACGGCCGACGCGACACCCGAGTCGTGCGACAGCGACAGGTGCACGGTGCGCACACCGAGCAGATCGGCTCGGGCCAGAACGGTGCCCTGCAGGTCGAACGACGGGCGCCCGTTGGCGTCCTTGACGACCCACACGTCCTTCCACGCCATTCCTCGGGGGGAGTTGAGCGCCTTGGCCAGGGCCTCCTTGGCCGCGAAGCGGGCCGCGACCGATGCCAACGGCAGGGCACGCTCGGACTCGGTGAAGAGCCGCTTGGCGAGGGCCGGCGTGCGCGTCAGGCTTTGACCGAACCGTTCGATGTCGACGACGTCGATCCCGATACCGATGATCACGATGCCTACTCGACGGTGACGGACTTGGCCAGGTTGCGCGGCTGGTCGACGTCGAGGCCCTTGGCCGAGGCCAGCTCGAGCGCGAACACCTGCAGCGGCACAACGGTGAGCAACGGGCTCAGCATGGGGCTGCTCTCCGGTACCCAGACGACCTCGTCGGCGAAGGGCAGCACTGCCTCGTCTCCGTCCTCGGCGATGACCAGGGTGCGGGCCCCCCGGGCGCGGATCTCCTGGATGTTGGAGACCACCTTGTTGTGCAGCCCGTGCGGCGTGCCCGGGCCGGGCACGACGATGAACACCGGCTGCCCGGGCTCGATGAGCGCGATCGGGCCGTGCTTGAGCTCCCCGGCTGCGAAGCCCTCGGCGTGGATGTAGGCGATCTCCTTGAGCTTGAGCGCCCCTTCGAGGGCTACCGGGAACCCGACGTGCCGGCCGAGGAAGAGCACCGAGCGCGTGTCGGCCATGAACCTGGCGATCTCGCGGACCCGGTCCATCCGGTCGAGCACCACCTGGATCTTGTCCGGGATTTCGTGCAGCGCCTTGAGCACCGTGTGGGCCTCGTCAGCGTAGGACCCCCCGCGCAGCTGCGCGAGGTAGAGCCCGAGCAGGTAGCACGCGGTGATCTGGGCCAGGAACGCCTTGGTCGACGCGACCGCGACCTCCGGCCCGGCGTGGGTGTACAGCACTGCATCAGACTCGCGCGGGATCGTCGAGCCGTGCGTGTTGCAGATCGAGATGGTCAGCGCCCCCAGCTCGCTGGCGTGCTTGACCGCCATGAGCGTGTCCATGGTCTCGCCGGACTGGCTGACCGAGAGCACGAGGGTGCGCTCGTCGATGACCGGGTCGCGGTAGCGGAACTCGTGTGCCAGCTCGACCTCGCAGGGGATGCGGGTCCAGTGCTCGATGGCGTACTTGGCGACCATCCCGGCATACGCAGCCGTGCCGCACGCGACGACGACGATCTTCTCGACCGTCCGCAGCGAGTCCTCGGAGATGCGCAGCTCGTCCAGGACCAGCCGGCCGACCTCGTCGGTGCGGCCGAGCAGCGTGTTGGAGACGGCAGCGGGCTGCTCGTCGATCTCTTTGGCCATGAAGCTCGCGAAGCCGCCCTTGGCGGCCGCGGCAGCATCCCAGTCGACGTGGTAGCGCCGGCCTTGGGCCGGAGCACCGTCGAAGCCGATGACCGACACCGAATGCGCGGTGATCGTGACGATCTGGTCCTGAGCGAGCTCCATCGCCTCGCGGGTGTGCCCGATGAACGCGGCGACGTCGGAGCCGAGGAAGTTCGAGCCGTTTCCGAGCCCGACGACGAGCGGGCTGTTGCGGCGGGCGCCGACCACAACCCCGGGCTGGTCGGCGTGTACGGCGAGGAAGGTGAAGGCGCCCTCGAGCTGCTAACGACCGCGTCACGCATGGCCTCCGTGAGGTCGCCGGTGCGCTCGAAAGCCTCCGCGATGAGATGCGCGGCAACCTCAGTGTCGGTATCGGAGCGGAAGGTGACCCCCCGGTCGATGAGGCCGTTCTTGAGCGGGTGGAAGTTCTCGATGATCCCGTTGTGGATCAGCGCCAGCCGCCCGTCCGGCCCGCCCAGATGCGGGTGGGCGTTGTTGTCCGTGGGGCCGCCGTGGGTCGCCCAGCGCGTGTGCCCGAGCACGGTCGTGGACCCGGGCAGCGGCCGGGCCGCGAGGTCGTCGCGGAGGTTGACCAGCTTTCCCGCCCGCTTGCGGAGCTGGATGCCGCCGTCGACGACGAGGGCCACTCCGGCTGAGTCGTACCCGCGGTACTCCAGCCGGGACAGCCCCTCCATGACGACCTCGAGCGCAACCGAATCGGCTGCGGTTCCGACGTATCCCACGATTCCGCACATGGCGTCCAGAATAACTGGGCCAACTTGTCGATTTTCGGCGGTTGCCAGGTGGACGGCATACGTCACAATGAGCGTCGTGTCGCAGCGCACGGAGGCCTCCAACGGAGGCTGCCCGAGTCCCTATGTCGAGCTCGACCGAGCCGCCTGGTCCAGGCTGCGACGCAACCAGCCGATGAGCCTCACCGCCGAGGACGTCGCACGGCTGCGTGGCCTGGGTGACCGGCTGGACCTCACCGAGATCGAGGACGTCTACCTGCCGCTGTCGCGGCTGCTCACCTTCTACGTCGAGGCGGTGGCTCACCTGCACGCGGTCACCGGCGACTTCCTCGACGAACGGCCGCACCGCACGCCGTTCGTCATCGGCGTGGCCGGCTCGGTGGCGGTGGGCAAGTCGACCACCGCGCGCATCCTGCGGGAGCTGCTCGCCCGATGGCCCTCGATCCCGACGGTGGAGCTGGTCACCACCGACGGGTTCCTGCTACCCAACGCCGAGCTAGAACGTCGAGGGCTGCTGTCCAGCAAGGGTTTTCCCGAGTCCTACGACCGGCGCGCGCTGCTGCGCTTCCTGGCCGAAGTCAAAGGCGGCTGCCGGGAGGTCACCGCACCGGTCTACTCGCACCTGTCCTACGACATCGTGCCCGGCGAGCAGATCACCGTGCGCCGCCCCGACGTGCTCATCGTCGAGGGGCTCAACGTGCTGCAGGCCCCGCCGTTGCGTCCGAAGGGCGGCACCGGCCTTGCGGTGAGCGACTACTTCGACTTCTCCGTCTACGTGGACGCCCGCCACGAACACGTGGAGCAGTGGTACGTCGAGCGGTTCCTGCGGCTGCGCGAGGCGGCCTTCGCCAACCCGGGCAGCTACTTCCACCGATATGCCGGGCTGTCCGACGTCGAGGCGGCCGCCACCGCCCGCAGCATCTGGCGCAACGTCAACGGGCCCAACCTCGTCGAGAACATCCTGCCCACCCGTCAGCGGGCCACCCTGGTGCTGCCCAAGGGCGCAGACCACGCGGTCGAGCGGGTCCAGCTGCGCAAGCTCTAGCAGGCCTGCGCCCAGCAAGCGCTCAGTACCAGTTGCTGCTCACCGAGTGCGACCACGCCGAGCAGGGTGAGCCGTAGATGTTCTGGATGTACTGCAGGCCCCAGGTGATCTGGGTGACCGGGTTGGTGCGCCAGTCGGAGGCGACGGAGCCCATCTTCGAGCCGGGTAGCGCCTGCGGGATGCCGTAGGCGCCCGACGAGCGGTTGGTGGCCGTGTAGGACCACTTGCTCTCTTTGGTCCACAGCTTGTCCAGGCACGAGAACTGGCTGTCGTTCCAGCCGAAGTCGGCAAGCAGGGCCGCAGCGGCCGCCCGCGGGTCGCTGCGAGCGCCCGCAACCACCGCCTCCCGCTGCGCGTCGCGGGCCGCGCGCTCGGTGGCGGCCGCCCGCTCCGCCTCGAGACGCGCCGCTTCCGCGGCGGCCGCCTGGGCCGCTCCTGCGGCGGCCAGCGTGCGTTGGTTGGCCTGGCGGTTGGCCGCAGCCCGGTCGGACTCCTGGGCGGCCACATCGATGGAGGCGCTGAGCTCCTGAAGCGCCTCGGCGCTCAGCGACGCGGCAGACGTCTCCGCCGAGGATTCGGAGGCGTTGGCGGTGAGGAAGCCGGCCACCCCGGCACCGACCAGGGCGAGCGCGGTGGCCGCCTGCACCGACGGGCGGCGGACCCCGAACCGGCCTGAGAACGCTGCCGTCGTGGCCGCCCGTACCTGATTTCGGGCAGGGCGATGTCGACCGGCATACATGTGCATTTGAGGAACCCCTCGGATCGTGGGCGACCCCGGTGGGGCCAGCGGGCGTCCCGTCCGTTATCGAATCGAGACCTTCAATCCAGAGTCCCACGGTCGCCGCCGAGCACCAAATCGGGCACGCGGGCTTGTGGACAACGTCACATTCTCACGGTGTGCCTACCGCAGGCACTCGCGCGGTCAGATCTCCAGACCCTCCAGCAGGTCGGTGACCAGGGCGGCGATCGGGCTGCGCTCGCTGCGGGTGAGGGTCACGTGGGCGAAGAGCGGATGCCCCTTGAGCGCCTCGATGACCGCTGCGACACCGTCGTGGCGGCCCACCCGAAGGTTGTCGCGCTGGGCGACGTCATGGGTGAGCACCACCCGGGAGTTCTGCCCGATCCGCGACAGGACGGTGAGCAGGACGTTGCGCTCCAGGCGACTGGGCCTCGTCGACGATGACGAACGCGTCGTGCAGCGAGCGGCCGCGGATGTGGGTGAGCGGCAGCACCTCGAGCATGCCGCGGTCGAGAACCTCCTCGACCACCTCGCGGAGACGAGCGCCGCCAAGGTGTCGAAGACCGCCTGCCCCCACGGGCCCATCTTCTCGGCCTCGGTGCCGGGCAGGTAGCCCAGCTCCTGGCCGCCGACGGCGTACAGCGGGCGGAAGACGACGACCTTGCGGTGCTGGCGGCGCTCCATGACCGCCTCCAGGCCGGCGCACAGCGCGAGCGCGGACTTGCCGGTGCCGGCCCGCCCGCCGAGGCGAGACGATGCCCACGTCGGGGTCCAGCAGCAGGTCGAGGGCGATCCGCTGCTCCGCCGCTGCGCCCATGCAGCGCCGAACGCGTCCCGGTCGCCGCGGACCAGCCGCACTGCCTTGTCCGGGGCCGACCCGGCCCGAGCCCGCTCCCGCGGGGCGCGTGCAGCACCAGACCCGTGTGGCAGGGCAGCTCGGCGGCCTGCGGGTGCTCGAGCCGCCCGGTCTCGTAGAGGATGTCCATCTCCTCGACGGTCACGTCGAGCTCGGCCATGCCGGTCCAGCCGGACTGTCGACGGCCAGCTCGGCGCGGTACTCCTGGGCTTCCAGGCCGACCGCCGACGCCTTGACCCGCATCGGCAGGTCCTTGCTCACGACGGTGACGTCGCGTCCGTCGGCGGCCAGGTGCTTGGCTACCGCAAGGATGCGGGTGTCGTTGTCACCCAGCCGGAACCCGGCCGGCAGGACCGCAGGGTCGGTGTGGTTGAGCTCGACCTGCAGCGTCCCCCCGAGCGTCGCCGACTCGACCGGGCGATCCAGGCGGCCCTCGGCGAGGCGCAGCTCGTCGAGCAGCCGCAGCGCCTGGCGGGCGAAGTAGCCGAGCTCCGGATGGTGGCGCTTGCCTTCCAGCTCGGTGACCGACGACGACGGGCAGCACGACGGCGTGCTCGGCGAAGCGCAGCATCGCGCGAGGGTCCGACAGCAGCACCGAGGTGTCGAGCACGTAGGTCTTGCGCTCCCCCGCTGATGTCCCGGGCGGTGTCCCCGGCAGGGTCCTCGGCTGGGTCCCCGGTTTGCGGCCGGCTGGGCTGCTGGACGGTTGCCGGGTGTGCGCCACCTGCCACTCCTTCGAGCGCCCCACCTGCCGCGGCACCTCCGCGACGGTGGTGTGCCTCACCTCACAGTATGCCGGGCGCCCCGGCATACCGTGGACGCGCGCGACAGGTTGCCCTGCGCGCCTTCGAAGCCTGGTCCAGATCGGTTGGTCGCCCGTTCATTCTCCGTTAACCTCGCGGTATTCCGCTTTGGGTGCTCATGCGCGGCTGGACCGGGATGCCCGCTCGCTTGGGCGGCCGGCGGGTCGGAGGGAGGTGGTTGGGTGGCCAAGAAGGGCCGTGCGCGGCAGGAGGCGAACGGCGAGCACGTGCCGAAGATCGGGCGCGTGGGCAAGAAGCAGGGCGCGATAGCCGCCGGCGGCACCAAGTCCAAGGGCAAGCACGCGGAGCGTCGCGCGAGCAAGGCCCGGGCGTTGCCGGCCCCCGAAGCCCTCGCCGCCCTCCCTGCAGCGCCGCCCGCCACTGACGCCGTGCATGGGTCTGTGACGGCCGCGCCCCTGGGTGACCCGGCACCAGCCGCTGCGACCAACCTGCCCGCCCCTGCGCTGCCCGCCAGCGCGGTGACCCCGTCCATAGCCGTGCCGATGCCGATGCATCCGGAGCCGGACCCGTCGGTGCTCGGCGACCCCGCAATCGCGGGGCTGACGCGGCGGGGGGCCATCGAGTACGAGACCTCCCCGCGGCACGAGCACTTCCTCGTCACCGCCTTCCTGTCCTCCACTCCGGGGCTCGACACCATGCGCCGGTATAGGCGACGCTGGCTGCGGCTGGACGTCTTCGCCGGAATTGCAGTGGCGGCGTACCTGGTGCCGCAGGTCATGGCCTACTCGGCAATCGTCAACGTGCCGCCGGTCGTGGGCCTGTGGACCGCCCTCGCGGCGCTGCTCGTGTATGCCGTGATGGGCCAGTCGCGCATGTTGTCGGTCGGACCCGAGTCGACCGTGGCCCTCATGGCGGGCACGGCAATTGCGCCACTATCGGGAGGTGACCCGCAGAAGGCCGTCGCCCTCGGCGCGGCGCTGAGCATCGTCGTCGCTGGCTGGTGTTTCCTGGCCCGGATGGCCCGGCTGGGCGTGGTTGCCGAGCTGCTGTCCCAGCCCCTGCTGGTGGGCTACCTCGCGGGTGGCGCCGTGCTCATGATCGTCGGGCAGCTCGGCAAGATGACGGGCACCACCGTCACCGGCGACACGATCGTCGAGCAGGCGCGCTCGTTCGCGTCGGTCGTCGGCCAGACACACCCGGTCACCCTGATGGTCGGTGTCGGCACCCTCGTCCTCATCGTGGCGATCCACAAGCTCCGTCCGCGGTGGCCCGCCCCGCTCATGGCGGTCGCCGCGGCAACCATCGTCGCCACCGTGTTCGACCTGCAGAGCTACGGCGTCGCGGTCGTGGGCCGGGTGCCGAGGGGCCTGCCACTGCCCTCGTTCCCCTCCATCCCCCTGTCAGACTGGCAGGCGCTGCTGCTGGCCGGTATCGGGGTGGCGATCGTGGCCTACGGCGACAACACCCTCATCGCCCGCGGGTTCCCGGCGCCGATCGACCGCGACGAGGATCGTAGCGTCAACGCCGTCGACGCCCAGAAGGAACTGGTGGCGCTGGGCGGCGTCCACTTCGCGACCGGCCTCTTCGGCGGCTACCCCGTCTCGTCCTCCGGGTCGCGCACCGCCCTCGCCCTCGCCTCAGGAGCACGCACCCAGGTGTACTCGCTGGTCTGCGCGCTGTGCGTCGTCATCGTCCTCTTCGTCGCCGGGCCCCTCATCGCGAACCTCCCCCAGGCCGCGCTCGGCGCGGTCGTGTTCTACGCGGCCAGCAAGCTGGTGTCCTGGAAGGAGCTGAGGCGCCTGGCCAAGTTCCGCCGGCGCGAGCTGGCCCTCGCCGTGGCGGCGACGCTGGGGACGGTCCTGTTCGGCATCCTCGTCGGGGTCGGGATCGCCATCGCCCTCAGTTTCGTCGAGATGGCCGGGCGCCTGGCCCGCCCGCACGACGGCGTGCTGGGGCGGGTGCCAGGCCTGGCCGGCATGCACGACGTCGCCGACTACCCCGACGCCCAGACCCTGCCCGGACTGATCGTGTACCGCTACGACGCGCCCCTCTTCTTCGCCAACGTCGCCGACCTGCAGCGGCGGGCGCTGCTGGTCGTCGACCAGGAGAACAAGGCCTTCCCCGACAGTCCGGCCCAGTGGTTCGTCCTCAATGTCGAGGCGAACGTCGAGGTCGACATCACCGCCGCCGACGGGCTGCGTGAGCTGCACGGCGACCTCGCCGAACGGGGCGTGCGGCTCGGGCTGGCCCGGGTCAAACACGACCTCTACGAGCCGCTCAGCCGGGCCGGGCTGACCAAGCTCATCGGCACCGACATGCTCTTTCCGACTCTGCCGGTCGCCGAACGGGCGTACCTGGACTGGGTGGCGGCGCAGGCCATAGACCAGCCGGAAGCCGAGGCGGAGGCGGAGGCGACCGACCAGCCCGACCAACAAATCGTGAGCCAGGCGCTCGAGCCCACCGACGTATCGCTGAGTGGCGAGCCTGACGGGCTGCCCGCCTTGCCTGCCGACCTGGCGGCGCCATCGGCACCGACCAGCCAGCGCGAAGCACGCTGACCCCAACCCCGCTCTCGCATCAGCGGCCGAACCGCCGCTCCCGCTCGGCATACGAGCGCAGCGCCCGCAGGAAGTCCACGTGCCGGAAGTCCGGCCAGTACGCCTCGCAGAAGTAGAACTCGCTGCGTGCGCTCTGCCACAGCAGGAACCCGCCGAGCCGCTGCTCCCCCGACGTGCGGATGACCAGGTCCGGGTCGGGCTGGCCGCGGGTGTACAGGTGCGAGGCGATCTCCTCGGTGCTGATGTTCTTGGCGATCACCTCGATCGGGGTTCCCTGCGCGGCATGCTCGATGAGCAGGCGCCGCACCGCGTCGGCGATCTCGCGCCGCCCGCCGTAGCCGACCGCCACGTTGACGGTCAGCCCACGGACGTCCCGGGTCGCCTGCTCCGCGGCCCGCAACGCGTCGGCCGTCTCGGCGGGCAACAGCTCGAGCGCCCCGATCGGGTGCAGGCGCCAGCGGTGGGCCTCGGCCAGGTCGGCGACGGCGCGCTCAATAATTCCCAGCAGGGGCAGCAGCTCGTCCTCGTCGCGGCGCAGGTTGTCGGTAGACAGCAGCCAGAGCGTCACCAGCTCGACGCCGGAGTCCTCGCACCACTGCAGCAGGTCCTTGATCTTGTCCGCGCCCGCCTGATGCCCGTCCGCGGTGTCAAAGCCGTTGGCCCGGGCCCAGCGCCGGTTCCCGTCGAGCATGACGCCGACATGCCGAGGCACGGCGCGTGGGTCCAGCCGACGCGCCAGGCGCCGCTCGTAGACGCCGTAGAGCACGTCGGTCAGAGCCACGGCGCCTCCTTCGTCGCCCGGGCGGTCGCCGCTCAGGCGCCTCCACGCTACCTCTCCTGTCCCGGTATGCCGGGGGCCCGGCCACGCGCCGCCGCCCCTTTCTCCTGCCCCACGAGAGGTCCGATGATGCTGCTAAGCAGGGCCTATAAGTGCATCTTCTGACCTCTCAACGAGGGGTAGGCCCCAAGGGCGCTCCGCATGTCCGCTAACTTACGCAACCGTAGGTTATCCTGGGCTCATGGCCAGGTCCTCCGGGAAGCGAGCCGCTCGATCCACAGCAGACGCCGGACCGCTCGGTGAACTGGTCGCCGCTGTCAAGCCGCGACTGCGGGGCTGGCTGCACGCCGGCATGTTCCCCGTGGCACTCGTCAGCGGGTTCGTCCTCATCGCGCTTGCGTCCGACCTGCCGGCGCGGATCGGGGCGGTCGTCTTCACCCTGACGGCCGTGCTGCTGTTCGGGACGTCGGCCGTCTACCACCGCGGCCGCTGGTCGACGCGGGCCCACACGGTGCTCAAGCGCCTGGACCACTCGAACATCTTCCTCATCATCGCCGGCACGTACACGCCGTTCGCGCTGTGCTTGCTGCCTCCGGCGCAGGCAGCCACCCTGCTGGCCGTGGTGTGGGCTGGTGCGCTCGCCGGGGTGGTCTTCCGCGTGCTGTGGGTCGAGGCGCCGCGCTGGCTGACCACACCGGCCTACCTGCTGCTGGGCTGGGTGGCGGTCTTCTACTTCCGCCCGCTGCTGCAGGGCGGTGGCCCGGTCATCATGACCCTCATGGTCATCGGTGGTGTCTTCTACACCTTCGGCGCCGTCGTCTACGGCATCCGTCGCCCCGACCCGTCACCGCGCTGGTTCGGCTACCACGAGCTCTTCCATGCCTGCACGGTGGCCGCCTTCATCGTGCACTCCGTCGCGGTGGCGTTCGCGGCATACGGCTTCACACCGGCCGCCACAGCCCCGGGCTGATCCGAAGCGGCTTGCCCTGGCCATTCCTGGGTCGAGGTGAAACTGGACCCGCTTCCGGCCCGGTATCACATCGACCCAGTTGGCCGCCCGTTGTCGGCGCCGGGAGCGTCTGCTGAGCCTGCGTCAGCGCCGTCGCCACTGCCCGGACCCTCGGTCTGCGCAGACTGCTGGCTGGCCGCCGCCTCCTGCGCCTCCAGCGCAGCAATGCGGTCACGTTCGCGGTAGGCCATCCGGCGCATCCGGGCGCTCATGTTCCGCATGAGCAGCCACAACGCGATGGCCAGACAGAAGAACGCTATGAACGCCCCCAGTCCCGGGCCGACGGTCGACGGCTCACCCATCAGCCGGCCACCCGTCCGTCGTAGACAAGTGACAGACCGCCCTTCTCGGCGAGCGAGTCGGCCTGCGATGGGGAACCAAGCCCGGCGAACAGGTCCAACTCACCCGGCTCGATCGGCACGTAGCTCAGCGCCGCCTCGAACTCCTCGGTCGGCCACACCGTTGCCTCCAGGTCCCGGGGCATGTGGAACCAGTACCCGTCCGGGTCGACCTGGGTCGTGTGCGCCATGAGCGCCTGATCCCGCGCGCCGAAGTAGTCCGAGCACGGGACCTTCGTGGTGATGGTGCGGCGCATGCCCTTCCTGGCGCCGGTCACCCACGGGGTGTAGGGCGACTCCATCCCTTCGGCGAGCAGCGCGTCGTGGAAGGTCTGGCGCTGGTCCTGGGTGTGGCCGTGGCCGTAGTACAGCTTCAGCGGCTGCCACACCGTTCCCGCGCGCGGGTATGCCGTCGCCCGCCCCGACGCATCGAACGCCGCCATGGACACCGTGTGGGTCATGATGTGGTCCGGGTGGGGGTAGCTGCCCTTCTCGTCATACGTCGTGACGACGTGCGGACGGAACTCGCGGATCACCCGGACTAGGGCCTCGGCGGGGGCGTCGATGGGCTCAAGGGCGAAGCAGCCGTCCGGCAGCGGCGGCAGCGGGTCGCCCTCGGGCAGCCCCGAGTCGACGAAGCCGAGCCAGACATGCTCGCAGCCCAGCGCGGCGATCGCGGCGGTCATCTCGTCGCGGCGCACCCGGGCGATGTCGCGCTGGATGTGCGGGTCGTCGAGCAACTTCTCGTTGAGGATGTCGCCGCGTTCCCCCCCGGTGCAGGTCACGATGAGCACGCGGGCTCCGGCGTCGACGTACTTCGCGGTCGTCGCCGCGCCCTTGCTCGACTCGTCATCCGGGTGTGCATGCACCGCCAGCAGGCGGTACCCCTCGTGCGTGGCCGGCATACCTTCGACCCGTCCTTATCGCTGGGTTGGTGTCGCTGGGTTGGTGTCGCTGGGTTGGTGTCGCTCGTTGGTTACGGTGGACCATCATCCCACCACCGGAAGAGGTCGGCGGTCATGGCGCTGCCCAGGCCCGCGAAGGGCACCGGAAAGTGGTGGGCGCTCGGCATCGCTTGCACGCTGGCGTTCGCCGGTTGGCTGGGTTACCGGGAGTACTCGGTCGCTGACCAGCGGGTCACGGCGCAGACGCTGGGCTTCCAGGTGCTCGACGCGCGGACGGTGACGATCGACTTCGAGGTCAGCAAGCCGACTGACCTCACCGTGGTGTGCACCCTGCAGGCGCAGGACATCCGCCACGGCGTCGTCGGGTCGGCGACGGCTGCCATCCCCCCAGCCGACCAGCGCAGCACCCGGCACGAGGCCACCATCCGCACGACGACGCAGGCGGTCGCCGCGTTGGTCCACGACTGCGTCCGCGGGTGAGGGCATACCCTTGTCCCGGTCAACCTTGCTAGACTGGTCGTTTCCGACCGGTGGCCAACACCAGCTCATCACTCGTCGGCACAGCCGGCCAGGCCACTGACAAGAAGTCACACCGGGCCCCGCACGCGATGACGTTGTGCCCGGTGCAGCAAGGACAAGCAAGGAGTATGCCGTGACCGACACCGCCAAGGGCGCATACCTGACCCCGGAGGCCTTCGACCGCCTCAAGGGCGAGCTTGAGCATCTGTCGACCGAGGGTCGCACCGAGCTGTCCAAGCGGATCGAGGCGGCCCGCGACGAGGGCGACCTTCGCGAGAACGGCGGCTACCACGCTGCCAAGGAGGAGCAGGGCAAGATGGAGGCCCGGATCCGTCAGATCACCCAGCTGCTGGAGACCGCGACCGTCGGCGGCACGCCGCCGCCGGACGACGGGATCGTCGAGCCGGGCATGGTGGTCACTGTCGAGATGCTGGGCGAGGAGGAGACCTTCCTGCTCGGCCACCGTGAGATCCAGGGCCACACCGACCTGCAGGTGTTCTCCGAGGCGTCGCCGCTGGGTGCTGCCGTCAACGGGCGGTCCGCCGGCGACACGGTCAGCTACGTGGCTCCCAATGGCAAGAACGTCGAGGTCAAGGTCCTCAAGGCAGCGCCCTTCACCGGCTGATGCCAGCCTGCCGGCGCGGTGCCGGGTCAGGTGCCGAACACCAGCCGGTAGCCGCTCGACCGTAGGGCCCGCAGCACTTCTTCCCGGTGCGCGGGCCCTTTGGTTTCCAGCTGCACGGCGATCTCGACCTCGTCGACCGACAGGCCGGTGTGGGTGCGCTGGTGGAGCACCTCGACGACGTTGGCGTCGGTGCGGGCCAGGTCGGCGAGTAGGGTCGCCAGCGAGCCGGGGCGGTCCGGGACCTTGACGGCGACGTCGAGGTAGCGCCCGGCCGCGGTGAGCCCGTGGCGGATGATCCGCAGCAGCAGCAGCGGGTCGATGTTGCCGCCGGACAGGAGCGCGACCACGGGTCCCTCAAGCGGCAGCTCACGTTCGAGCAGGTAGGCCACCGCGGCCGCGCCGGCCGGCTCGACGACGAGCTTGGCGCGTTCGAGCAGGAAGACGACCGCCCTGGAGAGCGCCCCCTCGCTGACCGTCTCGACGTCGTCCACGAGCGCCTGCACGACGGCGAACGGCACCTCGCCGGGGCAGCCGACCGCGATCCCGTCGGCCATCGTCGCCATCCGGTCCAGCGGCACGGGATGGCCGGCTCGAAGCGAGAGCGGGTATGCCGCGGCCTCCTCGGCCTGCACGCCGACCACCCGCACGTCGGGGCGCACGGCCTTGACCGCCGTCGCGATGCCACCGACCAGTCCGCCACCTCCGGTGCTCACGACGATCGTCGCGACATCGGGGCACTGCTCGATGATCTCCATCCCGCAGGTGCCTTGGCCGGCGATGATGTCGGGATGGTTGTACGGGTGGATGAGCACGGCGCCGGTGCGGTCGGCATACTCCTGGGCGTGCACGAGCGACTCGTCCAGCGTGCTGCCGACCAGCTCGACGGTCGCGCCGTACCCCCGCGTCGCCTTGAGCTTGGGTAGCGGCGCCCCGACGGGCATGTAGACCTTTGCGGCGATCCCCAGCAGCTGGGCGGCGAGCGCGACGCCCTGCGCGTGGTTGCCGGCGCTCGCCGCCACTACGCCGCGGGCCTTTTCGTCGGCGCTCAGGCGCGACATGCGGGTGTAGGCGCCCCGGATCTTGAACGACCCGGCGCGCTGCAGGTTCTCGCACTTGAGGTGGATTTGCGAACCGCATCGCTCGGAGAGGCCCCGGCTGTACTCCAGCGGCGTCGGCCGCACGATCCCGGTGAGCAGCTCACGCGCGGCGGCGATGTCGGCAGCGGTGACGGGCAGCGTGGCCATGGGCGAAGGCTAGCCGAGCAGCGCGGCCGCCACCCGGGCCGCGACCTCGGGGTGCTCTTCGGCAAGCAGGCCGACGGCGCACAGCCGGTATGCCGTGTCGACGGCCGTGCGCGCCGCACGAGGCAGCGGCCAACCGCCCGCCTGGTCAGCGGTCACCACGTCCAGAATCGCCTGGGCGTCCGACCGATCGGCATGCCGCAGAACGCCACCCGAGCCGAGGACGAGGACGGCGTCGGTGAGGTTGCGCGCTGGCTCCCGCAGGCCGGGCGGCCGGGCATGCCGGCGGACTGCAACGAGCGCGCAGAGCCGGGCCAGGTCGAGGTCCCTTGCCCGCTCGTCGGGTGTGGTCGGTAGGTGAGACGGCTCGTTCGCCAGGTGGACGGCATACTCGCGCAGGTCCGCGGGGTGCGGGAGGTGCTCGCGAGCCGCGGCCTCCAGGACTCCCTCGGCGTTCCACCGCAGGCCGAGGTCGGCCTCGACCGTGCGTGAGCGGCGCAGCGGCGGGGTGATCTCGCGGCGCAGGCCGGCGTCCTCTCCGGTGGGCGTGACGCTCGAGTAGACGTCGGTCGTCGCCCCGCCGACGTCGATGACGAGGATGTCGGCACCCGCAATGTCGGCGATGACCTCGACCCCGCGCAGCACCGCGTCGGGTGTCGCGGCGCGTACGAGGGTGGTGAACCGCGGGTCGCGAGAGAGCGCCTTGCCGCCGATGACGTGGTGCAGGAACGCCTCCCGGATCGCCGCCCGAGCCCCGGCCGGGGCGACCGTGCCGATCGCGGGCAGCACGTTATCGGCCAGGACGTAGGGGCGACCTCGAGTGCTGAGGGCGGCGGCGGCCTCGTCGCGGGCTGCGGCGTTGCCCGCGACGACGACGGGCCTGGTCAGGGTGAGATGGGACGAGGCGAGCCGGCGCGCGTTGTGCAGTAGGACGTCGGCGTTGCCCCCGTCGGTGCCCCCGACGAGCAGCACGATGTCCGGCCGGGCGGCATGCAAGGCGGTCACGTCCGCCGGGTCGAGCGGGCCCGCCGTGACGTGGACGACCTTGGCGCCCGCCGACAGCCCGACGCGGAAACCCGCTTCGGCGGTGACCGAGCGCTCGTAGCCGACGACCGCCAGGCGCAGGCCGCCACCGGCGCTCGAGCAGGCCAGCACGGGCGTCCTGCCGGTGGCGCCGAGGTCCGACAGCACCGCGTCGACGCCGGTCATGACGTCGGTCAGCGTCGTCGTCGGGGTCTGCGATTGGGCGGTCACGGCGCCGCTGGTCGGGTCGACGAGGACGCCCTTGGTGAAGGTCGAGCCGATGTCGACGCACGCTATGGGGTCCGTGATGGGGCGGCTCTCGGGCCCGCCGTTCTCACCCGTGCTGGTCAAGGGCCTGGCGCAGGTCCTCGACGAGGTCCTCGGCGTCTTCGAGGCCCACCGACAGGCGGACCAGGTCGGCCGGGACCTCCAGCGCCGTGCCGGTGACCGAGAAGTGGGTCATCCGGGCCGGGTGCTCGATGAGCGACTCGATGCCGCCGAGCGACTCCGCGAGCGTCCAGATCGTGGTGGCAGCCACGGTGTCGACAGCGGCCTGCTCGCCCTTGCGCATGCGGAAGCAGACCATGCCCCCGAAGCGGCGCATCTGGCGGGCGGCGACGTCATGGCCGGGATGCGTGGGTAGCCCGGGGTAGTAGATCTCGGCCACGGCGTCGTGGCCGGTGAGGAACTCGGCGACGCGCTCGGCGTTGTCGCAGTGCCGCTCCATGCGCACGGCAAGGGTCTTCAGGCCGCGCAGCACCAACCAGCAGTCGAACGGGCCGGCAACGCCACCAATAGCATTCTGGTGGAAGGCGATTCGCTCGGCAGCATCCTCGAAACCGGGGACTGCGACGGACTCGCCCAGCACGACGGCGCCGCCGACGACGTCGCTGTGCCCACCGGCATACTTGGTGGTGCTGTGCGTGACGATGTCGGCGCCCAGGGCGAGCGGCCGTTGCAGGTATGCCGTCGCGAAGGTGTTGTCGACAACCAGCAGCGCGCCGCCCTGGTGAGCCAATGTGGCCAGCGCGGCGATGTCGGCGATGCCGAGCAGCGGGTTGGACGGTGTCTCGACCCACACCAGCTTCGTGCGTCCCGGGCGGATGGCGGCGCGGACCGCATCGAGGTCGCCCATCGCCGCGACGGTGTGCTCGATGCCGTAGGGGCGGGCGACCTGGTTGACGTAGCGGTAGGTGCCGCCGTACGCGTCAGAGGGGACGACGAGGTGGTCGCCGGGCGCGAGCAGCGCTCGGAGCACGCAGTCCTGCCCGGCCAGGCCGCTGGCGTAGGCGAAGCCGTGGCTGCCACCGTCGAGGGCGGCCAGGCACTCCTGCAGCGCGGTGCGCGTGGGGTTGGCCGAGCGGGAGTACTCGTATCCGCCGCGCAGGCCGCCGATGCCGTCCTGCTTGTACGTCGTGGCCGGGTGGATGGGCGGGATGACTGCGCCGGTCGTCGGATCCGGCTTCGAGCCCACATGGATGGCCTTCGTCGAGAACCCCAACTCCCGCCCGGCGCCGGGGCCTGGCGCCACCGGCATACCAGCGCCCGTCACACGGCGAGCCTATCGGCCTCCCCCCTTCGCCGAGAGGTCCGCCTCCGCCTCCCCCCTTCGCCGAGAGGTCAGAAGATGCAGTCATTCGGCGCGTTTGACAGCACCTATGGACCTCTCGGTGAGGCTCTGGTCTGGCGGCCTTGCGAGGGAACTGGCCCGGTTATGGTTTGTCAGGCGCCGAGGAGACCGTGAAGCACGTTGACCAGCTGGGCCCAACGAGCCGGGTCCGTGAGGTCCTCGGCGCTCATCCGGATCACCCTCCACCCGGCTGCTTCGAGCCGGCGCACCCGCACAATGTCGCTCTGCCACTGCCACCGGTCGGTGCGGTGCTGGTCACCTTCGTACTCGACGATGACCCGCTGCTCACGCCAGAGCAGGTCCGCGCGACCGAGCCATTCACCGGCCTCGTCGTACACGTCCTGGTTGAGCTCGGGTTCGGGAAGGTCAGCGCGGATGAACGCGAGCCGGGCCCGGCTCTCCATCGCGGAGGCGCTCCCACTGCGGGCCAGCGTCACAGCCTCGCGCAGGGCCCGGATGCCGCGCGCACCCTTGCGCGCCTTGACCTCCGCTGCCAGTTCACGCTGGGCAGGCCGCGTCGCCAAGATCGCATCGGCCACCACCACCAGGTCGTCGATGCTCAGTCGACCGAAGCGCCGACCGAGGGTCGCCAGATCGGCCCAGGTCTGAACCGGGTCTACCACCGGCCACCGACCGGCATACGTGACGGAGCGGGACTCCAAGCCGCGATGAC
This sequence comes from uncultured Actinomycetota bacterium, assembly GCA_963724925.1. Lineage (GTDB taxonomy): Bacteria > Actinomycetota > Actinomycetes > Actinomycetales > Dermatophilaceae > Phosphoribacter. The sequence continues at coordinate 65,493 of CAVRXF010000029.1, read as the reverse complement.
CCACGACTCCGGGCCGGCGAGGACGGCATCCCTCCGTCAGCACCATCACGTGGACCGCCTCGCCGGGAGTCCACCGGCGCGGGACCGGGAGCCGCAGCAACCGGGCCGCCGTCACGTGCGAGAACGCCCACTCGCCCTCGATGACCTTGGCCGTGGCCCCTGCCTGGGCGTCAACGCATTCCAGCGTGTCGGTCAACCTCAGGCCCCGAGTCGGCTTGGCGAGGCTCGGGTGGCGCAGCGTCCCGACCGACAGGCCGGCGGCCAGGCCTTCCGACCTCGTGAACGCGGTACCGAGTAGCGGTGGCGGCATGGTGCGCGGCCGAGACATGAGCACACTGTGCGCGATGACCGGCCCACCCCGCCGGCGTTATCCACAGGGCCGTGTCCTGCTGCGGCTCAACCCTCTCGCGAGAGGTCAGTAGGTGCTGTCAAACGCCCCGAATGACTGCACTTGCGGACCTCTCGGCGGGAGATTCGGCGTGAGATAGGAGGTCGGCACATCAGGGGTGATACTGGCGGGATGATCTTCGGACTCGGACGCAAGACCGCCATGCCGGCCGCGGAGGAGGCCCTTCCCGGGCGCGCCAATCGCCCGTATGCCGTGAACCCGACCCACGCCGTGCTCGGCACCCCCCTCGAGGGTCCCTGGCCGGAGGGGTTTGAGGTCATCCACGTGGCCATGGGCTGCTTCTGGGGGGTCGAGCGGATCTACTGGCGCCTGCCGGGCGTCTACGTCACTGCCGCCGGCTACATGGGCGGCTACACCCCCAACCCGACCTACGAGGAGACCTGCACCGGCCTCACCGGCCACGCGGAGTCGGTCCGGGTCGTCTACGACCCAGCCGCCACGACCCCGGAGATGCTGCTCAAGGTCTTCTGGGAGAACCACGACCCCACTCAGGGTCCGCGGCAGGGCAACGACGTCGGCACGGCATACCGCTCGGCGATCTACTGGACCACCCCGGACCAGGAACGGGCGCGCGATCACGACGCGCGATGCCTTTCAAAAGGTGTTGGACGACAACCGTTTCGGGTCGATCACGACGGAGATCCGGTCGGCCGAGGAGGCCGGCCCGTTCTACCTGGCCGAGGACTACCACCAGGCCTACCTGCACAAGAACCCAGGCGGATACTGCAACCACGGCCCCAACGGGATGACCTGCCCGATCGGGGTCGCCGACCTGCCGGCCCAGCAGAGCATCATCCCGCCGTCCTAACGGGGCTCAGCGCCCGGCGTCGCCAGCAGCAGTCGCACCCACGCATCACGCAGGAAGTCACCGACCTGGTCCGCGGTCCAGCCCCGCTGTCCGATGAGCAGGTCGACGTACTCGGGCGCGTTCAGGCTCCACACGATGTCAGCGACCTGCTGGTCGGTGAGCTCGGGGCGCACCTCACCGGTGGCGCGCAGGTCCGCGGCGAGCTCGAGCATGTTCCGGGCCCGTCGCGTGCTGATCTCTGCCCAGAGCGCGCGGCAGTCGGGATCGTCGACGGCGGCGTCGCGCAGCGCGAGGAAGATCGGGACCAACCGGGGCAGGATCTCAGCGACGGCGCTCGCGTAGCTGCCCAGCTTTGTCGCCGCGTCCGGGGCCGCCTTCACCCGTGCCACGTAGTCGCGTTCCCTGGCCGGGACGGCCACGTCCTGCCCGGACACCGACGTCTCGACCAGCTCGCGCAAGATGACCGGCTTGCGCCCCACCGCGGCATACACGGTGTCTGCCGCGACGCTCGCCCGTGCGGCGATGTCCGCGATGGTCGCGCGCGCGTATCCCTTCTCCACGATGACCTCGCGCGCTGCCTGCAGGATGGCGTGGCGCGTCTGGGCGGCCTGCTCGGCCCGGCGGGGCGAGTGGTAGCGCCGGGTGGCTCCCTTGTCCCTGCTTATGGTCATCGGCGCGGGTGCCCTCGCACGCTCGGCAACCCTACGCGTCAGGAGGCAGCGGCGGCCCGACGACCTCCAGCCCGTAGCGAGGAGCGACCTGCCCCCAGCGGGCGATCTCGGCGGCGATGGCGGCTCGGTCCGGCGTCGGCACCCGCCGTTCCGCGGCGGGTTCGCCGACCTCGTCGTAGAGGCCTAACAGGCCACCGGGGTCGACGAGCCCGAGGAACCGCACGGGGGTATCGCCGGTGATGCGGAACGCATGCGGCAGCCCCTTGGGCAGCCACAGGAAGTCCCCCGCCGCGAGGTGGAAGATCTCGTCTCCAGCCCGGTAGGTCATCGTTCCGTCGAGCAGGTAGAACGCCTCGGCCTCGTTGGTATGCCGGTGCAGCGGCGTCGCGATGCCTGGGGGCTGGGTCACGAGGGCCAGAGAGAGTGAGCCGCCGCTCTCGCTCGAGGTGAGCAGGCTTTCGAAGAGCCCGCCCATGGCCCAGGTGGCCGCGCCCGTGCCAGCCTGGCGGCAGACCGCACGTGGAGGCGCGGGAAGGGGTGCTGCGGTCATCAGGCCGCCTCTCTATCCGTGGTAGCACGTATTCAATCAAGTTAGATTAGGACCAAAGATTGGTCTTGTCAACGGGGCAGACGCGTGGCCAGGTGTGGCAATACTGCTACAGTTACACACATGGCTCGCATCCCCTCCCGCGACCTTCGCAACCACACCGCGCAGGTGCTACGTCGGGTAGCCGACGGAGACACGGTCACGGTCACGGTCAACGGCGAGCCCGTCGCCGAGATCACCAAGCCGCGAGCGGCTCGACGCCCGTTCATGACGCGGGCCGACGTGGTGCTGCTGCATCGCCGCCAGGGTCCCGACCCCACCCTCGCGAAGGACCTCGCCTGGATTTCGGCCGGCACGACCGATGACCTCGGGCCGGTGCGGTGAGCGCTGGGCTGTTCGATACCAGCGTCTGGATCGCCGGCGAAACCGGCCGAGTGCTCGCCACCTCCCGACTCCCCGAGCGCGCGTACGTCTCGGTCATCAGCTTGGCCGAGCTGCAGGCCGGCGTCCTTGCCGCTGTCGACACCGTCACTCGATCGCGGCGTTTGGCAACGGTGAACGAGTTGGCCTCCTTGACCGCACTACCCGTCGATGCAGCCGCCGCCAACCACTGGGCCTCGCTGCGGGTCCAGCTGCACGAGGCCGGGCGGCACATGCAGGTCAATGACCTGTGGATCGCGGCCATCGCGCTTGCCAACGACCTGCCGGTCGTCACCCAGGACCAGGACTTTGACGCGCTTGACGAGCTCGGCCTGGTCGGCGTCATCCGAGTTTGAGGGCTCGGCCCGAGCCGGACCTAGGCCGAACATCGAGTGGTCAGAAGATGCCGTTATAGACCCCGCATAACAGCATCTTCTGACCACTCGGCGACAGGGTGGCGCTCCCAGGGCGCGGGACGATTTGGCGCCCGCCACGCCTAGCCCGCTATGGTGACCCGCCTAGGGGAGCGCGGGTTTTCTTAGAGGTATGCCGTTGTGGGTGCGCTGCGCCCATACGCGCCTTTGTCGTGCTCTCTTGTCGGTCGACAACGAGGAGCTGGGTCATTGAGAACGGGATTGCCGCACCGACACGGTGCCATCGGGCGACTTCTGGCAGCCGTGGTCCTTGCCGTTGGGATAGTCGGCGTCAGCGCCGCGCCCCAAGCACAGGCCGCAGCCATCCCCGGAGCGGTGCAGTCGGTCACCGTCACGCCGCCCACGCCAAAGGCGTCGGACCCGATCCGCACCACCATGACGTTCTGCGTCCCTAACGGCACCCAGTCAGGCGACTTCTTCACCTTGACCCTGCCCGACCTGCTGACCGGCGTCCCACGGACCTTCCAGGTCAAGGACCCGAGCGGCAATGTCGTCGCGCGGGCAACCGCCTCGACAAGCAGTCCGATCGTCGTGACGTTCACGATGACCGACTACGCCGAAAAGCACCAAAACGTCTGCGGGAAGGCCGCGTTCGACTCCGTCTTCACCCAGACGGTCGAGCCCGGCACGACCCAGACCCTGACCTTTACCGACAACACCGGAGGGACGTTCACCGACACCGTCCACGTCGCCCCTGGGATCGTCGTCAACCGTCAGAACCCGCACAAGTACGGCAACTGGGCCGACCCGAACGACCAGTGCCGGCTGAGCCCGACGGACTGCATCGCCTGGCGGATCGACTCGCCCGCCGGCCCGTTCGACTCGGCCCACTTTGTGGACCCTGCCAACGACGGTCAGACGGTCAGCTGCGCCACGGTGCACATCTACCGAGCCGACCTCGACGCCAACGGCCAGATCACCGCCAAGACGGACGTGACCGCCGCGAGCACCGTCCAGTGCACCGCGGGGCAGCTCGACGTGACGACCGGCCCGGCCGGCGCCAACCAGATCATGACCGTGTGGTATCGATCCTCGGCGACGACCGCGGCACCCATCGGCGGCGTCCTCTTCGTGAACACCGCCGAGGTGAGCACGACCAGAGACACCGAGACGACCACCAACCCGGTGGAGACCTCGGTCCGCTCCGGCACGGCGTTCGGTGAGGGAGTCGGGGACAACGTCACGATCGTGAAGAAGGACACCAACGGCAACGACGCCGACACCGAGGCGCAAGCGGCAACCCTGCCCGACGGCACGGCGACCCTGCAGTTCACCATCACGAACACCGGGCTCGACCCACTCATCGACGTCGTCGTCACCGACCGGGTCGTCCAGGGTGGCACGGTCACCGGCCTGACCTGCCAGTTCCCCGGTGGCTCGACCGGCACCACGTGGGCGGGCCCCTTCGCGGTCGGCGCGTCGTTCACCTGCACCGCAAAGCTCGCTGGGGTCACCCCCGGCACGGTCCACGAGGATGTCGCGACGGTGACGGGCACCGGCCAGGCGACCGGCCGCCAGGTCAGCGCCAACAACCCGTACCACGCGGTGACCGTCCAGCCGGCAATCGGCATCGTCAAGAAGGACGTCGACGGCAACGACGCGGACACCGCCGACCAGGCGGTCGTGCTACCGACCGGAGCCACCGGGCTGGTCTACACGATCACCAACACCGGGACCGAGCCGCTGATCGATGTCACGGTCGCTGACCAGCTCGTCGCCGGCGGCACGGTGAGCGGCCTCAGCTGCAACTTCGCTCAGGCCCTCGCCGGGGCACCGACGACCGGTACGACCTGGGCCGGTCCGTTCGCGCCCGGGGCCTCGTTCACGTGCACGGCGAGCCTGTCCGGCGTCCCGGCCGGCGCGACGCACGAGGACATCGGCAAGGTCAACGGCACTGGGGCGGTGAGCCGCACCCCCGTCTCGGCCACGAACCCGTACCACGCGACGGTGCCGGCGAGCTCGGCGACGCTGCCCGATACCGGCACCGACCCCTTCCTCGCCATCACGACCGCGCTGCTGTTGCTGGGGTCCGGTGGTGTGCTCGTGGGGTTGTCGCGCAGGCGGCTCGGCTGACCAGGGCGGCCCGTTTGGCGCCGGCAGTATGCCGGGTCAGGTGGCAGCGCGTCACGGCCAGGGCGCAATAGTCTTGGACGAGCCCGTTCGAGTCGAGTGGAAGGCCTCGTCCAATGTCCCGTGCCCCCATCCGCCGTGTCGCTCTGCTCACCGCCGGCGGGTACGCCCCGTGCCTCTCCTCAGCGGTGGGGGGCTGATCGAGCGGTACACGCAGCTCATGCCCGACGTCGAGATCATCGCCTACCTACACGGCTACCACGGCGTCCTGGCCGGCAAGTACATCGTGGTCGACGGGGCGGCCCGCGCCAACGCCCGCCTGCTGCACAAGTACGGCGGCAGCCCCATCGGCAACAGCCGGGTCAAGCTGACCAACGCGGCAGACCTGGTCAAGCGTGGCCTGGTCCAGGACGGCGACGACCCGCTGCACGTGGCGGCGGAACGGCTGCAGGCTGACGGCGTCGACGTGCTGCACACCATCGGCGGCGACGACACCAACACGACGGCGGCCGACCTCGCGGCATACCTGCACGAGCAGGGCTACGAGCTCACCGTCGTGGGCCTGCCCAAGACGATCGACAACGACATCATCCCGATTCGTCAGTCCCTCGGCGCCATCACCGCAGCCGAGCAGGCCTCGAAGTTCGCCCAGAACGTGCTGGCCGAGCACGGCTCCAACCCGCGGATGCTCATCATTCACGAGGTCATGGGCCGAGGCTGCGGCTGGCTGACTGCGGCGGCGGCGCGCGACTACCAAGCGTGGCACGCCGCGCAGGAGTGGGTGCCCTCCATCGGGCTGTCGGGGCAGCGCTGGGCGGTCCACGGCGTCTACGTCCCCGAGGTCGCGATCGACCTGGAGGCGGAGGCCGTGCGGCTCAAGACGGTCATGGACGAGGTCGGCTGCGTCAATCTGTTCATCTCCGAGGGGGCCGGCGTCGCGGACATCGTGGCCGAGCTGGAGGCGAGCGGCCAGGAGGTCCAGCGGGACCCGTTCGGGCACGTCAAGCTCGACACCATCAACCCCGGCAATTACTTCGCCCAGCAGTTCGGCGCCAAGCTCGGTGCCGAGAAGACCATGGTCCAGAAGTCCGGCTACTTCTCCCGGTCAGCGGCGGCGAACGCCGAGGATCTCGGCTCTCATCAAGGCGATGGTGGACGCCGCCGTCGACGCGGCCGTCGCGGGCACGCCGGGCGTCATCGGCCACGACGAGGAACGCGGCGACGAGCTGCGAGCCATCGAGTTCCCCCGCATCGCCGGGCACAAGGAGTTCGACACCGGCGTCGACTGGTTCCAGGGCGTACTGCGCGGCACTGGCCAGTCCTAGCCTGGCCTGCGTCTCACAGCCAGGCCCAGCCCGGCCTCAGGCGGGGTACGCCGCGCGACGTTGGTCGGCATACCCCGCCTGGCCTCCCCCCGGTACCGGGCCCTCGTAAAACTGCCTGCCCGCTCCCCTCCTGTGCTCCAGACGCCCCGCCCCTTGCTCGGGTGGCAGAGCTGATCCCGACCGGGCGGGCGTCGTCCGAGGCAGCGGCACGTCGGGGTGGTCTAGCTCTTGACCGGCACGCCGGCTGCCGTGAGCACGAACCAGACCTGTTGGACGTTCTGGCCAGTCACGTCGCCGGCCTTGGTGTCCTTGGCGTAGTAGTAGAGCGGCCAGCCGTTCAGGGTGACCTGCTTCTTGGCGTCGGCGGTCGCGATCGAGCCGACCGTTCCGGTCACGCCGGTGAGCTTGGGGGTCGAGTCGGCCACGACAAGAGGCCAGGCGGTCAGGCAAGCACCGGTGCAGGCGCTCGTGGTGGTGCCCTGGGTGTCCTTGGTGAACATGTACAGCGTCATCCCGGCACCGTCGGTGACCACGGTGCCCAGTGAGGTGCTGCCGGTCTTCAGCTCGGTGATGGCCGGCCTGACGGTGGCGTTCGGACTCGCGGACGCGGCCGCACTCGTCGTCGCCGGAGCCGGTGCTGCCGATGTGGCGCTGCCGCTGGAGCTGCTCGTCGAGCCGCAGGCGGCGAGAAGGCAGACGCCCACGGCGAGCGCAAACGTTGAGCCGAACGGGCATGGCGTTCTCCTCTCGTCGGGGCCGGTCCGCCGACCCGATATGTGTAGACGAGCGCTGAGGGCGTCCGGTTCACCCCTGACAGAATGAACCGAGACTCGCATCCGGCCGTCTACTTTTTCGGGCGGTGCGTGAGGCGCCGATCCGGAGGTAGGTATGCCGCTCGACGAGGAGGCGGTCGCCCAGATCTACCGCGACCACGCCCCGCTGCTGCGGCGGCTGGTGCTGCGGGCGACCGGGGACCCTCAGCAGGCCGAGGACATAGTGCAGGAGGTGATCTTGCGGGTGTGGCGCCAAGCCCCACCGACCACTCACCTACGCGCCTATCTCACCCAGAGCGCGCGCAATCTGGTCATTGACGACTACAGGGCCGCCCAGCGACGCCCGCAGAAGGCAGGGGGGACGTCCGAGGAGTACCCCATCGACCACGTGGTCCGGGCACCTGAGGACATCGACCGGGCGCTCGACCAGCTGCTCATGAATGAGGCGCTCTCGCACCTGTCGAGCCAGCACCGCGACGTCGTCGTCGCGCTGCACTACCAGCGGCTGACCGTGGCGGAGGCCGCGGAACGGCTCGACGTGCCCGAGGGCACCGTGAAGTCACGCGCCTACTACGCATTGCGTCATCTGCGCACCGTCCTCGACGAGATGGGAGTGACGCAATGACGTGCGACGACGATCTGCGCGTGCTCCTCGGCGCCTACATCCTGGGCGGACTTACCGACCAGGATCACCGCGCCTTCGCGGCGCACCTGCGCACGTGCCATGACTGCCAGGTCGAAGCGGCCCAGTTCTCCGGCTTGCCCAGGCTGCTCGACCTCGTCGACGACCCGCTCGAGGAGTCCGAGCCGGTCGGCTCACCGCGCGACCCGGGACCCGAGCTAAGCCGAACCCTGCTTACCCGAGTGCGTCAACAACGCCGCCGGGCGCGGGTGCGGATGCTGTCGGCTGCCGCCGTTGTCGGGATCGCCCTGATCGGTTTCGGCTGGTTCTTCGGCGCTCGACTCGCCACACCGGTGCGACCGGCAGCCACCCAGCTCAGCGCCTCGCCGCAGTCCGGGTCAAACGCTCAGGTTGACATGGCGCTGGTCAGCAAGGCCTGGGGCACCGAGCTGCAGCTGACCGCCACCAAGCTGCCCACGCAGGGGAAGTTCACCCTGTGGGTCGTCGACGAGTCGGGGCAGGCCGTCCAGGTGGCGACGTGGGGAGCGACACCAGCGGGCGCCGCGATTCTCACCGCCGCCAGCGCGGTACCGACGCCGCAGATTCGCACCGTCGAGGTCCGCCGCGACTCCGGAGAGACCATCGCCACCGCCAAGACCTGACCGCGATCGCTCACCCCGCGTTGAGTATGCGCCATTTCGCATGTTCGACCCTCATCCGGCGTTCAGTGGGGTCAAAGGTGCGGTATTTCGCACATTCGACCCCACAAATCGACGCGCGGTCGATTGGAACGGTGAAGGCGCGGACCAGCGTGGGCCCGGAGGTCAACCTGAGCGACGGAGGTGCAGACGTGCGCTCTACCGCTCGTTTGCACCTCCGCTGTTCAGTTCTACCTCCGTCGGTTGCACCTCCGCTGCGCAGTTTTACCTCCGTCGGGCACACCTCCGTCGCTCAGTTTACCTCCGTCGGGGCTCACCTCGATCGAGATGCCACCGGTGCAGAACCCACCCGCGCTCAGCCGGCGAGGAAGCCGAGCAGGTCGGCCCGAGTGAGCACACCCACCGGCTTGCCGTCGTCGATGACCAGGACAGCATCGGCATGCTCCAGCTCGGCCCTGGCGGTGCCCACCCGCTCCCCCGCGCCGACATGCGGGAGGCTCGGCTCCATGTGTCGCCTCACGGGGTCGGTGAGCTGCGCCTTGCCGGTGAACAGCAGCTCCAGCAGCGCCCGCTCGCTCACCGAGCCGGCGACCTCACCCGAGGTGACCGGGGGCTCGGCGTTGACCACGGGCATCTGCGACACGGCATACTCGCGCAGAATGTCGATCGCCTCGCGGATGGTCTCCGACGGATGGGTGTGCACGAGCGCAGGCAACGCGCCGCTCTTGGCCCGCAGCACCTCGCCGACGGTGCGCTCACCCGACTCGCGCAGGAACCCGAACGAGCGCATCCACGAGTCCGAGAAGATCTTGGCCAGGTAGCCCCGCCCGCTGTCCGGGAGAATGACCACGACCACGGCGTCCTCGGGCAGCCCACTCGCCACCTGCAACGCCGCGACGACCGCCATCCCGCACGACCCGCCGACGAGCAGGCCCTCCTCACGGGCCAGCCGTCGGGTCATCGCGAACGAGTCGGCGTCCGACACCCCGACGACCTCGTCGACGACCGAGGGGTCGTATGCCGTGGGCCAGAAGTCCTCCCCCACCCCTTCGACGAGGTAGGGCCGGCCGGTGCCGCCCGAGTAGACCGAGCCCTCCGGGTCTGTGCCGACGATGCGCACCCGCCCGCCGGAGACCTCCCGCAGGTAGCGCCCGGTGCCCGTGATGGTGCCGCCGGTGCCGATGCCGGCCACGAAGTGGGTCACCCGCCCGTCGGTGTCGGCCCACACCTCCGGTCCGGTCGTGAGGTAGTGCGAGTTGGGGCCTTCCGGGTTGGCGTACTGGTCGGGCTTCCAGGCCCCGTCGATCTCCCGGACCAGCCGGTCCGACACGCTGTAGTAGGAGTCGGGGTGCTCGGGCGGGACCGCCGTCGGGCACACGACGACCTGCGCGCCGTATGCCCGCAGCACGCTGAGCTTGTCCTCGCTCACCTTGTCGGGGCTGACGAAGACACAGGAGTACCCCTTGCGCAATGCGACGAGCGCGAGCCCGACGCCGGTGTTGCCGCTGGTCGGCTCCACGATCGTGCCCCCCGGCCGCAGCGCTCCTGTGCGCTCGGCGGCCTCGACCATGCGCACCGCGATGCGGTCCTTCACCGACCCGCCGGGGTTGAGGTACTCGATCTTCGCCAGGACCGTCGCCGTCGTGACCCCCGTGGTGACGCGACCTAGGCGCACGAGCGGCGTGCCGCCCACCAGGTCGACGATGTGCTCGGCGAATCTCATCCGGCCATCCTTACACCAGTGGGAAGGGTCGCCGCGGCCCCAGTTGAGCACGGTATGCCGCGGCCCACGACTGTGGCCCCACCCACTCAGCGGGCGTAAGGTCCCTGTTGCTGGGCGTCACGCACGCCATAGAGTCTGCATGAACGTGAGCACGCGCTCGCTTCGCCAGTTGACGATCCCCCAGGAAGGCATCACTCGTGACCGAAGCAGTCATCGTCTCGACCACCCGCAGCCCAGTCGGCCGGGCCATGAAGGGCACCCTCAAGGACATCCGCCCCGACGACCTGTCCGTCCAGGTTCTTCAGGCCGCCCTGGCCAAGGTTCCCGAGCTCGACCCCAAGGAGATCGACGACCTCATGTGGGGCTGCGCAGAGCCCCATGGCAAGCAGGGCTCGAACATGGCCCGCGTCATCGCCATCCTCGCCGGCTATGACCACCTGCCCGGAACGACCGTGAACCGGTTCTGCGCCTCGAGCACGCAGACGATGCGGATGGCATACCACGCGATCAAGCTCGGCGAAGGTGACGTGTTCGTCGCCGGTGGCGTGGAGTGCGTCTCCCAGTACAGCAACTTCGCGGGGGCGGGCGGCTCCAACCCGGACGACCAGAACCCCACCTTCGCCGCGGGCGCCGAGCGCACGGCAAAGCTCGCCGAAAGCAACGCCGTCTGGACCGACCCCCGTGAGGAGGGCGTCGTCCCCGACGTCTACATCTCCATGGGCCAGACCGCGGAGAACGTCGCCTTGATGCGCGGCATCTCCCGCCAGCGCCAGGACGAGTGGGGCGTGCGTTCGCAGAACCGGGCTGAAGAGGCCATCGAGAGCGGCTTCTTCGGCGCGGAGATCACCCCGATCGAGATGCCTGATGGCTCGGTCGTCTCCCGTGACGACGGCCCTCGCGCGGGGGTGACGCTCGAGTCGGTCTCCGGCCTGAAGACGGTCTTCCGCGAGGACGGCACGGTCACGGCAGCCAACTGCTGTCCGCTCAACGACGGTGCTGCGACGACCATCATCATGAGCGACACCAAGGCCGCCGAGCTCGGGATCACCCCGATCGCGCGGATCGTCGCCACCGGCGTCTCGGCGCTGTCGCCCGAGATCATGGGGCTGGGCCCGGTCGACGCGTCCCGCCAGGCGCTCAAGCGGGCCGGGATGACGATCGGCGATATGGACCTCTACGAGATCAACGAGGCCTTCGCCGCGCAGGTCCTGCCTTCGGCCGACGACCTGGGCATGGACTTCGACAAGCTCAACGTCCACGGCGGCGCGATCGCCCTCGGCCACCCGTTCGGGTGCACCGGCGCTCGTATCGCGACGACCCTGCTGCACGGCATGCAGGAGCGCGACGCCACCTTCGGTCTGGAGACCATGTGCGTCGGTGGCGGTCAGGGCATGGCGATCATCTTCGAGCGCCTGAACTGAGCTAGCCCGATAGGAAAGGCCGCCGGACTTCGGTCCGGCGGCCTTTTCGTGTCCTTCCGCGTGTCCCTCCCCTGTCCCCTCCCGTGTCCCTCCATCGAGAGGTCAACAAGTGTCGTTTCAAGTCCCGAATAGCCGCATCTTCTGACCTTTCGGCGGGGGTGGAGGCGCGGGGGCGGGAGTGGAGTGAGAGGCCGGGGGGCTTCGGGGGGTGGGGTGCGGGGGTGGATCGCTCACGGCAGGGAGCGGCGCAACCCAGCCAGCGCCTCCTCGAGCCCGTCCGCCAGCCCCGCAGCGCAGGCGTCGTAGACCAGAACCCGAAGCTGGTCGATGACCACGGCGGGCCCCAGGTCGGGGACGGCTGGCGGTGGGGTGGCCGAGGCCTGGGCGATCCGGTCCGCCAGTGCCTGTACGAACGTGTGGATGCCCCCGGCATGCCGAAGCGCCTGGGTGAGCGGCAGCGTCTGCCACCGTTCACCCAGGCGCTGCAGCTCGTCCTGGACGCCCTGCGGGACCGGCGAGGCGGGAGCGCCCCAGTCAGTCACGCATCCGGGCCAGCAGGCGCAGGATCTCCAGGTAGAGCCAGACGACGCTGACGATGAGCCCGTGGGCAAGCAGCCACGAGAACCGCTCCGGCGCGCCGGCGCGGACGGCGTGGTCGATGCTGTCGAAGTCCAAGGCCAGCGAGTAGGAGGCCAGGCCGACGCCAAGCAGCGAGATCCCGATACCGAGGGCGCCGCTGCCGCCGAAGCCCCAGCCCGACGTCAAGCCCAGGAACAACGCGAAGACGTTGAGGAGGCTGAACAGCAGGTAGCCCATGATCGCGAACCCGAAGATCCGCCGGCTCTTGTTGGTCACCTTGACCAGGCCGGTCTTGTAGCCGAGGAGCATCCCGGCAAAGGTGCACAGCGTGGCGAGGACCGCGGTCGCGACGATCCCGGGGTAGGCCGCCTCCATCACCCGGCTGAAGGCGCCGACGAACGCACCTTCGAGCACGGCATAGGTGAGGATGAGCGGGACCGACACCTTCTTCATGAAGGCGATCGCGAGGCCGACGGCCAGCCCGCCGAACATGCCGAGCAGCCAAACCGGGGTGGTCAGCCCGGGCGACCCGGCCGTGACCCCCCACGACACGCCTGCGACGACGACGAGCAGCGCGAACAGCGCCGCGGTCTTCATGATGACGTCGTCGAACGTCACCCGGCCGGTGAGGACCGGCCCGGCGCTTGGCTGCTGGTACATCTGCTGCAGCGCGTCGGCGCTGAGCTGATCCTGGTATGCCGCGCCACCGGTCTGCGGCCACTGCTGCGGTTGCTGGGGCGGTTGCTGGGGCGGCGGCGGCTGCTGCTGTTGCTGTGCGGAGCCAAACCCGGCATACCCCTGCTGGTCGAGCTGCTTGTCGATGCGCGAGAACACCGGGTTGCTACCGGCCATGGATCCTCCGTCTGACGGGGGCGCGAACTGCCCTCTGCCCTTCCAGCGTACGGGAGTCGCGCCCGGTTCCCGTCAGGAGGCCGACGTGGTCTTGCGCCGCGGCAGGTGCCGAAGCAGGATCGCGCCGAGCGCGATGAGGCTCAGGCCGGCGACGGCATACTGACCCGTCGCCAGTCCGGTCATGGCCAAGGCTCCGCTGCTCGCGGCTGCGGTTCCGGCTGCGTTGTACATGGGTTCCCCCTTTCGGTTTGCGACGGTATGCCGTCGCGCGGTTCCGGCCCTGCTTCGCAGGGCCGAAGCTTGTGCCGGGTCAGACTCCCCGCAGTGCGGGTGAGCGGACCGTCGACGTGTCGTGATGCCACGCCGCGTCGGTGCGGCGCAGATGTTGGCGCACTGCTCGCAGCAGCGCAAGCTGCAGCATGAGGTCGTAGTACAGCTCGGGGAGCATTGCCGCTGCCAGCAGCTGCCCGCGCCGGCTGGCCCGCCGGACGGTGATCAGCCGGTCGGCCAAGAAGATCAGGCCGACTCCGGTCCAGAACCAGCTGAAGGAGAGCCTTCCCATGGCGAGGTCGGCCGCCGTGACGGTGAGGTAGAGCCACGCGCCGACCACCCCGAGCAGAAGTGCGACCTGCTGAGCCCAGTACCGGCGCGTCACAGGTGTCCAGCCGTACTCGCGCAGGTTGTCCAGCGCGCCGCGGTACCAGCGCACCCGCTGGCGGTGCAGCGCAGCGGCGGTGGGCATGAGCTCGGTGATCGTCAAGCACTCCTTCGGGGAGCGCAGCGCCCAGCCGAGGGACTTCAGGGCCAGGGTCAGCTCCATGTCCTCGGTGAGCGCGGTCCGGTGGTAGACGTCGCCGGGAACGCCCGGCAGCCCGCGCCCGCGGGCCCCCGCCACCTCTCGCAGCGCGCGAACCCGGATCACGGCGGCGGTTCCGGTGAGGACCATTACGCGGCCGGTGCGCTCCAACTCCTCGGCGTACCGGGCGTACTCGTTGGCCTGCGCCAGCTCCAGGACCGTCGAAGGCTGGTGACCCTGGAAGACCCCGCCGACGGCCCCCAACGAGTCGTGGGTGCGCAGCGCGTCGACGGCGACCTCGACGAACCGCGGAGCCAGGGCGGTGTCGGCGTCCACGACGAGCACGAGGTCATCGTCGGCGAGCCCGGGGAGCACCCTCGCCAGGGCCTGGTTGAGGGCACCGGCCTTCTTGTGTTGGTTGCCTTGGGTGCGCAGCACCTGTGCGTCCGCCGCAGCGGCGATTCCGGGTGTGTCGTCAGAGCAGTTGTCGGCGGCGACGACGACCTGGTCTGGCGGGAGCGTCTGGGCCCACAGCGATCGAATGGTGGTCTCGATCGAGCGGGCTTCGTTGTGAGCTGGGATGCAGGCGACCAGGCGAGGGCGCCGGCCGAGTCGATTGGCTCGACTCGAGGCCGGCGCCCCCTCCACGGTCGCGTCTCCCGCACTGACGCGTCCATATAGCGGTGCGGGGCGCCTGGTGGCACCCCGCACACGCACCCCCCGCATGCCTACCCCCCGATTGGCATCTGTACTTCGGGTGATTCGCCAGAATCTCCCTCGTAAGCCCCTTGGGCTATGAGAACAACTTAAATGACCTTGACCAGCGGTTGGGGATCTCTTGGTGATTCCGTTATCTGTTCGTTATACAGATGTCAACGACTCCTGCGGCTGCTGAGCGCCTGGTGCCCCCGACGAGATTCGAACCCGCACTGTGGCGATTTTAAGTCGCCTGCCTCTGCCGTTGGGCTACGGGGGCGGGTTCAGACTAGACGAACGACGTGCCGGTATGCCGTGCCTGAGCTCGCGCGCACGCGGCGCACCCCTGACCCACCCTTCCGAATCCACCGCCGCCCGCCGTTGGCCAGTTTCTGGCGCTCTTGGCCTCATATCTGCGGCTATAAGCAAGGTCAAGGCGCCAAGAGCGCTCGACGAGCGGCGGCCTCCAGTGCGCTACCCCGGGTGCGCTACAGGTAGGTCCGGCGCGGGTGGACTGCGTGCGGTCCGGCGACCCGGTCGAGGAACACCAGCCCGTTGGTGTGGTCGATCTCGTGCTGCAGTGCGACGGCCTCGAACCCGTCCGTCTCGAGTTGGACCCACGCCCCGGTGGCGGGCAGCTGACCGCGAACCGTGAGCCGCCGGGCCCGCGCGACGTCACCGGTGAAGTCCGGCACGGACATGCAGCCCTCACGGCCGCGCTCCTTGCGGGTGGCGGCGACGACCTCGGCGTTGCACAGCACCAAGGACCCGTGGCAGGTCCGGGTCTTGGGATGCCCGGTGACGTCGAGGCTGAAGACCCGCCACGCCAGGCCAACCTGTTGGGCCGCCAGACCCACGCAGCCCGGGGACATTGCCTGTGTCGCCAGCAGGTCGGCCGACAGCGCGACGACCTCCGGCGCCAGCGGGTCCACGCCCGCCCCCGAGGCGGCAAGCACGGCTGCTGGTGCGCGCAGAACCGGCCGGACCCGCCCTGCGGGCAGCACCGGCATACTCCAGCCGGGACCGTCACCCGGCCCAAGATCGGGCGCGCGGCCCGGCCCGGCGCCACCGGACTCGCGTCCCGTCGCGATGCAGCGAATCGCTCAGCGAGGTCACAGCAGCTCGTCGTCTACTCGCTCGAAGGTGACATCCACCCCCAAGTCGGCCGCAGCTGTGCGCAGGTCGGCCGTCAACGACTGCGGGTCGGCCCCGTTTGGTAGCTCCACTTCGGCAAGGAGCACGTAGAGGCTGCCGCTGAGACGTGTGCCCAGGTCGACGATGTTCGCCCCATGCCCCGCGACGACCTTGGTGACGCCGGCGACGATGCCGGGCCGGTCCGCGCCGTGCACCCGAAGCGTCCACGCCTCACCAGGCTTGGACCCTGGTCGATCCTCGGCGAGCTCACGGACGTCGACGGTGAGCTGCCCCGACGCCGAGACCGGAGCCAGCGCTGCTTCGACCTCGGCTGCGGACGCCCGCGTGCGCACGAGCACGACCATCGCGAAGTGCCCCCGAAGCAAGGTCATCGTCGAGTCCTCGAGGTTGCTGCCTAGGCCGGCCAGCGCACCGGTCACCTCGCTGACGATGCCCGGGCGGTCGTCACCGAGGACGGTGACCGCAATGACCGACTTGCTGGGATCCACGGCGCCAAACCTAGCGCGGCCGCTCTCCGGCCGCGGCTCCACCGCTCCAGCCCGCTCCAGCGCGCCCAGCATCGAGAGGTCCGTAGGTGCTGCTATCGCGGCCGAATAGCAGCACTTACGGACCTCTCGGCGGGGCGGGGCGGCGAAGAAGCCGCGGCCCCTCACAGGGCGGCGATGACCTCGTCGAGCATGCGTTGGGTCAGCTTGCCGGTGAACGTGTTCTGCTGGCTCACGTGGTAGCTGCCGACCAGCCGCACAACCCGTGACCCGACGGTCAGCGAGCACATTGCACCATGGCCGAACCTAGGCTTGGGCCGCGGCACCTGCCAGCCCACCGCGCGAGCGGTGTCGAGCGTGGCGTCCCAGGCGAACTGGCCCAGGGCGAGGATCGAGCGCAGGCGGGGCGCGGCCAGCTCGAAGTCGCGCTCCAGCCACGGGCGGCAGGCCGCTCGTTCTGACGGCGTCGGCCGGTTGCCCGGCGGTGCGCAGCGGACTGCGGCGACGATCCGCAGCCCGGTCAGCGCCTGCCCGTCGCCGCTCGCCGTGCTCGTCGCGAGCGAGGCGTACCCAGCCCGGTGCAGCGCGGCATACAACCAGTCGCCGCTACGGTCGCCGGTGAACATCCGCCCGGTGCGGTTGGTCCCGTTGGCGGCCGGCGCCAGCCCCACCACGAGGACGGCGGGGTGCGGGTCGCCGAACCCGGGTCCCGGCCGGCCCCAGTACGGCTCGCCGGCGAAGGCCGCCCGCCTCCCCCGCACGGCCACTTCCTCGCGCCACGCCACCAGGCGAGGGCAGGCCCGGCATACCGACACCCGCGCGTCGAGCTCGGCGACGGTGCCCGCCCCTCGGGCGAGCGCCGCCACCTCGGTCGGCGAGTGCGCCACAGGGGTATGCCGGGTGGCCGGGTCCCCGGGCCAGCCCGCTCCCGCCGGCACCGGCGACGCGAACAGCACCCCAGTGACGGGGTGCGGCAGCGGCTCGGTCATGCCGAGGTGCCGACGAGCGACAGCGCGATCCCGTCGAGGATGTCGTGCTCGGATGCGAGCACGGGCAGCGCGTCGCCGAGGCCGGTGTCGCGGCAGACCCGCTCGATCACCCGGTCCCAGACCAGAGCGCCGGCCCCGATGACGTCGACCCGGCCCGGGTGCATGAAGCCGAGGGCGGCCCGCTCGGCATGCGTCCTGGCCAGCAGGTCCCTGGCAGCGGCGTGGAACTTCGCCGGCGTGGCCCGCGCCAGGTGCGTCACGTCGGCGTCGTATGCCGGCAGGCCCAGCACGTGGGCCGCCACCGTCGTGACGCTACCGGCCAGCCCGATGAGCGCCCGCGCCGGCTCGAAGCCCACCGCGGACGCCGCCGCGTCGATGCCGGCGTCGATGTCTCGGGTCGCAGCCGCGATCTCGGCGTCGGACGGCGGGTCGGAGCGCAGGTGGCGCTCGGTCATCCGCACGCACCCGATGTCGACCGACAGCGCGGCCTCGACCGACCCGCTCCCCCGGACGAACTCCGTGGAGCCCCCACCGATGTCGACCACCAGATAGGGCCCCGAAATGCCTTGCGCGGCAAGCTCTCCGGTGGCTCCGATGAACGAGAGCCGGGCCTCCTCGTCGCCGGTCACGACCTCCGGTGCGATCCCGAAGTCGGCGAACGCGTCCCGTACGCCCTCGACGAACTCCCCGGCGTTGCGTGCGTCGCGGGACGCCGACGTGGCCACGAACCGGACCCGTTTCGCGCCCAGCTCGCGGCACTGAACGGCATACTCGCGCGCGGTCGCGAGGGTGCGGCTCATCGCCTCGGGCGCGATGACGCCGGTGCGGTCCACGCCATAGCCGAGCCGGACGATCTCCATCCGGCGCAGCACGTCAGCGAGCACCCCGCGCGCGGGGTCGACGTCTGCGACGAGCAGCCGGATCGAGTTGGTGCCGCAGTCGACCGCGGCGACCCGAGTCGGCTCACCCATGGGCGGCCGGAGACCGCATCGAGGTCGGCGGCGCAGCTGGCCGGCTCCCACCACGGCGCCAGTGCGGCGAGCACCTCGTCGCCCAGCGGGTTGACGCCGGGGCCCGCGGCGAGCGCGTGCGCCGCCAACGCGTGCAGGCACTTCACGCGGGTCGGCATCCCCCCGGCGGAGATGCCCTCGAGCTCGGGCACGACGCCCAGCTCGGCTCGCCGGGCCAGGTAGTCCTCGTGGGCGCCCCGGTATGCCGTCGCGAGGCCCGGATCGCTGGCCAGCCGCTCCTGCATGGTGCGCATCAGCCCCTGGCCCTCGAGGGTGCTGACCGCACCGGTGAGCCGAGGACAGGTGGCGTAGTACGTCGTGGGGAACGGGGTGCCGTCGGGCAGCCGGGGCTCGGTGCGCACGACGTCGGGCAGACCGCAGGGGCAACGGTGCGCCACGTCGTGCAGGCCACGTGCCGGCCGGCCGAGCTGGCGCTGCACGGCATACCCGTCAGCCGCCGAGACGCCGATGCCAACACGCCCCTCGACTGGATCCGCCGTCGCCTTCCGCGCCTCATCTTCCGGGTCGAGGTGATACCGCGCCGACTTCCGCTCCGGTATCACATCCACTCCCGAGGGCCGGCCGCCCCACCGCCGGTCGAGGTGATATCGGGTCGACTTCCGCTCCGGTATCACATCGACTCCGCTGGCGCAGGGGCGCAGAGGGCACGGTCCCTCACGGGTTGGCAACGGGCACCAGGCCCGACGTCGGCTGGTCCGCCAGGCGCGCGGACTGCCACATCCGGCCGTACCACGGGGCGTCTGCGCTCGTGCTGGGCGCGGCCACGGTGGCCTCGGGGGGAAGCTTGGTCTGCTCCTCCGCGGGGTCGATGACCGTGTAGGACCGGTCGCCCACCTTGACGAACTTGAGCCGCTGGCGCGCCTGCTGTTCTACGTATGCCGGGTCGGCCCACCGCTCGTTCTCTGCTTGCAGCGTCTCGACGTCGCGCTGTTGCTGGGCGACCTTGTCCTGCAGGGCCGCGATCTCCGCGCGCTGGCGCATCAGCGAGCGGGCGGTCGGGGCGAGCGTGATGGCCAGCACGACCGCGATGACGGCAAGGGCCAGCCAGCGCACCCTCGTGGTGCGCGCCTGGGCGGCGGCGATGTCCTTGGCCCGTGCCGAAGGTGCGGGCCGGGTGCCCGGGCGGGTGGCGGTGCGCGAGGAGGGCCGGCCAACCGGAGCGGTGCGCCCAAGCCGCGCCGGACGCCTGAGGGCCTTGCGGCCGCTAGCGGCTCCCGCCGCCCGGCCCGCCCGCTTTCCCGTGTCTGCCATCCGCTCCGTACCGCTCGTCAGCACCGCTCGTCAGTCGCCCGCTGTGCTCAGCCCTGCTTGGCCGCGAACCGAGGGAAAGCCTTGGCGCCGGCATACTCGCCGGCCTCGTCGAGCTCCTCCTCGATGCGCAGCAGCTGGTTGTACTTGGCCACCCGCTCCGAGCGGGCCGGCGCACCGGTCTTGATCTGGCCGCAGTTGGTGGCGACAGCGAGGTCGGCGATGGTGGTGTCCTCGGTCTCGCCGGAGCGGTGGCTCATCATGCAGCGGTAGCCGTTGTTGTGCGCCAGGGCGACCGCGTCGAGCGTCTCGGTGAGCGAGCCGATCTGGTTGACCTTGACGAGCAGGGCGTTGGCGGTGCGGGTGTCGATGCCGCGCTGCAGCCGCTCGGGGTTGGTGACGAACAGGTCGTCGCCGACGATCTGGACCTGGTCGCCGACCCGGTCGGTGATCGACTTCCAGCCGGCCCAGTCCTCCTCGTCCATCGGGTCCTCGATCGAGACCAAGGGGTAGGAGGCGACCAGGTCGGCGTAGTAGTCGGTCATCTCGTCGCTGGTCTTGGCGACGCCTTCGAACTGGTAGGCGCCGTCCTCGTAGAACTCCGACGCCGCGACGTCGAGGGCGAGCGCGATGTCGGTGCCCGGCTGGTAGCCGGCCTTCTCGATCGCTTCCAGGATGACGTCGAGGGCCGCGCGGTTGCTCTCGAGGTTTGGCGCAAAGCCGCCTTCGTCGCCCAGTCCCGTGGCCAGGCCGCGGTCGTGCAGCACCTTCTTGAGCGCGTGGTAGACCTCGGCCCCCCAGCGCAGCGCCTCGCGGAAGGTCGGCGCGCCGATCGGGGCGATCATGAACTCCTGGATGTCGACGTTGGTGTCGGCGTGCGAGCCGCCGTTGAGGATGTTCATCATCGGCACCGGCAGCAGGTGGGCGTTGGGGCCGCCGACGTAGCGGAAGAGCGGCAGGCCCGCCGAGTCGGCCGCCGCACGAGCCACGGCCAGCGACACTCCGAGGATCGCGTTTGCGCCGAGGGTCTCCTTGTTCTTGGACCCGTCGAGCGCGATCATCTCGGCGTCGATGAGCCGCTGCTCGCTGGCCTCGAAGCCCAGCAGGCGCGGGTTGATGTCGTCGAGCACCGCGTCGACGGCCCTCTGCACGCCCTTGCCGAGGTAGCGCGACTCACCATCGCGGCGCTCGCTCGCCTCGAACGCCCCCGTTGACGCGCCGGACGGCACCGCCGCGCGAGCGATCGTGCCGTCGTCAAGGGCGACCTCGACCTCGACGGTCGGGTTGCCTCGGGAGTCGAGGATTTCGCGCGCGCCCACTGCCTCGATGCTGGCCACAACTGTCTCCTACCACGAGAGGTTTACTGAGAGTGATCGGCTCGCCGCCTGGCCGCCAGCCTAGCCCCTGGCCGCTGACCCCCACCTGCGCCGTGCCGCCGGTATGCCGGGTGCTCGCCCCCCGACGCACGGGCTACCCGGTGCGCACCGAATTCCAGATCAACCACCGGATCCGGTGGTTGATCTGGAATTCCATCGTGCGGCTGTTGCCTATGTGATTGCTGTGACTGAAGTGGTATTCTCGGTTCGCCAGCCCGGACCGAATGCACAACGATGGAGCCGAGGGTGTCAGCCCTCCTATCGATGCCGGCAGATGCCCGGTCCTTGAACCCCTCCGAGATCAATCTGCTTCTCCGAGGGCCGGATTGCGCAGATCCACCCCAACCCAGCAAGGGAGTTCCATGGTTACCCAATCTGACGTGTACGCGGCGAGACTCGACATCGACTACCCGGAGCGGCTCGACCGCTTGACATCGTTCTTCCGGATCTTCTGGGTCATCCCGATCGCCATCGTCCTGGGGTTCCTGTCCGCCCAGGCGACCTCGACGGTGACCGTCATAAACACTGCTGGTCAAACGATCTCCACGGTCAGCAGGAGCGGCGGTGGGATTGTCGGCGGCCTGTTCGCGGCGACCCTGCTGATGATCCTGTTCCGGCAGCGCTACCCCCGCTGGTGGTTCGACTTCGCCCTCGAGTTCACCCGCTTCAGCAACCGGATCGGCGCCTATTTCGCCCTGCTGACCGACAAGTACCCGTCGACCGTGGAGGAGCAGTCGGTCCACATCGCCATCGACTACCCGGAGGATGTTCCGCAGGACCTCAACCGGTGGCTGCCCCTGGTGAAGTGGTTCCTGGCCATCCCGCACTACGTCGTGCTGGCCTTTTTGTTCCTCGGCGCGTTCTTCGCGGTAATTATCGCCTGGTTTGCCATCTTGTTCACCGGCCGCTACCCCCGAGGGCTGTTCAACTACGTGGTCGGAGTCGGCAGATGGGCGCTGCGCGTCCAGGCCTACGCAACCCTGCTGGTAACCGACCGCTACCCGCCGTTCAGCCTCCGGTGACTACGGGCTCGGCCTGACCGACCTTCAGCGTCATGGCGCCTTCTCGGCGGCCTTGATCCGCTCCCAGTTGGCGGCGACCTGCTCGGGCGTGTGGGCGACGACGTCGCCGAAGACGTGCGGATGGCGCCGCACCAGCTTGGCGACCAGACCCGCGGCGACGTCGTCGACGTCGAACGGCTCGCGGGCGTCCTCCCGCCCGAGCCGGGCGTGGAACACCACCTGCAGCAGCACGTCGCCCAGCTCCTCGGCCAGGTGCGTCAGGTCGCCGGAGTCGATGGCCTCCGCCGCCTCCTGGGCCTCCTCGAGTAGGTAGGGCCGCAGCGAGGCGTGCGTCTGCTCGGCGTCCCAGGGGCAGCCGCCGGGCGAGCGCAGCCGGTCCATGACGGCTACCACGTCGAGCAGCCCGAGCCCGGTGATCTGCGGCTCGCCGGCCACCACGGCTCCCAGCCCCGCGTGCTGGTCCAGGTATGCCGTGAGCTCGGCCAGGTGCCCCGAGTCCAGGACCACGACCGAGCCCGCGTGGTCGGTGTCAGCAAGCCGGGCTTCGGCCGTGCCAGTCGTGGCGTCGGTGTCAGCAAGCAGCGCCTCGGCCGCGCCAGTCGTGCCGTCCGCGTCAGCAAGCCGCGCCGCGAGGTCCTCGACCCCGTCGACCAAGGTGACCGGCACCTCGCCAGCCAGCCCAACGGCATACGGGTCATCACGCAGCCCGAGGACGAGCCGCGCCCCATGCAGCAGGCGCCAGGCCGAGCCGGTCAGCAGTGCCGCCCCGCGCCAAGGACCGGTCCGCAGCACCACCGGCGGGTCGGGTGGCACGCGCGGTCAGGGAGTCGGGCTCTGAGTGGCCGTGGGCTTGATCCAGTTCGGGTCGGGCTTGGACCACCCGCCGGTCTTGGGGTCGATGGTGCCGTACCGGGGGTCGATCTGGATGTCGGCGGCGGCCATCTTGGCCAGGACCTGCTGGACGTCCTCCTGGGTGAGCACGTCGGCAGCCGACTTGGCCTTGAGCACCGCGGTCGTGGCGTCCGTCGGGTCGGGGATGGCCGCGCGGACCGTGTTGTAGGCGGTGTCCGGAGTCCACCGGCCGGTCGCCGCCGCCGTCTCGTTGACGAACGGGGCGATGACCAGCCAGTAGACGGTCTGGGTCTCGGTGAACTTCTGACTGGTGTCCGGGATGACGCTGTTGATCTGCTCCGTCGCCGTTGCGACGTCTTTGGAGGTGATCGCCGTGCCGTCGACGATGGCCGCCGCCCCGGGGAGCCGCGCGGCGGTGCAGCCGGTGGCCAGGAGGAGCGCGGCGAGCAGCCAGACGGCGCCTCGAGCCATGCGGCGTGCGGTCATCGGGGGTCCTTTCCGGTGGCGGCGACGTCGGCGGCGGCGAGCCGCGCGGCATCCGCGACATTCTCCCCCATGACCGCGCCGACAAGCTCGCTGGCCCAGCGCAGCACCGCCGTGTCGCGCAGCGGCGCGCCCGCCGACCCGGGCCGTCATCGGCTTCGGGACGAGCATCGTGCGCGACTGCGTCCTTGACGATCGAGCCCGGGTAGAGCCGCTGCAGGCGCAGCTGCTGGCTCTCGCGCAGCGTCGACCGGCCCGAACCGGACGTAGTTGCCCTGCAGGCTGACGTCGCCGATGCCGGCGGCCCGCGCCACCGACGCGCAGGCGGGCCACCTCGAGCAGGTTGCGCACCGGCTCGGGCGGCGCGCCGTAGCGGTCGACGCAGCTCGGCCTCGATCTCGTCGAGCTGGCCTCGTCGGTCTGGACCGCGGCCAGCTTCTTGTACATCTCCAGCCGCAGCCGCTCGCTGCGGCATGTAGTCGTGCGGCAGGTGGGCGTCGACCGGCAGCTCGATCTTGACCTCGGTCGGGCGCGTCGTCGGCGTCGCCGCGGAACTCGGCGACCGCCTCGCCGACCAGCCGGACGTAGAGGTCGAAGCCGACGCCGGCGATGTGGCCGGACTGCTCGCCGCCGAGCAGGTTGCCGGCGCCGCGGATCTCGAGGTCCTTCATCGCGATCTGCATGCCGGCGCCGAGGTCGGAGTGGCTGGCGATGGTCGGCAGCCGGTCGTGGGCGGTCTCGGTGAGCGGCTTCTCGGGCGGGTAGAGGAAGTAGGCGTAGGCGCGCTCGCGGCCGCGGCCGACCCGGCCGCGCAGCTGGTGCAGCTGGGAGAGGCCGAGCGTGTCGGCGCGCTCGATGATCAGGGTGTTGGCGTTGGAGATGTCGAGGCCGGACTCGACGATCGTCGTGCAGACCAGCACGTCGAAGCGCTTCTCCCAGAAGTCGAGCATCACCTGCTCGAGCTGGTGCTCGCCCATCTGGCCGTGGGCGACGGCGACCCGCGCCTCGGGCACCAGCTCGCGGATGCCGGGCGGCGGCCTTCTCGATCGACTCGACCCGGTTGTGGACGAAGAAGACCTGGCCCTCGCGCAGCAGCTCGCGGCGGATCGCCGCGGTGATCTGCTTCTCCTCGTAGGCGCCGACGTAGGTCAGCACCGGGTGGCGCTCCTCCGGCGGGGTGGCGATCGTCGACATCTCGCGGATGCCGGTGATCGCCATCTCCAGCGTGCGCGGGATCGGCGTGGCCGACATCGACAGCACGTCGACGGTGGTGCGCAGCGCCTTCAGCTGCTCCTTGTGCTCGACGCCGAAGCGCTGCTCCTCGTCGACGACGACCAGGCCGAGGTCCTTGAACCGCATGTCGGTGCCGAGCAGCCGGTGGGTGCCGATGACGATGTCGACCGTGCCGTCGGCCAGGCCCGTCGATGACCGTCCCTGGCCTCCGTGTCGGTCTGGAAGCGGCGACAGCGCCTTCGACGTCGACCGGGAAGCCGCGCGTACCGCTCGGCGAAGGTCTGGAGGTGCTGCTGCACGAGCAGCGTGGTCGGCACGAGGACGGCGACCTGCTTGCCGTCCTGGACCGCCTTGAACGCCGCGCGCACCGCGATCTCGGTCTTGCCGTAGCCGACGTCGCCGCAGATCAGCCGGTCCATCGGGCACCGAGCCGCTCCATGTCGGCCTTGACCTCGTCGATGCGTGCTCAGCTGGTCGGGGGTCTCGACGAACGGGAAGGCGTCCTCGAGCTCGCGCTGCCACGGGGTGTCGGGCGCCGAACGCGTGGCCCTGCGGTCGCCTGCCGGGCGGCGTAGAGCTTGATCAGCTCGGCGG
Source organism: uncultured Actinomycetota bacterium (assembly GCA_963724925.1). Classification (GTDB taxonomy): domain Bacteria; phylum Actinomycetota; class Actinomycetes; order Actinomycetales; family Dermatophilaceae; genus Phosphoribacter. The sequence continues at coordinate 40,220 of CAVRXF010000029.1, read as the reverse complement.
CGATCTGCTTGACGTAGCGCTTGGCGCCGGCCCTTGGTCTTGGCCCAGTCGGAGCCGCCGAGCCGGTCGAGGGTGGGCTGCTCGCCGCCGACGTAGCGGGTGACCTGGTCGAGCTGGTCGGTCGGCACGTAGAGCCGGTCGCCGGGCTGGCCGCGCTTGGACGCGCGCGTACTCGAGGACGAGGTACTCGCGGGTGGCGCCGCCGACCTTGCGCTGCCCCATCTCGACGAACCGGCCGACGCCGTGCTGCTCGTGGACGACGTAGTCGCCGGGCTTCAGCTGCGAGCGGGTCGACCTGGTTGCGGCGCCGCGACGGCATCCGCCGCATGTCCTTGGTGGACGTGCCGTGGCCGCCGGCTGGCCGGTGAGGTCGTCTCGGTGAGCACGGCCAGCCGCGCGCGGGCGGCGACGAAGCCGTGGCCGAGCGTGCCGGTGGTGACCGTGACGCAGCGCCCGGCTCGGGTCGGCGTCGTCGGCGACCAGCCGGCGCGGCGACGTCGTGCTCGCCCAGCACCTCGACCATGCGCTGGGCCAGGCCGTGGCCCGCGGTGACGACCAGCGACCGTCCAGCCGTCGGCGCACCCAGCCGGCGCGATGTCGGCGACGGCCGCGTCGGTGTCGCCGCGGAACGGCTGGGCACGTCGCTCGATGCCGAGGTCGAGGCGCTCGTCGCGTCGTCGGTCGTCGTCGGCGAGCTCGGCGTCGGTGCGAAGGGCGTGAGGTCCACCACGGCATGCCGAGGCTCGCGGGCGTGCTCGCGCAGCTCGGCGAGGGTCCGGTACGACGCGGTGCCGAGCACCGACCTGCAGGTCGATCGGGCACGGCGTTGCCGGCCGCGGCGTTGGCCCAGCCGGCGCTCGAGGAACTCCTCGCTGGTGGCGACCAGGTCGTGGGCGCGGGTGCGCACCCGCTCGGGGTCGCAGGACGACGAGCGGTGCCGTCGGGCAGCAGGTCGAGCAGGATCTCCATGCCGTCGACCAGCGCCGGGGCCAGCGACTCCATGCCCTCGACGGCGATGCCCTCGGCGATCTTGTCGAGCATCTCGGCGACACCGGGGAGCTGGTCGGCGAGCGCCGCGGCCCGCTCGCGCACCTCGTCGGTGAGCAGCAGCTCGCGGCACGGCGGCGCCCAGAGCCCGTGCTCGGCGATCTCGAGGCTGCGCTGGTCGGCGACCGCGAACCAGCGGATCTCCTCGACCGTGTCGCCCCAGAACTCCACCCGGAGCGGGTGCTCCTCGGTCGGCGGGAAGACGTCGACGATGCCGCCGCGCACCGCGAACTCGCCGCGCCGCTCGACCAGGTCGACGCGGGTGTAGGCCGCGTCGGCGAGGGCCTCGACGACGTCGTCGAGCGGGACGCTCGTCGCCGGCCTGGAGCTCGACCGGCTCGAGGTCGCCCAGGCCCTTGACCTGCGGCTGGAGCACCGAGCGGACCGGGGCGACGACGACCTGCAGCGGCGCCGTAGTGCCGGGTCGCCGCGCTCGGGGTGGGGCAGCCGGCGCAGCACGGCCAGCCGGCGGCCGACGGTGTCGCTGCGCGGGCTGAGCCGCTCGTGCGGCAGGGTCTCCCAGCTGGGGAAGTCGGCGACGCGTTCGGGGCCGAGGTAGCAGCCGAGCGCTTGGGTGAGGTCCTCGGCCTCGCGCGTCGTCGCCATGATCGCGAGAATCGGGGACCGCCCCGCGTTTCCTGCTGCCGCGACTGCGGGCTCTTGTGTCGGTTGACGCGCCGGATCGGACGCTCCCGCAGCTGCCACTGCCGCCAGCACCGCGGAATGAGATCCGGAGGACGCGTAGACCTCGGCCACCGGCTGGCGCCTGTCGCCAGCGACTAGGGGCCTGGGAGACGCGAGCCATGCCCGAGTGACGATGTTCAGTCGATGGTCGGGGAATCTAGTCATCGGTCAGGATTCGTCCAGACAAAGCAGACTCAGCACGGCTCCTCGCGGGTCGCGAGTACCACCCATCAGCCTACGTTCTCGGGAAGGACCGACTCAGCGCCGAGGCTCGCCCGCCGGCTGACTCCGTCCGGCATGCCGACGCAGGGGCAAACAGTGACGCGGTACCAATGGTTAACGCCGCCGCCCCAGCCATCGTGGTTGCGCAGCAATTAGACGCTATGTGAGTGACAGGTCCGTGGAGCCCCCAAAGGTGCCCGTGAGGTCTTCGCCGCCCTCACCGGTCACTGCGCCGTGCCCGACTACACCGACCTGCGACCCGCCCGCCGAGCCAAGAACATCACCCTCACCACCGTCGCCGCAGCCCTACACGTGTGACCCTCCCCGAGTCGGAGAACTCGAACTCGGCCGCCGCCGCGACGACGACTTCGCCGAACGCTACCGACGCTGGCCCCGGGCCGCTTGACAACGCATAGAAGGGAGCATCACTCCCAGACCCGTGATGGTCTGCGGTGGTATCGTAAATGGCTCCGTCGGATGTTGGGAGTGTGATCACCTCGTACACGGTGACGCCGTATTTGGGGTCGACGGCTCAGGCGTCGAAGACGGTGTCGGGATCTCCGCCGGGGGCGTCGACGACGGTGTCGAGGTTGGCGAACGGGACAGCGTATACGTTCACGGGGACGGCCACGAACGCGGTGGGTATCGGTCCTGCGTCGGCTGCGTCGGATGCGGTGACTCCGTCGGCAGGGACGTGTCTGGCATGTTTGCTATGGGCTTCGTCGGCGACGCCGGCCAGTCCGAGTGTCGCTGACTCGGGGTCGGTGAGCTGGGATGGGGTTCCGTTCCGATGTGGCTGGTCAGGTCACTGGTGTCCGGTTCTACTGGGTCTACAAGAGAGGAGCGGGAACACGGGCGCGCATGTGGGGAGTTTGTGGACGGCGTCGGGGACGAAGCTGGCGTCGGTGACCTTCACGAACGAGTCGTCCACGGGCTGGCAGCAGGCGACGTTCTCGACGCCGGTGTCGATCCAGGCGGACACGACGTTATGTGGTGTCGCACTTCGCGCCGCCGAACGGCAACTATGCCGGTGACGGCGGGTACTTTGCCTTGGCCGGGGTGGACTCAACTCCGTTACGCGCTCTCAAGGACGGGGTCGACGGCGGGAACGGGGTTTGTGCGTACGGGACGAGCAGCAGCTTCCCCGGGCAACACGTACAACGCCTCGAAACTGCTGGGTCGACGTCGTCTTCGCCGGCGGGTAGCGGACATCGGCAGAACCGGTGCAGTGGTTACGGGGGGGCGAACTGCTCAGGGGGCCGAACTCGGGTGGGTTCGCCGGTCCTGGACCGAACTCACGCCCACCAGGGTCGCAGTACCCAGGGCCTGGTCGTGGGCGCACGAAGGGCTGACCCTGCAGGTCAAGCGAGCCGCACCAGAGGCGCCCGTGCGTAGCGCACGTCGATGGCCGGAGCACCGAGATGGGCGCTTCGGATGGAACCATCCCTCGGACACACCCGCGTCGACCGAGCCAGGACCGGCTTCCACATGAGGACACCAAAGGTTACCAAGATCATCGCAGGGGCCATCGGCGGCGCAGTCGTCTTCGCCGGGCTCCTGACGCTCGGTGCCGATGTCACACGGGTCCCGGGCGGCTCGGAACCGAGCGCAGAAACCCACGTCGTTTCGCAGCGCCCAACTGCCGTCTGTGGTGACGCCGCGTTGCTCGACGGTCCGGCGAGCGCGCCCCCCGGCGCTGTCATCGTTCCGGCGGGGGACAACTCGGGCCTGACCCCGAACTGGGTGGGTGGCTTCTCGGCGGACAACAAGACCTTCTGGTTCGCGCCCGGTGTCCACACCATCGGCGACGGTCAGTACGATCAGATCCAACCAGGCAGCAACACGACGTTTATCGGCGCGCCGGGCGCCGTCCTCGACGGTCAGGGAGTAAACGAGACCGCCTTCGGGGGCTACGCCAGAAATGTCACCATCAAACATCTCACGATCCGCAACTTCGCGACGCCGCACGACCAGAGTTCGGTAAACCACAACGGCAGTGCCGACTGGACGATGAGCTACAACACCATGACCCTTATGGGCACACCGCTCTTTGCTGGGACGAGGAACGTGGTCAGCTTCAACTGTCTGACGAAGAATGGGCAGTACGGTTTCCAGGTAGCGTCCGACCATGACGCGCCGACCCACGCACTGCTCGACAGCAACGAGATCTCCGGAAACAACACAGCGAACACCGAGGCCACGGTCGGGTGGGAAGGCTGTGGTTGCAGCGGCGGCGGCAAGTTCTGGGGTGCTTACGATGTCACCGTCCGCAACAACTACGTCCATGACAACCTTGGGATCGGCCTGTGGGCGGACACCAATAATGTCGGATTCTTGTTCGACGGCAACTGGATCGAGAACAACTCCGGCCCAGGCGTCATGTACGAGGTCAGCTACAACTTTAGGATCACCAACAACGTCTTCTTTCACAACGGTGTCGGCGCCGGACCCGGAAACCCAGGATTCCCGACGGCCGCAGTCTATATTCCGAGTCGGGCGCCGACTCCCGTGTCAGCTCGCCGACCGGCAACAACTTCAACAGCAGCGCCGACATTGCCGATAACCTGTTCATGGACAACTGGAGCGGTGTGGTCCTGTGGGAGAACGCGGATCGATTCTGTTCCCATGGCCTTCCGACCGTGGAATGCACGCTGGTCGATCCATCGCGGATCACTGCCAGCAGTTGTGCCGCGGGCCTCGGGGACGCGAGTAAGGCCAGCGAGTCCTACGTCAATCCGAACTACTTCAAGGACTGTCGCTGGTTGACGAAGAACGTCAAGATTCACGACAATACTTTCCAGCTTGACCCCGCGCGGGTGAGCGACTGCAGCGTCGATAAAGCCTGCGGCGTGAACGGGGTGTTCGCCAACTACGGGGTGACATCCCCGTACGACAATTCGACGGTCGCGACGAATATTACGTTCAACCAGGGGAACACCTTCTACAACAACAGCTACCAGGGCCCGTGGCACTTCATGGGTTGGGCACAGAGCAACACGGACTATCCGTTGACATTCTCGACCTGGCAGGATCCGGCCACCGATAAGTGCACCGGCAGCGACGAGATTGCGAGCGGTAGCTGCGACTCCGGTTTCGGGCAGGACGCGGGGAGCACCTACGGCTGAGCCGCTACGCGACCCCGTAGGTGGCGGTTGCTATCCGGCCGCCACTAGCGACCCTTGGTCGGTAGCGACACCCGCCGCGAGCAGGAACGCCTTCATGCGTTCCCCTGCCTGACGGCCCCCATCCGGCGCATCTTCGCGTCGGCGTCGGAGCACCTGGTCCGGGCCAGGCCAGCTCCACTCGCTCGTCGCGCAGCGGGCCCACAGGCGGATCGCGGCGTCCACTCGAGGCGCCCCGACGGCGGCCCCCGTGCCGAACTTCGCCCGTTTCAGATTGTGGGCCGGCTCGCAGGGTCGCCTCACTTGTAGGACCATGGGCCCATGCTGGCACCGCTTGGGGACCGGGCATCGGCCGAGGGGGACCGGGAGTGGCTGCGACCTTCCCCGGCCCATCTCGGTGGTTCAGCGCCGTGCAGTGGCCAACGTGGCTGGCGCTGAGCTTCGCCCTGGCCTTCGTCGTAGTCACCGTGCTCGTCGTCACTGGGGTGACGCAGTCCCTCGACTGGCGGTCGGTCCACTACCTGCGCCCGAACGACGGCTGGGGCGACACCCAGCAGCGCTACAGCCCGTGGATGTCGCGTCTCGACCCCGAGCGGATGTTCCTCCTCCTGGCGGCGACCTCGGTCGCCATGTCGCTGTGGCGGCGCTCATGGTGGCCGGCCGTGTTCGGCGCGGCGCTCACCGGGACGACGGTGGTGGTCAGCGCTGCGGTCAAGTTCGCCATCGAGCGTCCCGATCCGCACGGGTACGTGACCCCCAGCGGAGGCAGCTACCCCTCGGGCCACATCATCGCCGTCGTGGTGTGTACGGCGGCCTGTCTGCTCGTCACGACCCCGAAGGTCCGGTGGTGGCTGTGGACACCGGTCGTGGCTGCGGCCGGTCTCATGACGGCCGCGCTCATGGTCGCGGCGGCCCACTGGGCCACGGACGTGTTCGGGGGCATGTTGTTGGCTCTCGCGCTCGTCGCCGGCATGAGCCGCCTCGGTCTGCGCCGTCGCGCACACCGGCCGCGCGCCTCGCTGTCCGCGTCCGTCGAGTGACCCGGCGCCGTACGCTCAGACCGGATGCGCAGTTGGTGGGCACATGATTCCGTGAAATGGCAGGTTGACCTGCGATGATGCCGAGATCGGCGGACGATGTCCTGTTACTACCGGCCGTCCTGCGGCGGGGTGGGCCGCGCCGGCTGGTCAGTCCTGGTCGCTGGCGGTGGTGTCGGTGACGGGGGTGAAGGCGTAGACGCGGGGCGCTGGACCGTTTCAGGGCGTTCAGCGGGGTGCGCTGTGTGGGGGTGGTCGGCTGCGTTGGGCGCCGTCGCCGGTGGCCAGGTAACCAGGTGCATCCGGTCCGGTTCATGGCGGGTGGCGCGCAAGGGGTGGCCGGTGCGGTTCTCGATGACCCGGATCAACAGCAGGGCCAGCAAGCACAGTTGGAAGTGCCCGCGGATGCGGTCCTCGCGCCGCTGGTGCACCGGCCGCAGCCCGAGGGAGCTCTTCAGGTCCCGCCAACCGGCCTCGACGGCGATCAGCTGCTTGTACGCGTCGGCCAGATCCTGCGTGGTGAGAGTGGCATCGGAAGTGCGACAGCCATTCGCCGTCCAGGTGCGCCTCGCGGGCGGCCGCCGCGGCGTCAACGCAGAGCAGCCCGCTGGCGGTGCGGCGCAGCCCGGGCTTGGCCTTGGGCCTGCCGACCAGTTCGCCGCGGCGGCGGGGCGTCCAGGTGTCGGAGCCCTCGATGAGCTTGCGCAGGTGGGTGATCAGGTTGGCCCGCACGGCCGCGTCCCGCTCGGATTGTTCGGGGTGTTGCATGCCGGACCGCGCCCCCGAGCCCCGCCGTCGTCGTCCCCACCCCGGAACCCACCTTGGACCTCTCCGACCCGCAGGGTGCCGGCCACCTTGTGGAAGCGCCCGGACGGGCCAACGCGGCGGTGGCCTCGGTGTTGCTGCGGCGCAGCTTCTCGGCGGGGTGTAGTGCCCGCCGCCGCGGCTCAGGTAGGCCCGGTTCGTGGTCAGCGGAGGCGGAGCCGCGGTCGGCCATCCACACCATCCGGTGCAGGTTCCACCCGGCCAGATCGTCCTTGACTCGGCGGATGATGCCGGTGTCGGCGGTGTCATCGCCGGGAGCGTCCAGAATCGGATCGGCACCCCATCGCGGGTGACCGCTACCGCGATCATCACCTGCGGCAGTAGCCTGCGGTGATTCTCAGAATGCCCGAACGCCCGCATGCCAGCCCCGGCCGGCACCAAGGACCTGCTCGTCGCTGCCGTCGAGAGATCGTATTCTCGCAGCGCGTCGCCCAGGTCCTCGGGTACGTGCAGGTGCCGAATACGTGCTGGTGGTGTCCACAAAGACCGAGTCGACTTCCAGGTTGAGCGGGGTGGCCACCGAGGCGAACGCCTCGGCGGCGATCTACTCCTACTCCTAAGCGTCCAGCAGAAAGTCCATCGCCCGATAGGCCTGATCGTCGCTGAACCTCGGCAGATGTTCGATGAACACCCGCTCCGCCACCCATTTGGTGCACGCCAGTTTGAGCCCGGCTCCAACGCCTATTCGGGCCACCAGCGCGAAGATCACCCGCTCGGCCAAGGCGCCGTGGACCTTAAGCGCCTGGGCGACTGACGGATCGCCGCACCGATCCCCAGCCGAGCCCACAGTTGATCCAGCACCATGCCCCGCCCAACCGGCGGCAGTCCAGCACGCGCACGTCCGCCCCGCCGCCGCCTGCTCTAGGCCCCCGAAACCGCGAGATCGAGAGCACCAACCGGGCCAGCGCCGCCCGATCCTCGCTGTCGGCCCGGCCGAAGCTGTGGATCACCTTCGCCTGGTCGGTGCCCGGTGAGCGTATGGCGCTCGTTGCGCCAGCTGCAGGTACGAAATCGTCGACCCGTCCCGGATTCCGCCGCCGGGTCTCTCGCAGGTACATGCCTACATGTCAACGATCAAACAACCCTAAATCAGGCGCGAAACACCCTGCAAGATGTGTGCCTACAGCCGCCCGCCGCAATCGCCACCCCACAAGCACGTCACCTGCACAGACTCCCCACCAGACCCTCTCGAATCCCTACCAGCTGCGGAACTCACGTCAGACCGCGGACGGCCCCGAGCGGAGGAACCGGAGCAGCCGGGGCGCCACGACGTCGGCGTCGTAGTCCTCACTGAACTTGTCCCTGGCCGCCTTCCCGGCGCGATCGAGCTCGTCGGGGGCCTCCATCAAGGTCACGAGGATCCGAGCGGCCCGGTCGACGTCGTCGATCGGCCAGAACCGCCCCTGTGCGGGGTCGTCGAAGAGCTCGCTCAGCGCTCCAGCCGTGCTCGAGACGACCGGCAGGCCGGCCGCCATGGCCTCCATGATCGCGAGGGAGGACGACTCCGAGTACGACGCGTGGACGTAGGCGCGGTAGGAGGGCAGCCGGTCCTGGACGTCAGTTCGGAACCCGTGGAGACGCACCTGGTCCCCCACACCCAGCTCGTCGGCCAGGGCGACCAGACGGGCACGCTCGACGCCCTCCCCGAACACGTCCAGGGTGTAGGTGTGACCCGAGTCGCGGGCGGCCGCGAGGACCCGCAGGAGGTACCGGTGGTTCTTCACCGCCTCGAGGTTGCCGATCGACACGAGGTCGCCCCCGTCGCCTCGGGCACCCGCCGTGCCGGGGCACGTTCACGAAGTTCGGCACGACGGTGCCCGGCGACAGGTCCGCCTCCGGCAGCCATGCCCGCAGGGCAGATCGCGCCCACTCGGAGACGAACACGAGTCCGTCGACCGCGGGGACCACCTCCCGCTCGGTCGCGCGAATGGCCCGGTAGGTCCGGCCATCGCGCGGGATCTGCCCCTTGTCCGCCCACTCGTCGGCCTGGGAGATGCGGAAGTGGACGGCGAGCACCACGCGCTGGTGCGCCCCGGTCCGTGCCGCCAGCGCGGCCCGTGCCGAGACCGGACACTGGGCGTACACCACGCAGGGCCCCTCGTCCGCAAGCCGTTCGGCCAACGCCACTCTCAGGAAGTACTCGTGCGAGCTGCGGTACCACCAGACGTTCGCCGGTCCCCACAACCGCTCGAGCGACGACCCGGACCCCGAAGAGCGGGAGGAGCACCAGCTTGCGCCAACGTCGTCCCCCGTGCGCCCACGTGTGCGGGGTCACAAGCTCGGCGGGCGCCCCGGTCGGTCGAGGTACTTCCGCAGCTGCCGCACGTGGGTGTGCACACCGGTGATCCCTCGCTCCCGGGCCACCGTCGCGATGATGATCGGCTGCTCGGCGAACGGGCGGGCATCATCCACGCGCTCAGCCCGGGTCGCCGGGTCGCGCAGGGCGGTCGCGGCCGAACCTAGCCCTGCCCCCGCGCTCGGAGCGTCCGTTTCTCGCCGCACCCTGGTCAGCTCCATATCTCACGGTGGACGTTGAAGATGACCCGGGAGCCGTAGGGGTCGATCGAGATGGGTAGGTCCTTCATCGGCGCCAGCGCGGCCCGCACCGCTGCCTGGCGTTCGGCCGGGCAGCAGACGAGGACGAACCCGCCTCCGCCGGCCCCGGTGACCTTGGCGCCCGTCGCCCCGGCCGCGAGAGCGCCCTCCACGGCGTCGTCGAGCTGGGCGGTGGAGATCCCGGAGGCGAGCTGGCGCTTGGCCTCCCAGCTCTTGTTCATCGCCACCCCCACGGACTCGACGTCCCCGGCGCGCAGACCGTCGGCTGCCTCTCCAGCGAGGTCCCGGAGATGGTGCGAGCTGGGTCAGCTTCGCTGCCATGTTGGCGTTCTGCTCCCCGAGGATCGTGTCGGCCACCCGGGTGATGCCGGTGTAGAAGAGCATGAGCTCGCCCTGGAGCTGACGCTGGGACGCGGCCGGGAGCCGGATCTGGTCGACGGCGACCCGGTCCCCGGGCCCGAACCTCAGGTCGCAGATGCCGCCGAAGGCCGCGGCGTACTGGTCCTGTTTCCCGATCGGCTTGCCGCATCGGTCGATCTCGATCGTGCAGGCACGGTCGGCGAGCTCCTCGGCGGACACCTGCCGCCCCTGGTAGGCGAAGAGCGCGTGCAGCAGCCCGACGGTCACCGCAGAGGACGACCCGAGCCCGGAGCCCGCTGAGGGGATGTCGGCGAGGGTGGTGATCTCGACGCCGCCGCGCACGCCGGTCATGTTCATGGCCTCGCGCACGAGGTCGTGCTCGACGTCGGCCACCCGGGAGACGATCTCCTTGCGGGAGTAGTTGACGTAGATGTCGTCGTCGAAGCGCTGCTTCACCACCACGTAGATGTACTTGTCGATCGCGGCGTTGAGCACCCGCCCCCCGTGCTCGCGGTAGTAGCTCGGGAGGTCAGTGCCTCCACCGACGAGCCCGACCCGAAGCGGCGTCTGGGTGATGATCATGCGGCTCCCCTCTCCGGCCACTCGCGTCGCGCCCGCTCGAGCGCCTCGTGCGTCCCGACATCCACGAGGTAGGCGTCGCCGATGCTCATGCCCCGGGCCCGGCCGACCAGCCGCGGCAGGACGTGCCCGCCGATGTCGCCGGCACTGGCCCGTCGATCACGTCGAGGACGGCCGGGGTGAAGGCGTAGAGACCTGCGTTGGCCAGATCGCAGCGTGGGTTCTCGGGCTTCTCCTCGAACGAGCCCACAACGCCGTCACGCAGCTCGACGATCCCGCAGCTTCGCGGGTCGGTGGCCCGGAACAGCGCGAGGGTCGCCACCGCACCCGAGGCCCGCTGTTCGCTCGACGAGGAGCCGCAGGTCGAAGTCGGTGAGGTTGTCGGCGTTGACCGCGAGGAACATGTCCTCGGCGGCGACGAAGTCCCGGTTCGCGCGCAGGGTGCCCGCGCTGCCGAGAAGCGTCGGCTCGTACGACGTCCGCACCGCCACCGGCAGCGGGCGGTTCGACAGGTGCCGCGTGACGAGTTCGGGGAGGTGATGCAGGTTGACGAGCACCTCGTCAACCCCCGCGGCCGCGAGCTGGTCGAGCCAGATGTCCAGCAGCGGGACCCCGTCGATGGGCACGAGGCACTTTGGCACGGTGTCCGTGAGCGGGCCGAAGCCTGGTCCCAGACCCGCCGCGAGCAGGAACGCCTTCATCCGTTCGCCTGCCTGACGACCCCCATCCGGCGCATCTTCGCGTCGGCGTCGGAGAGCACCTGGTCCAGGCCAGGCATCCCCTTGAGCCATTCGGCATACTCGGCCACGGAGTCTGCCGGGGTCCGCGCCGGCTCCCAGCCCAGCGCGCGCAGGGCCGAGACGTCCGAGTGGATGTGCCTCGTGTCGCCGAAGCGGTACTCGCCGCTCACCCTGGGCTCCAGGTCCGACCGGTAGTGGCCGCGCACGACCTGCGCGAACTCGGCGGTGGTGAATGCCGTGCCGCCTCCGACGTTGAACACCCGGCCCACGGCGCGCTCGTCGGTGAGCACCAGCTCGTTCGCGTCGACGACGTCGTGGATGTTCACGTAGTCGCGGACCATCCGACCGTCCTCGTAGAGCACGGGCGCGCTGCCGAGGAGATAGTGGAGGTTGAAGATGCGGCAGGCACCCGAGTACGCGTTGTAGATCGACTGGCGCGGGCCCTGGACGATGCTGTACCGCAGTGCCACGGTCGGGATGTCATAGCGCCGGCCGAGGTTGGTCGCCACCATCTCCTCGCCGTACTTGGACATCCCGTAAGCGTTCTGCGGGTTCGACACGCTCTCAGGGGTGAGCAGCATCTCGAGCGGGCCTCCGCACACGGGGCAGCGGTGGTCCCACTGGGCACGGACCAGAGCCGGCTCCGGGCGCATATCCGGCAGCTGCGGGCCGTCGGTCGGGCAGCGGTAGAGCCCCTCACCCATGGCCGACTGCGACGAGGCGACGACGACGCGCTGGAGGTCGAGTCCCTCCTGCACGGCGATCTCGTAGATGAGCGCGGTCGAGACGACGTTCACCGACGAGAAGCGGGAGAAGTCGGTCAGGTAGTCCTGGTACGCCGCGAAGTGGTAGACGGCGTCGACCCTGCGCAGGAGGTTGGCCAGCAGGTCACGGTTGCGGACGTCACCCACCCAGAGCTCGGCACCAGGTGTTACGTAGTTGGGTGTGCCGTCGCGGTGCACCGGCGCGGTCAGCGCGTCCAGGACGACGACGTCGTGGCCGAGCTGGACGAGCCGGTCGCTCGTGTGGGAGCCGATGAAGCCCGCTCCTCCGGTGACGAGGATCTTCACCGTGCGCCCCTTCCGGTTCGCGTGCACCTCGCGGTAGACCTCGAGGGTCTGCTTGGCCGTCGCGGCCCACGTGAACTGGGCAGCGCGGACCAGCCCGCGCGAGCGGAGGTCAACCTCCCCGGCGCAGGCGCGCGCGATGGCCGACGCGATGGACCGCGGGTCCTCGGGGTCGGCGAGCAGGGCGGCCCCGCCCGCAGTCTCGGGCATGGCGCTGCGGTCCGACGTCACGACGGTGCATCCACAGGCCATGGCCTCGAGGATCGGCAGCCCGAAGGTCTCGTTGTGGGACGGGTAGACGAAGACGTCCGCGGCCCGGTAGAAGTCGACGGTCTCCTCGATGGGCCACGCCGCCGACCCACTTGACGTCCGGTGCGATGCCGAGCCGGTCCGCCAGCGCGTGCAGCTCGGCCACGTACTCGGTGTCCCTGCCCGGGCCGACAACGACCAGGTCGTGCCCCGGCAGGTCGGGCTTGGCGGCGGCGAACGCGCGCAGCAGCCCGTCGCAGTTCTTGTACGGCCACAGCGACGAGACGAAGAGCACGAACGGCCGGTCGATCCCGTGACGCAGTCGCAGCCGACGAGCAGCCTCGGCCGGGTCGCCCGGGCGGAACAGGTCGTGGTCGACGGCCTCGGGGATGAGCCTGAGCTTAGCCGGGTCCACGTCGAGGTGCTTCTCGACCTCGGCGCGCAGGCTCTCGGAGTTGATGATGATGGCGTCCGCCACCTTCGCCGTCCGGGGGTAGCCGATCCGCCGGTACAGCCGGGCTGCAGGGCTGATCGCCTCGGGAGCGGTGAACGCGTGCATCGTCTTGAAGTGCGCGACGAGCGACGGCGCGGGCTTGACCAGTGGCGCGATCAGGGTGCTGAACACGTCGACCCTGCCGACGGGAAGACGCACCGGCGCGTACACATGCTCGCTGAGCGTCCGCAGGTTCCGGCGCTCGTTCGACCACGGGAAGGTGATGTACCCGACCCCGTCCCCGTAGCCCCGATGAGTGGCCTTGGACCGGCGGCTGACCACGAGGTGCAGCTCCTCGCCCTCGGTGAGGAGCTGCACCATCTCGGGGATGACCCTCGTCCAGAACCAGTGGGCGCCCGACGGATGGTCCGGGTCGTCCGTGAGCAGGTTGATGGCGATGCGCATGGGTTCAGAACACCGCCGCCGCAATGTCACCGCTCGGCATGAGCGACTGCCGTACGTACTGCGCGAGCACGTGCATGCAGGCCTGGTGGGCATCCTCGACGATGCCGTAGTTGCGCGAGTCGACGTGGATCGACACGGTCGCCAGCTCCCGTGCCGGCCCACCGGTGAAGCCGGTGAGCGCAACGTCTGGACCCCGTTCGCGGCACACCACTCCAGTGCACGGACGATGTTTGGCGAGCGACCCGAGGACGAGACGGCCACCAGCACATCTCCGGCCTGGCCTGGGACTCGAGCTGGAAGTCGAAGACCCGCTCGTAGCCGATGTCGTTGGCGATGGCGCTGAGGATCTCCATGTTGGTGCTCAGGCTGTGGACCCGCGTGAGCAGGCCGGTGCCGACCCGGACCCCCTTGACGTGGTCGCACTGGAAGTGGTTCGCGATCGACGCCGACCCGCCGTTGCCGCAGGAGAAGACCGTCGAGTCGCGCTCGTAGGCGCCGCGCAGCACCTCAGCGGCCGCGTGGAACTGCGCGGGCGCCACGCTGGTCATGGCGCGGTCGAGCTCGCGCGCATACTCTGTGGCGAAGCTCCCACCGTCGTCGTAGCGACGTGCCGGGAACACAGCTCCCGGCGAGGATGCCGGCCCGGCCAGCGCGTGCTCGGCGAGGATGGCGTCCACCGCCGCGGCGAGGCTCGGCACCACATCGACGCCGGGGCCCGGGGGTGTTTCCGGCCCGGCGCTGATCAGGAACGGGCGTGCCCCCACCGCCTGCGCCATGCCGATGTCGCAGGCGCTGTCTCCGACCACCCAGGACGACGCGAGATCGAGATCGAGCAAGTCCGCTGCAGCGAGCGCCATTCCCGGCCCCGGCTTGCGGTCGGAGCTGAACCGGGCGAACGCGCGAACCATCCCGTCCGGGTGGTAGGGGCAGAACAGCCACTCGTCGACGTGCGCCCCGGAGCGGGCGAGCTCCGCGGCCATGTACTTGTGCACGAGCTCGACGTCCGCGAGGTCGTACATCCCCCGAGCGACGCCGGACTGGTTCGTCACCACGGCGACGGGGATGCCGGCGGCGTTGAGCCGGGCGATCGCGGCGATGGCCCCGTCGAGGAACACGACGTCCTCGACGGCCCCCACGTAGCCGCTGTCGACGATGATGGTGCCGTCCCGATCGAGCAAGACACCTCGCCGACTCATGACCGGCCACCCCCACCGAAGGGCCTGCGCGTATGCCGCGACGTCTCCCTGCTACGGCTGGACAGCAGCCTGACACAACTCATGTCCGGTTCCCCCACACAAGTCCCCGCTCCCCCACCCCGGACGAGCGCTGGCACACTCCCCGGGCTGACACCGGCCATGCTAGGTATTCGCGGTCGAGCAGGTGACCGGTTTGGGGAAATCCCGGCGACAAGCTCAGGGCGTCCCCGTGTTCAGGGCCGGGCCTGCATCCAGATGCATCCAGACGTTGACCGTCCCTTTTAGCCCTGATCCACCCACGCCAATTCATCGGTGGAGGATTCGGTTCTCCTCGGCTTTCTGTGGGTCGGTTGACCCGGGTTTGAGGAGCGGTTTGCTTGGTTCTGTGGGGGATTCGGGCTGTGGCTGGGGGTGCGTGGCGCGCACGGACTGGGGGTCCTACGTTCGAGGCTGTCGAAGGCGGTCGAGCGAGGGGTCAGTCACGTGCGCGTCACAACGGCATTCAACAAGATGTTGGACCTTCCCGGGGCGTGGGTGGCCAGCGTGGAGTTCGCTGAGGACGGGCTGGTGCTGGGGCTTGGCCGCCGCCGCGCCCGGCCGGTGTGTCCGTGTGGCAGGCGCGGCACGGGCAGCTATGACCGGTCGGTGCGCCGGTGGCGGCACCTGGACTGGGGAAGGTCGAAGGTGTGGCTGCAGGCGCAGGTGCGCCGGCTGGACTGCCGAGCCTGTGGTCGGGTGCGCACTGAGCAGGTGCCGTGGGCCCGGCCCAGGGCCCGGCACAGCCGCGACTTCGAGGATGTGGTGGCCTGGCTGGCCCAGCACACCGACAAGACCACGATCAGCACGCTGCTGCGCAGCAGCTGGGAGACCGTCGATGGGATCATCGCGCGGGTCGTGGGTGAGCAGATCGACAGCGCCCGGCTGGCGGGGCTGGTGCGGATCGGGGTGGATGAGGTGTCCTACCGCAAGGGCCACCGGTTCCTGACCGTGGTCGCCGACCATGACCAGGGCGGGCGGGTGGTGTGGGCCGGAGAGGGCCGCAACGCCCAAGTGCTGGAGGGCTTCTACGACCAGCTCGGGCAGGCCGGGTGTGCTCGGCTGCAGGCGATCTCGCTCGACCTTGGGGGTGCCTACCAGAAGGCCACCAACACCAAGGTGCCGCACGTGCGTCAGTGCGCGGATCCGTTCCACGTCATCAAGCTGGCCAACGAGGCGATCGACAAGACCCGGCGGGTGGCCTGGAACCAGGCCCGGCAAACGCCACCGGTCAAGCGCGCCCGTGGTCGGCCCCGCAAGGACGCCCCTGCGCCGGCGCGTGATCAGAGCCGCTGGGTCAAGCACACCCGCTGGGCGCTGGTCAAGGACCCCGACCAGCTCAAGCCCAGCCAGCTCGAGGTGCTGCACGAACTGCGCCGCAGCAACTCGGTGCTCTACCGGTGCTGGCAGCTCAAGGAAGGCCTGCGTGACCTGTACCGGCTGGCCGATCCGACCGACGCCCCAACCCACCTGCACTGGTGGCTGGCGTGGGCCTGCCGCTGTCGCATCCCCGCGTTCGTGACCCTGGCCAAGACCATCCGGGCCAACCGTGAGCGGATCCTGGCAGCCGTGGAGTTGGGCCTGTCCAACTCCAAGCTGGAAGGCATCAACAGCAAGATCCGGCTGATCAACCACCGCGGCTACGGTCACCACTCTGCCGCAGCCCTGATCGCGATGATCTACCTGTGCTGCGGCGGGATCACCGTCCAGTTACCCACCGAAACGAGGTCCGCCCGGGATCTTGCTGGGTGAAGCCGGTGCGATCGAACGAGCCGATCAGGCTGTCCCGGTAGCGGTTCGGCGCCAGTGGCGGGGGTCGTCGCCGCCGCGCCGCTGCCTACACCCGGCCCCCTCCCGGTCAAGGGCACCCGACGATCCTTCGCAAACGCTTCGCGCGAAGCATCATCGGACCCATCCCTTGACCGGGAGCCTCCGGGCCGGGTGCAAGACGGCAGCACGGGCAGGCCAGGGCCTGCCCCGGCGGACGCGCCACGGCGGCGACGACCCCCGCCCTTTGAGTCGGCTCCAAACGACCCCGCCACCCCCACGGGCACCCCCGCACGCACTGCGCAGAACCTCAACCGACCCACAGAAACCCGAGGAGTCCCGAGGATTCTGTGGTATTTCTCGCCGGGCTTGGGAGATTCCTCGGCCGCGATTGAATGGGGCAGCAGTGGTTGCCCCTCTCCCGGCTTTCCACGTGGTTGCTTGTCGGGCCGCTGTCGGGGGCGGAGTGCGGTCTCACCGGGTCGATGTGATAGCGCGCCGGAATCCGCCGGAATCCGTAGCGGTATCACATCGACTTCGGGGGATGGCCGAGCTCAAGTCCCAGCGTCGACAGCAGGTCCTCGTACAGCTCGATCCAGACGCGGTACACGACTGGATCGTCGGCGCGTCCACACACGAGCGCTCCCCTGCCTGAACCCGCGCGAGCGCAGCAGCGTACCTCTCGTCGTAGCCGCCAAACCGGTCGAGTGTCGCGGTGAGGCGCACGCACAACGGTCTCAGCCGTCCGGCGAACCCCTGCAATTCGCCGAGGACGCGGTCGTCCCACCGCCAGTCGATGTGGTCGTCGGCAGCCATCCGGTCCCGCCGCTGCCGCCCGATCAGCCAGTCGGTGACTGTGACGAGGAATCGCGTGTTGATCTCGTCGTAGTTGACGGAACTCATCGCGGGCCGCCCGCCGGTGCGGTCCAGCTCGCCCGCGAGGCGCCGGCCGTCCTCGCGGCGGCCGGCGCCGGTGAGGCCCAGCCCGACACGTCGGCAAAGCCCAACCGCTCGACCAGGCCGGCTACCTCCTCATCGAGCAGCAGCTCCGCCACGACCGAGCGAACCAGTCCGGTGCGGGCACGAGCGCCGACTCGTCCGGCATACCCATGAAGCGCACGGTGTGCAGGACGAGCAGCTCCGGCGCCGATTGGACACACATCCCGCGACCCTATTCCGAAGCCGCTGTCTCAGAACGGGCATCGTGCGATCTGCGACTGGGCCGTCACCCACTGAAGTGCGTGAAGGTCTCGAGGTTGCCCCGGCCGCAGAAGTGGCCGCCGCTGCCGGACGCCTTGAACCCGCCGAAGGGGATGACCGCCTCGTCGTCGACGGTCTGGTGGTTGACGGGCACGGCACCGGCCTCGATCCGTTCGGCCCGCTCGAACGCGCCGAACGCGTCCGACGTCAGAGAGCGACACCGAGAGGCCGAACGGGCTGGCGTTGATCAGCTCGATCGCCTCGTCGACCGTCTCGAATGCGGTGACAGGCGCCACCGGGCCGCAATCTCCTCGGTGAAGGCGGGCGCACCTATGGGCACCGCGGCGAGCACCTCGGCCGGTAGAACAGCAATCGTATGTGCCGCCGGCGGCCAGCCGGGCGCCTTAGGCGACGGTGTCCGTGACCAGGCGGTGGACCTTGTCGCGCTGGCCCTGGTCCACGCGTCGCTGATCGAGGAGTACATGGACACGCTGGCTCAGAAGGCCTCGGCGATTCGGGCCGGCGACCCGACCCGGCCGAATACCCTCGCGACGGCTCATCGACGCCCCCTACCGCCAGGACCAGGGAAGCCGATTCGTCGTCCAGCGGCGTTCGCTTCACCACGTGCGGCGTTGGTACTCGTGGCTCCTCGGATGAGCGACCGTCCTCAGACGGTCCCGGCATGGGCTTTCAGAGGAGGCGTCGACCGCGCGGGCGATGCCTCCTCAACCGCCAGTCGTCCGCACAACCTCCGTGTAGACTCTCGTGGCCTCGACCGATTTGGCCGACCACGTATGCCCAGCCGCCCACGTCGTGCCTTCCGCACTGCGATGCTCCCACTCGTCGTCGCTGAGTACGCGCTCCAGCGCCGAGGCCAACTGCCGGGGAGTTGCCGCGGCTCCGCAGGCAACGGGACCTTGACCGCAGCAGACCCGACAGCAGCGTCACCGATCCCGTGATGGTCCAGCGCGACAGCCGGCAGTCCCCTGCCGAGCGCTTCGAGGAACTGGGATCCGGAGGAGTCGCGCAGCGAGGTGAAGAGAAAGGCCGTCGCCGCGTCGTAGAGGGAGGTCATGTCGGGCCATGGCACTCGCCCCAGCAGTTCGACATCCTCCTCGAGCCCTAAGCGCTGCACCATCTCGCGCAGCTGTGGTAAGAGCGGCCCGTCGCCGGCGACGACGAGCCGTGCGTGCGTCGTTCGCCGCAACTCGGCAAACGTTTCGAGTGCGAGCATGGGTGCCTTTCGTGGGAGCAGCCTGCCCACCCACAGCACAACAGGGGTCCCAGTCGGCCGTTTCCGGTCGGCCACGATCCATTCCTGTGGCAGACCCTCTGCCAACATGTAGCGGACGTCTCGGGCCCCTAGGCGTTGGCATGCCTGGGCCGTCGCCGAGTTGGTCACGAGCGTGATCGCCGCGTTGCGGACCGTCTCGCGTCCCCTAACGGTCAACCGCAGCAGCGACGTCGTCGCAAACGTCCTGAGCATCTCAACCGGCCAGTCGCGGCCGAAGTAGCGCCGGTACTGACTGGGAGCCGTCTGGCCGCCACCGATCGGTCCGTAGACGAGGGGAACGGGCAGGCGCCATAGTTTGCTGCCCAGGTGCAGCGAGCCCCAAGACACGTGGTGCATGACATCGAAGGGGGGGCTGTCCCCGGCTCTCGAGGTACGTCGCGGCTGCGTCCTGCCAGGCAAGATAGTGCTCGGTAATGGCGGAGTCGGTCAGCAGGCCCCCCCAGGCGACCGGCGACACCACCTATCGCCGACTCCGGCGCCGCGACGTGCAGGAACTCGATGTCGGATGGAGCCGCCGCGCGAATGATGTGGCTGGGCTGCGTGAGAACGGTCACCTCATGTCCGAGATCCGTGAGCGCGCGCGCCCAGTTCCAGCCGTTCCCGAGTTACTTCCCTCGTTGGGAAGGCACTGGTAGGACGACAACAGCACCCTCATGAGCCGAACCACCTCTCTGCTGTGACTGGCGCCGGCCGGGGTCAGCCCCGCCGAATGCAGTGATCGACGCGAGTCCTGATGCCATGTCGATGGGTGTTGCTTGACTCAGAAACCCTGGGCGCCGCAACGAACTCCAGCACGCCTGGTGCGTATTCTGGGGCGGTCCCGCTCGAGGTCGAGCAGTGGCCCAACATACCTCCCACGTTGATGGAACGAGCACGCGCGAGGAAAATAGCGCCCACCGCTGCAACTGCGCACGCTCCTCCGTCAATTCCAACACGGCTTTCGGGCGACCAGTCGGCGGAATGACCACGAATCAGCAGCGCACGACACCAGCGAAGAACACGTTGCCTCGCAGCGAGAACACGAGATTTCCGCACACAGCGCGCATTCAGCGGGCGCCGAGGCGGGGACCCGGGACCAGAAGTGAGGCTGCAACGACAAGGTCGAGCAGGTACGGGGTCGCGTCGCAGAGCGCCACCTCGGTGATCGAGGCGACGATGCTGTAGGTGATGAGGAAGATGGCCAGCGCGCGTCTCGGACCCCGGACGTGGGTGACCGCCATGATGATCAGGAGCAGCAGGAAGGTCGCCTGCACGACGACACCGAACCACCCCAGGTCGAGGTACGACGCGACCCAGTTGCCGTCGATGGCAAGGCCGTCGAAGGACTTGTTCGACAGGCCGTTCCCGAAGATCTCGTTCACCATGGGACGGGTCGTCGACGTTGCCGCCGACCACACGTTCGTGCGACCCGTGAGCTGGGATGCGTCCTCGGCGGACTGGCCGCGGGCGGCCCAGTTGGTGATCTGCGGCGCGAACAGTGTCGCTCCGACGACGGCGGTCAACAGGGTCGAAATCGAGGTGCGGCGGACCCTCGCATGGCCGAGGAAGAGGCTCGCGGACGCGAGGACAAGCCCGATGATCAGCCCCAGGACGGCGGTTCGGGTGTGCGTCCCGACGAGGACGGCGACTGTGATGACGACGCCGGTCAGCGCGTGACGTCCCGTGATGATGCGGCACATCCACAGAATGACTGTGGTCCCGAGGAAGACGGCGGCGTAGTGAGCCACCTGTGGTGGCGGAACCGGCCAAATCACGCCGGCCAACCGGCCATCGACGGAGAACGCGGCGCCCGGCGCGAGCGCCGCCCCGAGGACTACCGTTCCCAGGACCGCGGCGAGGACGATGCGGTGAACCCTGAGCAAGGCCAGGTCGAATCGACCCCACCACGGCGTGAGGAGCCAGAGGCAGGCGACGACGCCGACGAGTCGCACCGCTCGGTACGTCGATCCGATGGGGAACTCGCCGTGGATGCTCACCATGAGGGCTTCGACGGCCATGAGGGAGAGCAGCAGCAGGAACAGATTGGGCCGTACGACCATCCTCGGGTTGAGGAGCAGGGCCAACAGAATCGCGACGACCAGGGACCCCTGGGCCGTGACCTGGAGCGCAGCGTAGGGAATGGGGAGGATTGCCGAGGCACCAGCAGGGGTGAGCACGTTCAGCAGGAGCGCTCCCCAGGCGGCCAGCAGCAGGATGGGCACCTGCCTGGCTGTCAGCCGGAGCGGCGAGGGGTCGGCCGACACCCGCCGGGCGAATCGCTGCGGCAGCGCCCGGGCGATGGTCACCCCCGCGCCTCCGAAGACGCGCCGGATTCGGGCTCGGGCACCAGACCAGAGCTCTCATCCCTGGCGTCCGAGCCGAGCATCATCGCGAACGGCAGGGTGAGGCCCGCTGCGCGGACCAGCCCGGCCGAGGACTCGAGCAGTTCGGCCGTCGATCTCCCCGCCGACACCAGAGGGACCACCTGGTCCACCCAGGAGGTGAGGTTCTCGACGTCGATCCCTGGGTCCAGGTCGGTCACGACGAGGACAACGTCCGCGGCGCCCCATTTCGCACGGAGCAGACCGCCTTGCACGTCAGGGTCCGTCCCACGAGGGCCCTTGGCCAGCATCGGGACCCCTCTGGGCCGGTACACGTCCCGGCGCCAGGTGTCCGGACCACCCGGGCCTGGCAAGTCGAACCGAGAAGCTGACCCTCTGTTCTCTGCTCGACGTGACGGCCGCGACGGTGCGGCACCGACAGCCTGAGGGGCCCATGGCGTGGCGTTCTCAGGTGTCCCGGCGCTACGGCTGGCGGCGAGTGATCCCGACTCGGTGAGATCGACCGTGAGCACGGCCAGCCCACGAAGTCCCAATCGATCAGCCAGAGTCTTGACGAGAATGGCCGCCGCGGTCGCGTTGCCGATGGCCGCCAGAGCCAGCCCAACCGACGGCCCTCCACTCGCGGAGCGACCCGCGTTCGACGCCTCTCTGACGCGCGGACCCGTCGATGCCGACTTCCGATCGGTTCCGGATCGACCGGACCTCCCGGGCCAAGGCGGGACCGCACCGTCGGACGTCCGCAGGGCACGTTCCCGGCCTCCCGCGGACCGGTCGAGCGTGGACTCGAGCCCGACGACGAGCGTCTCGAGGTCGGTGCCCCGCCAGGTCCCCTGTCTCTTGGAAACCCGGGCCGGAAGGAGGCCGCGAACGGCTCGCACCATCCGGCCGCGGCGGCTCGAGGCGGGTCCCGGCGACGGCACGCTGAAACGGACCGGCGCGCCCAGCGCGAGGGCGACCTCCTCCCGTCGCCGCAGCTTGTCCGAGGTCAGAGCCCTGAGGACGACGAAACCCACCCCGACGGCGAGGCCACCGATGACACCTGAGGCGACGCTGAGGAAGACCGCCTTCCGATGCGACGAGGGCACGGCCCGCACCGCATCGAGGACGTGCGTCGATGAGATCGCGGCGCTCGTGGCCAGTGTGGACTGCTCGATGCCGCGCTGCAGCGACGTGATCTCGTTCTCGATCTGGGTCCTGCGGGTGAGGATGTCCGCCGCGTCGGCCTGCGCCTTGGCGCCGGTGCCCCCGATCTGGTCGTACTGACGGTTGAGGTCCTCCACCTGCCGCTCGAGGTCGGAGAATCCTTGCCTTGGACTCCTTGACCAGTCCCTCGTCCAGGGACTGCATCTGCGTAGTACGGAAGGCGAGGAACTCGTTCAGCAGCGCGGTCGTGCGAGCGTCGGCGGCTTCCTGGGTCGGTGCGGTGACAGTTATCTGCAGGATTCTGGTTGGTCACAGGAACCGCGGTCACCGTCTGCTGGAAAGACTCCGGAGTCATACCGAGGCCGAGGGTGTCGACGACGTCGGAGGCAACTGCTCGTGTGGTGAGCAGGCTGATGTCCGTCGTCATGGCGTCCTTGGGATCGGTGCCCGGCGTATGGGCGAGCATCACCGAGACCGTGCTTGTGCTGCTGGGTGGGCTGAGCAGCACCGCCGCCGCGCCCAGCAGACCTCCGACCAGGGCCAGCCCGACCCAGGTCCGCCGCTCCCGGCGCAGCGCGGCCCGGATGAAGTGCCAGGTTCCGAGCAGCGGCCGGGGAGCACCGACGACATCGGGGTCCCAGTCGTCGTGATCGATCTGCCAGGACGTGTCGATCATGACTGGCTCTTCCCGCGGGTGAGCGGCCTTGGGCTCTCGCTAGGACCGCGTCCTGTCATCAGGGTCGGGAGGGCGACCTGGGGACTCCGGCCGGGAGGAATAAGCCGGCCGGAGGTGCGGTCCAGCGGGTCGGGGTCGACGACGATGATCCCGTCGAGCGGGTGCCGCCCGAAGTCGGCGGCGACCGCGACGTTCGCGAGATCGGCTGCCGTCGCGAAGCCCGCCGATACCGCGAGGAGGGTCACAGCGTTCTCGGTCCCCTCGAGGTAGAGCTCGGGGTTGTGCCGGTCGAGGACGGCCAGGAGGACGACAAGGGTTGCACCGTCCCGTACGTCTCGGCGCGCACTCACGGTGAGCCCGGGCCGGACCTCACCCTCTCCAGGGGGATTCGTACAGGCTGCCCACAGCGCGTCGGCGGCGTCGTGCGGCTGGGCGGCGATCAGCTCGGTGCTGACCCCCAACGATGCGACGAACGACGCGAACTGCGGCCCCGCAGCGAGCGCTCCATGGTCACCGGCGAGGGAGACCACCACGACGGGCTGCGAGCTCGCATCGGCGTCGGGCTTACGTACGAGGCTCTCTCGCGTTCCTGATGTGACGAGACGGAGCAGCTGTCGCAGCCCCCATCGGTCGACGTTGCCGGGGTCGTAGCCATGAATCAGGTCCAACCACCCCGAGGCCGACCGCGGTGTCCGGCTCCCGAGCGAGGCGACGACAGGGATATTGATGACCTCCGCGATGTGGTCGCGTAGCCTCAGCCGCTGGTCGCGGCGGTCCTTGAGGACGAAGAAGAACGCGGTGGCGATCACGACGACCGCGGCACCGAGGTCAGCGTCGATGGCCAGGCGCTTGACGAGGCCGGCTCGCTCAGCGGGCGAGGCGTCCTGGATGACGGTCGCACCCCCTCCGGACTGCCCCGACTGCGAGGCGCTGCCGGCCGCCAGCTGCTTCTCGAGGTCGTTGACGTCCAGCACCAGCTTGGCGCGCTGCGCAGTGAGATCGGCGAACGCCGCGGCGTCGGCGAGTCCCTGGGGTGACGCCTTGTCCTCGGCGTTCAGACGCCCGTTCGTCTTCTGCAGCTCCGCGTCGACCTGCGCCATGGCCTCCTTGAGGGTGTCCTGTCGGTCGGCCAGGGCCGTACGCTGCTCCGCACTCAGGGAGCTCGCCGCGTCGTCGAGATAGCTGACGTGGGCCTCGGCCACAGCCTTGGCCAGGGCCTCGGCCTGCTCTGCCGTCTGCCCCTGGGCGGTGAACTGCAGGACGTCGCTCGTCGGCGCGGTGACCTCCACCCTGTCCTCGACCTCGGTGACGCTCATCGGGGGGGACATCGCCTCAGCGGCGGGTCCCAGGACCGACACGCTGCCCGCGATCTGCACCTGCGTCGCGATGTCGTGCGCAGTGCTCGACGAGGCGTTGTTCGCGGTGGCCGGCAGGAGGACCATGCTCGTGCTGCTGTACATCGGAGGGCGTTGCAGCGTGACTCCCACACCGAGGCCGGCGCCCAGCACGGCGGCCACCACCAGCGCCTTCCAGTGCCGGCGGAGGATCGCCCACACCGACCTGACGTCGACCACCTGCTCGCTCACTTGCCCCCCTGCCTGCTTCCCCACCCGGACTAAGGCTAACCCGCTGTCGCCGCTCTAGGCGGCGTTCCGGGAGAACCAAGGCCAGACCGTGGGAAGGCACCCGGGTGCAGGAGAAGGCCGCGCGTGACGGCTGCCCGAAGGGACCGGCTCAGCACGCCTCGTGGACGCTCGCGACGGCCCCGCCGGAGGGCGTCGGGTCCGCGTCATCACGTGCGGACCGCAGGTCGAGCACCGTCGTCAGGGTGGTCACGCCCGTCCAGTTCCCTGTCCCGACCAGCGTCGTCATCGGGACCTTGACGCCGAAGCGTGGCGAGTACCAGCCGAGCACCGGGGCCGACTCACCCCTGTGGGCCGTCCACGAGAGCTCGGCGGGGAGCCGCACCACGGCGGTCGCCTCCCCGCGGGGACCTGGCCACGTGAGCACCGCGCGGTCCTCGAGGAGCGCGACATCGATCTCCGGACCGAGGTGCCAGGCGAGACTGGCCGTGTGGAGTGCCGAACCGGTCAGCGTGTCCGTCACGGTGAGGGTGCCCTCCGGCCCGTCCAGGAGCACCGTCCTTGCGTGGACCAGTTCGGGGTCGAGCCGTGCGTACCCACGATGATGCGCCGACCAGCGCTGCACCCCGTCGGAGAGCATGCAGCCCGTCGTCGACCGCATCGGCGTGGGTGGCCCACATGAACGGACCCGCCTCGACGGCCTGGCTCTGGCCGTCCACCTCGACGGTGTTGTGTGCCCGGGTGGACCGGAAGTAGCTCCGCCACTCGGGCTCGCCGTGATAGCAGTACGTGCCCGGGTCGACGAAGAGCTCGACCCCGTCCTGCCCGCACCTCGAGCGACAGGGCGTCGGCGTGGCCGTGCGCGGCGATCGACAGGAAGCCCTGAGGCCCGCCGTCGCAGCGGCACCACATCTCCGGCTCTCCTCCCGCGGCGCTGGCTCTCAGGATGTGCAGGCCGGCGTCGTCGAACGACAGTGGGAGCGCCTGAGGGCCGCGCACCGACAGGAACATCGGTGGCCAGCGAGCCGAGCACGGCAGCGGCGACGGAGGCCTCGGTCGGCTGCCACCAGTCGCACGCGCCGACGGTCGCGGCGCCACAGCCGAGCAGGACGGCCCACGGGTCGGTGTCCGGGTCGTCGAGGACGAGCGCCCGGCCCTCGTCGCCGTCACCCTGACGCGGCGGGCGGCCGGTCCCGTCGAGCATCGCCGCCGCCGCGTCGAACGAGCAGACCAGCAGTCGACCACGTCGCGCCGGGCAGCGGGATGCCCCGCGACCTCGCGCCTCGACGAGGGCGACCAGGCCCAGCTCGGTGACGAACCGGTGGTAGTCGCTGGCCAGCTCCCGGTTCACGCCGCTCGGGAAGGTGTTCGCCGCGAGCTCGTGCTCCAGCTCGCGGGCCGCGTCGCGACGCCAGCCCGTCGCTCTCCGCGAACCAGGGGAAGGCGCAGGCCGCGACGAGCCGTCCCACCGCCTCGGCGACGACGTGGTTGTTCGCCGACGAGCCCCGGCTGCGGAACGCGGCGAGGTACTCCTGGTGCCACCTGATCTGGACCAGCGCCATGGGGTTGTCCTCGAAGAGGTCGGCCACCCCCGGCCAGTCGTCGAGCAGCCGGCGGACCCAGACCCAGCTCGTGAGCCGGACCCCGAGCTCGATGCCGCTCGTCCAGTGGATCCCGCTGACAGGAACGGGTTCGCGGCCCACCACGACCGCAGCTGGGCGGCGACGGCCTCGGCGTACCGGTCGTCCGACGTGAGCCACCAGGCGGCCGCCAGCACGGTGAGGTGGTGGTGGCGGGAGAGCTCCCACACCGACTTCACGTTGCCCGTGACCGTCTCGTCGCGGTGGTCGATGCGCGAACGCCAGTGCCGCGTCCGGGGCGCCGCGCGGCCGGTGACCGGGTCGCGGAACCAGTCGGGGTCGACGACGTCCGGCCGGGGCGTGCCGAGCACCTCCCAGTCGCCGGCGAGCATGCGGTCGGCAGCGGCGACGAGGCTCCTGGCCGCGCCGGCGAGACCTGTTCCGCGCGCCGCGCGCGGGACCGGCGACGGCGAACGCCCTGCCGGCGAGCAGGCCCGGCACCGCGGGCGAACGGGTCCCCCGGCCGCACCTGGCGCGTGCCCAGGCGCCTGCCGGGCCCGGTCGCCGACGCGGGCGATCACCTCCTGCGGCGACATCCGCCGCAGCCGCCGGACGTACCACCGGACGGACGTGCTCACGGGGTCACGGCGCGACGGGAGCGCCGCTGGCCAGGCTCTCGCCCACGGCGATGGTCGCCCGCGTGGTCGCGACGAGCGACTCCAGGCCGATCGGCATCGCCGCCCCGAGCCGCACCGCCTCGAGGAAGGCGTCCAGCTCGGCCCGCTGGCCCTTGTCCTGGCCCGTGAGCGACCGCTTCGTCTTCCGGCCGCCGCGACTCCACACGGTGGCCCGGGCGAAGTTGTCGAGCCGTGCGTTGCGACCGCCGCCGGAGACGTCGAGGATCTCCTTGGGCACTCGTCGAGTCCCCGCCGGTGGAGTACGTCAGCGTGGCCAGCGAGCCGTCGGCGTACCGGAGCGTGGCGTGGAGGTCTGCGCCATCCGGTGTCGACAGGGCCGACACCTCGACCGGGTCCTGGCCGATCCACCAGCTCAGCGTGTCGACGAAGTGACCGCCCTCCCCGACGAAGCGGGAGCCCTCGAGCTGCTCGTCGAGATACCAGCTGCCCGCCGCCATGCGACCGGCGTTGACGAGGTACCGCGCGCTCAGCGGCGAGCTGGCGGTACCGAACCGCCGGCGCAGGTCGATCGAGGAGCGGCGCGAAGCGCCGGTTGAAGCCGACCATGATCCGGTCGTTGCCGGTCCGCTCGACGACGTCGAGGATGCCGTCGACCTCGGCGCGGGTCAGCGCCAGCGGCTTCTCGACGAAGACCGCCTTGCCGCTCTCGAGGGCCCGGCAGACGAAACCCGCGTGGGAGTGGTGCCGGGTGACGACGAACACCGCGTCGATCGAGGGGTCGGCGAGGACCTCGTCCGCATCGGTGGTCACCGACTCGAAGCCGAACTTGCGCTGGGCGTTGACCGCGGAGAGCGAGCGGGTCGTGGCGACCGTGGCGAGGGTCGCCGCACGGGTTCTTGGCCAGGTGCGGCAGCAGCATCGACGACGCGTAGCTGCCGGCGCCGATGAAGCCGAGCCGCACCGTGGGCGCGTCGGACGGACGAGCTGACCGGTGCGTCGTGCCGGGCTTCGGCACTCCGAGCCGCGCGGGGGCCGACCGGTCGTCGGCCGCCTCGCACCCGTGGGTACTCGAAGAGGAACCCGATCCCGCGCAGGGACCCCGTCGCGCAGCTGCTCGTACACCGTCGGCGGCCTCGTCGATGGGGCGGGTCCCGGACACGAGGGAGCCCACCTCGATCGACTCGCTCGCGAGGAGGTCGAGGAAGCACCCGAGGTTGCGCCGCTCGGTCCACCGAACGTACCCGGCGGGGTAGTCGACACCGTCGAGCTCGTACCGGTCGTCGTAGCGGCCAGGACCGTACGAGCGCGAGAAGCGGACGTCCAGCTCCTTCTCGTAGTAGGCGTTCCACGGCAGGTCGAGGCGGGTCTTGCCGATGTCGACGACCCGGGCCCGGTCACGGGCCAGCCGGGCGGCAAGCTCGACCGGGCCGTTGCTGTCCCCGCCCGCGGCGAGGAAGACGTGGTCGGCA
This sequence comes from uncultured Actinomycetota bacterium, assembly GCA_963724925.1. GTDB lineage: Bacteria > Actinomycetota > Actinomycetes > Actinomycetales > Dermatophilaceae > Phosphoribacter. The sequence continues at coordinate 11,931 of CAVRXF010000029.1, read as the reverse complement.
CCGAGGCCACCGGTCGCGGTGTGGATGACCTGCTCGACGTAGGCAGAGCCCTCGTCGTCCGGTCCCGCGCAGCTCAGGGCGCCGGCCGCCTCGGCCATCCGGCACCGCTCGGCGACGGTGTCGATGCCGACGACCCGCACCCCGGCGGCGACGAGCAGCCGGACGACGAGCTGGCCGACCAGCCCGAGGCCGATGACGCAGGCCATCTCGCCGAGCTGAGGCTCAGCCGCGGCGCACGCCCTGCATGGCGATGGCGCCGACGGTCGCGAAGGCGGCGTGCTCGGGCGCGACGCCCTCGGGGACCGGGACGCACAGGTTGACCGGCACCCAGTTGACGCTCCGCGTGGAGCGCGAACTCGTTGCCGGCCGCCGCCACGACGTCACCGACGGCGAACTCCTCGGCGCCCGCCCCGACCTCGACGACCACGCCGCACAGCGAGTAGCCGAGCGGGGTGTAGCTGTCGAGCTTGTTGATCGCCTTCTTGTACGTCGCGACCGGGCCCTGCTGGGCCATCGAGTCGAGCACCTTCCTGACCTGGTCGGGACGTGCCCGCGCCTTGCCGAGCAGCGAGAGCCGTGCCTCGGTCACCTTCATCATCTCGGTGCCGGTCGAGATGAGGGAGTAGAGCGTGCGGACGAGGACACGCCCCCGGGCTTGCACGCTGGTTCGGGACGTCGAGCACGCTGAGCTCGCCCGACCTGTAGTTCTGGGCGACCTGCTTCATGTGCTGCTCCTGCGTGAGTCGACGCCCCGGCACCCTCGTGCCGCGGGCGTTCTCGGTGATGTCATGCCGCCGCGACCCCTCCGGCGCGGGCGTTGCGGTACCAGAGCTCGAGGCTGAGCAGCTGCCAGACCTGCTTCGACTCGTCACGCCGCCCGCTGCGCTGGTCGGCGACGAGGCGCCGCAGCGGCTCGCCGCGCAGGAAGCCGCTGCCGACCAGGTCGCCGCGCGAGCAGGACGTCGTCGACGAGCTCCCTGAGGTCGTTGGTGACCCAGGCACGCAACGGCGCACCGAAGCTCGCCTTGGGACGGTCGATGATCTCGCCGGGCAGCCACGCGCGGGCCGCGTCCTTGAGCGCGGCCTTCTGCTGGCGGCCCCGGATCTTCTCGGAGCCGGGCAGCGAGAACGCCGCCGCCATCACGACAGGGTCGACGAACGGCACCCGACCTCGGTGGAGGCGGCCATGCTGGCCCGGTCGGTGTACGTGAGGTTGAGGCCCGGCATGAACATCCGCGTGTCGGCCAGGCACATCCGGCTGACGACGTCGTCGAGCGTGGTGTCCTCGTACACCTGACGGTGTCGCTCGATCACCGTGTCCACGCTCCGGGCGAGCGCCGGGTCGAGCAGGTCGACGATCTCGTCCCGGTCGTACAGCGTGTAGCTGCGCCGGAACGCCTCCTGCTCTGGGAGCTCGGCGAAGGTGAGGAAGCGCTGCGCCCAGCGCACGGTTCGCAGCCCCCGGCCCGCGACGGCGACGGGCAGTGCCCGCACGGCGGGTCCGATCGACGACCGCGGACCGGACCCGGCAGGCCGCTGGTAGCGCTGGGCCACCAGCATCGCGAGGTGCTTGCGGTACCCGCCGAACAGCTCGTCGGCGCCCATCCCCGAGAGGAGCACCTTCACTCCGGCGTCGCGGGCGGCATCGCACATCAGCAGGGTGTTGATGGCGGCCGGATCACCGATCGGCTCGTCGAGGATGTCGACCATGCGCGGCAGCATCTCGACGATATTCGGGGTGGATCTCGATCTCGTGGAGCCGGATTCCGAGGTGGTGCGGCAAGCCGTCGGGCGTACCTGGCGTCGTCCGGCATCGACTCGAGCCGCTGGTCCTCGGGACGGAAGCGATGGTGTACGCCTCGATCGCCGGGTCGCGGCGGTGGGCGAGCGCGGTGACGATGCTCGAGTCCAGCCCACCGCTGAGGAACGTCGCCGACGGGGGCGTCCGCGACCAGGTGGGCCTCGACCGAGGCCTCGATGACCTCGCGGATGTCCGCCGGGTGGGCCGCGCCGCGAGGGCGGCCGCGACGTCCGCGGCGTTCCAGTACCGCCCGGACGCCACGGAGCCGTCGCGGTCGGTACTCGCGCCCACGTGCCGGCCGGGAGGCGGTCCACGCCCCGGAGGGCGTCGAACTCCTGCGGCAGCCAGTAGTACAGCGTCGAGGCGACCATCGCCGTCGGGTCGACGGACAGCTCGGTCCCGACCGCGGCGACGATGGCCTTGAGCTCGGAGGCGAACACGACTCCCGCCACCGCGCCGCATCACGTAGAGCGGCTTGATGCCGAGCGGGTCGCGGGCGAGCGTGAGGTCGCCCGTGGCGCTCGTCGTGGATCGCGAAGGCGTACATCCCGCGGAACCGCGGCAGCGCGCCCGGCCCCCAGGCGCGCCACGCCTCGAGCACCACCTCGGTGTCGGAGGCCGTGGCGAACCGGCGCCCCGAGCGACTCCAGCTCGCGGCGCAGCTCGCGGTAGTTGTAGATCTCGCCGTTGTAGCTCAGGGTGAGCCCACCCTTGGCGAACGGCTGGTCGGCGGCGCTGCGACAGGTCGATGATCGACAGCCGCCGGTGGCCGAGGACGACCGACGGTGTCCGGGGTCGACGAGCTCGACCACCCGCTCGCGTCCGGCCGCGGTGCGCGAGCGCTCGACCATCGTCGTGACGACCACCTTGCCGTCGGGCTGCTGGCACGCGCCCGCGATGCCGCACATGGTCAGGCTCCTTGTCGGCGAAAGCAGGACGGGACCTCGACCTCTGTGAGGGACGGCCCAGCGTCGCTCCGCGACACGTGTCCGACGCCACCGCGTCCGCCGGCGCCGCTCCACGGCACGACGTCCGCAGCCGCCGCGTCCGCCGAGCGACCTCGGCCGGTGCGACTCGTGGCCGCGGCCACGCGCGCCTTCCTGCCAACGAGCTCGTCGAAGACGCGCACGTACCCGTCCTGCTGGTGCTCCCAGGCCAGGTGCTCGCTCGACGCGCTCCCGCCCGTGGCGGCCCATCTCGGCGCCGCGCCGCGGGTCGTCGACGAGGTCGACGATGGCGCGGGCGTAGGCCTCGACGTCGTTGGGCTCGCACGTAGTCGGGCCGCGTCCGCCGCCGACACCCGGGTCTCGCGCAGGTCGAACGCGACGACCGGCAGGCCGAAGGCCATGTACTCCATCGTCTTGTTCATCGTCGAGACGTCGTTGAGCGGGTTCAGCGGGTCCGGGCACAACCCGACGTCGGCCGTGGACAGCACGTCGCCGACGAACTCGTCCGGGACCCGCCCGGGCAGGTCGACGTAGTCCGGTCAGGCCGAGCTCGTCGCGCTCGGCGCACGAGGTCGTCGTGGCAGTCGCCGGACCCCATGAAGGTGAACGCGATGTCGTGGCCGGCCGAGCGCGTTGACCATGACGTCAGCGGCGCCGAGCGGCGATGTCGACGCCGTCCTGCGGGCCCATGACGCCGAGGTAGGCCACGAGGTGCTTGCGGCCGCGGCGCAGCGTCAGGACCGGCTCGCGGCGCCGCAGCCGCTGCGGGTCCGGCCCGGTGCGCACGACGCGTGACGTGCTCGGCGGCCTTGCCGCCGCGGGCCGCGGCGATCGTCGGCGTACGACTCGTTGGTCGAGGTGACCCGGTCCGCGGCCCGGAACGTCTGCGCGCTCGAGGAAGAGCAGGCCCTTGTAGGGGCAGCCCGGCTGCCGTCGAAGCGGGAGAGGTAGAGCTCCGGGCACAGGTCGTGGTGGTCGAAGACGAACCGCGTGCCGTCGCGCCGGCGCAGCCACCGCGCGATCGGCCAGAAGATGTCGGGCGGGTTGCAGGCCTGCAGCGACGTCGAAGCGGACCGTCCCGCCGCGCCGTGCGCAGCGAGCCGCGCCGTGGCGAGGAACGACCAGGCGTACTCGACGACGTACCCGACCGCGCCGCCACCGGGCGCGTACCCCGGGTAGGCGAGGATCCGCACGCCGTCGACGACCTGGTCGGGGCCGGTGCCCTCGCCCTGCGGGCAGATGACGGTGACGTCGTACCGCCCGCGCCACGAGCGACTGGCACTCCAGCCAGACCCTCCGGTCGAACGGGCACCGGGAGGTTCTGGACGATGATCGCGACCCGGGGGCGCGCCCCGGGCGCTCGGTGCGCGGCTGCTCACCAGCTCACCCCCTGGTAGCCGGCGAGGTGCTCGACGGCGTCGCCCGAGCCGACCGTTGAGGTCGATGACCAGCTGCGGGTGCGGCGGCCTGCGAGCGCGGCCAGGCTCGCCGGGTCGGAGGTCGCCACGAGGACGACCTCGGCGTCCTCGAGCGCGACCTCGGGTGCGGTCGACCAGCAGCCGGCTGACGTGGGACAGCTTGCTCTGCAGGTGCTCGCAGGTTGGCGCCGACGAGCTGCGCCGGGTTGACGATCGGGTCGTAGATGCGCACCTCGAGGCCCTTGCCGACGAACCGCTCCGCCAGCTCGAGGTTGGGGCTCTCGCGCAGGTCGTCGGTGTTCATCTTGAAGCTCAGCCCGAGGATGGCGACGTGCCGGTAGCCCGGTCTCGAGGACGCGGTCGACGAGGGCTGCGCACGATGATCTCGTTGCTGATCAGCGTGGAGCTGAGCGAGGGGCACGTCGACGCCGCTCGACCGCGCCATGCTCTGCAGGGCCCGCAGGTCCTTGGGCAGGCAGGACCCACCGAACGCGAACCCGGGCCGCAGGTAGCGTCGGCGAGATGTTGAGCTTGCGGTCCTCGCAGAAGATCTCCATGACGCCGCGCGAGTCGACGCCGTACTGCGAGAAGATCCGGCCCATCTCGTTGGCGAAGGTCACCTTGACCGCGTGGAAGGCGTTGCAGGCGTACTTCAGGGCCTCGGCGGTGGCGACGTCGACGTGGTCGGATCTCCTGGTCGAGGAAGTCGAACAGCTCGCTCGCAGGCCGCCCTGGTGCGCGGGTCCCCGGCTCCGAGGACCACGAACGGCGGGGCGAAGAAGTCGTCGACCCCGGACCCCTCGCGCAGGAACTCGGGGCACATGGCGGTGCCGACGGTCCACCCGTCGGGCAGCAGCTCGGGGCTGGAACGCCGGGCTCGACGACCGTGCGCCCGGTGCCCGGCGGCACGGTCGACCGGATGACGACCGAGTGGAAGCCCGACGCCGGCGGCGGGGCCACGTCGGCCATCGCCTCGCGCAGGTCGGCCAGCGCCCGGGCGATGTAGCGTCGAGGTTGGTGTCGCCGCGCGGCATGGACGGGCGTCCCGACGCACACGAGCGAGACGTCGGCCCGCTCGATCGCCTCGCGGACGTCGGTGGTCGCGCGCAGCCGCCCGGCCGCGACCGCCTGGGCGACCAGGCGGTCGACGCCGGGCTCGACGACCGGGCTCTCGCCGCGGCAGATGGCGGCGACCTTGCTCCGCTCGACGTCGACCCCGACCACGTCGTGTCCCTGCGACGCCAGGCCGGCGGCAGTGACCGTCCCCACGTAGCCGAGGCCGAAGATGGCAACTCTCATTCGGGCACCTCCGTGTCGAACCCTTGCCGGGACCGCCATGCCAGTCGTGCGAGGTCTTCCCCAGACCTGCTGGCCCCCGAACGGAGCGCCCCTCCCTGAGCGTCGAGGACCCACTGCCCCCACCCCCACGTCGGACGTCACCCGCCCTCGGGAACTGCACGAACCTTCCCTCCGCGGCCCAATTCCCCCTTGGAATAAGCACCATGAAACACGAGGTGGACCCGCGCCGTTGGCCATTTGGGGAAACCCATCGAAATCCGTCCTCTGGAGTGCTGCCGCAAGGCCCGCAGCGGCACTGCGGGGCCGTCGGGCCGACCTCCGGTTCGCAGCGGCGGCGGGCTCGGGCAGCGCCGGGGGTGATCTGCGCCGTGGAACGCGATGAGAACAAGAGCGTTCTGTGACAACGCTCCAGGATGAACCCCTGCGGTCCTCGTCAGGTGGCCGTGGAATGGCCGGCCCCGTCCGCGACGGGTGCACCCGGCCGGAGCCTCAGCACCCGGCCGACGCGTCTCACGTAGCGATCCGGCAGCGGGAGAATGCCCAGTGCATCGAGGATGATCTGCCCTGCGATGAGCCTTAGAAGCACGAGGTTCACCGCGATGACCACGATCGAGATCGCCCCCGAGCCCCGCCAACGGCCAGGCGACGTCCGTCATCGCAGTGAGAAGCAGGGTTCCGATGACCGCTGTGGCAGCGCTTGGGACCATGACCGTGAAGAACGGCCGGGCCACGGCCCGGACGGTCAGGCCCATCAGCCTCGCCACCAGAACCACCGGCGACAGTGGCGAGGACGGCGACGGCCACGAAGCCGACGGCAACCCCGACGATGCCCCAGCGGACCGCCACCGCCGTGGTGGCCACGGTGGCAGCGTCGACGACTGACGGCGTACGCGAGCCAGGCACCCGGCCGGCCGAGCCCGTAGAACAACCCGTGGTCGAGCATCGCCCCGAGGGTGATGACGCCCGCGACTGCCAGGGCCTGGGCGGGTGGCACGCTGCCATGCCACTCGGAGCCGAAGAGCAGCGGCACGAGCACCGGAGCGGTCACCACGATGAGGAGCATCATGGGCGACACGACCGCGTAGGCGACTCCCAGAGCCTTGAGGTAGGCGCCGCGGAGCCGCTCGGTCGAGTCGCGGACCTTGGCGAAGACCACCGTCGACACCGGGACGAGGGAGGCGGCCACCAGCTCCTGCGCGACCTGGATGAGGCGTTGAGCGATGTTGAGCAGCCCCATCGCGGCAGGGCCGAGTGTCACGGTGATGATCCAGCTCTCGGCGAGCATGCGCAGGGTGGCCACGAGATCGACCGCCGACACCCGGAACCCGAACACCGCCATCTTCCAGAACGTGGACGGGGAGAGGTATATGGACGGCAACCACCTCACCGTCCGCCACGCGAGGACCGCGATCACCCACTGCGAGACGACGATCTGGCTGACCAACGCCCAGACGCCGCCACCGAGGATCGCGACGACCACGGCCACGACCTGCGCGAGCATGGCCGCCACCACGCCCTGCACCGCCACCGTACGAAACGCCATCGAACGCCGAAGGAGTGCCAGCGGCACGCCGGCCAGGACCGTCGGCACGACCGACAGGACGAGAGCCCGCAACACTCCCGCGAGCTCAGGGAGCTGGAAGGCGGCCGCCAACAACGGGGCGGTCAGGACAAGGGTGGCGGACAGGACCACGCCGGCCGCCACCGATGCCCAGAACGCCGTGCTCAGATTGGGCTGGTCCACGTCGTCCGCTTGGAGCAGGTAGGTCGAGAAGCCCAGGTCCGACAGCAGGTACACCATCGGGATGACCGTCATCGCGGCGGCCACCACGCCGAACGCCTCGGGGGAGACCTGGTGTGTCAGGACGATGAGCGTGACGAACCCGCTCGCGCGCACCGACCCACTTCTGGGCCGCGAGCCAGAGAACCCCGGAGGCTGCGCGCCTGCCCAGGTCCTCCTCCACCCGCTCCTCAACGCTCATGTCCTGCCCCCCGGTCGGTCCGTGGAAGCCGCGAGCGGCTCAGCCCAGGGCGCCACGAAGCGCTTCGCCGACCCGCTCCTGCTGCACCGGGTGATCCCCGGGAAGATCGGCAGCGAGAGGATCTGCGCTGCTGCGGCCTCGGTCACGGGGAACGAGCCGGGCCCATAGCCCAGTCCGCCATCGCCGGCGTGAGGTGGACCGGAACAGGGTAGTGGACACCGGCGCCCACGCCCTCGGCGTGCAGCCTGCGGACGACCTCGTCGCGATCCGGCACGCGCACGACGTAGAGGTGCCAGACGTGCTCGTTCCCCTCCTGGGTGGCCGGCAGCCGGAGCCCGGGCGTGCCCGCGAGCAGGTCGTCGTAGCGCGCGGCCGCCGCCCGGCGCTCGTCGTTCCACCTGGCGAGCCGGGTCAGCTTGGCCCGCAGGACCACTGCCTGCAGGGTGTCCAGCCGGGAGTTGAAACCGAACTGCGTGTGCTGGTACTTGGCCGGGCTCCCGTGGGCACCCATGAGGCGCACCCGCTCGGCCAGGGCCTCGTCGTCGGTCGTCACCGCGCCGCCGTCGCCGTAGGCGCCGAGGTTCTTGCCCGGGTAGAAGCTCGTCGCGGCGATGGTGCCGAACGTCCCGGCACACCTCCCGTACCTCGACGCACCCTGGGACTGGGCTCCGTCCTCGACCACAGCGATGCCGCGCCGACCAAGCGAGTCGGGGAGCTGCTCGAAGGGGGCCACCTGGCCGTAGAGGTCGACGGCGATGACGGCGGCGGTCCGCTCGGTGAGCGCTTCGTCGACCGTGCCGCGTCGAGCAGGAGAGCGTCGTCGTCCACGTCGACCAGCACGGACGGGCCCCCGCGCGGACGACCGCCTCGGCGGTCGCGATGAACGTGTTGGCCGGCAGCACCACCTCGTCCCCGTGGGCGACGCCGACTGCCCGCAACGCCATCTCGAGCGCGTCGGTGCCGTTGCCGACCCCGACACAGGACGAGCGCCGACGAACTCGGCATACTCCTGCTCGAACGCCGCGACGGCCTTTCCGCCGATGAAGTCCCCGGCGGACAGAACCTCGGCGAAGCCGGCGTCCACTTCCTGGCGATCTGCGCGTGCTGGACCGACAGGTCCACGAGGGGGATGGTGCTCATCGTCGGGCCTCCAATGCGAGGTCAGCGGCTTCTCGACGAGCACGTGCTTCCCGGCGTCGAGGGCCGCCATCGCCAGCGGGAAATGGGTCGCTGCGGGCGTGGCGATCGCCACCGCGCTGACCGACGGGTCACTGGGACCTCGTCGAACGAGGCGTTAGCCGACACCGTCGAGTACTGTCCCAGGACCCGTCGGGCCCTGTCCTCGTCGAGGTCGCACAGCCACCTCAGGTCGATCAAGGGGGTCGCCATCGCATTCCGAACCAGGTTCGGTCCCCGGTACCCCGCACCCACAACTGCCAGCCCGATACGCGCCGTCATAGCCCGTCCTCTTACCTGTCCCCCAGCGAGCCCCAGACGGGCCCTTGAAGACGGCGAGCCTAGGTAACCACAGGCGGCGGCGAAGGCGATTCGCAGGAATTTGCGATCGCGGTGTGCTCCTCGGACGTGACGTGACCCCGGCGGCACGCTGTCGCCGCGTTCCGCGGGGACGCGGGTGCCGTACTGGCCCAATCGTCCCGCTCGGCTCGAGCGCAGTCCCACGGAGCGCACGCCTACGCCGTCCTCAGCGGCGGACGGGATTTGGGCGGGTGGTGACGCGCCTCGAACTGGCTCACTGGGCGCTCGGCCTCGGGTCGACCTTGCTCACCAGGCGCTGCACCTTGCTCTTGAACGTCCGAAGGCCTCCGGGCAGTGGGGGGTATCCCGTCCTGGTTCGCCACCAGAATCGGCCGTCGTGGGCGTCGAACTCCAGACTAGCCTGCATGACCTTCGGCCGCACGACTTGGACGTTCCTCCAGCGACTTGGCGGGTGTGCCCACCCATATCGACCCAGCGGGTATGTCGCCCAACAGAGCGGAAGCCATGCCAAGCTTGCTGCCGGGGCCTAGGATCGCGTTCTCGCGTACTGCGGAGCCCATCCCGAGGTAGGCGCCTTGCCCACCGTGACGCCGCCCCCCAGGACAACGCCGGCGCACAATGTGCCGTAGTCCTCGATGACGTCGTCGTGGGTGAGGACGACGTGGGGCATGCAGACGACGTGCCGGCCGACGGTCACGCGAGGCGGTGAGCACGGTGCCAGCCAGCAGGATGCTGCCGCTCCCACGGTGCACGACGGCGGCACCATGACCGACGGGTCGACCAGGACGGCATACCGCTCGTCGTCCACGCCCCAGTGCGCCGAAGTCGCTCGACCATGTCTTGGCGGGCCGCACCCTTGCCGGCGCACAACAGCAGCTGCAGCGTTCGGGTACTCCGCGACCGCCTCCAGACCGCCCAGCACCGGCAGCCCGGCCATGACCTCGGTGCCGCGCAACGCCGGGTTGTCGTCGACGCAGCCGAGGACGTCCCAGCCAGCCCGGCGCGCCGACTCCGCCACCTCGCGGGCCAGCCCGCTGGCGGCCACCAGCACGAGTTGCCTGCTCATGTCACCCAGCGTTCCGGACGGCCTCGACGACGCGGCTGTGCTCGGACTCGGTCATCTGGTGGTAAAGCGGCAGGATCAGGGTGTTGTCGGTGAGCCGCTCGGTCACCGGCAGCGGCCGCGCCGCGGGTGATCGGCGTACGCCGGCTGGCGGTGCGCGGCCATGATGCCGCGCCGAGCCGAGATGTCGTGGGCGGCGAGGTGCGCCAGCAGGCCCTCGCGGTCCAGCGGGAAGTCCGGACCGACCTCGACCCAGAACGACTGGAAGTTCGCTCGTGCCCGTACTCCGGGTCGGCGACGCACCGCAGCCCCGGCACGTCCGCGAACGCCTTCGTGTAGGCGGCGGCGAGCTCGCGCCGACGGGCCGACCATCTCGGGCAGCCGCTCGAGCTGGACCAGGCCGATGGCCGCCTGCAGGTCGGTCATCCGGTAGTTGAAGCCCGACCTCGAGGTACTCCTCGGCCGGCGGCAGGATGCTCGTATGCCGTTCTGCCGCACTGACGCTCATCCCGTGCTCGCGCAGCCGCCGGGCCCGCGTCGGCCCACTCCTCGTCGGCGGTGGTGACCATGCCACCCTCACCGGTGGTCAGGATCTTGCGCGGGTGGAAGGACCAGGCGGCGACATCGGCGCCCGGCGCCCACCGGACGGCCCTTGTACGTCGACCCAGCGCCGCACGCGGCGTCCTCGATGACGACGATGCCCCGCGGGTCGCACACCGCGCGGATGGCGTCGAGGTCGACCGGGACCCCGCCCTGGTCGACGGCGATGACCGCGCGGGTGCTCGGCGTCAGCGCCGCCTCGACCGTCTCCGCGGTGAGGTTGCCGGTCAGCCCGTCGACGTCGGCGAACACCGGGCTGGCCCCGACGTAGGTCGGCGCGTTCGTCGTGGCGATGAACGAGAACGACGGCACGACGACGTCGGCACCCGGCCGGTATGCCGGCCAGCACGAGCGCGAGGTGCAGCGCCGTCGTGCAGCTCGAGACGGCGACGGCATACGGCGCCTGCATCGCGCTGCGGCGAACGCCTGCTCGAACGCGGCGACCCGCGGGCCCTGCGCGACCCAGCCGGAGCGCGACGACCTCGGCGACCGCGGCGGCCTCCTCGTCGCCGAGCCACGGCTTCATGACGTTGATCCGGTCGGCTCATCGAGCTGCGCCAGCGCCCTGCCGGCCGCGATGACCTCGCGCTGCGGGCGCCACCAGTCGACGAGCGCCCGCAGCCCCTCGTCGAGGCCGACGGTCGGCCGTCCAGCCGAGGTCGCGCTCGACGGCCGCTGACGTCGGCCAGGCGCCGGGTGACGCCGTTGACGCGCCCGCTCGGGACCGTGCTCGACGCCAAGGTCGGAGTCCATGGCCCGCAGCAGCGCCTTGGCCAGCTCGCAGCAGCGACTGGTCTCGGTGCCGCTGGCGATGTTGTAGACGCCCTCGGTCACCGGCGACGTCGCGGCGAGGATGTTGGCCCGGGCGATGTCGGTGGTGTAGACGAAGTCCATCGTCTGCGAGCCGTCGCCGAAGATCAGCGGCGGCAGGCCGTCGGCGATGCGCTCCATCCAGCGCACCAGCACCTCGGTGTAGAGCCCGTGGACGTCCATCCGCGGCCCGTAGACGTTGAAGTAGCGCAGCCCGACGTAGTCCAGCCCGTTCATGGCGCGGAAGCTGCGGACCATCCCCTCGTTGAAGGACTTCGCCGCGCCGTAGAAGGTGTCGTTGTTGTGGTGGTGATGCCGTTCGGCGGTCGGGAACGACTCGGCCAGGCCGTAGACCGACGCCGACGAGGCGGACGACCAGCTTGTCGACGCGGTGCTCGGCGGCGGCCTCGACGACGTTGAACGTGCCGTCGACCAGCACCTCCAGGGCCAGCCGCGGCTCCTCGGCGCACTGGGTGATCCGGATGGCGGCCTGGTGGAAGACCAGGTCGGCGCC
>CAVRXF010000028.1:0-288196 GCA_963724925.1 uncultured Actinomycetota bacterium | reverse complement strand
GGCCACTTGTGAGTCCACGAACTCGTCGGGTGGGTCGCGCCGGCACGACCTGGGAGAGCAAGGGAGTCCGTAGGGCCAACGCGCCGCGAGTCGCACCCTCGGGCCGCGCTGTCTGTGTCGGGTCAGCTCGGGGCGTGCAGCCAGGGGTCCTTCAGGTCGAAGAAGACCGGTTCGCCGATGGTCAGCGCGTCCATCTGCTTCATCATCTCCTGCATCTCCGCCGGCGGTTCCTTCCGTTCCCCCTCGCGCGCGGCCTCCTCGGAGATGAAGTACATCGCCATCGTCCACGCGTCGCCGTCGTGACCCACCGAGACGGTGCCAAGCATGTCGGGGCGGAACTCCCGCCAGTCGGTTGGATCGTTCGCCATCAGCTCACGGGCGCGGTCCGGATCGCTGGATCGACCCTGCATGACCTGCACGAAGCCCGCCTGCGAGGGGTCACCGGCCGTGTCGACCTCGACCGAGGTGCTGTTGTGGAACACCGGCTGATCGGTAAACAGCTTCGCTGTCTGTTCCCACCAAGCCGTCTGCTCCGGCCGGTCGCTGTTCTGCTGGGCCGCCTCCTGGGACTCAAAACGCGCCAGCGCAATCAGTCTTCCGTCGTCGGTCACCCCGGCGGTGCTGCCAAGCCACCCCACCGCTCCAGGAGCTATCTCCGCGACCCACCGGTCAAACTGCGTTCGCACCTGCGTCGCGTCGGACACCTGGCCCTGGATCACCTGCACAAACATCTCGAGCTCCCTATCCCTGCCCCGTTGGCGATCGGTCACATCGACGCTACCCCGAACGGTGCGCCCTGGGGAACCTCGGCCAGCCGACCTCCAGCCAAACCGCCAGTGACGAACGGGGGGGCCAGGGGTCACTCGGTTGCCAAGTCGCCGTCTTTCACGCGCTGGTGAAAGGGCGGCCGCGGGTTACGGTGAAGGGCACGCCGCCAGAGCGGGCGGACGACCGTGAAGGAGGACGGCGATGTCACACCGCGAGCATGATGACGAGACCGTGGCCGACGGCGTGGGGATCTTCGATGAGGACGGCGCCCCCGTGCAGGCAGAGGCCGAGACGCTGGTGGCCTACGCCGGCGAAGGGCCCATCCCCTCTGAAGAGGTCGAGGACGCGGCCGGCGACGACGCCTGATGCGGGTCACCGGGCTCGACCATATCGTCTTGCGCACGTCTGACGTCGAGCGCCAACTGAGGTTCTGGACCGGCGACCTCGGGCTTGAAGCCCTGCGGGTCGACGAGTGGCGCCGAGGCGAGGTGGGCTTCCCCTCCGTGCGGATCGACGAGGGCACGATCATCGATCTCTTCGCCGGCGAGCGCGACGGCACCAACGTCGACCACTTCTGCCTAGTCGTTATGGACGTCGACGTCGCTGAGCTGGCGGCCTCGGCCCGATTCACGGTGCTCGACGGTCCGGCCGACCGCTGGGGCGCACGAGGAACGGGACGCTCGATCTATCTCAACGATCCGGACGGAAATGTCGTCGAGCTCCGGACGTACCCTCCGGGGTCGTGATCCACGGCGGCGCCAGGCCTGCCCATTCAGCCGTGTCGGCGGGTGGGCATGCCACAGTGGGGTCGAACTCCATTGAGTATCCCTACCGTGAGGCGTGCGCGCAGCGCGCCCCTCGACCGCGCCTGTGTTGCACCAAGCGCCCGGTGTCGCTCCGGGTAGCGGGATCTTCGAGTTGACCAGCACTCCTGCCTTCGCATCGAGTGGCCCGACGGAGAGGGTGCCCTGAAGGCCCCGAGCGTCGCCGCGACGACGACCGTCTCCCGCGCCGTCACGGACGGCGCGAGTACTACCTGCGCTAAGGCTAGGTCCGCCAGTCCCCTTGGTGGCCGCGTCAGCCGGAAGCCCACGACTATCGCGCGATGGCCGCGCTCGGACCCTCGCCTGGGATTGGCACAACTTCGTGCCAATCCCAGGCTCGCCCGCCAGCGCCAGGATGAGCATCCATCGCGACTCCTCGTTGTGGCTGGACTCCACCCTCGCCGCGACCGGGGGCAGAGGTCGAGATGCCCGAACCCAGGCGTGAGCGCCATCTACTCCCGCGCTGCGGACGCTGCCCTTCGGGGGTCGTCCGACCCTGCCGCGCTGAGGACGTACCCTTCGGGTCGTCCGCTCGTGCCGCATGGAGGGCGGCTACGCTCGCCCGACATACATGATGGAAGTGTCTTCGGGGGTCGTGACTCATCGCCTGACTGGCGCCCTGTTGGGCTGCCCATGCAAAGAGCCGTCCGGCCCCCGAAGCGCTGTCACGGCGTCGGCCGGTCGGACATGACCTAATACGAGCCTGGCCGATGCAGGGCCTGGTGTATGTCCTGTCTGGCCGGTCCGGCCGGCGCCGACCCAACCGGATCGAAGGGCAGGACCATCATGACAAACGAGGCTGGCTTTGTCGGGCGGCATCGACTCGCATAGGGACACCATCCACGTCGCGGTCATCACCGAGCTGGGGGTGGCGGTCGATGACCGCGAGTTCCCCACCACCGCGGCCGGGTACCGGGCTGCGGTGGCGTGGTTGACCGAGCGTGGACACCTTCGTGCGGTCGGGATCGAGGGCACCAGCAGCTACGGCGCGGGCATCAGCGCGGCCCTGACCGAGGCGGGGTCAGGGTCGTCGAGGTCAACCGCACCCGACCCGCCGAGCGACGCAAGCAGGGCAAGAGCGATCGTCTGGACGCCTACCGCGCAGCGCGTGCCGTGGTGGCCGGCGAAGCGACCACCGAACCCAAGCGGGCATCGATCGAACCGCTGCGTGCGCTGAGCATCGCGCGCCGCTCCGCGCTGAAGGCCCAGCAGGCGGCTTGGCGGCAGATCGGGGCCCTGCTGATCAACGCCTCAGCCGCCATCCGCGACCGCTACCGCGACCTGCCCGAGGCGAAACTCGTTGCCGCACTGGCCACCACGCGACCAGCTCAGATCACCGACCTCGACCTGGCAGACACCCTGTACGCGCTGCGCTCCCTGGCCCGACGCCACCGCGACCTGCGCGAGGAGATCGACCAGCTGCAAGACCGGATGCGCACCCGGGCCACCGCGGCCAACCCCGCCCTGCTGGCCATCAAGGCAGTCGGGCCGGTCATCGGCGCGCAGCTGCTCATCACCGCCGGCGACAACCCCGACCGGCTGCGCAGCGAGGCATCCTTCGCCGCGTTGTGCGGGGCCGCGCCCGTCCCGGTCAGCTCCGGACGCACCGACCGGTACCGGCTCTCCCGCGGCGGTGACCGGGCCGCCAACTCGGCCCTGCACCTCATCGTCAACAACCGCATGTCCAACGACCCACGCACCCGCGCCTACCGCGACGAGCGCCTGGCCAAGGGGTGGACCAAGAAGGCCGTCTACCGCGCGCTCAAGCGGGCCGTCGCCCGCGAAGTCTTCCGCGCCCTCACCGGCCGCTGCGACGTGCCCGACTACAGCGACCTGCGACCCGCCCGCCACGCCAAGAACCTGACCCTGTCCGCTGCCGCAACCCACCTGGGCGTGTGGCCCACGGCGATCTCCCAACTCGAGCGAGGACACCGCCGCAACGACGACCTCGCCCACGCCTACCGAGCCTTCCTCGCCGCCGCTTGACACCAATAGGAGCATCTCTGCCGCGAGGCGGTCGTGCCGATGAGCGCACGTGGTGCTGGTCGAAGGGGGCTGGACGCGTCGCTCTCACTCAGGCGGTCAACTGCCGCACCAGGGAAGCGTCGTCGCGCACAGCCCAGTGCTCGACACCCTTGCCCTGGATGACCCTGATGATGTGCATCTGCTGGTAGGCGAAGTTCCTGCCCGTGGCCGGCACGCCGAAGAAGTCGCCGGTGTGTACGCCGCTGTGGGTGCATCGGATGACCACTTTGTCGCCCTCGGCCAGCACGCCCAGTACGACGCCCAGTACGAAGCCTGGCTCGCGGACACCCTGCAGCGCACCCTCCTTAGGTAGCCACTCTCCTAGACCTTCCGCCACGCCCAAAGACGCCCTGACATGCAGCACTGCGCGCGGAACGTGCGACCATCCGCGCTGCGCGCGTGACGGGTGAGCATCGCCATTGGAGCACGATGCTGCTTCCTTTGTTGTGCGGAACCTCAGCGGGGTTTCGGGTTGAGCTCGCGTAGGCGTCGCGAGAGGAACTCGCGCTCGGCCCGGTTCTCGGTCAGGCTATGTGCCTCCCGGTAGGCGTCGGCGGCCTCGATGTCGCGGCCCAGCCGGCGCAGGAGGTCCGCTCGGGTGGACGCCAGGTAGGGGTAGCCGGCCAACCGTGGGTTGCCGGCCAGCGCGTCGACGGCGTCCAGCGCGACCTGCGGGCCGCCGTCCGGTGTGGGGAGAAACGACACCGCGGCGGCGCGGTTGAGCGCGACGACCGGGGAGTCCCAGACGGCGAGCAGTCGGTCGTAGAGGGTCACGACGCGCGGCCAGTCGGTCTGGGCGAACGAGGGAGCGGCCGCGTGTACGCCGGCGATCGCGGCCTGGAGCGTGAAGCGGCCTGGTGCCTGGGTGGCGGTGAGCGCCTCGGCGGTCAGCTTCAGCCCGAGCGCGATGAGCCGGGGGTCCCAGAGGGTACGGACCTGGTCCTCCAGCAGTACGAGGCGGCCCTCTGCGTCAGTGCGCGCCCGTCGCCGTGCGTGGTTGAGCAGCAGCAGCCCGAGCAGACCGCGTGCCTCCGGCTCGGCGGGCAGCAGCCCGACCAGCGTGCGGGCGAGGTCGACGGCGTGCTCGCAGAGGTTCGCGCGCAGCAGGTCGTCACCGGTTGGTGCGGTGTGCCCGGCTCCGAACAGCAGGTGCACCGTCGTCAGCACGCTGTCGAGCCGGGCGGGCAGCTCCGACCGGTTCGGGACGCGGAACGGGATCCGCGCGGCCTGGATCTTCTTCTTCGCGCGCGTTATCCGCGCGGCCATCGTCGGCTCGCTGACGAGGAACGACCGTGCGAGGTCCGGGGTCGGGACGCCGCACACCAGGCGAAGGGTCAGGGCGACTTGCGCCTCGGGTGACAGCGTCGGGTGGCAGCAGGTGAAGACGAGCCGCAGCCGGTCGTCGGGCACGTCCGGCACGCCGTGGTCGCAACGGGCTGCGGCCGACCGGCCCGTGGTGTCGGCCTCAACCGGCTCGACGAGCAGCGGCAGCTTGCGGCGCAGCGTGCCCTCACGCCGCAAAGCATCCAGCGCCCTGTTGCGGGCGGTCGTGGTCAGCCACGCGCCGGGGCTGCGCGGGACGCCGTCCCGCCGCCACGCGACGAGCGCGCTCGCGTATGCCTCCTGCGCGCAATCCTCGGCGAGCTCGAGGTCGCCCGCGACGCGAACGGTCGCGGCCAGCACGAACGCCCACTCGTGGCGGTGCGCGTCGGCCAGCACGGCGGCGACCTCGTCGGCCACCGCAGTGCTCTGCCCTGCGCCTGGACCGGTCAGTCGAACTCCATGACCGGCCGGACCTCCACACCGCCGCCGGCTGCGGGGCAGCCCTTGGCGATCTCCACGGCCTGGTCGAGGTCTCGTGCCTCGATGAGGTAGTAGCCGCCGAGGACCTCCTTGGTCTCGAAGAACGGCCCGTCGGTGACCACGCCGCCGCGTATCGAGGTGGCCGTCTCGGTGTCCTTGAGCGCCTCACCGCCCAGGATCTGGCCGCCGACGTCGACCACAGCCTTGGTGAACGCCCCGTGAGCGTCCATCACTGCGGCCAGGCCCTCGGGAGCCATGTTCGCGTAATACTCCTCCGACTCGTAGATCAGGATCGTGTACTTCGGCATCAGTGTCTCCCGTCGCCCGAGGGGCGGTCCGTCCGCCCCGTGCACCTGCCCGACGGACAGCCTGCCCCCGGATCGACAAGCTCGCGCGAAAACGCTCGCCTTGAGTTGTCGATCCGCGCGTCGCCCCCTCGCCAGGGCGAGGGCATCCCGGCGGCGGATCCTCCGACTCTGCCGCTGAGGACGGACCCGTCGGGTCGTCCGCTCCTGCCGCCGGGAGGACGCGACGCGTAGCGTTCGCTGCTGCCGACCGCCACGCTCTTGGTCGATCCTCGCCGCCTCGTGCCCCCGATCGTGCCGAATTGAGGACCTTGCTCGATCAGCCAACCCTCGCGGATCGCAGCGGCGGCCAGGGGGTCGTCCTACTCAACGCCTCACTGGCCCACGCGACCGTCGATGCACTCCCGCAACAAATCCGCGTGGCCGCAGTGTCTGGCGTACTCCTCGATCCGGTGCACCAGCAGCTCCCGGACGGCGATGGCGTCCTTACCCAGACGCACGCTCAGATCCGGATGCTGGGCCAGCACGGCGTCGGTGGCTGCCTGCTCACGGGCCAGATCGGCGTATGCGGCGTCGACCACCGCCTGTTCGGCCAGTGCTCCGTCGAAGTCGCCGTTGCCCGCGCCATACAGCTTCGGTGGGGGGTCGCCAGGCAGGATCCAGCCGCGCCAGTCGCGCTCTACCTCGGCGAGGTGGCGGAGCAGGCCGAGCAGGGACATCGTCGACGGCGGAACCGACCGACGTGCCAACTGTTCGGCGTTCAGACCCTCGCATTTCATCAGCAGGGTCAATCTGTAGTCCGCCAAGTAGTCCTGCAGCGTCGCCAACTCGCCTTCGGGACTGACTCCGGCGCCGTCGCGGGGATCCTCATCCGGGTCTACCCACATGTCCGGGGAAACGCTTGCCCGACTCCACCGTTGGGGTTGGTCGCTCACCCTGGCCATGTTGTCCTCGAGCACCCCGGCTCGCCTGCGATATCCGCGACTCGAAGTGCTCCGATGAGGGTGATCATTCAGGACGAGCTCCGTGTGCCCGGGGCCTGACAGGCTATCGGCATCCTGATACCGCTCGGCGAGGTCCACGCTGCGCGGCGTTCGATCAGCGAGACCCCAGGCCAGCGTCCGGCCATCGACCGAACGGCGCCCTGTTCTGCCGCGATGCCCGGGGTCTTGGCAGACTCTTCGGTCATGGTGACCGTCGACGACGTACGACGAGTGGCCCTCAGCCTGCCGGGGACGACGGAGCACCTGATCGGCGACCGGGTGAAGTTCCGGGTCAAACGGATGGTCTACGTGGCATTCTCCCGGGACGAGACCTTGATGGGCTTCGGGTTTCCCAAGGAGCAGCGCGGAGCGCTGGTCGAGAGCGAACCACACAAGTTCCTGCTCCCGCCGCTGGCGGACATGCGCTACAACTGGGTCGACGTGAGGATGGCGGTCCTCGACACCGACGAGATGACCGAGCTGGTAACGGACGCCTGGACGATGGTGGTCCCGAAACATGTCGCCCAGGAGTACTTCGACGCTCTCGGCACCTGACGCGACGCCGGACAGCGCTCAGAAACGACCGGATCTGGCTCCCCTCTGTGTCAAGACGGTGTCGTTCCCGCCTGTCGATGGTGCGCCGGTCCTCGCCGGCGTCAAGCAGACTGCGCTTGACTCCGGCTGCGGGCCGGCGCTGTGACAGGGCGCCGGGAACGGGTCGAAGAACGGCCTGGAGGCCCGGAGTGGGCGGGGGTAGCGTCTGTCAGGGCGGGTCCGGGACGTGGCTTGTCCGAAGAGCTGGTGTGGGGTTGTGAGCTGGCCGCGCTGGAGTCAGAGTCGTCACCCCGGTGCCCTCCCGGGCCCGTCACCGTGTGCCGGGCTGGCGTCGTTGAGCATGGTTCGGTAGACCAAGTCGGACAGGCGCCGTTTGAGCAGCCGCATGGACTCGTTGGACGTCTTTCCGCGACACCATCGCTGCACCCGGGCCACGTCAAGGTCGGGTGAACCGGTTGGCGGCACCCACTCAGTCAGTGTCGAATCGGCAATCCCGTCCTGCGCAACGCGCTCGTGCAGACGAGCTTCCCCCGGCCCACCGAACGGACGGTGCTACCGCCGATGGGTGACCGCTCAACCGGGCGCCACGAACTGCTGCGGCTGATCGCAGGAATTCGGTCTGCGTTGCGGTGCCACGAGCTTGGGCCAGAACGCCCGGCGGACTCGCAGCCATGGCCGTTTCCCGTGCCTTGGTAACGTGCGCCGACACCGTGGTCAAGACGTACGCACGCCGCCCTCAGGCCGCGTCGGCGGCACGCTCCAGCTCGGCGACCTCGATTTTGCCCATCGTGAGCATCGCCTCCATCGCCCGGCGGGCGCGCTCTGGGTCAGGATCGGTGACCAACTCACCCAGCCGGCGCGGGACGATCTGCCATGACAACCCGAACCGGTCCTTAAGCCAGCCACACGGGCCAGGCTCGCCGCCGTTGGCCGTCAGCGACTCCCAGAGCCGATCCACCTCCGCCTGGTCCTCGCAATCGATGACGAACGACACCGACTCGGTGAACCTGAACTCTGGGCCGCCGTTGAGGCCCTGCAGCTGCTGGCCGGCGACGGTGAAGTCCACGGTCAAGACCATGCCCGCCGGCCCAGCCGGGGTCTCCGCCGGGGACCGCCAGACGTTGTCGACGTGGCTGTTCGGCAAGAGCGTCACGTAGAACTCGGCCGCCTCCTCGGCGTTGCCGTCGAACCAGAGACAGGGAAAAACCTTGGCCGTGGCCATCGCGTCCTCCTTCGGCTGCATCTGTCGAAACTCGGTGTGCGTGACTCGTGCGCCCCTCAAAGAGTGGACCGGATCGCAACCAGGTAATCATCGATCTCTGGGCTGAAACCAGGAAGCCCACCTCGTTTGTGGGCCCAGCGACGATCCAACCGGTCTTGATCAGCCCTCCGCAACGGCCGCCGGGCCCAAACTCCTGCTCGACTCAACCGCTCGGCAAGTTGGTCCGACCGGCTCGCCACCGGCGGCGGTGATCTACGTCCCTCACCTCGTGCCACGCTGATGGGGCCGACCCGACCTGCCTGTGCCTGGACCAATCCTGCATCGGCCCGTCGAGGCTGCAGCGACATCCTGGGCCGAACCCCAATTTCGTGCCAGGATCGCGTCCATGGACGTGGTTTCCATCAGCAGGCTGGGCGAGCGTCAGCTGGCCGTGGCGGCCACCGCTGACGGTGGTCGTGGTTCGGTCACTGTCTACGGGAGGACTGGCGCACGACTGCGTCAGACTGTCGTGGCGCTCTCGGCGGGGCGCGCGATGGCCGAGCACAAGAGCCCCGGCGACGCCTCAATACTGTGCCTGCAGGGACGAGTCGTGCTCCGCGCCGGTGAGACACGTGCCGAACTGACAGCGGGTGAGCTGGTCGCGTTGCCCCCGCAACGCCATGAGATCGAAGCTGTCGAGCCGTCGGTGTTGCTGCTCACCATCGCGCTGCACTGACCTCTCCTTACCAGGCACTGCGCACGCAGGGTCACACGAACGGTTTCGGCGGTCAAACCGTGTGCCGGACGTCCCCGCGTCGCGTGGAAATCTCACTCTCATGCCGCGCTGAGGGCGGCTACGCTCGCCCGACTCTGCCGCATGGAGGGCGGCTACGCTCTGTCGCTTGCCAGGGTGATGGGACCACCTGGTTGCCAGGAGCATGGGACCGCCTGGGGGTGTGAGTGAGCATCACTGGGCCTGGCCCCCGAGGTCAAGGGCGGCGCTCGGGTGGGGATGCCGTTGCCGGTAGGAGGGGCCTTCGATGATCAGGGTGTGGGCTGCGGAGGTGAGCCGGTCGACGGCGGACTGGGCGAGCAGTGCGTCGCTCATCATGGTCAGCCACTCGGCGGGCTCCCGGTTGGAGGTGAGGATGGTGCTGGCTCGGCGGTGGCGTTCGACGACGAGTTCGTAGAAGTCGTTGGTCTGGGTGGCGTCGAGGGCTTTGAGGGCGAAGTCGTCCAGGATGAGGACGTCGATGCGGGCGAGCTTGCGGATTTCGGCGTCGAGGGTGTTGTCCAGCCGGGTGGCGCGTAGCCGGGTGAACAGCTTGTCCGCGCGGGCGGCGTGCACGGTCAGGCGGCGGCGGATTGCGATGTGTCCCAATGCGGTTGCCAGGTGGGTTTTGCCCACCCCGACAGTGATGTCGACAGACTGCAACAGCTTCGGGCGGTGTTGCCGTGCCAGGTGCGGGTGACCGGGCCGGCTCATCCGTTGTTCGGGCAGGTGTTGGAGGCATTGTCGTTCAAACGGATTCGCGGCGTGGTGTATCTGGTGGTGATGTTGCCGGACGGCAGCCCGGGAACGATCCGTGCGGATGTGACGGACGTGTTGGGACCGGCGCCGCAGAGTTCGGTTTCGGTGCTGTTGGACGCCGACGGGGTGAGGGAACTGCACCGGTTGCTGGTGACGCTGGGACACGGGTCGGCTGGTCGCGGCGGACGTGGCAGGGGACGCAAATAGGTTCGACCTGTCCCTGATCGCTGCCAACGAACCCTGGGAAGGTGAACCTACTTGCGTGCCATGAGAATAGCTGTTGACGGGATCCAACTCGTGCTGCCCGGTACCGGCGAGGAGCTGGTGGATCGGTGGGCGGAGCTGCCTGAGGCCAGCCGAGCCCGGGTGGTGCGGTTGCTGGCCGGGTTGATCGCCCGAGGGGTGCTCATTGAGGACGGGGCCGACGCGGAGGGGGCGCGGTGAGTAGCGCCACCGGCACGGTGGTGAGGTCGGAGAAGATCGGCCCGGTGCACCTGGGCCGGACCGCGGTTGTGTATGTGCGTCAGTCCACGTTGACGCAGGTGCGTGAACACACCGAGTCGCTGGCCCGTCAGTACGAGCTGTCCGAGCGGGCCATCGCGTTGGGCTGGGACGCCCACCAGGTGCAGGTGGTGGACGAGGACCTGGGCCGCTCCGGCGCGGAGGCGACCGCCCGCTCTGGGTTCAAGGATCTGGTGGCCGAGGTCGGGTTGGGCCACGTGGGGATCATCTTGGGGATCGAGGTGTCCCGGCTGGCCCGCAACAACGCCGACTGGTACCAGCTGCTGGATCTGTGCGCGGTGACGAACACGCTGATCGCCGACTCCGACGGGGTGTACCACCCGGGCGAGTTCAACGACCGGTTGGTGTTGGGGCTCAAGGGCACGATGAGCGAGGCGGAGCTGCACCTGATCCGTTCGCGGATGACCGCCGGGTTGCGCCACAAGGCCGAACGGGGCCAGCTGCGGCAAGGCCTGCCGGTGGGGTTTGACTACGACCACGACGGCACTGTGGTGTTCACCGCCGACGAGGCGGTGGTCGAGGCGATTGCCACCGTGTACCGCCGGTTCGAGCAGTTGGGCTCGGCGCGGCAGGTGCTGTTGTCGCTGCGTGAGGACGGGCTGCTGCTGCCGCGCCGCCCGGGACGCACCGGCCGGATCGCCTGGGCTCGGGCGACCTACCCGGCGGTGCATGACCTGTTGACCAACCCGTGTTACGCCGGGGCGTTCGTGTTCGGGCGCACCCGCGCCGACAAGCGGGTGGACGCGGCCGGGCGGCTGGTGACCACGACGGTGACGGTGCCGCGCGAGCAGTGGCCGGTGCTGATCCCGCAGCATCACCGCGGGTACATCAGCTGGGCCCAGTACGAGGCGAATACCGCACGGCTGCGGGCGAACTGGCGACCACCGCGAGGCAGCGGCGGCGGCGTAGCCCGGGAAGGGTCAGCGTTGCTGCAGGGGCTGCTGCGGTGCGGGCGGTGTGGCCGGATCATGCAAACCGGGTACTCCGGCCCCACCGGCAACAGTCCCCGGTACGTGTGCGCCCGAGCCCAACAGCTGTACGGCGCCCCCAGCGGCTGTCAAAGCATCGGCGGCGGACGGCTGCAGGCACGGGTGCTGGCGGAGCTGTTCACCGTGCTGGCGCCAGCCTCGCTGGCCGCGACTGCCCAAGCCTTGCAGGACGCCGAGCAGGTCTATGCCGACGGGCTGAAGGTGTTCACCCTGGCGGTGGAGCGGGCTGGGTATGAGGCCGACCGGGCCCGGCGCCAGTACGACGCGGTCGAGCCGGAGAACCGATTGGTGGCGCGCACCCTGGAGGCGGCCTTGGAGGGCGCGCTGGCCCGCCAACGCGACGCCGAACGGGACCTGCTGGCGGCCAAGGCCAAACGACCGGTGCGCCTGAACGAGCAGGAACTGGCATGGCTGTCGCGCGCGGGCGCCGACGTGCGGGCCGTGTTCGAGGCCCCCAGCACCACCTTCCGCGACCGTAAACAGTTGCTGCGGGCCGTGATTCGTGAAGTCGTGCTGACCATCGACCAGGACAGCCGAACCGCGGCGCTGCGGATCATCTGGCAAGGCGGGGCCAGCACCGAGGTGACCATGGCGATGACCAAGACCGGCGAGCACCCCCGAGTCACCGACGAGGACACCGTCGATCTGGTCCGCCGGCTGGCCACCTGCTACGACGACACCACTATCGCGTTGATCCTCTCGCGCCAGAAACGGCTCACCGCAACCGGGCTGACCTTCACCAAGACCCGGGTGAAGTCACTGCGCACCAGCCAGCACATTCCGGCCTACCAGAGCCCTGCCGCTGTCGGTTCCGACAGCGAGGATGTGCAGGTGGTCACCGTCGCGCAGGCCGAGCGGCTGCTCGGGGTCGGCAAGGTCACCATCTATCGGTGGCTGGCCGACGGGTTCCTCACCGGGGAACAGCTCACCGCCGGTGCGCCCTGGCGGATCCGCATCGACCAGGCGGTGCGCGACCGGATCGCCCAGACGCTCCCGCCGGGTGGCTACGCCTGGCCGACGCCGCCCGCGCCCTCGGGGTGTCGCGCCAGACCGTGTTGCATATGGTCCAACGCGGTCAGCTCGACGCCGTGCACGTCCAGCAAGGCAAACGAAAAGGGTTACGTATCAACGTAACCCGCGACCAGGCTGGACTGTTTGATCAGCCGAATGAAAGGAATGCGCAGTGTTAACCGGTTCCGGACGGGCCGAGGATCAGGATCCCGTGGCCGGCTTCGGTGAACCGAAGGCTGGTCAGGTCTGAGAGCAGGGTCCGGTCGTAGGTGAGGTCGTCGAGTTCGTCCCAGGTGTCCAGGCGCATGGTGGGGTCCAGGCCGGCGGCACGTGCGCGCAGCATCGCCGAGCGGGACTCGCGGCGGGTGATCTCGTCGGCCAGGACCAGCTGCAGGAACGCGGCGTGGCCCATCTTGTGCTGGCGGGCCAGGGTGAGCCGCTCGGGCAGAGTGTGGGCCAGCCCGCCGAGCTTGAGCGTCTTGAGTGTGCTGATCAGGTCGGTCCCGACCGGGTCGCGCGGCCCGGCTGGCAGGTTCGGCTCGGCGACGGTGCTGGTGAGGGTGGTGGTGGTCATGAGTGCTCCTCCGGTGTGGTGGTGGCGGCGGACGGGTTCGTGCCGCCGGGGATGAGGCTGAGCTGGACGCCGCCGTGTCCCATGTTGTTGGTCGGGCCGTATTCGCTTGGGGTGCGGGCGAATCGGCCGCCTTGAGTGTTGTGGGGGTGGAGCCGGCGGCGGCGGGCAGGGTCGGCTGTTCGCGTTCGCGGGCTTTCTCGAGCATCGAGGCGATCTTGGACACGGACACGACGTCCAGGTCCAGGGACCGTTCGCAGGCGGCCTCCACCGGGGCGGGGCCGTAGCGGCGGACCAGCCCGAGCAGCCGGTATACGGCGCGCATCCGCGTCCACGGCAGCGGCTCGTCCAACAGCCGCTCGGCGTAGATGCCGATGTGCTGCCCGTGCCCGGCGCAGGCGGTGATCAGCCGGGACAGGTCGCGCAGCGCGTAGCCGGCCTTGTGCTCGGGCAGGTCGTCCCGGTCGGTGGACCGCCCGCCGGGCGGTTGGCGCGGGTGGGTCTTGACCAGCCGGCCCGCGCCGGGCCCGCCGGTGGTGTACAGCGTGACCAGCTCGGAGTCGGCACGGGCGTCCAGGTGCGCCCCGAGCAGGTGTTCGGGCACCGAGTACAACGCCTTGGCGATCTCGACGTGGTAGTCGCGGTGCACCTTGACCCGGGTGAACACCGGCACGTCGTACGGGGTCGGGAACCGGTAGCAGACAACCCGATTCGAGTTCGGTGAACATCTCCACCGGCCGCCTGGCCGTGGTGCCGTGGATCCGCATCCCGGCCCGCTGCCGACACCACGCCTCGACCCGGGCCTGCGCGTCGGCCAGGTCGGTGAAGCACTCCCCGGCCCAGAAGTTGCCGCGCACGTACTGCACCGCCCGCTCGACCCTCGGCTTGTCCTGCGGCGAGCGCACCCGGGCCGGGTCAGTGGCGAAACCGACGTGTTGGGCGTAGTCCAACCAGCCCGTGCTCAGCTGCGGGTTGACCGCGTCGGCGTTGGTGACCACCGCCTTCATGTTGTCGGGGATCAGGACCTGGAAGCAGCCGCCGTAGAACGCCCAGGCCGCCTCACAACCGGCGATCACCGCGGGCAACGTCTGCGAGTAGGTCAACCACACGAACATGTGCCGGCTGAGCACCGCGGTGAAGATCAACGCGTGCACCCGCCGCGCCTTCCCGGTCTGCGGGTCCACCAACAGACCCAGCTGCGCGAAGTCGAGCTGGCACTCCACCCCCGGCGCCCCGTCCGCGACCCGGACCGTGCCCGGCCTGACCCGAAACCCGCACTGCGCCACCGCGAACCGGTGCAACGTCCGGTACGGCACCCGCACCCCCCGCCGGGCCAGCAACTCCTCCATCTTCACGACGCTCAACGGGTCCCGCCCGTCACCTCCCTTGACCCAGGCCCGGATCTGCTCCTCATGTGCCAGCAGCAGCTCCCACGACCCGCCGTGCCCATCCGGGCGTGCCGGACGGACCGCGTCGACGACCTGGCCGACGAGCTCATCGGTGACCGCGCCCACGCCCACGTCGCGGACCAGGCCAGCGGCCTCGGCCGCGGCGACGTACCGGCGAGCGGTCTTGCGGTCCACCCCCGCCCGCTCGGCCGCCTTCCGCAGCCCCGCTCCCTGCAACCACGCACGCAGCACCTCACGCACCTCAACCACGCTGACCTCCCGGAATCCCACGCTCGACGACCTCCGCGTTCACCGACATGACGCGGGCAGTCAACGAGCGATCCCCGGACAACCCGGTAAGGCACGCCGGGTGGTCCCATAACTGGCAACCCAGGTGGTCCCATGAGACTGGCAGAAAACCACTCAACGCGGTCCCATGCTCATGGCAGGCGACACCTCACGATTGGGGTGGCGGCGTGCTAGCGGCGCGCGAGAGCCGCGTCCGACCAGGGGTTGACGAGCTAACTTGACTGCTGCGGTCGTCGTGCGGGATTCGTCGATCACCTCGAGGTGGCAGGTCCCCGGACCCGAGGTCAGCGCGAGGACACTCCGGTCGTCGACGGCCACCATCGAGCTCACCGGCTGCTCGGTGGTGCGCTTCCAGACCGCGGTGCCGTTGTCGAGTGTGTAGGCGGCGACTGCCCTGGGTTGGGACGTGCGGTCGGCGCAGGACGTATGCCGTCGCCTCGGCGGCCGCCACCTGCACGTATGTGGAGCAGTCCACGTTGAGTGGAACGGACCAGCCGATGACGCCGGTGTCGAGCTGGCGGCGCTGCAGAACCCGGCCAGGGCCGGCGAGCTCGAGCCGGAAGTCCGGTCTGGCCAGGACTTGGTCCGGGTCGCCTTGGCCTTTGAGCGGCTGGGCCCAGCGCCTGTCACCGGTCACAGAGTCCAAGCCGAGCAGCTCAGTGTCCGGCCGGGATCGTCGCACGTGTAGGCGCGGACCACCATGACGGTGGGGGTGCTGGTCACGTCGCTAGGGTCGGCGCATCGCTCGGGGCGGTAGGTCCACAGGGTCTCGCCCGCGGGAGAGATCGCGAGCACGGCGTTCGTCCCCTGGCCAACCTGGTCGAACAGCACGGGCGGGTCGGTCGACTTCACCTCACCGGAGCCGGGCCAAACGGCTCGCAGCCGGCCGGTGTCGGCGGACAGGGTGAACGGCCGGGCCGGGGCGTCGTCGGGCAGGTCGGACTCGTCGAAGGAGACGACGATGGCTCTGCCGTCATCGGTCGACTGCACTTCTGGCGGTTTGTCGACGCCGCGCAGCTCGTAACGCCAGCGATCCGTACCGGTGCTCGGGTCGATCATGACGACGCCGGCGCTGTTCGTCGGGCCGCTCGCCACCGGTACGGCGAGGCCCCCGCGGGTCGGCAGCGCCGCTGGCCCGCCGTCGAGCGCCACACTCCAACGCTGTGAACCCGTCAGCGAGGACGGCGACTCCGGTGCCGCTGCGGTGACCTCGGCGACCCGGCTGTTGAAGCGCAGCATCCAGGCCGGTACGGGGCCCACCAGGACGATCGTCACCGCGGTGACGACGGCAAGAGGTAACGCCACGGCAGCAACGAGGGTCCACTGTCGTGGCTGGGCCTCGCCCGGCCGGCCAGCCATCCGGAGCTCGACGAACGCGGCCACCTTGATGACAACCCACAAGACCGAGGCGAGGGCCGCCGCCCAGAATCCTTCACAGAGGCCTTCGTGGACATTGGACGTCGCCGAGCGAGCGAGCCCTACCGTGACCGCGGTCATGACGGCAGCCAACAACGCCGTGAGGATGCTCAAAATCAGCAGCCACCGCCGCCGCGTGCGGGCCGGGACCCATACGACGAACAGCGCCAGTCCCAGGGCCAACGCGATCCCCGCTATGAGGCCACGAGCTGTACCGGAGCTGGACGGGTCGAGCAAGTACAGGGCACTGGCTGCACACAGCAGCACCGCGAGCACGCCACAACCGACCTGGACGGTCGCCGCGCCGTAGCGTAGGACAGCGAATTGCGCCTCAGCATGGTCGGCCTACCCCCTGTTGGAATCTGCGCCGACCAACCCGGCACTTAGACGACGTCTCGGTCCATGGACCTGCCGAAGCCTAATGCTTTGCCGACCTGCGGAGATCGGCGGCGGCCTCAACCGCCGCGGCCGAGCGCCCCGTCAGGCTCTACGCCGGCGGCTCCACCAGCTCGGGCCGGCCGGGCTGCTCGCCGCCGCGCTCGGTGAGGTAGCTGTCCTTGGGCACCATGACCTTGCGCCGGAAGACGCAGACCAGCGTGCCGTCCTGCTTGTAGCCCTTGGTCTCGACGTAGACCACCCCCCGGTCGTCCTTGGACGTCGACTCCCACTTGTCGAGCACCGTCGTCTCGCCGTAGATCGTGTCGCCGTGGAACGTCGGCGCCACATGCCGCAGCGACTCGATCTCCAGGTTCGCGATCGCCTTGCCTGACACGTCCGGCACGGACATTCCCAGCAGCAGGGAGTAGATGTAGTTGCCGACGACGACGTTCCTGCCGAACTGGGTGGTCTTCTCGGCGTAGTTGATATCCAAGTGCAGCGGGTGGTGGTTCATCGTGAGCAGACAGAACAGGTGGTCGTCGTACTCGGTCACTGTCTTGCCCGGCCAGTGCCGGTAGACCGCCCCGACCTCGAACTCCTCGTAGCTGCGCCCGAACTGCATCCTCGCTCCTTCGTCTCGCTACCGCCTCGCGCCCCGCTCGACGGTATGCCGTGCGCGAGGCTCTCGCGTGCGCCTCACCGGTGATCCTGCCCGAGTCTGCCCGCATCCCTGCCCCACCGGCATACTCGCGTCGGCGTGCCCTTGCTCACGTTGGGCGCCGGCCGGCGCCGAGGCTACGGCGAAGTACCGTTCCGACATGGCCAAGGCAGCCGGCGTGCCCGGATACACAATGGCTCAGCTCGCCGCGTTTGTCGCGGTCGCCGACGCCGGCACGATCACCGGAGCGGCCGCCCGCCTGCACGTGTCCCCGTCCGCCGTGGCCGCGGCCCTCACCGACCTTGAGCGCGTGCTGCATACGCAGCTGTGCGTCCGGCACCGCGCCAAGGGAGTGGTGCTGACCTTCGCTGGCAAGGCGGTGCTGGCCAAGGCTCGCACGCTGCTGCACGAGGCTGCCGAGCTGGAGTTGGCCGTGCGCGGGGAGCCCGGACAGGTCTCGGGCGTGCTGCACGTCGGGTGCTACACGACCCTCGGGCCGAGTGTCCTACCGCCGCTGCTGGACGCCTTCACCCGACGCTACCCGGCCACGAAGATCGAGCTGCGCGAGGACTCCCTCGAGGTATTGCGGCAGGCGGTGGACGCCCGGGACGTCGACCTGGCCATCGTCTACGACATCGACCTGCCCCAGCACTGGAACACGGTGGCGCTGCTGCGGGGGCGCCACGGGTGCACCTGGCGGGTGGACATCCGTTGGCGGCCGGCGATCGCTGCGTGAGCCTGCTCGACCTGGCGGAGGAGCCGATGATCCTGCTCGACGCACCGCCGAGCCGCCAGCACCAGCTCGAATGCTGCCGAAGCGCGGTGGAACCACGGGTGGCCTTCCGCACGAGCAGCTACGAGACGGCCCGCGCACTTGTCGGCCGCGGGTTGGGCTGGACGTTGCTCGTGCAGCGGACCCCGGTGGACGTCACCTACGAGGGCCGACCCATCGTGGTCAAGGAGGTCGCCGAGCCCATGCCGGTCGTGTCCACGGTCATCGCGTGGCGGGAGGAAACGCCGCTGAACCGGGCCGCCCAGGCCTTCATCCAGCTGGCCGCGAGCGCCGCTGCACCGGGAGTGTGAGCTGGTGCCGTCAGGACACATCCGAACCTCAGCAATAGCGCCCTTTCATCTCTACTAGTTGTGCTTTTCAGTGGAAGCAAGACGAGTCATCATGGAGACCAGCACCTCTACCCCGCAAGGAGCCCGCATGACCAAGCCGTTCGCATCCTCCGCCGACATCGCCGCCAAGGCGCAGACCCTCGAGGTGCTCGCCGACGGCGTGTACGCCCTCACAGCCGAGGGCGACCCCAACGTCGGCGCCGTCGAGGGCGAGGACTTCCTCGTCTGCTTCGAGGCCCTGGCGACCCCGGCGGCGGCGCGAATCTGGCTCGAGCAGCTGCGCGAGCACACCGACAAGCCGGTCAAGTACCTGGTTCTCTCGCACTACCACGCGGTCCGCGTCCTGGGCGCCAGCGCCTTCGACGCAGAGGTGATCGTCGCGCACGAGATGACGCGCGCATCTCATCGAGGAACGCGGCATACAGGACTGGGCACTCCGAGCACGGCCGGATGCCCCGCCTGTTCCTGCAGCCCGAGACGATCCCGGGCCTGACCCATCCCGACGTGACCTTTGCCGACCGGCTCACCATCCCGCTCGGCGGCGACCGGGGCGACCTGGTCCTGCAGTGCTGCGGCCGCGGGCACACCGCGGGCGATATCGTCGCTGTGGCTGCCCAAGCCCAAGATCCTCTTCGCCGGCGACCTCGTCGAGTCCCAGGCCGCGCTCTACACCGGCGATGCCTTCCACCGCGACTGGGCCACCGGGACCCTCGACACGGTCAAGTCCTACGAGGCGGAGTCGCTCATCGGCGGCCGCGGCGCCGTCGCCAAGGGCCGCGGCGAGGTCGACGCCGCGATCGAGCAGACCCGTGACTTCCTCACGACGATGCTGCGCGAGGTCGGCGCGGTCCACGCCCGAGGCGGCACGCTCAAGGAGGCGTTCGAGGCGACCCACGCCGCCCTGGCGCCCAAGTACGGCAAGTGGCCGATCTTCGAGCACTGTGCACCGTTTGACGTGCAACGGCTGTGGGACGAGTTCGAGGGCATCGACTGGCCGGTCATCTGGACCGAGGAACGCGACCGCGAGGTCTGGGCCCGGCTGCAGGACTGACGGGACAGACCCCGACCGACGAACCCCGGCAAGGAGCCGACCCATGAGCACACCTCAAGCTGCCGGGGCCCGGGCGGGCAGTTCCCTGGAGCCCGGCCGACGCGTCCTCGTGCTGGGCGCCGGTCCGGTCGGCCAGACGGCCGCCCTCCTGCTGGCCGAGTGGGGCATCCCGAGCGTCATGCTCGACTCCCGGCCCGAACGCGACCCCATCGGCTCGAAGGCGATCTGCCAGCAGCGCGACGTGCTGGACGTGTGGGACCACGTCGGCGCCGGCCGCCAGATCGCCGACGAGGGAGTCACCTGGAGTCGCGCGGTGACCCTGTACCACGGCGAGGAGCTGTTCACCCAGGGCTTCGCGGACCGGGGTCACTCGCCGTTCCCAGCCTTCGTCAACATCGGGCAGGACCGCACCGAGGCGATCCTGGACCAGCAGATTGCCGCCAACCCGCTCATCGAGGAACGCTGGGGCCATCACGTCGTGGGCATCGAGCAGGACGCCGGGTCGGTCACCGTCGTGTGCCTGGCCGGCCCGCCGGACGCTCCGAGGGAGGTGCGGCTCAGCGGTGACTACCTCATCGCGTGTGCCGGCGCTCGAGCCGACGAGGTGCGCCAGACGCTCGGGCTGACCTTCGACGGCAAGACCTTCACCGACCAGTTCCTCATCTGTGACATCCGCACCGAGATGCCGGGCTGGGAGCAGGAGCGGCGCTTCTACTTCGACCCGCCGTGGAACCCGGGGCGTCAGGTGCTCATCCACCCGTGCCCCGACTCGACGTTCCGCATCGACTGGCAGGTTCCGCCGGAGTACGACCTGAGCAGCGAGGAGGTCAGCGGCGCTTTGGACACCCGGATCCGCAAGATCATCGGCGACGCCGACTACGAGATCGTCTGGAAGTCCGTCTACCGCTTCCACGCCCGCCAGGTCGACCAGATGCGGGTCGGCCGGGTCCTAGCTGGCCGGAGATGCGGCACACCTGGTGTCCCCCTTCGGTGCCCGCGGCCTCAACTCCGGTGTGCCCGACGCCGAGAACGCTGCGTGGAAGATCGCGTTCGTCATGCACGACTGGGCCGGTGAGTCGCTGCTGGACTCCTACCACCAGGAACGGCACGCCGCGGCTGTCGAGAACCTCACCGTTACCGCGGCGACCATGGACTTCCTGGTGCCGCAGAGCGAGCGAGACTGGGCCCGCCGCCGCGATATCCTCGAGGCGGCCGCGAGCGACCCGAGGGCCCGGGCTCAGGTGAACTCGGGACGACTGGCCGAGCCGTTCTGGTACGTCGACTCGCCGCTGACCACGCCCTCGGACGCGCACCTGTTCGAAGGGCGGCCCGAAAGGGGTCACGACCCCGTCCCCGCGCCCGGTGTCCTCGCTCCCGACGTGGAGGTCGACCTACCCGGTGGCCGGGCCAGGATCCGTTCGCTGGCCCGACGAGGCGTGCTCGTGCTGGCCGGTGCCGACCTGGACACCCAGGAGCTGGCGGCATCGCTGGCCGGCCTGGGCTGCCCGGTCCGCGTGCTGGCCCTGGTCGAGGCCGACCCCGACGGCCAGGTCGCCGCAGCGCTGGGCGCCAAGCCCGACGAAGCGTGGGTGCTGCGCCCGGACGCTCACATTGCGGCGGTCGTCACCGACCCGACTCAGCTGGAGGCCGCGGTCCGCCGGGCCGTCGGCGCGTAACCGAAGCTAATCCCCCCGCCGGGTCGCCGGCCTCGCTGAGCGCGAGCAGCTCACGCAGATACGCCGCGACGGTGATGAGGGGAACAAGCCCCTCTAGGGACGCTGAACCTGCGGCGGCTGCGCTGTGTACCGTCGCCACGACTGCGTCATCCAGCCGCGCCGGGTCGGCCGAGTCGGTGCGCGCGCCCGGATGCTCGAGGGAGCTGGTCAGCGTCTCTAGCTGCTCATCGAGGGCGGCACGCAGTTCGGCGGTGCCCGGCTGGACGGGTAGCGCCGGGAGGTCGTCGATGATCTCGGCCGTCTGACGCACCCGCGCAGCGTCGGTGGCGCGCCGAATGACCAGGCTGTGGTCGTCGATGGGGCCGCCCTGCTCGATGAGGTACTGGCGCAACGCGTCGTCAGCGGTCCTGGACGCCTGCAGCGCGGCCCGGCCGAGGTTGACCGGCTCTGGCGTCACCGTCGCGCCGGTGACCCGATGGACGACCGCCGCAAGGTAGCGCGTTGCCGTGCTGAGGGCCCGGGCATTGGCCTCGCGCGCGGTCGATGCAAGGCCGCGCGGCCACAGCAGCACCGATGTCACCGCGGCCACGGCGCAACCGAGCAGGACGTCCTCGACGCGCACAACACCGATCTGCCAGCCACTC
Source organism: uncultured Actinomycetota bacterium (assembly GCA_963724925.1). Lineage (GTDB taxonomy): Bacteria > Actinomycetota > Actinomycetes > Actinomycetales > Dermatophilaceae > Phosphoribacter. Next base: position 266,466 of record CAVRXF010000028.1, on the reverse strand, counting down.
GGGCTGAGCACGTTGAACAGCACCATGACGAGGACCGTGAACGCCGCCTGGCCGGCTGTGAATGACACGGCTTCCGGGGCGAATGCGGCGAGGAACGCGGCCAGGGGCAAGGCGACCCACAACAGCGCCGGGTGATCGCCGATCAAGCTCACCAGCACGGCACCGGCTCCGAAGCCCAGGACGGTCCCCGCGAGGGCGCGCGCGACGGTGGAGCCCGTGGTCAGAGCGCTGGTGCGCAGCACGGACATCGCACCTAGGGCGACCCAGAAGCTGTGCGAGACCGGGACCACGAAGGTGATGGCCACCGCTAGGGCAAGGCCGGCCGCGGTGCGCACGCTGGTCACCGCGATTGCCGAGCGGGTGCGCAGAAAGCCCGCGGTGATGCCGACGGCGGCGGCCGTAGCCCCTGGCAGCATTCGCCCCGGGGTGTCGGTCTCCGGGAGTCCTCTGCCCAGGATCTTGGCCAGGAGATCTCGCGAGTCCGCCTGGGCGGACAACAGCACAGCCTGTCCCGTCAGCGCGGCGGCGGCGGCTACGGTGCGCCTGCCTACGAGCCCCTGCCACGCCTGAACGGCGCAGGCCTGGTCCGGTTCCTCGCGGATTCGACGCAGTGCGGCTCGCGGGTGCTCGGCCGTGTCGTGGCGCACCGCGTCCAAACAGCTCGCGAGCCGCTCTCCGGCAGTGCCACTCTGGTCCGGCACGCGACCGACGACATAGGCTGCGGCCCGCAGCACGTCGACGCATGGCACCCAGCCCTGTGGGTCGCGCGCGTAGGCTGCGCCCGTCCGGTCGGCCAGCCAGTGCAGGTCGTTGACGACACGGACCAAAGCCCGGCTGCCCGCGGTGAGCTTGACCGGCCGGAAGGCGGAGGCGAGGTAGCTGCGCCGTAGCGACCCCATGGCTTTGTCCACCTCGTCCTGACCCCCTCGCCCCTCGAGCCGGTCAGCGACGGCCCGGCACACCTGGGCGGAGGCGGCCCGGATCCGGCCGTAAGTGACGCGGCGGCCAGAGAAAGAGCGCGGCCGGCATACTGAGGGCCACCGCGACCCCCCACCCGGTAAGCCGCGAAGACAGCGAACCGGGCGGCGCCATAAGCGGCAGAACAAGGGTCAACAGGGCCGCTCGTCCGGCCGCAGCGAAGGTCGCGCTCAGCACCCCGCTGAAGGTGACCCCCAGAGCCACGACAAACATCACCGCCACCGAAAGCCATGGCACCGGCGCCACCCAGGTGCCGACACAGACAAGCGCAGTGCCCAACACGGAGAGCGCGAGATACGCCACAGCACGTAGGCGGCGAGGCCCAGGGAATTACACGAGCACAAGCAGCGCGAACGTGCCGAAGGCCGCGAAGAGCGCGAGCTCGCCTCCCCCAAGCCATCCGCCCGCTGCGGTAGCGGCGACGATGGCTACGGCAGCGCGCGCCGCACGGCGCACGCCCTCGCCGTTGGGGTCATGGGTCCGCCAGGCCATGCCGGCATTCTCGCGTGCCCGAAGAGCAGTGAGCACGCACTTGCGTCTGTGACAGTAACGTTGTATCGTTACTGTCATCCGATATAGAAGGAGAATGCCTGATGACAGTTCATCACTACCGAAACGACAACAGCCCTCGGCGCCGGCACGACGACGGATCGGCTGACCGATCCGCGGATGACCGCGCGCAGCGCGGACAGCGCCGGGCGGCTGGTCGAGACCGCCGCACCCGCGGACGAATGGCGCGCGGCGATGTGCGCACCGCGATCCTCATGCTGCTGGCGGACGAGCCCATGCACGGCTACCAGCTCATGCAAGCCATCGCCGAGCGCAGCGACGGGCGCTGGACCCCTAGCCCCGGAGCGATCTACCCGGCGCTCAACCAGCTCGAAGACGAAGGCCTGGTCACCATGACGGCCGAGTCGGGGCGCAAGGTGGCCGCCCTCACCGAGGCAGGCTACGGGCAGGTCCAGACCGCCCGAGACACCTCGCCCGACCCGTTCGCGGGGTCCGGCCGCAACCGTCCGGGTCGAGAGCTGCACGGCCTGCTCCAGCAGCTGCACGGCGCCACCCGGCAGGTCGCCCGCACCGGCACCGACACCCAAGTTGCGGCCGCGGAGAAGATCCTCGCCGAGGCCCGCCGCTCGATGTACCTGCTGCTCGCCGACGGCCCGGACTTGACCCAGGACTGAAGCGGGCAGACTGAGACGCGAGCCGGGTCACGGTCGCCGGGACGACCCCAGTGCGCTGTGCCAGGCTGAGGCCATGGCTGACTTCGTGGGCGCCGTCGACCAGGGCACGACCAGTACCCGGTTCATGATCTTCGACCACACCGGCCGGCCCGTCGGCCAGCACCAGCTCGAGCACGAGCAGATCCTCCCCCGCGCGGGGTGGGTCGAGCACAACCCGCTGGAGATCTGGGAGCGCACCCAGACCGTGATCGGTTCGGCGCTGGCCGGCGCTGGCCTCGGCGCCGGCGACCTGGACTCGATCGGCATCACCAACCAGCGCGAGACGACGATCGTCTGGGACCGGCATACCGGCCGCCCTTGGTACAACGCCGTCGTCTGGCAGGACACCCGCAGCGACACCATCGCGGCGGCCCTCGACGCCGACGGCCGCGGCGACGTCATCCGCAGTAAGGCCGGGCTGCCGCCGGCCACCTACTTCTCCGGCGGCAAGCTGCAGTGGCTGCTGGAGAACGTCGACGGGCTGCGCGCCGCGGCAGAGCGGGGCGACGCGCTCTTCGGCACCTCGGACACGTGGGTCATCTGGAACCTGACCGGCGGCCCTGCCGGGGGCCGGCACGTCACGGACGTCACCAACGCCAGCCGCACCATGCTCATGGACCTGGAGAAGCTCGACTGGGACGAGGAGCTGCTCGGGTTCTTCGGAGTGCCCCGCGTCATGCTGCCGCAGATTCTCCCGGCAGTGACGCGGACGGGTATGCCGTGACCACGCCGCACGGGCCGTGGGGCGGTGAGGTGCGCATCGCCGGGAACCTCGGCGACCAGCAGGCGGCCACGGTGGGCCAGGTGTGCTTCGCCCCCGGTGAGGCCAAGAACACCTACGGCACCGGCAACTTCCTGCTGCTCAACACCGGCACCGAGCCGATCCACTCGCAGGCCGGCCTCATCACCACGGTCGCCTACCAGCTCGGCGACCGCGCCCGCCGTCTACGCCCTGGAGGGCTCGATCGCGGTCACCGGCTCGGCCGTGCAATGGCTGCGCGACCAGCTCGGGATCATCCGCGACGCCTCCGAGATCGAGGCAGCTCGCCGGGCGCGTGCCGGACAACGGCGGGGTCTACTTCGTCCCAGCGTTCAGCGGGCTCTTCGCCCCGTACTGGCGCTCGGACGCCCGCGGCGCGATCGTCGGGCTGTCCCGCTTCAACACCAGCGCCCATCTGGCCCGCGCGACGCTCGAGGCGATCTGCTACCAGAGCAAGGACGTCGCCGACGCGATGCTGTCCGATGTCACCGGGGCCGGGCTCGACGTCGACCTGTCCACCCTCAAGGTCGACGGCGGCGTCACCGCGAACGCCCTGTGCATGCAGACCCAGGCCGACATCCTGGGCGTCCCGGTGAGCAAGCCGGTCGTCGCCGAGACGACCGCGCTCGGCGCAGCGTACGCCGCCGGCCTGGCGACCGGCTTCTGGCGGGGCACGGACGAGCTGCGGGCCAACTGGCAGGAGGATCGCCGCTGGGCGCCGCAGTGGTCCGACGAGCAACGCGACAGGGGTATGCCGGGTGGCGCAAAGCCGTCGAGCGGACGCCTGGGCTGGACGGACCCTGCGTGAACCCCATCGCCCTGTCGCCCCAGACGCGCCAGGCGGCCATCGACCGACTCGCCTCCGGCGTGGAGCTGGACCTGCTCGTCATCGGCGGCGGGGTCGTGGGCAGCGGCTGCGCGCTCGACGCGGTCACCCGGGGCCTGGCCACCGGGTTGGTCGAGAAGCGCGACTTCGCCTCGGGTACCTCGAGCCGCTCCAGCAAGCTCATCCACGGCGGGCTGCGCTACCTGGAGATGCTCGACTTCGGGCTGGTCCGCGAGGCGCTACAGGAGCGTGGGCTGCTGCTCACCCGGCTCGCGCCGCACCTGGTGAGACCGGTGCCGTTCCTCTACCCACTGACCAAGGCCGTCGTTGAGCGCCCGTATGTCGAGGCCGGGCTCACCCTCTACGACACCATGGCCCGCAGTCTGGGCACCGCCGCCGGGCTGCCGTGGCACCGCCACCTCACGCGGCGAGCGGCCCTGCGGATCGCGCCGGCGCTCAAGCGCTCCGCGCTCAAGGGCGCGGTCCTGTACTACGACGCCAAGGTCGACGACGCGCGCCACACCATGGAGGTCGCCCGCACGGCCGCCTCGTACGGTGCCGCGGTGGCCACGCCGCGTTGCCGCGGTCGGGTTCCTCCGTCAGGGCGAGCGGGTGACCGGCATACAGGCCGTCGACCAGGTGACCGGCCGCCGGTTCGACGTACTCGCCCGGCAGGTGGTCAACGCGACCGGGGTGTGGACCGACGAGACGCAGGCCATGGTGGGCGAACGCGGCCAGTTCCACGTGCGCGCGTCCAAGGGCATCCACCTGGTCGTGCCGCGCGACCGGATCCACTCGACATCGGGGATCATCCTGCGGACCGCGACGTCGGTCCTGTTCGTCATCCCGTGGGGGCGACACTGGATCATCGGCACGACCGACACCGACTGGAACCTCGACAAGGCCCACCCGGCAGCGACCTCCGTCGACATCGCCTACCTGCTCGACAACGTCAACACGGTGCTCACCACGCAGCTCACCCAGGCCGACGTGGAAGGGGTGTATGCCGGGCTGCGGCCGCTGCTCGCCGGCGAGAGCGACGTGACGTCGAAGCTGTCTCGCGAGCACGTCGTCACCCACCCGACGCCGGGCCTCGTCGTCGTCGCCGGGCGGCAAGTACACGACCTACCGGGTCATGGCCAAGGACGCCATCGACGAGGCGGCCCGGGCCCTGGGCGGCGACGTGCCCGCGTCGGTCACCGACGACACGCCGCTGGTTGGTGCGGTCGGCTACCACGCCTTGTGGAACCGCCGCCGCGCCCTTGCCGTCGAGTCCGGCCTGCACGTCGAGCGGATCGAGAAGATGCTCATGCGCCACGGCGTGCTCATCACCGAAATCCTCGACCTGGTCGCCGTGGACCCGACGCTCGGCGAGGCCACTGCCCGGCGGCGAGGACTACCTCAAGGCCGAGATCGTGTATGCCGCCTCCCATGAGGGCGCGCTCCACCTCGACGACATCCTGGCCCGGCGGACCCGGCTGTCCATCGAGACCTGGGACCGCGCGGTCGGCGCCGCAGAGGCGGCGGGCGAGCTCGTCGCACCGATTCTCGGCTGGGACGAGGACACCATCGCCGAGGAGGTCGAGCACTACCGTCAGCGGGTCGAGGCCGAGCGGGTCTCCCAGGCCATGCCCGATGACTCCTCTGCCGACGCCGCCCGGCTGCAGGCCCCTGACCGCGGCTAGCCCGCTCGCGGCCCGGCTGGCCTAGCCGGTTCGGCGCCGATCGGCACGTGCGACTGGACGAATTCCGGCGAATGAGCACGTCGGACCCGGAGTCGGTTGAACCGGCAAAGCCGATGCGATACGGCATGACTTCCAGTGGCCACACATCGGCTGGTCGGCAGCGCCGTGACACCATGGCCCGGTGAGCGAGCAGCACAAGCAGTCCGACAACCGGCCTCGGCACGACCGACGGAGCGCTTCCGCGCGTTCGTCCGCCAAGGCTGGGCACCGTCGGCCGAGGAAGCGCCGCCGCGCGCCGCAGTCGCCGGTTATGCCGCCGCGCGCCGCGACGCGGTCAGCGCCCGCTTCCCCGGCGAGCGCCTGGTCGTCCCCTCCGGCGGGCTCAAGGTCCGCAACGACGACACCGACTATGCCTTCCGCCCGCACTCGGCGTTCGCCCACCTCACCGGGCTTCGCGCCGACTGCGAGCCCGACGCCGTCCTGGTGCTTGCACCCGCTGCGCCGACGGCGGGCCACGAGGCAGTCGTCTACGCCGGCCGCTGGCCGGGCCGCGACAACGACGAGTTCTTCGCCGACGCCCGCTACGGCGAGTTCTGGGTCGGTCCGCGGCCCCGTCTGGAGGACCTCGAGGCCGAGTTCGGCATCGCCGCCAGCCACATCGACGAGCTGGCGCGACGCGGTTGCCAAGGACGCCGGCGGACGGTGATCCGCGTCGTGCGCGACGCCGACAGCGACGTCGCCGGGCTGGTCGACCGGGTCCGGGCCGGAGCCGAGACCGGCCAGGCGCGAGGCGAGCGTCGAGGCCGACGACGAGCTCGCGCATCCTGTCGTACCTGCGGATGGTCAAGGACGAGTGGGAGGTCGAGCAGATGCGGGAGGCTGTTGCCGCCACCCAGGCCGGCTTCGAGGCGGTCATCGCGCGAGCTCGCGGCCGCGGTCGCACGCGGTCGGGGCGAGCGCTGGATCGAGGGCGTGTTCGCCCTGCACGCGCGCCATCAGGGCAACGGGGTTGGCTACGACTCGATCTGCGCGGCGGGTGACCACGCCAACACCCTGCACTGGGTCAACAACACCGGCGAGGTCCACGAGGGCGACCTGGTCCTGCTCGACGCCGGGGTCGAGGTCGACTCGCTGTACACCGCCGACATCACCCGCACCCTGCCGGTCGCCGGGACCTTCACCGACGCCCAGCGCGAGATCTACGACGCGGTGTATGCCGCGCAGCAGGCCGGCATGGCGGCGATCAAGCCCGGCGCGAAGTTCTCCGACATCCACGCGGCGGCGATCCGGGTCATCGCCGAGCACCTGCACGCGTGGGGGCTGCTGCCCGACGGCGTGACGGTGGACGACACCCTGGACAAGGAGACCGGCCAGTACCACCGCCGCTGGATGGTCCACGGCACGCAGCCACCACCTCGGCATCGACGTGCACGACTGCGCCCTGGCGACCCGCGAGCAGTACTTCGACGCCGAGCTGCAGCCGGGCATGGTCCTCACCGTCGAGCCGGGCCTGTACTTCAAGGCCGACGACCTCCTGGCGCCGGAGCGCTTCCGCGGCCTCGGCGTGCGCATCGAGGACGACGTGCTGGTCACCGAGACCGGGCTACGAGAACCTCTCGGCGGGATGCCGCGCAGCTCGGCCGACGTGCGAGGCCTGGATCGCCCGCGTCAGGGGTGGCGCCAGGCCTGACCGACTGGCGCACGGTTGGCTCAGGTCCGCCCGGCCCTCGGCCGGAACGTCGACTGGGCGGGTGGTCGCGCGCGCCCATGGCGCGCGCTCGGCCTCCCGAGCGCGGTCGACCTGCCCCCTGGGCGGCACGTCGAGCCGGTCCGCCTCGGGAGCATCTCGCGCGCCTGCTGGGCGACCTTGTGCTCGACGAGCATCTCGTAGCGGTCGGGGGACGACCTGCTCACCGACGTGAAGTCGCGCTGGCCGCGGGTCATGGCGTAGCCGATCGCCGCCCACACCAGTCCGAACACCGCACCGAACAGGATCGTGGAGGACACCAGCTGGAGCGTTGTTGCCCGCGTCGAACAGCGCGAAGATCAGCCCGACGAACAACCCCAGCCAGATGCCCGACAGCGCCCCGCCGAGCAGCACCCGGCCCCAAGTCAGCCGCCCCGTCACGCGCTCGAGCTGGCGCAGGTCGGTGCCCACGATGAGGCAGTTCTGCACCGGGAACTCCTGGTCCGACAGCGTGTCGACGGCCTGCTGGGCGTCCGCGTACTTGTCGAAGACCCCGAGCGACATCGGGTAGTCCAGCGTCAAGGCTGCCCGGGCACCGATGGCTCGCGGCTGCGTGCTCATGGGCTCAGTCTCGCACGCCTCCTGGGAGCTGGCTGTATCCCGGCCATGTCACCCGCTGGTGTCCGACGACTCAAATCCGGCAATGGCGCACGCTATGGACCCCGCACGATGACAGGGTGCATGCAGCCGATCTGCCCTCGACCCGGCCAGCCCTTCGGCGCGTAGTCCTCCAGCAGCCGCCGGCCGATGATCATCTTCTGGATCTCGGCGGTGCCCTCGCCGATGAGCAGCATCGGGGCCTCCCGGTAGAGCCGCTCGATCTCGTACTCCTTGGAGTAGCCGTAGCCGCCGTGGATCCGGAAGGACTGCTCGACCACGTCGGCGCAGTACTCGGCGGCGAGGTACTTGGCCATCCCGGCCTCGAGGTCGTTGCGCTCGCCGGAGTCCTTGATCCGGGCGGCCTTGACCATCATCTGGTGGGCGGCCTCGACCTTGGTCGCCCATGTCGGCGATCCGGAACAGGATGGCCTGGTGCTCGGCGATCTTCTTGCCGAACGTCTCCCGCTGCTGGGCGTAGGCGATGCCGAGCTCGAAGGCCCGCCGCGCCACACCGCAGGCGCGCGCGGCGACGTTGACCCGGCCGACCTCGACGCCGTCCATCATCTGGTAGAAGCCCTTGCCCGGCTCCCCCCCGAGGATCTGCTCGGTCGTCGTGCGGTACCCGTCGAGGATGAGCTCGGTGGTGTCGACGCCCTTGTAGCCCATCTTGTCGATCTTGCCCGGGACGGTCAGCCCCGGAGCGGTCTCGCCGAAGCCGGTCTCCTTCTCGACGAGGAACGTCGTCATGTTGCGGTAGACCGACTCGGCGCCGACGTCGGTCTTGACGAGCACGGCGACGAGGTTGGCCGACCCGCCGTTGGTCAGCCACATCTTCTGCCCGGTGACCACCCAGTCGTCGCTCTCGCCTTGGCGCACCGCCTTGGTCGAGATCGCGGCGACGTCCGAGCCCAGCGCCGGCTCGCTCATCGAGAACGCGCCGCGGACCTCGCCGGTCGCCATCCGGGGCAGGTACTTCTGCTTCTGCTCCTCGGTGCCGTGCTGGAGCGAGCATGTACGCGACGATGAAGTGGGTGTTGATGATGCCGCTGACCGACATCCAGCCGCGGGCGATCTCCTCGACGCACAGGGCGTAGGTGAGCAGCGACTCGCCGAGCCCGCCGTACTCCTCGGGGATCATCAGCCCGAAGATCCCCATCTCCTTCATGCCCTCGACGATGTCGGTCGGGTACTCGTCCTTGTGCTCCAGCTCGGTTGGCGACCGGGATGATCTGCTCCTCGACGAACTCGCGCACCAGCTTGAGCAGCTCCTGCTGCTCCTCGGTGAGGCCGTCGGTCTGCTGCAGGCGGGGCATCGTTAGGTCACCTTCGTCGTCGTTGGGGAAGGGCTTATCGCGAGTATGCCGTGCGCGCGCCGCGCTGCGCCGCCTGCGGGCCGGCACGTGCAGCCCGCGCGACCGTCTGAGCCCAGCTGGCGGCCGGGCGCTTCTGGGCCGCGTACTGCTCGGCGAACTCGGTGAAGGCAGCGAACGCGCGCGGACCGTAGACCGTGCCCGGGCCCGCCGCTCATCATGATGGCCACCCCAATCGCCTCGGCGGCCTCCTCCTTGCTGGCACCGGCTCGCGCCGCTCCTCGGGCATGGGAGGCGATGCAGCCGTCACACTGCGAGGTGACCGCGATCCCGAAGGCGATCAGCTCCTTGGTCTTCACATCGAGGGCCCCGACCCCGAGGGCCGTCCTGCTGCATGTGCGAGTACCCCTCGTACACATCGGGGATGAGCCCACGCAGGGCCGCGGTGTGGGGCCGAAGGTCGTCCAGGACCTGCTTTCCGTGCGTCATGCCTCCACCGTAGCCCGCAGCAGCCCGTCGATCGCTACGCGAAGATCGGCCCCACCGCGGGGTAGGCGCCGGTCAGCAGGGTGCGGACCTGCGACAGCGGCGGGGTCGGGTCCGCACCGGCGGCCTGGTAGCCGGTGTCCAGGCGCATCGGCTTGCCCCAGGCGGTGAGGTCCTCGACCGTGGAGCCGCTGGCGTTGCCGGAGAGCTTGGCGAACCAGTCGGCCCGCCCGTAGGTGACGTCCCCGCCGATGCAGACCAGCTCGACCCACGACGGGTCGGCGAGGCACACGTTCTCGTACGGGTCTCGGTATGCCGTTCCAGGACGACCAGGTCCGCCGGCCGGCCCGGCGGCGAGCGACCCGAGATGCTCGCCGCAGCCCGGTCATCGACGCGGCCACCGACGTCACCATGGCGACGAGCTCGGCCGCCGGCAGCGGGATGGCCCTGCCGGGCCAGCTCGCGACGGGCCACCTTCAGCTCCGCCAGCAGGCTCGTCGAGCCCGGAGGGCAGCCAGTCGGCGCCGAGTGCGACCGGCATACCGCGCCGCGAGCGCCTCCGCCGCCAGGGTCGTCTCGCCGTAGAGGCGCAGGTTCGACTGCGGCGACCACACCAGCCGGCAGCCGGCCGCGGCGACGTCGCGCAGGTCGTCGGCCGAGAGCGCCGACCCGTGGATGATGTTCGTCGCCGGAGTCGCCGCCGACGAGGTCGAGGAAGCGGCGGAACTCCGTGGCGCTGCGCTCGTCGCCGCGCACGCCCTCGGACAGGTGCAGGTAGAAGGCCGTGACGTCGCCGGTCGCGATGTCGGCCAGGATCTTCTTGCAGCCGGGGCAGGTCGCGCGAGCGACGCCGAGGGCAGGTCGATCATCGCCCGGGCCCGGTGGGCGCCGAACGCCCACAGGTCCAGGTTGCGCACGAGCGGCTCCGCCTTCGGCGGTGCTGGCGCCGCTGGCTCCCTGGATCCCCGTGACGCCGCCGACGAGGGCCCGCACCTCGGCATACCGGCTCTGCGTGCGCGGCGGCAGCTTGGTGAGCAGGACGTTCTGCGGGTCGCGCACGAGGGTGTGGTAGGCGTCCGATGCGCGCCAGCGGTACCGGTTGGCGTAGCGCTGCGGCGGCTCCCACGCGGCGAAGACGTTGAACTCGGGGTGGCCGTGCAGGTCCAGCAGCCCCGGCAGGACCACCCCGTCGGTCTCGTGCACCGCCACGGTCTGGGGGGCGGTGCGCGACACCGCGTCGATCGACCCCGTTCGCCACCGTGACGTACCCGCTCGACCAGCGCCGCTCCGGCGTGATCACCGCGCCGTGCAGCGCGAACGGCGCCGGCGGCAGCGCCCGCGGCCGGCGGCGGGGCGCGGGCAGCTCCTCGGTGACCCCCCGGGAGTAGGCCGCGGGCGAACGCCCCCGACGACCTCAGAGCTTCGGCCATGTCTGCGCGTCCTTCGGCACGACGACCTGGATCGTCGCCCGCTTCTGCTGCGGCGTCGCGCCTTCGCGCGTCGCCCACGCGCGCAGGTCGCGCCACCATGGCGGCGAACCGGCGGGCAGGTCCTCCTCGGGGATCGCCACCAGGTCGCCGGCCGCCAGCCCGTGCCGTAGGGCGCCAGGTCTACCGGCCCCTCGGGCGTGACGTGGTCGGCGAGGGCCCGCAGCTGGGTCGTTCCAGTCGTCCAGCAGGCGCCTTGGTCGTCTCGGCGAGCGGCTTGCCGCTGGAGCGCGCCGCGCTCTCCGGGTAGGTCGGGTGGCGCACCGGGCACAGGTGCAGGCGGGCCGGCCGCCTCGCGGCTGGGTGTCGGCCCACATCTGGTATGCCGTGCGCGCGAGCGTCGCCGAGGGTCACCACGGCGGTGACCTGCCGCGTCCAGCAGCAGGGCGTCGAGCCAGCGGTTGCGGTACGCCGCGATCGCCGGGTCGTCCTCGTGGCGCTGGCCGCCGCCCTGGCCGAACACGCTGTAGAGGAACGTGTTGACCAGCACGTAGCTGCGGCTGATGCCCGACCTTGGCGAGCAGTCCCTGGACGCGCTGGCCGGCCTCGCCGACGAGGATCCGCCGGGCGATCGACTCGTGGGTTGCCGGGTCCTGGCCCAGGACCAGCACCCGCGCGGAGCCGTCGAGCCGGCCGCGGTGGAAGATCGGGCCCCACTCGACGCCGGAAGTCGGCGTGCCGGGTAGACGTCCTCGCCCGGGTATTCGGCGACGAGGGTGGCGAACGGCTCGTCGACGTAGCCCGGGCAGCTGCGGTGGGTCAGTCGCACCGGGCCTGCCATCGCGGCCGCCCGCCGGGCGCGTCACCAGGGGTCACCGACTGCCGTCTTCTTGGCCTTTGACGGGCCCTCCAGGGTCGGACGCTGGCTGAAGTCGTTGGCGCGCAACGAGGCCGTGAGCTCGGTGAGGATCGCCGAGCGGCGCCCGGCTGGCGTCCGCGTCGAGGGCCTTGAGCAGGTAGTAGGTGAACGCCCCGCTCGAGCGCCCGCCGAACGTCGCGTCCGCCGAGGTCTGGTCGGAGCGGCACCCGGCATACAAGACGGGGCGGGACCCGACAGGCACGGCCTTGACGACCTCCTTGAAGGTGGCCGCCGCGGGCCTTCTCGACCGTGCGCAGGCCCCGGACGGTGGGCGGTGGCAGGAAGCGCGGGCGGCGCCCGCTGAGCAGGTCCTCGGCGCGAAGCCCGGTGCCCGGAGTGGCAGGTGTCGAGGAAGACCTCCATGAGCACGCCCTTGGGCAGCTTGGCCAGCAGCATCGCGCAGCTCGTCGTCGACGATGACGGTGTCGACGTCCCACTGGTTGCCCTTCTGGGCGATGTCGTAGGTCGCGAACGCCTCGTCGGCGTCGTCGGCCTCGTCGCCGTCGGTGTCCGGCACCTGGGTGCCGTGGCTGGAGAACGAGAAGACCAGATGGTCACCCGGCGCCGCCGAGGTCACCATCGAGGTGAGGACGTGCCATGATGGCGGGCTTGGTGGCCGCCGCGTCCGTGAGCACGGTCGTGTCTGCGGCCTTGAACCCTCGCCCGCCGAGCATCGCCGCCATGTCGTCTCGCGTCGTTGACGCAGCCGTTCAGCCAGCTGGCCATCGGAAGGTGGGCGAACTTGTTGATGCCCACGCACAGCGCTTGCTTGGTCATTTCCGCGTCCTTTGCTCGGGTGATCGGGTTGGTTGGCGGCGGGTTGGTTCTAGGTCGTGACGAGTCGGGCGTCGGGGCGGGCGTAGACGACGTAGGCCAGCCAGGTCGCGTCGCCGGCCTCGCGGGCCGCCTCCCGCGCGGCGACCGCCGCCTCACCGATCGTCTTGCCGGCGAACAGCTCGTCGTAGAGCTTTTCGACGAAGTCGCGGGCCGGGGCGTCGCCGACCGACCACAGGCGTCGAGATGTAGGCCGCGGCGCCGGCCTCGATGAACGCTTTCGCGAAGCCACCGAAGCTGGACAGCTGCTGGCCGCCTCGCCCGGTCTGGCAGGCGTTGAGCACGACGAGCGGGCCGTTACCGTCGGCATCGCGCAGCTTCGCGTTCTGCGCGACGGTTGTCGCCGAGAGGTACTGCGGAGTGACCTTGCCCTTGACCTTGCGTCCGGCGAGCAGCACCCGGGCGGCCGCGACGTCGGTCGGGTCGGCCACCCCGTGCCCGGCGAAGTGCAGCACGTCGAAGCCGCCCTTGCGCAGCAGCGAGCGGACCTTGGCCTCGGTGCCCTTGACCGGCATCGCGCCGAGCCGGGCCACGAGAAAGGCCGCCTCGTCGGCGATCTCGGCCAGGGCGTATGCCGGGTCGAGGTACTCCGGGCACAGCGACCACACCTTGCCCTTGCGCGCCCGCAGCGTGGCCCTGGGGAAGCCGGCGAACTGCCAACGCACCAGCCCGAGCTGGCCGAGGAAGCGGGTGCGTCTGCTTGCGTGGGCCGCCCTCCGGCTTGAGATGGACCAGCTCCCACGGCAGGTAGGGCTCGTCGGCGATGAGCAGCATCTGGCCCAGCGCGTCGCGCTTCTGCCACAACAGCCGGCGTAGCTCCGGCGGGAACAGCTCGTCGAACAACTGCGCGCCCCGGTCCTGCAACCCGCGCAGGAACGCCGGGCTGTCGCCATGGTCGGCCCATAACCGGGCGATGTCGCGGAACAGCTCGACGACGTAGCCCTCCAGGTCCTTCAGCGGGGCCGACTCGTAGCGCTCCAGCAGACCTTGCTGAGGCAGTCGGACCGTGTACTGGAAGACGGTGTCGCCATCGCTATCCGTCTCGAGAATCTCCAGCTGCAGCAACGCGTCGAGGTCTGGCCCCTCGTTGTCGCGGGTCACGGTCGCGGTGGCCACGACGGTCTCGCCGGAGCCCTCCTTCGGCACCTTGCCCGACCGCCTCGACGGTGAGGCTGAGCATGGCCAGCGGCACCGCACCGTCGCGGACCAGCACCGACAGCCCGACCATGCCCGCGTGCTCGGGCACGATCGTGAACTGGAGGTCGGAGCTGCCGCCGCCCTGCCGGCAGCTCGAACGAGTCGGTGTCGTTGCCCTTGATCTTGACGTTGGTCTTGGGCACCACCTGCACGGTGAGCCGGCGGTCAGGCAGGGCGAGGAAGGTCGTCGCCATGCCGGCCATCGCCGCCGCGGCCGCGAGCTTTTTGCGCGATAGCCGCACGGTGAGCGTCGCCGGCTTGGCCACGACCGGGTATGCCGGCAGCTCGGCCCGCAAGTAAGCGGTCACCGGTTCGGTTGCGGGCGGCTGCACCCGCCGGCGGCTCGGCGCGCGTGGCAGCGCGGCTCGACGCGCGTCACTGGCACTGACTCGGCCCCGGTCCGAGCGTTCGCCTCGAGCTCGGCGGGGCGCCCGCTCCGTTCGTCGCGGTTGGGGTCGGACCCAGCTCGACCGCGCCCCCTCGGTACACCGGTCCCGGCGTTGGCGGCCCGGCACGGGACGCGGCCTTCGCCGTCGTAGGGAGACCTGCGAGAGGGTCGACGAGCCAGTGCTGCATGGCCGCCACGGACGCTCCTGGTTGAAGTAGTTGTTGTGGTAGACGGTCTCGTTCTCGCCGAAGGCCAGCTCCTCGCCGACGTAGTCCCCTGCTGCGACATCGATCTGGCTCATGGACCGGACGTCGACGACGAGGTCGTTGGCGTCCTTGAAGACGCGGTCGAGCAGGCCCTCGGCGAGCCGGACCGCCAGCTCGCGCGGGAACTCCTGCGGCTGGTGCCCGCCGTCGAACAGACGCGACATGGAAGTTCGACGACACGACGTACCAGGCGCGCCGGGCAGTGGCTGGCCGGGCTGGGTCTGGTTGAGCTCGGTGACGAACGGGCCGTCGGGCGCCATCGCGGCCAGACCCGGCACCCCGTCAGCACCCACGGCATACGAGACGAGGTACTTGACGAACGCGCCGAGGCCTTTGACCACCCCGCCAACGACGGCGACGACGGGACCGGCTCCGCTCAGCATGGCGAGCACCCGGGCGGAGGCCGCGACGAGGTTGGTCGTCAGGTCGATGAGGTCGCCCCAGCGGTCGGAGTTGGCCAGGTTCGTCCCTCCGTTCGTCGCCGCGACGAAGACGGCCCGCTCGACAGTGGCGTTCCAGCCCGAGCCGGGCAGGACGTGCTCGATGAAGCTGCGGGCGGTAAGGCCGCCGCGGCTGTGGCACACGACGTCGAAGGTCACCGGCCCCGCAACGGTCTGCACCCGCTGGAGCAGGTCGGTGGCGTTGGCCAGTGGGTCGACGGACAGCGTCGGGTGGTCGTAGCCGATGACGGCGTCGTATGCCGTCAGGGCCGCGCCCAGGAAGGCCTGCCCTTCGGGGGTGAGCCCGAGAACCCCGAAGGCTGCCACGGTGCTGGAGAACGTGCCATGGACGAACAGCAGCAGCCGCGCGGGTCGCTCGGTCGGCAGCGGGATCTGGTCGAGCCGGTCCACCCGCGTCCAGCCGGTGGGATCGGTGGAGGTGAGGTGGACCAGGCCGGGCTGCACGCCGCGCTCGAGGAAGTGGATGGCCTGGCCGACGAGCACCGGCGCCGCGAACTTCATGACGATGACGCGCACCGCGCCGGAGACCAACCCACCGAGCAGGCCGCGCGTGCCCGTCGGCTCCGCAGTGGGCAGCTCGACGTCGAAGTGCGCGGTGCGTACTTCGCCGGCAGCCGGCGGGTGCGGACGTCCTGCTCGTTCGAGGTGGGCAGGTGCCACGAGTAGGCGCCGTCTTGCTCGAGAAGGACGACGGCGTCCTCGTCCCCGGCGACCTCGAGGTCAAGGGCCAGCATCGCGGGCTCGGCCGCCTGGCCAACGCCCCGTTGCGGACGGGCCCGCTTGGGCGTGACCTGGAACTGCTCTACTTGGGCAAACCCGTTGTCGCGCAATGACTCTAGCAGTGCCGTGTGGACGGCCTGGTTGGGACCGGATCCGGGCGCCTCGCCCGGCAGGCCCCGGTCGGCTCCGGGACGAGGGCGGCCGGCGGTGTGGCTCGACGGGTAGCTGACCCGCAGGGCTCCCTGGGCCATGCTCCTTCGCGGCATGCCGCCTCCTTCGCCTTGGCCCCTGGCAGCTGACCTCCGCCGGCGTTGGCGGGCGCGGGACCAGACAAACGATCTCGCGAGACCACCTCTTCCGGGAAGAGCGCCTTTGCGGCGACGTGATACGTCGCCGGGCGAAAACCTGTTGCGTCGCCGGTTCCGGGTGGCCGACAGTGGGCGGCGAGCGCTCGGCATACCGGCCGGGCCGAGATCTTCGAGGAGGGCCGTGGAGATGCTGCACACCGCCGCGGGCGCCCCGCGCGCCGAAACCCCACTGACCTCGGAGAACACTCATGACGCAGTCCCTGGAGCCAGGGCGCAACGCCCTCGACTTCGACCCTGACGCGCCACCCGAGGGCGACCGCTGGTCGTCCTGGGACAGCGCCACGCACGGCCCGACGCCACGACCCGAGTGGGTCGTCACGGCTCTCGGAGCCGTCGACGCCGACCTGGGGATCCTCAAGAGCGGCAAGGAAGCCGACGTCCACGTCGTGCATCGCTGGGACCCGGCTCGTCCTGACGCCGACGTGCTGATGGCGGCCAAGCGCTTCCGACCGACGACGCACCGGATGTTCCACCGGGACGCCGGCTACCTCGAGGGTCGGCGCGTCCGGCGCTCGAGGGAGACGCGCGCCATGGCCCGGCGCACCGGGTTCGGCCGCGAGCTGATCGCCGCGCAGTGGGCCGTCGCCGAGTTCGAGACCCTATCGAGGCTCTGGAGCCAAGGCCTGCCCGTGCCGTACCCAGTTTCCCTCGACGGGCGCGAGCTGCTCATGCAGCTCGTGGGTCGCGACGGTGCGGCGGCGCCACGACTTGCGCAGGCCCGTCCACCGATCTCGTTGCTGCCGTTGCTTTTCGAGCAGCTACGCGAGGTGATGGTGCGGCTGGCCGAGCTGGGCTGGACGCACGGGGACCTGTCGCCCTACAACGTCCTGCTCGACGGCGAGCGGCTGGTCCTCATCGACTGGCCGCAGGTCGTCGACGTCATCGGCAACCCGCACGGCTTCGAGTACCTCGAGCGCGACGCCGCGAACGTGGCCGGGTGGTTCACCCGCCGTGGTTATGCCGTCGACCCCGGCGAGCTGTTCGGTGACCTCGTCGCGGCGGCCACCTCCAGCTGGTGAGGCCGCAGATGTGTTCGGCCGCAGCCGAGCGCCGCGGTGCACAACGACGACCATTCGTCGACATCCGGGGTCTGATCGTCGGCGTGTCGGGACCATTGGTCGTCCGTGTGTACATTCGCCGCGGCTCGCAGATGTGTTCGGCCGCAGCCGGCTAGGCAGTTGGGTGCGGTCAAGGTGAGCTATTCCTCACCTTCGACCGCACACTGCCGGAGCCAAAGCCATTTGCGTACTTTCAGCGGCCTCTCATCAACGGCAATCGATAGTCTAAGGCCCTTCCTCACCGACAACCTCAACACAACGGGGCCGGATCCCTCGATCCTCAGTATTTGGTCTGCATCCATCGTCAGCTCTTCGAACATCAGCTGCCCAATCTGAGCCTGATCGCCGAGTTCATACCGACCTACTTCCCTCACGGTAAGGCGGAATCCGAAGATGCCGTAATCGACTTCGGGCGTGCGCGCGTATAACTTCCCCCTCAGGCTCAATACTCCGGCATCCAAAGCGAGCGAATCCAGATCGAACGTGGCGTCATGGAGTATCGCATTGAGTTCCTCGACGGAAGTTTCTGTGAACTCAGTCATTATCTGGTCCTGCATTGTTGCAGCGGAAACTAACGTAGGCGCCCTTTCCCGGGACGCCCATCAGCGTGATTCCCACGCGGCGGCGCAGCAGTGGCGGGCTTATCCTGGGCTCTTGGCCGCTTCTCTTGCTCTTGGCTCCGTCAGGATGCTCTTACCCTCATATTTGAGGGTAAGAGCGCCGGTTCCGTCCATGAGCGACGGCACCAGCAGGCCGGCCGGCTACTCGAGAGCCAAGGCGTCGATCGCCTCGCGCGACTCCAGCACCCGCCGGGCCATCTCGACATGCAGCGACTCGACCAGCTTGCCCTTGTAGGTCGCCACGCCTCGGCCCTCGGCCATGACCACCTTGAACGCCTCGATGACCCCTTCGGCGTCCTCGACCTGCTCGTCGCTGGGGGCGAAGACCCGGTTGCACACCTCGACCTGGTCGGGGTGGATGAGGGTCTTACCGTCGAAGCCCAGTGCGCGGGCCTGGCGGCACTCGGCCTCGAAGCCCACCGGGTCGCGCACGTCGTTGTAGACGCCGTCGACGATGGCGATGCCGGCCGTCCGCGCGGCGAGCACGGCAACCGACAGGGCGGTAAGAATCGGCTCGCGACCGGGAACGTGCTGCGCGTCGAGCTCCTTGACCAGGTCGTTGGTGCCCATGACCAGGCACGCCAGCCGGGGGGACGAGGCGGCCAGCTTGCCGGCGACCAGGATCGCAGCCGGGGTCTCGACCATGGCCCACAGCCGGGTCCGCGCGGGGGCATGGTGGCGCTCCATCGCGTTGACGATGTTGTGGACCTCCTTGGCCGACGCCACCTTCGGCACGACGATCCCGTGCGGGCCGGCCTTGCAGGCCGCGATGAGGTCGTCCCAGAACCAGTCCGTGCCCGCCGCATTGACCCGGATGGTTACCTCGCGCTTGCCGTAGTCGCCGGATCGGACTGCGGCGCAGGCGTTCTCGCGGGCTCCGTCCTTGGCGTCGGGCGCTACGGCATCCTCGAGGTCGAGGATCAACGCATCGCTCGGGATGGTCTTGGCCTTCTCCAGTGCCCGCAGGTTCGACGACGGCATGTAGAGCACCGACCGTCGCGGCCGGTATGCCGTGCGGCTCATGCGCCCTCCCCTCCCTCGGAACTGGCCGAGACAGCATACAAGTCGGCCAGTTCGGGGTCCCCCTTGGCGAGGCGCTCGGAGAGCTCGATCATGACGAGGCACTGCTTGAGGCTCGCGTCGTCCTCCATCTTGCCGTCGAGCATGACGGCACCGGTGCCGTCGCCCATGGCGGCGACCACCCGCCGGGCGTGCGCGACGTCCTCGGCCGAGGGGCTGAAGACCTTCTTGGCGATGGCGATCTGGGCCGGGTGCAGCGTCCACGTGCCGACGCAGCCGAGCAGGAACGCGTTGCGGAACTGGTCCTCGCACGCGACGACGTCCTTGATATCCCCGAACGGGCCGTAGTAGGGGAAGATGCCGGTCATCGCGCAGGCGTCGACCATCCGGGCGATGGTGTAGTGCCACAGGTCCTGCTGGTATGCCGTGCGCGGCCCGAAGATGTCGCCGTCGGCCGGGTCCTGGCGCACCAGGTAGCCCGGATGCCCGCCACCGACCCGCGTCGTCTTCATCCGCCGGTCTGCCGCGAGGTCTGCCGGCCCGAGCGAGAGCCCCTGCATCCGGGGTGACGCGGCACAGATCTCCTCGACGTTGGCCATGCCGCGGGCGGTCTCGAGGATGGCGTGGACGAGGATCGGCCGATCCAGCCCGGCCCGGGCCTCCAGCTGGGCGAGCAGCCGGTCGACGTAGTGGATGTCCTCGGGGCCTTGCACCTTGGGGACCATGACGACATCCAGCTTGTCGCCGATCTCGGTGACCAGGGTGACCAGGTCGTCGAGCACCCACGGGGAGTCCAGGGCGTTGACCCTGGTCCACAGCTGGGTCAGCTCGCCGAAGTCGGTCGCCTTGCCGATGGCGACCAGGCCCTCCCGCGCGGCGATCTTGTTGTCGGCCTTGACCGCGTCCTCAAGGTTGCCCAGAAGAACGTCGACCGTGCCGACCATCTCCGGCACCTTCGCCGCCATCTTGGTGTTGCTCGGGTCGAAGAAGTGGATGACCCGCGACGGACGGGCCGGCACGGACATCAGGGGCCGTGGGGCTCCCACGGCAAGGGGGGCGTAGAAGTCCTTGGGTGGTCGCATGCGCACTCCATGCTGTCTCTTGTTGCTCGGTCTTTGGTGCCCGGCTAGATGCGAACCTAGCAGCGCGGCAAGCCACCCGCTCGTGAGCCGGGTCACTGCCTAGGCTGGCCGGCATGGGCGAGGTCCCGGTGATTGTCCCGGTGAACGTCACAGCGCTGCTCGAGTCGGCCATGGCGGACTCGGGCGTGCTGTGGATCGACTCGGGCAAGCGCACGTATGCCGTGTGGTTCGCCTGGGCGGGGGGGTCGAGCGCCGCGGGCCGCGCCGGCGCGGCATACGTAATCAACGGCCCCGGTGAGCAGCACCTGCCCTGGCTGCCCGCCGAGGTCTCACTCGTCCTGCGCAGCCGGGCCACCGGCGCGCGGGTCCTGCGGGTGCGCGCCGCGCGGGCGGTGCTCGACGAGGCCGAGCCCGAGTGGGCGCTCGCCGTGGCCGCCTTGCGCGATCAGCGGCTCAACGCGCCGGACGCAACTGCCGAGGACACCGAGCGGCGCTGGCGCGAGACCTGCACGGTCACCGCACTGCGCCCCTTTGGCGAACCCCTCGAAACCCCTGACTCCCCAGAGACCGGGCTCGCCGCAACACAGGTCACATCCTGGCGACCGGCCGGAGGCTAACCTGAGGCCGTGAGCCTGCCGTCGCGCGTCTTCGCTGGGCGCCTGGCCGGGCTGAGCGCGTTCGACCCGCTCGGTGACCCGGTCGGACGAGTCCGGGACGCCGTCGTGGTGTTCCGCAGCGTCGGTGGCGGGCGTCCGCGGGTCATCGGGCTGGTCCTCGAGGTCCCCGTGCGCAAGCGGGTGTTCGTGCCGATGACCCGGGTCACCTCCGTCGACGCCGGCCAGGTCATCACCACGGGCCTGGTCAACATGCGCCGGTTCGAGCAGCGACCCAACGAGACGCTTGTGCTGGCCGAGTTGTTCGACCGGCGGGTCACGGTCGGCTCCCCCGATGGACCGTATCCCGCGACCGTCGAGGACCTGGCGATCGACCTGCGCCGCAAGGACTGGACGCTGGCCAAGGTGTTCTGCCGCAAGGTTGCCACGCCCGCCCCCCGGGGTCTTCGCCTGACCCGGCGGCCCCGCGGCGAGACCCTACTGGTCGATATAGAGGACGTCACGGGCCTGGCTGACTACCACGAGGAGCAAAGCGCGGAGCGACTACTGGAGGCCTACGACGACCTCAAGGTCGCCGACCTCGCCGAGGTCATCCACGACCTGAGCCCAAAGCGCCGCGCCCAGGTCGCCGCCGCCCTCGACGACGACAAGCTCGCCGACGTCCTGCAGGAGCTGCCCGAGGACGACCAGGTCGAGATCCTCGCCGAGCTGGACGCCGAGCGGGCCGCCGACGTGCTCGAAGCGATGGAGCCCGACGACGCGGCCGACCTACTCGCCGAGCTGTCCGCCGACCAGCAGGAGGAGCTGCTGGCGCGGATGGAACCGGACGAGGCGGCGCCGCTGCGCCGGCTGCTCACTTACGACGAGGACACCGCGGGCGGTCTGATGACGACCGAGCCGGTCATCCTCGGCCCGGAGGCGACGATCGCCGAGGCCTTGGCTCTCGTGCGTCAGGAGGAGGTCTCGACCACCCTCGCCACCACGGTGTTCGTATGCCGGCCGCCCCTGGAGACACCGACCGGGCGCTTCCTTGGGTTGGTGCACATCCAGCGCCTACTACGCGAGCCGCCGCACGCCTCGGTCGGGTCGGTCATCGACAAGGTGGAGCCGTTGCTGCCTACCGCGCCCATCGACCAGGTCCACCGGACGTTGGCGACGTACGACCTGGTCGCGGTGCCCATCGTCGACGCCGACGGGCACTTCCTCGGCGCGGTTACCGTCGACGACGTCCTTGACCACATCCTGCCCGAGGACTGGCGCGAGGATCGGGACGAGATGGCCCACCATGGCTGACCGGGCTCGACGGGCCCGGCTGGACCAGCCGCAGGAGTTCCGCCGGCGCCGGGCGTTCATCGCGACCCCGAACCTGTCGCAGGAGCGCTTTGGGGTGTGGAGCGAGAGCTTCGCCCGAGCCATGGGCACCGCGCAGTTCATCATCTGGATGACGGTCTTCGTCATCGCCTGGCTGGCGTGGAACACCTTCGCTCCCGAGCCGCTGCAGTTCGACCCGCGAGCGCTCAACTACACGCTGCTCACCTTGCTGCTGTCGCTGCAGGCCTCGTATGCCGCGCCGCTCATCCTGCTAGCCCAGAACCGCCAGGCCGACCGTGACCGGGTTGGTCTCGAACAGGACCGGGCCCGCGACGAGCGCAACCTGGCCGACACGGAGTTCCTCACCCGAGAGGTCGCTGCCCTGCGAATAGCCCTGCGCGAGGCGGCTACCCGTGACTTCCTGCGCTCCGAGCTGCGCCAGCTGATGGAGGAGCTCGAGGAACGCGGCGTCACCGGCCCAGCACCGGACGAGCCGGCCGAGGCCGCGCCAGCACGCAAGCGCAAGACCAAGCTTGAGCGCAACCGGGACGCCGGCACTGTCGGGGACCGGGCCCGCCCGATCAGTCCTGGCTGAGGGTCATAGCGGGGGCGGCCGCCCAGCTCGCTAGCAGGCCGAGCGCCTCGCCCGACGGCGAGC
Source organism: uncultured Actinomycetota bacterium (assembly GCA_963724925.1). Lineage (GTDB taxonomy): Bacteria > Actinomycetota > Actinomycetes > Actinomycetales > Dermatophilaceae > Phosphoribacter. The sequence goes on along the minus strand of CAVRXF010000028.1, from coordinate 243,908 downwards.
CAGGTTCTGCCGTGTAGACGTTCAGCCGCTGGCCCGGGTCGGCGGCCAGCTCGAAGGCCTCGTAGGCCAGGGTGAGCCGGCCGACGAGCGGATGGTGCAAGTGCTTGGTGCCGCTTCGGTGCAGCTTCACGTCATGCGCGGCCCAGAGCACGCGGAGCGCTCACTGCGCGTCGACAGCTCCCCGACGAGATCGCTGAGCGTCCGGTCGTAGGGGTCCCGTCCGGCCTGGGCGCGCAGGATCGCGACGACATCGGCCTCGGCCTGGTCCCAGTCCACGAAGAACGCCGGCGCGTGCGGGTCGAGGAACACGAAGCGCGCCGTGTTCGGCGGCCCCGGCAAGCTGGTCGTGCTGTCGACCACCGGTGCGTAGAGAGCGCGCCCGAGTTCGTTCGCGGCGAGGATGTCCAGCCGGCCGTTGCGGACGTAGGCCGGTGTCCCGGTCATGGCATCAAGGATCTGCTGGACGACGGGGCGCACTCGCTGCTGGCTGGGCCGGCGCCGCGGCGGCCGGGTCGTCCCGGAGGCCCGGACGAGGTCGAGCAGATGGGCATGCTCGGCCTCGTCGAGCTGCAGGGCGCGGGAGATACCCTCCAGCACGCCTTCGGAGATGCCCGCGGCGTTGCCGCGCTCGAGCCTGGTGTAGTACTCCACGCTGATGCCGGCCAGCAGGGCCGCCTCGGCACGACGCAGGCCCTTGACCCGGCGAGTGCCGCCGTAGGCCGGCAGCCCGGCCTGCTCCGGCGTGATCCGGGCTCGCCGGGTGGTCAGGAACTCGCGGATGTCGTCTTTCGGGCCCACGCTGCCACGCTACGGCCGGCGAGCCGGTCAGGGGAGGCACTGCGGGTACCCCTCTCGTCAGGGTCTCCCCGCTCGTGCGGACCCCTGGTTTGCCTGGTTGTCACACGGACCTTCGTGCAGCGCCCTGGGACGTCACCCTCGTCGAGCACCTCCCTGACCGGTGCGCGGCACCTTCGGGCGGGCCACGCCGGGGCTGCGGCGACTTAGGATTGCCTCATGTCTGCCCCCACCCAGGACGCCCTACTCACTGCGCTCGCGACCGTCAACGACCCTGAGATCCGCAAACCGATCACCGACCTCGGCATGGTCAAGGGTGTGGCAGTCGACGAGGGCGGCCACGCGACATTGGAGATCTGACCTGACCGTGCCCGGGTGCCCGCTCAAGGACAAGCTGCGCAACGACACGAGTGCGGCGCTGCTGCAGGTCGACGGGGTCAGCTCGGTCGAGGTCCACCTGGACGTCATGAGCGATCAGCAACGCGCCGACCTGAAGACCAAGCTGCGCGGAGGGGTGGCCGAGAAGGAGATCCCGTTCAGCAGGCCCGGCTCGCTCACCCGCGTGTATGCCGTGGCCTCCGGCAAGGGCGGGGTGGGCAAGTCCTCGGTGACGGTCAACCTGGCCGCCGCTCTGGCCGAACGCGGGCTGCGGGTCGGCATCGTGGACGCCGACATCCACGGCTTCTCGATGCCGCGCATGCTCGGCGTCACGCTGCCCCCGACCCAGGTCGACGACATGATCCTGCCCCCGGTTGCTCACGACGTGAAGGTCATCTCGATCGGCATGTTCGTGCCCGGCAACCAGCCTGTGGTCTGGCGGGGGCCGATGCTGCACCGGGCGCTGCAGCAGTTCCTCGCCGACGTCTTCTGGGGCGACCTGGACGTGCTGCTGCTCGACCTGCCCCCGGGCACCGGCGACATCGCCATCTCCATCGGCCAGCTGCTGCCGACCGCCGAGATCTTGGTGGTCACGACGCCGCAGCAGGCCGCCGCCGAAGTCGCCGAGCGGGCCGGCGCCATCGCGGTGCAGACCCGCCAGCGGATCGCCGGAGTCATCGAGAACATGTCATGGTTGCAGCTTCCGGACGGGTCCCGTGAGGCGATCTTCGGGAGCGGCGGCGGTCGGACCGTCGCCGATTCGCTCACCCGCACGGTCGGCGCACCCGTCAAGCTGCTCGGGCAGATCCCGCTGGACACCAAACTGCGTGTCGGTGCCGACGAGGGCGTCCCCGTCGTGCTTGGCGACCCTGACAGCCCAGCCGCCGTTGCGCTGCGCGGAATAGCGGACGGCCTGGCCACGAGGGCCCGTGGCCTGTCCGGCCGGCCGCTGGGGCTCACGCCGACCGGGCGCTGACCAAACCCCACCCGCGAGTTGAACCCACCCGCGAGAGGTCAGTAGTTGCAGTTATGCACGCCGAATAACTGCAACTGCTGACCTCTCGGCGGGGCGGGACGCGGGGCGGGCGGGACGCGGGGCGGGACGCGGGACGCCGGGGCGGCCCGACCGCTAGGTCGCCTCGGGGTCCCACGGCGTGGGGCGACTTGGGTCATGCACGCGTGGATAGGCGGACGCGCCGGGTGCTGAGCTCGGCTTGTCGGGCGTTGACGTGGGTTCAGGATCGTCAATCAGCGCCTGGCGCACGATCCGGCGGGGGTCGTACTGGCGGGGGTCGTACTGGCGCCAGTTGATGTCGTCGAACTCCGGGCCCATCTGCTCCTTGAGCTGGGCGCGAGCGCCCTCGGCCATGGTGCGCAGCTGCCGGACAGCGCGAGCCAGCTTGCCGGCATACTCGGGAAGGCGCTCCGGGCCAAGCACCACGATGGCAACAACGAGCAGGACAATGAGCTCCCAGCCGTTGATGTCGAACATCGCATGCTCCTGGTCAGGTTCCCGACTGCAAAGTCAGGCTCATCTCGAGGGTCTGGCCGCCCCGCTCGACCGTGAGCTTGACGGTGTCCCCTACGCTGCGCGCCCGGATAGCTACAACCAGCTGGTCGGGGTTGGTGATGCGCCGGCCCTCAAAGCCGACAATGACATCGCCGTCTTGAAGTCCCGCGCTGGCTGCCGCACTGCCGCTGCTCACGCCGCCACTCTCGAGGATCTTCGCGCCGCTGCCGTCGTACTGGCGGTCCAGGCGCACCCCGATCACCGGATGCAGGGCTTTGCCGGTCGAGATGAGCTGCTGGGCGGTCTTGTACGCCTGGTCGCTGGGGATCGCGAACCCGACCCCGATGTTGCCGCCGGTGTCGGAGTTCGATCCGGGCACGCGGGCGATGGCCGTGTTGACGCCGATGACCTTGCCGTTGCAGGTCGAGCAGGGGACCGCCGGAGTTGCCCGGGTTGATCGCGGCGTCGGTCTGGATGGCGTTGATGAAGCTGGTCTCGTCGCCGCCCCCGGCTGCGACCGGTCGGTCGACCGCCGACACGATGCCGCTGGTGACCGTCGCGTCCAGCCCAAGCGGGGCTCCGACCGCGATGACCCCGTCGCCCACGACCACGTCGGCTGAGCGGCCGAACCCGAGCGGCGACAGATCGGTGCGCTCGGCCTTGAGCACGGCAAGGTCATAGGCCGCGTCCCGGCCGACGACGGTGGCTGCGAACGTCGTCCCGTCGGACAGGTCGACCGAGATGGTGCCCGAAGCGGTCGCCGCGGACGCGATGACGTGGTTGTTCGTGAGGATGTGACCGGCGTTGTCGATGACGAACCCCGAACCGGTGCCCTGCCGTCCGCGCCTTTGACCCGGATCGTGACCACACTGGGCAGGGCCTTGGCCGCGATCTGGGCGATGCTGCCCTCCGGCCGCGTGGTAGCCCCGGGGGCGGGGGCCGGCAGGGGCGACTGCGCCGTGGTGCCGCGCATGCGCTCGACACCGACGTAGGCCGCGGCTCCGCCGAGCAGCCCGGCGATGAGCCCGACCAGTGCCGCCACGACCACCATGCCCAGGCCGCGACGCGGGCTCGACGTCCGCACGGCGGGCTGCGCTTCCGGCCCCGGGTATGCCGTGCCAGGCGGGGGTTGGGATGGCGCGGGCGGGGGCTGGTATGCCGGCCCGTACGGAGATCCGTAGTGCATTCCCGGTGGGGGCTGGTAGGCCTGCGGGCCTGCGGGAGCCGAGGCACCCGGCATACCAGCGCCAGGCTCGGATAGCTGCTGGGTCGGCTGGGTGGACAATCGCTGGGTCGACGCCAGTTCTTGTCCGGCGTCAGGAGCCGGTGTCCCCTCCGCCGCATGGGACAGCTCCGGTGTCGGCAGCGGGGCGGCCGGATCCACGTCTGGATCGGGCCGCCCGGGGTGATCGGTCATCGTCCGAAGCGCTCCACAGGCTCGGTGGTGCGGGCTGGACGAACCTGCCCGCGGGTCAACGACTCGACGCTACCGGGAGCAAAGGCCGCCTGCACGACCGTGCCCGAGGTCAGACCCCTGACCGGGCTGGACGAGCTGAGGTTGACGGACGTGGGCGCAGCCGGGGCGGTGAGGCCCCAGGCGATGGCCGCCGACGCCGATGCCGCGAAACCAGCGAGTAAGGTCGCCCGCAGCGGAGAGCGGTGCAGAGCCGGCCCGGCGGGTGCGACAACCGGCAGGCGCAGGCCTCGAAGGGACGCAGGCGCGACCGGTATCTCGGGAACGCGGCCCGTCGCCAGGTCCGGGCGCGACGGGGCCCCCAGTCCCAGCAGCAGCGCCTGCAGGCCCGGCGACAGCGCCGGCCCGGGGCTGGAGCGCAGCGAAGCGAGCAGCTGACGTTCCTCGTCTGCGAACGCCCGGCACGCCTGGCAGGCCACGAGATGCCGGTCGAACTCGGCGAGCGTCGGGCGGTCCAGCCGGCGGTCGACGTAGTCGCTGAGCAGCGCGCCGAGGTGCCGGCTCATCGGGTCGCCCGGAATCACCCGCGCGGTGAGAGGAAGCGCGGGCCGCCCCGCCTTGCGCCCGACCGCAGAGCCGGCCGGCGAGAGCGGCTGGGGCGCCCGGTGCGCAAGGGCCGCACGCAGCTGGGCCCGGCCACGATGAATCCGGGAGCGGACCGTCCCCAGCTTGATGCCCAATGTTGCGGCGATCTCCTCGTAGGACAGTCCTTCGATGTCGCACAGGACGACAGCAGCACGGAACTCGGGCGGCAGCGAGTCGAGCGCCCGCTGGACATCGTCGTCGAAATGGTGGTCGGCGTAGACCTGCTCGGGGCCGGGCTCGCGCGACGCCATCCGGGTGGCGGCGTCCTCGGGGAGCGCGTCGAAGCGGATCCGCTGCTTGCGGCGCATCTTGTCGAGGAAGACGTTTGTGGTAATCCGATGCAGCCAGCCCTCGAACGTGCCGGGCGAGTAGGAGTGCAGCGACCGGAAGACCCGGATGAAGACGTCGTGGGTCAGGTCCTCGGCATCGTGGGGGTTCCCTGTTAGCCGGTAGGCGAGCCGGTACACCCGCGGGGAGTGCTGGGCGACGATCTGCTCCCAGCTGGGCGGTTCCCACGGCTGCGAGGGCTCGTCCGTCCTCGAAACGGTCAGGATGTCGGTCACGCGAGGCCTTTCGCAACTGTCAACGGTAGAGACGTATCGATGGGCTCAACGGTTCCACGCCAGCCCATGAATCCCCTGTGCATCCCCAATGAGATCAATGATCCCACTGTGCCCGTCCCTAAGCCGGTTAACCATCGGGGTCGCCCCTGGTATTTCCCTGAGCCTGGGCCCGCCGTCCGGGTCGCTAGGCTGGCGCCATGAGCGCACAGAGGGCGAGCAGCTGGGCCTACGCGGAGTCGTTCGCCCCAGAAAGCCCGGTGATCGAAGCAGCTCGCCAGCGAGCGGAGCAGGCTGGCGGGCGGCCGGTCGGCGCGGGGGTAGGGGCCGCTCTGCGGATGCTCGCAGCGTCCGCCTCGGCGCACGCCGTGGTCGAGATCGGCACCGGTGGTGGCGTGTCCGGCCTGTGGCTCTTGGCCGGTATGCCGGCCGACGGGGTGCTCACGACGATCGACGTCGAGGCCGAGCGCCAGCGGGCCGCCAAAGAGGCGTTCGCCGAGGCGGGCGTAGCCCACCAGCGGACCCGCGTCATCGCGGGCCGCGCCGTCGAGGTCCTGGGCCGGATGACCGACGGCGCCTACGACCTGGCGTTCGTAGACGCTGACGCAGCGTCGTACCCGGCATACGTCGAAGACGCGACCCGCCTGCTGCGCCGCGGCGGGATTCTGGCCCTGAACGCGATGTTCGGCAGTGACAAGGTGGCCGACCCCGCGGCCCGCGACGAGGCGACCAGGTCGCTGCGGGAGCTGGGCAAGCTGATCCGCGACGACGAGCGCTTCGACACCTGCCTGCTGCCGGTTGGCGACGGCTTGCTGGTCGCCCTCAAGCAGTAGAACTCGAGCAGTAACGCTGGCAGCCGGCACGGCGAGGCCCCCGGAGGAGCGGCTCCGGGGGCCTCGCGCGATGGGGTGGTCGGTCGTGTTATGGGCGCTCCTTCAGCCCGGCACCTATGACACCGTCGCACGCCGAGATTGCGTCACGCAGGGCGGCCGCCTCGTCGGGGCTCATCTCCACGACTAGACGTCCGCCGCCTTCGAGGGGCATGCGCAGTACGATGCCGCGGCCCTCCTTCGTGACTTCCAGTTGACCGTCTCCGGTCCTCGGCTTCATCGCCGCCATGGTTCCCCTTCCTCGGATCGGGCCCGACACGCCACCCGAGCGGCCTGCCGAATGATCAAGTGGCGCACCGCGGGCCAGAGACCATTATCACGCGTCCGCGCGAGGGTACGAAATCAGCGCGCCATGAGAGCATGACCGGCATGCCCGAGCAGCCGGCCGCCGCGCAGACCCCCGTCCTGCTCACCCGCGACGGTGCGGTCGCCACCGTGACCTTCAACCGACCCGACGCCATGAACTGCCTCGATCTGGCCATGAAAGAGGCGCTGCTGACCGTGCTGCGCCAGGTCGCCGACGACCCGGACGTGCGCGCCGTCGTGCTCACCGGAGCAGGGCGGGCATTCTGCGCCGGGCAGGACCTGCGCGAGCACATCGAGGGCCTCAAGGCCGGCGACTCGTCCCTCGGCGTCACCGTCGAGGCGCACTACAACCCCGCAGTGACCCTGCTGGCCACGATGAACAAACCGGTCATCGCGGCGATCAACGGCGTCGCAGCGGGCGCCGGCGCGTCCTTGGCCATGGCGGCCGACTTCCGCGTCATGGTCGACGGCGCCGGGATGAACCTCGCCTTCGCCGGCATCGCGCTGTCCTGCGACACCGGCTCGTCGTGGCACCTGCCGCGGCTCGTCGGACTGGCCAAGGCGAAGGAGCTGCTGCTGCTCCCGCGCACGGTCGGGGCATCGGAGTGCCTCGCCCTCGGCTTGGCGACCCGCGTGGTGTCCGCCGAGGACTTCCCGGGCGTCGTCTCAGACCTGGCCCACCAGCTCGCCGACGGACCGACTCTCTCCTACGGCTCGCTCCGTCGCGCGGTGCACTACAGCGCTACCCATACCTTCGAGGAGTCGCTCGCGTACGAAGCCGAGCTGATGACCTACACCGGCTACACCGCCGACCACCAGGCGGCCGTTGAGGCGTTTCTCGCCAAGCGCAAGCCCCAGTTCCAGGGTCGCTAGCAAACCCTTCATCGACCCACCCCTTTATCGACCGCCCCTTAATCGAGTGGTCAGAAAGTGCTGCTAAGACCGCCGGATAGCAGCATCTTCTGACCACTCGATGGTAGGAAGCGGGGCGGTGCGCGGGGGCTACTAGGGCGCCCAGTCCGAGGGCGGGGTGAACAGCCAGAGGACGGAGACCCACTTCCACTGCAGCACCAGGAAGAGGGCCGCAAGCACGGCGACCCGGGGCCACATGGGCACCAGTGGCCGCCGGGACCGCTGCACCCATCCCGCCCCGATCATCACCGCAAGGTAGGGGAACATCATCAGCAGGTACCGGGGGGTGCTCGTGCCCGGACCCTGCGCCACCATGACGTATGCCGCGTAGGCCAGCGGCCAGATGCGCAGCTCCGGGCCGAGCGCCCGCGACCACGGCCCGGCCGACATCGCGGGCAACGCGACCAGGATGCCAGCGAGCAGGACCAGGCCGGTAACGCCGAGGTACCACCCAGTCGTCGTGATCCACGGCGTGAACCAGCGCACCTGCCCGCCCGGGGACCAGGCCCCCATCGTGTCGGTGTATGCCGTGAACCGGCCGGTGCCCAGCCACGCGATCACCGGCCAGAGCAGCCCGGCGACACCACAGCCGAGCAGGGCTGCTCCCGCCGAAAGGACTTCACGACGCTCCAGCGGCTCAACCTCCCGGCGCCGCCAGCGCAGCGCGACCGCGACGAGGGTGACCACGGCCAGCGGCGCAGCGATCGGGCGGGTCAGCCCGATGAGCACCGCCAGGGCGGTCGCGACCAGCCATCGCTCGTGGGCGATCGCCCAGAGGTAGCCGCATAGCAGCAGGATCGCGAGCGACTCGGTGTAGGCGACCTGTAGCGCTGGGGCTGCCGGGAAGACGGCATACAGACCGACAACCGCCAGCGCGGCGCGGTCCCCGATACGCTCGGCGAGCAGACGCGCCATGACAACGGCGGCGGCGAAGCCGAGCACCAGCGCAAGCGTCGAGCCAACGACGGCGAACGGCAGGCCGGTGAGCCACATGAACGGTTTGGCCAGCATGGGGAACAGCGGGTAGAAGGCCCACTGGTTCTGGTAGACGTGTCCTGTGGCGTCGGCCGGCAAGGTGCTCGGGTAACCGCGCTCGGCGATCATCTGGTACCACTGGGCGTCCCAGATCGCGGTGAACCCGAAGTAGCCCACCCGGGTCCCACCGGTCATCGGTGCGGGCAGCTGGTCCGCGGCGGTCACCGCGAGCATGACTGCGCTGATGACCCGCGTCACGGCGTACAGGACGATGACCTGCCAGGTGAGCGTAGTCCACCAGGCCGCCCGCTTCGGGGGGGCCAGTGGGGCCACCACGGGCGAGGACATGCGCGGATCCTACGGCGGCTACTTGGGCGACCTGGTCACTGTCGGGGCATCCCACAGCCCCGCCCGCGACGGCGCCCCGGGCTACGTCGTCGCGATGTCGCGCCTGCTAAAGCCGACCAGACCCGCGACGATCAACACGACCGCGAGGAGTGTCAGCACACCGATCGGGGTCCAGTCGAGCGGCTCGACCGGCAGCTGCGGCAGCGCCGCGAACGGGGTTGCCTGCACCAGCCGTTCCGGCAGGTCGAGCACGCCACCGAGCCACAGCATGAACAGCGTCCACGCGACAACGATCCACGCGATGACCCCGAGGCGCGGCGCCCAGCCATGCAGCGCCATGGCCAACCCGACGACGAGCCACAGCCCGGGCGCGAGGACCAGGGCGGCGCCGGCGACCTGCCACATGACCGCGGGCGAGCCGTCGGAGACGGCCTGCGGAAACGCGAGGCATACGCCGGTAACACCGAGCAGGATGGTCGGAACGAGCAGGGCAGGCACCAGGTGGCTCGCCGCGAGACGGGTGCGGGTGGTGGCCGTTGCCAGCATCACCTCGGCGTGGCCTTGGTCCTCCTCGCGAAACAGCCGCCCGAAGATCTGCAAGGCCAGCACGCCGAGGACGCCGACCATGATCCCGAGCATGGCCACGAAGAACCCATCGCGCAGCTGCTGGGCGCCGCCCCCCATACGACGAAACATCTCGGCCACCGCGGGGTTGTCGACGACGATCGTGTCTACCGACCCGGCCAGCGAGCCGATCGCCGCGCTGAACACGACGACGCCGATCGTCCAGCTGACGACGCTGCCCCGGTGCAGCCGCCAGGCGAGCCCGCCCGCCGAAGACAACGCCGGTGCGGCAGCCGCGGGCCCTGGACGCGCCGCCCGTAGGCCCGCCCCGTGGTCACGCCGGCTCTCCAGCTGGAAGGCCACCGCGACGAGCAAGCCCGTGAGCACCAGTTGCAGGCCGAGCACCCACCAGCGCTCGCCGGCATACGGGCGGGCCAGCGCGGCCCACTCCACCGGGGACAGCCACTGCAGAGCGTGCAGAGGTGAGCTGTCCGCGACGCCGTCGGCCAGCGCCCGCAACAGGTAGGCCACGCCGAGGACCGCGACGGCGATGCTTCGTGCCGACCGCGCCGACTCGGTGAGCTGCGCGGCGACCGCCCCGACACCGACGAAGATGGCTCCGGTGAGGCCGATGCCGAGGCCTTCGACGAGGGCACCCGCGACGGGAGGAGCGGATCGGGTCAGGCTGAGGGCGATGAGCAGTCCCAGCACGAGGCAACCGCCCAGCGAGACGATGACGCCGGCAGCCAGGGGGGTGTGCCGACCGACGGTCCCCGAGCGCAGCAGTTCGGTGCGCCCCTCCTCCTCTTCGGCCCGGGTCGCTCGGATGACGCCGAGCAGCGCCATGACCCCGGCCGCAGTGGCGACGAACGTGCCCACGCGCCACATGACGAAGCCGCCGGCGTTAAGCAGCTCGAACGGCGGGCCGAGCATGGCACGCATCGTGGGGTTGGCGGCTAGGGCAGCGGTCGTCAGCCGGCCGACCTCGGTGTCCGGAACCAGTTCGGCATACCGGGACACAGTGGCTGGGAGGGTCACCCACAGCGCCAGGATCCACACCAGCCAGAACCACCGGCTGCGCCGCATGGCCAGGCGAGTCATGACACCGAGCCCGGCCAGTGACTCGGACTTGACGGAGGACGTGGTTGCGGTCTCGTGGGCCAGGACGCTGGTCATGCCGACTCGCGCTCCTCGTCGCGGTCGTAGTGCCGAAGGAACAGCTCCTCCAGGGTCGGCGGCGAGCTGACCAGCGAGTGCACACCGACCGAGCTCAGGCGGGCGAGCAGGTCGGTCAGGGCGGTGTCCTCAACCTGGCAGACGAGGCGGGCCCCGTCGACCGTGACGTCGTGAACGCCGGGGAGGCGCCCCAGCTCTGGTGGAACCGGCTGGGCCAGGTCGGCGATCACCTGGGTGCGGGTCAGGTGACGCAGGTCGGCCAGAGTTCCAGTCTCGACGACCCGGCCGGCCTTGATGATGCTCACGTGGTCGCACAGCTCTTCGACCTCGGACAGGATGTGGCTGGAGAGCAGGACGGTACGCCCCCCGCTGCGCTCGGCGCGGATGTAGTCGCTGAAGACCCGCTCCATGAGCGGGTCCAGCCCGCTCGTCGGTTCGTCGAGCAGCAGCAGCTCGACGTCAGAAGCGAGGGCGGCGACGAGGGCGACCTTCTGGCGGTTGCCTTTGGAGTACGAGCGGCCCTTCTTGCGGGGGTCCAGGTCGAAGCGCTCGATGAGCTCCACGCGACGCTGTGGGTCCAGGCCTCCGCGGGCGCGACCGAGCAGGTCGATCGCTTCGCCGCCGGTGAGGTTGGGCCATAGGTTGACGTCGCCGGGTACGTAGGCCAGCCGACGGTGCAGCGTGGGCGCGTCGCTCCAGGGGTCGCCGCCGAGCAGCGTGGCCGTGCCGCCGTCGGCGCGCAGCAGGCCGAGCAGCACCCGGATGGTCGTGGTCTTGCCCGAGCCGTTCGGGCCGAGGAAGCCGTGCACCTGGCCGGTCCGCACCGTCATGGTGAGCTCGTCGAGGGCGACCGTGCGACCGAACCGCTTGGTGACGTTGTGGGTTTCGATGGCCGCTGGGGGCGTCGTGGTGAGGTGACTCGTGGTGAGGTGACTCGTGGTCATGCTTGGGACACTACGCTGCTTTCGCAATGTTGTGAAGACTCTGCTCCTTGTGACGTTTGTGAACCTCCGCTAGGCTGTGGAGGTGGCGAATGACGGTGAGCACCCGGGCGCCGAGTTCGTCGAGCGGTTCGCCGACTCGCTCGTCCTCGCCGGTATGCCGAGGATGCCCAGCCGCGTGCTCGCCCTGCTCACCGCCACCGACGACGCCCGGCTCACGGCGTCCGAGATCGGCGAGGTTCTGCACGCCAGCCCCGCTGCCGTCTCGGGGGCGGTGCGCTACCTCGAGCAGGTCAATCTGCTGCGGCGTACTCGGGAACGCGGCTCGAGGCGGGACCACTTCGTCCTGCGCGACGACCTGTGGTACCAGAACATCGCCGGACGGATGGCCCTGGTGCAGGCGTGGGCTGAGCTTATGCGAGAGGGTGCCGACGCGGTCGGACCCGACAGCATAGCCGGACACCGGTTGCTGGAGAGCGCCGGCTTCTTCGAGTTCCTCCTTGAGGAGGTACCCAAGGCTATGGAGCGGTGGCTCGAACAACGCCACGGTCATCGGCCCCGGACAAGCGCCTAGTACAGCGAGGCGAGGTGGGCAGAGCGATGATCTTCACCAAAGAGCGGGATCCCAGGCTGATCACGGTGCGTCGCGGCGGTTCCCTGCGGGACGCAGATCATCGCCTTCTCGCAGTATGGGCGGCCGACGGCGCATTGCACGTGCTGCATTTCTTCGAGCAAAAGCATCCAACGGATGACCGTCCGCGCCGAGCCATCGAACTGAGCCACGCGTGGGTGCGTGGTGAGATCACGATGAGTCAGTCCCGTACGGCCGCCTTTGCTGCGAACGCCGCCGCCAGGGAGCTAACCGGAGCCGCCCGGGAGGCGGCCCATGCTGCCGGACAAGCCGCGGCCGTGGCCCATGTCGCAGCTCACGAGCTGGGCGCAGCCGCCTACGCAATCAGGGCCGTGCGCGCGGCGAGTACCGCAGATGAGCGTGACGACGCGGGCCGTTTGGAGTGCGAGTGGCAACATGCCCAACTTCCAGGCGAGATCAGGGAACTCGTGCTGGATGACCAGCGGCTGCGGAACGAGGTGTGCTGGTCCCTCTTCGAGTGGTGACGACGGGTCCGGCGTGCCTGAACCCTCGAGAACAGCGTTGCCTGGTGCCGTTCCTCACCGGGCCGGAGGGACCGAGGACACTTCGGGCGCAAACAGAGTATCCGAAAACCCGTCCGAATTAGGATTTAAAAGTCTTGTGTTGAGTGAGAATGAGCGTAGACTGGATGCATGTTCGAGAGCGTGTGTGGGCCGACGGTGGCCGCGGTGCAAGCCGCGGACCCGTTCCGGCTCGCCGCCGCCCTCGCCCGAGTCACCGAGGATGACCTGGCCGCGATGAGCGCGGACGAAACCGAATGCGTGATCGCCGCGACCCAACGGGCGATCAACGCGCTGTCCGCTCGCCAAGCCGTGGCGGTCACCCGCTACACCGAGCATGTGCTCGCGGAGCGGAATGCGCAGCGGGCCGCCCGGTACGGCGCCGGTGGCGGTATGCCGGTCGGGGCGCCCACCCCGGTGCAGCAGGCCGCCGCCGCGTTGGCGCCGATCCTGCGGATCGCCCCGCGGACCATGGTCACCCGCATCGACACCGCGCACACCCTCAGCCTGCTGCCGGGTACCGCCGCGATGGCCTGGGCCGGGGACCTGGAACCCTACCGGGTCAGCGTGATCACCCGGGCCGCCCGTGAGGTCGAACAGGAGCGGCTGGGCGAGTTTGAGGCCCGGTTGCATCACGGGGACATCCGGGACCTACCCGGCTCGCGGGTGAAGACCCGCGCCGAGCTGATCGCGGCCCGCCTGGCCCCCCAACCCGACCCCACCGACCCCACCGACGCCGAGGACTGCGCGGAGGGCAGCGGGGCGCAGCGGCAGGTGCGGGTCAGCCCCGGCGAGCAGGCCGGGCTCACCCACTGGGATGCGCAGCTACCCGCCGAGGCGTCGGTGGCCATGTGGGCCGCCGTCGAGGACCTCGCCGCGCGGTACCGGGCCGGCAACCCAGACCTGACGGTGGCCCAATCCCGCGCCGACGCACTGGCCGACCTGGTCCTCTCCGACGTCCACGTGAGCACGACCGCCACCTTGATCATCCCCACCACCTCAGCCGCCACCACCTCAGCCCCCACCGACGCCGGCGGGCCAGCCCGAGCCCCGGAGTCCGACCCCGACCCGGGCCAGGTCCCAGCCGAGCCCGGCTGCACCGACGCTGCCGAACCGATGTCCGAACCCGCTGGGTGTGCCGGGGCGGCGGAGGAGCCCTGCACGGACGAGTCGACGGCTGCTGGGTCGGACATCCGAGCCGGCTCGTGGCCGGCCAGTGGGTGCTCTCACGAAGCTGACCCCGCCGCCGCCTGTGACTGCGCCGCTCAGCGGTCCCGGCCGTGGCTGGACCTGCTGGACCCGTTCGCACACCCGAGTGTGATCGTGGGCGGCTCGTGGGCCCAGGACCGGCCCGACCCGCCGCTGCACGCACGGTTCCAGACCGTGGTGCGCCAGGCCCGGGAGGTGGACGCCAACCCGAACCTGGCCCGTGACTGGCACGGACGCACCTGGTTCGTCCCCAAACCGGTCGCTCATCCCACCGGTGGGGATGCTGCTACCCGCGCAGGTCAACGCCATCCTGGCCAACCCGGACACCCACCTCCGCCTCGGGCGAGCCAACCCATCTACCGGCGCCGTCGAGCACCTCGAGGAGCGCACCTACCGCCCCGGCGCCGCCCTGGCCCGGCTGGTCCGCGCCCGGGACGGCACCTGCCGCTACCCCGGCTGCGCCACCCCCGCCGCCCGCTGCGACCTAGACCACGTCACCCCCTACCCGACCGGCCCCACCCTGGCGGCGAACCTGCAGACACTTTGCCGGACCCACCACGGGTTCAAACACCACGGCGGCTGGACCGTCACCATGACCCCCCACGGCATCTGCACCTGGACCGCCCCCAACGGACGCAGCCACACCACCCAACCCCACAACCTGCACGACGACGCCGCCTAACCACTTTCTGTAGTGGACCGTGCCTGAGCTAGCAGGCCCCGCGAGCGGTGACACCCGGCCAGGTGGTCGTCGACCAGCCCGCACGCCTGCATCGTGGCGTACATGGTCGTCGGGCCTACGAACATCAGGCCGTGGCTCTTGAGCGCCTTCGTGAGCGCCACTGCCTCTGCCGATGTGACGCGCAGGTCGGCGCGGGACTGCGGAGGGGCATGGTGCGTCGGCACATGCCGCCACACCAGCGCGTCGAGCCCGCCCGCCTCCCGCAGCGCAACCACGGCTCGGGCGTTGCTGATCGCCGCGTCGATCTTGCGCGCGTTGCGCACGATGCGACTGTCGGCCAGCAGCGTCGCCCGCTCGCGCTCGCCGAAGGCCGCCACCGCGTCCGGGTCGAACCCCTGGAATGCGGCACGAAAGCCTTCGCGGCGGCGCAGGATGGTGAGCCAGGACAGCCCCGACTGGAACGCCTCGAGAGTGAGCCGCTCGTAGAGCGCCGACTCGCCGTGCACCGGCATACCCCACTCGTCGTCGTGGTAGGCGAGGTACTCGGGCGCCGACCCGGACCAGAAGCAGCGCGGTATGCCGTCGGGTCCAACGACGATCCCGTCCCTGCTCACGCGCGCTGCACCAAGTCGTCGACCGCTCGTTCGAACATCGCCCCCACCGCGATGTCGGTGACCCGCACCACCGCGGCGCCGACCACCCGCGGGCGCAGCACGATCTCCTCACGCCAGCGAAGTCGGGTGAGCGACCGACCCAGCTCAGTCAGGGTGACCTCTGCCCAGCCGCCGAGGACCCACCCGGTCTTGACGACGGCATACTCCGCGACATGCGAGCCGGGCTCGGGGGGACGCCACCTCGTGACGAGCATCGAGTCGTGGATCGCGAACGGTCCGAACCCACTGATCCCAACGAACCGCCAGCCGACCCCAGGCGGGGCGGTGTCCATCTCGACACGGGTGCACGGAAGGCGCAGGGCTGCGACGTCCGAGGCCAACGCCCACACGGGCTCGATCGGTCGAGGGACATGGCGCTCGACGGTGATAACAGCCATGTTCAGGACAGGTCAGCGTCGGGGTCGGTGCTCGCGGCTGCGGCGGGCAGCTCGTGCGTGGAACCGTCAGCAAACACATCCTCGTCGCCGTCGACCACTGCCTGCTCCCCCAGCCTCAGGGCCAGCTGGCGAATCTCCTCCCCCAGCCGGCTGATGACTTCGTCGACCTCGTCCATCCGGTAGCCGCGGAAGGCGGTGTCCAAGCGCAGGCTCTCCAGGTCGGCCGCCGTAAGGCGGTCGTCGGGCAGGGGCACGTAGGACGACGTCGTCGTGGGCGGGCCGAGCGAGCCGTCGATGCGACCCATGATCCCTGCCGCGGTCAGCGCGACCAGGACGACGGCCACGACCAGGGCGAGCCACATCACGACGCCAACGCTACGCGACTGTCGCTAACGTCGAGCAAACGTCATCGACTGATGGGGGTCGCTCAACTTGAGAGTCGTCGCCGAGCATTCGTAATGGGTCCACGCCGACCATTCCGCGTCCGAGGTGACGTCCTGCGTCTTCGTGGCGTCGAACAGGGTGACGACGACTTGGTTGGAAACGAGTGTCTGGGTGACACCGCCTCCGCTGGAGGCGGTCAGTCGACTGGTGAAGGTGCGGGTCAGGCCCATGCCCAGCCGCGTCCCGTCACTGGCCACCAGCAGGAAAGGGTCCGCCCCGGAGTAGTCGACGTTCGCCTGACCCTCACGCGTGATGGCCAGGCGCGTTCCGTTTCCCCCACTCACGACAAAGTTCTTCTGCACAATCGGCAGATTCCCGCTGGATCCGGTGCTGACCCAGTTTCCTACCAGACAGGCGTCGCCGACCGGCGCCGCAGCGGCGGCTGTTGTCGGGGCCGGGGGTACCGGTCCGGCCCCGCCGCGGGTGAGGTTCAGCAGGGCTACCGCTCCGCCGATGAGCAGCACGGCTCCCAGGGCGACCGCGACCGCAATCTTGATGCCTCGTCCGCCCTTGCGCGGCGTCTGCGGTTGCGGCGCCGTGCCTGGCGAAGCCCAATCGGGCGGTGCGGGCGGTCCGGCAGCGCGCCACCCGACGTCGGGCTGTTCGGGCGCTGCCGGCGAAGGGGCAGGGGCAGGGGCAGGTGCCGAAGGTTGTTGCGCCGACTGCCCCTGGGCACCGGCGAAGAGCTCGTCCAGCTCCCGCGCTGGGCCGGCGTACAGGTCCTCCCGGGAGCGCAACCGATGCATCAGGACCAGAACGGGTTCCCGCTCGTCCGGGCGCTGAAGCCCGGCGCGCAGCTGCCCGATGAGCGAGAACTGTTGGTCACGACCGAGCGCCTGCGCTTGGATTTGCTGGCCAAGGCCTGACAGGTAGGAGAGCGGCACAACGGGTGGTTCGGGAAGCGGCTCGGGAAGCGGCGCGGGCGCTGGTAGCCGGTTGAGCGCGGCAAAAAGAGCGAACGCGGAGTCCTCGTTCGCTTCGGTGAAGTCAACAATCTGCAGCCGCGCCAGGTCCGCAGCAAGCAACTCTGGTGCCGTCTTAGCCAGCATGACCGGAAGGATTGGCTTGCCCAGCGCCCTCGCGTAGTCAACTTCGCGTGCGCAGGCGGTGGAGTCCAGCAGGTTGGGGGTGACGCACAGGATCAGCGCGTCGGCAGATCGGATCTGATTCAGCACCTCGTCCCACCACGCCTGGCCGCCGTCGAGCTCCTGGTCGATCCAGACCGGGTGCCGCAGCTTCTGCAGGCCCTTGACGAGTTTGGCGAGGCGAGCACTGTCGGCGCGGGTGTACGAGATAAAGAAAGTGCTCATGTCGACTCTTTCCCGGCCGGCCTGCCGCCAGGGCGCTGCGCCGCGGGTTGCACCTCATTTCGGAGGATGGCTGACTTTACCGGTATGCCGGGCGGCCCGTGGCATTTTCGGCATCTCGGTCCTCAACCGGTCAGCCACCGCATAAGCGCCGCTTCCGCCTCGACATACTGGCGCACGGGTGCTCGCTCGTCGTCATGATGGGCAAGCAGCGGATCGCCTGGGCCGAAGTTGACGGCCGATACTCCAAGAGAGGCGAACCGGGCCACGTCGGTCCAACCCTCCTTAGCAGCGACCGGGACGCCCAGCGCCTCGACGAACGCCTCGCGCCGCGGGCCGGTCCAGTCCCGGGCGGGCTCCGCCGGCGTTGTCGAGGATCGCGACGTCGAACCCCGCGAACACCTCGCGCACGTGGGCCTCGGCGTCGTCCTCGAGGCGGTCCGGGGCGTAACGGTAGTTCACCATGACGACGCAACGGTCCGGGATGACGTTGGCCGCCGTCCCGCCGCGATACCGACGGCCTCAGCGCCTCGTGGTACTCCAACCGGTCGACGACCACGTCCGCGGCGCATAAGTGACCAAGCGGCGCAGCACCTCGCCCGCGTCGTGGATCGCGTTGTGCCCCACCCACGGGCGCGCCGAGTGGGCGGCGGTCCCGTGGGTCGTCACCTCGGCCCGCAGCGTGCCCTTGCAGCCACCTTCGACGCTCGCGTAGGTCGGCTCGAGCAGCACCGCGAAGTCTGCGGCGAGCAGATCCGGCCGGCTCGATGGTGAGCCGCGCCCAGCCCGTTGCGGGCAGCGTCGACCTCCTCGCACTCGTAGAAGAGGTAGGTGACGTCGCGGTTGGGTTCGGCAATCCCGGCGGCCAAGCGCAGCATGACGGCTACCCCGCCCTTCATGTCCACCGTGCCGCGTCCGACAAGGTCCGCGCCGACCCGTCGGGTGGGCAGGTTCGGCGGCGCGGCCAACGGAACGGTGTCGAGGTGGCCGGCCAGGACCACCCGCTCGGGCCGACCGAGGGCGGTGCGGGCGATGACGGTGTTGCCGTCGCGGATGACGTCGAGGTGGCCAACCAGGCGCAGGGCAGCCTCGATGGCGTCGGCCAGCTCGCGCTCGTTGCCGCTGACCGACTCGATGTCGCAGACCGCCGCGGTGAGCCGAGACGACGTCGAGGGTGAGGTCGAGCTCGGCCATGGGGCCAGCGTAGACGAGGCTCCACAGCGGCACGTGAGCCGTCGGTATCTGGCGCGGCATACGGGCCTCTTTCCCAGCGAAGCCCACTTGCGGGAGTGGCCCACATACCTCCCTCGCTCCCGGCCGGAAGCCGCACCGCCGGGGGCGGGGGAACACAACCCTCCGCTCGCCCGCGAATGCGCAGGCCGGAGCCTGCCTCGCCTAGGCTGGCGTCCCATGGCGGGCGAACGAAAGGCGTGGGGCCACGGGTTGGCCTCGTTCGGGGCCGAGCAGGTGCTCGACACCTGGTACCCCGACCCCCAGCTGGGCACCGTCCCTGCCGGGGCCCGACGCCGCCCAGCACCTTGGCGGCGCTTGCCGGTTGGGATGCGGCGCGCAGCGTGCGCACCGACGTCGTGTGCACCGAGATCGACCTGGACGCCGCGCCGGTGGCCCCGCCGACGCCTACCTGCGCCTGCACCTGCTCTCGCACCGGCTGGTCGCGCCCAACACCATCAACCTCGACGGCATCTTCGGCGTGCTACCGAACGTCGTGTGGACCAACTCCGGCCCGTGCGCGGTCGAGCGGTTCGAGACGCGTCCGGCTGCGCCTGCGCGCTCGGGGGCCGGTCACGGTGTTCGGGGTCGACAAGTTCCCCCGGATGACCGACTACGTCGTCCCGTCCGGCGTGCGCATCGCCGACGCCGACCGGGTCCGCCTCGGCGCGCACCTGGCCAGCGGAACCACGGTCATGCACGAGGGCTTCGTCAACTTCAACGCCGGCACGCTCGGCACCTCGATGGTCGAGGGCCGGATCAGCCAGGGTGTCGTCGTCGGCGACGGCTCCGACATCGGCGGCGGCGCCTCGATCATGGGCACCCTCTCCGGCGGCGGCACCGCGCGGGTGAGCATCGGCGAGCGCTGCCTGCTCGGCGCCGAACGCCGGCATCGGCATCGCGCTCGGCGACGACTGCGTCGTCGAGGCCGGGCTCTACGTCACCGCCGGCACGCGAGGTCACCCTCGCCCGACCGGACGGTCGTCAAGGCCGCGCGAGTTGTCCGGGCGCGACGGCCTGCTCTTCCTGCGCAACTCCACAACCGGTGCCGTCGTCGTCAAGGACCGCTCCGGCCACGGAATCGCCCTCAACGTCGACCTGCATGCGAACGACTGAGCGGCCCCCACCCCGTCCTGGCCGAGCGGGAGCGGCGCCCGGGCGTCGGCGAGTCTCTACGTTCGTCGTCCTCGCACTGCTGCTTGCCCTCGGGTATGCCGGCTGGACCGTCGCCCGGGGCATGCTCACCGACCTGACGCCGCCGAGCTGCACGGCCACAGCGGACGGCCGGACGGTCGGTCTTGCGCCCGAGCAGACGGCCAACGCCGCGACCATCGCAGCCATCTCCGTCAAGCGGGGTATGCCGGCTCGCGCAGCGACGATCGCCATCGCCACCGCGATGCAGGAGTCGAAGCTTCGCAACCTCACTGTCGGAGACCGTGACTCGCTCGGCCTGTTCCAGCAGCGGCCCAGCCAAGGGTGGGGCGCCGCAGACGCAGGTCCTCGACCCGGTGTATGCGAGCAACGCCTTCTACGACCGGCTGGCCAAGGTCGACGACTACACCACCCGGCCGATAACCGAGGTGGCCCAACAGGTGCAGCGCAGCGGCCACCCCACGGCCTACGCCCAGCACGAGGACGAGGCCCGGGTCCTTGCCTCCGTGCTGGCCGGCCACACTCCGGCGGGCCTGGTGTGTTCCCTCGGCACAACCGTCAAGGCCGGTGACCGGGCCGCGGTCTCGGCCGCGCTCGAGCGCCAGTTCGGGGTCGCCACTTCCGGAAGCGGCGACTCGGTCACCGTCGATGCGAGCGACACCCTCGCGTGGGCGACCGCTGCCTGGGCCGTTGCCCACGCCCAGGACCGAGGGATCGCCACCGTACGGGTGGGCGACCGTGAGTGGGACCGCTCCGACGGCGGGCACTGGACCCAGAGCACGCCAGTCAGTGACGTCCGCCTGACCGTGTCGCCGTAGTCCTGGCCCAAGGCCAACGCAGCATCGCGCATCGACGTATGCTCGCCACATGAGCACGACCCCTGCCAGCCCGCCCGGCTGGTACCCACAGAGCGACGGCACCAACCGCTACTGGGACGGGTCCACCTGGACCTCGCACGTCGCACCCGCCCAGCCGGCATACGGAGCCGCCCTGGCCTACTTCGCGCCCCCCAACCCGCAGGACGGCCAGCCCTGGCCGCCCATCGCCACCTCGCCCGGCCGGTATGCCGTTGGGCCCGGCTCCCAGCCGCTGATCACCTACGGGGGCGGGCCCCAACAGGTCGCCCCGAAGAGCCCAGGACTTGCCCTGGCCGCGTCGTTCCTCGTGCCGGGCCTGGGCCAGCTGATCAACGGCGACATCGCCAAGGGCCTGCTGTTCTTCCTCGCCTATGTCGTCGGCATCGTGGCCGTCATTATCGTCGTCGGCTTCCTCGTCGTACCGGTGGTGTGGATCTGGGCGATGGTCGACGCCTACAGCAGCGCCAAACAGTGGAACCTGCGCCACGGCATACTCGCCTGACGCAAGCCCTCTGGAGCGACTGCCGAGCCTTAGCGCACGTCGATCGGGACGTAGTTGCGCTCTTCCGGGCCGATGTACACCTGGCGCGGCCGACCGATGCGAGTGTCCTTGTCGTGCATCATCTCGCGCCATTGCGCGATCCATCCCGGCAGCCGGCCCAAGGCGAACAGCACCGTGAACATCTTGCTGGGAAAGCCCATCGCCTTGTAGATGAGCCCGGTGTAGAAGTCGACGTTGGGGTAGAGCCGCCGCTCGAGGAAGTAGTCGTCAGCGAGGGCGATCTCCTCCAGGCGCACCGCCAGCTCGAGCAGCGGGTCGTCCACGCCGAGCTTGCCCAGCACGTCGTCGGCAGCCTTCTTGATGAGCGAGGCCCGCGGGTCGTAGTTCTTGTAGACCCGGTGGCCGAAGCCCATGAGCCGGACCCCGGACTGCTTGTTCTTTACGCGCATCATGAAGTCGCGTGGCGACTCGCCGGATTCGTGCAGCTCGCCGAGCATGTTCAGCACGGCCTGGTTCGCGCCGCCGTGTAGTGGGCCGAAAAGCGCGTTGATGCCGGCCGAGATCGAAGCGAACAGGTTGGCGTGCGAGGAGCCGACCAGCCGCACCGTCGAGGTCGAGCAGTTCTGCTCGTGGTCGGCGTGCAGCATGAGCAGCAGGTCGAGCGCGCCGACGATAACCGGGTCGAGCTCGTAGGGCTCGGCCGGGAAGCCGAAGGTCATCCGCAGGAAGTTCTCGGTGAGGGTCAGCGAGTTGTCCGGGTAGAGGAACGGCTGGCCGACGCTCTTCTTGTGCGCGTAGGCCGCGATGGTCGGGAGTTTGGCCAGCAGCCGCACGGTCGAGATCTCGACCTGCTCGGGGTCGAACGGGTCGAGCGAGTCCTGGTAGAACGTCGACAGCGCGCTGACCGCAGAGGACAGCACCGGCATGGGGTGGGCGTCGCGGGGGAACCCGGAGAAGAACGCCCGCAGGTCCTCGTGCAACATCGTGTGGTGGCGGATGCGGTCCTCGAAGGCGACGAGCTCGTCCTCGGTGGGCAGCTCCCCATAGATCAGCAGGTATGCCGTCTCGACGTAGCTGGAGCGCTCGGCCAGCTGTTCGATGGGGTAGCCCCGGTAGCGCAGGATGCCGATGTCGCCGTTGATGAAGGTGATCGCGCTCTTGCACGCCGCGGTGTTCGTGAACCCGTTGTCGTAGAAGGTGTGGCCGGTCTTGGCGAGCAAGGAGGCCGCGTCGTACCCGTCCTCGCCATCGGTCGCGCGGACCAGCGGAAGCTCGACCTTGAGGCCATCGGACTCGAGGACCGCCCCTGCGTGGGTAACCGTGTCGCTGGTCATCGCACGTCCTTCCAGGATCAGGGTGACGCTCGTTGGAGGGGACGTTACCCGAGGTGACCCTATGCCGAGAGGGGGGTGCGGGCCAGGCGTTTGGCGGCAGTCTCGATGCGCTCGTCGGTGGCGGTGAGCGCGATCCGCACGAAGGTGCGCCCCCCTGGTCCGTAGAAGTCGCCCGGCGCAACGAGAATGCCCCGGTCGGAAAGCGCCGCAACGGTGTCCCAGCAGTCCTCGTCCCGGGTGGCCCACAGGTAGAGGCCAGCCTCCGAGTCCTCCACCCGCAGCCCCGCGGCCGCCAGCGCATCGAGCAGAGTCTCGCGCCGGATGCCGTAGCGCACCTTCTGTTCGGCCACGTGCTCGTCGTCGGTCAGCGCCACGGTCATCGCCGCCTGCAGCGGGGCGGGCATCATCATCCCCGCATGCTTGCGCACGGCGAGCAGCCGGCCGATGACGTCGGGGTCGCCGGCGACGAACGCGGCCCGGTACCCGGCCAGGTTGGACTGCTTGCTCAGTGAGTAGACGGCCAGCAGCCCCTCATGGCTGGCTCCGCAGACGTCGGGGTGCAGGATGCTCGGTGTCGTCGCGCCCTCGGGCGCTCCTCGCTCTGGCCGGCGCCAGTCCAGCTCGGCGTAGCACTCGTCCGAGGCGACGAGGACGCCGTGCCGGCGGGCCCAGGCCACCACCTTGGCAAGATGTTCGACTGGCAGCACCGCCCCCGTGGGGTTAGCAGGGCTGTTGAGCCACAACAGCTTCGGGGTGCGGGAAGGGGTCAACGGCCCGAGTGCCGCGAGCCCCTGGACCACGGTCGGCGTCGCGCCGGCCAGCCGGGCGCCCACGTCGTAGGTCGGGTAGGCCAGTGCCGGAATCCCGACCAGGTCACCCGGCCCCAGGCCGAGCAGGGTGGGCAGCCAGGCGACCAGCTCCTTGCTGCCGATGGTCGGCAGGACGGCATCGGGCTGGACGTTCGGGACCTTACGGCGCCGCGCGAACCACGCAGCCACGGCCTCCCGCAGGGCTGAGCTCCCCCAGGTGAGCGGGTAGCCGGGCGCGTCCGCGGCCTTCGCGAGCGCCTCGGCCACGATCGTTGGCGTCGGGTCGACCGGTGTCCCCACCGACAGGTCGACCAGCCCGCCCGGATGCGCCCCGGCCCGCTCCCGGTACGAAACCAGACTGTCCCACGGGAAGTCGGGCAGCGCCCGGTCGATCCGGGAGTTCACCCGGGCGTCAGTGCTGGGTTTCCTGCGGGGGCAACGCGGCCACCAGCGGGTGGTCCTTGTTGATCAAGCCGAGCTTGGCCGCACCGCCCGGACTGCCGAGGTCATCGAAGAACTCGACGTTTGCCTTGTAGTAGTCAGCCCACTGCTCTGGCACGTCGTCCTCGTAGTAGATGGCCTCGACCGGGCACACCGGCTCGCAGGCTCCGCAGTCGACGCATTCGTCGGGGTGGATGTACAGCATCCGCTCGCCCTCGTAGATGCAGTCGACCGGGCACTCGTCGATACATGCCTTGTCCTTGAGGTCGACACACGGAAGAGCGATGACGTACGTCATAACACAGATCCTTCTCCCCGGGCAGCGGTGGTGCTACAGGGCCTAGTATGCCCACTGCAGGCGTCTTGCGTGCACCTGGGTTGGTGTGACTATCGAGGGGCGCGGGTAGAGGGAGTGCGCCGATGAACGAGCGGGTCCGCGAGCTGGAAGAGGTGCTGGTCGACGGCTGGCGAGCGATGGAGGAGGACCACCTCGGGGGGTGGCTGCTGCGCGCCTCCTGCGGGTTCACGTCGCGAGGCAACTCGGCGCTGCCGTTGTCGGATCCGGGCCACGACCTGCCCGTAGCGGTCGATCTTGTCGAGCAGTGGTATGCCGATCGTGACCTGCCCGCGCGCGTCGCCATCGCCGACGGCGACGAGGAGACCCCGCTGGTGGAGGAGCTGACCCGGCGCGGGTACACCCCCACGAAGCGCACGGTTGTCGCCACCGCCGAGACCGCGTCGATCCCGCCGATGGCCGAAAACGCGCCACCGGTAACCGTCGATGACGCCTTGACCCACGACTGGCTGGCGGCCTTCGCGGCATACCGGTCGGTGCTGCCAGGGGTCACCGAGCAGCTGCTCACCGGGTCAGCCGACCAGGTGTTCCTCAGCACCCGGGTCGGCCAGCACGGCGCCTTCACCGGGATCGCCCGGATGACCATCGACTCAGGGTGGGCCGGGTTGCACACCGTGTGGGTGCACCCAGGAGCCCGCCGTACCTCCGTCGCCACCGCGTTGGCGTCCGCGCTTGCCCTGCTGGCCCGCCAGAACACGGTGCCCAACGTCTACACCCTGGTCGAAGAGCACAACACGCCTGCCCTGAAGCTGTACGAAGGCATGGGTTTCACCCCTCACCACGAGTACTACTACCTGCGTCAGCCGAGCCAGCGACGCGGGCTGCTGTCCTAGGTCTGGTGGTTCGGGTTGGTGCACACCACGTGGTCCTCGGGCTGGTATGCCGTGGTGTAGTTCTCCGTCGTGACCACCGCGCCGCCTTGGCGGATCACCCGCTGCACCGTCACGGTGAAGCCGGGGACCATCTCGGGTTGCGGGACGCATGAGGTCGAGTCGTCGGTGACCGTCTTGCCGTCAACGGCGGCGGTTCGGGGGCCCTTGACCGCTTCGACGTCGTACACCTTGGTGCTCCAGAATCCGCCCGTGGACCGCCCCGTCCGCCACCCACATCTGCACGAGCATGGCGTATGGGGTGGCGTTGGTGAACCGGTTGTCGACATCGGGCCAGTGCACGGTCGCCTCCCGGCCCTCGGGGTAACGCGAGATGTAGAAGCTGTGCGCCGTGTGCGCGGTCAGCTGCGCCCCGGCGAACCAGGCCAGGTTGTAGACCACCGTCGAGATTTGCGACACGCCCCCACCAGTGCCCTTGACCAGGCGCCCGTCCTCGATGACGTACCCCTCGGCGTAGCCCTTGTCGTCGGTGCGCTCGCCCAGCACCCCATTGAGGCTGAACACCCCGCCTGGGGGCACGACCGTGCCGTTGACCGTGTTGGCGGCGGTTGTCAGGTTGGCCGTCCGGGACGGGTTGTAGGGGAACGCCGAGTCGAAGCTGGCGATGACCTGCGTGACACCCCAGGCCTGCGCGGCGGCCGTGCTGACCGTCGGCGCAGCCACCGTCGTCGTGAGCCGCGCGGTCCGGTCCGCGGCGGTGAGCGCGGCGATGACCTGGTCGGCGGCTTGCGCCTGGTCGATCGCCACCCCGTCGGCCGAGGGACGAAGCGCCGGGGTGTCACCGGCGAGGACCCAGCCGGCGTCGGTCGGCGCCACCAGCAAGGGGGCCGACGCCTCGGCAACCTTGGCGCGGATCGCGGCCTTGTCGAAGACCGGCGCGAGCCGGCCGTTGGGGTCGGGGGCGAGGGTGATGGCCGGCGCGAGCGCAGCGGGTGTCAGCGTGGCCGTCTTGTCGGCCACGGCGAGGGTGACCGGACCCGACATCGCCGGGGTGGCGAACGTGCGCACCGCCTCGTCGATGGCCGCCTGGCTGACCCGCGGCTGGCTGACGTTCACTGCGGCCGTCACCGTGCTGTGGCGGGGCCAGCTCTTGACGATCTTGTCGACCGCGTCCGCCACGTTGAGAGCGACGCCGGCCCGAGGACTCGTCGCGGTCACGACGCCCCCAGCGAGGCTGACCGACCCCTCCACCGTCGGCTTGGTGACGGCCGCCGCCTGCTCCGTGACGACCGCGGTGAGCTTGTCGCGGTCAATGGCCGTCCCGACCCCCCGGTTCACCGGCTGGGTGAGATGGCTCCAGACCAGGCGCGGGTCCAGCGTGAAACCGGCCAGCCCGTCGAGTGTGGAGCCGACGTCGAGCGCCAGCCCGGCGGCGGCGGGCTCCACGCTCACCGTGTCGCCGGTGTCAGCCAGCTCGATCCGGACCAGAGCACGCGCCTTGGGTGCCAGCTCGGCCGAGATCCGCTCGGCCGCCTGCGCGGGGCTCATCCCGCCGACGCTGACGTTCTCCACCTCGACTGAGGCCGGCAGCGCCCGGCTGACGTACCAGGCCAGCGCCAGGTAGGCAGCCGCAAGGACCAGCGCCGCCAGGGCCATCTTCAGCGCCACCTCGCCCATGCGGGCCAACCCCATGGGCCCGCTCACCCGCGGACCCAGCCGGCCGGCATACCTGACACTTGACCACGGTAGACGAGGACAGAGCGGATGCCGCGTCGCGCAGCCGCGTCGGGCGAGCGTGTCTAGAATCTTCTGGAACATCGCCGGCTCTTCGTCGGGGGTCATGGCCGTCCTGCTGTAGAGCCAGTCCACGAACGAGTAGTCGTGGATATCCCGCTCGCGAAGGACCCCGTTGCGCCACAGCCGCTTCTCGCCGTCGTGGTGCCAGAACTCGCCCCAGTCACGACCGGTCGTGAGCACTCGGCGGGTGTGCTCGGTGCGCACGTCGTTGAAGGCCTTGAGCGCGGTGTCCCAGTCGACGCCGGTCGGGGTGGCGCTTGCCACCCCGCCGGTGACGCCCGGCCTGCCGACCTGCCTGCCGACCTGCTCGGACAGCACCCACCCGTCCTCGATGGCCATGACCGCCCCCTGGGCCAGGTACTGAAGGGGGGCGTGGGCGGAGTCCCCGGTGAGCACGACGCGGCCGTTGACCCAGTTCGGGATCGGCAGCCGGTCGAACATCCGCCACCACTTGTCCCGCCACATGTGCTTGAGCGCGTCGCGGATCTGCGGGACGGTGTGCGCGAAGGCCCCCTCCAGCTCGTCGGGAGTGCCCCAGTCTTCTTCTCCCCGTAGCGCCTTCGGCGACTGGAAGACCGCGACCTGGTTGAACATCTCCCCCTGGCGTAGCGGGTACTGCACGAAGTGGCACCGCGGGCCGATGTACACGACGACGTCCTGCAGGGACACTTCGTTGTCCATGACTTGGGCCACCGGCACCGCCCCCCGATAGGCGACGTAGGCCGAGCTCTGCGGCTCGTCGTCGACGAGGTAACCACGGGCAACCGAGCGCATGCCGTCGGCGGCGATGACCACCTCGGCCTCGTCGGCCCGTCCATCGCTGATCGCCCGCGCGCCGCCCTCGACCTGCTCGTATGCCGTCACCTTGACGTCCGTGAGCAGCTCGACACCGGCCCGCTGACAGGCCCGCAGGAAGGTGGCATGCAGGTCGCTGCGATGGATGACCATGTAGGGGAAGCCGTACCGCCGCTGCAAGTCGGCCAGGTCCAGCCGGGTCAGCTCGGTCGCGTCGAGGGCGTCTTTCATCACGATGTTCTCGGGCAACACCCCGAGGCTCTTCACCTCGTCGAGCAGGCCCCACTGGTCCAAGATGCGGGTGCAGTTCGGGGCGATCTGCAGTCCGGCCCCAACCTCACCGAACTGCGCCGACTGCTCCAGCAGCCGAACCTTGAGGCCCTGCCTCGCCAAGGCCTGGGCGGAGGCGAGCCCCCCGATCCCACCGCCCACCACGACGACATCGACTTCGCGTGTGCTCATCCGAGTCTGGCTCCTTCGGTTCTTCGGTACGTCGTGCCGGGCGGGCTACAGCCACGGCGGGAGATCGGGGGCCAGGTCTCCGGCCAGGGTGGTCACCGGGCCGCCCGGGCGGCCGGTGAGGTATGCCGTGAGGTCGGCGAGCGTGGCGGTCACGGTGACGGAGTGGCCAGCGCCCGGCACCGACCAGCGCAGGTCGGCGTCGCTGGGAGCGACGACCAGGCCCGGCTCCGGCTCTGGTGCCGAGCCACGCTTGCCGACCACATCGGTCACGAGCGCGGCCAGGAAGTCCGCGGGCAGGTCCGCGAACGACGCCCTGCCGCCGTCTGCGACGGCGCTGAGGTCGACCGCGTGGACCATGACCTCACGAGCGCGCATCCACGGGATCTCGGTTGCCGGGACGGTTCGCCCCTGAGCGGTGCGGATCTCCCGCGACCAGTGCTGCGCGGACAGGCCGTCCAGGTCCGCCGCGAACGCGGCCACGGCGTCGCGCACCCATCCGCGCAGCGCGTCTGCATCGCGGGTCGCGCCCGCCTCGATGTCGGCGACGCGCTGCTCGGGGAAGAGTACATCGGGGTCGGCTCGCCGGTCCTGGCCCACCGCACCAGGTTGGTTAGCGCGTCGGCGTTGGCGGCGACGTGGGCGACCAGGTGCTTGCCCGTCCACCCCGGCAGGTCGGTTGGCTCGCCGAGTCGCGCGTCGGAGGTCCTGGCGAGGACGCCGAGGAACACCTCGGTGCCCTGGGCCATCCAGCGGCGGCTGTCCGCAGGTGTGCGGGCAGCCCCGACACGGCCCTCGGCCGGTGCCGCGGTCACGCAGGCGCCCCGTCGGCGACGACGAGGTTGTCCAGTCGGCCCAGGCCTTCGACCTGCGTGACCACGCGCTCGCCGGCCTGCAGGTAGCGTGGCGGCTTGCGCGCGTGCCCGACCCCCGCGGGCGTCCCCGTGGCAATGATGTCGCCGGGACGCAGGGTCACGATCGTCGAGATGTACTCCACGAGGACGACCGGGTCGAAGAGCAGGTCGGCGGTGCTGTCCTGCTGCATGGTCTCCCCGTCGACGACCGTGCTGATCGTCAGCGAGGGACGCACCCCACCCTCCAGCTCGTCCGGGGTGACCAGGTACGGGCCGACCGGGGTCGTGGACTGCCAGTTCTTGCCCTGCAGCCACTCGACGGTGCGGCTCTGCCAGTCCCGGCAGGTGATGTCGTTCAGGACGGAGAAGCCGGCGATCGCGGCCTCGGCCTGCTCACCCCGCACCCGGCGGACCTTGGCGCCGACGACGACGGCCAGCTCGCACTCCCAGTCGAACTGCTCGGTCTCGTCCGGGCGCAGGATGTCGTCGGTGGCGCCGATGAGCGTGTCGGCGAACTTGGCGAACAGGGTCGGGTACTCGGGCAGCTCGCGCCCCATCTCGAGGATGTGGCCCCGGTAGTTGTGCCCAACGCAGATGACCTTGCTCGGCTTGGGGACCACTGGTGCAAGCTCGACCTCCGAGAGCGCCCGCTCCTGCCCGGCCGAGGACTCCGCGCTGTGGTGCCAGTCCCGAGCGGCGAGCAGCTCGCCGAGGTCCTTGGCACCCAGCTCAACACAGGAGTCGCTCTCGACCCGGACTGCGCGGGTCGAGCCGTCGTGCATCCGGATCGTCGCGAGCTTCATCGCTCGACTCCCTCCACTGAGATACGGGCCAGGTTGAGCGCCTCGAAGATCGGTGTGTCGCTGAAGCGGAACAGGTCCAGCGCACCGGAGTCCGAGTCGGACGGTGATGCCTCCGAGATGATAGACAGCGCCATCCACGAAGGGACGACGAACATGTCACCGCGCGCGACACTCCAGGTGTAGTCGCCCACTGACACGATCCCCGCGCCGTCGAACACCTGGAAGACCGACGAGCCCACCTCGCGCCGCGGGGCGGTCTCGGTGCCCTTGGCGACCCGATGAAACTCGGTGCGGATGGTCGGCAGCACGTCCAGCCCGTTGGTCGGGTTCGTATAGCGCACCGCCGCGTGCCCCGGCTCGACGGTCACGGCATACCCCTCGCGCTCCAGGGCGAGCTGGTCGCTGAGCGCGCGGTTGGTGTCCGCCCACTTGTAGCTCAGCAGCGGGGAGCCGGGCGTGGAGCCCAGCCGCGACAGCGGGCGTAGCCCCGGGTGACCCCAGAGCCGCTCGGCCCGCGAGCGCTCCGGCGTCCCATGCTCGGCCTGGCTGATCTCGTCGCGCCCGAAGTCGAAGAACTGCCCTTCGGTCTCGAACTGGAAGGGGATGTCCAGCCCGTCGACCCAGGCCATCGGCTTGCTGGCCGCGTTGTGGTGGGCGTGCCAGTTCCACCCGGCCTGCGGCAGGAAGTCGCCGCGGGACATCGGCACTGGGTCGCCCTCGACGACGGTCCACACTCCTTCGCCCTCGACGACGAAGCGGAAGGCGTTCTGGGTATGCCGGTGCTCGGGGGCGTCTTCGCCCGGCATGAGGTACTGGATGGCCGCCCACAGCGTTGGGGTCGCGTACGGCCGGCCGCCGAGCGAGGGGTTGGCCAGGGCGATGGCCCGCCGCTCGCCGCCGCGGCCCACCGGGACGATGTGGCCGGCCTGGTCGGCCAGCTCGAGCAACGTCTTCCACTCCCACAGGTGTGGCTTGGCTCTGGACTTGGGGTGCGGCGGCATGAGGTCGCCGATCTCGGTCCAGAGGGGGACCAGCAGCTCCTTCTCGAACCCACGGTAGAGGTCCTCGAGCTCGGGCGTCGGTTCCGGCTGGTTCTCCGCGGCAACGGCCGTGAGATGCACCGGCGAGACGACTGTGTTGGGCATGGGCTGGCTCCTTCGGGCTTCGTCCGTAGGCGTTGGGACGAGTAGATCGAGTACGGAGGCGGATTGACAACTGCGGCTTGCCAACAACAATGAAGGGTGTTCCGTATCAAAGAACAGAGGATTCTGTCTTGAAGAATCCACCGCACTATGGCATTGCCAGCGTGGACCACGCCCTCCAGCTTGCGGTGATGCTGCAGGTCGAGGGGCCCCTCACCGTGTCGGCCGCCGCCGACCGGCTCGGGGTGGCGCGGTCCACAGCGCACCGCCTGCTGTCCATGCTGGTCTACCGGGACTTCGCCGTCCAGAGGTCGGACCGACGGTATGACGCCGGACCGGTGCTTTCGCTCGCCTCGACGTCCCGGTCGCGCACGGCCGTGCTGCGTGAGGTCGCGATGCCCCACCTGGAGACCCTTGCCGCAGTCGGTCCAGGAGTCGGCCAACCTGCTCATCCGCACCGGCGCGCTCAGCCGGTTCATCGCCTGCGTCGAGGGTCCGCAGGTCCTGCGGGTGGGCAACCGCGAAGGCATGGTGTTCCCGGCGCACCTCACGACAGGTGGTCGGCTGCTGCTCGCCGACCTCGACGACGAGCATCTGGACGCCGTGTACGAGTCCAAGCACGCGGCCGACCCGCAGAGCCCTGCACCCCGACCTGGCCGCCCTGCGTGCCGACCTGCGGCGCCTGCGCAAGCGAGGGTTCGCCCTCAACGTCGAGGACACCGAGTCCGGGGTCACTGCGGTGGGCTACCCGGTGCGTAGTGGGGACGGCAAGGCCGTGGCGGCGGTGTCGGTGTCGGTGCCCTCGTCGCGGTTCTCCGAGAGCCGGCTCACCGGGCTGGTCGCGGCTCTCGCCGTGTGCGTCCGGGGGATCGAGCGCGACCTGGACCGGCATACCCACGTGGGCCAGGAAGCCCCGTAGTCCAGCCAGCCCGCCGCGCTCCGGCCAGCCCAGCCGGTCGGAGGTGAAACCGAGCGCTCTTGCGCACCCATACACCTCCAACCAACGCCTTTACCTCCGATCGAGCGGCGGCTAGGCGAGTGGGCGCGACGTCTTTAGGCCAGTGAGCCGTAGCCGCCTCGGTAGTACAGCAGTGTCGCCGCCGGGTCCTCGGCCAGCTCGATGCTGAGCACCTCGCCGACGAGGATGCTGTGATCGCCCCCCGAATACACGTCCGTCGTCCGGCACTCGAACGTGGCCAGGGCCCCCTCGACCAAAGCCACCCCGGTTTTGGCGCCGCGGTAGTGCGCCACCGGGTCGAGCTGGCCGTGCAGCGGACGGCCTTTGGTCGCCAGCCACTGGGCTGCGCCGCGCGACCGGGCCGGCAGGACAGAGACACCCCAACAGTCGGTGCTCATCACGGCCTCGTGGTAGCGGGTCTCGGTCTCGACGCAGACCAGCACGAGCATGGGGTCCAGAGAGACGGAGGCGAACGCGTTGGCGGTCATCGCATGGTCGAACCCGTTGTCCAGGCAGGAGGTGATGACGACGCCGGTCGCGAAGCGCCCCATGGCCTGGCGGAACAGGTCGGGATCGGGCTCCTGCGGGCTGCTCACACGCGAGTCTCTCCCGCCCACTCCTGCGGCAGCAAACCGGCCTTCGGTCCGGCCGACCCCGGCGTCGCCCGCTGGCCACTCGCCGGGTCGAACCTGACGAACGCCTCCCGCCCGGCGAGGCGGGCGGCGACGTGGTTGCTCAGCGTGTAGTACCCGTCGAACACCGTGACCTGGCTGCGATGGGCCTGCAGCGCTCGGGCCTGGCGCGCCAGCGCTGCCGGGTCGACGACAACGTGGGTGACCAGCGCGTCGTCGACGACGGACCCGGCATACGGCTCGTCCTGGCCGGGCACGTGCAGCCCACTGTCACGAGGCACGTGCCGCGCGAGCCACCCGCGGTCTTCGTCGACCCAGCGAGCGCGGCGTGACGATCTCGTATGCCGTGGGGCGCGCGGCCCTGCCGAGGCCGCTGCAGCGCGGCCTGGGTCACGCGGCGGGTCTGGATGTGGTCGGGATGCCCGTAGCCACCGCACACGTCGTAGGTGACGACCACGTCCGGGCTGCCCTCCCGGATGTGCTCGGCGACCAGGGCGGCGACTTCCGCGACGTCGGCCTGGACGAACGCGCGGGGATGGCTGGCACTTGGCAGGCCAGCCATCCCGCTGTCCCGGAAGCGCGCCGCGCCGTCGCGGCCGGCCAGGACGGTATGCCGGGCGCCCAGTCTGGCCATCGCCTCGGCGAGCTCGTCGGCTCGGTAGGCAGCAAGCGAGTCGTCGTATGCCGCTGTGAAACTCGTGCAGCTCGGGCGGGATGACCTCGCCTTCGTCGCCAAGCGTGCAGGTGAGCACCTCGACCTGATGACCGGCCTCGACGTAGTGCGCGATGGTCAGGCCGGTCGCCAGCGTCTCGTCGTCGGGATGGGCGTGGACGAACAGCAGCCGGCCATTACAGCGCGCCATTACAGGACCGAACGCTCCTCGGGGAAGTGGCAGGCCACCCGGTGGCCCGGGGCTGAGCTCGACGGGCAGCGGCACCTCGTCGGCACACCGCTGCTGCGCCTTGGGGCATCGGGTGCGGAACACGCAGCCGCTCGGCGGGTTCTGCGGGCTGGGCAGGTCGCCCTTGAGCAGGATCCGTTCCTTGCCCTCCTCCTTGACCGGGTCCGGGACCGGAACGGCGGACAGCAGGGCATGGGTATAGGGGTGCAGCGGCTGCTCGTACAGCTCGTCGCGCGTCGGCCTCCTCCATGATCTTGCCGAGGTACATGACGACGACGCGGTCGGAGATGTGCCGCACGACGGACAGGTCGTGGGCGATGAAGACGTAGGCCAGCTGCCGCTCGTTCTGGATGTCCTCGAGCAGGTTGACGACCTGGGCCTGGATCGACACGTCGAGGGCGGACACCGGCTCGTCGCAGACGACCAGCTTGGGCTGCAAGGCGATCGCGCGGGCGACACCGATGCGCTGGCGCTGGCCACCGGAGAACTCGTGCGGGAAGCGGTTGTAGTGCTCCGGGTTGAGCCCGACCCGCTCCATGAGCCCCTGGACGGCCTTGCGCCGACCGCCCTCGGGCGTGATCTTCTGGATGTCGAACGGGGCAGCGATGATCGAGCCGATGGTCTGGCGCGGGTTCAGCGAGCCGTAGGGGTCCTGGAAGATCATCTGCATCTGCCGGCGCAGCTCGCGCAGCTCGTCGCCGCTGGCCCGCGTGACGTCGCGGCCCTCGAACTCGATCGTGCCCGAGGTCGGCTCGAGCAGGCGCAGCAGCGTGCGGCCCGCCGTCGACTTGCCGCACCCGGACTCCCCAACCAACCCGATCGTCTCGGCCTCGCCGCAGCTCGAAGGAGATGCCGTCGACGGCCCGGACCGGGGCGTCGGCATGCTGAACAGCGTCTGGCGGAACGTGGGGAAGTACTTGGTCAGGTCGGTGAGCCGCAGCAGCGGGTGGACCGCCGTCGCTGCTCGGCCCGGCTGCCTGCGGCGCGCCCTCGACGGTTGTGTCCGTCACGTCGTCCCCCTCACAGCCGGGCTTGACGTCGTCGAGGAAGATGCTGCGGCGCCGCGGTTGTGGGATGTGGCAGCGGGCCGAGTGGCCGGGCCTGGCCTCCAGTCAGCTCGGGCACGACTGTGCGGCAGTCGTCACCCGGCACCTCCGAGCGGAAGGCGCAGCGCGGGTGGAACGCGCACCCGGAGGGGACGTTGATGAGCGACGGTGGGTTGCCGGGAATCGGGTCGAGCCGCGTCTGGCGCACCCGGTCCAGGCGCGGCATGGAGGTGAGCAGCCCCCAGGCGTAGGGGTGCTCGGGGGTGTAGAAGACGTCCTCGACCGGGCCCTGCTCGACCGCCTTGCCGGCATACATGACGAGGACGTCGTCGGCCATCTCGGCGACGACGCCCGAGGTCGTGGGTGATCATGATGATCGCCGAGCCGGAACTCCTCCTGCAGCTCGCGCATGAGGTCGAGGATCTGGGCCTGGACGGTGACGTCCAGCGCGGTCGTCGGCTCGTCGGCGATGAGCAGCGACGGGGTCGTTGGCCAGGGACATCGCGATCATCGCCCGCTGGCGCATCCCGCCGGAGAACTCGTGCGGGTACTGGTCGACGCGCTCGCGCGGGGTTGGGGATGCCGACGAGGCCGAGCAGCTCGACCGTCCGGGTCGTGGCCGCCTTCTTGCTCGTATCGGGGTGGTGCACCCGGATGCGCCTCGACGATCTGCGACCCGATCGTGTAGTAGGGGTGCAGGGCCGACAGCGGGTCCTGGAAGATCATCGCCATCTTGTGGCCGCGCAGCTCGCGCAGCCGGTCGTCGGAGACCTCCATGAGGTCCTCGCCGTCGAGGATGATCTGGCCGCGACGTCTGCGCCCGGGTGCGCCGGTGCAGGCCGAGGATGGCCTGGCTGGTGACCGACTTGCCCGAGCCGGACTCGCCGACGATGCCGATGGTCTTACCCCGCTCGAGCCGGAAGCTCAGCCCGTCGACGGACTTGACCAGCCCGTCGTCGGTCGGGAAGTGCACCTTGAGGTCGCGCACCTCCAGGTATGCCGTGCCGGTCTTCTCCAGCGTGGCGCCAGGTGCGCGCGTCGAGGTGGAGGGGGTAGCAGGCTCGCTGGTCATGGTCCAGTCCCTCAGGTGAGGCGCACGCGCGGGTCGATGACGCCGTACAGGACATCGACGACGAGGTTGGCGATGACGATGAAGAACGCGGCCGTGACGACGATCCCGACGATGAGCGGGAGGTCGGTGTCGGTGACGGCGCGGATGGCGGTCCACCCCAGCCCCTGGAAGTTGAAGACCTGCTCGGTGATGATCGCGCCGCCGAGCAGACCGGCCAGGTCGAGGCCGGCGGCGGTGACGATGGGAGTGAGCGCCGCACGCAGCCCGTGCCGGCGCACGACGACCGACTCCTTGACCCCCTTGGCCCGGGCGGTGCGGATGTAGTCCTCGTTCATGGTCTCGAGCATGTAGGCCCGGGTGAGCCGGACGTATGACGCGGCGAAGATGCAGGCCAGGGTGATCGCGGGCAGGACCAGACCTTGCGCCCACAGGAACGGGTTCTCGGTGAACGGGGTGTAGGTGGGCACCGGGACCAGCTGCCACTTGATCGCGACGAAGTTCAGTAGCAGCAGGCCGATGAAGAAGGTCGGCAGGGAGAACCCGATGAGGGCCAGCCCGACGATGGTGCGGTCGGGCCATCGGCCCCGTTTGAGCGCGGCGACGATCCCGCCGACGATCCCGACCACCATCCACAGGCAGAAGGCCGCCAGCGCAAGTGACGCCGTGATCGGCAGGGCGCCCTTGATGATCTCGGTGACCGACTCGTTCTTGATCCTGGAGTACCCGAGGCAGGGGGCCTCGCACGTGGCGACGATCTCGGGGGCGGCAGCTTGCAGTGCCGGGTCCTCGGGGAACTTGCGGTCGACGAACAGGCCCTTGACGAAGTTGGCGTACTGCACGTAGAGCGGCTGGTCGTAGCCGAGGAACTTGCGGTTGCCCTCGATGATCGCGGGCGTGCAGTTCTTGGCGCAGGTGAGCCGGGCCGGGTCCTGAGGGGTGGCGAAGAACAGCAGGAAGGTCGCGATGCTGATGATGACCAGCATGACGACGACCGAGATCAACCGCCTGAGAATGTAGAAGACCATGGCTCGTCGGCTTGGCGCCGCCCGACCCTCACCTGCCTTCCGTCATCTGTCTGATGGCATGTCGGTGGTGGCTGGTGTCCTGCCCGCGGTGGCGGGCAGGACACCAGCGTTCTACTGCGTGCCTGGTGGGCTGGCTACTACTTGACGGCGATCAGGGCCACGTCGGGGTAGGCGCCATGGACGCGTTGGTCGAGAAGTTCTTCACGCTCGAACCCCACATGAAGGTGAACTTCTGCTGACCCATGGCGACCGAACCGCCCTTCTTGGCGATCATCTCGTCGATGTCGGCCCAGGCCTTCTCGCGGGCGGCTGTCGTCGGCGATGAGGTACGCCTTGTCGATGGCGGCGTTGACCTCGTCGTCGTTGAAGTACCCGTAGTCCTGGCCCGAGCCGCCGGCGCTGATGTTGACCCGGCCGTCGAACAGGGCCGGGATGACGGTCGAACCGGACGGCCAGTCCGCGCCCCAGCCGGCCCAGAAGGCGTCCCGGTTGGCGTACGCGGGACCCTGGATGGTCGGGTAGTAGTTGTCGCTGATGCCCTCGAGGGTCGTGTTGAACCCGGCTGCGTCCCACTGCTCCTTCAGCGCCTGCAGGGCCTTGTCGGCCGTCGGGCGCTTGCGGTAGGCGACGCGTGATGGGCACCGGCAGGGTCAGCCCGGACTCCTGCAGGACCTTCTTGGCGCCTGCCTGGTCTCCAGAAGTGCCGGCACCGAACGGGTTGAAGTCCTTGTAGCACTTCAGGGCCTTGCTGCACATGGAGTACGTGGGCTCCATGATCGACTTGCCGCCGTACGCGGTGGAGTAGGCATCGCGGCTGGTCGCCATGGCCAGCGCCTGGCGGGCCTTGGCATTGGCGAACACCTGGCTCTTCATGTTCGGCTGCGATGTAGTCGACGTACGGCGGCTGGCACGAGGACCGAGCGCGGCTTGGCAGACGGGTTGCTCTCGATCTGCGGCAGCGTCGACGGGCGCCGGCCTGGATCCCGGAGATCGCCGTCTTGTCGTCGCCCTGGTCGGCCATCAGCCGCTGGTAGATCGTATCGGTCTGCACGCCGTTGACGTACTGGATGACGTCCGGGTAGGCCTTGCGGACCGTGTCCGTGGACTCGGACCAGTTCGGGTTGCGGACGAACTTGCCACCCTTGTCCTTGTCGAAGGTGCCCTCCAGCATGTACGGCCCGCTGGAGAAGACGGCCAGGTTGGACTGGGCGCCCTTGTCCTGGTCCTGGCGGAACGGGGCCCACGCGAGCAGGCCGGCCGTCGCCTGGTTGAAGTCCTTCCACGGCTTGTTGAAGTGGTAGGTGATGGTCTTGCCGTCGCAGGTGACCGCCTTGTCGAACAGGTCCTGGCCGACCTTGGTGTAGGGGCCCTTGTACTGCGAGGCACCCGTCGGCGTTGCTCGGGATGTCCAGGAAGGCGATGCTGTAGTTGGGGCCACCGGTGATGACGTCGGTGGCGAAGGTCCGCGAGACGCCGTACTTGAGGTCGGCACAGGTGATGTCCTTGCCGTCCTGCCACTTCACG
The DNA here is from genome assembly GCA_963724925.1 of uncultured Actinomycetota bacterium. Lineage (GTDB taxonomy): Bacteria > Actinomycetota > Actinomycetes > Actinomycetales > Dermatophilaceae > Phosphoribacter. Next base: position 206,130 of record CAVRXF010000028.1, on the reverse strand, counting down.
CCGTCCTTGAGGGTGAACTTCCAGGTCTTGCCGTCGTCACTCCTGTTGCCCGGTGTCGGTGGCCAGGTCTGCCACCGGCTTGCTGCCTCGTGTCGTTGGGCGGGAACGTCGTCAGGCGTGCGTGCGAAGACCCGGCTGCCACATCAGGATGTCGGCGCCCGATGTACACCCGCTGGGGGTCCAGGTGGTCGGTCGGGCCGAGGTTGAGCACCGTCAGCGTGCCACCCTTGGCAGCCGGCGCCGCGCTGGTCGAGGTGGACGACGACCCGCCGCCGCCGCACGCCGCGACAGCCAGGGCCACCACCGCACCGAGGGCGACACCGATCGTGCCCCGGTTAGTGCGCTTCATGCGTTCTCCTTGTATCAACTTCCCACCGCGCACTTCGCGGTGGTGTGGCTCGCGATGTGTTGCGCGAGCGGGCACCGGAGCGGGTTGGTCCTCCGGTGAGCGGTGGGCCGGCATGCCGGCGATGCGGCGACCGCGTCACGAGCGGTCGGCCTTGGGGTCGAGGGCGTCGCGCAGGCCGTCGCCGAGCAGGTTGAACGACAGCACGATCAGGAACACCGTCATGCCCGGGAAGATGAAGTATGCCGGGTCGGGCAGCGCGTAGCTGACCGAGTCGTTGAGGATCGCGCCGAGCGACGCGGTCGGCGGGTTCAGCCCGACGCCGAGGAAGCCGAGGGCTGCCTCCGCGGCGATGTTCTGCGGCATCACCAGGGTCGAGTAGACCAGGATCGGCGCCCACAGGTGCGGCAGCAGCTCCTTGAAGTAGATGCGGAACGGTCGAGCGCCCAGCGACCGCGCCGCCTCGACGAACTCGCGCTCGCGCAGCGACAGGACCTGGCCGCGGATGATCCGGGCGAAGAACGGGAAGCCGAAGAAGCCCAGGACGATGACCATGAACGCGATCTTGGGCCCGGGTTCGGCCTCGCCCATGCCCATCACTCCGGCCAGCCGCGCCGTGACCACTGGCGCGAGCGACAACAGCATGAGGAACTGCGGGAAGCTCAGCACGAGGTCGATGAACCGGCTGATGAACCAGTCGACCCGGCCCCGGGAGAACCCGGCGATGATGCCCGAGCGTGGTGCCCAGGACGACCGCGAAGAGCGTCGCGAGCACGGCCACGGTGAGCGACGTGGTCATGCCGGCCAGGATGAGCGCGAACAGGTCTCGCCCGGTGCCCGGCTCGACGCCGAACCAGTGCTGCGCGGACACCCCGCCGAAGGGTCCCTCGGGCAGCGAGCCGACGCCCTGGACCAGGTCCGGGTGGTTGCTGATCGGGTCCAGCCAACCGAGGGCCTTGAGCAGCGGTGTCAGGGCCGACACGAGCAGGGCCAGGGCCGAGCTGAACAGGGCGACCATGGTGACCTTGTCGCGCTTGACCCGGCCCCAGACGATCTGCCCGGGCGAGCGGCCCTGGATAGCGACCGCACCGTCCGTGGCGAGATCGAGGGGCGCCTCCTCCGTCGCTACGGACTCACCGGGAGCGATCGTCATACCGGGAGACTCCTCACCTTCGGTCGTCGTCGCGACATCTGACCGTCGACGCGCAACCCGCCGTTGCGCGCGGCAACGGTTACCCTAGCTCCGCCTTCCCACATGGTGAACAGCTGAGCCGGACTGTCGCCGGATCGTGACCGAAGGATCGGCGCCGTCGTCCCGGCCGCCGCCGCTTGGCGCTGTGCGGGCGACCGCCCGGGCGCGGCCCGCGGCCCGGCCGCGTTCGACCTGGTCGAGGACGACCTTGCGCAACCGGATTGCCTCCGCAGTCACCTCGACACACTCGTCTTCGCGGCAGAACTCCAAGCACTGCTCCAGGCTGAGGCGGCGGGGCGGGACCAGCCGCTCCAGAACCTCCGCCGTGGAGGAGCGCACGTTTGTCAGCTTGCGCTCCTTGGTGATGTTCACGTCCATGTCGTCCGCACGGGAGTTCTCCCCGACGATCATCCCCTCGTAGACCTCGGTGGTCGGCTCGACGAACAGCGTCCCGCGCTCCTGCAGGTTGAACATGGCATACGAGGTCGCCGACCCGGCCCGGTCCGCGACGAGCGAACCGCTCACGCGCGTCGAGATCGGCCCGGCCCACGGCCGGTACCCGTCGAAGACGTGATGGGCGATCCCGGTGCCGCGCGTCTCGGTGAGGAACTCGGTCCGAAAGCCGATGAGCCCCCGGGCCGGCACGACGAACTCCATCCGCACCCAGCCGCTGCCGTGGTTGGCCATCTGCTCCATCTGGCCCTTGCGCGCGGCCATCAGCTGGGTGACCGTGCCGAGGAACTCCTCGGGTGCGTCGATGGTGAGCCGCTCGTACGGCTCGTGCACCGTGCCGTCCTCCGTCCGGACGACGACCTGCGGCTTGCCGACGGTGAGCTCGAAGCCTTCCCGGCGCATCTGCTCCACGAGGATCGCCAGGGCCAGCTCGCCCCGGCCCTGCACCTGCCAGGTGTCCGGGCGTTCGGTGGGCAGGACGCGGATGGAGACGTTGCCGACCAGCTCGCGCTCGAGCCGGTCCTTGACCAGCCGGGCGGTCAGCTTGGCGGCCCGAACCCGGCCGGCAAGAGGGGAGGTGTTCGTGCCGATGGTCATGGATATCGCGGGCTCGTCGACGGTGATGAGCGGCAGGGGCCGCGGGTCGTCAGGATCGGCGAGGGTCTCGCCGATCATGATGTCGGCGATGCCGGCGATGGCGATGATGTCGCCCGGCCCGGCCGCCTCCGTGGCGGTGCGCTCGAGGCCCACGGTGACGAGCAGCTCGGTGACCTTGACCCGCTGCACCGACCCGTCCCGACGGCACCAGGCGACCTGCTGGCCCTTGCGGATCGTCCCGTTGTAGACACGCAGCAGAGCGAGCCGGCCCAGGTAGCTGGACGAGTCGAGGTTGGTCACATGCGCCTGCAGCGGCATCTCGGGGTCGTATGCCGGCGGCGGAACGGTCTGCAGAATGGTGCGGAACAGCGCCTCCAGGTCCGGCTCGCCTGGCAGCCCCCCGTCCGGCGGCTGGTCCAGGGACGCCCGCCCGGCCTTGGCCGACGCGTAGACGATCGGGAAGTCCAGTGCCGCCGGGTGGTTGACGTCGCGTTCGGCGTCGTCGAGCAGGTCGAAGAACAGCTCGTACACCTCGTCGACGACCTGCTCGATCCGGGCATCAGGGCGGTCCACCTTGTTGACGCACAGGACCACCGGCAGCCGCGCGGCGAGCGCCTTGCCCAGCACGAAACGGGTCTGCGGCAGCGGCCCTTCGGAGGCGTCGACGAGCAGCACGACGCCGTCGACCATCGACAGCCCTCGCTCCACCTCTCCGCCGAAGTCGGCGTGCCCCGGCGTGTCGACGATGTTGATGGTCACCCCCTGCGGGTGGCCGGCGGCGAGGGCTGAGGGACCGTTGTAGTGGATGGCCGTGTTCTTGGCCAGGATCGTGATGCCCTTCTCCCGTTCGAGGTCGCCGGTGTCCATCGCCCGCTCGCTGACGTGGTCGCGCTCGCCGAACGCCCCGCCCTGCCACAACATCTTGTCCACCAAGGTGGTCTTGCCGTGGTCGACGTGCGCGACGATGGCGACGTTACGGATGTCCGAGCGGGACGTCGTGGGCATGGGGCCAGTCTGTCAAGGTCGGTGCGCCGCTCCGACCAGGCGCGTGGCGAGCGCCTCGATGACCGGCAGGTCCGCGGGCAGCCAGGGCACGGCATACAGCTGCGAATGGGTGAGCCAGCGCAGCTCGTCGTGGTCCTCCAGCATTCGCGGAACCCCGGCGGCGACTGCCGCCAGCGAACGTGCAGGCGGTATGTCGGCGCCGAGCGGCCAGGTTTGGTCCGGCCGAGGACCAGGCACGTGCGCCCGAGGGCGATCGTGACGCCCAGCTCCTCGAGAATCTCGCGATGCAGAGCCTGTTCGGGGCTCTCGCCCGGCTCGACCTTCCCTCCCGGCAGCTCCCAGCCGCCCGCGAGCTCTGCGGGTAGGCTGCGTCGGGCGGCGAGCAGGCGGCTGGGGCGCTGCAGGTCGTCGACGATGGCCGCACCCACGACAAGACGGGATCGCACGGCCACGCGGACCAGGTTGGCAGACCAGCTGCACCAACGGCAGACCGGGCCCGACCACATGACGGCGGCCAGGTCACCCCAGTGGTGGCAGGCTTGGCAGCGATGGCAAACACTGCCCACGCGGGAGAGCCCCACGATCGATCCATCGGCGGACGGCTCAACGCCTTGCGCGCCGCGGTGCTCGGCGCCAACGACGGGATCGTCTCGACGGCCGGCCTCGTCATGGGGGTGGCCGGGGCGACCAGCGAACGGGCAGCCATCCTCACCGCCGGGGTGGCCGGGCTGGTCGCCGGGGCGCTGAGCATGGCGGCGGGCGAGTACGTCTCGGTGAGCACCCAGCGCGACACCGAGCGGGCCCTGCTTCGCCAGGAGGTGCGAGAGCTGGCCGAGATGCCCGAGGCCGAGCTCGCCGAGCTGACCGCGATCTACGAGGACAAGGGCCTGACGCCGGAGCTCGCGGGCGAGGTTGCCGCCCAGCTCACCGAGCATGACGCCCTAGGCGCGCACGCCGAGGTCGAGCTGCAGATCGACCCGGACAACCTCACCAGCCCCTGGCAGGCCGCACTGGCGTCAGCGGCCTCGTTCGTCACGGGGGCGCTGCTGCCCCTGCTGGTTGTCGCGTTCGCGCCGGTGACGATGCGGCTGCAGTTCACGGTCGGTGCCGTCGTGGCCGCGCTAGCGCTGACCGGGTTCGTGAGCGCCCGGCTGGCACGCACGCAATGGCGACGACCATTGCTGCGCAACGTGATCGGGGGGTTGCTGGCGATGACGGTGACCTACGGGATCGGCGCTTTGGTCGGCACGTACGTGTGACGCCGTAGCGAGCGTCCATCTTCGGCGACAGGTCCGTAGGTGCTGTCAAACACACCGCATATCAGCAACTACGGACCTCTCGGCGAGGTGTGGCGAACGCGGCGCGCCCGCCGCCCTAGATCGGCACGCCCGCGAGGGTGGCTGACAGGACTGCCTTGACCGTGTGCATGCGGTTCTCGCTCTGGTCGAACACGATCGAGGCCGGCGACTCGAAGACCTCGTCGGTGACCTCGAGGGCGTCCATGCCGTACTGCTGGTAGACCCGCTCACCGACGCTGGTCTCGCGGTCATGGAATGCCGGCAGGCAGTGCATGAACCTGGTGTCCGGGTTGCCGGTCGAGCGCATCAGGTCCGTCGTGACCTGGTAGGGAGTGAGCAGGGCGATCCGCTCGGCCCACACCTCGTCGGGCTCGCCCATCGACACCCAGACGTCGGTGTGGACGAAGTCCACCCCGGCGACCCCGGCAAGGTCCTCGGTGAGCGTGACCTGGCGCGCCGGTCTGCGCGGCGAGCCGGTCGGCGCTGCCCGACGACCTCCGGCGTCCGGCCACAGCGACTGCGGGGCGACGATGCGGGTGTCCATGCCGGACATGGCTCCGGCGACGAGCAGCGAGTTGCCCATGTTGTACCGCGCGTCACCCACGTAGGCGAACGAGATCGCCGCCCAGCGGCTTGGCGCTGTGCTCACCCATGGTGACGATGTCGCACAGCGACTGGGTCGGGTGCCACATGTCGGTGAGCCCGTTGTAGACCGGCACCCCGGCATACCGGCCAGCGTCTCGATCACCTCGTGGCGCGAGCCACGGAACTCGATCCCGTCGTAGAGGCGGCCGAGAACCCGCGCGGTGTCCTTGGCCGACTCCTTGTGGCCGAACTGGCTGCCGTGCGGGTCGAGGTAGGTCAGCTGGGCCCCCAGCTGATACGCCGCGACCTCGAAGGCGCACCGGGTACGCGTGGAGGTCTTCTCGAAGACGAGGGCGATCGCCTTGCCGAGCAGGGTGCGCTCCTCGCGGCCCTGCAGGCGCGCGGCCTTGAGCCGGCCGGTGAGCTCGACGAGGGCGCTCCACTCCTGCGCGGTGAAGTCGAGCTCCTTGACGAAGTGCCGCCCGGTCAGGTCCACGCCCATGCGGGGATGGTATGCCGTGCCGGCCGGCTCTGTTGGCGCCCACCGTCGTCACTGCGAGCGTCAGCTCTCCTCACGTGCCGCCAGCAGGGGCGGCAAGGGCTCGACCGGAAGGTCGTCCTCGGTGAGCTCCTGGTGCTGGCCCTCCGCCGCGACGACATGGCGGTGCAGTCGGGCGGCGTGCAGCTCGAGGTCCAGGCGGTGCACGGCGCGACGGGTGAGCGGGTAGTGGCGGGCGGTGAGGTAGGCGGCGCCCATGAGCGCAGCACCGAGAACGCCATGGCCAGCCGGATGCCGAGCATGGCACTGGCGGGCTGCGCGGCCGCCGGTTCGCCGGGGACCGAGTGTTGGTATCCGGTGAACTCCAGCACCAGGCTGAGGATTTGGATGGCCAAGGCCGAGGCGAGGGCGCGCACGAGAACGAGCAAGCCGCTGAACGAGCCGGCGTTGCGGGCCCCTTGTTGCAGCTCGCCGGCGTCGACGACATCCGGGAACATCACCCAGATCATGATCTGGGCCGCGCCGATTCCCACGGCGAGAACGCCGGCGAACGCGTAGACCGGCCACACCGCCATGTCGGAGGGATAGAACGCGATGACTCCCATGGCCACGATGCTGATCGGTATGCCGCGGTAGTAGATGATGTTCTTGCTCATCCGCTTCACCAGCCAGTTCAGCACTGGGAACATGGCAATCGTCACGACGACGAAAACGGTGAGGAACACCGTGGAGTTCAGGCCCGGCACGGCATACAAGGCGTAGTAGAGGATGACCGCCGTGACCAGGTCGATGGTGAGCGCGGGACACAAGTAGAGCAGGGTGAGGTAGCGGAACGGGCGCACCCGCAGCGGTGCGGTTACCGTCCGGAAGCTCAGCGGCTCGGTGTGCGCCGAGATCGGGGCCCGCTCGTGCGTGAACAGGGCGACCGCCGCCATCGGCAGGGCGAAGAACGAGCCGAACCCGAAGAGGATGCTCAGGTACAACGCCTGGATCGACAGGTGCCCGTCCTTGAAGGCGTTCACGAGCAGCGACATCACCATGGTCGAGCCGGCGGCGGAAATGGTCGCGAACGCCATGCGCAGGATGTTGACCTTGTTGCGCTCTGTCGGGTCGGTGGTCACCTCGGTGGACAGCGAGCCGTAGGGAACCGCGACGATGCTCGCGATCGTCGTCCAGGTCAGGTGCGCGACGATGACGAACAACAGCTTCGCGGTCTGGGAGCTCCAGTCGCCGATGGGCGCCCAGAGCGCGGCCATCGCTGGAGGCACAAGTACCGCGCCGATGAAGATCCAAGGCCGGCGTCGGCCGAAGCGGGTGCGGGTCCGGTCGGTTATCAGGCCCATCAGCGGGTGGTTGAGGGCGTCCCAGACCTTGGAGACCAGGATGGTCAACCCGGCAAGTCCCGGCGGCAGGCCAAGGATGTCAGTCAGATAGAACAGGTAGAGCACCGCGATCGTGGCGGCCGAGCCGCCTCCGAAGCAGTCGCCCGCGGCGAACGCGATGCGTTCGAAATGGGACATCTGAGGTCCCGGGTGATGTGCCGCGGGAGGCGGCGGACTGGACACGGACGAGTGGCTCCTTCGGCTGACGCATCAGTGTGTCAGACATCACACGACGTACGGCAAGGTTTCGGTGACCGCCTGTGACCTACAGCGACGTGAGAGTAGCCGAAGGGTTGCTTCACGGGCCCTGAAGCAACCATTCGGCCACTCTCACCGGGACGGGACGCCCCTGGGCATCACCGCCCTCACACGTTGAAGCGGAACTCGACGACGTCGCCGTCGCGCATGGCGTAGTCCTTGCCCTCCATCCGGACCCGCCCAGCAGCCCGAGCGGCCGCCATCGAGCCGGCTGCATCCAGCTCGTGGAAGGACACCACCTCGGCCTTGATGAAACCGCGCTGGAAGTCGGTGTGGATCACGCCGGCCGCCTGGGGGGCGGTCCAGCCTTGACCAATCGTCCAGGCCCTCGACTCCTTGGGCCCTGCGGTCAGGAAGGTCTGCAGGCCCAGCGTGTGGAACCCCACCTGGGCCAGCTGCTCCAGGCCGGACTGCGTCACCCCGACCGACTCCAGCAGCTCGCCGGCCTCGGCTGGGTCGAGGTCGGCCAGGTCCGCCTCGAGCTTGGCGTCGAGGAACACGCAGTCGGCCGGCGAGACCAGCTCACGCAGCGAGGCGTGCAGTGCGGCGTCAGTTAGCTGGTCCTCGTCGAGGTTGAAGGCGTAGATGAACGGCTTGGCCGTGAGCAGCGCCAGCTCGCGCGCCTGGGTGAGGTCCACGTCGTATGCCGCGTGCCCGGCATACAGGGTCTGCCCCGCCTCGAGGCAGCGCTGGGCGGCGAGCGTGTTGGCCAAGGCGGGCGCGTGCTCCTTGGTGGTGCGGGCCAGCTTCTCCAGCCGCGGCACCGCCTTCTCGAGGGTCTGCAGGTCGGCCAGGCACAGCTCGGTCTCGATCGTCTCGACGTCGGACGCGGGGCTGAAGGCGCCCTCGACGTGCGCCACATCGTCGTCCTGGAACACGCGCACGACCTGGCAGATCGCGTCGGCCTCACGGATGTGCGCCAAGAACCGGTTGCCCAGCCCTTCCCCCTCCGAGGCCCCTCGGACGATGCCGGCGATGTCGACGAAGGACACCGTGGCCGGCAGGACTCGGGCCGAGGAGAAGATCTCGGCGAGCCGGTCCAGGCGCGGGTCCGGCAGGGGCACGACGCCGACGTTCGGCTCGATCGTCGCGAACGGGTAGTTCGCCGCGATCACACTCGCTTTGGTCAACGCGTTGAAGAGGGTGGACTTGCCGACGTTGGGCAGCCCGACGATGCCGATGGTGAGGGCCACAAGGGCGCCAGTCTAGTCGGGGCTGGGAAGCCGCCAGCTGCACAGCTGCCGCGACAGCGCGACGAGGCGGCCGGTCGAGTCCCAGATCCGGGTGTCTTCTTCCATGAGCCCTCCGGCCACGTTTGCCGTGGTCCCCACCACCTGGAGCCATCCAGGGGCCGGGTGGACGCGCACGTGGCCACTGAACTCCAGGGTCGGCGTCCAGCCGATCAGCCCCAGGTCGAAGGCCACGGGCGGCAGGGCGTCCAAGGCCCAAACCAGCGACAGGGCGTCGGGCTCGCGGCCGTCAGCCAGCCGCAGCCAGGCGCGCATGACGCCCTCGTGGGACGGCTCGCCTCGCAGCCAGCCGGCGCACGCGGGGTCGAGGCGAAGATCCACCCGCTCCAGCAGCGTCGATGCCATCGCGTACTTGATCGTGCGGTAGTTGGCCCGCTCTGGGCTGGCGAGGCACTCATCGGGTGGCGGCATCGGCGGCGGCGGCTCGGTGCGCACCAGCGGGTCGGCCCGCTCGGTGAGGTCTCCGAAGGTCGCCAGGCCCCGCATCCGCTCGACCGGCCGGCCCGCCTCGCCCAGCTGACGCAGCGCGAACTGCCCGGTCGACATGGTGCGCCCGGCGCGCAGCACCTTCGTCGAGACGCTCACTTCACCCGCGGTCGGCGGCGTGAGGAAGTACGCGCTCAGCGCCAGCGGGTCGGGGTGGCGACCGTCCTCGTCGAGCACCCGGCGCAGCCCCAAGGCGCCCATCGCCATGAGGACACCCCCGTTGACACCGTTGCCGATCCGCCAGGCGTCATCGACCCTCCCCAGGGCCACCGACGGCTCAGCGCTCGGGTTGAGCGCGATCGCGCGGTCGAACTCGAACTGCTTCATGCGGCGAGTCTGTCAGGCGCGCGGCAGGGGCATTCACGCCAGCCGTCGGGCCACCACGAAGACTCGGCGAAAGGCAAGCACCGTGCCGTGCGGTCCGGGTGGGTAGGCCTGCCGGAGGCGGTGCTTGAGCTCCTCGCTGAACGTGGTCCGAAGCGGCTCGGGAAGGGCCTGGAGAGTGGGTCCGGAAGCGGTGCCGCTGACCCACTCGAACACCGGGTCTGGCCCTCGCAGGACGTGCAGATAGGTCGTCTCCCAGGCGTCGACCTCGCAGTCCAGCTCCGCCAGCGCGCGCAGGTAGGTATCCGGGCCATGCGCGTCCGGGGTCGCCACCGAGTTTGTGTATGCCGCGTACGCCGGCTCTGCGGCCAGGTCCCGACGCAGCGTGTGGGTCGGCTCGGTGAAGTTGCCGGGAACAGAGAACGCGAACCACCCACCCGGCGCGACCGTGGCGACCAGCCCCGGTAGTAGGCCAAGGTGGCGAGGGACCCACTGCAAGGTCGCATTGGACACCAGGACGTCCACGGGCTCGTCGGGCGTCCAGTCGCGCAGATCGTCGACCGAGAAGCTGGCCTGCTGTCCGTAGTCGGCCTGGGCTCGCTCGATCATCGCAGGTGAGGAGTCGATGCCGACGACGCGCGCTTCGGGCCATCGCTGGGCGAGCAGCACGGTGAGGTTGCCCGGGCCGCAGCCGAGGTCGACGATGGTCTCCGGGTGCAAGGCGCCGACCCGGCCGAGCAGCTCGACGAACGGGCGGCCACGCTCACCGGCATACCAGAGGTAGCGGTCGGGGTCCCACACGTGGTCCATGGCCACTAGCGAAGGGCTGTCGGTGGGCCATGGCAAGGTCTTCGACATGAACGCGCTGGGTGTTGCTCTCGTTGGCATGCTGGTTGGCATGGGGGCGGGTGCTTTCGTCGCTTGGCTCGTCGTCAACGCCCGGTATGCCGCGCGGCTGGCTGGCGCCTGCGCCGAACGCGACCTGCTGCGCGAGCGCGTTGTCGACCTGGAGACGGCCCGCACCGCCGACCTGGAGACGGCCCACCTGATCGCGCCGCTGCACGAGAGCCTGGTCCGGGTGGAACGCCAGGTTCACCAGCTGGAGCGTGACCGGGGCGAGCAGTTCTCGGCGGTTGCTAACGAGCTGGCGCGAGTCCAGTCCAGCACCGACGGGCTGCGCGACCAGACGGCAAGCCTGGTGGGATCGCTGCGCTCGTCCTCGGTCCGCGGCACGTGGGGCGAGGTGGCGCTGCGCCGGGTACTCGAGCACGCGGGACTGCTGGCCAAATGCGACTTCGATACCCAGGTGAGCTCGCGCAACGACCACGGAGCCGTCGTGCGCCCCGATGTCGTCGTGCATCTGCCGGGCGGCAAGCACCTCGCCGTCGACGCCAAGGCACCGATGAGCGAGTTTCTCGCCGCCCAGGCCGACGGCATCACGGCGCAGGCGCGCGACCAGCATCTGCGCGCCCACGCGAGAGCACTGCGCGGCCACATCGACGCCTTGGCCGAGCGGGGCTACTGGACCGCCGTCGACCCGACCCCCGAGATGGTGGTCTGCTTCGTGCCCGGGGAGGCCGTCCTCGGCGCTGCGCTTGGGGCCGACCCCGAGCTGCACGAGCACGCCATGCGTCGCCACGTCGTGCTCGCGTCACCCGCGACGTTGCTGGCGTTGCTGCGCACCGTCGCCTACACCTGGCGTCAGGAGGCGCTCACTGAGGGGGCCCGCGAGCTGCTGCTTCTCGGCCGGCAGCTGTACGAGCGACTGGGGGCCCTGGGGCGGCATACCGAGAAGCTGGGCGCCACCCTGCGCCGGTCCGTCGAGGCGTACAACGCGCTGGTGGGCTCGCTCGAGGGCCGGGTGCTGGTCACGACCCGTCGGATGAACGAGCTGGGCCTGGCCACCGACCCCGTCCCGTCGCTTGAAGTCATCACTTCCGCTCCCCGACCGCTCACCGCGGTCGAGCTCATCGAGGCGCTCGACCCCGACGTGGGCCGCCCGCACCTGCCCGAGTTGCTCGAGGACCGTGCAACTGACGAGGCCGGCGGTCAGCGCGCCGGCTGACGCGCGGGGCGCAGCTCGTTGGGCAGCGCGAACAGCAGGCTCTCCTCGGCCGCGACGACTGGCTCGACATCCGAGTAGCCCTGCTGCGCAAGGTAGCTCAGGACCTCGTTGACGAGGGTCTCCGGCACGCTGGCGCCCGAGGTCACCCCGATAGTGCGCACCCCGTCGAACCAGTTCGGGTCGATCTCGGTCGCGTCGTCGACGAGGTGGCCGTCCTTCGCACCGTGCTCCAGAGCAACCTCGACCAGCCGCACCGAGTTGGACGAGTTGCGCGACCCGACAACGAGCATGAGGTCGCAGTCACGGGCCATCGCCTTGACCGCCTGCTGGCGGTTCTGGGTCGCGTAGCAGATGTCGTCGCTCGGCGGGTCCGCCAAGGCGGGGAAGCGCTCCCGCAGCCTGCGGACGGTCTCCATCGTCTCGTCGACCGACAGCGTCGTCTGCGAGAGCCACACGACCTTCTGCGGGTCTCGGACCTCGACCGAGTCGACGTCGTCGGGTCCGTCCACAAGGGTGATGTGCTCGGGTGCCTCGCCGGAGGTACCGACGACCTCCTCGTGCCCCTCGTGCCCGATGAGCAGGATGTCGTAGTCGTCCCGCGCGAACCGCACCGCCTCGCGGTGGACCTTGGTCACCAGCGGGCAGGTCGCGTCGATGGTCTTGAGCGAGCGCGCCGCCGCCTCCTGGTGGACGACGGGGGCGACACCGTGCGCCGAGAAGATGACGGTCGCCCCCTCGGGGACCTCGTCGGTCTCCTCCACGAACACCGCACCACGCCGACGTAGCGAGTCGACGACGTGCTTGTTGTGGACGATCTCCTTGCGCACATACACCGGTGGCCCGTACCGCTCGAGCGCCTTTTCCACCGTGACCACGGCGCGGTCCACGCCGGCGCAGTATCCCCGCGGCGCGGCGAGCAGGACCCGCTTTCGTGCAGGCTCGTTCGTCAGTGGACTCAGGGGCATCCGCCCATTTTACGCGTCCTGCGCGTATGCCGTGCCCATCCAGTCTGCCCATCCAGTCTGCCCATACAGTCTGCCCATACAGTCGAGGCGTGACGACGCCACCTGCTTTGCCCGAGAAGGCCGCGGACACCACGGCCGAAGCACCGTGGCCGGTCCGGGTGCTGAGCGTGAAGATCGGCGCCTACGTCGAGCGAATGTCCCCGCTGTGGGTCGAGGGGCAGGTGGTGGAGTTCAACCGGCGCGGCAACACGGCCTACCTCACCCTGCGTGACCCCGATGTGGACATGTCGCTGCCGGTGTACATCTCGGTTAACGCGCTCAACGCCATGGGTGTGCCCCTGGTCGACGGGGCGCGCGTGGTCGTCCACGCCAAGGCGTCGTTCTGGCCGAGGCGCGGGACCTTGGCGCTGGATGCCCGCAGGATCCGCCCGCTCGGGGTCGGTGACCTGTTGGCTCGGATCGAAATCCTCAAGCAGCGCCTTGCCGCCGAGGGGCTGTTCGCCGCCGAACGTAAGCGCCCGCTACCACTCATCCCGATGGGCGTCGGGCTCATCACCGGCCGGGAGAGCGCGGCTGCGCGCGACGTCGTGCACAACGCGCGGCGACGGTGGCCCTCGGTGCGCTTCGTCGTGCGGGAGGTCGCGGTGCAGGGCTCCTCGACCGTGCCAGAGGTCACTGCGGCCCTCGCCGAGCTGGATGCGGACCCATCGGTGGACGTCATCGTCGTCGCACGCGGCGGAGGGTCCGCCGAGGAGCTGTTGGCGTTCAGCAACGAGACGCTGCTGCGTGCGGTCGCGCAGGCGCGAACCCCGGTCGTCAGCGCCATCGGCCATGAGGTCGACACACCCCTGCTCGACCTCGTCGCCGACTGGCGTGCGTCTACGCCTACTGACGCCGCCAAGCGCATCGTGCCGGACGCCGCGGAGGAGCACGCGCGACTGCACCAGCTGCGGGCTCGGGCACGGCGAGCCCAGGGCTACCGGCTGGACGCGGAGCGCCGCTTACTCGTGGCGACGCGAACCCGTGCAGTCATGACCGAACCGCTCGCCCTGCTTACCCCGCACCGCCAGCAGGTAGCCGCACTGCGCTCCCGCAGCCGAGACCGACTGGATGTACGCCTGGGACGCGAGTCCGACCGGGTCGCCCACCTGGGCGCCCAAGTGCGAGCCCTCTCGCCCCAGTCGACGCTCGATCGCGGGTATGCCGTCGTACAGCACACCGACGGGCTGGTGGTCCGCGACCCTGCCGAGGTCACCCCAGACGAACAGCTGCAGGTCCTCGTCGCCCGAGGTGGGTTCCCCGTCCGGGTCGCAGACCGGGAGCAGGTCTAGGGTGGCGACGACCACGGCTGGCTCGGGTGACGCGAGCCAGGCCCCCCCGAGCCAAGGTGAAACGGTGACCGACGGGCAGCACCCCGACATCGAGGGCCTGAGCTACGAGCAGGCACGCGACGAGCTGGTGTCCATCGTGGCCCGGCTCGAGGCCGGCCAGGTTCCGCTCGAGGAGAGTATGTCGCTGTGGCATCGCGGTGAGGCGCTCGCGGCGCACTGCACGACCTGGCTGGACGGGGCGCAAGCGCAACTTCAGCGCGCGGGCGGCGCAGCGGACGACGCAGCGGACCCCAAGGAGCCGGCCGCCCCTGGGCCCGTACACCAGGACTGACACCGGCTCAGGACGCGGGCGCAGCGGGCGCCAAGGCGTCGACGAACTGTCCAGCCTCGTCCATTCCGCCGGTCGTACTCACGACCGTCGTCAAGCCAAGCGGTGAGACCGACACGAGCGCGGTCTGGCCGCGTGCGTCGGTGCGCCGTTCCCAGGTGCGTCCGGCCAGGTCGACTTGGCCGGCTCGGGTCCCCTGGTTGGTCGCCACGTCGACCCACTTCGGAGTCGCCCCCGACGCCTGCTTGAGGGAGATGGACTGGCCGGTGGGTGTGGTCCACACGGCCTGCCAAGTCGGGCGCGAGTCGGTCGAAGGGGCATACCGGGCTGTGGTGGCCGCCCAGCCGTCACCAAGACCGACCGGCAGCTCGAACGGCAGCCCGCTCTGTTTGACCGCCTGCGCCACGACCGAGGAGGCGTCGACCCCCGGCCGGATGACCCCCTCGCCGCGGGGGACGATCGCCACCAGCGCCGCGACCAAGGCAAGAATGACCAGCAGGGAACGTGCCATGTTCGCGACAGTGCCCATGGCATACCTGCTGGCCTGCGGGGCCGCGGTGCTGCCGGTGCCGGTCGGGGTGCTCACCCTGCCATCGTCGCCGACGAACCGCTTTGCGACCAAACCGTCACCGAATCGCCGCTCCTGGCAGCAACGCTCGCCCCTAGAGTTTGCTGGGTCTCGCAGCGACTCGAGGAGGCCGGTAGGTGAGCAGCGACCGCGGGCCCACCCCGGGAAGCGAGATCGACCTACCCATCCTGGTCGTCGGGGAGGCTCTCATCGACGCGGTCGACCTGGGTTCGGGGCAGGTCATCGAGCACGTCGGCGGGAGCCCGGCAAACGTGGCTTTTGGGCTTGGCACGCTAGGCCATGACGTGGCGCTGGCCACCTGGATCGGCGCCGACGACCGCGGGGACCGCATCGCGAAGCGATGTGCGGAGGCCGGGGTTCGGCTGGCCGACGGCAGCCGCGGTGCCGCGTCCACCTCGGTGGCCCGCGCGAGCATCGACCGCCGAGGCCAGGCCAGCTACACCTTCGAGCTCACCTGGTCAGTGCCATTGGTGACCGGCCGTTACGGTCACGTCCACACCGGCAGCATCGCCGCGACCATCGAACCGGGCGGACGCCAGGTCGTCGAGACCGTTCGTACGCTCGCGCCCACCGCCACCATCTCCTACGACCCGAACATGCGCCCTTCGCTCATGGCGTCGGCCGAGCTGGTCCGCGAGCGGGTTGAGCAGCTGATCGCGATGGCCGACGTCGTCAAGGCCAGCGACGAAGACCTGCAGTGGCTGTATCCCGGGGCGTTCATCCCCGACATCCTGCGTCGATGGGAGTCGTTCGGGCCTGGTGTCACCGTCGTCACCCGCGGTGCGGAAGGCGCGCTGTATGCCGTGCGCTCCTCGCGCGCGAGCGAGGTCACCACGGTCCCGGCGCGGGCCGCGCAGGTCATCGACACTGTCGGTGCGGGCGACTCGTTCATGGCCGGGCTGCTCTCGGGGCTCGCCGACTCGGGGTTCATCGGTGGGCCGGAAGCACGCCAGCGACTGCACGCGGCGAGCATCGACGAGGTTCGCGCGGCGGTCGACCGGGCGATGTCGACCGCCGGGCTGACGGTGGCTCGCGCGGGCGCGTACGCCCCCACCCGCGAGGAGCTGGCCAGCTGACCTGCTGCTGCCCGAAACCCTCCCCGGAACCCCACGCCGAGAGGTCCGTAGGTGCTGCTATCCGGCTCGAATGACAGCACCTACGGACCTCTCGGCGCGAGGGGGCAGCGCGCTCCTCCTATGCTGAAGCAGGCATCGAAGGAGACACCATGGCCGAGTTCGAGTACGAAGACCCGCTGCCCACAGGCGAAGACGAGACGCCATACCGCCTGCTCACCGCGAACGGGGTGCGCAGCGTCGAGGGCCCTGGCGGACGGACGTTCCTCGAGGTCGACGACGAGGCCCTCCGGTTGCTGTCCGAGACGGCGATGCACGACATCGCCCACTATCTGCGCACGGCCCACTTACAGCAGCTGCGGACCATCGTCGATGACCCGGAAGCGAGCAACAACGACAAGTTCGTCGCGATGGACCTGCTCAAGAACGCCAACATCTCGGCCGGAGGCGTGCTGCCGATGTGCCAGGACACCGGCACGGCGATCGTCATGGGCAAGCGCGGACAGCACGTGCTCACTGCCGGCACGGACGAGCGGGCCCTCTCACGCGGGGTCTACGACGCCTACACCCGGCTCAACCTGCGCTACTCGCAGATGGCCGCGCTCACCATGTGGGAGGAGCGCAACACCGGGTCGAACCTGCCCGCGCAGATCGAGCTGTATGCCGACACCGCACCGGGGCACGAGACGGCATACAAGTTTCTCTTCATGGCCAAGGGCGGCGGCTCGGCGAACAAGTCCTACCTCTACCAGGAGACCAAGGCGATCCTGAACGAGGCAGCCATGCTGGGCTTCCTCGACGAGAAGCTGCGCTCGCTCGGCACCGCGGCCTGCCCGCCCTACCACCTGGCGATCGTCATCGGCGGCACATCGGCCGAGTTCGCGCTGAAGACCGCGAAGTATGCCTCGGCGAAGTACCTCGACACCCTGCCGACGGCGGGCTCGCCGGCCGGCCACGCCTTTCGCGACACCGAGCTGGAGAAGCGGGTGCTCGAGCTGACCCGCGAGTTCGGCATCGGGGCGCAGTTCGGCGGCAAGTACTTCTGCCACGACGTGCGGGTGGTACGCCTGCCCCGCCACGGGGCCTCGCTTCCGGTCGCCGTCGCGGTCTCGTGTTCTGCGGATCGCCAGTGCCTGGCGAAGATCACCCCGGAAGGGGTCTTCATCGAGGCGCTGGAGACCGACCCGGCCCGGTTCCTTCCCGACCTCCCGGTCGAGCACATCGGCGACGCGGACGACGCGGTGCGCATCGACCTGCGCCGCCCCATGGACGAGATCTGCGAGGAGCTGTCCCGCTACCCGGTCAAGACTCGCCTGTCGCTGACCGGCACGCTGGTCGTGGCCCGCGATATCGCTCACGCCAAGATCAAGGAGCGCCTCGACGCCGGCGAGGGCATGCCGCAGTACCTCAAGGACCACCCGGTGTACTACGCCGGTCCGGCCAAGACACCGCGCGGTATGCCGTCCGGTTCGTTCGGGCCGACCACAGCCGGGCGGATGGACTCCTATGTCAACCAGTTCCAGGCTGCCGGTGGGTCGCTCGTCATGCTCGCCAAGGGCAACCGCTCCCAGCAGGTCACCGACGCCTGCCTGGACCACGGCGGGTTCTACCTTGGCTCCATCGGGGGGCCGGCGGCGCGCCTGGCCCAGGACTGCATCCGCTCCGTCGAGGTGCTGGAGTACCCCGAGCTGGGGATGGAGGCGGTCTGGAAGATCGAGGTCGAGGACTTCCCCGCGTTCATCGTCGTCGACGACAAGGGCAACGACTTCTTCGCTAGTGTCACCAAGCCCACTGGTTTAGCTATGAGTGGTCTCACCATCGGAAGGCGCCCTCGCTCGTGAGCCCGGCACCGGCATACCCCGCTCGTCAGGAGACCCCCGTGCAGGCGTGGGCGCAGCTGTCTGCAGGCAACCACCGGTTTGTGGCCGGGCAGCGGCAGCACCCGAACCAGGACGTCGAGACTCGCGCCTCGCTCACCGGGGGGCAGCTGCCGCGGGCGATCTTCTTCGGATGCGCCGACTCCCGCGTGGCCGCCGAGATCATCTTCGACCAGGGGCTCGGCGACCTGTTCGTCGTCCGCACCGTCGGTCACGTCATGGGGACCAGCGTGCTGGGCTCGTTGGAGTTCGGTGTCGCCGCCCTCGGCATCCCGCTCATCGTTGTGCTCGGCCATGACACCTGCGGAGGGGTCCGGGTCACCCTCGAGGCCATGGACTCGGGGGACATGCCGTCCGGGTTCCTCCGCGACGTCGTCGAACGCATCATGCCAAGCGTGCTGTCGGCGCGTAAGCACGGGGCCGCCACGGCGGACGAGGTCGAGGCCGAGCACGTGCGGCACACCGCCCGGCTGCTGTCAAACCGCTCGTCACTCATCGGGGAGCGGGTCCGCGCCGGAACAGTCGGCATTGTCGGTGCGACATACGATCTCAACGAGGGCCGGGCGAATGTCATCACCGCGGAAGGGGTCGGGCTGCCGGTGGCCGACCTGCCGCCCGCGGGTACGGCTGCCTTCTAGCCCGCCCTGGGAGGCCGGCGACTCAAGCGGACAGCGAGAGGTGGTCCCGCACGACCTTGGCCAGCCGGTCGGCCACGGCCTGCGCCTGCCGCTCGTCGGCAGCCTCGACCATGACCCGCACGAGCGGCTCGGTGCCGGACTTGCGCAGCAGCACCCGTCCGGTGCCGGACAGCTCCTCGACGGCAGCAGCCACCTCCTGCTGCACGACCTCGTTCGCGTCGACGGCCTCCTTGTCGACGCCTTTGACGTTGAGCAGCACCTGCGGCAGCCGGGTCATGACCGAGGCTAGGTCGGCGAGCGAGCGGCCGGTCTGCGCGACACGTGAGGCCAGCAGCAGCCCAGTGAGCACGCCATCGCCAGTGGTGGCGTGGTCCAGGAAGATGAGGTGGCCGGACTGCTCGCCCCGAAGGTGAACGACCCGGCCTGCATGTCCTCCAGCACGTACCGGTCGCCCACCGCGGTCTGGCGCACCGTGATGCCTTCGCGCTCCATCGCCAGCAGCATGCCGAGGTTGCTCATGACAGTCGCCACGATGGTGTCCTGGGCCAATACCCCGCGCTCGCGAAAGGCCAGCGCCAGGATGCACATGATCTGGTCGCCGTCCACGACGCTGCCGCGCGCGTCGACCGCCAGGCACCGGTCGGCGTCGCCGTCGTGGGCGATGCCCAGGTGCGCCTGATTCTCGACGACAGCACGCTGCAGATGCTCCAGGTGGGTGGAGCCGCAGCCCTCGTTGATGTTGAGCCCGTCAGGGTCGGCGCCGATGACCGTAACGTAGGCTCCGGCCTCGCCGGAACGCCTGCGGCGAGACCGTCGAGGCGGCACCGTGAGCGGCGTCGATGACGACGTGCAGCCCGTCGAGCCGGTGCGGCACGATCGACAGCAGATGCTCGACGTAGCGCGTTGCGCCGTCGGCAAGCCCCGCGCACCCTTCCGACGTCCGCTCCGGTCGGCTTCTGCGTGCGCGCCGCCCATCCGCTGCTCGATCGCGTCCTCGACCTCGTCGGCGAGCTTGTACCCGCCGCGGGCCAGGAACTTGATCCCGTTGTCCGGCATCGGGTTGTGCGACGCCGAGAGCATCACCCCGAGGTCGGCGCCCAAGTCGGCGGTGAGGAAGGCGACGCCGGGGTCGGCAGCACCCCGACGTCGTAGACGTCGACCCCGGCCGAGGCCAGGCCGGCCACGACCGCGGCGCTGAGGAACTCGCCCGAGGCTCGCCCGTCGGTGCCCGACGACGCCCGCGGCCGGTGGCCAGCGAACTCGCCGGCGTCGCCCAGCACTGGGCAGCGCAGCCACGGACAGGTCGAGGGCCGAGCTCGGCCGTCGACGTCGCGGTTGCGCCGAGGCCTCGTGACGCCCGTCGGTGCCCCGAAGCGAGCCGGCCCATGCGCGGTCAGCGCTTGCTGTACTGCGGCGCCTTGCGGGCCTTCTTCAGGCCGGCCTTCTTGCGCTCCGGGACGCGCGCGTCGCGGGTCAGGAAGCCGGCCTTCTTCAGCGCCGGACGGTTGAGCTCCTCGTCGACGTCGTTGAGCGCGCGGGCCACGCCGAGGCGGACCGCGCCGGCCTGGCCGGAGGGCCCGCCGCCGTGCACGCGCACGAGCGACGTCGTAGGCACCGTCGAGCTCGAGCACCTTGAACGGCTCGCTGACGATCTGCTGGTGCACCTTGTTGGGGAAGTACGCCTCGAGCGTGCGGCCGTTGACCGTCCAGTCGCCGATGCCGGGGACGATGCGCACGCGGGCGATGGCCTGCTTGCGACGACCGGTCGCGGCGCTTGGCGCCGAGGCGCGTGGGCTTGACTCGCGGCGCTCGGCGCCGAGAGGTCGGCGGACTCGGTGGTGTACCTCGGTGAGCTCGGCCTCGTCGTCGAGGGTCGTCGGAGTCGGTGTCGTTGTCAGCCACAGTGCTTCCTTCTTGCTTAGCTGGTCGGCGACGCCCTACTGGGCGACCTGGGAGATCTCGAAGGGCACCGGCTTCTGGGCCGCGTGCGGGTGTGTCACCGGCGTACACCTTGAGCTTGGACAGCTGCTGGCGGCCCAGGGTGTTCTTGGGAGCATGCCCTCGGACGGCCTTCTCGACGGCCCTGGCGCGGGTTCTTCTCGAGCAGCTCGGTGTAGGCGTCGCCTTGAGGCCGCCCGGGTAGCCGGAGTGGCGGTAGGCCTTCTTCTGCTGGGCCTTGGCGCCCGTCAGCGCGACCTTGCTCGGCGTTGATGATGATGACGAAGTCGCCGGTGTCGACGTGCGGGGCGAAGGTCGGCTTGTGCTTGCCGCGCAGCAGCATTGCGGTCTGGCTGGCGAGGCGGCCGAGCACGACGTCGGTGGCGTCGATGACGTGCCACTGCGCGCGTGACCTCGCCGGGCTTGGGGGTGTACGTGCGCATAAGTGGATCGTCTTTCGCTTGGGTCACCGCTGGGGCGTATGCCGTCCACCGGGCGCTCAGAGGCGTTCGCCACGCGAGCGGCCTCACGCGGCGCGTGGCACACCAGCAGACTAGTTTACGGAGCCGCGGGAGGCCGGCCAAATCGAGACCGGCGTAAGCGCTCATCAGGACCACGCCGCACCGCCTCACGGCAACCGGATCCGCTCGCCGCGAGCACCGAATTCCCGATCAACCACCGATTCCGGAGGTTGATCAGGAATTCCGTTGTTGACCTGTTGCTTCTGTGACGATGTGATCTTGCCCTGCCGCGCGCGACTATCGGGCTCGAACGACGCGGCCCTCGTCCCAGACCGGCTCGGTCGCCTCGAAGCACGCGGCCGTCGGCGCCGAAGATCAGGAACCGGTCGAACGCCCGGGCGAACCAGCGGTCGTGGGTGACGGCGACGACGGTGCCGTCGAAGGCGTCCAGCGCGTCCTCCAGCGCCTCGGCCGAGTCCAGGTCGAGGTTGTCGGTCGGCTCGTCGAGCAGCAGCAGGGTGGCCCCGGACAGCTCGAGCAGCAGGATCTGCAGCCGCGCCTGCTGCCCGCCCGACAGCGATGTCGAAGGTCTGCTCGCCCGCGCGGGCCAGCCCGTAGCGGTCGAGCGCACGCGCGGCCTGCTCGCGCCCATCCCGCCGCGGTGCTCGTCGCCCCGGTGCAGGATCTCCAGCAGGGTCCGGCCGTGCAGCTCGGGGTGCTCGTGGGTCTGCGCGAACCACCCGGGCCGCACCCGGACCCCAGCCGGGCCACGCCGGTGTGCGCGCACCGGCGTCGGCACGTCGCCCGACCGGGCCGGTGCTCGACGTCGGGGTCGCAGCCGCCGCGCGCCAGCAGCCGCAGGAAGTGCGACTTGCCCGAGCCGTTGGACGCCGAGCACCGCGACCCGCTCGCCGAACCAGCACCTCGAGGTCGAACGGCCGCATCAGCCCGGTCAGCTCCAGCGCCTCGCAGACCACCGCCCGCTTGCCGGTGCGGCCGCCGGTGCAGCCGCATCCGTACCCGCTGGCGCGAGCGGTACCGCCTGCGGCGGCCCGGCCTCCTCGAACTTCGCGCAGCCGGGTCTCGCGCCGCCTGTAGCCGCGACGCCATGCCCGTCGTTGTACTGCGGCCTTCTGCCGGTACATCAGCGACCAGGGCCTTGAGCTTGGCGTGCTCCTCGTCCCAGCGGCGGCGCAGCTCCTCGAGGCGCGCGTTGCGCTCGGCCCGCGGCCTCGTGGATACGTGGCGAAGCCGCCCCGTGCACCCACAGGCGTCGCCCCGGCCGCCCCGGGCTCGAGCGTGACGATGCGGGTCGCGACCCGGGCCAGCAGCTCGCGGTCGTGGCAGACGAACAGCACCGTCTTGGGCGAGCTCGACGAGAGCGCTGCTCCAGCCAGCGTTTGGCCGGGCACGTCCAGGTAGTTGTCCGGCTCGTCCAGCAGCAGCACCTCGTCGGGGCCGCGCAGCAGCGCCTCCAGCACCAGCGCGCTTCTGCTCCCCGCCGGACAGCGTCGGACTCGGCCGCCACTGGGCCCTCTCGAACGGCGACGCCGAGCGCCGCGACGGTGCACATGTCCCACAGCGTCTCGGCGTCGTACCCGCCGGCGTCGCCCCAGTCGACCAGCGCCTGGGCGTACGCCAGCTGGGTCCTGCTCGTCGTCCCGCTCCATCATCGCCAGCTCGGCGCGCGTCGATCGCGGCCGCGGCCGCCCGGACCGTCGCGGGCGCCACGGACACCAGCAGGTCGCGCACGGTCGACTCGTCGCGGACCGAGCCGATGAACTGACGCATGACGCCCAGGCCGCCGCGAGCGGGCACCGCCCCGTCGTGCGGGTGATCTCGCCGGAGATGATCCGCAGTCAGCGTCGTCTTGCCCGTGCCGTTCGGCCCGACCAGCGCGATCTTGGCGCCCTCGCCGACCCGGAAGCTCACGTCCCGAGCAGCGGCCGCCCGTCCGGCAGGTCGTAGCTCACCCGGTTGACGTCGATATGGCCCACAGCTGTCTAGCATCGCGTATGCCGGCCGGCCCGGTCACGGGGTTTCGTCGCCGTGAGCGGGTGAGGTGCCGTAGCCACCCCCGCCGGGGGTCTCGATGACGAAAACGTCTCCGGGTCGCATGTCGACCTGCTCGGCCCACCCCAGCTGCACCCGAGTGCCGTCGGCATGCTCTACCCAGTTGCGCCCGACCATCGCGTCTGTGCCGCCGGCCATGCCGAGCGGCGGGGTGCGCCGTCGGCCGGCCACGATCGCTGCCGTCATTGGTTCGAGAAAGCGCACTCGCCGCCGGGCACCGTCGCCGCCACGCCAGCGGCCCCGCCCACCAGAGCCGAGGCGCCGCTCGAACAGCTCCAGCAGCACCGGGAAGCGCCACTCCAGCACTTCCGGGTCGGTGAGCCGCGAGTTCGTCATGTGCGTCTGCACACAGTCGGTGCCGTCGAACCCGGGGCCGGCGCCCGAGCCGCCGGCGACCGTCTCGTAGTACTGGTAGCGCTCGTTACCGAAGGTGAAGTTGTTCATCGTCCCCGCAGAGTTGGCCAGCGCGCCGAGCGCCGTGTAGAGGGCGTCAGTGACGCATTGCGAGGTCTCCACGTTGCCCGCGACAACCGCGGCCGGGTACCGCGGCCGCAGCAGCGAGCCCGTCGGGATCACTACGTCCAGCGGCTTGAGACAGCCCGCGTTGAGCGGGATGTCGTCATCGACGAGGGTGCGAAACACGTACAGCACGGCCGACATCGCTACCGCGGCCGGCGCGTTGTAGTTGTTGGGCAGCTGCCGCGACGAGCCGGAGAAGTCGAGGGTGGCGGCCCGCGTCGCCGGGTCGATCGCGATCGTGACGTCGATGACCCCACCGTTGTCCATCTCGAGGTGGCAAACACCGTTCTTCAGCACGCCGATGACGCGCCGTACGGCTTCCTCGGCGTTGTCCTGAACATGCTGCATGTAGGCGTGCACGACGTCGAGCCCGAAGTGCTCGACCATCGCGCGCAGCTCCTGCACGCCCTTCTCGTTGGCAGCGACCTGTGCACGCAGATCGGCGAGGTTCTGCTCGACGTTGCGCACTGGAAAGCGGCCAGATCGCAGCAACGTGCGGGTTTCGCTCTCGCGCAGGCGTCCAGCCGCGACCAGCTTCCAGTTGTCGATTAGCACGCCCTCCTCGAGGATGGTGCGGCTCTCGGGCGGCATCGAGCCGGGCGTCAGGCCGCCGATATCGGCGTGATGCCCGCGAGATGCGACGTAGAACAGCATCTCCCGGCCGGCCTCGTCGAAGACGGGCGTGATGATGGTGATGTCGGGTAGGTGGGTGCCGCCGTTGTAGGGCGCGTTCGTCGCGAACACGTCGCCTGGCCGGATGGCGTCGGCGTTCTCGCGGACGATGGTGCGCACCGACTCGCTCATCGAGCCCAGGTGCACGGGAATGTGCGGTGCGTTGGCGATGAGCGACCCGGTTCGATCGAACAGCGCGCAGGAGAAGTCGAGCCGCTCCTTGATGTTCACGGAGTACGCGGTGTTCGCCAGCCGCACGCCCATCTGTTCGGCGATGGACATGAACAGGTTGTTGAACACCTCCAGCATCACCGGGTCGACGTGCGTGCCGACCGCCACGCGCTCGGGTCGTGCCTCGACGCGCTCGAGGACCAGGTCGTTGCGCGACGTTACCGTGGCGGCCCAGCCAGGCTCGGCGACCGTCGTAGCGTTCGCCTCGGCGATGATCGCCGGCCCCGTCACCGTCGTGCCGGGGCGCAGCGACCCGCGCCGGTACACCGGAGTGTCATGCCACTGGCCGGCGCTGAACATGCGGACCTGCTCGGTCGCCTCAGGGGTCGGACTAGCCGCGCTCCGGGGCTGTGGCGCCCCGTCTGCCCGATGTGGCGCGCTCATCACCTCGGCGGATACCGCTTCGACGATGAGCTCTCGGGACGGCATCAGGAACGAATAGCGTTGCTGGTAGGCCGTTTCGAACTGCTCGACCATGGCCGGCAACGAGTCGGAGTCCACCAGCAGCGCCGAGTCCGTGCCCTCGTAGCGCAGGTGCACGCGACGACGCGTGTAGACGGTCGTGTCGTCGACGCCTTGCGCCACCAGGTCGGCCAGCGCGGAGCGCTCGAGCTGGTCGAGCACGTCGATGATGCGCGCGATGTTCGCTGGCTCAAGACGCAGCTCGACCGTCTGCTCTCGCATGCTCGTCTGGTCGGCCAGGCCCATCCCGTATGCCGACAGCACGCCGGCAAGCGGGTGGATGAACACCCGCGTCATGCCCAGCGCGTCGGCCACCAGGCACGCGTGCTGGCCGCTGGCTCCACCGAACGCGCAGAGGGTGTACTCGGTGACGTCGTGGCCACGCTGCACCGAGATCGCCTTGATCGCGTTGGCCATGTTGCCCACGGCGATCTCGACGAAGCCTTCGGCCACCACCTCGGGTTGTCGTCGATGGCCTGTAGCCGCGGCGATCTGCGCGGCGAGCGCCACGAACCGCGTTCGTACGATGTCGGAAGCCATCGACTCGCGGCCGCTGGCGCCAAACACGCGGGGGAAGTATGCGGGCTGGATCTTGCCGAGCATCACGTTCGCGTCGGTGAGGGCGAGCGGTCCCCCGCGCCGATAGCAGGCCGGCCCCGGGTTCGCCCCAGCCGAGTCCGGTCCCACCCGATAGCGGGAGCCGTCGAAGTGCAGGATCGAACCGCCACCAGCGGCGACCGTGTGGATGCTCATCATCGGGGCGCGCATCCGCACGCCGGCCACCAAAGTCTCGAAGGCTCGCTCGAAGTCTCCGGCGAAGTGCGAGACGTCGGTGGATGTCCCACCCATGTCGAAGCCGATGAGCTTGGGGAAGCCGGCCTGCTGCGCGGTGCGCACCGCGCCGACGACGCCGCCGGCCGGCCCGGACAGGATGGAGTCCTTGCCATGGAAGCGGCGCGCATCGGTGAGCCCTCCGTTGGACTGCATGAACAGCAGCCCGACGTCCGGCAGCTCGGCTGCGACCTGCTCGACGTAGCGGCGCAGGATGGGCGAGAGGTAGGCGTCGACGACGGTCGTGTCACCGCGCGACACGAGCTTCATGAGCGGCGACACCTCGTGCGACACCGAGACCTGCTCGAAGCCGACCTGTCTCGCGAGCGCGGCCACTCGGGCTTCATGCTCGCCGTACCGGTAGCCGTGCATGAAGACGATCGCTGCGGAGCGGAGCCCGTCGTCGTAAGCCGCCTGCAGGTCGGCAAGCGTCCGCGCTTCGTCCAACGCCACCAGGACCTGGCCATGTGCGTCGACTCGCTCGTCCACCTCGACGACATGCGCATACAGCAGCTCGGGCAACACGATGTGCCGGTCGAACAAGCGCGGCCGGTTCTGGTAGGCGATACGCAGGGCGTCGCGAAAGCCGCGCGTGATCACCAGCAGAGTCCGCTCGCCTGTGCGCTCCAGCAGTGCATTGGTGGCCACGGTGGTGCCCATCTTCACCGTCGCGATGCGTTCGACCGGAATGGGTTGGCCCGCAGGCACATCCAGCAGCTCCCGGATTCCCGCCAGCGCCGAGTCGGCATAGCGCTCGGGGTTCTCGGAGAGCAGTTTGGCCGTGGCCAGCGTGCCGTCTGGGCGTCGCGCCACAACGTCGGTGAACGTGCCACCCCGGTCGATCCAGAACTCCCACTGCGAAGGCGTACTCGTGCGCTGGCTGGTGCTCATGCTCATGCCACCCTCACTGGTCCGCATTCACCCAAGGTCTCGACGGGCCCTAGCAGCGGTAGCCCGCTGCGACAGCCCAGCATCGTCGGGGTAGGTGACCTGTTCGAGGCACAGCCCACGGGCCGGCATCACCCGAGCCCGTCCGGAGCGCACCCCGGCGGCGAGCAGCTCGACCGGCCAGCTCGAAGGTGCCCTGCCCCGCCCCACCTGCACGACCGCGCCGACCAGCGAGCGAACCATCGTGTGGCAGAAGGCGTCGGCGACGACCCTTGCCTCGATTACCCCGTCGCTCCGGCGTTGCCAGGCCAGCTCCAGCAATGTGCGTACCGCGGTCGCCCCTTCGCGGCGCCTGCAGAACGCCGCGAAGTCGTGCATCCCGAGCAGCGCGGAGCTGGCTGCGGTCATGGCGTCCGGGTCCAGCGCGTCGGGCAGCCACACCGTCTCGTGGCGGCGAAGCGGGTCGCGCACGGCATACCGGTCGGCGATGCGGTAGGCGTAGCGGCGAGAGGTCGCCGAGAAGCGCGCGTCGAAACCGGCCGGGGCACGCGAAACCCGCTGGACCGCAATGTCGGCGGGCAGCACTGCGGCCAGCCGCACCAGCGCCGCCTCCTCAGGTGCGCGCGATGAGCGGCCGGGCAGCTGCTTGTATGCCGTCGCGTCGACGTCGGCGTGGGCGACCTGCCCCCGGGCGTGCACGCCCGCGTCGGTGCGGCCGGCGACGGTGAAGCGCAGCGGCGAGGCAGCCCGCAACACGGTGGTGAACGCCGCGCTGAGCTGCGCTTCGACGGTCCGCCGCCCGGGCTGGGCCGCCCACCCCGAGAAGGCCGTCCCGTCGTAGGAAAGGTCCAGACGAAGCCGGACCAGCCGCTCGTCCAGGAAATCGGCGGCGCCCATGCGCCGAGCGTAGCCATCCGTCGAGCCGACCCTGGTGCGCTAGCGTCTGACAAGTGACGGCGTGGGTCATGGACTTCGACGACCCGGGTCTCGTGCTGGACACGGCCGGGGGCAAGGGTGCGAGTTTGGGCCGGCTCACCCGGGCGGGGTTCCCGGTCCCGCCGGGGTTCGTCGTGACGACCGACGCGTACCGTTGCGTCGTAGCCGAGTACGGCTTGGCCGAGGTCATCGACGCCGAATCCGCTGGCACTGACGCCCAATCGTCGCCCGACCCGGCCCTGGCTGACGCGGCGTCAGCGAGAATCCGGGCCGAGTTCGCCGCGGCGAGCGTGCCCACGTCCGTAGCCGAGGCCGTTGACACGGCATACGAGCGCCTTGGCGGTGGGGCGGTCGCCGTGCGCTCGTCGGCGACGGCCGAGGACCTGCCCGAGCTGTCCTTCGCGGGTCAGCAGGACACCTACCTGAACGTCATCGGCACCGAGGCGCTGCACCGGGCGGTCCTGGACTGCTGGTCCAGTCTGTTCACGGCCAGGGCGATCAACTACCGGCATCGGGTTGGGATACCCGACGGCACGGTGGCCCTTGCCGTGGTGGTGCAGCGGCTCGTGTCGGCTGACGCCTCTGGGGTGCTGTTCACTGCCAACCCGTTGACCGGCCATCGCGGCCAGATGGCGATCGACGCGACGGTAGGACTTGGTGAGGCCCTAGTGTCCGGGCAGGTCGAGCCGGACCATGTCGTTGCCGACGCCGTCACCGGACGGGTGCTCACTCGCGCCGTGGGCAGCAAGGCGCTCGCAACCCGGGCGCTGGAGCAAGGCGGTGTCACGACGGAGGCGCGTTCCGGTGCGGACCTGGCCCTGCACGACGAGCAAGTGAGCGCGCTGGTCCAGCTGGGCGAGCGGGTTGCCCGAGAGTACGGCGTGCCACAGGACATCGAGTGGGCCGTCCAGGACGGGCAGCTGTGGCTTGTACAGGCGCGTCCGATCACGTCGCTGTATCCCATGCCGGCAGGCGCACCCGCCGAGTCGGTCTGGCTCTCGTTCGGCTCCGTGCAGGGAATGCTCGCACCCATGACCCCACTGGGTCGGGACGCGGTCCGGTGCATCCTGTCGGGAGCGGCCACGCTCTTCGGGAACAGTGTCGAGCCCGCGACCAACCCCTACCTGCGCGATGCAGGCGAGCGGATGTGGATCCGGCTGGACCGGGCCTTACGCAACCCGGTGGGCGGACGGCTGCTGCCCGTTGCCCTGCGCTTCATCGACCCGAGCGCCGGGGCAGTCGTCGCCGACCTGCGCGGCGAGCCGGGCCTCGCCCCGCCGCCCAGGCGCGCGGGCCGGCATACCGGGCTCACGGTGCTGTCGGTCGCGTCGTTTGCGCGGCGGATGCTGCCGCACCTGCCCTTGGCCCTTGCGGCCCCTGGGATCGCTCGAGACCGCCTCGACGACATCGTCGAGGGCCTGGTCGCCGAAGCGACTCGTTTGCAGCACGCCGCCTCGTCGCCGTCGGACCCCTTGGTTCGAGCCGCTGAGCGGGCCCGCGCGCTGACGACCGTGCTCGACCGGGCCATCCCCATGATCGGGCCACGGCTCGGGCCGATGATCCTGCCGTCCGTCGCGGGCCTGCGGCTACTCACCTACCTGGTGCGGCAGCCAGGCGACTCGGGCCACGGCGTCGCACCCCTGGTCATGGAGGTGACCCGCGCCGTCCCCCGCAACGTCACCACCGAGATGGACCTAGCGCTGTGGCAGGTGGCGCACGCCGTGGGCAGTGACCCCGAGTCACATAGCCGGTTCAGCAGTGCGCGCCCCGAGTCGCTGACCCGCGAGTATGCCGGGGGGCACCTGCCGGCCGCCGCGCAGGCCGCAGTGTCCGCCTTCCTGGACCGCTACGGGATGCGCGGGGTCGGCGAGATCGACCTGGGCCGGCCGCGATGGCGCGATGAACCCGCCGAAGTGCTCGCGACGGTCCAACGCTACCTGGACATGCCCGACGACCAAGCCCCTCCAGAGGTCTTCGCCCGCGGGGAGGCGGCTGCAGCGCAGGCCGTGTCGAGCCTCGCCGCGGCTGCGCTTCGGCTCCCGCGTGGGCGGGTACGCGCCTCGGCGGTGCGCTTGGTGGCCAGCCGGGTCCGTGCTCTGGCGGGCGCTCGGGAGACACCGAAATTCACCCTTGTACGGGTCTTCGGGGTCGCCCGGGAGGCGCTGCTCGCCAGTGGCTCCGACCTGGTGGCCGCCGGCGTCCTGGACGAGCCGCAGGACGTGTTCCTGCTGACGTTGGACGAGCTGCTCGGCCTGCCTGCCAGTGGGCTCGCCGGCCTGCGGGAGGCGGTCGCCCAGCGCCAGGCGGCGCGGACGGCCGAGCTGCGCCGCCAGCAGGTGCCGCGGGTCCTTGTCGGCGATGGCCGCGCCTTCTTCGAAGGGCTGGGACGCGACGTCGACGGTGCGGGCGTCATCACCGGCAGCCCGGTCTCCCCCGGCGTGGTCGAGTCGCGGGTGCGCGTCGTGCACGACCCGGCCCACGCCGAGTTGCAGCCGGGCGAGGTCATGGTGTGCCCGGGCACCGACCCGGCGTGGACGCCACTCTTTCTCACCGCTGGCGGGCTGGTGACCGAGGTAGGCGGGATGATGACGCACGGGTCCGTGGTGGCGCGCGAGTACGGCATACCGGCCGTCGTCGGGGTTCATGAGGCGACCACCCGGTTGCAGACCGGGCAGCTCATTCGGCTCGACGGGTCAACGGGGACCATCGCGCTGCTTGGCTCGACAGGAGCGGATTCCGCCGCTGTAGCGGCGCAACCTCTCCTTTCGACAAGGGCTCGACGTACGGCTAGCGCACTTCTACGCCGACGTCGCGAGCCTGCGCCGCTACCTCGTCGAAGAGGGCTTCCTGGACCGCCGGGACGGGGCGCTACTGGCGGGCGGCGGACTGTGGACATGTGATCAGCCCGAAGGCGCCGCCGACAGTCGTGGCACTTTCGATGAGTCCATGCCACACTTGAGACATGGAT
This sequence comes from uncultured Actinomycetota bacterium, assembly GCA_963724925.1. Classification (GTDB taxonomy): domain Bacteria; phylum Actinomycetota; class Actinomycetes; order Actinomycetales; family Dermatophilaceae; genus Phosphoribacter. The sequence continues at coordinate 175,610 of CAVRXF010000028.1, read as the reverse complement.
GCCACCGTGGTGTTGGGGCGACAGGGGCGCCTCGTGATCCCAGCCGAAGTTCGTGCCGCGCTGGGGCTGCAGCCGGGCGACCGGCTGCATCTGCATGCGCGCGGCTCGAGGCTGGTGCTTGAGCGGCGGGCTGATGCCCTCGATGAACTGCGTGCCCTTGCGGCGCAGGTGCCGCCAGCCCGCTCGTTCGTCGAGGAGCTGCTGGCCGAGCGCCGTGCGGCGGCCGCCAACGAATGAGTGTCCTTGACGCGTCTGCGGTTCTGGCTCTGATCCACACCGAGCCGGGCCATGAGCTCGTCGCAGAGAAGATCAACGGCGCGGTGTTGGGTGCCGCAAACTTTGCCGAAGTCGTCGGGAAGCTGGTCGATGCCCAGGTTGACGTCCGCCGGTTGCGTGAGCTACTCAGTGCGGCCGGAGTCCACATCGAGCCGCTCACAGCTGACGACGCCGAGCTCGCCGGAGCGCTACGCGCGGTGGGCAAAGGGCGATCGCTTTCCCTTGGGGACCGCTGCTGCCTGGCCTTGACCACCCGAATGAACCCGCCCGAGGTCCTCACAGCCGACCGGGCGTGGACCGAGGTCGCGCTGCCCATTCAGGTCCGGCTGATCCGATAGCGCACGCCGAATGAGCCCGCAGCGGGAGATGACTGGGCCCCCGGAACCTACGAGCCGTCGGTGTGGCCGCCCTCGGCCTGAGTCGGTCCCTCGTCCGCAGGCGTCGGCTCCTCCGCGACGACATCTTCGGCGACGTCGGGGTTTGGGAACTCGGCATCGTCTGGACCAATGTCCGGTGTCTGGTCCTCCGCGTCCGAGGGGAACTCGGCATCGTCGGGACCGACATCCGGCGTCTGGGCGACCTCATCGGGCAGGACTGCGTCCTCGATCTCGGGGGCAGTCGCTGCGTCGGTGCCTGGAACGGCGGTCGGCAGGTCGGTTGGGGTGACCGGACCTCGTGCCGCAACTTTGGTGGCGGCTTCGGCCTCCGCACCGTGGCCTTCTTCGGCGACAGCGGCTCGCGGACCAGCTCGATGACGGCCATGGGGGCGTTGTCGCCCTTGCGGGCGCCGATCTTGGTGATGCGGGTGTAGCCGCCCTGACGCTCGGCCATGTCGGGCGCGATCTCGGTGAAGAGACGGTGCACGACACCCTTGTCGCGGACGACGGTCAGCACCCGGCGACGGGCGTGCAGGTCACCGCGCTTGGCGAAGGTGACCAGGCGCTCGGCCAGCGGGCGCAGGCGCTTGGCCTTGGCCTCGGTGGTGGTGATCTGGTCGTGCTCGAACAGCGAGTGGCGAGGTTCGCCAGGATCAGCCGCTCGTGCGCCGGACCGCCGCCGAGACGGGGACCCTTGGTGGGGGTGGGCATGTGCGGTTCTCCTTGGTGTCCAGTTGGCCTAGAGCTGCTCGTCCTCGGCCAGCAGGCGTCGTCGCTCGCCGTCGTCGTCGGCGTAGCCGTCGTAGTCGTCGCCGTAGCTGTCGACGATGGCGCTCGGGTCGAACCCGGGCGGGCTGTCCTTGAGCGCCAGGCCCATGCCCGGCGAGCTTGGCCTTGACCTCGTCGATCGACTTCGCACCGAAGTTGCGGATGTCCAGCAGGTCGGCCTCGCTGCGGCCGACGAGCTCACCCACGGTGTGGATGCCCTCGCGCTTGAGGCAGTTGTAGGACCGGACGGTGAGGTCGAGGTCCTCGATCGGCAGGGCCAGGTCGGCCGGCGAGCGCGGCGTCGGTCGGCGACGGGCCCATGTCGATGCCCTCGGCCTCGACGTTGAGCTCGCGGGCCAGGCCGAACAGCTCGACCAGGGTCTTGCCGGCCGACGCCATCGCGTCACGCGGGGCCATCGAGTTCTTGGTCTCGACGTCGACGATGAGCCGGTCGAAGTCGGTGCGCTGCTCGACACGGGTGGCCTCGACCTTGTAGGTCACGGCCAGCACCGGGCTGTAGATCGAGTCGACCGGGATGCGGCCGATCTCCTGGTCGCCGGACTTGTTCTGCTGGGCGGAGACGTAGCCACGGCCGCGCTCGACGGTCAGCTCCATCTCGACGCGTGCCCTTGCCGTTGAGCGTGGCGATGTGCAGGTCGGGGTTGTGCACCTCGACACCGGCCGGCGGGGCGATGTCGGCGGCGGTGACCGTCGCCGGGGCCCTGCTTGCGCAGGTACATCACGACCGGCTCGTCGTGCTCGCAGGAGACGACCAGGCCCTTGATGTTGAGGATGATCTCGGTGACGTCCTCCTTGACGCCGGGGATCGTGGAGAACTCGTGCAGCACGCCGTCGATGCGGATGCTGGTCACGGCGGCACCGGGGATGCTCGAGAGCAGGGTGCGGCGCAGGGAGTTGCCGAGCGTGTAGCCGAAGCCGGGCTCGAGCGGCTCGATGACGAAGCGGCTAGCGGTCGTCGGCGACGACGTCCTCGCTGAGGACGGGACGCTGTGCAATCAGCACGGTTCTGTTCCTTCCCACGGGCGACCGCTATATGACGCCTCGTGATGCCGCGGGCCTGGATGTACCCGCCGACCGGCCTGCCTCTGTCCGCGGGACGGTCCGCGTGCACCCAGGTCGCCCGGCCTGCGAGGCACGGCCGGGCAGCCAGGGGCAGACGAGCGGTGCTAGTTCTTGGAGTAGAGCTCGACGATCAGCTGCTCGGTCAGGATGGTGTCGATCTGCGGCCCGCACCGGCAGCTGGTGGATCGAGGATCTGCAGGCCCCGGCGACGACCTGCATCCAGGCCGGGATCGGACGGTCGCCGAAGTCTGGCGAGCCAGCTCGAACGGGAAGGTCTCGGGGACTGCTTGCGGACCGTGATGATGTCGTACTGCTCGACGCGGTAGGACGGCACGTCGACGCGCGTGCCGTTGACCAGGAAGTGACCGTGGGTCACCAGCTGGCGGGAGGTGCGGCGGGTGCGGGCCAGGCCGGCGCGGTAGACGACGTTGTCCAGGCGCGACTCGAGGATCCGCAGCAGGTTCTCACCGGTCTTGCCGGGGCGGTTGGCCGCCTCCTTGTAGTACCGGACGGAACTGCTTCTCCATGACGCCGTAGGTGAAGCGGGCCTTCTGCTTCTCCTGCAGCTGGGTGAGGTACTCCTTCTCCTGGATCCGCCGACGGCCGTGCTGGCCGGGCGGGAAGGGACGGAGCTCGAAGTTCTTGTCGCCGCCGACGAGGTCGACCTTGAGCCGGCGGGACTTCTTGGTGATGGGTCCGGTGTAACGAGCCATGTTCTTGTTGTCCTTCGGTATCAGACGCGGCGGCGCTTGGGCGGGCGGACGCCGTTGTGCGGCGATGGGCGTGACGTCGCTGATCGCGCCGACCTCGAGGCCGGCGGCGGTCAGCGAGCGGATGGCGGTCTCACGACCGGAGCCCGGGCCCTTGACGAAGACGTCGACCTTGCGCATGCCGTGCTCCATGGCACGACGGGCGGCGGCCTCGGCGGCCATCTGCGCGGCGAACGGGGTGGACTTGCGCGAGCCCTTGAAGCCGACCTGGCCGGCCGAGGCCCAGGCGATCACGGCACCCGCCGGGTCGGTGATCGAGATGATCGTGTTGTTGAACGTGCTCTTGATGTGAGCGTGCCCGTGGGCGACGTTCTTCTTCTCCTTGCGGCGCACCTTCTTGGCGCCCGCACCAGTACGGGACTTGGGAGGCATCTGCTTTTGCGCTCTTCTCTGAGAGTTGACGTCGACGATCAGGTGATCACGCGGGTAGTTGCGGGGGCACGGGCCCGACCGTGGGATCTACTTACCGGCCTTCTTCTTGCCGGCCACGGTGCGCTTGGGGCCCTTGCGGGTGCGCGCGTTGGTCTTGGTGCGCTGACCGCGCACCGGCAGGCCACGGCGGTGCCGCAGGCCCTCGTAGGAGCCGATCTCGACCTTGCGGCGGATGTCGGCCGCGATCTCGCGACGCAGGTCACCCTCGACCTTGACGTTGGCCTCGAGGTAGTCACGCAGCGTGACGAGCTCGTCGTCGCCGAGGTCCTTGACGCGGGTGTCGGGGTTGACGCCGGTCGCCGCGAGCGCCTTCGTGGCGCGTGGTGCGACCCACGCCGAAGATGTAGGTGAGTGCGACCTCGACGCGCTTCTCGCGCGGTAGGTCCACGCCAACAAGACGTGCCATCTTGGGTGTTCTCCTGATCGGTCTCGGAGGTCTGGAGCAGCACCGTTCCGGTGACCGGCACGACAGGGGTATGCCGTCCGCCGAGCCCGGGGGCCCGGTCCCCGGCCTCCGTGCCGGGGGTGACGTCCTGGGCCGACCAAGACGGCCGGTGCCCAGGGGCCGGGTGCTGCGTGTGCTTCAGTTGGGTGCGCAGCCGGACTGCGGTCGCGCGACGGTGGTGCGATCAGCCCTGGCGCTGCTTGTGGCGCAGGTTCTCGCAGATCACCATGACCCGCCCGTTGCGGCGGATCACCTTGCACTTGTCACAGATCTTCTTGACGCTCGGCTGGACCTTCATCGCCTCGTGTCTTCTGATGATGCTCTGGCCAGGGGCCGGCGACAGCGCACGCCGGTCACCGCCCAGTGCGGTGGGATCGGGAGTAGAACCACTAGCGGTAGCGGAAGACGATGCGGCCGCGGGTCAGGTCGTACGGCGAGAGCTCCACCACCACCCGGTCCTCGGGAAGGATCCGGATGTAGTGCTGGCGCATCTTGCCCGAGATGTGGGCGAGCACCTTGTGACCGTTGCTGAGCTCGACCCGGAACATCGCGTTCGGGAGCGCCTCGACGATCGTGCCCTCGATCTCGATGACACCGTCCTTCTTGGCCATATCCTCCGTCAATCTCTGGTGGAATCTTCGGGTGGCGTGCTCTAGCCATCACGGAGCACACCTGATGTCCAGGGTTGCCCGACAGGGCGCCGGAGCACACGACACCCAACATCCAATCCTACGCGAGAGACGGGCCAACCCCGAAATCCAAGGCCGCATCGAGTGGTCAGACGATGCTGCTATTCGAGGCGCTTAGCAGCATCTTCTGACCTCTCGGCGAGCTGTTTTGGCCGCTCGAGCACCGGCGCGTGGGTGGCGCCAAGCTCGGCCAGGCGAGCAGCCCCGCCGTCGAGGGCAGTGAGCACCCACAGCCCGGTGTCGCGCACCGCCACGGTGTGCTCCCAGTGGGCTGCTCGCGAGCCGTCGTCGGTCACCACCGTCCACTCGTCGTCAAGGACCCGCGTTCGCGGCTCACCCAGGGTCACCATCGGCTCGATGGCTCCCACGAAACCGGCTCGCACCACGGGACCCCGGTCGCGGACGGCGTAGTTGAAGATCTGGGGCTCCTCGTGCATCTGCCGGCCGATGCCGTGCCCGACGTAGTCCTCGACGATCCCGTACGTGCGAGCGTCCTGCCCCCCGGCGGCCTCGATGCTGGCCTCCACGGCCTCGCCAACGGCATACAGCCGCTCGCCGACCCGCAGTGCCGTGATCCCGGCCCACAGCGCGGCCTCGGTGAGCGCGAGCAAGCGCAGGTCTTGCGGGCGGGCCGCGCCGTCGCCCCCGACGACGAGCGAGATCGCCGCGTCGCCGTGCCAGCCCGCCACGATGGCGCCGCAGTCGATGGACAGCAGGTCCCCTTCCCGCAGCACGAGAGGCCCGGGTATGCCGTGGACGACCTGTTCGTTCACCGACGTGCAGAGGGTATGCCGGTAGCCCGGGACTTCCGGGAAGGACGGCGTGCCACCGTGGTCGCGGATGAAGCCCTCCGCCAGCCGATCCAGCTCGAGCGTCGTGCGTCCCGGCTGAGCCTGCGCCGCGAGCAGGTCGAGAGTCCGCGCGACCAGCACGCCGGCCGCACGCATGAGCACCAGCTCGTCGTCCGTGCGCGCGGGCGTGGTCCGGCGGCGAAACAAGCTCAGTCCTGCACGTCCTGGACCGCAGCCGCCAACCGCGCCGCGACCTGGTCCACCTCGCCGATCCCGTCGACCCGGATGAGCACCCCGTGCTCGGCAGTACAGGTCGGTGAGTGGCTCGGTCTCGGCGCGGTAGATCGCCATCCGTTCGCGGATGACCGCTTCGGTGTCGTCGGCGCGCCCTTGCTCCGCGGCCCGGCCCAGCAGCCGGGCGACGAGAATCTCCTCGTCGGCGACGAGCTCGAGCACGGCACCGATCCGGTGCCCTTGGCCGGCCATTAGCTTGTCGAGGAACTCGACCTGGCCGACGGTGCGCGGGTACCCGTCCAGGAGGAACCCCTGGCTGGCGTCCGGCTCGGCCAGGCGCCCCTGGACGATCTCGTTGGTCAGCTCGTCGGGGACGTAGCCGCCGGCGCGGTGATCGCCTGGACCTGCTGGCCGATGCTCGGTGTTGTTCTTGATGTGGTCGCGGAAGATGTCACCGGTCGAGATGGCCGGGATCCCGAGCCGATCGGCGATCGCGGTCGCCTGGGTGCCTTTTCCGGCACCGGGCGGACCCATGATGATGAGTCTCATCGCAGGAACCCTTCGTAGTTCCGTTGCTGCAGCTGAGCCTGAATCTGCTTCACGGTCTCGAGCCCGACGCCGACGATGATGAGGATCGACGTCCCACCGAACGGGAAGTTCTGGTTGGCATTGAACAGCTTCAGCGCGATGAGCGGAATGAGCGAAATCACAGCGAGGTATATCGCACCTGGCACGGTGATCCGGTTGAGCACGTATGCGAGATACTCGGCCGTCGGGCGCCCGGCCCGGATGCCGGGTATGAAGCCGCCGTATCTCTTCATGTTGTCGGCGACCTCGACCGGGTTGAAGGTGATGGACACGTAGAAGAACGTGAAGAACAGGATGAGCCCGACGTAGGCCGCCATATAGGCGGGGTGGTCGCCGCGGACCAGGTTGCCGGTGACCCACTGCGACCCACTCGGGCGGCGGGGACCCGTCCGTGGGCTGGTGAACTGGGCGATGAGGGCCGGCAGCGCGAGCAACGAGCTGGCGAAGATGACCGGGATGACGCCGGCCATATTGACCTTGAGGGGGATGTACGTCGAGCTGCCGCCGTACATTCGTCGGCCGACCTGGCGTTTGGCGTACTGCACCGGAACGCGGCGCTGGGACTGCTCGACGAAGATGACCAGCGCCATGGTGAGGAAGCCGACGAGGATGATGCCGATGAAGACGTCCCAGCGACCCTCGGCCTGCTGGATCGCCCACAGCGAGCCGGGGAACCCGGCAGCGATCGAGGTGAAGATCAGCAGGGACATGCCGTTGCCGATGCCGCGGTCGGTGATCAGCTCGCCCAGCCACATGATCAGGCCGGTTCCGGCCGTCAACGTCAGCACCATGATCATGATGGTCGGCAGCGAGTCGTCGACGAGGATCTTGGTGCACTGCGGGCCGAAGATCTGCGACGGGTTACGGGCGAAGGTGATGAGCGTGGACGACTGCAGGACCGCCAGGCCGATGGTCAGGTAGCGGGTGTACTGGGTCATCTTCGTCTGACCCGCCTGGCCCTCCTTCTTGAGTGTCTCGAAGCGGGGAATGACGACGGTGAGGAGCTGGATGATGATGCTCGCCGTGATGTAGGGCATGATGCCCAGCGCGAACACCGACAGCTGCAGCAGCGCGCCGCCGCTGAACAGGTTGGCTAACCCGATGAAGCCGGACTGCGGGTCGGCCGTGGTCAGGCACTCGCGCACCAAGCTGTAGCTCACACCGGGGGTCGGGACCGCGGAGCCGAGCCGGAAGATGGCGACGATGAACAAGGTGAACAGCAGCTTCTGACGCAGGTCCGGCGTCCGGAATGCCCGTGCGAACGCTGAGAGCACCGTTGTCCTCCTGTCGCGCGCTCCCGCGCGTGGCTAGTTCCTCGAAGACGGCAGTATGCCGGTGCCGGGCCGCTCTAGAGGGCGGTCGACCGTCCCGCCGGCCGCCTCGATCTTTTCCTTGGCCGACGCCGAGAACTTGTGCGCCGTCACATCGACCTTGACCGGCAGCTCACCCGTGCCGAGCACCTTCACCGGTTGCCCCGGGCGTACCGCTCCCCTGGCCGCGAGGTCCTCGACCGTAACGACGCCTCCGTCGGGATAGAGGGCGCCCAGCCGGTCCAGGTTGACGACCTGGTACACGGTGCGGAACGGGTTCTTGAACCCGCGCAGCTTGGGCACCCGCATGTGCAGGGGCATCTGCCCACCTTCGAAGGCCTCTGGCACCTGCCGTCGGGCGCTGGTGCCTTTGGTGCCCCGCCCGGCCGTCTTGCCCTTGGACCCCCCGCCGCGACCGACGCGGGTCTTTGGGGTCCGGGCTCCGGGAGCGGGCCGCAGGTGATGGACCTTGAGCGTGGACCCCTCTGCCTTGGGGCCGTCCGCGCTGGGCGTCTGACTGTCAACCACGGTCAGTCAACCTCCTCCACAGTGACCAGATGGCGCACCATCTTTACCATGCCGCGCACCTCTGGCCGGTCCGGCTTGACGACGACGTCGCCCACCCGCTTGAGGCCGAGGGTGCGTAGTGTCTCGCGGTGGTTTCGCTTGGCCCCGATGCCGCTGCGGGCCTGGGTCACCTTGAGCTGACCCATCACCTACCACCGGCCTTGGCCGCTGCGGCACCGGCGGCTTGCGCCCGAAGCATCGCCACGGGCGCGACGTCTTCGACGGGCAGCCCACGACGGGCCGCGACGGACTCGGGTCGCTCCAGCCTCCGCAGCGCGTCGACCGTGGCGTGGACGATGTTGATGGCGTTGTCCGACCCGAGCGACTTGGTGAGCACGTCACGCACTCCTGCGCAGTCCAGGACCGCACGCACCGGGCCGCCGGCGATAACGCCGGTTCCTGGCGAAGCCGGGCGCAGCATGACGACACCCGCCGCAGCCTCGCCCTGAACGGGGTGTGGGATGGTGCCCTGGATCCGCGGAACCTTGAAGAAGGCCTTCTTGGCCTCCTCGACGCCCTTGGCGATGGCCGCGGGCACCTCCTTGGCCTTGCCGTAGCCGACGCCGACGGTGCCGTCAGCGTCGCCGACGACGACGAGCGCGGTGAAGCTGAATCGGCGCCCGCCCTTGACCACCTTGGCGACCCGGTTGATGCTCACCACGCGCTCGAGGTACTGGCTCTTCTCCGCCTCGCGCGAGTCGCGCCGGCCATCCCGGCCTTCGCGTCCGCCGCGGCGCCCTCGGTCGGGGCCGAACTCGCTGCCTGTGCCGGTGGTTCGACGTTGCGGTCCGGGCATCAGCGCTTCCTCATCTCAATCACTGCCTCTGCTGCGTTCCTGTCGTTGCCTGACGCTGTCGCGTTCTGGCACGAGGTGGTTGCCAGGCCGGTCACAGGGACAGGCCCGCTTCGCGCGCGCCGTCGGCGATTGCCGCCACCCGGCCGTGGTACTTGTTGCCGCCGCGGTCGAAGACGACCGCGGCGATGCCGGCATCCTTGGCGCGCTGGGCGACCAGCTCCCCTACCTTCTTGGCCTTGACGGTCTTATCGCCCTCGAAGGAGCGCACGCCCGCTTCCATGGTCGAGGCGCAGGCCATGGTCTTGCCCACCGTGTCGTCGACGACCTGGACGAACAGATGCCGGGTCGAGCGGGAGACGACGAGCCTGGGCCGCTCGGCCGTGCCGGCGATCTTCTTACGCGCCCGCACCTGTCGGCGCACCCTGGCGGCGGCCCGGCTCCGGGCGCGCTTAACCGTCACTGCCATGGCTACTTACCAGCCTTCCCGACCTTGCGGCGGAGCTGCTCGCCGGCGTAGCGCACGCCCTTGCCCTTGTACGGGTCCGGCTTGCGCAGCTTGCGGATGTTGGCGGCGACCTCGCCGACCAGCTGCTTGTCGATGCCCTGGACGAGGAAGCGAGTGGGCGCCTCGACGACGAAGGAAATCCCCTCGGGCGGGTCGACGGCGATCGGATGGCTGTAGCCGAGAGCGAACTCCAGGCTGGCGCCTTTAGCCGTGACGCGGTACCCGGTGCCGACGATCTCCATCCGCTTCTCGTACCCCTGGGTGACGCCCAGGACCATATTGTTGATGAGGCTGCGGGTCAGCCCGTGCAGCGAGCGAGACACGCGCTCGTCGTTGGGCCGGCTCACCTCGATCACTCCGTCGGCGCCCTGACCCACGTTGATCGGCTCGGCGACGGTGAGCGCGAGCTGGCCCTTGGGGCCTTTGACCCGGACGTCGCGCCCGTCGATGGCGACATCGACCCCGGACGGGACAGTGACCGGCATACGTCCAATTCGTGACATGGCGTCGCCCCTACCAGACGTAGGCGAGGACTTCCCCGCCGACGCCTTTCTCGTGCGCCTGCCGGTCGGTGAGCAGGCCGGTCGAGGTCGAGATGATCGCCACCCCGAGCCCCCCGAGCACCCGCGGCAGGTTGGTTGACTTCGCATAGACGCGTAGCCCTGGCTTGCTCACCCGCCGCACCCCGGCGATGGAGCGCTCGCGGTTGGGCCCGTACTTCAGCTCGATGGTGAGCGTCTTGCCGACCTCGGCGGCCTGCACCGACCAGCCCGCGATGTACCCCTCGCGCTGCAGGATCACTGCGATGTTGGACTTCAGCTTGGAGAACGGCATCGAGACGCTCTCGTGGTGCGCCGAGTTGGCATTGCGGACGCGAGTCAGCATGTCCGCGATCGGGTCCGTCATTGTCATCGCGATGCTCCGCTCTTGCTCTGCACGTCGTCTCGACCAGGAGCTCTTCGTCACGCCGGGGAGCTCACCGCGGTGAGCCATCTCCCGTAAGCAGATCCGGCACAGGCCGAACTTGCGGTAGACCGAGTGCGGCCGCCCGCAGCGCTGGCAGCGGCTGTAGGCCCGGACCTTGAACTTGGGCTTGGCGTTGGCCTTGTTGATCAACGCGGTCTTGGCCATGGTCAGTTCTCCCTCACGTCAGTTCTCGGCTCAGGTCGCGAACGGGAAGCCGAGGGCCTTGAGCAGGGCGCGTCCCTCGTCGTCGCTCGTCGCCGTCGTGACCACGGTGATGTCCATGCCGCGCACCCGGTCGATGCGGTCCTGGTCGATCTCGTGGAACATCGACTGCTCGTTAAGGCCAAATGTGTAGTTACCGCGACCGTCGAACTGCCTGGGCGCGAGCCCGCGGAAGTCGCGGATGCGTGGCAGGGCGACGGTGACCAGCCGGTCGAGGAACTCCCACATCCGGTCGCCGCGCAGGGTGGCGTGGGCTCCGATCGTCATCCCCTCGCGCAGCTTGAACTGGGCGATCGACTTGCGCGCCTTGGTCGCGACCGGCTTCTGGCCGGTGATCGCGGTGAGGTCGCGAACCGCGCCCTCGATGAGCTTGCTGTCCCTGGCCGCCTCACCAACCCCCATGTTGACGACGACCTTGACCACCCGAGGGACCTGCATGACGTTCGCGTAGCCGAACTGCTCGCGCAGGGCGGGCTTGACTTGGTCCTGGTAGCGCAGCTTGAGCCGCGGTTGCCCGGCGACCGTTGTCTGGGTTGTCTCGGTCATCTGGCTCACAGGTCCTTACCCGAGCGCACGGCGACGCGCACCCGGCTGGCCTTCGGCCGACCGTTGCGCTCGACAATGTCGACCCGAGTTCGCACCCGGGTCGGCACCTTCAGGTCCGGGTCGACGACTGCCACGGTGCTGACGTGGACTGGGGCCTCGGCGTGCACAAGCCCGCCGGTGCGCGACCCGCGAGCCGTCGCGCCGGACTTCACGTGCTTGGTCACCCGGTTGATGCCCTCGACCAGCACCCGCTGGGTGTCCGGATATACCGCGAGAACCCGGCCCTGCTTGCCGCGGTCACCGCCGTTCTTCTGCGACCGCCCGGAGATGACCTGGACCAGGTCACCCTTCTTGATCTTCATCTTCGCCATGGCCTTAGAGCACCTCGGGGGCGAGCGAAATGATCTTCATGAACTTCTTCTCCCGCAGCTCGCGGCCCACCGGGCCGAAAATGCGCGTGCCCCTCGGGTCACCGTCGCCCTTGAGGATTACCGCCGCGTTCTCGTCGAACTTGATGTAGCTGCCGTCCGGTCGGCGACGCTCCTTCACGGTGCGCACGATGACCGCCCTGACGACGTCGCCCTTCTTGACGTTGCCGCCCGGGATAGCGTCCTTGACGGTCGCCACGATCGTGTCGCCGATGCCGGCATACCGTCGCCCCGAGCCTCCAAGGACCCGGATGCACAGCAGCTCCTTGGCACCCGTGTTGTCCGCGACGCGCAGCCGCGACTCCTGCTGGATCACGTCAGACCCCCTACTTAGCCTTCTCGAGGATCTCGACGACTCGCCAGCGCTTGGTCGCCGACAGCGGCCGGGTCTCCATGATGAGCACCCGGTCACCCAGGGCGGCGCCGTTGGCCGCGTCGTGCGCCTTGACCTTGCTGCTGCGGCGCAGGACCTTGCCGTACAACGGATGCTTGACGCGGTCCTCGACCTCGACGACGACGGTCTTGTCCATCTTGTCGCTGACGACGTAGCCCTGGCGCGTCTTGCGTTCACCCCGCCGCGGGCCGGGCCCTGCCGGATCGGGCGCCGGGACGGCCGGGCTGTCGGTGATCTCCGCCGGCCCGTCGAGCCCGACCTCGGCAGTGGTTTCGGCGGCTTCGGTGTTCACGTGCTCACTCACTTCGTCTCCTCGGCCTTCGCGGCCTTCGCCTGCGCCTTCTCGGCCTTGCGCGCCGCCTTCGCAGCCCGCTTCTCCGCCTTCGCGTCCCGCACCGCCGCGGCCGCCTCAGACGTCGGAAGAGGGGCTGAGATGCCCAGCTCGCGCTCCCGCATCTCGGTATAGATGCGGGCAATGTCCTTCTTCACCGCACGCAGCCGGCCGTGGTTGCCCAGCTGCCCGGTGGCCGACTGGAAGCGCAGGTTGAACAGCTCCTCCTTGGCCTTGCGCAGCTCCTCGAGCAGCCGCTCGTCGTCGAAGCCGCGCAAATCCACAGGGGCTAGCTCCTTGCTGCCCACCGCCATCAGAGATCCCCACCTTCCCGCCGAACGAAACGGCACTTCATCGGCAGCTTGTGCATCGCCAGGCGCAGGGCCTCACGAGCCACCGGCTCGGTCACGCCCGACAGCTCGAACATGACCCGTCCTGGCTTGACGTTGGCCACCCACCACTCCGGCGAGCCTTTGCCTGAGCCCATGCGGGTCTCAGCCGGTTTCTTGGTCAGCGGCCGGTCTGGGTAGATGTTGATCCACACCTTCCCGCCTCGCTTTATGTAACGCGTCATCGCGATACGGGCCGACTCGATCTGACGGTTGGTGACGTATGCCGGTTCTAGGGCCTGGATTCCGTAGTCACCGAACGCGATCCGCGTGCCACCCTTGGCCGCGCCCGAGCGACCCGGGTGATGCTGCTTGCGGTGGCGAACTCGACGAGGGATCAGCATGGCTAGACCTGCTCGCTCTCGGTGCCGACTGCGGCCTCGGCAACCGGCGCAGCCACGGCGTCGGCGGACGGCATACTCTCGCGGTCAGGACGACGGGCGCGGGTCGGCCGGTCGGCGCTGTCGCGACGCGGGCCGCGCGACGGGCGGGGGGCCGCCGCCTGCTGCTGGGCCAGCTCACGGGCGGTCATGTCGCCCTTGTAGATCCAGACCTTGACCCCGATGCGCCCGAAGGTCGTGCGCGCCTCGTAGAAGCCGAAGTCGATGTTGGCCCGCAAGGTGTGCAGGGGGACCCGGCCCTCCCGGTAGAACTCCGAGCGCGACATCTCGGCGCCCTGCAGGCGACCCGAGCACTGCACCCGGACGCCCTTGGCTCCGGCCCGAAGCGCCGACTGCATGCCCTTGCGCATGGCGCGGCGAAAGGACACCCGAGCCGAGAGCTGCTCGGCGATCCCCTGCGCGACCAGCTGCGCGTCGATCTCGGGGTTCTTCACCTCGAGGATGTTGAGCTGGACCTGCTTGCGGGTCAGCTTCTCGAGCTCGCTGCGGATGCGGTCGGCCTCGGCGCCGCGGCGACCGATGACAATGCCTGGGCGAGCCGTATGGATGTCCACCCGGACCCGGTCGCGGGTTCGCTCGATCTCGACTCGGGAGATGCCGGCGCGCTCCATGCCCGACTCCATGAGCCGGCGGATCTCGACGTCCTCCTTGACGTAGTCGCGATAGCGCTGGCCCTCCTTGGTGGAGTCAGCGAACCAACGGCTCTTGTGCTCGGTGGTGATCCCCAGGCGGAAGCCGTTCGGGTTGACCTTCTGTCCCATCAGCGAGCCCTCCTGCGGGCGATCTGTGGCTGCGTCACGACCACGGTGATGTGGCTGGTGCGCTTGTTGATCCGGGCCGCCCGACCTTGTGCTCGGGGCCGGAACCGCTTCATGGTCGGGCCCTCGTCGACGTATGCCGCGGACACGACCAACGCGCGCTCGTCGAACGCCTCGGAGTCGCGGTCGGCCTTGACCCGGGCGTTGGCCATCGCGCTCTGCAGGACCTTGCGGACCGGATCGGACGCGGCCTGGGGGGCAAAGAGCAGAACCGACACCGCGTCCGTGGCCAGTTTCCCACGGATCAGATCGACGACCCGGCGGGCCTTCATCGGCGCGACCCGCACGTGACGCGCGACCGCCGATGCCTGGACCGCGATGTCCTCTGGCGCAGTCTGCTGGCGCAGCTTGGACGCGGGCATCAGCGGCGACGACCCTTCTTGTCGTCCTTGACGTGACCCCTGAAGGTGCGTGTCGGCGCGAACTCACCCAGCTTGTGCCCGACCATCGACTCGGTCACGAAGATGGGGATGTGCTTGCGCCCGTCATGCACGGCGAAGGTGTGCCCGAGCATGTCCGGGCTGACGACCGAGCGGCGTGACCAGGTCTTGATGACGTTCTTGGTCCCCGCCGTGTTCTGGGCCTCCACCTTCTTCTGCAGGTGCTCGTCGATGAACGGGCCCTTCTTCAGGCTGCGTGGCATGTCTTCAGGTCCTGTTTCTCACGGTCATCGCTTCTTCTTGCCGGTGCGCCGGCGACGCACGATGAGCTTGTCGCTTTCCTTGTGGGCCTTTCGGGTGCGCCCCTCCTGCTGGCCCCACGGGCTGACCGGGTGACGCCCGCCGGAGGTCTTGCCCTCGCCACCACCGTGCGGGTGGTCGATCGGGTTCATCGCCACCCCGCGGACGCTGGGGCGGCGGCCCTTCCAGCGCATCCGCCCGGCCTTGCCCCAGCTGATGTTGCTCTGCTCGGAGTTGCCGACCTCGCCCACCGTGGCCCGACAGCGCAGGTCGACGTTGCGGATCTCCCCGGACGGCATGCGCAGCTGCGCGTACGGGCCGTCCTTGGCAACGAGCTGGACGCGCGCCCCCGCCGAGCGCGCGATCTTCGCGCCGCCCCCCGGCCGCAGCTCGATGGCGTGCACCACCGTGCCGACCGGGATATTACGTAGCGGCAGGCTGTTGCCCGGTTTGATGTCAGCGCCCGGGCCGTTCTCGATCTGGTCGCCCTGCCTGAGCCGGTTGGGCGCGAGGATGTAGCGCTTCTCGCCGTCGGCGTAGTGCAGTAGGGCGATCCGGGCCGTGCGGTTGGGGTCGTACTCAATATGGGCGACGACCGCTGGCACACCGTCCTTGTCGTGGCGGCGAAAGTCGATGACGCGGTAGGCGCGCTTGTGTCCGCCGCCGACATGCCGGATGGTGATCTGCCCGGCGTTGTTGCGGCCACCGTTCTTGGCGTTCGGGCGCACGAGCGACTTCTCGGGCGTCGAGCGTGTCACCTCGACGAAGTCCGCCACCGACGAGCCGCGGCGGCCCGGCGTGGTCGGCTTGTACTTACGGATTCCCATGGTTTCCTCGTTGGTCCGAGAGGGGCGTCACGAGACGCTTCCGAAGATGTCGATGGTGCCCTCGCGCAACGTGACGATGGCCCGCTTGGTGTGCTTGCGCCGGCCCGTGCCGAAGCGGGTCCGGCGGGACTTGCCTTGCCGGTTGAGGGTGTGGACGCTGTCGACTTTGACCCGGAAGATCGCCTCGACGGCGATCTTGATCTCGGTCTTGTTGGAGCGCGGATCGACGAGGAAGGTGTACTTGCCCTGGTCGAGCAGGCCGTACGACTTCTCCGAGACGACCGGGGCGATCAGCACGTCGCGCGGGTTCTTGTTGGGGCTGCTCACCGGTCGTCCTCCTCGCTGACCGCGGCGGGCTGGACCGAGCGGCGCCCCGAAACCAGCGCGTCGAAGGCGCCCCGGGTGAAGACCACGTCGTCGGCGCACAGCACGTCGTAGGTGTTGAGCTGGTCGACCATGAGCACGTGCGCTTCGGCGAGGTTGCGCACGCTCTTGAAGCCAACCTGGTCGCTCCGCTCCAACACCACGAGGAACTTGGTGCGGTCGGTCAGCTCGGCCAGAATCTTGGCCGCGTGTGCAGTCGACGGCGTCGATTCCGTGGCCAGGGCGTCGATGACATGAACCCGGCCGTGTCGGGCCCGGTCAGATAGAGCCCCCCGCAGCGCAGCGGCCTTCATCTTCTTCGGCGTCCGCTGGGCGTAGTCGCGCGGTTTGGGGCCATGGACGATGCCTCCGCCGGCGAACTGCGGTGCCCGCACCGAGCCCTGGCGAGCCCGGCCGGTGCCCTTCTGGCGGTACGGCTTGCGCCCGCCGCCGCGCACGTCGCCGCGGGTCTTGGTCGAATGCGTGCCTTGCCGGGCCGCCGCGAGCTGGGCCGCGACCACCTGGTGGATGAGCGGAATATTGGTCTGCACGCCGAAGATGTCGGCCGGCAGCTCGACGTTGGTCACAGCCTCAGGCCTCCTTCGAGGAGGTGCGCACCAGCACGATGCCCCCACGCGGGCCTGGCACGGCGCCCTTGATGAGCAGTAGGCCTCGTTCGGCGTCGACAGCGTGGATGGTGAGGTTCTGGGTGGTCTGACGCACGCCGCCCATCCGGCCGGCCATCCGCATGCCCTTGAAGACTCGGCTCGGGGTGGCGCAGCCCCCGATCGACCCGGGCTTGCGGTGGTTTCGGTGCGCGCCGTGCGAAGCGCCCACGCCAGAGAAGCCATGGCGCTTCATGACCCCTGAGAAACCCTTGCCCTTGGTGGTGCCGGTGGTGTCGACCCGCTGCCCCGGCTCGAACACCTCGACCGTGACCTCCTGGCCCACGGCATACTCCCCGGCGTCCGCCGTGCGCAGCTCGAGCAGATGCCGTCGCGGCGTGACCCCCGCCTTGTCGAAGTGACCCTTCATCGGCTTGTTGACCTTGCGCGGGTCGATCTCACCGTAGGCCAGCTGGATAGCGTCGTAGCCATCGCCCTCGCCCCGGACCTGGGTGACGACACAGGGCCCGGCCTTGACGACGGTTACCGGCACCAGACGGTTGTCGGCGTCCCAGACCTGGGTCATGCCGAGCTTCTCGCCCAGCACTCCCTTGACGGTGCGCGTCGCAGCGCTAGTCATCGCCTCGTCCCCTACAGCTTGATCTCGATGTTGACGTCAGCCGGCAGGTCCAGGCGCATCAACGAGTCGACGGCCTTGGGCGTCGGGTCGATGATGTCGATGAGGCGTTTGTGGGTGCGCATCTCGAACTGCTCGCGGCTGTCCTTGTACTTGTGCGGCGAGCGGATCACGACAAAGACGTTCTTCTCGGTAGGCAGGGGCACCGGGCCGACGACCGTGGCACCCGCGCGCGTCACAGTGTCGACGATCTTGCGGGCCGAGCTGTCGATGACCTCGTGGTCGTACGACTTCAAGCGGATGCGGATCTTCTGTCCCGCCATCTGTCCGTCTCTCTCCTCGCCGATGCACGTGCCGGTTCCGGCAGTGGTCAGGCCCACCGACCCCCGAGGTCGGGCGTGTCGGGCCGTTTGCGCGGCCCCAACCCGGACACTCGTTGGTGTCCCGTAGTCGGGTCTCGGTTGGTCCGGCCATAGCCGGGCTTGCGCTTCCCTCGGGCCACGTCGTGTCCGATGGGTGCAGACCTGCCGGCCTGGATCCCGAACGAGGGGCGGCAGCGCCTGCTTCGGTTCCACTCGGAGGTCAGCGCCACGCGTCAAGCAACCGCCCTAGTGTGCCAGAGCGGCCGCCGACGGGCAAAATCTGCACGCTCAACCTCGACGACGTCGACCGGCGGCTAGGGCTCTGCCGGGGCGAGGAATGCGGCCAGCGCTGCGGCATACATCGCCGGGTCCTGCGCCCCGCCGAGCTCGCGGGCGCTGTGCATCGACAGCATCGGCGCTCCGACGTCCACCGTCGTGACGCCGAGGCCGGCCGCCGTCATTGGGCCGACCGTGGAGCCACACGGCAGGTCGCTGCGTATGACGAACGTCTGCATAGGCACCCCCGCCTGCTCGCAGGCCAGCCTGAAGTGGCCAGCGCCGAGCGCGTCGGTGGCGTAGCGCAACTCGGGGTGCACCTTGAGCACGGGCCCGGCGTTCACGGTGACGGGGTGATCCGGCTCGTGCCGCTCGGCGTAGTTTGGGTGGGTGGCGTGCGCCATGTCGCCGGACGCGACGAGGCTGGCGGCGAGTGCCCGCGACAGATCCTCCCGCCCACCTCCGGCCGCCAAGACAATCCGCTCGAGAACGACCCCCAGCAGCGTCGAGCGTGCCCCGCGCTCGGACTCGCTGCCCACTTCCTCATGGTCGAACAGAGCAAGGACCAGTCGATGCCCGCCGGCCTGACCAGCCGCCGCCAGCAGCGCCCGCACCCCGGCATACACGGTGGCGAGGTTGTCCAGGCGCGGTGCGGCGACCAGCTCCCTCTGCCGTCCGATCCGCTGCGCCGGCTGGGTGTCGTGCGCCATGGCATCCCAGGCGAGGACGTCCGAACGGTCGGCGCCGACCTGCTCGGCCAAGTATGCCGGGAAGCTCGCCCCCGCGTCGGCGAGCCCCCACAGCGGCACAAGGTGCTGCTGCCGGTTGAGCACCAGTCCTTGCTCGTTGACGCCGCGGTCCAGATGAACAGCCAGCTGCGCGACCCGCAGCAGCGGCCGGCGGTCGTGGAAGAGCCGGGTCTGCATACCCGTTGCCGTGCGGACCGCTACCCGGCCGCAGAGGCCGAGATCGCGGTCCAGCCACGAGTTGGCCAGCAGTCCGCCGTATGGCTCGACTGCCAGCATCTGCCAGCCCGCTTTGACGTGGTCGGGGTTGGGCTTGATCCGTAGGTTCGGGCTGTCGGTGTGGGCCGTGACGATCCGGAAAGGCGCCGACGGGGCGAGGTCAGTGGGACAGGACCAGGCGACCAGGGACCCGCCGCGCACGAGCAGATAGCCGCCCGGCTCGCGAGGGAAGGGCCGGCGTTCGTCCAGGAGGGTGAACCCGGCGGCGACCAACCGGTTCGCTGCTTGGTCGGCCGCGTGGAACGGTGACGGGGCTGCGTCGACGTAGTCGAGCAGCCCCTGGACGTGCGCCTCAGCGTCGAACCGGCCCGGCATACCTTGACCTTAGTTGCCTGGCTTCGGTGGTCCCTTCCCTTCTCGGGGCGACCATGTTCGCCATGATGGGATCGCGAATGGCCCCCCGGGGGGCCCTGTGTCGTGCCCAGTGTGGAGGCGTGGCGTGTTCGCTGGATTTCGGGACCGCTTCGAGGGGTCATTCTGGCTGATCCCGACGATCTTCTCCGCTGCCGCCATCGGGCTCGGCGCACTCCTTACCCTGCTGCAGCCCCCGCCGGGGTCCCCATGGGACGAGATTGGGTTCCAGGGCAGCGCCGCGGACGCACGCACCCTGCTGATCACCGTCTGCTCGGCGAGGGTCACTGTTGTCGCGCTGGTGGTGGGCCTGACGGTCGTGGAGCTGCAGATGGCCTCCACGCAGTTCTCGCCATGTCTGCTGCGCAACTTCCTGCGTGACCGGACCACCCAGGTGGTCCTTGGCGTTCTCATCGCGACGTTCGCCTATTCGGCCGCCGGGCTGTTCACCGTTGGGGTCGGCCAGGACCCCGAATCCTACCCGCGGCTGGCCGTCTCAGCCGGGCTGGTCTTGCTCATCGCCTCCAGCATCATGATCGTCTACTTCGCCGACCATCTCGCGCACTCGCTGCAGGTAGACACGATCATGCAGCGCGTAGAGCGGGGGGTGGCCCGCTTGATCGACATCGAACCGACCCTGGGCTTCGAAGCACCGACGCCGCTGGTCCCCGACCGTCACGTGCGAGTCCTTTCCAGGGCGTCCGGGTATGTCCAAGCGGTACACCCCGAGTCTTTCGTGGAACGGGTTCGTGACTCCGGCGTGCACACCCTGATGACCCTCGGCGTCGGCGAGCACGTCGTTGCGGGCACCACGATCGCGGTCATGTGGGGCCCCCGCGACATCGAACGCCGGGCAGCCGCATTGGGGCAACTGCTCCTTGGCTCGATACGCATCGGACCCGAACGCACGCTGGAGCAGGATTTCGGGATCGGCTTCCGGCAACTGCTTGACTCCGCGTGTAAGGCGTTGTCGCCAGCCGTGAACGATCCCTACACGGCCTTGCAGGCCATCGACCACCTCAGCGTGCTGACCCGTCGACTCGCCATCCGGCCATTGGGCTTCCGTCGGGTCGGCGACGACTCAGGCGGTCTGACGATTCCTGGGCGTAGCTTCGGCGACTACCTTCGGGTGGTGTGCGGCTTGTTGCGCCGATACGGTAGCGCGGAGCCGACGGTGATGCGTTCGCTGCTGAGGCTGCTCAGGGGCTGCGCCGAGGCCGTGAGTGACCCAGCACGACTCCAAGACATCCACAACGAGATCGACCTGATAGCCGCAGCTGCCGAGCGGGGCATGCCCGAGCCCGCCGACGCACAACGTGTTGTCGAGCTCGCCGTCCAGATCCAGGGTGAGATGGCTGCACGAAGGCCTTGACTCGGGCGCATTGCCACCCTCGCTCGGTGCGGCTCCAACTGCTCGCCGGACGACGAAGGGCCCCGGACCATGGTCCGGGGCCCTTCGTAGCGCTCAGCTCACTTGATGATCTTGGTGACCTTGCCCGAGCCGACCGTGCGCCCGCCTTCGCGGATGGCCAGCTGCAGCCCCTCCTCCATGGCGATCGGCTGGATCAGCTCGACCCGCATCTCGGTGTTGTCGCCGGGCATGACCATCTCGGTGCCCTCGGGCAGGTGCACGACACCGGTGACGTCGGTGGTCCGGAAGTAGAACTGCGGCCGGTAGTTGTCGTAGAACGGCGTGTGCCGGCCACCCTCGTCCTTGGACAGGATGTAGACCTGCGCCTCGAACTCGGTATGCGGCGTGATCGAGCCGGGCTTGACCACGACCTGGCCGCGCTCGACATCCTCGCGCTTGACGCCGCGCAGCAGCAGGCCGACGTTCTCGCCGGCCCGCCCCTCGTCGAGCAGCTTGCGGAACATCTCGACGCCGGTGACGGTGGTCTTGCTCGACTTCGGGTGGATGCCGACGATCTCGACTTCCTCGTTGACCTTGATGATGCCGCGGTCGATCTTGCCGGTGACCACTGTGCCCCGGCCCGTGATGGTGAAGACGTCCTCGACCGGCATGAGGAATGGCTTGTCCGTGTCACGCTCAGGCTCGGGTACGAACTCGTCGACCGCGTCGAGCAGGTCCATGACGCTCTTGGACCACTCCGCGTCGCCCTCGAGAGCCTTGAGCGCCGAGACCCGCACGACCGGCAGGTCATCGCCCGGGAACTCGTAGACCGACAGCACCTCACGGACCTCCATCTCGACGAGCTCGAGGATCTCCTCGTCGTCGACCATGTCGGTCTTGTTGAGGGCCACGACGATGTAGGGCACCCCGACCTGGCGGGCCAGCAGGACGTGCTCCTTGGTCTGCGGCATGGGGCCGTCGGTGGCGGCCACCACGAGGATGGCGCCATCCATCTGCGCCGCGCCCGTGATCATGTTCTTGATGTAGTCGGCGTGACCGGGACAGTCGACGTGCGCGTAGTGGCGCTTCTCGGTCTGGTACTCCACGTGCGCGATCGAGATGGTGATGCCGCGCTGCTTCTCTTCAGGCGCCTTGTCGATCTGGTCGAACGGGGTGAAGGGGTTCAGGTCCGGGAACTTGTCATGCAGAACCTTGGTGATCGCCGCCGTCAACGTCGTCTTCCCGTGGTCGATATGACCGATCGTGCCGATGTTGACGTGCGGCTTGGTCCGCTCGAACTTTGCCTTCGCCACTTGGGTCCTCCTCAGGACTCTTGGATGTCACGCCGGACGGCCTAGGCGCAGGACGGGGCGCTTCTAACTGACTTACGGGCAGATTGAGGGCAGATTGTGGCAAGCCTACGGGAGTCTACCCACGTCACTCACCACGGGTTTTCTTGATGATCTCCTCGGCCACACCCCGAGGGACCTCGGCGTACGAGTCGAACTGCATCGAGTAGTTCGCCCGGCCCTGGGTCTTGGAGCGCAGGTCACCGACGTAGCCGAACATCTCCGAGAGCGGGACAACCGCCCGGACCACCTTGGCGCCGGCGGCGTCCTCCATGGCGTGGATGTGCCCGCGCCGCGAGTTGATGTCGCCGATCACATCGCCCATGTACTCCTCGGGAGTGCGGACCTCAACGGCCATCATCGGTTCCAGCAGGACCGGGTCGGCCCTGCGGACGGCCTCCTTGAGCACCATCGAGCCGGCGATCTTGAAGGCCATCTCCGAGGAGTCCACGTCGTGGTACGCGCCGTCGAGCAAGGTCGCCTTGAGCCCGACGAGCGGGTAACCGGCGAGCACGCCGTACTGCATGGCGTCCTGGATACCGGCGTCGACCGACGGGATGTACTCGCGCGGGATCCGGCCCCCGGTGACCTCGTTGGCGAACTCGTAGAGCTCGCCTTCACCTGTGGGCAGCGGCTCCACGCTGACGAGGACCTTGGCGTACTGGCCGGACCCTCCGGTCTGCTTCTTGTGGATGTACTCGACCTTGTCGACCTTGCGACGGACCGTCTCGCGGTAGGCCACCTGCGGCTTGCCGACATTCGCCTCGACCTTGAACTCGCGGCGCATGCGGTCTACCAGGATGTCCAGGTGCAGCTCGCCCATCCCCTTGATGATCGTCTGGCCGGTCTCCTTGTCCAGCTCCACCTGGAAGGTCGGGTCCTCGTCGGCCAGCTTCTGGATGGCGGTGCCGAGCTTTTCCTGGTCGCTCTTGGTGCGCGGCTCGATGGCCACGTTGATGACCGGCTCCGGGAAGGTCATCGACTCGAGGACGATCTGGTGGGTCGGGTCACTCAGCGTGTCGCCCGTGGTGGTGTCTTTCAGGCCGATAAAGGCGTAGATGTGGCCCGCCGAAGCCCTGTCGACCGGGTTCTCCTTATTGCTGTGCATCTGGAACAGCTTGCCGACCCGCTCCTTCTTGCGCTTGGTCGAGTTGACGACCGGGGCGCCGGAAGGCACCTCCCCCGAGTAGACCCGCACGTAGGTGAGCTTGCCGAAGAACGGGTGCACCGCGATCTTGAAGGCGAGCGCGGAGAACGGCTCCTTGGCGTCGGCCGCGCGGACCAGGTCGGTCTCCTCGTCGCCTGGCCGATGCCCGACCATGGGCGGCACGTCGAGCGGCGAGGGCAGGAAGTCCACTACCGCGTCGAGCATCGGCTGCACGCCCTTGTTCTTGAAGGCCGTGCCGCACAGCACCGGGTTGACGTGCCCCTCGATGGTGAGGGCTCGGATGCCAGCCTTGAGTTCGTCGACCGTGAGGTCCTCTCCCTCGAGGTACTTCAGCATGAGCTCGTCGTCGGACTCGGCCACCCGCTCAACCAGGTCGTGGCGGTACTGGGCCGCCCGCTCCGCCAGGTCAGCGGGGATCTCCTCGACGGTGTACTCCTCGCCCTTTTGAGTCTCCACCCGCCAGGTGAGCGCCTCCATCCGCAGCAGATCGACGACCCCGATGAACGAGCTCTCCGAGCCGATCGGCAGCTGTATGACCAGCGGTGCGGCCCCGAGCCGGTCGACCATGGTCTTGACGGTGAAGTAGAAGTCCGCACCGAGCTTGTCCATCTTGTTGACGAAGCAGATCCGCGGCACGTGGTACTTGTCGGCCTGGCGCCAGACCGTCTCGGACTGCGGCTCGACGCCCTCCTTGGCGTCGAACACCGCCACCGCCCCATCGAGAACCCGCAGCGAGCGCTCGACCTCGACCGTGAAGTCGACGTGCCCCGGGGTGTCGATGATGTTGATCTGGTGGTTCTTCCAGAAGGTCGTCGTCGCGGCAGAGGTGATGGTGATGCCGCGCTCCTGCTCCTGCTCCATCCAGTCCATCGTGGCAGCGCCGTCGTGGACCTCACCGATCTTGTAGTTGATGCCGGTGTAGAAGAGGATGCGCTCCGTCGTCGTCGTCTTTCCGGCGTCGATGTGCGCCATGATCCCGATGTTGCGGACCTTGGTGAGGTCAGTCAGGACGTCGAGTGCCACGTCAGTCGTCTCGTCTCAAGTAGTCGTAGGTGCGTGCCCGCTCGCGCAGGACACGGTATGCCGGGTGCCCGGGAAGCCCGCCGCACGGCATACCGCATTGCTCCCGCCAGCGGGGCCTCACCAGCGGTAGTGCGCGAAGGCCCGGTTGGACTCGGCCATCTTGTGGGTGTCCTCGCGACGTTTCACCGCGGCCCCGAGGCCGTTGGACGCGTCGAGGATCTCGTTCATGAGCCGGTCGGTCATGGTCTTCTCGCGCCGCTGGCGGGCATACCCGACGAGCCAACGCAGCGAAAGGGTCGTCGCACGGGGCGGCTTGACCTCGATCGGAACCTGGTAGGTCGCCCCGCCGACGCGGCGGGACTTGACCTCAAGGGACGGGCGGATATTGTCCAGCGCGCGTTTAAGAGTGACCACCGGGTCGCTGCCGGTCTTTTGCCGAGCGCCTTCCAGGGCACCATAGACAATGGTCTCGGCGATCGATTTCTTCCCGTCGAGCAGGATCTTGTTGACCAGGGCGGTGACGAGCGGGCTGCCGTAGACCGGGTCGACGAGCAGCGGTCGCTTGGGGGCCGGGCCCTTGCGAGGCATTACTTCTTCTCCATCTTCGCGCCGTAGCGGGAGCGGGCCTGCTTGCGGTTCTTGACCCCTTGGGTGTCAAGGGACCCCCGGATGATCTTGTAGCGCACTCCCGGTAGGTCCTTCACCCGCCCCCCTCGCACGAGCACGATCGAGTGCTCCTGCAGGTTGTGTCCGACGCCAGGGATGTATGCCGTGACCTCGATCTGGCTGGTGAGCTTGACCCGCGCCACCTTGCGCAGCGCGGAGTTGGGCTTCTTGGGGGTGGTGGTGTAGACGCGGGTGCAGACCCCGCGACGCTGCGGCGAGCCCTTGAGGGCCGGGGTCTTGGTCTTGCCGACCTTGTCCTGGCGGCCCTTGCGCACCAGCTGGTTGATCGTGGGCAACCTGTTCTCCGTAATGTTCTAGGTCTGTTCGCCCGCGAGCGGGCTCCTTGGTTGTTCCCGCACCGGCCCCCGCACTCGGGTGTGTCGATGTGGTTTCCCTCCCCTGCGATTGCTGGCCCGCACCGGTCGCCGTGACGCCCGGCCCGCACCGGCTGCCCGGCGAGAGTGATCGAGCGGATTCCGGAGCTGTTATCCGGCCAGGGCCGGCAGGCCGCCGCTCATGCGCCCGGGCGAGCCCAGACACGGCCCCCCACAATACCGAATGGGCGCAGGCGGGCCCAAATCCAATCGACGCAGACGAACGGAGGGCTAGCCGAGGCGCCAGTCCCCGGCATACATGTGCAACACCGGGAGCCCCAGCTCCTCGCGAGCCCGAGAAGCCCAGTCGGTATGGAAGGTGTCCTCGACGGCGTGCGGTTCGGTCACGATGACGACTTCAGCCGCCCGCGTGGCGGCGACCTCGGCGCGCAGGGCGGGCAGCGGGTCGTCCTCGGTCACGACACCCGACGCGGATCGGCCGACCGCGGTGATCGCAGCAATGGACTTCTGCAGCGCCTCGTCGGCGGTTGTCGTGGCGTGTCGTGCATCGGGGGAGCGAAAGTCGGCGGCAGCCGCCTTGAAGTCGAGCAGGGTGAGATGGTCGAGCACGTTGACCAGGACGTTGCGCTCGGTGTCGGCGGGCACCAGGACGTGGTAGTCGAAATGTTCGTCGGCGTGCAGCCCGACCATCCGATGCACGTCGCCCTCGGTCAAGGCGACCTCGGTGAGGACGACGATGGTTTGTAAGGATGGCTGCGCTGAGCCGGTCGATTCGCTATCCACGCCCAGGAGCCTATGACGGAGGCGCAACCGAACGGTGGAGGTGACACCGTGCGTTCTTGCGCACGATCTCACCTCCACCGAACGTAGTTGCCTCTGGCTTGTGGGGCTCAGGCGCTCGCGGCTGGTCCTGCCGCGGTCACCGAGGCACGCCCGGCTTCCAGACGGGCGACGGGAACCCGGAACGGCGAGCAGGACACGTAGTCCAGCCCGGCCTCGTGGAAGAAGTGCACCGACTCAGGGTCGCCGCCGTGCTCACCGCAGACACCCGTCTTCAGACCTGGCTTGGTCGCCCGGCCCTCCGCGACAGCGAGCTTGACGAGTCGACCGACACCATCGCGGTCGAGCACCTCGAACGGGCTCACCTGGAAGATGCCCTTGTCGAGATAGAGCGAGAAGAACGCGCCTTCGGCGTCGTCCCGGCTGAACCCCCACGCCGTCTGGGTGAGGTCGTTCGTGCCGAACGAGAAGAAATCGGCGACCTCGGCGATCTGACCCGCGGTGAGGGCCGCCCGCGGCAGCTCGATCATCGTCCCGATCGAGACCTCCTGGCCTGGCCCCGGTTCCTGGCCGATGGCCCGGGCCAGCTCGGTGGCCTCCTGGCGGACGATGTCCAGCTCCTGGTAGGTGTCGATGAGCGGCACCATGATCTCCACCGAGCCGGTGCCACCTCTGGCCTTGTGTGCGGCAAACGCGTCGAGCATGGCTCGAATCTGCATCCGGACCAGGCCGGGGATGGCGATGCCAAGGCGCACGCCCCGAAGGCCGAGCATCGGGTTTGACTCGTGCAGCCGGTGCACCGCCGCGAGCATCCGGACGTCTTTGGCGTCGGCTTGACCCTTGGTGGCCTCGGCGACCGCCACCTTCACCGACAGGTCGGTGAGGTTGGGCAGGAACTCATGCAGCGGCGGGTCGAGCAGCCGGATGTTGACCGGTTTGCCGTCCATCGCCTTGAAGATGCCCTCGAAGTCGCCCTGCTGCAGCGGCCGGAGCGCCTCAAGAGCCGCTTCCTTCTCGGCGTCGGAGTCGGCCAGGATGAGCGTCTCGACGAGCTGGCGGCGGTCCCCGAGGAACATGTGCTCGGTGCGGCACAGGCCGATCCCCTCGGCACCGAAGCGCACCGCGCGCTCGGAGTCTTCGGGGGTGTCCGAGTTGGCCCGCACCCGCAGCCGGCGGCGGGCGTCGGCGGTCGTCATGATCCGGTGGACGGCGTTCACGAGGTCGTCAGCGTCGGGGGCAAGCTTGCCTTCGAAGTAGTCGACGACCGGGCTGGCCATGACCGGGACCTCGCCCAGGTACACCTCGCCGGTGGCGCCGTCGATCGACACCAGATCGCCCTCGTTGAGCACGACCGGGGTGTCCAGGTCGACGGTGACCCGCTTGTTGGCGAAGTCGATGAGCAGCGCCTCCGCGCCGCAGACACAGGGCGCGCCCATGCCACGGGCGATGACTGCCGCGTGGCTGGTCTTGCCCCCGCGCGAGGTGAGGATGCCCTCGGAGGCAATCATGCCGACCAGGTCGTCCGGGTTGGTCTCGGTGCGCACGAGGATGACCCGCTCGCCCCGCTCGGCCCACTCAGCCGCGTCCTTGGAGTTCAGCACGATCCGTCCGACGGCCGCGCCTGGGCTCGCGGCGACGGCCTTGGTCAGCCGGGTGACTTCGCCGGACTTGTCAAACCGCGGGAACATGAGCAGCGACAGTTGATGACCGGACACCCGGGTCAGCGCCTCGTCCTCGTCGATGACCCCCTCGTCGACGAGCTGGCAGGCGATCTTGAAGGCCGCCTCGGCGGTGCGCTTGCCGATGCGGGTCTGTAGCATCCACAGCTTGCCCCGCTGGATGGTGAATTCGATGTCGCAGAGGTCCTTGTAGTGCGCCTCGAGCTTGGCCATGTTGTCCAGCAGCAGCCGGTAGGCGTCCGGCACCTCCGCCTCGAGGTCGTGCAGTGGCTCGGCGTTACGGATGCCCGCGACGACGTCCTCGCCCTGAGCGTTCATGAGGAAGTCCCCGTAGACGCCCTTCTCGCCGGTGCCCGGGTCACGGGTGAAACACACCCCGGTGCCGGAGTCCTCCGACATGTTGCCGAACACCATGGCCTGCACGTTGACCGCGGTGCCCAGGTCGTGCGGGATGCGCTCCTGGCGGCGGTAGAGCACCGCCCGGTCACCCATCCAGGAGCGGAACACTGCCTCGACCGCGGCATCCAGCTGCTCGCGCGGCTCCTGCGGGAAGGGCTTGCCGGTCTCGGCCTCGATGACCGACTTGAACTCGCCGACCAGCTGCTGCAGGTCGGAAGCGTCCAGCTCGATGTCCTGCTTGACACCGCGGGCCGCCTTCATGCCCTCGATCCTGGACTCGAACTCATGACCCTCGATATCCAGGACCGTCTTGCCGAACATCTGCAGCAGGCGCCGGTAGGAGTCCCACGCGAAACGCGGGTTACCGGACAGTGCGGCCAGCCCTTCGACGGACTTGTCGTTGAGGCCGATGTTCAGGACGGTCTCCATCATCCCCGGCATGGAGAACATCGCGCCGGAACGCACGGACACCAGAAGCGGGTCGTTCGGGTCGCCCAACTGGTGACCCATCTCCTTTTCCATGGTCCCCAGGTGTGTCGACACCTCGTCGGCCTGCCCGGCTGGGGCCTTGCCCTCGTTGAGGTACACGCGGCAGGCGTCAGTCGTGATCGTGAACCCAGCAGGAACGGGCAGGCCGATCTTCACCATCTCGGCGAGGTTGGCGCCTTTCCCGCCAAGGAGTGCCTTCTGCTCCTTGTCGCCCTCGGAGAAGTCGAACACGTATCGGGTCGTCATGGGGGTCCTTCCAGGTGTGGGGGCCAACCGGTGCGCGGCTCAAGCTGCACCATTCCACCACGCGCGGGTTTTGGCGAGGGACTAAGGTCGTCAGCTTCGCTGAGAGCGAAGGAAAGGGGCACGGTATGCCGGGTGGCCGGCATACCGTGCCCTAAGACGTGCCCAGTGCCCGCTAGTTGCGGCCCAGCTCATCGAGGTTGAGATCGTCGAGGCGGACGGCCTCACCCGAGCCCGACCCGAACTGCGAGTAGTCGTAGACGTCGTAGTTCGGCATCGAGTACATGGCCGCCTTGGCCTCCTCGGTCGGCTCGACCGTTATGTTGCGGTAGCGCGGCAGGCCAGTGCCGGCCGGGATGAGCTTGCCGAGGATGACGTTCTCCTTGAGGCCACGCAGCGGGTCGGACTTGGCCTCCATGGCCGCCTGGGTAAGGACCCGCGTGGTCTCCTGGAACGAGGCAGCCGAGAGCCAGGACTCGGTCGCGAGCGAGGCCTTGGTAATGCCCATCAGCTCAGGCCGTCCGGAGGCCGGCTTGCCGCCCTCCGAGACAACCCGACGGTTCTCGTCCTCGAAGCGCCCTCGCTCGGCCAGGTCGCCCGGGATGAGGTCAGCCTCGCCGGCCTCGATCACGGTCACCCGCCGCAACATCTGGCGCACGATGACCTCGATGTGCTTGTCGTGGATCGAGACACCCTGCTGGCGGTAGACGCTCTGGACCTCGTCGACCAGGTGCATCTGGACCGAGCGCGGACCGAGGATGCGCAGCACCTGCTTGGGGTCGATGGCGCCTTGGACCAGCTGCATGCCGACCTCGATGTGGTCACCCTCGGCGACCATGAGGCGGGCCCGCTTGCTGACCGGGTAGGAGTGCTCGTCGGACCCGTCGTCGGGCACCAGGACGATCCGGCGGGTCTTGTCGGTGTCCTCCACACGGACCCGCCCGGTCGCCTCGGCGATCGGAGCGACGCCCTTGGGAGTACGGGCCTCGAACAGCTCGATGACCCGCGGCAAACCCTGGGTGATGTCGTCGCCGGCGACCCCCCCGATGTGGAAGGTCCGCATGGTCAGCTGGGTGCCTGGCTCGCCGATGGACTGGGCCGCGATGATGCCGACCGCCTCGCCGATGTCGACCAGCTTGCCGGTCGCCAGCGACCGCCCGTAGCACATGGCGCACGTGCCGACCCGGCTGTCGCAGGTGAGGACCGACCGGACCCGCACGTCGTCGATACCAGCGGCGAAGAGTGCGTCGATGACGACGTCGCCCAGGTCGATGCCGGCCTCGGCCAGCACCACACCGTCGACCTCGACCGGCTCGGCCAGTGTGCGTGCGTAGACCGATGTCTCGACGTCGGCGTGCAGCACCCGCCGGCCCTGCCCATCGGTCGCCGCGATCGCCAGCTTGAGGCCACGCTCGGTGCCGCAGTCCTCCTCGCGGATGATGACGTCCTGCGACACGTCGACCAGGCGCCGAGTGAGGTATCCGGAGTCAGCGGTCCGCAGCGCGGTGTCGGCCAGACCCTTGCGGGAGCCGTGGGTCGAGATGAAGAACTCCAGGACCGAAAGCCCCTCGCGGAAGTTGGCCCGGATGGGGCGAGGGATGATCTCGCCCTTGGGGTTGGACACCAGGCCCTTCATGCCGGCGATCTGGCGCAGCTGCATCCAGTTTCCGCGGGCGCCTGAGGACACCATCCGGAAGATGGTGTTGCTCTCGGGGGTGTTGGCGACCATCTCCTTGGCGACCTCGTTGGTCGCCTCGTTCCAGATCTCGATGAGGTCCTCGCGGCGCTCGTTGTCGGTCATCGCACCGCGGTCGTAGAGCCGTTGCACCTTGGCCGCCCGGCCCTCGTACTCTTCGATGATCTCGCCCTTGCGCGGCGGCGTGATCACGTCGGTGATGGCAACCGTGGTGCCCGAGCGGGTCGCCCAGAAGAAGCCGGCCTCCTTGAGCGCGTCGAGGGACGCCGCGACCTGGACCTTGGAGTACCGCTCGGCCAGGTCGTTGACGATCATCGACAGGCGCTTCTTGTCGACCGGCTCGTTGACGAACGGGTAGTCCACCGGCAGCGTCTCGTTGAACAGCGCCCGCCCGAGGCTGGTCTCGATGGTGACCGACGGGACCCGCCCGTCCGGACCGGGCTCGAGGTCCTGTGCCGACTCGAAGCCGAGCGGCGGCACGATGTCCGCAAGGCGGATACGCACCAGCGACCCGAGGCCGATCTCGCCGGCGTCGTAGGCCATTCTGGCCTCGGCAGGTGTCGAGAAGGACCTAGGCCGGTGGCCGTTGCCGCTCACCGCCTCGTCGGACACCGGCTGCTGGTATGCCGGGGCCGTCACGCAGGTGAGGTGGTACAGCCCGATGATCATGTCCTGGGTCGGCATGGTCACCGGCCGTCCGTCGGCTGGCTTGAGGATGTTGTTGCTGGAGAGCATGAGGATCCGCGCCTCGGCCTGGGCTTCGGCCGACAGCGGCACGTGCACAGCCATCTGGTCGCCGTCGAAGTCGGCGTTGAACGCCGTGCACACAAGTGGGTGGATCTGGATGGCCTTACCCTCGACCAGCTGCGGCTCGAAGGCCTGGATGCCCAGGCGGTGCAGCGTCGGGGCGCGGTTAAGCAGCACCGGGTGTTCGGTGATGACCTCCTCCAGCACATCCCACACCACCGGGCGGGACCGCTCGACCATGCGCTTGGCCGACTTGATGTTCTGGGCGTGGTCGAGGTCGACGAGCCGCTTCATGACGAACGGCTTGAACAGCTCGAGCGCCATCTGCTTGGGCAGGCCGCACTGGTGCAGCTTGAGCTGCGGACCGACGACGATGACCGACCGGCCGGAGTAGTCCACCCGCTTGCCGAGCAGGTTCTGGCGGAACCGGCCCTGCTTGCCCTTGAGCATGTCTGAGAGCGACTTGAGCGGGCGGTTGCCCGGGCCGGTGACCGGACGACCTCGGCGGCCGTTGTCGAACAGCGAGTCGACAGCCTCCTGCAGCATCCGCTTCTCGTTGTTGACGATGATCTCGGGTGCGCCGAGGTCGAGCAGCCGCTTGAGCCGGTTGTTGCGGTTGATGACCCTGCGGTACAGGTCGTTGAGATCGGAGGTCGCAAAGCGCCCGCCGTCCAGCTGCACCATAGGCCGAAGGTCCGGGGGAATGACCGGCACGCAGTCCAGAACCATGCCCGTTGGGCTGTTGGTCGTGGTCTGGAAGGCGGTCACGACCTTGAGCCGCTTGAGCGCCCGGGTCTTGCGCTGGCCCTTGCCAGTCGCGATGACCTCGCGCAGCATCCCGGCCTCGGCCTCCAGGTCGAAGGTCTCAAGGCGTTTCTGGATCGCCGTCGCGCCCATGCCGCCTTCGAAGTACAGGCCGAACCGGTCGCGCATCTCCCGGAACAGGATCTCGTCGCCTTCGAGGTCTTGCACCTTGAGGGTGCGGAAGCGGTCCCAGACCTGTTCGAGGCGCTCGATCTGCTGCTCGTACCGGCGCCGGATTGCGTTCATCTCGCGCTCGGCGGACTCACGCACCTTGCGCCGGGCGTCGGACTTGGCGCCCTCGGCCTCCAGCTCGGCAAGGTCAGCCTCGAGCCTCTTGGCCCGATCGTCAACCTCGACGTCGCGCCGGTTCTCCAGCTCCTTGCGCTCGACCTGGATCTGCGCCTCAAGCGAGGGCAGGTCCTGGTGGCGCTGCTCGATGTCGACGGCAGTGATCATGTATGCCGCGAAGTAGATGACCTTCTCCAGGTCCTTGGGCGCCAGGTCAAGCAGGTACCCCAGCCGGCTTGGCACGCCCTTGAAGTACCAGATGTGGGTCACCGGAGCAGCCAGCTCGATGTGGCCCATCCGCTCGCGGCGGACTTTGGCGCGAGTCACCTCGACGCCGCAGCGCTCGCAGATGATGCCCTTGAAGCGCACCCGCTTGTACTTACCGCACGAGCACTCCCAGTCCCGGGTGGGCCCGAAGATGCGCTCGCAGAAGAGCCCTTCCTTCTCCGGCTTGAGGGTGCGGTAGTTGATCGTCTCCGGCTTCTTGACTTCGCCGTGGCTCCACTGCCGAATGTCATCCGCGGTAGCCAGCCCGATCCGCAACTCTTCAAAGAAGTTAACGTCAAGCACTGCGTGCTTACCTACTCTCAGTTTCGAGTGGTTTGTGGTTCTCAGCCGACAGGCTCACCAGGGTGAGCGCACGGCATACCGCATCGTTGCCCTAGACTTCCTCGACGCTGCTGGGCTCCCGGCGGGAGAGGTCGATGCCCAGTTCCTCCGCGGCGCGGAACACGTCCTCGTCGGCTTCCTTCATCTCCAGGGTCTGTCCATCGGCCGAGAGCACCTCGACGTTCAGGCACAGGGACTGCATCTCCTTCAGCAGGACCTTGAAGGACTCGGGGATACCGGAGTCGGGGATGTTCTCGCCCTTGACGATCGCCTCGTAGACCTTGACCCGGCCCGGCACGTCGTCGGACTTGATGGTGAGCAGCTCCTGGAGGGTGTACGCCGCGCCGTACGCCTCGAGCGCCCACACCTCCATCTCGCCGAAGCGCTGGCCGCCGAACTGGGCCTTACCACCAAGCGGCTGCTGGGTGATCATCGAGTACGGCCCCGTGGAACGGGCGTGGATCTTGTCGTCGACCAGGTGGTGCAGCTTCAGGATGTACATGTAGCCGACCGCCACAGGGTCTGGGAACGGCTCGCCGGAGCGTCCGTCGAACAGGCGGGCCTTGCCGGTGGCGTCGACGAGCCGTACGCCGTCGCGAGCCGGCCGGGCAGCCTCGAGCAGACCGGTGATGACACCCTCGTCGGCCCCGTCGAAGACCGGGCTCGCGACCCGCGTTCCTGCCGGGGCGTTGTAGTTCTCGGCCGGGATGGCGCGGGCCCAGTCGGGGGTGCCGTCGATCTCCCAACCGCGCGACGCCGCCCACCCTAGGTGCAGCTCAAGGATTTGGCCGATGTTCATCCGGCCGGGGACGCCGAGCGGGTTGAGGACGACGTCGACCGGGGTGCCGTCCTCGAGGAAGGGCATGTCCTCGATGGGCATGATCTTGGAGATGACCCCTTTGTTGCCGTGCCGTCCGGCGAGCTTGTCGCCGTCGGTGATCTTGCGCTTGTTGGCGACGTAGACCCGGACCAGCTGGTTCACGCCGGGAGGCAGGTCGTCCCCATCATCCTTGTCGAAGACCTTCACCCCGATGACGGTCCCGGTCTCACCGTGCGGCACCTTCAGCGAGGTGTCCCGGACCTCCCGGGCCTTCTCGCCGAAGATGGCGCGAAGCAGGCGCTCCTCCGGGGTCAGCTCGGTCTCCCCCTTGGGGGTGACCTTACCGACGAGCAGGTCGCCGTCGCGCACCTCGGCGCCGATGCGGATGATGCCGCGTTCGTCAAGATCGGCCAGTACCTCGTCCGAGACGTTCGGAATGTCCCGGGTGATCTCCTCGGGACCCAGCTTGGTATCCCTGGCATCGACCTCGTGCTCCTCGATGTGGATCGAGGAGAGGATGTCGTCCTGGACCAGACGCTGCGACAGGATGATCGCGTCCTCGTAGTTGTGCCCTTCCCAGGGCATGAACGCAACGAGCAGGTTGCGTCCGAGGGCCATCTCGCCGCCCTCAGTCGCCGGGCCGTCGGCGATGACCGCACCCGTCTCGATCCGGTCCCCCTCGTCGACGAGGACGACCTGGTTGTAGCAGTTGCCCTGGTTGGAGCGATCGAACTTGGCGATCCGGTAGGTGCGGTGCCCGCCATCGTCCTGGGCGACCGTGACCAGGTCTGCGCTGACCTCGGTGACCACACCGGATGCCTCCGCGATGACGACGTCGCCGGAGTCGATCGCGGCACGTAGCTCCATGCCGGTGCCGACCAGGGGTGCCTCCGACTTGACCAGCGGCACCGCCTGGCGCTGCATGTTCGAGCCCATCAAGGCGCGGTTGGCGTCGTCGTGCTCGAGGAAGGGGATCAGTGCGGTGGCCGCGGAAACCATCTGGCGCGGCGAGACGTCCATGTAGTCGACATCGTTGCCGGGGATGTACTCGAGCTCGCCGCCCTTCGTGCGGACCAGGACACGGTCTTCGGCGAACGTGCCGTCCGGGTTCAGCATCGCGTTGGCCTGGGCCTTGACGTAGAGGTCTTCCTCGTCGGCCGAGAGGTAGTGCACCTCCTCGGTGACCCTGCCGGCCACGACCTTGCGGTACGGGGTCTCGACGAACCCGAACGCGTTGATCCGCCCGTAGGAGGCCAGCGACCCGATCAGCCCGATGTTGGGGCCTTCCGGGGTCTCGATGGGGCACATGCGCCCGTAGTGCGACGAGTGGACGTCTCGCACCTCCATGCCGGCCCGGTCCCGAGATAGACCACCGGGCCCGAGCGCAGACAGGCGCCGCTTGTGGGTCAGGCCCGCAAGGGGGTTGTTCTGGTCCATGAACTGGGACAGCTGGCTGGTGCCGAAGAACTCGCGGATCGAGGCGACGACCGGGCGGATGTTGATGAGCGTCTGCGGCGTGATCGCCTCGACGTCCTGGGTCGTCATCCGCTCGCGGACTACCCGCTCCATCCGGGACAGACCGGTGCGGACCTGGTTCTGGATCAGCTCGCCGACACTACGCAGGCGCCGGTTGCCGAAGTGGTCGATGTCATCGGTTTCGGCGAGAAGCTCGACCTCGACGCCGTCGCGCTTGCCAGCGACGACCGACTCCCCGGCATGCAGCGCGACGAGGTACCTGATCGTCGCAGCGATGTCGTCGATTGACAGTGTCGAAGCGCTCAACGGCGCTCCGACCCCCAGCTTCTTGTTCAGCTTGTACCGACCGACCTTGGCCAGGTCGTAACGCTTGGGGTTGAAGTACAGGTTGTCGAGCAGGGTCTGAGCGGCCTCCTTGGTCGGCGGCTCGCCCGGGCGCAGCTTGCGATAGATGTCGAGCAGGGCGTCGTCCTGGCCCTGGGTGTGGTCCTTCTCCAGGGTCACCCGCATGGACTCGTATCCGCCGAAGCCCTCCAGGATCTGGTCGTTGCTCCAGCCGAGGGCCTTGAGCAGCACGGTCACCGACTGCTTGCGTTTGCGGTCGACCCGCACGCCGATCATGTCGCGCTTGTCGATCTCGAACTCGAGCCACGCACCCCGGCTCGGGATGATCCGCGCGGTGAAGATGTCCTTGTCGGAGGTCTTGTCGGGGGTGCGCTCGAAGTAGGCACCCGGGCTGCGGACCAGCTGCGACACCACCACCCGCTCGGTGCCGTTGATGATGAACGTGCCGCGCTCGGTCATCAGGGGGAAGTCGCCCATGAAGACCGTCTGGCTCTTGATCTCGCCAGTGTTGGTGTTCATGAACTCCGCCGTGACGAACAGCGGGGCGTCATAGGTCTGGTCGCGCTCCTTGCACGACTCGATGGACTTGCGGGTCTCCTCGAAACGGTGGTCGCGGAAGGAGAGCGACATCGATCCCGAGAAGTCCTCGATCGGGGAGATCTCCTCGAAGATTTCCTCCAGGCCGGAGCGGTCCGGCACGTCGGTACGCCCGGCGGCCACGGCGTCGGCCACCCGGGCCTGCCACCGCTCGTTGCCGAGCAGCCAGTCGAAGCTCTCGGTCTGCAGGGCCAGTAGGTCTGGCACCTCTAGGGGTTCGTGGATCTTGGCGAAGGACAGGCGACCCGACGCCGTCCGTGCCGAAATCTGGTTCTGGGACACGGTGCGCGAGGCAGCCAACGGGGGTCCTTCCACAGGCCTGCTATTCGTGATGGTCACACCGCGTCACGCGAGAGACCCGATCCTGCGACGGGCACGGCGATGTATCAGCACGAAGTGCTCGAGGGAGAGACCAGGAAGGAGGACGTGAGCAGCGCAAGGGGGAACATTACCCTACTGAAGGCATGCATGTCCAATCGAGTCAAGTCCCGGAGGCACAACCACATGGCGCGACGCTGGCAA
Organism: uncultured Actinomycetota bacterium; assembly: GCA_963724925.1. Taxonomy (GTDB): domain Bacteria; phylum Actinomycetota; class Actinomycetes; order Actinomycetales; family Dermatophilaceae; genus Phosphoribacter. The sequence goes on along the minus strand of CAVRXF010000028.1, from coordinate 138,972 downwards.
GGTCTCGCTCGATGCTTGAAGGATGACGGCTCAGTGGCCCCGCGTCAAGGTATGCCGGCAGCAACGATGAATCGTGTCGCATGTCGCGGGCTGCTCGCTAGGTCGCCGGCTGGCCAGGCCCGGCGGTCTCGAGCCACGCCCGCAGCCCACCGCGTAAGTTCGCGATCCGCGGATAGCCTGCTCGTGCGCCCAGACGGGCGGCCTGCTCCGAGCGGGCGCCGGTCAGGCAGTACACGACCACCGGCCGGGCCGGATCGGCCAGCTCAGGCCGGGTGAACGCCGTTCCAGAGTGGAACTGCGCCAAGGGAACCGCGACTGCCCCGGGGATCGCCGCGGCCGCTCGTTCCGACTCGTCGCGGACATCGACCAGAACTGCCCCGGAGCTGGCCAGGTAGGCCGGGAGACCTCCCGGCTCGATCTGAGGCACTGCCCATGCCGGGTCGCCGTGCTCCCCTGCTGGGCCCACCTGCCTGGATCCCCTGCCTACGTCAGGGCGCGTACTCGGCCACGCAGGGTCGCCGCAGGCAGGGCAGGCTGGGTCAGCGCGGACCGGCAGAACGTCCCACGACTGGCGCAGCGCGTCGTGCAGGAGCAGCCGGCCCACGAGGGGTTCCCCGACGCCAAGCAGCAGCTTGAGAACCTCCGTGGCCTGGACCGCTCCGATGGCCGCGCAGACCGGCCCGAGGACGCCCGCCTGCGCGCATGAGAGCACCGCGGCCTGCCCTGACCGTTCCGGGAAAGCACACCGGTAGCACGGCCCGTGACCGGCCCACCACACCGATGCCTGTCCCTCGAAGCCGAGCACACAGCCCCACACGTGCGCCAGCCCGAGCTGCACGCATGCGTCGCTGACGGCATAGCGGGTGGCGAAGGTGTCCGAGCCGTCGACGACGACGTCGTAGCCTCCGATGAGGTCCACCGCGTTGTCCGGTCCCAGCCGCGCGCGGTGCTCGATCACGGTCGTGGCGGGGTTGGTCCGGCCGATCGACTCGGCCGCGGACCGGGTCTTGGGCCGGCCCACCGCGTCCGCGGCGTGGACCACCTGGCGGTGCAGGTTGGCGGCCTCGACGACGTCATCGTCGACGACGCCCAACGTGCCCACGCCGGCAGCCGCAAGATAGAGCAAGGCCGGGGACCCCAGGCCCCCGGCCCCGAGCACGAGGACACGCGACTGCGACAGGCGAGCCTGGCCCGGCATACCCACTTGCGGCAGCAGCAGCTGACGCGCGTAACGGGCGACCTCCGCCGGGTCCAGGGCCGGGCTCACCATCGGGATGTCACTTGAGCGAGACGGTCGCTCCCGCGCTCTCAAGCTGTTCCTTGGCCTTCTCGGCCGCGCCCTTGTCGACCTTCTCCAGGACCGGCTTCGGAGCCCCGTCGACGAGGTCCTTGGCCTCCTTGAGGCCCAGGCTGGTGAGCGTGCGGACCTCCTTGATGACCTGAATCTTCTTCTCACCGGCGGCCTCGAGGACGACGTCGAACTCGTCCTTCTCCTCCTCGGCCGGGGTCTCGGCCCCTCCGCCGGTGGGGGCCGCAGCCGCGACGGCGACCGGGGCGGCGGCGGTGACCCCGAAGGTCTCCTCGAACTTGCTGACGAACTCCGAGAGCTCGATGAGAGTCATCTCCTTGAACGCGTCAAGGAGCTCGTCGGTGCTGAGCTTGGCCATGGGTTTCCTCTCTCTTCTGTCTTTGGGTCTGAACGGGTCAGCTCTCGTCGGTGTCGGGAGCAGCATCGGGAACTGGGCTGTCCGCAATCGCGGGCGCCGCGGAGTCCTGCGGACCCTCGGCCTCGACCTTGGCGCGCAGCGCCCCGACGACCCGGGCAGCCTGCGACAGCGGCGCAGCGAACAGGTGGACGGCCTTGGTGAGCGAGGCGTTCATGGCGCCGGCGAGCTTGGCGAGCAGGACGTCGCGCGACTCCAGGTCGGCCAGCCGGCGGATTTCATCGGCCGTAAGGGGTTTGCCGTCCAGGACCCCGCTCTTGATGACGAGCACCGGGTTGGCCCTGGCGAAGTCGCGCAGTTCCTTGGCCGCCACGACGGGGTCACCCGACACGAACGCGATGGCCGACGGACCGACGAGCTGCCCCTCGAAGGCAGTGACGCCGGCTTGCTTGGCGGCGAGCTCGGTGAGGGTGTTCTTCACCACGGCATACGTCGCATGATCCCGTAGCGAGGTGCGCAGCGCGGTGAGCTGCTTGACGGTTAGCCCGCGGTACTCGGTGAGCACGGCCGCGTTTGAGCTGCGGAAGTGCTCAGCGAGCTCGGCGATGGTGGCTGACTTCTCAGCGGTGGCCATCCGGCCTCCTTCGGCTGGGGACTTGGGCGGTGCGCCGAGGACCCGACACGGAAAAGGCCCCGGCGCAAGGCGCACGGGGCATCCGGTGGTTCACCGCGGGTCCGGCCAGCTGACCGGCATACCGTCTGCGTTCGTGGCCTGCGCAGGTCGCCCGCTCGCGCGGGACCTTCGGTCTGGGCCTCCCGGGCGAGCGGCTCAGACGACCGGCGGTCGTTGGTCGCCACTTAGGGTACGGGCTCCATCCGGGCTCGGTCAAAACTCCGCTAGCGAGTGGAGCGGTGACGCCTGCGGACTCGAACGTGGCGACGTCGCCGAACACCCGCGCGGCGGCCCGCACGAGCGGCACCGCCAGCACAGCCCCGGAGCCCTCGCCGAGGCGCAGGCCCAGATCGAGGAGCGGGCGGAGTCCCAGCGTGCGCAGCGCTGCGCTGGCGCCCGGCTCGGCGGAGCGGTGGCCCGCGACCCAGTATGCCGTCGCGTTCGGTGCCAGTGCCTGGCCACCAGTGCGGCAGAGCAGCCGATCACCCCGTCGAGCATGACTGGGGTGCGGTTGCGGCCGCGCCGATGAGGAATCCGGCGAGGCGGCGTGCTCGAACCCTCCGACCTGGGCGAGGGCCTCCAGCGGGTCAGCGGCGATAACGCGCGCTCGGCGATCGCTCGCTCGATCACGGCGACCTTGCGGGCAAGGTCTGTCGTCGATGCCGGTCCCCGGCCGGTCACCTCGGCGAGCGGCCGACCGGTGAAGACCGCAACGAGGGCCGCCGAGGCAGTCGTGTTCGCGATCCCCATGTCGCCTGCCACGAGCAGCTGATAGCCCTGCCGCGCCAGCGAGGTGGCAACGTCGATGCCCACGTCAACGGCCTGGTGCCTCGCCGTGGGTCATCGCGGGCCCGGTCGCCAGGTCGGCCGTGCCATGGGCGACCTTGCAAGCCAACAGGTTGGGCGCCTGCGGCAGGTCGGCCGCGACCCCGACGTCCACGACGAGGACGTCGGCACCGACCTGACGGGCCACGGCATTGATGACGGCGCCACCGGCCAGGAAGTTGGCCACCATCTGGGCGGTGACCTGCTGAGGCCACGGGGTTACGCCCTGGCATGCACACCGTGGTCACCCGCAAAGATGGCGACCGCAACCGGTGACGATTCAGGCGGCGGGCACGCGGCATACATCCCAGCTGAACGCGCAGCCGAGCTCCTCCAAGAAGACCAGCGACCCGGGGGCTTGCTGAGGATCGCCTGGCGCTGCTGGGCAGCACGGACGTGCTCCACCGAGGGCGGCTGCATCCGCCCGATCGCGTCCTCCAGCACGCCCATGCCCGATGACCGGGTTAGGCGCTCTCGTCCTCGACGAGCAGGCTGCGGGTCCGGTTGTGGTCCATGGGACGCCCGGCCCCATCGAGGTCGTGATCGTCGCCTTCGTCAGATATCGGCCCTTGGATGCGGCGGGCTTGAGCCGGAGAACCTCCTCGAGGGCGGCCGCGTAGTTCTCCACGAGAGCCTTCTCGTTGAAGGAGACCTTGCCGATGATGAAGTGCAAGTTGGCGTGCTTGTCGACGCGGAACTCGATCTTGCCACCCTTGATCTCGGTGACCGCCTTGGCGACGTCCATCGTCACGGTCCCGGTCTTGGGGTTGGGCATCAGGCCACGCGGACCGAGAACCCGGCCGAGCCGGCCGACCTTGCCCATCAGGTCGGGGGTCGCGACCACGGCGTCGAAGTCCAGCCAGCCGCCGGTGATCCTCTCGATCAGCTCGTCCGAGCCGACGTAGTCCGCGCCCGCATCGCGAGCTGCCTGCGCCTTGTCCCCGCTGGCGAACACCAGGACCCGGGCGGTCTTGCCGGTGCCGTGTGGGAGGTTGACGGTGCCACGCACCATCTGGTCGGCTTTGCGCGGGTCCACCCCGAGCCGAAGCGCGACCTCGACGGTCGCCGTCGAACGTGCTGGGTGACGTCTCTTGGGCCAGGCGAACGGCCTGCAGCGGTGGGTACAGCCGCCCCGGCTGGATCTTCTCCTGCGCGGCCCGGTAGGCCTTGCTGTGCTTCATGCTGCTCCTTGGTGTGATTCGCAGGTGTGGTCGACGGGTCAGCGCCTGACGCCTGCCCGATCCCGATGGCGTCGGGCCTCAGTAGCCCTCGGTGGTGACGCCCATCGAGCGCGCTGTGCCGGCGATGATCTTGGCGGCGGCTTCGATGTCGTTGGCGTTGAGGTCCTCCAGCTTCTGCTGCGCGATCTCGCGGACCTGGTCGGCCGACAGCTTGGCGACCTTGGTCCGGTTCGGCTCGCTGGAGCCCTTTGCCACGCCCGCGGCCTTCTTGATCAGCTCGGCAGCCGGTGGCGTCTTCGTGACGAACGTGAACGAGCGGTCCTCGAAGACGGTGATCTCCACGGGAATGACGTTGCCGCGCTGAGCCTCGGTCGCTGCGTTGTACGCCTTGACGAACTCCATGATGTTCACCCCGTGCTGGCCCAATGCCGGCCCGACGGGTGGCGCGGGGTGGCCTGGGCAGCCTGGATCTGCAGCTTGATAAAGCCGGCGACCCTCTTCTTCTTGGGAGGCATTCTCGGTTGGTCCTTAACGTGTGTTTGACAAGGTCAATCTTCGGTCAGATTTCGGCTCAGATCTTGGCGACCTGGGTGAAGGACAGTTCGACTGGGGTCTCCCGACCGAAGATGGAGACCAGAACTTTGAGCTTCTGGGTGTCGGCGTTGATCTCGGAGATCGTGGCCGCGCAGGGTCTCGAACGGGCCCTCCATGACGGTGACCGACTCGCCGATGTCGAAGTCGAGAACCCGGATTTCCTTGGCCTTCCACCGCCGGCCCCGGCACCGGACGCACCCGCGGCCGGAGTCGCCGCCTGCAGCTCCGGGGCCAGCATCGCATGGACCTCGTCGATACTCAGCGGGATCGGCTGGTGGGCATTGCCGACAAATCCGGTTACCCCGGGGGTATGCCGGACCGCCCCCCACGACTCGTCGGTCAGGTCCATGCGCACGAGCACGTAGCCGGGCATCCGGACGCTGCCGGACCTGCTTCTTCTGGCCGTTCTTGATCTCGGTCACGTCTTCCATGGGGACCTGGATCTCGAAGATGTAGTCCTCCATGTTGAGCGAGACGATGCGCGTCTCGAGGTTTGCCTTGACCCGGTTCTCGTACCCGGCATACGAATGCACGACGAACCACTCGCCCGGGCAGGGAACGCAACTTCGTCTTGAACTCGGCGACCGGGTCGACCGGGACCTCTTCCTCGTCTGCCTGGCTTCCGCGGCCAGCCGGCTGGCCTGCTGCGCCGACCTCCTCGAGCACGCTTCGCGCTGGCCCGCAGAAGGTCGTCTCCGTCGGACGTGCGGGCGTCGAGCTTCGTGTCGGCGTCCTGGACACCGTCGTGCTCGGTCACGCTGACGACCTACTTCCTTTGCCGGTGGGCCACCGGCGGCCGCCCGAGTGCTGTTGTTATTAGGTCTAGTCACGATTGTCGGTGCCGACCTGCTCATCCGGCAAAGACGAGCAGGACCACCCGGTGGAACACGAAGTCCAGCCCGGCCACGATCGCCATGATGGCCAGCACGAAGAGAATGACCACGACGGTGTAGTTCAGCAGCTCCGAACCCGTTGGGCGCACGACCTTGCGCAGCTCGTCGAGGATCTGGCGGACGAACAGCGACACTCTCCGCACCAGGCGGGTGAGCACGTTGCCCTCCCCGCCTCGGGTGCGGGTGGGGCGACGCTGCGACTTGGCTGCGCTGGTCTCGGACACGGGCTTCTCTTCCTCGGCTCCCTTTGCTCGGTCGACGTGTGCTGCAAAGAAATCTGGGTAAGCGACGCTTCCGACTCCCTGCCGCAGGGCAAGAGGGACTCGAACCCCCAACCGCCGGTTTTGGAGACCGGTGCTCTGCCAGTTGAGCTATTGCCCTTCGCCGGGTCGTTGGGGACGGGCCGACGTGGAGCCGTCAGGGACATGAGGGCATGGGCATCATGGCCGCCGTCGGCTACCGATGGACCAGCATACGGGACCGCGACGCAGGGGCGCGAACCACTGGACCTCCCAGCGATCTCTGGGCAGGTTGCCCGCCCACCCCTGCCTCATGTTCGCCGCACCTGCCACTATGGCACCATGAGCGGCACCCACCTTCCTCCCCCACCGCGTTCGCGGGTCCGGTGGAAGTCGGCCGCCAAGTACGCGCTCGCCTTCACGGGCGTGGTCTTGCTGCTGTGGGCCATCTGGAATCCCGACAACCGGGTCCAGTGGGTCCTAACCGGCGTGCTTTCCTGGCCACGTGGGGGGTCTGGCTGGCTATCGACCACGACGAGCGCGCGGACCGACCACGGTCGACCCCTTATCGCCGCACTCTCCAGGCACCGGGCGCGCGCCAATCCGGTCCGGTCGTATCGCGACGAGCGCCGCCTTCGTCGCGACGAACGGCCCAACTGACGCCGCCGCGAGTGGAGGCGGCACGTTCGACTAGCTCGCCCCCTAGCTGAACCGTACTGCGGAGCCTCGGTAATAGTGGCCCGGGTTGCACCTCGCGGTAGACGTGCCACTGCCTTGGCGGGCCACATTCCCCCACGCCGTGTAGGTGGCAGGGAGGTAAAGCCCAACGGCGCAATGCACGCCGACCTGGAACCAGGTCCCTGGCATGTCAGCGGTGCATGTTGCACTCCACTGGGTGCGGCTTCATCTTTGCCAGACACGACAGGACGTTGCCTGGCTGGGTAGCGCCGTAGCGCCGGCCCAACCAAGGGCGAGCAGCCCGGCCAGGCCAATCCGGATGAACCCACCTCATGCGAAAACCCCCGATCTGGGCCGTTGCCACAAAGCGGACACCGGGGCGGCGAGTATGGCGGGCGATCGCGTCCGACGGCAAGAACGAGCCCACCGAGCAAGCGCAACTAAAACGGACCCGGGCCAGGGCACCGTCGCTGAGACGCACAACTCGTTGACCAGCGGTTCCCCGGGTGATTCCCGACGTGGCAGAGTTTGTCCATGAGCACCGACCAGGACTTCGACCGCGACACCATCGGCGACGACTTGGAAGTGTGGTCGGTGGACGACGAGGACCAGCTGCAGCCAGGGGACACCCTCGTCGACCGAGGGATGGACGACATCCTGGACGAGGGCTACTCCCCGCCTGAGCGGCCCCGCGGCGCGTTCTGCTACGGGACCACGGCATACGAACAGTCCCACCACGAGAGCCTCGAGCAACGCATCCGGCAGGAGGAGCCCGACCCGTTCTCGGCCTACAGCGCTGCCGATGACGAGTCCGGTGACGTGCAGGCTCGCCGCGAGCGCCTCGGCGGCGACGACCCCGACGCCATCTTCGCCGACGAGGACTTCGTCGGGCAGTCCGGCCGCCGTCGTAGCGGTCGGCTGGTCGCGGCCGAGGGCATCCGCGATATCGACGACATCGACGACGTCTTCGCCGGTGACGTCGGCATCGACGGTGGCGCCGCGTCGGCCGAGGAGGCCGCGATGCACATCCTTGACGACGAGGACCAGGACGACTGAGCGCTCGGTCTCTGCGGGAGCTGCCCAAGGCGCATCTGCATCTGCATTTCACCGGCTCCATGCGTATTGGCACGCTCGCCGAGCTGGCCGTCCGGCACGGGGTGCGACTTCCCGACGCGCTCACGGCGAGCTGGCCGCCACGGCTGCACGCCACCGACGAACGGGGCTGGTTTCGGTTCCAGCGCCTCTACGAGCTGGCCCGCGCGTGTGTGCGCGGCGAGGCCGACCTGCGCCGCATCGTCCGCGAGGCTGCCGAGGACGATGCCCGCGAGGGCTCGCGGTGGCTGGAGATTCAGATAGAGCCGAGCACCTACGGCCACTTCGTCGGTGGCATCACCCCAGCCCTGGAGATCGTCCTGGACGAGGCCCAGGCCGCCAGCCGCTCCACCGGCGTCGGCGTCGGCGTCATCGTCGCAGCATCGCGGGTCCGGCACCCGCTCGACGCGCGCACCCTCGCCCGGCTCGCGGCACGGTATGCCGGCGACGGGCCCGGGACGGTCGTCGGCTTCGGCCTGTCCAACGACGAGCGGCGCGGCCAGACCGGCGACTTCGCCCCGGCGTTCGCCATCGCGCGCCGGGCAGGGTTGGCGCTCGTGCCACATGGCGGCGAGCTGCTCGGGCCCACTGCCGTCCAGGAGACGCTGTCGATCCTGCGACCCGACCGGATCGGCCACGGGGTGCGGTGCGTCGAGGACCCGCGGGTGCTGGACGAGGTCGCCGATGCGGGCGTCACGCTAGAAATGTGCCCGGGCAGCAATGTTGCTCTCGGCGTGTATGCCGCACCGGACCAGGTCCCCTTGGCAGAGGTGGTCGCCCGCGGCATACCGGTCGCACTGGGCGCCGACGACCCGCTGCTGTTCGGTACCCGGCTCGTCGACCAGTACGCCCTGGCCCGCGACGCCCTGGGCTTCGACGATGAGGGGCTGGCTCTGCTGGCCCGAGCCTCGTTCGCTGGAAGCCGGGCACCCGTACACATTCGCGCTCCTGCCCTGCGCGACCTAGAACGTTGGCTGGCTGGACCGGCGGCGCCCCCCGATGTGGCGGGGCTGGTGAGCGGCGTGCTGGGCCCCAACGTAGGGTGAATGGGTGAGCGCAGCACGCCCGGTTTGGCCGGTCACCGCCCTGATTGTGGCGACCGTCCTGGCCGGCTGCTCCTCGAACGAGCCGGCGCCGATCGCGAGTGCCACACCCGAGACCAGCCCGAGCTCGCCCACGACGGCGACGCTCCCTGCGATGACGACCGCTGACAGCCAAACGACGGCCGCGTCGGCGCCGCCGGCAAGCTCGGCACCGCCCACACCGATCGCCTTGCCCACCACGTTCGTTCAGGTTGACAAGGTGATCAAGGACCCAGACCTCGGCCATGAGATCAAGGTGCTGCGGATGGCTCGGGGCCTGCCGTGGCCCGACCCGAAGTCCGACGAGGCGCAGGCTTTCGAGCTCGTCGGGGTCGAGATGACCTGGACTCCGGGTGTGACCTACACGGCCGCCTTGCGCACCGTGGACTTCTCGATCGGCTCAACCGCGTCGTACCCCAACCGCCCGGACGCGATCATCAACCCGAGTCTGCAGGCGGCCGGCTTGACGATCTTGCCGCCCGAGATGCCCAACGGGCAGACCGGCACCGGATGGCTGGTGTTCAAGGTGGACCCGAAGGCCGCCACAGCGCTGCGCCTTGACTACACCCGCCCGGCGTCACGGGTCACCGACAGTGGGCAGACCTTCCCCAAGACGGTGTTCAGCGCCCAGCTGGTCGGCTGAGCGCGGCCTCTTGCCGTGGATGGATGTGTAGGCGAGCGGTAGAGCGATCGCTTTCACCTCCACCGATCGGTTTTACCTCCACCCGGCTGGGTGCTGGAGGTGCGGACGTGCGCTAGCGAGCCTGTTCCACTCCATTGCTCGGTTTTACCTCCGGTCATTCGCCGGGTACTCGGCTTCGGCGCCGGGGTGGCTATTCGTCGAGCGTCAATCCCACCAGAACGGGCTCGTTGACGAGCGTCACGCCGAACGCGTCCGCGACGCCGTCGCGTATCTGCCGGGCCAGCGCCACCACCTCGTACGCAGTCGCGCCGCCCCGGTTGGTCACCGCCAGGGGGTGCTTGGTCGACAGCGCCGCCGGGCCCGGCATACCAAAGCCCTTGGGGTATCCCGCTTGCTCGATCAGCCAGGCGGCGCTCGTCTTCACCGACCCGTCCACGGCGGGCCAGCAGGGCATCGCACCGCGCTTCGCTGTGCCGGAGCGCAACCTGGCGAACGCGTCTGCCCCGAGAACGGGGTTGGTGAAGAACGACCCACAGCTCCACGTGTCGTGGTCGGCCTCGTCCAGGACCATGCCTCGGCGCCGGCGCAGCGCCAGCACCGCGTAGCGGGCCTGCGCGAGCGGCACCCGCGCGCCCTCGGGCACCTCGAGCTCGTCGGCCAGGGCGGGGTATCGGATCGGCGCCGAGAGGTCGCCGACGGGAAGCTGCAAGACCACCTCGAGAACGACGTATCGGCCGACCGAACGCTTGAAAACGGAGTCGCGATAGGTGAACCCGCAGTCGGCGTTCGCCAATGTGCGCACCGCGCCTCGGTGGCGGTCCCACACCCGCACCTGCGCGATGGTCGAGGCGACCTGCTGCCCGTAGGCGCCGACGTTCTGGATCGGCGTGGCCCCGGCAGATCCGGGTATGCCGGACAGGGCCTCTATCCCTGACCACCCCGCGGCGACGGCGCGGGCCACGACCGCGTCCCACGCCTGCCCCGCCGCGACGCGCACGCTGACCCCGCCGCAGAAGTCCGCGGACTCGACCTCGACACCCTGCGTGGCCACCCGGACGACCGTGCCGCGGAACCCGTCGTCGGCGACGACCACGTTGGAGCCCCCGGAGAGCACGAGCACGGGCTGGGCCGCGGCGTCTGCCTCCCGCACCGACTCGACGAGCTGCGCCGTCGTCGACGCGGTGACCAGCCGGTCGGCGGGGCCGCCAACCCGCATCGTGGTCAGCGGCGCCAGCGGGATGTCGCGGGCCTGCGCCACGGGTGCGGCAGGCGAGGTCAGTCGAGCTGCACCACGGCCTGGCACTTGCCCAGGACCTTGGCGCCGTTGTGGGTCACGGTGAGCTCCACGGTGGCGCGTTTGTGCTCGGGCTCGACCGCGGTGACCGCACCGGTGACCTCGACGTCGGCTCCCGCCTCGTAGTCGACCGGGACCATGCCGGTGAACCGGGTCGAGTACTGCACGACCCGGCCGGCGTCGCCGACCCAGTCCGCCACGACCGTTCCGACGGCGCCCATGGTGTACATGCCGTGGGCGATGACGGTGGGCAGGCCCATCTTCTTCGCGAACGGCTCGTCCCAGTGGATCCGGTTGCGGTCCAGGGAGGCACCGGCATACTGCACGAGCGTCGGGCGGTCGATGTGGACGGTCTTGCTGGGGATCGGGTCGCCGACGTTGACCTGCTGCAGGGTTGGGACGGTGCTCACTGGTCAGTCTCCTCGGACGACGATCGTTGAGTTGGCGGTGCACACCGGCTCGTCGCCGGCCGTGAGCTCGGTCCGGACAGCGATCATGGTGTTGGCCCCGGCCGCCCGCACCGCCTCGATGTTCAGGGTGGCCACCACCACGTCACCAGCGGTGAGCGGCCGGTGGTGGGTGAACCCCTGCTCACCGTGCAGGACCTTGCCGAACTCGATGCCGTTCTCGGGGTCGTTGAGAAAGGCGAACTCCGGCCGCTGCGAGATGATTACGGCGAACGTGGGCGGCGCGATGACGTCGCGGTAGCCGCGGGCTCGAGCGACCTCCGGGTCGGTGTGCACCGGGTCGGTGGACCCCACAGCTTCGGCGAACTCCTTGATCTTCGCGGCGCTGACGGTGTACGGCGGGTGGGGCGGGTAGGCGCGCCCCACGTAGTCCTCGTTGACCAACATGGGGCGAGCCTATCGACCGGACGCGACGAACGGCTCGGAGACCCTCGTGAGCCGGTCCACCTGCTCGGGTGATAGCGCCACCCGGGCGGACTCCACCAGCGCGCTCACCTGCTCGGGGCGGCTGGCGCTCGCGATGGGCGCGGCCACCCCGGGCTGGTAGCGCAGCCACGCAAGCGCGACCGACGCAAGCGGCGCCCCCACCCCCTCCGCGACGGCCTGCAACACGTCGAGGACCTGGAAGCCCTCGTCGGTGAGGTATGCCGTGACGCGCGGCGCCCGACTCCCGGTTGCCGCCTCACCGCGGTGGTACTTGCCGGTGAGAAAGCCCGAGGCGAGGGCGTAGTAGGGGACCAGGGCGACGCCGTGCTCCACCGCAGCGGCGCCCAGGCCGGTGGCCTCGACCTCGCCCCGGTGCACCAGGCTGTAGTCGGGCTGCAAGGCAGCGGGCACGGCATACCCAGCACTCACGGCCGCCTCGAGCGCGGCGGTGAACCTCTGCAGTCCGAAGTTGGACAGCCCGTAGTTGCGGACCGAGCCCTCGCGGATCAGCTCGTCGAACGTGGCGATGATGTCCTCGACCGGCTGCGTCGGGTCGTCCTCGTGTGCGTAGTACAGGTCGATGACGTCGGTGCCGAGGCGTCGGCGCGAGTCGTCGAGGGCAGCCCGGACGTTGGCTCGGCTCAGGCCGAGGCGCTGGTTCCACTTGCCGACCTTGGTGGCGATGGCCAGCCGGTCGCGCGCCTGCGCTCCGCGGGCCCGTAGCCAGCCCCCGATGAGGGTCTCGGACTCGCCGCCGCTGTTTCCGGGTGCGGACTGGAAGTACGAGTCGGAGGTGTCGACGAAGGAGCCGCCGCCTTCGGTGAAGGCGTCCAGGACGGCATACGTCGCCGGTTCGTTAGCCGTCCAGCCGAAAACGTTGCCGCCGAGGCAGATGGGCAGCACATCCAGAGTTCCGACGCGGGTCATGGCCGCACCCTGCGGAGCCGGAGCGGGGCGAGCGGGTCAGCGGGTCTCGCGGTGCTCGGTGTGCTTGCCGCAGTTCGGGCAGAACTTGTTCATCGAGAGCCGGTCGGGGTCGTTGCGGCGGTTCTTGCGGGTGATGTAGTTGCGGTTCTTGCACTCGACGCAGGCCATGGTGATCTTGGGGCGGACGTCGGCGGTCTTGGTGGCCACGGCTTACCTGCACTTTCTCGGTCTGACTCTAGTGTCCATCCACGCGGCCATTTGTAGCGGGAGCGGGGCTCGATCCCGCGACCTCACGATTATGAGTCGTGCGCTCTGACCAGCTGAGCTATCCCGCCTTGGCAGTCGTGCCCTGGGGCACCGACCGGAGCCCCAATAGGGAATCGAACCCTAGACCTTTTCCTTACCATGGAAACGCTCTGCCGTCTGAGCTATTGGGGCGTCAGCAGGAGCAGGACTCCTACCGGTCGTGCGTCCGGAAGACTACACGCTCGCGGCGCCCGACGCAGAAACCAGCACGAACCGGTCCCCGGCCGCCCGCAGGCATCTCGCATGGGGTCCGCAGGCCCAACGAGGACCTCCAGCACGCAGACAGCACAGGTGGGCGATCCCTAGACTCCGGTCGAGCCAGCGTTCGAGGAACGTAGCCCCGACCAGACGACCATGGAGGTTCGCGATGCGAGATGGCGGTATCGGATCCTGGCCAACGCGGCGTTGTCGGACAGCGCCCGACACCGTGGCTCTGCTCGACCGCGGGCGGGCGAGCACGTACCGCGAGCTGAACGACCGGTGCACCCGCCTGGCTCACGGGCTACGCGCGGCAGGGGTGAAACGAGGCGATCGCGTCGTCTACCTGGGCCCGAACGGAACCGAGTTCGTCGAGGTCATGGTGGCGACCGCGCGCCTCGGCGGGGTCTTCGTGCCCATGAACACCCGGCTCACCCCCCCGGAGACGGCATACATCCTGGGCAACTGCGCACCGACGCTGTTCATCTGGTCGCCGCCCTTCCAGCCGATCCTCGACTCCGAAGAGGTCAGCGCACTTGGCCTGCAGACGGTGGGGCTGTCGCCGCGGGACGGCGAGCCCTCCTACGACGCCCTCTTCGTCGAGGGCGCGGCCCCGCCGATCGACGAGCCGATCACCCTCGATGACCTGTTCATGATCCAGTACACCTCTGGGACAAGCGGACGGCCCAAGGGAGTCATGCTCACCCACGGCAACATCACGTGGAACGTCTTCAACCTCATGGTCGACGTCGACCTCGGCGGGGACGAGATCGCGCTCGTGGCGGCGCCGATGTTCCACACTGCAGCCCTGAGCCAGCAGGTGATGGCGGTGCTGCTCAAAGGCGGCACGGCGATCCTGGAGCAGTCGTGGGACGCCGACTCGGCTCTGGAGAAGATCGGCACCCATCGCGTGACGCACCTGTTCGGTGTGACGACCATGTACCTGTCCCTGCTGCACTCTCCCAGGTGGGCCGACGCGGACCTGAGCAGCCTGCGCACCCTCATCTGCGGCGGGTCGCCCGTGCCGGAGAGCCTGCTGCGCCAGTATGCCGAGCGCGGGCTGACCATCTCGCAGGCTTACGGCATGACGGAGACCTCCCCTGGGGCCACCCTGCTGCGAGCCGTGGACGGGCTGCGCAAGCTCGGATCCGCTGGCACACCGCACTTCTGGAGCGACGTTCGTCTGGTCGATCCGAACTTCGACGACACCCCCGTCGGCCAGACCGGAGAGGTGCTCGTGCAGGGACCGAACGTGACGCCAGGCTACTGGCAGAACCCCCAGGCGACACGGGACGCGTTTCTCGAGGACGGCTGGATCCGTACCGGTGACCTGGCCACCATGGACGACGAGGGGTTCTTCTACATTGTCGACCGGCTCAAGGACATGATCATCTCGGGCGGGGAGAACGTCTACCCGGCCGAGGTCGAGGCGGCCATCTACGAGCACCCGGGCGTCGCCGAGTGCGCGGTAGTCGGAGTCCCGCACCCGAAGTGGGGCGAGGTCGGTCGCGCGGTTGTCGTACCGAAGGCAGGGCACACGCTGACCGTGGACGCGATCTTCGAGGTCCTAGGAAAGAACCTCGCCCGGTACAAGATTCCCCAGACCGTCGTGTTCGTCGACGAGCTGCCGCACAACGCGTCCGGCAAGCTGCTGCGCCGGGAGGTCAAGGACGCCTTCGGCGCGGGGTGATCGAGGTATGCCGTGCGGCGAACCCGCGTCCGCAACATGTAGGCAGCTTCGTAACAAGGCGGCAGGTCTGGCGCAAGGCGGCAGGTCTAGCCGCCGCCTTGCGCGACAACTGCCGCCTTGGTTGGCAACGCCGTCTCAGGGCGCAATACCTGAGCAGCCTGACCGTTCAGCCCGGATCCACCGTGCTGGGCAACGTGACGGTCAACGGTGCTCCAACCCGGGTGGTGCACGGAATGACGTACACCGGCCAGATTGTGGTCAGCCCGAGCTGACCCGCTCGGGGGCCGGCGCCAGAGGCCGCGCCGCAGGCCCGGCCGCGCGTGAACGGAGCCTAAGGGTTGCTTCCGGTCGGGCGAGGCAACCCTTAGGCTCCGTTCGCACTGGCGTCGCTCTCCAGGACTCGGGAACCGCGTAGATTTGCCGCACGTCGAGTTGGCGGGAGCCAAGAGTCTCCCTCCAGCCAACGCACCAGACCCCAAGCAGGAAGATCCGCCGATGACCGACCAGCCGACTGCCGCCGCGGCCGCCCCGGACCCGGGCGTCGCCGCCCAGCCGCTCGCTCCGCCCGCCGGGGTGTCCGAGCTGCGTCTGGAGCCCCCGCCACCGGCGGCCCAGCCGATCAGCGGCACGGCGGCGCCACGCATGGCCCCAGCCGTGCCGTCCGCGGCCCTGCCGGGCCTTGACGCGAAGGTCGACTCCTACCTGCAGACGCTGCTCACCGCCGCGCCCAAGTCGCCGCAGTTCGAGGCCAAGGCCAACGACGTGCGCGTGATGGGCGACGAGGACATCCGCCGGGCCGCCGAGTCGAGCAACCGGCTGCTGCGCTCGCCGGTCCGCGCGATGCAGGAGGGGGGCCTGGCGGAAGGTGGCAAGGTGGGGCGGACCCTGCTCGACCTGCGCCGCACCGTCGAAGACCTCGACCCGAGCCAGGCCCACGGCGCCAAGAAGGTCCTGGGCATGATCCCGTTCGGGGACAAGCTGACCGACTACTTCCGCAAGTACCAGTCGGCACAGAGCCACCTCGACGGCATCCTGCATGCGCTGCGCGACGGCCAGGACGAGCTGCAGCGCGACAACGTCGCCCTCAACCTGGAGAAGCAGAACCTGTGGGACTCCATGGGCCGGCTCAACCAGTACGTCTACATCGCTGAGCGCCTCGACGCCAAGCTGGCCGCTCAGATCGCCACTGTCGAGGCGAGCGACCCGGACAAGGGGACCGCCCTCAAACAGGACGTGCTGTTCTACGTGCGCCAGAAGCACCAGGACCTGCTCACCCAGCTGGCCGTGTCGATCCAGAACTACCTCGCCATCGACATCACCATCAAGAACAACATCGAGCTGGTCAAGGGCGTCGACCGGGCCGCGACCACGACGGTGTCGGCGCTGCGTACCGCCGTCATCGTCGCCCAGGCCCTGTCCAACCAGAAGCTCGTCCTGGATCAGATCACCGCGCTCAACACGACGACGTCCAACCTCATCCAGTCGACGTCCGAGATGCTGCGGGACAACTCGGTGCGGATCCAGGAACAGGCGGCGGCCTCGACCATCGGGCTGCCCCAGCTGCAGGCGGCGTTCCAGAACATCTACCAGACGATGGACGCCATCGACACGTTCAAGGTGCAGGCCCTGGACAACATGGCTGCCACGATCGGCACACTGGAGTCCGAGGTGACCAAGTCGCGGGACTATCTGGAGCGGGCGAACCGGGTCAACCCGAACGTTGCGATGGGTTCGCTGGACCTGAGCCGCTGAGTATGCCGTGCGGCCCAGGCCGCGGGGCGGTGCTCCGGGGGCGGTCAGGGCAGACCACGACAGACAGCAGCACAGGTTCCGGGGGACAATAGCCGGCATGGGGATCGGCGAGTGGTTCGGGTTCGGGTCCCGTAAGGAGCAACCCGAGACCGAGATCCCGGCTGTCCCCACCAGCGCCGACCTGCTGTCGGCCGTCGACCGGGTCGAGGCCCAGGCGCGGGAGGGCCACGTGCCCTCCATGGTCATGGCCCGCCTGGCCCGCGTGACGAAGATCGTCCGCGAGACGATCCCGCGGATGGACCGTCTCGGTGCGGGCAGCCTGCAGGCCTACAACGTCATGGCGACGGCGACCGACTACCTGCCCGAGGCCATCGGCGGCTACCTGCGGCTGCCCCGCAGCTGGGCGGACTCCCGGCCGGTCGACCGGGGCAAGACTCCCCTCATGATCCTCATCGACCAGCTCGACCTGCTCGGGCTGACCATGGACAAGGTCTTCGACGCGATCAACCGGGCCGACGCCGAGGCCCTGGTCGTGCACGGCCGGTTCCTGCAGGAGAAGTTCGGGCAGGCTTCCACGGGCGGCGTCCTTAACGTCGACCCCGCCACCCCCCTGCCGCCGATGCCCGCTGGCCCGGCCCAGGGGCCAGGGCCTGCTGCCGATCCCGACGTCCGGCTGCAGCCTCCGACCGGAAGGCAAGGTTGATGAGCCAGCTGCGCGAGGCGGTCGACGCCCTCGTTGGTGTCGCCGGGCGGGTCGGCCTGCCCGCTGACCAGGCCCGCGAGGAGGGTCTTTTCTTCGCCGCCGCAATCGCCGAGTCCGCGCCCCGGGCCGCCCAGGACTGGGTCCTGGCCACGGGAGCGGACCCGGACGTCGCGCTGAGCGAGCTGGGCGCGGCCAACGCAGCGTTCTTCGACGCCGCGTCGCGCGGGCGTAAGTGGCGCCAGTCCCCCACGACCCTGCTCACCGAGCTGGCCATGACCGACCGGAGCAAGGCCGCCGAGTACGCCAAGGCGTTGGCTGAGGTCGCCTCGGCCGCGTGCACCCTGGGTGAGCCGACTATGCGCGTCACCGGCAACGCCTCGGTCGCCGCCGCCGCCCAGCTCGACGTGGCGGCGCCAAGCAGCCCGCCTCCGGACGCCCGTGAGCTGCTCGGCCGGCTCCCGGGGTGGGGTGCCGGCGGCCGCGGGCCCGGCCTGCTCCTGGACCCCTACCAGCTGCACGGCCCACAGGGGAGCGCCGACCAGTGGACCCGCGCACCCGAATCACCCGCCCCACCACCCCTCGAGAGCGCCCCAGCCGAGCCCGAGCCGGAGCAGCCCGCCAAGTCGGTGGAGGAGCTGCTCGGCGACCTCGACGCGATGATCGGTCTGGAGCGAGTCAAGCGCGAGGTGCACCAGCAGGTGGCCATGCTCAAGGTCGACGCCCTGCGGCGGCAGGCCGGCCTGAAGAGCCCCGACCTGACCCGACACCTGGTCTTCGTGGGCAACCCCGGGACTGGCAAGACCACGGTGGCCCGGATGGTCGAGGGGATCTACCGGGCGCTGGGACTGCTGACCAGGGGCCAGCTGGTCGAGGTCGACCGGTCCGAGCTGGTGGCCGGCTACCTCGGCCAGACCGCGATCAAAACCGCCGAGGTGTGCGCAAAGGCGTACGGCGGGGTGCTGTTCATCGACGAGGCCTACGCGCTCTCCGGCGACCAGTACGGCCAGGAGGCGGTCAACACCCTTGTCAAGGAGATGGAGGACCACCGCGACGACCTGGTCGTCATCGTGGCCGGCTATCCCGACCCGATGGTCGCCTTCATCGCCCAGAACCCCGGCCTGGCCAGCCGGTTCAAGACTGTTATCGAGTTCGAGGACTACAGCGATGAGGAGATCGTCGGGATCCTGCACAAGCTGGGCGGCTCGTCGGACTACACCGTGACGGCAGAGGCGGAGACCCGGTTTCGTGAGATCCTGACCGCGACGCCCCGAGACCAGGCGTTCGGCAACGGCCGGTTCGCCCGCAACCTGCTCGAGGAGGCGATCGGGCGGCACGCCTGGCGGCTGCGCGACACCGAGTCGCCCACGCCGGAGCAGCTGCGCGAACTGATGGCGAAGGACTTCCAGGCTGTGGAACTTGACGGCCCCACTGAATCGTCCGAACCAGTGGAGCTGGTCGACCTCGAGCACCTTGTGGAGCCCCGCGACGCGACGTTCCAGCCGCTCGAACCCGCGGACGAACCGCCGCAGACGGGAGCCCCCGCATGACCCAGCAGCCCACCGCCGCGGTGGCCGGCCCGCCCCGGGGGGCCAGCCCGCCGCCGGCTTATGCGCGCGCTGGGACGGCGCCACCTGCCCCGGGCCATCCACCCGCCGGATCAGCCACTGGGGCGCCCGCGCCCATCCATGGCGTCCGCGCGTGGGCGCGGCGCACCTTCGAAGGCACCCCCGGACGGATGCGCCTGCTCGGGGCCGTGGCCGCCTTCGCCGCAGCCCTCTTCGGGATCGCCGGCGCCGCCAACCTCTGGTCGGTGGCCGGAGCGCTCGACCGGGCCGGGCTCAACACGACCCAGGTCGTGCGTGTCCAGGCGATCTACTCCGACATCCTGCGGGCCGATGCGGACGCGACGAACGCCTTCCTCGTCGGCGGGCTGGAGGACCCGACGCAACGCGCGGACTACGAAGCCGCCATGGACCGGGTCGCCACCTCCGTCGCCGAAGCGGCCAAGGCCCAGCCCGCCGACGGGACCGCGCTGGCAGCGCTCAACGCCGCGGTGCAGTCGTATGCCGGCACCATCGAACAGGCCCGCGCCTACAACCGTCAGGGCCTGCCGATCGGGGCGCAGTACCTCAAGAACGCGAGCACCACACTTCGGGGCGACGCGCTGCCCATCGTCGACGCCGTCGCCCAAGCCAACACCGAGCGCGCCCGCAGCGAGTTCGCCAATGCCGGCAACGCACTGCTCCTGGTCGGCGTCGGGGTGCTCAGCCTGGCGGTCCTGGCTCTGGTGGCCGTGTGGCTGGCCAGGCGGACCCATCGCTACCTCAACGTGCCGCTCTCGGCCGGGATCGCCGCGGTCCTGGTGGCCTTCCTCGTCGGCGCATTCGTCATCTTCGGCGTCTCGCGAGACATCGGTGCCGTGCGAGACAACCAGTTCGCCGGCACCCTCGCGCTGGCGACCGCCCGCTCGGCGGCCTTCGACGCCAAGTCAAACGAGAGCCTCGGGCTCATCGCCCGCGGCCAGGCCAAGACCTACGAGGACGCCTGGAAGGCCCGCGACGCCCAGGTGCGCGAGCAGCTCGGTAAGGTCAGCCGGATTCGGTGGTACGGCCCATCCGGCACCTCGAGCCAGCAGCTCACCGCCGCGTGGACGGCATACGCCGATGGCCATGCAGCAGTGCGCAAGCTGGACGACGGCGGAGACTGGAACGGCGCGGTGGCCCTCGCCACCGACCCGGCGCAGGGCAAGCCCCGCGCGCTATTTGCCGATTTCGACTCGAAGCTCGGGCCGGTGCTGGAGGGTTACCAGCAGGCCATGACGTCAGACGTCACGGCCCCGCGCGGACGGGTCATCGTCATCGCCGTCCTGTTGCTCGTCGTGGGCCTGGTCAGCGCCTGGTTGGCCCTGCGCGGGATCAACCAACGGGTCGAGGAGTACCGGTGAAGCGTCGCTGGCTGCTGGTGGCCGTCGGGATCTCGGTCCTGGTGCTGGTGGCCGCCTGCGGTTCGGGCCGCTATGCAGACACGGTTCTGCCCACTGCTTCCGCCACGACCACCGCAGGTGCAGCGCCAACCCCCGCCCCAAGCGCACCAGCATGTTCAAACGCCACCCAGTCCTACGACCCACTGCCGAGCCTCCCGCCAGCCAGCCAGTTCACCGGTCGGCTGGCGCAGATCCGAGACCGCGGCTACCTCATCGCCGGCGTGTCTGCGGACACCCAGCTGCTCGGGGCGCGCAACCCGCTCACCGGGCAGATCGAAGGGTTCGACATCGACTTCGTCTCCCAGGTGGCCAAGGCGATCTTCGGCGACCCGAGCAAGGTGCAACTCGTCGTCATCACCGCCGCCGACCGGATCCCCGTGCTGCAGAGCCGGACCGTCGACATCGTCGTGCGCGCCATGACGATGACGTGCGCCCGGTGGAACGACATCGCCTTCTCCAGCGTCTACTACCAGGCCGGCCAGAAGATCCTCGTGCCCAAGGGGTCGACGGCCACGACGCTTAACGACCTCTCCGGCAAGAAGGTGTGCGCCCCGGCGGGCACGTCGAGCATGGCCAAGCTGGCCGAGCTTCCTTCGGTCATCGCAGTGGCGGCCGACACCCACACCGGCTGCCTGGCGCTGTTCCAGCAGAGCGCGGTCGACGCGATCACCGGTGACGACACGGTGCTGGCCGGCCTCGTGGACCAAGACCCCTACGCCTTCGTACCGCCTGGCCCGCCCATCACCAGCGAGCCCTACGGAATCGGCTTCAACAAGGACGACCGCGGCTTCGTGCAGTACATCAACAGAGTCCTCGGTGACATGCGCTCGGACGGGCGCTGGCAGTCCAGCTACGCGCGGTGGCTGCAGCCAGCTCTGGGTCCGGCTGCTCCCCCTGCCGCTACGTACGGGCGGACCTGACGTGAGCCTGTCGCTGGATCCCATCCCGCCGAACGAAGAGGGATCGACCTCGGCGCGCAGCTCGACCACGTTTACCCCGGAGGCGCCCGGTCGGCTGGGTTCACCGGTCGGGGTGCACGAGGCTTTTGCCTACCTGCGCGACCTAGGCGTGTGGCGCGACCGTCGCAAGCAGGAGCTGGACGGCCTCGACTCCGCTGCGCTCGCCTCCAGCGAGCGGGACTCCTTCAGCCGCGACATGCTCGTGTCGATGGCGCTGTGGAAGGCGATCTCGGACCGGTACGACCTGCTCGAGGTGACCTTCGACTCGGGCCGGGTCGGGCCGGCCCAGGCCGAGCGACTGTCCACCCTGATCTGGGGGCGACTGGACGTCGCGCCTGGGTCGGCGGCGGGCTCGGTCGCCCCCTCGACAAGCGGAGCTCTGGGGCTGTCCCTTCCGGAGGCCTGCCGGCTCTCCGACGCGATGACCGCCTCGCTGCGGGCTCGGCTCTCACTCGAGCCCTCCGGGGCGGAGGTCGGCACCCGGGTCAAGGACGTGCGGGCCACCGTCGAGCGCATCCGCGACCAGATCGGGCTCATTCCTACCGGAGCCGACCGCGAAGCCGCCCGCCAGCTGCTCACCCGACTCGAGCAGCGCCTCCTCGACGTCACCGACCGGGCCAAGCGGGGCGCGGACGTTGGTGGCCTGCTCGCGCCGCTAGAGTCCGATGCGGCAGCCGCCGAGCGCGACCTCATCGTCGGCGCCGGCCAGCGCCTCGACGACGCCCGCGATGTCGAACGCGCGCGCCAGCAGCGGACCGAGCTCATCGCACGAAACGAGGCCATCAACGCCCTCGTGCGCGAGTGCGTCGATGCCGTGACCCCGGCGCCGCGCCTGGCCGTGCCCGACGTCCGCGCTTTGGGCGCGATCCCGAGTGCTCCAACCGACGTCGACACCTACCTGCTGCGTCTCGACGCGGTCTCCCGCGCACTGAGCCGGGTGCACACGGCATACTCCGAGGCCCTCGGCGAACGTGACGAGGTGCAGGGGTATGCCGGGGCGCTCGCCGCGCAGGCCAAGGCCGCTGGCGCGGCCGACCCAGACCTGGACCACATGCGCGAGCGTCTCGACGCCGTCTTTGCCACCCGGCCCACCGACCTGCCCCGCGCGCGAGCTTTGCTCGCGGCATACCAGGCCTACCTTCAGGCGATCACAGCGAAGGGAGCACTGCCGTGACAATGGCGAAAGAGGCACAGTCGTGACGAGCACGACGGCGACCTGCACCGAGCCCGGCTGCACCGGCACCATCCTCGACGGATACTGCGACGTATGCGGGACACCCGCGCCGACGGGGCCAGAGCAGGAGGAGCCGATCACTCCGCCGGCCCGCCCCCAGCCGCAGGTCCGCTCCTCCGTCCCCAACGGCACGCCCTGCAGTCAACCCGGCTGCAGCGGGCACATCCTCGACGGCTATTGCGACGTGTGCGGCAGCTCCGCCGACTCAGAGGCCGCGTCGGGCGCGTCCTCACCGTTGGGCCCGGCGCCCTCGGGGGCATCCCGCGCCAGCCATCGGCTCTCGTCCACGGCGATCGGCTCGGCCCGGGCCCGCCAGAGCGGCACGGCCGCCACGAGGCGGGTCAGCTCGGGCAGCCAGCGGATGCGCACCGCGCGGCTGGGCGCCGGTCTCACGACAATCCCGCCGATGCCGGCCATCGACGCGGCCGAGGCGGTGATGACGGACCCGGTCGTCCCCGAGAACAAGCGGTTCTGCTCCAACTGCGGTACTGCGGTGGGCCGTTCCCAGGATGGGCGGCCAGGGCGGACGACCGGCTTCTGCGCGAAGTGCCGTCAGCAGTTCTCCTTCGACCCCAAGCTGAACCGCGGAGACCTCGTCGCGGGCCAGTACGAAGTGGCCGGGTGCCTGGCGCACGGAGGCCTGGGTGGATCTACCTGGCGCGCGACCGCAACGTCTCCAACCGGTGGGTCGTGCTCAAGGGGCTGCTCAACACCGGAGACCCCGACGCGCTCGCGGCCGCCATCGCTGAACAGCGCTTCCTGGCCCAGGTCGAGCATCCGGCCATCGTCGAGATCTACAACTTCGTGACCCACGAGGACGCCGGCTACATCGTCATGGAGTACGTCGGCGGCACGTCGCTCAAGGCGCTGCTCAAGCAGCGGCTGCGCAAGAGCGGCCACTACGACCCGCTGCCGCCGGACCAGGCGCTGGCCTACCTCGTGGAGATCCTGCCGGCCTTCCAGTACCTGCACGACCTCGGCCTGGTCTACTGCGACTTCAAGCCCGACAACGTCATCCAGGTCGGCGACGACGTCAAGCTCATCGACCTCGGCGGAGTGCGCCGGATCGACGATCAGGACTCGGCGATCTTCGGCACGGTCGGGTACCAGGCGCCGGAAGTGGCCGAGATGGGCGTCTCTGTCGCGTCGGACATTTACACCATCGGGCGCACCCTCGTCGTGCTCATGGTCGAGTTCCGGGGCTACCAGACCACCTACCTGAGCTCGTTGCCGCCGGTGGAGGAGGTCCCGCTCTTCCAGCAGTACGACTCGCTGTACCGGCTGCTGCTCAAGGCGTGCGCGAAGTCGCCGGACGACCGGTTCGCCTCCGCCGACGAGATGCGCGTGCAGCTGCTGGGCGTGCTGCGCGAGGTGGTCGCGGCCCAGCGCAAGTCCGGCCGCGCGATCTCGTCAGCCGCCTCGCTGCTGTTCGAGGAGCCGTCGATCTCCACCGACACCCTGGACTGGTACACGCTGCCGGCCCTGCGGCCCGACCCGCACGACCCGCAGATGGGCTTTCTGGCCGGCCTGACCGGCCTGCGTCCTAACGAGCGGCTCTCGGCGCTGCGCGAGGTACGCCAGAAGTCCCCGGAGGTCCTGCTCAGCCTGGCCCGCGTCGGTCTGGAGGTCCAGGACCCGGGGATCGTCAACGAGGCCACCGCGGCCATGCTGCGCGAAGACCCGTGGGAGTGGCGCGCCGTGTGGATGCAGGGCTTGCAGGCGCTTGCGCAGCGCGACGCGGCCGCTGCCCAAAGCGCGTTCAACGCGGTCTACGGTCAGGTTCCGGGGGAGCTGGCGCCCAAGTTCGCCCTCGCCTTCTCCTGTGAGGTGTCCGGTGAGTCCGACATCGCCGAGGCTCTGTATGCCGCGTGCGCCCGCACCGACGCGAACTACACGCCGGCTGGGGCGTTCGGGATGACCCGGATCCGGGCGGCCCGCGGGGACGTCAAGGGCGCCGTGGAGGCGCTGGACCTCGTAGCCACCACCTCGCGCGCATACGCTCTCGCCCGCCAGAAGCGCGCCCACCTGCTCGCGGCGTCCGGAGAGGGCCTGCCGACCCTTGCCGAGGCGTTGAACAGCGTCAGCCAGGTGCCGATGGACCCCAAGGACCGGGCCGCCCTGCGCGTCGAGGTGTTCGAGAACGCCCTCACCCACATCGGCGGCGAGGGCGGGCCGGACAAGCAGATCCGCCTCGACGGCTTCCCGGGCTCCGACCACGGGGTGCGCGTGGGACTGGAGTCGGCGCTGCGCGACCTAGCTCGCCTGACTGCGGACACCGGACCCCGGATCGCCATGGTCGACCGAGCGAACGAGGTGCGGCCGTGGACCCTACGATAAGGAGCCATTAGGAGGCGCCGCGCTTGAGAGGGGCTGTGGGCTCATGGCAAGCACCTGTCCGGCCTGCGGCGCTGACCGCGCGGCCGAGGCGCTGTTCTGCGAGCAGTGCGGCCACGACTTCGCCGGCACCACCGGACCCGAGGCCACCACCAGCGCGAGCGCGGAAACCCAGACCCGCCAGACGCCGGGACGGGCGCAGACGGCGGTTGCCGGTGAGGAGTCGCCCCTCGACGTGGGATGGACGGGACCAGTGGCCAGGGGTCCCGTGGTCGAGGTGGACGGCGCACCGGAGATCTGCCCCTCCTGCGACGTCGGCAGCTTTGAGGACGGCTACTGCAACAACTGCGGTGCCAAGCGGCCCGACCCTCGCGACCACTTCACCGAGGCTCCAGCGCCTTGGGTGGCTGGCGTGTGCGACATCGGCAAACGGCATACCCGCAACGAGGACGCCATGGCGCTGCACGCCAGCCAGGAGCCCCTGTCGTTCGCCGCGCTCGTGGTCTGCGACGGGGTATCCAACTCGACCGACTCGCACCTCGCGAGCCTGGCGGCCGCCCGCGCGGCGCGCGACATCCTCGACGACCCGCTGCCGCGCGGCATGGGCTTGCGGGACGCGGTGATCGGCTCGATCGAGACCCAGCTGACCAACGCGGTCCAGCGCGCCCGTGACGCCGTTGTGCAGACGACCCCCGATGTCAACGCGCCTAACCCGCCCTCGTGCACCTTCGTCGCCGCACTCGTCGACGAAGGGACGGCAGTCGTCGGCAATATCGGTGACAGCCGCGCGTACTGGCTCCCCGACGCCGAAGCGTCGACACCGCGCCAGCTGAGCACCGACGACTCCTTCGCGGCGGAGCAGGTGCGCGAAGGAATGGCGCGTGAGGAGGCCGAGACCGGGCCGCAGGCCCACGCCATCACTCGGTGGCTGGGCCTCGACTCACCCGAGGACCTGCAGCCGCACACCGACCATGTCGAGCTCACCGAGGACGGCTGGCTGTTGGTGTGCAGCGACGGGCTGTGGAACTACTGCTCGGACGCCACGGAGCTGCGGGGCCTGGTCGGCTCGACGGTCACCTCGCTGGGCCCGGCGGGGCTGGACCCGCTGACCCTCGCCGAGGCTCTGACCGACTTCGCCAACGCCAAGGGCGGCGCGGACAACATCACCGTCGCGCTGGCCAGGGTGGGGGCTGGTGCCCCAGCCGCACCGGCCCCCGGCCAGGCTCCCGCCGCCACCAGCACGACGCCAGCCAGCACCGGAGAGGACAGCGCCGATGGCCCAGTTCGTCACTGAGGTCTTCCAGAACGAGTTCCTGCCCGATGGGGGCACCGACGTCCACGCGATCGTCCGGGTGACCTGCGCGGGCGCCGGCTCGATCAGCGCCGGCACCGGCTCGGAGGCCGCGGAGATCGTCATCGTCGACACGTCTGGGTCGATGGGCCCCAACGGGATTGCCCAGGGACGGTATGCCGCCACGGCCGCTCTCAACGAGATCGTCGACGGCACGTGGTTCGCGGTCATCGCCGGCAACCATGTCGGGCACCCTCGTCTACCCCTGGTACGGCGTGGCGCAGATGGTCCGCATGGACGCCCGCACGCGCCAGGAGGCCGTCGGAGCCCTGCAGAACATCCGTGCCGACGGTGGCACCGCCATGGGCACCTGGCTCACCAAGGCCAAGGAGGTCTTCCTCACCGTCCCCCAGGCGACCCAGCGCCACGCGATTCTGCTCACTGACGGCGCCAACGAGCACGAGACCCCTGACCAGCTCACCCAGTCGATCTACGGGGCGACCGGGTTCTTCCAGTGCGACTGCCGGGGGTTGGGCGACCGCTGGCAGGTCGGCGAGGTGCGCCGGATCGCGTCGGCCCTGCTCGGAACGGTCGACCTCATCCCGCAACCGGAGCGGATGGCCGAGGAGTTCGCCCGGCTGATCCGCGCCTCGATGGCGCGCGGCATCGCCTCGGTGGACCTGCGCGTCTGGGCACCTCAGGGGGCCCAGACCCTCTTCGTCAAGCAGGTGGCCCCCACCCTGGAGGACCTCACCAGCAAACGCACCCAGGTCAACCCGCTCACGTCGGGCTTCCCGACCGGAGCGTGGGCCGACGAGACGCGCGACTACCACGTCGCGGTACGCCTGCCGGCCAAGTCGATCGGGCAGGAGCAGCTGGCCTCGCGGGTGCAGATCGTCATCCGCGACGAGGTCCAGGCCCAGGCGCTGGTCAAGGCGACCTGGTCCAACGACGACGCCCTCACCACGCGCATCGACGACCAGGTCGCCCGGTACACCGGTCAAGCCGAGCTCGCCTCGGTAATCCAGGACGGCCTCGCGGCCAAGGCTGCCGGGCAGGACGCTGACGCAACGGCAAAGCTGGGCCGCGCGGTACAGCTGGCCAACGCCGCGGGCGACGAGGAGATGACGTCGCGGCTGAAGAAGGTCGTCGAGATCGACGACGCGGAGGCGGGTACCGTGCGCCTCAAGAAGGGCGTCCAGCGGATGGACGAGATGGCCTTGGACACCGCGTCCACGAAAACCCGAAGGATCAAGAAGTGAGTGTGACCTGTCCGAACGGCCACACGTCCGAGGCGCAAGACTTCTGCGACACCTGCGGAGCCAAGATCGACCTGGCTGCCCAGCCCGCCCAGCCAGGCCCGGAGGCCGGGGTCGCTGCTCCGGCTCCGCCCCCCGAGCCTGGGGGGGCAGACCTGCCCCAACTGCCAGGCCGTGAGTGCCCCGGATTCGCTGTTCTGCGAGGCCTGCGGCTACGACTTCACAACCGGCGCCATGCCGAGGGGGGCCCTCCCGACTGCTCCCACCGGGACCGACCCCGCGGGGGTCGCGCCACCGGCCGGAGCCGAAGTCGCCGGCCAGGTCCCGACGCCGCACGCACCCGGCATACCCCCTGCCGTGCCCCTGGAGTGGGTGGCCGAGGTGTGGATCGACCCGGAGTGGTATGCCGTCCAGGAGGCTGAGGAGGCCCTGCCCTCTCCGGGGCTGCCCAACGTCGTGCCACTCACGATCCGCAGCGCGCTCATCGGGAGGGTCTCGGCCAGCAAGAACATCATCCCGGACGTGGACTGCACCAGCGACAGCGGCGTGAGCCGCCGGCACGCGCAGCTGACGACGGACGGCCGGCGGTGGTTCGTCGAGGACCTCGGCTCCTCCAACGGGACCTTCATCGGCGCCGCCGGGGAGGCGCTGCCCGAGGAGCCGGTCCCGGCCGGGCAGAAGCGCGAGCTGGAGGACGACGACCGGATCTACGTCGGGGCCTGGACGCGCATCGTGGTGCGCGAGGCCACCGACGAGGAGAAGGCCGCGGCGCACGCGTGAGCGATGCTCCTGCCGGACCGATCCCGTCGGTGCGGGTCCGGCCTGCTGCCCCGGGCGACTGCCCGGAGATCCTTCGGCTGGTCGAGTTGCTGGCCGTGTACGAGCGCGAGCCGGACGCGGTCGAGGGCACCGCGGCGGACCTGCAGGCCGCCTTGTTCTCGGAGCGGCCGGCGGTCTTCGCCCAGGTGGCCGACGTAGACACCGGAGCTGGCTGGACGCTCGCCGGCATCGCCATCTGGTACGTCACGTTCTCGACGTGGAAGGTCCGCCACGGCCTGTGGCTGGAGGATTTGTTCGTGTCGCCTGAGCACCGCCACCTGGGCGTCGGTCGCATGCTGCTCACCGAGCTGGCCCGGGTGTGTGTGCAGCGCGGCTACCCGCGGCTGGAGTGGTGGGTCCTGGACTGGAACGAGCCGGCCCACCGGTTCTACGAGAAGCTCGGCGCGCTCGCCCAGGACGAGTGGACGGTCTGGCGCGTTGACGGCGAGCCCCTCGCGCGGCTCGCGGCCAGCTAGTCCCGCAGGCCCCGGTCCCGGGAGACGGTCTGGCGCGAGATCGGGTCGTAGCGCGGCACCCACACGCGCATCCACCCGGCGCCGACGAACGACAGCACCCCGACTGCCACGGCCGCGAGCCCTAGGGACGCGGCGACCGCGATGACGCTGATCAGAGCCGGCCCGAGCGCCCAGCCCGAGTCGGCCATCAGCCGCCAGCCGCCAAGGAACTGGGCCCGCCCCTGCACTGGCGCGACGTCGGCACCGAGAGTCAGCATGATCCCTGCGCTGATCCCGTTGCCCACGCCCAGGACGATGGCCGCCATCGTGAACGGCCAGAACGCATGGGTCAGGGGCAGCACTGCCATGCCCAGGCCCATGACGAGCAGAGCCGGGACCGCCACGAGCATCCGCCCGTACCGGTCCATGACCCAGCCCGCGGGGTAGAACAGCAGCATGTCCACGGCACCGGAGATGCCGAAGACCAGGCTGGTCGACGCGGCGTCCAGTCCGATGGCCTGTCCCCACAGCGGCAGCATCGCCATCCGTGCCGACCGCGCCACGGAGATGAACAGCACGCCGACGCCAAGGGTCAGCAACACCCGCCGGTGCCGGACCAGCACCTGGAGCACCCGCTGTTTTCCCTTCGGCAGCGCACCGCGCTCGTGCTCGGCGGTGATGTCACGGCACGCGAGCACCACGAGGAAGGCCAGACCGGCGGCGAGCAGCCCCACGCCGTATGCCGCGTTAATGCCCCAGGTCGACACGACGGCCGCGCCGAGGAACGGCCCCGTGAAGATGCCGATCCGGTGCACCCCGCCGAGCGTCGACAGGGCGCGGGCGCGCAGCCCCACGTCGACGGCGTCGGTGAGGTAGGCCTGGCGAGCCAGCCCGAACACCGAGTTGGCGATCCCGACGACGAGGACGGCCACCGCGAGCAGCGCCACGTTGGGCGCGAGCAGGCACCCCAGCATCCCGAGCGCCACCACGCCGCAGGCGATGAGCAGGCCGAGCCGTTCCCCGGCGCGTTCGACGAGCGCTCCGGCCGGCAAGTCCCCGGCCAGCTGCCCTAGCCCCAGCAGCGCAACGACGAACGCCGCGAGCCCGACGCTTGCCCCCAGGTCGCGCGCGGACAGGGCCATGACTGGCAGGGTTGCCCCGGTTCCCGTCGATGCCAGGATGGTCGGCCCGTATGCCGGTAGGGCGATGTCCCGCAGACGGGTCACCGTGGGCCGGGTCACCAGCTCACTCTACGAGCAGCGCAGGGTTGGCGATTGGGGCCCCAGGGAGCTGTTGGGGACGCGCTGGGGGTCGTACCGGACGAGGACTAGCCGCTCTGCCGGCTGCGCACGCCGTTTGTTGGCACCATGGCGGCTCATGGCCATGCTGCGAGGTGTTTCGCCGATCTTCGCCGTTAGCGACCTCGACGAGGCCTTCGCCCACTATCGGCGACTGGGCTTCGCGGTGCGCGTGTATCAGGGCGGCGGGTATGGCTACGTCTCGCGCGACGGTGTGGAGTTCCATCGAGGGGTCGTGCCGGACGAGGATCGCCGCACGAGCTCGGCATACCTGTTCGTCGCTGACGCCGACGAGCTTGCAGCGCAGTGGCGTTCCGCGGGGCTCGAGGTTGGTCTTCCGGAAGATACCGAGTGGGGACAGCATGAGGGAGCCGTGGTCGACCCGGACGGCAACGTTATTCGGTTCGGATCACCGATCGGATAGCTGGGGTCTGCGCTGAGCACAGTGCCTCGGGAGCGCGCGCTTTTAACTTGAAGCCAGCGGCGCGACGGCATACGGTGCCTGCACACGGGAAAGGAGGTGGTCGAGTAGTGCATAGCTATTGGACTCGTGAGGTGGCTGCGCGGTAGCGCGACCGTCCCGATCGTGTGTCCTTGTCGGGCGCACGGCTACTGACCGCCCTCTGGCGTTCAGTTCGGACGCGCGACGCAATCCAAACAGTCGCTGCGGCTCGTGGGCAGGCACGCCTCGTCCAGCGTGCGCGCCACGTCCTTGCGGACGTGGTTCCCCACGGGCCGTTTCTTGCCCGCCCCGCCGTTTCTTGCCCCGCCCCGCCGCCCCGCCGCCCCGGTCGAGTGTGTATCGGGCTGGAAAGCGTACCGGTATCACCTCGACCCAGGGCGGGTCGGCGGCGCCTCTGCCCAGCGCCAGCGCCCAGAAATGTCTAAGGTTGGCGACGCGAGACGCGCCACGAATGCGGATCGTCGAGGTTGGCTGGTGCTGCGCTGACCGAGGAGAACACCAGCCGGTCGTGCAGCCGGTTGCTGCGACCGGCCCAGAGCTCCACCTCGTGACACGCGATCAGGTAGCCCCCCCAGAAGTCCGGCAGGGGCACATCGTCGGGCCGTCCGCGATCGGGGAACTGGCCGGCATACCTCTCGTAGGCCGCCTCGAGCTCGGCCCGGTCGCCCATCGGCTGGGACTGCTGTGAGGCCCAGGCACTGATGCGCGAACCCCAGGGCCGTTCGCGGAAGTACTCCTCGATCTGGCCACTTGGCATGGCCTGCGCAACTCCGCGGAACCGGATCGCGCGGAACATGGCCGGCCAGCTCAGCGTGGCGGCCACAGCCGGGTTCGCGGCGATCTCGACACTCTTGGTCGACCTCGTGTTCGTGACGAAGCCAATGCCGCGCTCGTCGAGGAAGCGCAGCAACACCACCCGCACGTTCGGCGCTCCGTTCGCATCGACGGTCGCCACCGCCAGACACGCCGGCTCCGGGACGTCGCCCGTGGCCGCCTGGCGCTGCAGGGCTGCATCGAACCAGCGGCGGACCTGCGCGAGGGGCGTGGGGGCCAGCGCAGCCTCCTCAAGCCCCTCGCCCGGGTAGTCGATCCGGTCGGAGGTCATTCCCGACAGCGTAGAGGGCTCGCGATACGACCGGGCTGAGCCGGTATGCCGGGTCGCCCGCTCAGAGGTCCGGCCCCTCGGCGCGCAGCGTGTCGACCTCGGCCATCTTGGCTCGCGAGCTCGGAGAGCCACTGCTCGGTGTGCTGGCCGACCAGGGCCACGCACCACGCGAGCGCGTCTGAGCGGGAGCGGGCCACGCCCGCGTCCACGAGCGTGTCGAGGACCTGCCGCTGCGGCTGGCGCAGCCGGGTCATGACCGGCACCGCCTGGTGGGTGAACAGCTTGCGCTGACCGCTCAGGGACGCTCCCCAGCTGACCTTGCGGCCGTACCGCTGCTCGGCCTGCAACGCGATGGCGATGCGCTCGTCTCGAGTCTCCTCGCGGAACCGGCTGATCCGGCCCTCCGCGGCTGCGGGGCTGTTCTCCTGCCCGTCAACGGGCGCGAGCTCGCCGACGACGAGGATCTCCTCGCGGTCGACGGTCACCTCGGGATTTCCGACTAACCACGCCGATGGCAGCCGGCCGGCGAACCAGTCGGCCGCGTCGTCCGCCGGCGGAAGGTCGGCCTGCTGCCAGCCTCCGGGACGGCCAAAGGCGCCCCGGCCGAACGGTCCGCCAGGCCCGAAGCCAGGACCCGGGCCACCGGGCCCGAACCGTCCACGCCGGCCCCGTCCTCCAGGACCGCGGCGGCCCTCCTCGTTGTCGTGCCAGTCTCGTTCTCGGTCTTGCTTGTGCATGATGTTCGCTCCTTGCTTACGTGATTACATCATTACATCCCTACGAACGTAGCAGCTGCAAGAGATGTTCCCACACGCATCACCGCATGCGCCCGCAGTCCGCCGAGAGGTCAGAAGATGCTGTCAACCAGCCCGCATGGCGACACCTTCTGACCTCTCGGCGAGGGCGAGGCGCGGGCGAGCGCGGCGCTTGGGCGAGGCGCGGCGAGGAAGGCCGCGGCGGGAGCGCGACTCCGGCCGACCCCCGACTCGCGGGCGGATGTCCCGCTTGGTTTGATAGGTGTGACCCGCAGGCGCCTCGCGACGAGGTGCCGCGCGCCCGGCATACCGACCGAGGTGACCCGCAGTGAGCGACTCCGCCCAGATCCAGATTCCCGCCGACCTGCTGCCAGAAGACGGCCGCTTCGGATGTGGCCCGAGCAAGGTGCGCCCCGAGCAGGTCGAGGCGCTGGCTGCGATCAGCGGGACCATCCTCGGAACGTCGCACCGCCAAGCTCCCGTGAAGAATCTCGTCGGGCGGGTTCGCGATGGGCTGGCCGCGCTCTTCGAGCTGCCGGACGGCTACGAGGTCGTCCTGGGCAACGGTGGCGCGACCGCGTTCTGGGACATCGCCGCGTTCGGGCTGGTCCGCCAGCGCGCCCAGCACCTGGCGTTCGGAGAGTTCTCGGCCAAGTTCGCCAGCGTGACCAACAACGCCCCGTTCCTGGGCGAGTCGACGATTATCAAGGCCGACCCGGGCGCCCGGCCGACCCCTCGTGCCGAGGCCGGGGTCGACGTCTATGCGTGGCCGCACAACGAGACGTCCACGGGAGTGATGGCCCCGGTCGAGCGGGTCGGCGGGGCAGACCCGAGTGCCCTGCTGCTTGTCGACGCGACCTCGGGTGCCGGTGGTCTGCCCGTCGACCCGGACCAGGTCGACGTCTACTACTTCGCGCCGCAGAAGTGCTTCGCGTCCGACGGGGGGCTGTGGCTGGCGCTGCTCTCCCCCGCCGCCCTCGCCCGAGTCGACGAGATCGAGGCGAGCGGTCGCTGGGTTCCCGACTTCTTCAGCCTGCCCACTGCCATCGACAACTCACGCAAGAACCAGACCTACAACACGCCGGCCGTGGCCACTCTCTCGCTCCTCGCCGAGCAGCTGGACTGGCTGAACGGCAACGGGGGGCTGGGCTTTGCTACCAAGCGCACCGCCGACTCCTCCTCGCGCCTCTACGGGTGGGCCGAACGCACGGCATACACGACCCCTTCGTCGCCGACCCGGCCGCCCGGTCCCAGGTGGTGGGGACCATCGACTTCGACGACGGAATCGACGCCGCCGCCGTAGCCAAGGCGCTGCGCGCGAACGGGATCGTCGATGTCGAGCCGTACCGCAAGCTCGGGCGCAACCAACTGCGCGTCGGCATGTTCCCCGCGGTGAACCCTGACGACGTCTCAGCGCTGACCAGCTGCGTCGACCACGTGGTGGCCCAGCTGGCCTGACGGCTAGCGGCGCAGCGCGGCGACAAGGGCGACGATCACCAGCACCGCCAGCACGGCGAGGGTGAGCCGATGGCGGAAGCGGACATTCATCGGGCCTGCTCCATCGTCGGGGAAGCCGCCACGGTGAGCCGCAGGCGAGGGCGGCGCTTGGCCTGGTAGCTCACGACGACATTCTCCGTGCGCACCATGTGAACGGCCACCACCGCAAGGGCCAGCCCCACGGCCACCGTCCCGATGCCGATGGTCCACCGCGCCCCGGCCACATCGCCGATCCATCCGATGATGGGCGCGCCCAGCGGCGTGCCGCCCATGAACACGGCCATATACAGGGCCATGACCCGGCCGCGCATGGCCGGGTCGACGGACAGCTGCACCAGCGCGTTTGCCGTTGTCATCGCGGTGAGGGCGCTGAGGCCGCACGGCACGAGTGCGAGGGCGAAGGTCGGGTAGGTTGGCGCAAGCGCGGCGAGCAAGGTCGACACGGTGAACCCGGCCAGGGCAACCAGGAGCACGCGCAGCCGGGGCGCTCCCTACGGGCGGCCAGCAGCGCGGCGGTGAGCGACCCCACCGCCATGATCGAGCCGAGCAACCCGAACTCCCCAGCACCCTTGTGGAACACGGTGGTCGCCATGAGCGCCATGGTGATCTGGAAGTTCATGCCGAAAGTGCCGAGCACGAAGATGAGCACCATGATGAGCTTGAGGTCGGGGCGGCCTCGCACATAGGCCAGCCCTTGGCGCATCTGGCCCCTTCCCTTGGCCAGCGGAGCCGGGCGCAGCTCCTGGGGTCGCAGCGCGATCACCGAGGCGACCACAGCGAGGAACGACAGGCCGTTGATGAGCATGGCGACGCCGGTGCCAAGGGCGGCGATGAGCAGCCCGGCGAGCCCCGGCCCGATGAGGCGGCCGGCGTTGAACGACGCGCTGCCCAGACCAACCGCGTTCGCTAGGTCCCTGCGCGGGACCATCTCGGAGACGAATGTCTGCCGAGCCGGCGTGTCCAGAGCGGTAGTCACGCCTTGGACGAAGGCCAGGACGTACACCTGCCACAGCTCGACCTTTCCGGCGAGCACCAGGATGGCCAGGATCAAGGCGGTCACGGCGAGCACGCTCTGGGTGAGCAGGACGATCCTGCGCTTGGCGAACCGGTCGACGATGGTGCCCGCCCACGGCGCCAGCAACAGGAACGGGAGAAACTGCAGGCCGGTCACGACACCGAGCGCCGACGCGGAGTGGTCCGTGAGCTGGGTGAGCACGAGCCAGTCCTGCCCGACGCGCCCCATCCACGTGCCCACGTTGGAGACCACCGCCCCGGCCGCGTAGATGCGGTAGTTGCGGTGGCTCAGGGCTCGGAAGGTCGGGCTCATTCGTTGGCCACCCGAGACAGGATGCTCTCGGCATCGGCCAGGATCCGTTGCTCACGTGGGCTCAGCCGCGCCACGCGAGCGGCCATCCACGCCTCGCGCTGGCGACGGATCGCCCTGAGGGTCTGCCGGCCGGCCTGCGTCAGCGTCAGGATCACCTGACGCCCGTCGCTCGGGTGGGCCTGGCGCTCGACGAGTCCGCGCTCGACGAGGCGAGCGACGGTGCGCGTCATGCTCGGCTTGGAGACCCGCTCGATCTCGGCCAGCTCTCCCGGAGTGGCACTCGCCTTGTCCAGACGTACGAGCACCGAGAACTGATGCGGCGCCACCTCGTGCGTCGCCTCGTAGCGCACCCGCCGGCTGATTCGCATGCACGCCAGCCGCAGGTCGCTGGAGACCCGAGCGAGCTGGCGCGCAGTGAGGGGCGCATCGGAGCTCATATGCCGAGGGTAACTCATTGCACAGGCTAACTATTCCAGGCCGAAGGTCCCGGGTTGGGACGAGCGGGTCCCCCGGGTCACCTGGCCAGGGCGAAGACCCCGCCGCCAACCACGGCACCGAGCGCCGCGCCGGCGCAGACCTGGGCCCACGTGTGCGCCCCCAGCGTGACTCGCGACCAGGCGACGAGAACCACGGCGAGCCCGGCGACCAGCCCAGCGGACCCTAGCAAGATGACGAGCACCGCGGCGGAACCGGCCACGCCTGCCGTGTGGATCGAGGCCTTCCACCGGGCGGTCACGGCCAACCCGACGAGCACCCCGGCGGCCTGTGACAGCAGCAGCGCGACCAGGTCGCGAGGGGCACCTAGCACAATGAGCAGCACGATGCCCACGACCAGGGAAGCCCCAGCCAGGGCCATCGGCACCAACCGCTGGCCCCGTTCGGGAATGTGTCGACCGCTGAGCTGCCCGCGGCGGACCCCGAGCAGAACGACGGCATACGGGATGACCCCGGCGAACAGGCAAGCGAGCGCGGTCCACCCCAACCCGGCGACGAGGTCGGGCGAGGAGGTGATCGCGACCGCCGCCGTCACCACGAGGGTCACCGGCGTGGGAGCCAGGACCTCACTCACCACGTACGCGAACCGGTGCTCCGGGCCGCCGCTCACCCCGATCAGCTCACCCAGATCAGCTCACGCCGAGGATGTCGCGCAGCGGGTCCATCGCGAAGTAGACGACGAACAAGACCGACACGACCCACATCAGCGGATGAACCACCCGCGCCTTGCCGAGAACCACCTTGAGGAAGGTGTAGCTGACGAAGCCGGCGCCGATGCCGACGGTGATCGAGTAGGTGAACGGCATGAGCACCAGGGTGAGGAACGCCGGGATGGCGATCTCCAGGTCGTCCCAGCTGATGCCCTTCACCTGTTGCATCATGAGGAACCCGACGACGACGAGAGCAGGCGTGGCCGCCTCGTAGGGGACGATGGAGACAAGCGGCGACAGGAACGTCGCGAGCAGGAAGAGTATGCCGGTGACGACCGAGGCGAGCCCGGTACGAGCGCCCTCGCCCACCCCCGACGCGGACTCGATGTAGGACGTGTTGGAGCTGACCGAGCCGGCACCTCCCGCGACCGCGGCCAGCGAGTCCACGACGAGGATGCGCTCGGCGTTGGGCGGGTTGCCGTCCTCGTCGAGCAGCCCGGCCTCGCCGCCGATGGCCACCATGGTGCCCATCGTGTCGAAGAAGTCGGCGAGCATGAGGGTGAAGACGAGCAGGCTGGCCGCCACAATCCCGATCGCCTGGAACGAGCCCAGCAAGTTGAACTTCCCCAACAGGGAGAAGTCGGGAGTGGCCACGAGGGCAGACGGCACCTTCGGGACGTTCAGCCCCCACCCGCTCGGGTTGACCAGCTTGCCGGTCGCGTCGGTCTGGCTGCCGACCTTGAAGATCACCTCGACCAGGATGGCGAACACCGTCGCAGCCGCGATGCCGTAGAGGATCGCCCCCTTCACGTGCCGCACCATCATCGCGAGCATGGCGAACAGGCCGACGACGAAGACCAGCAGCGGCCAGCCCGAAAGGATGCCGCCGATGCCCAGCTCGACCGGAACCGGACCCGAGGAGGGCTTACGGACGAAGCCGGCGTCGACCAGCCCGATGATCGTGATGAACAGACCGATGCCCACCGAGATCGCGGTCTTCAGCTGGGTCGGAACAGCATGCAAGACCGCAGTGCGAAACCCGGTCAGCACGAGGATCGTGATGATGATCCCCTCGATGACGATCAGGCCCATGGCGTCGGCCCAAGTCATCTGCGGCAGCTTGGCGATGCCGAAGGCCACGAAGGCGTTGAGCCCGAGCCCGGTCGCAAGAGCAAGCGGGTAGTTCGCCACCACCCCCATCAGGATGGTCATGACGCCGGCGATGAGGGCCGTCGCGGCAGCCACCGCCATGAGGTTGGGGCTACTGCCCCCGCCCAGGTAGGCGCCGGTGCTGTCGGTCTGGGTGCCGATGATGAGGGGGTTGAGCACCACGATGTAGGCCATCGTGAAGAACGTGACCAGGCCACCGCGGATCTCCTGGTTGACCGTCGAGCCACGCTGGGTGATCTTGAAGTACCGGTCCAGCCGGCTCGCCGCGGGAGCTGGTGCGGTGATGGTAGGTCCCATGCGGTCAGGTTAGTGGGGGCGCTCGACACCTCGGCACCGCGGTCGACGGGCGGGTCGGGTTACCCTGCGAGGGTGAACGCGCCCGACCCAACCCCGGCGCCCCAAGGGGGCACCGACGCAGCCGCGGGCGCCGTCCAGCCGCCGCCCGTGCACGCATCCATGACGAAGGTGGTCGGGATCGGCATGCTCGGATGGGCCGCCGCGCTCCTCGTCACCCTCGTCGTGCCCGCACTGCACACCGGCGGGCGATCGTGGTGGCCTTGGTGTTGCGTCGCCGCGATCGGGCTGGGGGCCATGGGCCTGGGCTACTTGTCCCGCGGCCGCGGCAACGCCGCAGACGCCTAGCGCGCTGCGTCGCGATCGACGAACTCCACGGCATACTCGTCGACGATCGGCTCCGGCATCGGAACCGACGGCACCGGCTGGGCCTCGACCTCGCTGTGCGCGCCGCAGCCATGGTCGAGGCTGACCACTTTGCCGTCCGACGGTGACCACTCGTTGGCGCAGACCCCGAACGCCCGGCGCAGGGCGCCCGCCATCGGCAGGTAGTACCCGCAGGTGCGACACCGGTCCGTGGCCTTCTCGGCCACCTCGGCGCGCGGGCCGTGCTCGCCGTCGTACCAGCGCTGAGCGGCCGCCTCGCGGCCCTCGGCGGAGAGCACCCGCTTGCGGCCCAGGCCCAGCTCGGTGAAGGCCAGCTGGTCGACGTCCTCCTCGCCAGTCGCTTCGAACCCCGCCTCGAGATGCGGGTCGGCCTCGCGGTACGGCAACACGTCGCCGGCGCCGATGTCGCCCGGGGCGATGCGCTCGGCGTACGGCAGCCAGGGCGGCGGGAGCAGCGCCTCCTCGCCCGGCACGAGCGTGGTCTCGCAGACCGTCGCGTTCTTCTGCCGCGGGGCCCGCGCGACGCTCACCGACCATTGCCAGCCACGGTATGCCGGTGACGTGCAGGCGAAGTAGTGCGTGGCCAGCCGCTCGGCCTCCATGACCGCTTCCTGGTGCTCGCCGACCGTGCCCGGCTCGGCGATCCGGGTGACCGCATCGCGGGCCGGCTCGACCGCATCGAGCAACGTCCGGTCGCCCTTGATGTCCAGGACCATCAGACCTCCAGGTCTCCCGCGACGCCGCGCAGGACCTGGGCAACCTTGCCGGCAGTCGACTTGTCGGGGTACTTCCCACGCCGCAACGACTCGGAGACGTTGTCGAGCAGCTTGATGACGTCCTCCACGATCACGACCATGTCATCGGTCGGCTTGCGATGTGCGTGCCGCTGCACGGCTGCGATCGACGGGGTCGGATCCAGGACCCGGACAGTGAGCGCCTGCGCCCCGCGGCGGCCCTCGACGACGCCGAACTCGACGCGGGTGCCCCCTTTCAGCGACGTCACTCCTTCCGGCAGCGCGTTGGCGTGCAGGAAGACGTCGCCCCCGGCGTCATCGGAGAGGAAGCCGAAGCCCTTCTCCGGGTCGTACCACTTGACCTTGCCAGTTGGCACCGTGCACCTCTTGCTCGCGTCTGTCCTGACCTTGCGACTGCCCTCGACCATGCGCCTGCGCGCATCTCTCAGCCTAGTCTCGCCCGCAAGCCGAATCCGTGTGTGCCGGGCCACTGCCATGGGTAGCCGGGAGGTGACTCGCCCGGAATGCCGCCCAGATGTAAGGATGGGGCCGATGTCGCTGAACGAGGCGGGGGGGCAAGCGGGGGGACCGGTCGAGCGCCGACCCCGGCTGGTCGACTTCTGGGCCGAGTTGCCCCGCGACGGCCGCTTCCTGATCTCCAGTGTGGCGATCGAGGCCTTCGGCCGGGGGCTGATCCTGCCGTTCGGCCTCGTCTACCTGCACGAGGTACGCCAGTTCCCCCTCGAGGTGACGGGCACGCTGCTCGGGGTGCCCGCCTTCGTGGCGCTCTTCGTCGTCTGGCCGGCGGGCGCGCTCATCGACCGGCTGGGTCCTCGGGTGGTCATCATTCTCACTGCCCTGGCCCAGATCATCGGCAACGTGACCCTTGCACTAGCCACGACGCCGCTGGCCGCAGGTGTGGGTTTGGCGTTTACCGGCGCCGCGTTCGGCTGCGTGTGGCCAGCGGTCAACGCGATGATCGCCGCCCTCGTCCCCAGCGGGATCCGGCAGCGCTACTACGGGATCAACTTCAGCCTGATGAACCTGGGGATCGGCGTCGGTGGGGCGGTGAGCGGCCTGTTCGTCGACGTCTCGAGCCCAAGGTCGTTCACGGTGCTGTACCTGCTCGCGGCGAGCGGGTTCTTGGCCCCCCTGGCTGTCATGCTCGGAC
The DNA here is from genome assembly GCA_963724925.1 of uncultured Actinomycetota bacterium. GTDB lineage: Bacteria > Actinomycetota > Actinomycetes > Actinomycetales > Dermatophilaceae > Phosphoribacter. Next base: position 98,965 of record CAVRXF010000028.1, on the reverse strand, counting down.
CGCTACGGAAGGTCTCGGGCCGGGCCGGGCCACCCCCTCCGGACGAGCATGCGCATCCGGTCTCGTACTGGTCGATCGCGCGGGCTCCGGCCATGCCGGGCGTGCTGCTGACCTTCTTCTTCGTGACCTTCATCGGCTACGGCCAGATGACGGCCGGCTTGACGGCATACGCGCGTCTGGAAGCTTCAGTATCCACACGCGCAATCGGCTTGGCATTCGCGGCGAACACCGCAACCATCGTCCTGCTGCAGCTGTTCGTCCTGCAGCGCATCGAGGGCCGCCGCCGCACCCGCGTGCTGCTCGTCATGTGCGCGGCCTGGGCGCTCGCCTGGTCCACGATCGGCCTCGCGGGCCTGCCAGGGCTGTCCGCACCGATGCTGGCCGCCACGCTCGTGGTCGCCGGCGCCGCGATCTTCGGGTTCGGAGAGACCCTCATGCAGCCCACGCTGCCCGCGATCACCAACGACCTGGCCCCGGCGCACGTGCGCGGCCGGTACAACGCGTTGACGTCGGGCGCGTTCCAGCTCGGCGCCGTCCTGGCCCCGGTCGTCGCGGGCCTGCTGTTCGACTACGACCTCGGGGGTGTCTTCATCGGCATGCTGCTCGGCGGCTGTGCTGTCCTTGCCTTGTTCGTGTGGCGCGTGCTCGAGCCTCGGCTGCCGGGGTACGCGAACGGGCGTCCGTGAACCGCAGCCTCGCCGACGACATCCGATCCCGCTCCGACACGCAGCTGCGCGACCTGCTCATGCAGCGTCCCGACCTGGCCCGTCCCGCACCTGCCGACCTCACCGCCCTTGCCGCGCGGGCTGCGACGGCGCCGAGTGTGCGTCGGGCCGTCGAGCGGCTCGACACGGCCCACTTGGTGGTGCTCGAGGCCGTCGTCGCCGAGGGCGGGCCCCGCGGGCGGCTGGACAGTCCGGCTCTGACGGCGCTGCTGGGGACCAGCGTCGAGACCCATCTAGACCGGTTGTGGGCCCTTGCTCTGCTGTGGCGGTCGCCGGAAGGGCTGCGGCTGGTGGGCACCGTGCCGGAGGTGCTCGGGCGGGCGGGCTCGGCCGGGCCGGCGGGGCAGCTGCGCGTAGAACCCCCCTCGCTTGAGCTGAGCCATCCCGGCCAGGACCACATCGACGCACTGGCCGGCGCCCGGGCCCGCGAAACGGTGCGCCTTGTCGAGGACCTCGCGCACGCCTGGGCGGCTGATCCGCCCCGGCCGTTGCGCGCCGGAGGCCTGTCGGTGCGGGACCTTCGCCGGACGGCGTCGCTCGTGGACACCACGTCCGACCACGCGGCGTGGCTGGCCGAACTGGCTTTCGCCGCAGACCTGCTCGGACAGGACGGCGGCGAGGGCAACACCGTCGTGCTGCCGACGAGTCATTTCGACAGCTGGAGCAAGCAGGCCGTCGCCGCCCGCTGGGCCTGCCTGGCGTCGGCCTGGCTCGACAGCACCCGAGCCGCGCATCTGGTCGGCGCTCGCAGCGGCCGCTCCGGCCAGGTCAACGCCCTCGGTCCCGACGCGCACTGGCCGCCGGTGGTTGCGGCTCGTGCCGAGGTCCTGGATGCGCTCGCCGCGCTTGCGTCCGGAACCGGAGCGTCCGAACCGAGCCTGGTGAGCCTGCTGCTGTGGCGGCACCCCTTGCGCGACCCGTCCGGCTGGATGCACGTGAGCCGGGCGGTCGTGCGCGAAGCCGACTGGCTGGGCGTGGTGGCGCACGGTGCTCTCTCCAGGGCCGGCCGAGCCCTCGTCGAGCGGGCCGGCGAGGCGACGGTTGCCAGGTTTGCCGACGCCATGCTGCCCGCGGCAGTCGACCACGTCGTGCTGCAGGCCGATCTCACGGCCGTCGTGCCAGGACCCGTCGAGGGCGAGCTGGCCAGGTTCCTGCGCCTGGTGTCGAGCGTGGAGTCCCGGGGCGTCGCGACGGTGCTGCGCTTCACGCCGACGTCGGTACGGCGCGGACTCGATGCCGGGCTGGCCGCCCAGGATGTGCTGGACACCTTGCGCCGGTCGAGCCGAACGCCGGTGCCCCAGCCGCTGGAGTACCTCGTCCGTGACGTCGCCCGCCGCCATGGCCAGACCCGAGTCGGCGGCGCGACGGCATACCTGCGATCTGACGACGAGTCGGCGCTGGCGGCAATCCTGGCCGACCGATCTCTCGGCTCGGCCTTCCTGCGGCGGCTCGCGCCGACGGTGCTGGTCTCGAGCGCCACGCCGGCAGGCCTGCTGGACCTGCTGCGCGAGAGCGGGTATGCCCCCGTCCGGGAGTCCCCGGACGGCAGCGTCGTCGTGGCCGGCGCGCCGTCCCGCCGAGCCCGTCGAGCGCCCCGACGACCAACCCACCACTCCGCCCCCGTCGACGTCCGTCTGGCCGAGGCGGTGGTCGCGGCGCTGCGGGCCGCTCCCCCCGCACCGCCTCCGGGAGCTACGGACCTTCCGCGGGACGTCGATCCGGCGGTCACCTTGTCAACGTTGCGCGAGGCCGCCGACGTGGGGAGTAGGGCGTGGATCGGGTATGCCGATGCCAACGGCGTCAGCGCACGTCACCTGGTCAGGGTCACCCGGTTGGACGCCGGTCTGGTGCACGTCGTCGACGCCGCGGGTCGCTCGAAGGCGCTGCCGCTGTACCGCGTCACTGGTGCCGTCCTGGCCACCTGAACCGACGAGATGTCCCTAGCCTGGCGGTCCAGGGCTGAGCTCGATCGCGCGGATGACCGCATCGACCACCTCGTCGGTGGTCGCGGTGCCGCCGATGTCACGCGTCTTGACCCCGGCGGCCGTGGACTCGCGGACAGCTGCCTGCACGCGGCGGCGGCGGCCAGGCCCAAGTGCTCCAGCATGAGCGCACCGCTGGCAATCTGGCCGATGGGGTTGGCGATGCCCAATCCCGCGATGTCCGGCGCCGACCCGTGAACCGGCTCGAACATGCTGGGGAAGCGCCCCTCGGGGTTGAGGTTGGCGCTTGCGGCCAGTCCGAGGCTGCCGGCGAGCGCCGCGCCCAGGTCAGAGAGGATGTCGGCGTGCAGGTTGGAGGCGACGACGACGGACAAATCCTCGGGCTGCAGGACGAACTTGGCACTCATGGCATCGACAAGCACGCGTTCGGTCTCCACCTCTGGATATTCCGTCGCCACGCGGGCGAAGACCTCGTCCCAGAGGACCATGCCGTACTGCTGGGCGTTCGACTTGGTCACGCTGGAGACCTTCCGGACCGCACGGGTGCCAGCCAGGTCGAAGGCGAAGCGCATGATCCGCTCGCAGCCCTTCTCGGTGAACAAGGCGGTCTCCAGCGCGACCTCGTTGCCCACGCCGCGTCCGCTGAGGTTGCGGCCGCCGAACCCGGCATACTCGCCCTCGCTGTTCTCCCGGACGACGACCCAGTCCAGCAGTACGTCGTCGGCCTTGCGCAGCGGGGAGGTGACGCCAGGCAGAAACGTGACCGGGCGGACGTTGGCCCACTGGTCGAAGTTCTGGGTGACGTTGAGGCGCAAACCCCACAGGCTCACATGGTCGGGCACGGTGCTCCAGCCGACGGCGCCGAAGTAGATCGCGTCGAACCCCTCAAGCAGCGCTAGGGGCTGTGTCTTTCGCCGCGTGGCGGTCTCGGGTCGCTGGCCCTCCTTCCGGGAGAATCTGTCCATGGCACTGGGGTATCGGTGTGGGGTTGGCTCGTGACGTTGGGGTTGGCGCCGAGGCAGGCGGACCTGTTCCGGTCCACGGTCGGCTTTTGTGAACCGCGGGTGGCGCCTGGGTCGATCTACGGATTGCTGCACCGGGAGTGTGACCGGTTGTTCCCGGAGGAGATGTTCGCGACCTGTTCACCGATGTGGGCCGGCGCAGTGTGCCGCCGAGCATCGTGGCGGTGGTGATGGTCCTGCAGCGCATCGAGGCTGCAGCGACCGTGAGGCGGTGGACCGGTTCTGTTTCGACGCGCGGTGGAAGTACGCCGCCGGTGGTCTGGATTTCGACTACCCGGGGTTCGTGCACACGGTGCTGGTGGACATGCGTGCCCGGTTGGCTCGCTCGCAGTGGCCGGACCCGATCTCTCGAGGCGGTGCTGGAGGTGGCCCGGGCTGCGGGGCTGGTCGGCGCAAGCCGGTGCTGGACTCGACGCCATCTATGACGCGGTCGCCACGATGGACACCGTCACCCTGCTCCGTCCGCGATCCGTGGGGTGTTGCGGTCGCGGACAGCGCGCTGGAAGCGAGGTGCGGGCGGTGCTGACCCGTGAGGATGACTACGCGAGCGCGGCAAGCCGGCCTGTGACTACGACGACCCGTCCGCTCGGTCGAGATGGTCGACGCGCTGGCCAAGGACGGTATGCGGTGCTGGGCGTGTCGGACGGGCGGGAGCTGTCTGAGGTGGTGGCCCGGGCCGGCGAACTGTTGGCGACCGTGCTGGGTCAGGACCTCGATCAGGATGAGGCGGGGGTGCTTCGGATCGCGCGGCGGTCGGAAAGACCGGTGATCTCCACGTGATCGCAAGCGCGGCATGGCACAAGACCGCGGCGCGTGCTTCGACGGTACAAGGGCATGTGGCATCGACCCGACTCCGAGATCATCACGCGACCACGTCAGCGGGCAACGCCGTGACGCCGGCGTGCCGAGACCTGATCGCGACCTCCTCGACGAGCACACGCGACGACAGCGTGCCCGCGAGGCACCGACGACAGCGTGCCGGCGAGGCCCGCCAGCGAGCCCGCCACGCCGTGAGACGACAGCGCGACGTCAGCGCGACGCAGGCCCGCCGCCGAGCCCGCCACGCCGTGAGACACGCGAACGCGCGAGTGTCTATGTGACAACGCTTACGCACAGGCGGATTCCATGATCGGCTTGAACGCCGGATCGAGTCCAAGTGCAAACCCAGCAACCTGCCAACTCCGCGTGCTTCAGCAAGACGAGTTCGACATCGACCTTGAGCAGGAGAGCGTCACCTGCCCGCCCGCACCGCGCCGATCCGTCGCGTACCGACGGGCCGTACCGCCAGCTTCGGCCCGGCGTGCGCCGTGCCCGTGCGCGAGCGTCACCACCCCGTCCTGCGCCATCATCCGCCCGTGCTCGGCGTAGTAGGCGCAGCCCCATGGGAACTCGGTCCACTCAAGGCAGAAGCGTCCGTTTGACTGCCCGGCGACGCAGTCGAGCACCCGTCGGCCGGCGGCCATGACCTCCGTGCCCACTCCGTCGCCGGGGATCGCGGCGACTCGATAGATGGCGTCAGGGGACATGGTCAGGCACGCGCGAGGGCGGTCACCACTCGCGACACCGAGGGCCGGCCGAGCCGCTGCGCCAGCCACGCGCTGGTCTCGACGAGGGCCGGCAGGTCGACACCGGTCTCGACCCCGGCACCGTGCAGCGCCCACACCAGGTCCTCGGTGGCCAGGTTGCCCGTGGCGCTCTTGGCGAACGGGCAGCCGCCTAGCCCGCCGGCGCTCGCGTCGGCCACGGTCACCCCGTCGCCGAGCGCTGCCAGGGTGTTGGCGAGCGCCTGCCCGTATGTGTCGTGGAAGTGCACCCCGACCCGCCCGACACCGATCCCGGCCCGGTCAAGAGCAGCCAGCAGTCGGTGCACATGGCCGGTCGTCGCCACTCCGATCGTGTCGCCGATGCTCAGCTGGTCGCACCCCAGGTCCATGAGCCGCACCGCGACCTCAACGACCTGGGACACGGCAACGGCGCCCTCCCACGGGTCGCCGAAGCACATGGACACGTAGGCCCGGACCCACATTCTGGCCGTCTTGGCCGCGTCGACGACGGGCGCGAACATGGCCAGCGACTCGGGGACGCTGCGCCCGAGGTTGCGCTGGGCAAAGCTCTCGGTCGCGCTGCCGAAGATGGCGATGGCCGAGACGCCCGCCTCCGCTGCCCGCTCGAAGCCGCGGATGTTGGGCACGAGCACCGGCCGGTCTCGGCCCAGCCCTACGGGACCGAGCGCGGCAAGGACCTCGGCCGCGTCGGCCAGCTGGGGCACCCACTGCGGGTTGACGAACGAGGTCGTCTCGACGATCGGCAGGCCCGCCGCGACAAGGCGACGGATGAAATCCGCCTTCACCAGCGCGGGCACGACCGCGGCCTCGTTCTGCAGCCCGTCGCGCGCGCCCACCTCGTAGATCGTCACGCGTGGCGGCAACGTCGTCGCCGCCTCCACCTGGGGGGCTCGCATCTGCTCTCCTTCGCACCGTCCTGCGGGCCATTCTCCGGCACGTCAGCCCAGCGGCGCAGCGGGTAGGCTCGCCGGGAGCAGGAGGGGAGCCTGATGAGCCAGCCGTTCGACCCGCAGCAGCCGCCGCCGCCGGGCCACCCGGCATACGGCTACCCCGCCACCTCCGCTGCGACCGGACCGCAGCCCGGCTCGACCGTCGCGCCAAGCAGCACCAGCGCCGTTGCTCTGGTTGTCGCTTCGGCGTTGGCCATCGTCGCCACAGGCATCATCGGCATCCCAAGCGCGGTTCTGGGCGTCCTCGCGCTGCGCAGCGGCCCTCGTGACCCGGTCGCCTCGCGTCAGACCACCCGCATCGGCTGGATCGTCCTCGCCGCCAACGCGGTCATCGGCCTGGTGCTCATCGGGGTGCTGCTGTGGTGGTTGCGCCGCCGATGACCGACGGCCCGCTCATCGTCCAAGGCGACAAGACCCTCCTGCTAGAGGTCGACCACCCGCGGGCAGAAGCGGCTCGGCGCGCCATCGCGCCGTTCGCCGAGCTCGAGCGCGCACCCGAGCACATGCACACCTACCGCATCACGGCGCTCGGTCTCTGGAACGCGCGGGCCGCCGGGCACGACGCCGAGCAGGTGATCGACGCCCTGCTCACCTTCTCGCGGTATGCCGTGCCGCAGGCGCTGCTTATCGACGTCGCCGACACGATGTCGCGGTACGGGCGACTCAGCCTGGAGAAGCACCCGACCCATGGCCTGGTGCTACATACGACGGACCCGCCTGTCCTAGCAGAAGTCATGCGGCACAAGCGGATCCGGCCGATGCTCCGTGAGCGCATCGACGAGCTCACCGTAGCGGTCCAGCCGTTCGCACGTGGGCATCTCAAGCAGGAGCTGGTCAAGGTCGGGTGGCCCGCCGAGGACCTCGCGGGGTTCGTCGACGGCGAGCCCTACTCGATCGACCTCGACGAGACCGGCTGGGCGATGCGGCCTTACCAGCACCTGGCCGTGGAGGGTTTTTGGCACGGCGGGTCAGGCGTCGTCGTGCTGCCCTGCGGGTCTGGCAAGACCCTCGTGGGCGCGGGCGCCATGGCCCGCGCTCGGGCGACCACCCTGGTCCTGGTCACCAACACGGTCGCCGCCCGTCAGTGGAAGGACGAGCTGCTACGCCGGACGACACTCACCGACAACGAAGTCGGCGAGTACTCGGGCTCTGTCAAGGAGGTCCGGCCGGTTACGATCGCGACCTACCAGATCCTTACTACCCGACGCCGCGGGACGTACCCACACCTGGATCTGCTGGACGCGCGCGACTGGGGCCTCATCGTCTACGACGAGGTGCACCTGCTGCCCGCGCCCGTCTTCCGGCTGACCGCGGATTTGCAGGCCCGCCGTCGGCTCGGCCTCACTGCGACCCTCGTGCGTGAGGACGGCCGGGAAAGCGACGTCTTCTCGCTCATCGGCCCGAAACGCTTCGACGCCCCGTGGAAGGACGTCGAGGCGCAGGGCTGGATCGCCCCGGCCGACTGCTGCGAGGTTCGGGTCACCCTCTCGGAAACCGAACGGATGCGGTATGCCGTCGCCGAGCCCGACGAGCGCTACCGCCTCGCGTCCTGCTCACCCGCGAAGGAGCGCGTCGTCGAGGCGCTGGTGGGCCGGCATACCGGTGAACCAACGCTCGTCATCGGGCAGTACCTCGACCAGCTCGCCACCCTGGCCGACCGCCTTGACGCGCCGATCATCACAGGCGGGACGAGCGTGGCCGAACGCCAGCGGCTGTACCGGGCGTTCCGCGACGGCGAGCTCGCGCTGCTCGTCGTCAGTAAGGTCGCGAACTTCTCGATCGACCTGCCGGAGGCGTCGGTAGCGATCCAGGTGTCGGGCACCTTCGGCTCGCGCCAGGAGGAGGCCCAGCGGCTCGGCCGGATCCTGCGGCCGAAGGCCGACGGACGGACCGCGCACTTCTACTGTGTCGTCGCCAGGGACACGGTGGACGCCGACTTCGCCGCTCACCGGCAGCGCTTCCTGGCCGAGCAGGGCTACTCCTACCGCATCGTCGACGCCGACGACCTGTCCTAGTCCGTCCGAGTCCCAGCTCGACCGAACGTGCGGCCGGCAGCCTTACCCTCACGGGTATGACGACGTGGGAGCAGTTTCAGACCGTCGCACCGAGGATCGCCGAGGTGTTCGAGCGCCGACACGCCGCCACCGGGGACCTCTGCATGCTCGGGACGCTGCGGCCCGACGGCTTCCCACGGATCAGCCCCATGGAGCCGAGCATCTTCGAAGGCCAGCTGTGGCTCGTCGGGATGCCTCGGACGGCCAAGTTCGACGACCTGGTCCGTGACCCGCGGTTCACCCTGCATACCGCGACGGTCGACACGTGGGTCACCGAGGGCGACGCCAAGGTCTGGGGCGTCGCCGAGGACGTGCTGGACGCGGCACTGCACCAGCGGTTTGCCGAGTTCCTCTTCGCGAAGTCGGGTTTCGACATGCGTGGCGAGCCATTCGAGCACTTCTTCAGAACCAACCTGGTGGGCGCCGCAGCGGTCGAGGTCAAGGGCGGCCATCTGGACATCACCGTTTGGCGCGCGGGCAGCCCCGAACGCGTCGTGCGCAAGCACTGAGGCGAAAGAGCCACAGCCACCTCACAGGAACTCCCAAGCACCGGCCTAAGCCCACTTGGTGAAGTAGCGACAACAGAACGCCGCCCAGGAGGTAACAGTGACCCAGCCCGAATCCAGTACCCAGGTCCTCGACCCTTGGGTGGCCCCGCCGACCCAACCGCCCGTGGCGCCGCCCCCGCAGTCCGGACCGCCGCCGGGGCCGAGGGACCCCAAGCGCAGCGGCGGGCGGCGGGCCGCCGAGATCTCGCTGGTCGCCCTACTCGCTGCCGGACTGGCCAGCGGCGGCACGTATGCCGTGACCCGCGCCAACACGCCGGCGACTCAGGGCACCTCGTCGGTGTCCGCGCCGGTGGTCCAGGCCGACGGCTCCGCCCCCGACTGGGCAGCGACGGCAAAGGCGGTCTCCCCCAGCGTGGTTGCCATCCAGGTCGCCAGCGGGCAGGCCGAGGGCGAGGGCTCGGGCGTCATCATCGACAAGGCCGGGCACATCCTCACCAACAACCATGTCGCCACTGGAGCCGGCACGAGCGCGAAGATCACGGTGACCCTGGACGACGGGCGCACGTACGGCGCCACGATCGCGGGCACCGACGCCGCGACCGACCTCGCTGTGCTCACGCTGCAGAACCCACCGGACGACTTGACCCCGATCAGCATCGGTGATTCGGACGCCCTCACGGTCGGGCAACCGGTGATGGCCGTCGGCAACCCGCTCGGGCTGGCCGGCACGGTCACAACCGGCATAGTCAGCGCTCTGAACCGCCCGGTCTCTACGGGGTCGGAGCAGAGCACGCAGGGGACGAGCACTGACCCTGTCGTGACGAACGCGATCCAGACCTCAGCGGCGATCAACCCGGGCAACTCCGGGGGCGCCCTGGTCACGGCCAACGGGCAGCTGATCGGCATCAACAGCTCGATAGCCAGCCTGGGCAGCTCACAGGGCGGCCAGAGCGGGAACATCGGCATCGGGTTCGCCATCCCGTCCAACGAGGCCAAGACCATTGCCCAGCAGCTGATTGCCGACGGCACCGCCGAGCATGCCTACCTGGGCGTCTCCTCCGAGGACACGACGGTCACCGACGGGTCCTCGCAACGGGCCGCGGCCGCCGTCCGGTCCGTTGGCTCGGGCACACCAGCGGCCTCGGCGGGCCTGCAGGTCGGTGACGCCGTCGTCGCCATGGATGGCCAGCGCGTCGACAGTTCGCTTGCGCTGGTCGCGGCAATCCGCGAGCACCAGGTGGGCGACAAGATCACCCTCACGGTGATCCGCAACGGCCAGCACGTCGACGTCGGGGTCACGCTCGCAGAGCGGCCCGCCACCACCGGCTGACCCGCGGGCGACCGAGCCAGCCCACCCGTTCGAGATCAGCCCCGGCAGTGCCCGGCTGGTCGAGCGGGTGGGTTGGCTGGTCCCCGGAGGTGGGGAGAGAATGCGGGGACCTTCTTCTGAGGAACGGCTCAAATAGTCTTGTGTTGAGCGAGAATGAGCGTAGACTGGATACATGTTCGAGAGCGTTTGTGGGCCGACGGTGGCCGCGGTGCAAGCCGCGGACCCGTTCCGGCTCGCCGCCGTCCTCGCCCGAGTCACCGAGGATGACCTGGCCGCGATGAGCGCGGACGAGGCCGAATGCGTGATCGCCGCGACCCAACGGGCGATCAACGCGCTGTCCGCCCGCCAGGCGGTGGCGGTCACCCGCTACACCGAGCACGTGCTCGCGGCGCGGGATGCGCAGCGGGCCGCCCGGTACGGCGCCGGTGGCGGTATGCCGGTCGGGGCGCCCACCCCGGTGCAGCAGGCCGCCGCCGCGTTGGCGCCGATCCTGCGGATCGCGCCGCGGACCATGGTCACCCGCATCGACACCGCGCACACCCTCAGCCTGCTGCCGAGTACCGCCGCGATGGCCTGGGCCGGGGACCTGGAACCGTACCGGGTGAGCGTGATCACCCGGGCCGCCCGTGAGGTCGAACAGGAGCGGCTGGGCGAGTTCGAGGCACGGTTGCATCACGGGGACATCCGCGACCTGCCCGGCTCGCGGGTGAAGACCCGCGCCGAGCTGATCGCGGCCCGCCTGGCCCCCCAACCCGACCCCACCGACCCCGCCGACCCGACCGACGCCGAGGACTGCGCGGAGGGCAGCGGGGCGCAGCGGCAGGTGCGGGTCAGCCCCGGCGAGCAGGCCGGGCTTACCCACTGGGATGCGCAGCTCCCCGCCGAGGCGTCGGTGGCCCAATCCCGCGCCGACGCGCTGGCCGACCTGGTCCTCTCCGACGTCCACGTGACGACGACCGCAACCTTGATCATCCCCACCACCTCAACCCCAACCACCTCAGCCCCCAACACCGACGACGCCGACGACACCGACGCGGGCGTGCCGGCGGCTGAGCAGGCGCCCGCACCGAGCGCGCCCGCCGAGTCGACGGGCACGCCGACCGACCCGGAATCCGAGCCGGCTGGTGGCCGGCCGGTGGGTGCTCTCACGAAGCTGACCCCGCCGCCGTGTGACTGCGCCGCTCAGCGTTCCCAGCCGTGGATTGACCTGCTGGACCCGTTCGAACACCCGAGTGTGGTGCTGGGCGGCTCGTGGGCTCAGGACCGGCCCGACCCGCCGCTGCACGCACGGTTCCAGACCGTGGTACGCCAGGCCCGGGAGGTGGACGCCAACCCGAACCTGGCCCGCGACTGGCACGGACGCACCTGGTTCGTCCCCAAACCAGTCCTCATCCCACCGGTGGGGATGCTGCTACCCGCGCAGGTCAACGCCATCCTGGCCAACCCGGACACCCACCTCCGCCTCGGGCAAGCCAACCCGGTCACCGGCGCCGTCGAGCACCTCGACGAACGCACCTACCGCCCCGGCGCCGCCCTGGCCCGGCTGGTCCGAGCAAGGGATGGCACCTGCCGCTACCCCGGCTGCGCCACCCCCGCCGCCCGCTGCGACCTGGACCACGTCACCCCCTACCCGACCGGCCCCACGCTGGCGGCGAACCTGCAGACACTTTGCCGGACCCACCACGGGTTCAAACACCACGGCGGCTGGACCGTCACCATGACCCCCCACGGCATCTGCACCTGGACCGCCCCCAACGGACGCAGCCACACCACCCAACCCCACAACCTGCACGACGACGCCGCCTAACTGGTCGGCTAGTCGAGCGGGTGGGCAATCTCGTCTGCGGGCAGGCGCGCCCACAGAATCGCGACCACCGCGATGAGCGCGGGCGCCAGGCCCGCGACGAGGTAGGTGGTAACCAGGCCTAGCTGGGTGGCCACCGCTCCCGCGCCGGCCATCGAGAGCGGCATGAAGACGACCGAGACGAAGAAGTCCAGACTGGCGACCCGGCCCAGTAGATCGGGTGGTACGCGACGTTGCAGCAGTGTGCCCCAGATCGCCATGGGAGCCGAGAAGCAGAACCCCACCACAAACACGGCGGCCACCATGACCCACAGCGAGCTGGTGAACCCCAGCAGCGCCAACGGCGCACACCCCAGCCCCCAGAAGAGGTTCATGACCGTGAGATAGCGACGCGGCATCCGTCGAGTCGCCATCCAGAACGACCCGAGCGCCCCTCCGATCCCGAAGGCCGCCACGACGAGCGCGTGCTCGCGCGGTCCGCCACCGATCCGGTCCTTGATGAGGAACGGGATGAGCACCTCGATGGGGCCGATGATCAGCAGGATCAGCACCGACGCGAACAGCAGCGTCGCCAGCAGCCACGGCGTGCGCACCATGTAGGCGAAGCCCTCGCGCAGGTCTGCGACGGCCGCGCCGAGCCGGTGCTGGTCGCCGGCGTCGGTCAGGTCACGACGAAGCGGCGTGGGGTGCAACAGCGCCAGACACAGGGCCGCTGACCCCTCGAGCAAGGCGACGACGGCGATGGCCGCCCCTGGTGAGAACGCGGCGATGACCATGCTGGCAATCGCGGGGCCGAGCGCCTGCATGATGACCGGCCGTAGGGTTCCCTCGACGCCGTTGGCGGCGAGCAGGTCCTCCTCCGGCACGATGGCCGGCACCAGCGCGGAGTATGCCGGGTAGACCACGCCGTCCCCGCCGTCGACGACGATGGCCATCAAGATGAGATGCCACAGCGTCAGTGAGTGGGTCAGCGCGAGGACCGCGATGACGACGAGCGCCGCCGCCCGAACCGCTGATACGGCGACCAAGATGCGCCGCTGCGGGACCCGGTCCGCGAGGACCCCGCCCACCAAGGTGCTGGCGACCATGGCCACCGATCCGGCCGTCGCGACGAGCGCCATCTCGGCCGTGCCGCCCCCGATCGCGATGACCTGCCAGACCAGCGCCACGACCCACACGCCGAACGCCGCGAGCGACAACGCGACCGAGCCGACGAGCAGGCGGTACTGCGAGATACGGAACGGCCGCAGAGCGCCCCGGGTCCACCACGGCCCGCTCGGCGACGACGGCTGCTGCGGCCCGCGCTCCTCGCCGACGCTCATGCCCACGACCAACGCCCTCCCGACCAGGCATATTTCAGTTGACCGACGACGCTCGATGCAGGTAGGAAGGTCCGCCTACCCCTTGTGAAGGTGCTTCTGCCGCCATGCCCAGCATCGACCAGCCAACCGACCCAGAGCTAGGCCGGGAGCAGCGCTACCTGGCCCACGCACGCCGCGAGCTGGAGCGGATGCGTCGCAAGACCGAAGCCCAGCGCGACCGCGCCGTCGGCGGCGACAAGGTGTCGGCCGAGGTGCTCGCCTGGCGGCTGCACGAGCGAGCCAAGTCCCTCGTCGACGACCCTACGTCGACCCTCTTCTTCGGCCGGCTCGATCTCGACCACCAGGTCGAGGGCGCCGCCCGGTGGTACATCGGCCGGCGGCATGTCAGTGACGAGCGCGGCGAGCCCGTCGTCATCGACTGGCGAGCCGCGCTCTCGGGCGCGTTCTACCGAGCCAGCCGCGCCGATCAGATGGGTGTCACCCGCAGACGCCGGTTCGGCGTCGACCGAGGCCAGCTCACGGCATACGAGGACGAGCACCTGCAGGACCCCGCCGAGAGCGACCAGCACAGCGCGATCCTGCAGCAGGAGATCGAACGCCCCCGCGTCGGCCCGATGCGCGACATCGTCGCGACCATCCAGCCTGAGCAGGACACGCTGGTCCGGGCCGACGCAACGACCACCGTGTGCGTGCAAGGCGCGCCCGGCACCGGGAAGACTGCCGTGGGCCTGCACCGGGCCGCTTGGCTGCTCTACGCGCACCGCGACCGGCTTTCGCGCACGGGCGTCCTTGTCGTCGGGCCGAACTCGGCATTCCTCGACCACATCGGTGCCGTGCTTCCAGCTCTGGGAGAGGTTGCCGTCCGGCATACGACGGCCAACGGCCTGCTGGGCTCGGTGGTGGTCAGTGCGGTTGACCCGACCGAACGGGCCCGCCTCAAGGGCGACGCCCGGATGGCGATGGTGCTGCGCCGAGCGGTGTGGTCGCATGTCACGGAACCGGCTGAGCCGCTCGTCGTACCGCGAGGGGCCCGCAAGTGGCGGGTGCCGGGATACCTGGTCCGTGAGGTCCTCGACGAGCTGCGGGACCGCCGGGTGAGCTACGGAGCCGCCCGCGCCATGCTGCCTCAGCGCTTGGCGCACCTGGTGTTGCTGGAGATGGAGCGCTCCGGGGAGTCGCCCGACGACCGGGTGCAGGACGCGGTTGCCCGCAGCAGCGCCGTGCGTCGGTATGCCGGTGCGCTCTGGCCCGCCGTCGAGCCCCGCACGGTGCTGTACCGGCTGCTGTCCGACCGGGCCGAGCTCTCGCGGCACGCGAGCGACCAGCTCACCGAGGACGAGCAGCGGACTGTGCTGTGGGACAAACCTGCTCGCAGTCGCTCGTCGGCGCGGTGGTCCTCGGCGGATCTCGCCCTGCTCGACGAGCTCGCGGACCTGGTCCAACGCACCCCGAGCCTTGGCCACGTCGTCCTGGACGAGGCCCAGGACCTGTCCCCGATGCAGCTGCGGGCGGTCGGGCGCCGGTGCGCCACCGGGTCCGCGACCGTGCTCGGTGACATCGCCCAGGGCACGACTCCCTGGGCCACGACGAGCTGGGACGAGGCACTTGGGCACCTGGGCAAGCCGGGCAGCGAGCTGGCCGTCCTCGACCGCGGTTTTCGGGTTCCCGGGGCAGTCATCGACTACGCCGCCCGCCTGCTGCCGCACATGGCTCCAGGTCTTGGTTCCCCCCAGTCGGTGCGCGAGAGCCCGGGCCGCCTCGACGTCGTGGCCGTCGAGCCTGGGGACCTTGACCGGGCTCTCGTCGCGACGCTGGACGGGCTGTCCCGCGAAGCCGGGTCGGTCGGAGTCATCGCTGCGGACGACCGGCTCGATGCGCTGTCCGGCGCTCTGGTGTCAGCCGGGGTCGAGCACGGAGTTCTCGGCGCCGACCACGGCGACGTCGAGCATCGCGTCGACCTCGTGCCGGCCACCGTGGCCAAGGGTCTGGAGTTCGACCACGTCGTCGTGGTGGAGCCGGCGGCGATCGCGGCGGCGGAGCCAGACCACCGCACCGGGCTACGCCGCCTCTACGTCGTGCTCACAAGGGCGGTGTCGACCCTGACCATCCTGCATGCCCAGCCGTTGACCGCTGAGTTGGGTGAGCCCTAGCCGACTTGCCCCGACCCCCCCTCGTCAGGCATTCCGGTCGCTGCCACACTGGAGAGCATGCCGGCGACCGCGCTCATGGCGTCGTGGAACCGCGACCTCACCAGCCTGGTGCCCGATGCTCTGCCTGAACATCTGGCGACGGTGGGCACCGACCTGCTGGCCCGCTGGGACGAGCCGCAACGGCACTACCACCGACTCACCCATCTCGTCGAGATGTTCTGGGCGCTCGATGAGCTCGAGGATGCCGGCGAGATCGACGCCGACGCGACCCTGCTCTCACGAGTGGCCGGCTGGTTCCACGACGCGGTCTACGACCCGACTGCCGCAGCCGGCGCCAACGAGGCCGACAGCGCCTGGCTGGCCGCCGACACCCTGACCGGGCTCGGAGTGGCCACGGAGGCCGTGCACACCGTCGAGGCGCTCGTCACGCTGACGGCGGGCCATGATTTCGGCATTCAGACCGCGACCGAGCGCGCCTTCCACGACGCGGACCTGTGGATCTTCGCGGCCGACGCAGACCGCTTCGACAGCTACTGCGAGCAGATCCGCCGCGAGTACGCCCACGTCCCCGGCCCGGCATACTGCGCTGCCC
The DNA here is from genome assembly GCA_963724925.1 of uncultured Actinomycetota bacterium. Taxonomy (GTDB): domain Bacteria; phylum Actinomycetota; class Actinomycetes; order Actinomycetales; family Dermatophilaceae; genus Phosphoribacter. Next base: position 82,999 of record CAVRXF010000028.1, on the reverse strand, counting down.
GAGGGTACGTGCTACGGGCCTTCGCCGACCGTGAGGTGCTCTACCGGACCGACTACGCGCGCGATGAGTGGGAACCCCGTGCCGTCGCCAACCTGGACCGCGAGCTGGCCCGCCTGCACGCGGCGGGGGGCTAGGCGCCTGGCACCACCCGCACCCGGAACCGTTGGTTTCCTGCGATATACCATGCCAGCCATCTGCGATGGCTATTGGGCGCCGCCATCGGGTCCGGCATACATTCGCCGACGAGAAGGCCTTCGCGCGCGCCGCCTGGGTCGCGAGGCACTCGCGAGAGAGGACTTCGCATGAACACCGACTTCGTGAAATGGCCCACCTTCGAGCAGATCAAGGAGATGTTCGCCGAGCTGTTCCACATGGAGCGCCGCGACGACGGCGTGGTGACCGTGACGATGCACTGCAACGGCGGTCCGCTGATCTGGTCGATGGAGCTGCACGACGCGATCGGCAAGATTGGCGGATGCTCGGCACCGACCGCGACACCGAGATGATCATCTTCACCGCGACCGAGGACGTCTGGGTCACCGACTTCGAGGCCGAGAGCTGGCTGGCCGAGAAGTCCGACCCGGTGAACACCCGCTACGACCACATGTTCGTCGACGGCCGCCGGATGCTCATCGCCCAGATCCAGGACGTCGAGGTGCCCACCCTCGGCGTGCTCAGCGGCTCCGGCGGGCACACCGAGCTCGCGTGTGCTGCGACTTGGCGATCATGGCCGACGACATCACGATCCTCGACCCGCACATGCTGGTCGGCAACGTGCCCGGCGACGGCATCCACAGCTGCTTCTTCCAGCTGATGCCCTACCGGCAGGCAGTGTGGTACCTGATGACCGGCGACACGATGACGCCCCAGCAGGCGCTGCAGTACGGCCTGGTGTCGGAGGCCGTCCGGACAGCACCTGGACAGCTGCTGGTCAGAGCGGCTCGCGGACCTGCGCGCGGCCGAGCTGGACCTGACGACTCGCCAGGCGCTGCTCGCAGGGTCGCTGGACTGGGACCACCGCGACCCGTTCGACCGCCTACTCGCCGCCCAAGCCCTCGCTACAGGCGCGACCCTGGTCACCAACGACAAGGCGTTCCACGGCATACCGACCCTGCGAACCCTCGGTTGGTAACCCCGGCTCAGCGGACGAACAGGTACTCCGCAAGGGGCCACCAGAACAGCTCACCGCACCGGTCGCGGAACTCGAGCGGGTCGATCCACAGTGCCCCGTCCACGTCATCCGCGGCAGGCGTCAGGGTGGGCCGCACGATGGGCAGGCGGGTCTCGAACACCTGCACGTACGGCTGGCGGACCGTCCAGTGGTCCGGGTCGCGCACCACGATGCGCTCGTAGCCGACCCGACGCAGGTCGTGCGCGCCGATGATCAGACCGGACTCCTCCTGCACCTCACGCAGCGCGCAGTCCAGCACGCTCTCACCGCGCTCGCGCCGCCCACCGGGGCAGTCCCAGGTGCCTCGCCGGATGCTGCGGACCACGAGGAAGGCGCCCTCGGCATCGCGCACGACCGTTGCCGCGGCGCCTGCCTCGTGGTCGCTAACGGGGCGGTCAGTGGCGACGAGATCGATGTCAGCCTCGCTCCCCTCACCGATAGCGCGCCCGACGTAGCGGACCAGTCCCTTGTCGCCGCGGCGCTTGCGCAGCCGCAGCCCGCTGCGGTTGAGCCGCGAGATCATCTCCGACCATGAGACGACCGTGGCCCCCACCGAGACCATCGCGGCGTGGCGGGCCTTCGGGATGTCGTAGTGGTCGCCGTCAAAAGCGTGCGGCGGAATGCCGTACCTCGAGGCGAAGTCATGCAACTCCTCGTATGCCGTGTCGCTCACCAGGTGGGCGAACACGGTCCCATGAGCGGGCCAACGAGGCGCGTCGATGAGGATCATGGCAACTCAAATGTAGGGCCCTGTGGACAACTTCTGCAGGCCGGTGTGATCTACGCCTAACGTCGTCTCCGTCGGTACCGACGCACATGTTGTCACCCAACACAGGAGAGAGCAGATGGCATTCACCGTCGACACCGAGCGGATCCACGCCGCATCGGGGGACATCGGGCGCATCGCCGCCGAGATCGAGCAGTCAGTCGCGACCATGATGGCTCGCCTGAACGCCCTGCAGTCGTCGTGGTCGGGCTCGGCGTCCAGCGAGTTCCAGGCGGCGGTCTCGGAGTGGCAGAGCGTGCAGACCAGGGTCCGGGAGAACCTTGCGACCATCGGCACACTCACCGCCCGCGCCGGCACCAGCTACCAGAGCACGGAGGACTCGGTGCGGGGGCTGTTCGCCCGCTGACGAGCCGAGGGCGGCTCCCCGGCATACCGGGGAGCCGCCCTGCCCAACGCTTACGGCCCAGAAGGCTGTTTCCTTGGGACTTCTTCCTCGCTTCGCTTCGTCAGAAGTCCATCCCACCCATGCCGCCGTCGCCGCCACCGGGCATGGCCGGGGCGGCCTTCTCCGGCTTGTCGGCGATGACCGCCTCGGTGGTCAGGAAGAGCGCGGCGATCGACGCGGCGTTCTGCAACGCCGAGCGAGTCACCTTGACCGGGTCGATGATGCCGGCCTTCATGAGGTTCTCGTACTGACCGGTCGCGGCATTGAGCCCGTGGCTCTTGTCCAGACCGCGGACCTTCTCCGCCACGACGCCGCCCTCGTGACCGGCGTTGATGGCGATCTGCTTCAGCGGCGCCTCACAAGCCACCCGGACGATGTTGGCGCCGGTCGCCTCGTCGCCCTCGAGCTTGAGCCCGTCGAACGCCGCCACCACCGCCTGCATCAGCGAGACACCGCCACCGGCGACGACACCCTCCTCGACGGCTGCCTTGGCGTTGCGGACAGCGTCCTCGATGCGGTGTTTGCGCTCCTTGAGCTCGACCTCGGTGGCTGCACCGGCCTTGATGACGGCAACGCCGCCAGCCAGCTTGGCCAGCCGCTCCTGCAGCTTCTCGCGATCGTAGTCCGAGTCAGACTTCTCGATCTCGGCCTTGATCTGGGCGATCCGGCCTTCGATGGCCGAGCGGTCGTCCGAGGCCTCCACGATCGTCGTCTCGTCCTTGGTGACGACCACCTTGCGAGCGCGACCGAGCAGGTCGAGGTCGGCCGAGTCGAGCTTGAGGCCCACCTCCTCGGAGATCACCTGACCAGCGGTGAGGATGGCGATGTCGACGAGCATGGCCTTGCGCCGGTCACCGAAGCCGGGAGCCTTGACGGCGACCGACTTGAAGGTGCCGCGGATCTTGTTGACGACGAGCGTCGCGAGGGCCTCACCGTCGACGTCCTCGGCGATGATGAGCAGCGGCTTGCCCGACTGCATGACCTTCTCCAGGACCGGAAGTAGGTCCTTCACCGAGGAGATCTTGCTGTTGACGATGAGCACGTAGGCGTCCTCGAGGACGGCCTCCATGCGCTCGGTGTCGGTGACGAAGTAGTGGCTGATGTAGCCCTTGTCGAAGCGCATACCCTCGGTCAGCTCGAGCTCCAGCCCCATGGTCTGGCTGTCCTCGACGGTGATGACGCCTTCCTTGCCGACCTTGTCCATGGCCTCGGCGATGAGGTCGCCGATCTGCTGGTCGGCGGCGGAGATCGCGGCGGTCGAGGCGATCTGCTCCTTGGTCTCGACCTCGGTGGCCGAGGCGCTCAGCTCGGCGGCCACTAGGTCGACGGCCTTCTCGATGCCGCGCTTGAGCGCCATCGGGTTGGCGCCGGCCGCGACGTTGCGCAGACCCTCGCGCACCATTGCCTGGGCGATGACGGTCGCCGTCGTCGTGCCGTCGCCGGCCACGTCGTCGGTCTTCTTGGCGACCTCCTTGACCAGCTCGGCGCCGATCTTCTCGAACGGGTCCTCGAGCTCGATCTCCTTGGCGATGGAGACGCCGTCGTTGGTGATCGTCGGGGCGCCCCATTTCTTCTCGAGAACGACGTTGCGGCCCTTGGGGCCCAGGGTGACCTTGACGGCGTCGGCGAGGACGTTCATGCCCCTCTCGAGGGAGCGACGTGCCTCTTCGTCGAACGCGATGATCTTGGCCATTCGGGTGGTTCCTCCCACGCGAATCGAAGGTGAAGACCACGCGGCGCCCGCGACGGACGGACCGGCATACGATCGCTCCTTGCTGCGACCGCGGACCGGACCTCGCCTGGTGGTCTGGATTATCACTCTCGCTGGGAGAGTGCTAACGCCATTATTGGCACTCGGAAGGGGAGAGTGCAAACGAGACGCGTTGTATGCCGTGCCGAGCGCCTGCTGGGTCAGCGCGCTCCTGAGGCGTCGCGCACCTCGAACCCGCCACGTTGGTCGCTGGCGACGGCGGCTTCCGGACGAACGCCGCTATGGACGACGGAGGTATAACCGAGCACGGAGGTGAAATCGAGCGCTCTTCCGCACGCCTACACCTCCGGGGAACCTTGAGCCGGAGGTATAACCGAGCACGGAGGTAAAATTGAGCGCTCTTCCGCACGCCTATACCTCCACTGAGGGCTCCCTTCCGGCACGGGGACGGCTAGCCAGTTCAGGGCTCGCGCCCATCGATGTGGGCGGCTGAACGGGCGTTCTTGCGCGCCGTCGACCACAGGACGGCCGCTCCGACAGCGAGCAGCAGCACCCCGAGCAACGCGGGCCACACGACGGAAACGCCGGTGCCGGCCAGGGCGTCCGAGGGCTGCGACCCGGTGTCACTGCCCGACGCCGCGGGCGGGGCAGTTGCCGCCGGTGTCGGCGTAGACCCGGCGGGCGGCGAGGTCTCGCTCGGGGTCGGGGTCGGGGTCGGGGTGGGGGTCGGGGTGGGGGTCGGGCCGGCCCGGTTGGTGACCGTCATGGTCGGGACCTGCTCCTGGCCACCCAACCGGACCGTCACCGACTTGGCGTTCGCCGGCCCGTCGGCATCACTGAGCAGCCCCCGTGAGTCGGTCTCCCAGGCCGAGCAGCTCGCCCGCGCCGGCAGGGCGGTAGTGGTCAGTGACTGGCCGGCCAACAGCTCGAAGGTGCCGGTCGCCACAACGACCGGGGCCGGCTGCTCGCCGGACACCGGTTCCGGCGTCACCGTGCAGCTGTAGGCAAACGTGAACGGACCGGCCTCGGCGGAGTCCACCACCTGCTTGGCCACCGTCACGTCACCGAAGACGAGCGCGACTCCCGTCTTGATCGGCTCGGTCGCCGGGAGCTGGACGGTGCGCCCACCGTCGTTGAAGAACTCCGTGTGCGCGAAGGAGTTCCACGCCACCATGTCCGGGATGGGGTCGCTCGGGGCGGCCGGGGCACCCATCCGGAACCGCAGAGCGCTCGAACCCCCGGGCGGCAGGCCGCCAGGGAAGGTGAGGATGCCGCGGAAGGCCGAGGCGCCGGTGCTGAACGAGCTGGTCCAGCGCCCGGCCGGGCAGGCCGATGGCGGGCGGTCCAGGTCCGTGGTGCACGCGGGGCTGTCAGTGGCGTACCCGACGTCGAGAGCGCCGGAACCGTCAGGCACGACCGGGCCGAGCAGGGTGGGTGCCTGCTGCCACTGCGTGCCCCGCTGCTCCCCGGTGAGGACGACGCCGGTGTCTGCCGGGGCCGGGAACACGTCGACGACGCGGATCTCGGTGGCCGGGTTGGTGCCGGCGTTGGTCGCCCGAAGGTAGAAGTCGAAGCCCTGGCCAGGGATCACCCGAGCCACGCAGGGGTAGCGAGTGAACAGCTGGTCGCCCACGGTCAGTCGCGGGCAGCTGGGATCGCCCAGAGGTAGCGGCTCGGTGGTGAGGCTGTTCATCCAGCCCAGCGTCGGGTCGCCGGCAACCCATTTTTCGGTTCGGATCGCGTTGCCGGCCAAGGTGGTGACGACGGCCGCCGATGTGCAGTACAACCCTGCGCCGTAGGCCGGTTCTCCGGTCGCCGTCCCCGGCCGGCGTCCCCCATCCGCGCAGCCGAGGTCTGCACGCGCGGCGGTGGCGCCGCCTCGGTTCTCGATGGCGGTGCCCGCGGTCACGCCGGGGGCCAGCTGTAGCGAGAAGGTGACGGTGATGCTGCCGCCGGGGAGCAGGACCAGTCCTGGGAACCGCCACCGAAGGCTGGCGACTCGGCCCTGGGCGTCCTGGGTCGGCTCGAACACCGGTGCCGGGGAGTCAGGGGCCCCGGCGGGCTGGACCACGGTGTGGTCATAAGGGGAGGCCGGGTTGGTCGGGGCGAACTCGAGCTGTCCGGGCACCGGGTCGACGATGACCGGGTCGGGAAGCGGACCGGTGCCGGTGTTGGTCAGCGTCAGCGTGAAGGGGATCGGCTCTCCGGGTGCCGTCGAGGTGTCCGGCGACTTGTCGAACCGCAGCTGCGCCGTTCCGGCGGTGAGCTGGTGGGTGGCCGTGCTGTCCGGGATGGCCGCGAGGGCCCCGTTCTGGCGGGTGGTCTCGTACCCGCCGGCCGCCGTGTCGGACAAAGTGTCGGGCGCAGCCACGGCTGGGTCTGAGTGCAGGCCGGAGCGCGGGATGACGTCGATGCACACGCTCGCCGCGGTGCACGCTCCAGTCGTCGGGAAGTTGGTGCCGGGTTTGATGGTGAAGCTGTCGTCGGCGACGCTGAAGGTGATCCGCAACCCGCGCACATCGGCCGGGCTGACCCCGCCGGGCAGGGGCGGTGTACGGCTGGCGGTCCGCGTGCCGGTGACGAACGTGCCCGCGGCGCACCCGGTCGTGCACACGTCGACCTGGACCCGGTTAGCCGACGGCGGGAAGTTGACCCGGATCGTCCCGGTCACGTCCACCGCGTCGAAGAAGTCGGGATCGGCGTCGGTGACGACCAAGCGCTTGAGCCAGAGAGTGCCGGAATTCTGCGCGGCGAGCTTGACCTGGACGGTCTGACCGGGCAGGCCTGGCCGCGGGCGCACGGAGCTGGCCGGGCTGATCGCCTTCTGGACTGCGGCTCCCTCGCTGGGCTCCGTGGCGGTGATGGCGGGCGCGCAAAAGCCAGTGGCGGGCTGGGTGTCCGACCCGATCGACGCGCAGTTCTGCAGCCGGGTGCCGATCGGCACGCCGTCGCGCAGCAGCACTCGGGCGGACATGGCATACCGCTGACCCGGGGCCAGCGGCGCTGTAACGACAATCCGGAAGCCCAAGGCGCGTTCGAGCAGCGCGGCGTCCCCGGCGTCGTACGGCAGGTAGCCGCTCAACTGCGGGTCGTAGACCTCGGCGGTGGCGGCGGGCGAGGCGGGCAAGGTCAGGCTGACCAGGCGGATGCTGCGGAACGGGTTGCCAGCGGCGGTCGGGTCCGGGGGGTCGAGCAGGGTCACCGCGGTTGCCGGCACGGTTCCGTTGTTGGTGAAGGACAGGTTGAAGGTGCGGGGCAGGCCCGGCAGGATCGTCGGCAGCTCGGCCGACTTGACCCCTTGCAGCCGGGAGAAAGCTGGCTGGACTGCGACCGAGGCGCAGCCGGCAGCGGCCGCGGAACCCACCCCGTCGACGGAGCTGGTCGCGGTGCCCGAGGCGCAGTTCTGCACGCCGGCTGACGCTCCGCCGACCAGATCGCCCGGAGTGACGTTGGCGTTGAGCCGACCCTGGATTCCGAGCGTCGCGGTGGCACCGGCGGCAATCGTGCCGTTGCCCGTGGCGTCGGTCCCCGAGTAGGTCAGCTGTATGCCGTCCGCCCGGCCGGACTGGCACGGCACCGGGACGTCGACCGTGCCGGGCGGCGGGACGAACTGGCGGGTGATCGTGTCGGTTCCGCAGGTGAATGCCAGGTCAGCACTTGTCGCACCCGCGGGAATGACGAGGCGGACGTTGCTGACGTCGAACTTGGTGAACTCGCCGGGGGAGGTGGTGGACGGCTCGACGATGCTCATCGTGGCCACCGGGAACGGCGACGTGTTGCGGGCGCTCACCAACCCGGACACCAGGGAGCTCTCCCCGTCGACGGCCGCCCCGTTGGGGGCGTAGTTGGCGTCGCTGTCGGCGAAGAAGGTCTTGTCCAGCGTCATGGTCGCCTGGGCGGGCTGCACGGCATACGTGACGCACGCGGGCGCTCCGGCGACGTCCCCGAGGACGGGATCGGTGCCGGTTGCGATGGCACAGTTCTCGACGTCGTCGCGGCTGATCGGGCTGTACGTGGCGCCGGTGCTGCGCAGGGTGTCGCGCAGCACGGTCGAGACCTGGACCGAGCCGCCCGTGGGGTCAATGGGCAGGGCGGTTCCGGCCGCGTTGGTGAAGACGAACCGCAGCCCGGTCACCTGCCCAGGCGACACCCCCGCGGGCAGGGACAGGCCGGGGCCGGTCTGTGGCGCCGAAGCCGCGAAGTCGCTCTCCGCGCAGACCGAGAGCGGCCGCGTGCAGGCCAGCACGGTGACCCGGTCGGCTCCGCGGGGGAAGCTGACCGGGCCGATGCCGGTGACATCGAAGCGGTCGAACACCTGCGGGCTGGACTCGTCCAGGGTCAACGAGCTGACCCGGGCGGTCGACGACGAGGCGTTGCGCACGCCGAGGACCATGGTGCTCGCCTCGTCGCTGCCGGCCACCGCGCTGCCGTCCGGCCAGGACTTGGTCGCAACCGGGGTGACCACCCTGGGAACCTCGACAATGACGTCGGCACGGTCCCTCGCCGTCGGCGCATTGTCAGCTGTGACGCTCGTTGTGTTGGCGACCACAAATCCGTCGGCCAGCTGCGTGTCGGCGGGTAGGCGCACGCCGATCTCGACGTTGTTGGAGGATCCCGCCGGCAGACCGAGCGACCCTGGCGGACTCGGTGGTGGCAGCTGGATGCGGTAAACGATCGTGAGCCGACGAGTCGGCGCGTCGTAGGAGACCGTCCGCTCGCTCGTGCTCGATGGAACCGCCGTCACCTCGAGCTCGGGTGGCAGGACGTCGACCACAGTCGCGTTCAAGCACGCCTCGGTCAGGCCCGAGCACCGCGGCACGATGGTGTATCGGAAGTCGGTGCCCGGCAATGCGGACACCGTGGATGCGGTCTTGTCGATGCCGAGGGTCGAGGCGGCCACAGCGGGTGAAGCGACGACCAGGCTCCACACGGCGGTTATGGCGAGCACGCCGAGGACCGCGGAAAAGCTCCGGGCCGGTGGGCGGATTGTCGTGTTCCGCACGAGTGCCCCTATCGCAAGCGCTGCCAGAGACTACCGCGCCCTGGGTCCTTCCTCCGGTTCTGTCTCAGCCCACTTTGTCCGTCCCGAGCGCTCCTCGCAGGCGCACGGCATACTCAGCGAGCTCCTCCGGCGACGAGTAGCGGATGCGCGGCCAGAAGAAGCCCCGCAGGCCATCCCCCTTGGTGCGCGGCACGACGTGCAGGTGCAGGTGCGGCACGGACTGGCTCACCGTGTTGTTCATGGCGACGAAGCTGCCTTGCGCGCCCAGGGCGTCGACCATGGCCTTGGCCAGGCGCTGCCCGGCCGCGAGGAACGGGTCACGAAGCGCGGCCGGCAGGTCCGGCAGGGTCGGGACATGCTCCCGTGGAACCAACAGGACGTGCCCCTTGAAGACCGGCCTGGCGTCGAGGAAGGCGCTCATCTGGGCTGTCTCCAGCACGTGCTCGGCGCCCACCTCGCCCGCGACAATTGCGCAGAAGACGCACTCGCTCATGTACGCGCTTACCTTCCCGCCCTCCGCCCAAGGTGAACGGCAGGTGAATTACGTAGGAATCTTAGGTACCAGGGCCGCGTCAGCGGCAGTTCAGGCGTAGGTCACGGACCATTTACCTAGTGTGGCGAAGTTTTTGCCCGCATGATTCTGCCGTGACCACCGCCGCAGTGATGCTCGCCCTGGTCGTCGTCGTCGCCCTGGCATTCGACTTCACCAACGGATTCCACGACACCGGGAATGCCATGGCGCCCTCGATCGCCACGGGTGCCCTCAAGCCGAGGACCGCCGTGACTCTATCGGCCGTGCTCAACCTCGTCGGAGCGTTCCTGTCGGTCGAGGTGGCACTGACGGTAACCAACGCGGTCATCAACATCCAGGACAAGAGCGGCGCCCCGCGCGCCGAGTTGCTCGCCGACAACGGGTACGCGCTGCTGCTGATCGTCCTCGCCGGTCTGGTCGGGGGCATCGTCTGGAACCTCATCACCTGGGTGCTCGGGCTGCCTTCCTCGTCCTCGCACGCACTCCTCGGCGGCCTCACCGGCTCGGCCATCGCGGGCCTGGGGCTTGGGGGGGTCAACTGGGTGGGCGACGGCGCCAAGCTCGACGGAGTGCTCGGCAAGGTGCTCCTGCCGTCCCTGATCTCCCCGGTCATCGCCATCATGGTGGCCACCTGCGGCACCTGGCTGGTGTACAAGATCACCGCGCGTGTGGCGGACTCGTTCAAGCACTCGCGGTTCCGCTGGGGCCAGATCGGGTCGGCCTCGTTGATCTCCCTGGCCCATGGGACGAACGACGCGCAGAAGACCATGGGGGTCATCACGCTCGCGCTCATCGCGGCCGGCGCCTGGACCGACACCAAGTCGGTGCCCATCTGGGTGCGCGTCACCTGCGCAACGGCGATCGCCGCTGGCACCTACCTCGGGGGGTGGCGGATCATCCGGACGCTCGGCAAGGGGCTGGTGGACATCGAGCGCCCGCAAGGCATGGCCGCCGACAGCTCCTCCGCGGCCGTCATCCTCGCCTCCAGCCAGATGGGCTTTGCCCTTTCCACGACGTACGTGGCCACTGGCTCCATCCTCGGCACCGGCCTAGGCCGACGGGCCGAGGTTCGCTGGAAGGTGGCGGGCCGCATGGTCGCGGCGTGGACAATCACCTTCCCCTCTGCAGGCGCTGTCGGTGCGCTGATGTGGGTCATCGGCAACGCCCTCGGCGGACTGGCCGGCCCACTCATCGTCGTGGCGATGCTCGTCGCGCTCTCGGTGTGGATGTGGTCTCGTGCCCGGCAGAACGTCGTCGACCACACCAACGTCAACCGGGAATGGGCCCCCTCACCGCCAGCGTCCGCCGCCACCCCGAGCCCGCTCCCGAGCGTCCCCCCGAACCCGGTCCCGAGCCAGCTACCGTCCGTCGGAGCGACGTCATCGCTTTCCGAGAGGCCCGCAGATGAACAACGTCTCCCTCGCCCTTGACGCCGCCTGGCGAGTGCTGATCGCCAGCCTCGTGCTAGGGGCCGGTATGCCGGCCATGTTCGCTCTCGGAGTCCGCGCGCTCGCGTTCGCCGACGGTGCCCCGACCGACCGCCCAGGTCCGGCGGCCCAGGCGCTCAGCCGCCTTGTTGCGGTGCTGTGCTTCACCATCGCCATCGGAGCAGTTGCCCTGGGCATCACCTACCTCGTCGCGTCAGGGATGGGCAAGACCGTCTCCTTCGAGCACGTCTTGCCGACCTTCGTCTCCAAGGGCTAGCCACCAGCGCTTGCCGAGGCTCGCCAAAGTGACTGACGGCATACCGGTACAAGGTGCGGGGTATTGGTGCCGTCGAGCACTGGGGTCATGATGGAGAGGTGGCGTTTGTGGTCAGTCGGCTGGTCGCGTGGATCCGGGAGGGGTACCCGGCCGGGGTACCCGACCGCGACTACGTGCCGCTCATGGCGCTGCTGCGCCGACGGCTGACCGACAAAGAGGTCAAGCGAGTCAGCCGGGCCCTGGTGCGCAGCCGGACGATTCCCGCCAGCCGAGTTGACATTGGGGTGGGCATCACCAAGGTGACCGACGAGATGCCCTCCCCCTCGGACGTGCAGCGGGTGCAGCGTCGGCTGGCCAAGAAGGGCTGGCCGATCGACCCGCCCGAGGCGGCTCACGACACCGGCTGAAGCCGGCTACCCGTTTACACCATTACACGTTGACGCCAAGGCGCCGGGCGCTGCGCTGGCGCTGGCGCTGGGCCCGCAGCCGGCGCAGCCGCTTGACGAGCATCGGGTCGGCCTCCAGTGCCGCAGGGCTGTCGATGAGGAAGTTCAGCAGCTGGTAGTAGCGCGTGGCGCTCATGTCGAACAGTTCCTTGATGGCCTGCTCCTTGGCGCCGGCATACTTCCACCACTGGCGCTCGAAGGCGAGGACTTCGCGGTCGCGGTCGGACAGCGGCGCGTCGGGTGCCGCGGGGCGCTCGGCCGTGTCTGCCATGGACTCCTCCGTCACGTCGTCCCCGTCACTATAGGACCTGAATGACATGGCTGTCATTCATGTCCCGGCGGGTTGGGCGAACGTCGCAACCGGCGGCGGGTTGACCCCCTCAGCGGACTCGGGCAGTGGAAGCAGCAGGGCGTGCAGTGCGTCCACCGTCTCCACCAACGCGCACGGCTTTTCGGGCTTGAGCGTCTCGGGCGTGCCGGCACCCCAAAGCACCCCCACGCCGGACATGCCTGCGGCTCGGGCCGCCTGAAGGTCCACGGCGGCGTCACCGACGTATGCCGCGTGCTCCGGGGCCACGCAGAGGCGCTGGGCCGCGAGCAGCAGCGGCTCTGGGTCTGGCTTGTGCCGGATTGTGTCCTCCATCGTGACGAGCGTGTCGACGAGTCCGTCCAGACCGCACCAGGTGAGCGCGACCTGCGCGGGGGCCAGCCGCTTGGAGGTGGCCACCGCTACCTGCACTCCCGCGTTGGCCAGCTCGACGAGCAACCGGTCGATGCCGGCATACCGGCGAGCGAGGCGCTCGGTGTTGGCCTGGTTCCACACCGTGTAGCACTCGAAAAGCTGGTCGGCATGCTCCAGCGAGGCTTGCTGAAAGCATCGGATGAGTGGCTGTCCGATCCAGCTGCGTATCTGCGTCTCCGGCATCTGGGCCCCGAGGACCGAGCGGAAGGCGTGCTGGTAGGACTCGATGATGAGCGCGATCGTGTCGACGAGGGTGCCATCCAGGTCGAACACGACCGCAGGCCATCTGGGAGTCGACGAGGGCTGCACACCGGCCAGCCTAGGCGTCGCTAGGGTGACGGGCGTGACCAGCCGCTCCGTGCTCGAGCTCGTGCACCCTTCGTGGTCCGAGGCGCTGGCACCGACCGAGCCGACGGTGGCAGCACTCGGCGCCTTCTTGAGGGATGAGATTGCGGCGGGCCGAGGCTTTCTGCCGGCCGGCGAGCAGGTGCTGCGGGCCTTCGAGCGGCCGCTCGACGCGGTCCGGGTGCTCATCGTCGGCCAGGACCCCTACCCCACACCGGGTCACCCCGTGGGCCTGAGCTTCTCGGTTGCGCCGCACGTCCGACCACTGCCACGCAGCCTGGAGAACATCTTTACCGAGCTGGTCAACGACCTGGCCGTCCCGCCGCCGTCCGGCGGTGACCTGTCCCCGTGGACCGAGCAGGGCGTGCTGCTGCTCAACCGGGTGCTCACGGTGGGCCCGGGCCGGTCCGGCAGCCACCGCGGGCGGGGCTGGGAGCAGGTCACCGCAACCGCCATCGAGGCTCTCGCCCGTCGCGGCGGTCCGCTCGTGGCCGTGCTGTGGGGCCGCGACGCCCGCGACCTGCGCTCCTCCCTGGGCCCGGTCGCATACATCGAAAGCGCCCACCCGTCGCCGCTATCGGCGAGCTCGGGCTTCTTCGGCTCGCGCCCGTTCAGCCGGGCCAACCGCCTGCTGGCCGAGCAGGGCGCCGACCCGGTCGACTGGAGCCTGCCATGATGCCCGCCGGTGTCGCCACACCCCGGGTGTGGGCACGCTACGTCGCGATCGGCGACTCATTCACCGAGGGCTTGTGCGACGTGGACCCGAAGCATCCCGACCAGTATGCCGGGTGGGCCGACCGACTCGCCGGTCACCTCGGCGCGATTGCCCAGGCCAACGACGTGACCCTGCGCTACGCCAACCTCGCGGTGCGTGGGCGTTTGCTGGACGACGTCGTCGGGCGTCAGCTGGAGGCAGCGCTGGGGTTCGAGCCCGACCTGGTGAGCATCGTGGGTGGGGGCAACGACATCTTGCGCAACCACACCGACGTCGACGTGCTGGCCGAGCGTCTTGAGCGCGCAGTCGCCGCGATCCGCGCGACCGGCGCCGACGTGCTCATGGCCACCCCCGTGGACCCCAAGGGGGCACCCATCATCCGTCGCACCCGGTCCCGGGTTGCCGCGTACACGGCAGACATCTGGGGCATCGCCAACCGGCATCGCTGCCACGTCATCGACCAGTGGAGTCTGCGCGCACTGCGGGACTGGCGGATGTGGGCCGAGGATCGCATCCATCTGAGCTCCGAAGGACACCGACGGGTGGCCCTCGCCGCCCTCGACGCACTGGGTCACCCCACCGACGCCAGCCAATGGCGCACTCCCCTGGACCCGTTGCCGCCCGCTCCCCGGTACCATCAGCTGGCAGCCGACACCCGCTGGGTCGGAACCCACCTGGCGCCCTGGCTGGCTCGACGGATCCGCGGGCGCTCCGGCGGCGAGCAGTTCCGGGCCAAGCACGACGCGCTAATCGCCCAGCCCTAACAAAACCCTGCAAGTGCAGCCCGACCCGATCAGGTGGATCGGAGGGCGGGGCGGTACCGACTTATGCCTGCGGGGGGGACAGAAGCTCCAGGCGCGGGAAGTAGGTGCGATATCGACGTGCGTCACGGGTGAGCAGCCGGTAGCCGGCGACAGCGGCGTGTGCGCCGATGTAGAAGTCGGGCAGGGGAGATGACTTCGTGCCACCGCGGAGGCAATAGCTCACGAAGGCCTTGCCGGCGAGGAAACCAGCTGAATACGGGAGTGGCTCGCGTCGGAACGCTGACGCGGGCAGTGCTTCATCAAGCTCCTCGATCCTGTCGAAGCCGACGGACACCTCGGCGTACACGAGAGGATTCACGACAGCCTCACCCTGGTCGAGGACACGCCCCAGCATCTGGCTCGACCACTCCGACCACGCCGGATCATCGGTGAATATGTCGAGGAGCACGTTGGAGTCGACGAGAGTAACCGCCAGATCGCGGTCACTCCGCACGTAGCAACCTCATCAACTCGTCGGTGGTCTGCGACGTCGTCGCACGACCACGCATCCGGCTGATCACCCGCTCACCCCTGGTCTCACCCCGCGTGAGATGCACGATGCGCAGCGTGTTGCCGTCCTCGATGACGTCTACCTCATCGCCCTCGTCGAAGCCATGCCGATGCCGCAACTCAGCCGGGATTGTCACCTGACCCTTGCTGTTGAGCTTCATCGGGCGCCTCCTGACACGTAGCTGATGTAGTACATCATACCTCGTGGTGACCATCCACCCTTGGTGGTTTTCTGGAGACCCAGGCGCGCTGGTCACGGCAAG
Source organism: uncultured Actinomycetota bacterium (assembly GCA_963724925.1). Lineage (GTDB taxonomy): Bacteria > Actinomycetota > Actinomycetes > Actinomycetales > Dermatophilaceae > Phosphoribacter. Next base: position 67,883 of record CAVRXF010000028.1, on the reverse strand, counting down.
GGTCAGGAAACCGCAGCCTTCACCAGCTCGACGACCTTCTTCTCTACCGCGGGGCTCCACTTCTGCAGCGCGTACGCCACCGGCCAGAGGTCCCCGTCGTCGAGGTTGGCGTCATCCTGGAAGCCCAGGGTCGAGTACCGGTAGTTGAACTTGCCCGAGTTCTGGAAGAAGACGACGATCTTGCCGTCCGCGTTGGCGTAGGCCGGCATCCCGTACCAGGTCTTGGGCGACAGTTCGGGGGCGGTGGCGGTCACCGTCACATGCACGCGCTCGGCGAGCGCACGATCCTCCGGCGACATGCCCGCGATACTGTCCAGGACCGCCTGCAGCCCTTCGGCCTGCTTGGCACCCTTCTTTCCCTCGGCGCGCAGCTCGGCGGCGCGCTGCTTCATCGCGGCGCGCTCCTGCGCGCTGAAGCCGTCGGACTGCGTCTCGGCAGTTCTTCGCGGGCATTCTCGGGCTCCCTTTCGACGTCACGGCTCGGCGTCATGCCGGCCATCTGAAGGAAGGCTAGGCCCGACGAAACCGCTGCCGCTTCTCGATTCCTGACCGGATCGGGAGCCCGCTGTCGGCGTCCACCATATGGACGTCGGCGCTACGCTGCCGTCCATGCCCGTCGACCGCTTGCTGCCCACCGACGACGCCCGTGACCTAATCGAGCTCACCCGCGACATCTGCACCCGCACACTCGCGCCCATCGTCGACGAGACCGAACGGCAGCGCGAGTTCCCGATGGACGTGTACCGCGTCCTGGGCAAGGCCGGGCTGCTCGCCTTGCCCTACCCAGAGGAGTTCGGCGGCACCGCCCAGCCCTACGAGGTCTACCTACAGGTCATCGAGGAGATCGGCACCACCTGGATGAGCGTGGCGGTGGGAACCAGCGTGCACACGCTGACCTGCTTCCCCGTCGCGCAGTTCGGCGCCCGCGAGCAGCAGCAAGCGCTGCTGCCCGACATGCTCGGCGGCGACCAGCTGGGCGCCTACGCCCTTTCCGAGTCGGACGCGGGGTCCGACGTCGGGTCGCTGAGCACCCGCGCAGTCCGCGACGGCACGGCATACCTGCTGGAGGGCTCGAAGGCGTGGATCTCCAACGCCGGGCATGCCGACTTCTACACGACTTTCGCCCGCACGTCTGACGACGGGCCCCGGGGGCTGTCCTGCTTCGTGGTCCCGGGCGATGCCCCCGGGTTGGGCTTCAGCGCCCCCGAACGCACCATGGGTCTGCACAGCGACCCGGTCCGTCAGGTGCACTACGACCGAGTGCGGGTCGACGAGGAGCGCCGCGTCGGTGCCGAGGGCCAGGGCATGAGCATCGCGCTGGCAGCCCTGGACTGCGGGCGGCTGGGCATCGCCGCCGCGGCAACGGGATTGGCGCAGGCAGCGCTCGACGCGGCGACGGCATACGCGAAGGAGCGCGAGCAGTTCGGCCGGGCCATCGGGGAGTTCCAGGGGGTCGGGTTCATGCTCGCCGACATGTACGCGGCCACCGCGAGTGCGAGGGCGAGCTACGTGTATGCCGCACGCCTCAAGGACGCCGGGCGGCCCTTCGCGCGCGAGGCATCGGTCGCCAAGCTTGTCGCGACCGACGCGGCGATGCGGGTCACCACCGATGCGGTACAGGTTCTCGGGGGTGCGGGTACACGGAGGACTTCCCGGTCGAGCGCTACATGCGCGAGGCCAAGGTGACCCAGATCTTCGAAGGTACCAACCAGATTCAGCGCCTGGTCATCTCCCGGCACCTACTCGGCTAGGGGGACCTCACAAGCTGTTGGACTGGCCCCGGGACAACTGGGGAGTCCGGCGCGCTGAGCGAGTTCGCGGGACATCCCGCGCGAACGACTCGGGCCCCACCTCATCCGTGGTGGAGCGTCAAGTGTGTGTATTGCAGCCGAGGATGACCGCCAGGTGGGCCAGGCGTCGATGTCTCGTGCTCCCGCCGAGAACCCACTGCGCCAAGAAACTTCCCACCTACTGCATCCAAGCCGGCCCCTTTCCCGGAATAGGTCTTCGAGAAGGCGCTCCGCCTCTCGCCGACGAAGGGATAGAGACCATGCGTGGACGCATCCTCAGCGCCGCCGCACTGGCTGCGGGCATCGGGCTGGCAACGGCCGGCTCCGCCCAGGCCGCGCCCGCGGAGCCCGGCACCCGCAGCCTCGCCGACGTGTTGCTGTCGGACGGAGACCGGTTCGACCGCAATTGGAACGACTACGACATCCTGACCGAAGCCGTGCTCACAGTGCTCAAGGCCAAGCCAGCCAGCCCGGTCGCGATCCTCACGCAGGGCGACACTCCGCTGACGGCGTTCATTCCCAACGACCGCGCGTTCCGGGTGCTCGCCCGCGACCTGACCAAGGAGCACATCGACACCGAGCAGGGCGTGTTCCAGGCGCTCGTGGGTGCCGTCGGCGTCGACGCCATCGAAAACGTCCTGCTCTACCACGTGGTTCCGGGGGCCACGATCGACTCCTCCACCGCCCTCAAGTCCGACGGCGCGCGCCTCAACACCGCCCTGCCTGGGACGTCGTTCAAGGTCGATGTCATCAGCAAGCAGTACACGATCGTCCAGCTCGTCGACAACGACCGCAACGACGTCAACCCCTACCTGAACCCACGCGGCCTGGACATCAACAAGGGCAACCGCCAGATCGCTCACGGCATCCTCTTCGTCCTGCGCCCGATCAACCTCTGACCCACACTCGAGCCACACCAAAGGAGAACCTGACTTGTTTCTGACCCGAGCGGCCGCCGCCGCCCTGCTCGCCGGCGCCGCAAGCTTTGCGGCCGCCCTGCCCGCCCAGGCCGCCGACGACGCCACGGTCTCGGTCCTGCACGGCGTCCCGGGACCCACCGTCGACGTCTACGCCAACGGCAAGCCCCTGTTGACCAACTTTGCCCCCGGCACCCTCACCGACCCCGTCAAGCTTCCAGCCGGCAGCTACGACCTCAAGGCCACCGCCGCCGGTGCCGGAGCGGGCGGTGCGGCCGTCATCGAAGCCAAGGGCGTCAATGTGCCAGCGGGAGCGAACATCACCGTCGTGGCCAACCTGTCCGCCACGGGGACGCCCGAGCTGACGCCGTTCGTCAACGACGTGTCGGCCGTTCCGGCCGGACAGGCGCGCCTTACGGTGCGCCACACGGCAGCCGCTCCTGCCGTCGACGTGCGCGCGAACGGACAGGTGGTCTTCGCCGGGCTCATCAACCCGAACGAGAAGACCGCCGTGGTGCCGGCCGCAACGGTGAGCGCCGACGTCGTGCTCGCCGGAACGTCGACGGTCGCCATCGGCCCGGCCCAGGTCTCCCTCAAGGAGGGCACCAACACGATCGTCTACGCCTGGGGCAGCGCCGAGCAGAAGAACCTCAAGTTCGCTGTCCAGACCATCTCCGGTTTGCACTCGGCCCCCAGTGCAGTGCCGGCCGGTGACGGCGGCCAGGCCGCCCAGCAGCCGCTCGCGCCGTTCCTCTTCGGCATCTTCGGCGCGCTCGCAGGCGGCGGTCTGGCGCTGATGGCGACTCGGCGGCGGCAGCCGACGAGCTGATGAACCGAGCTCAGCTGCGTAGGGTGGTCGCCGTCCCGGCGGCCACCCTGCTCGGCGCCGGCACGGCATACCTCGCCACGACGTCGACCACCCCACCTTCGCGAGCCAACCCACAGCGTCGTCGTCGAGTCCAGAGCCGCCAGCTCGACCCCCCTTGCGGACGGCCCGCCTGCGGCGCCATACAGCGTCACCGCCGAGCCACCCGCACCGACGCGGATCGCCGTAGCGCGCCTGGGGATCGACATGGCGGTCACCGCCGAGGGAGTCGACCCCGAGGGGCGGATGTCGCTGCCGGGTGACCCAGCTGTGGCCGGTTGGTACCGCTTCGGAGCCGCCCCGGGCAGCGCGTCCGGAGCCGTGGTCGTAGCCGCGCACGTGGATAGCCGCATCCATGAGGTGGGGCCGTTCGCACGGCTGTCGGCGATCCGGGCCGGCGACGAGGTCTTGGTCAGCACCGGCACGGTCGACTGGCGCTACCGGGTTGCCCAGGTCGATCGCGAGGCCAAAACCGCGGTGGACTTGCCGCGGATATTCGCGCGGGATGGCCAACCGCGCCTGCATCTGGTGACCTGCACGGGCGCTATGACCGTCAGGACGGCTACGCGGCCAACCTGGTGGTTCTCGCCGACCCGGCCTAGTGCAGGACGCGGGAGAAGGGCAGGGTGGAGGTGGCCGTATCGTGGGAGGTCATGACCGAGATGGCGCAGCGCAGCGTCGCCGCGCTGGCCGAAGACCTGGCAGGCGGAGCCCACGACGCGCTGGCCGAGTGCTATCAGCGGTGGGGGTCCCTGGTCTACGGAATCGCGGCGCGAGCACTGGGGAATCGCCATGACGCCGAGGATGTCACCCAGCAGGTGTTCGTCTCCGCGTGGCAAAGCCGCGAGAGCCTGCGGCCCTCGGACGCTGCGCTGCCTGCCTGGCTCATCGGCATCACCCGGCGGCGGTTGGCCGACGAGCTGTCCCGCCGAACCCGCGAGAGCGCCAAGCGACAGGCGGCTAGCGTCGCCGCTACCGAGCGTCACGACCCGCCGCTGGACCGTCTCGTCGACGGCGTGGTCCTGCGGCACGCACTCGCGCGGTTGGGCGAACCCCGGCGTTCGGTGCTGGCACTGGCCTACGGACAGGACCGGACCCAAGAGCAGATCGCGCAGATTCTCGAGCTGCCCCTGGGCACGGTGAAGAGCCACCTGCGGCGTGGACTGATCCACCTGCGACGACAGCTGGAGGCCACCGATGACGCACGTTCCTGAAGAGGTCCTCGCTGCCCTCGCGCTCGGTGAGACCGATGTGTCGGCCTCAGACCGCGAGCACGTGCGCTCGTGCCCGACGTGCGCCGCCGATATCGCGGATCTGCGCAGGGTCTCGCTGCTGCTGACGGAGACTCGCGAAGAAGAGGAGGGCGAGCTGGCTCCCGACGAGGGGGTGTGGGAGCGGATCGCCGCTGTCACGGCGGCCGGGCCGGCTGCGGCCGCAGGCCCCCTTGCCGTTGCCCCCATGCCCAGGGAACCCACCGCACCAGCGCAGCCCTGGCCAACCGCTCGACGGAGCCGGCGGTGGCCGCTGCTTGCTGCGGCCGCGCTATTGCTGGTCGCCGGGATCGGGCTCGGTCGGCTGGCGTGGGGGCCATCGGGACTACCTGTGCCGCAGGTGGTCTCCTCGGTGCAGCTCTCCACGCTCGACGGGTCCCAGAGCCTCGGGCGGGCCGACCTGCTCGACCAGGGCGGCGAGACCGAGCTACGCATCTCCACCGGAACAATGCCCAGCGCGCCCGGCTATGTGGAGGTGTGGCTGCTCAACGACGACGGCGAGCGGATGCTGTCGCTCGGGGTGTTGGACACCCAGAAGGCGTTGTTCGCTGTGCCACCAACTGCTCTCGCCCAGGGATATCGCATCATCGACCTGTCCCGAGAACGCTACGACAACGACGCCCGGCACTCCGGTGACAGCATCATGAGAGGCACCCTGCCAGCGTGACGCCCAACCAGGAGCCAGGCTTGGCTTGACGCAGGTCGCAAAGTAGATTACTAATCTTCTTATTGACTTACCTGCGAGAAATCGGAGCCAACGCGTGCCGGACCTGCCTGCTCTGTTCATCCGGCGTGGGCGCGCCTGGATCGTCGCCGCTCGCCATGCTGCTGTTCGCGTTCGCGTGCATCGGCGGGCTCAAACAGGCCGAGCGGTCGGCTTCGGCGACCGACAGCCTCGCGGCCGGGGCGGACAGCACGAAGGTCGTCGAGCTGCTCGAGCGCTTCCCTCAAGGTGACGGGTCCACGGCCATCGTGCTCTACACCGCTGACTCGGGCACCCTGAGCGCCCAGACGGTTGCGACCCTCACACGCTCCTTTGCACAGCGCCCCGCGGCCGCCTCGCGGCGCAAGCCCTGGCGGGCCGCCCGCCTTGCAGGTCAGCCAGGACCAGACCGCTGCCCTCGGCGTCCTGCCCGTGCCCGGCACCGCGAACGCGGAGATCTCGGCAGCCGTCAAGACCCTGCGCGCCGAGCTGAGCGCGAAGTCCCCCAGGAGTCACCGTGCAGGTGACCGGCCCGGCGGCCGTCCAGGCCGACCTGGCGGCCGTCTTCGAGGGCGCCAACACCCGCCTGCTGCTCGCCACCGCTTCGGTCGTCGCGGTCCTGCTCATCCTCACCTACCGCAGCCCGATCCTGTGGCTCGTGCCGCTGCTTGTCGTCGGCATCGCCGACCAGCTCGCGACCGTGCTCGCCACCCACGTGCTGACGGCCACCGGGACACCGTGGGACGAGTCCACCCTCGGCATCCTGTCGGTCCTCGTGTTCGGCGCCGGCACCGACTACGCGCTGCTGCTCATCTCCCGCTACCGCGACGAGCTGCGCGCGGAGCCGGACCGGTATGCCGCGATGCGCCGTGCGCTGCGGCGCACCGGTGAGGCCGTGCTGGTCAGCGCAACGACCGTCGTGCTGGCCCTGCTGACCCTGCTGCTGTCGGCGTTCCCGTCCACGAGGGGGCTCGGGCTGGCCAGCGCCGTCGGAATCGTCGTCGCCGCTGGCTTCGCCTTGATCGTGTTGCCTTCCGTCCTGGTGCTGTTCGGCCGTTGGGTCTTCTGGCCGCTGGTTCCCCGGGTCGGCCAGACGAGTCTCACCGACTCGCGCTCGTTCTGGCGGCGCATCGGTGACCGGGTCGCCGCCCGGCCCGCAGCCTTCGTCGTGGCCACCTGCCTCGTCCTGGCAGCCCTCGCCGCAGGGGTGACGCAGATCCGCACCGGGCTGTCGACATCCGACCAGTTCCTGCGCAAGCCGGAGGCTATCGCCGCCTCCGAGCGGCTGGCCCAGTCCTTCCCCGCCGGCAGCGCCGACCCGCTCGTCGTCGTTACCGAGGGCGACGGCGCGCAGGTCACCAGAGCGCGCCGTCGGCGTACCCGGGGTCTCGCGAGCCACCCAAGGCGCCAACGCCGAGGGCCTCACCCAAGTGCAGGTCGTCCTCTCGCCCACGCCGGGGAGCGAAGAGTCGCGTCAGGTGGTCCGCGACCTGCGGGCGGCGGTCGAGCAGACGCCCGGCACCTACGTGGGCGGCACCGAAGCCCGCGCCCTTGACGCCGCGCAGGCAGCCGCCCGAGACCGGGCCCTTATCCTGCCCCTCATCCTCGTCCTGGTGCTCGTGTCGCTGATCGTCCTGCTGCGCTCGCTTGTCGCGCCGCCGATACTCGTCGTCACCGTGGTCGCGACCTACCTGGCCGCGCTCGGCGCGTCGTGGTGGCTGTTCACCATGGTCTTCGGGTTCTCCGCGCTCGACGTCGGCGCGCCGCTCATCACGTTCCTCTTCCTCGTCGCCCTCGGCGTGGACTACAACATCTTCCTGGTCACCCGCGCCCGGGAAGAGGCGGCGCGACACGGTTCCCACGAGGGCATGCTGCGCGCCCTCGGGGCCACTGGCGGCGTGATCACCAGCGCCGGCATCCTGCTGGCCGCCGTGTTCGCGGTCCTGGGCGTGCTGCCGCTGGTCGTGCTCGCCCAGATCGGCGTCATCATCTGCATCGGCGTGCTGCTCGACACGCTGGTCGTGCGCACCGTCCTCGTCCCGGCAATCGCCCTTGATCCTCGGCGACCGTTTCTGGTGGCCCCGTAAGGTGGCAGGCAGCGGTACGGAGCCGAGGGAGGCACGCCCCTAAGGACGCCACCGCAAGGTGCCCGCGTGAAGCGCGCGAACCGAGGCCCGACGAAGGAGGCGACGGTGAGCGGACCGAACACGGCATACATCGCGCAATGGCGTCAGACCCCGTCGCTGCGGGCCCTGCGGGAGCTCATCCAGGTGGCCGAACAGGTCGCCCCGGCCGTGGCTCGTCGAGCCGACCTCAGCCACTCCGAGCTGCGCGCCCTGGAGATGCTCATCGGATCACCGCACGGCCCGGTCGCTCTGGCCAAGGGTCTCGGCGTCACCTCCGCCGCCTCCTCCGGCATCGTCGACCGGCTGTGCGCTCGTGGCCACGCGGTGCGCGAGCCACACGACCATGACCGGCGGCGAACCCAGGTCATCATCACAGAGTCGGGTCGCGAGGAGGTGCTCGGCTACCTGCTGCCGATGTTCACCGCTCTCGGAGAGCTGGACTCCAAGCTGACGGCCGAGGAACGTGTGGTGATCGAGCGTTACCTTCGGGGGGCCATCGCGGCGATGCAGCGCATGCTGTGAGGAGCGGATGCACATGGCAGTGACCCTGGTGACGGGGGGTGTCCGCAGCGGCAAGAGCCGGTATGCCGAGCACCTCCTGCGCGACGCGCCGCACGTAACGGTCGTGGCCACCGGCGCCCCGCCTGGCGTCGCCGACCCGGCGTGGGCTGCGCGGGTGGCTCGACACCGGGAGGGCCGCCCAGCGGACTGGGAGACACTCGAGACCCTCGACCTGGTCGCGGTGCTCGACCGGGCAGGCGACGCGCTACTCGTCGACTGCCTGGGCAACTGGATCACCGGACTGGTGGACCGCGCGGGGCTATGGGACGACCTGTCTGGCGCCTCTCGGCAGGTCGCAACGCATCGCGACGCCTTGGTCGACGCGCTCGGGCGGACCGCCCGGGACGTCGTGCTCGTGACCAACGAGGTCGGGCTGGGGCTGCTGGCCGACAGCCCGTCAGGCCGCTTCTTCCAGGACGAGCTCGGCTGGCTCAACGCAGCCGTGGCCGACGTGGCCAACCAGGTGCGCGTGCTCATCGCCGGACGGGTCATCGACCTTGACGGTGCTCCGGCTGTGCCGCACCGCTCGGGATGAGCGCCTCCGCCCCGATGCTCGATGCGCTCCGGCTCGCGTTCGGGACGCTGACCGCGATCCGGGTGGACGCGCCCACCCGAGTGGATGCCACGGTAGCGGGCGCCGCCATGCTGCTCGGGCCCGTCGCGGCGCTGCCCTTCGCCTGCGCAGTGCTGCTGGCTCACCTGGCGGTGGTCGCGGCCAATGCCAGTCCCCTGCTCGCCGCGGCCGTGCTTCTCGTGCTGATCGCCCTCGGCACGCGCGGGCTGCACTGGGACGGGCTGGCCGACACCGCCGACGGGTTCGCCTCGGGGCAGGACCGGGAGCGCTCCTTGGCGGTGATGCGCCGCGGCGATGTCGGCCCCGCAGGGGTCTGCGCGGTTGTGCTTGCGCTGCTTGTCCAGGCGGCCGCGCTCGCGGTGCTGCTGCAGACACCGGGCGGCGCGGTGCTGGCCGCGGCCGCTGTGCTGGCCAGCCGGCATACGCTCGCCTGGCTGTGCCGCTCCGGCGTCGCCTCGGCCCGGCCGGACGGCCTAGGCGCTGCGGTGGCGGGCACCGTGCCCACCTGGGCCGCGATGTCAGCGGGTGCGGTGCTCGCACTCGTGGCCGCTGTCGGCGCGGCAGTGTGCGGAGCGCGGTGGTATGCCGGACTGCTCGTGATCCTCGTTGCCGTCGCCTCGGCGCTGGTGCTGGCCGGGCGGGCCAAGGCCCGCTTCGGCGGCATCACCGGCGACGTCTTGGGGGCCGGTGTCGAGGTGGGACTGGCCGCGGGGCTAGCGGTGGCGTCGGTGCTGGGCTAGTGCACAGAATGGGCGCATGACCACGGTCACCGTCGGATCCGGACCGCTCACCATCGACGACGTCGTGCGGGTCGCCCGAGGCGGGGCAGCGGTGGTCCTGGCTGAGCCGGCGCGCGAGGCAATCCGAGAGAGCCGCGCCGTCGTGGAGGCGCTCGCCAACGACACCGAGCCCCACTACGGGATCTCGACCGGCTTCGGGGCGCTGGCGACCAAGCACATCCCAGCGGCGAAGCGAGCACGGTTGCAGCGCAGCCTGATCCGCTCCCACGCCGCAGGTGCTGGCGAAGACGTCGAGCGGGAGGTGGTCCGCGCGCTCCTACTGCTGCGCCTGGCCACCCTCGCCACCGGTCGCACCGGGGTCCAGGAGGTGACCGCCGAAACCTACGCCGCGATGCTCAACGCCGGGGTCACCCCGGTCGTGCACGAGTTCGGCTCGCTCGGCTGCTCCGGTGACCTGGCCCCGCTGGCGCACTGTGCGCTCGCCGCCATGGGCGAGGGTTTGGTCCGTGACGTCGACGGCGTTCGCCGTCCGGCTGCCGAGGCGATGGCCGCGGCCGGCATCATCCCGCTGACCCTGGCCGAGAAGGAGGGCCTGGCCCTCATCAACGGCACCGACGGCATGCTGGGCATGCTCGCCCTCGCCATCGCCGACCTGCGCCGGCTGCTCACGACCGCCGACCTCACGACCGCGATGAGCGTCGAGGCGCTGCTCGGCACCGACGACGTCTTTGCCGCAGACTTGCACGCCTTGCGGCCCCAGCCGGGCCAGGCTGTGTCGGCTGGCAATGTGCGAAAGCTCATGCGCGACAGTGAGATCCGCGCCTCACACAACACCGAGGAATGCACCCGGGTCCAGGACGCCTACTCGCTGCGCTGCGCGCCGCAGGTCACCGGGGCGGCCCGCGATACGGTCGAGCACGCGACCCGGGTGGCCGGGTGGGAGCTGGCCGCGGCAATCGACAACCCGGTCGTCACCCTCGACGGCCGGGTCGAGTCCAACGGCAACTTCCACGGCGCACCGGTCGCCTACGTCCTGGACTTCCTCGCAATTGTGGCCGCGGACGTCGCCAGCATGTCCGAGCGTCGCACCGACCGCTTCCTCGACTCGGCCCGTTCACACGGCCTCGCCCCGTTCCTCGCCGACGACCCTGGCGTCGACTCCGGCCATATGATCGCGCACTACACCCAGGCCGCGATGGTCGCCGAGCTCAAACGGTATGCCGTGCCGGCCAGCACCGACTCGATCCCCACCTCGGCGATGCAGGAGGACCACGTGTCGATGGGCTGGGCGGCCGGGCGCAAGCTGCGTCGCTCGCTCGACGGGCTCACCCAGGTGCTGGCCATTGAGCTGCTGACCGCAGCACGTGGCCTGGTGCTTCGCGCACCTCTGCGGCCTGCCCCCGCAACGGCGGCCGTCGTCGCCGCGCTCAGCGAGGCCGGATGGCCCGGCCCGGGCCCCGACCGGTGGCTGGCACCAGAGATCGAGATCGCTACCGCGCTGGTCCGGTCCGGTGCCGCGGTGGCCGCCGCCGAGCAGGTGACCGGACCCTTGGGCTGACCGGCACGGCATACCGACACCGCCCGAGAGGAGACCCATCATGAAGGGCGCACGCGAGGTCCACGCACCGCGAGGCGGCACGTTAACGGCCCGCAGCTGGCAGACCGAGGCCCCGATGCGGATGCTCATGAACAACCTCGACCCGGACGTCGCCGAGCGGCCCGACGACCTGGTCGTCTACGGCGGCACGGGACGCGCGGCCCGCGACTGGCGCTCGTTCGACGCCATGGTCGCCACCCTGACGACGCTCGCGGCGGACGAGACGATGCTCGTGCAGTCCGGCCGCCCGGTCGGAGTCATGCGCACCCACGAGTGGGCCCCCCGGGTGCTCATCGCCAACTCCAACCTCGTGGGCGACTGGGCGACCTGGCCGGAGTTCCGGCGGCTGGAGCAGCTCGGCCTGACCATGTACGGCCAGATGACGGCGGGGTCGTGGATCTACATCGGCACGCAGGGCATCCTCCAGGGGACCTACGAGACCTTCGCCGCCATCGCTGACAAAAGGTTCGACGGCGCGCTGGCCGGCACCCTCACCCTCACCGGCGGGTGCGGCGGGATGGGCGGAGCGCAGCCGCTCGCCGTCACCCTGAACGGCGGGGTGTGCCTCATCGTCGACGTCGACCCAGCCCGGCTGCACCGGCGGGTCGAGCACCGCTACCTCGACGAGGTCGCCGCCAGCCTGGACGAGGCGGTCGACAAGGCGGTGGCCGCCCGTGCCGGGCGCCGCCCGTGGTCGGTCGGCGTGGTCGGCAACGCCGCCGAGGTCTTCGCGGACCTGCTGCGCCGGGGCGTGCCGATCGACATCGTCACCGACCAGACGAGTGCCCACGACCCGCTGTCCTACCTGCCCGAGGGCGTCGACCTCGCCGACTGGCACGACTACGCAGAGCGCAAGCCCGAGGAGTTCACCGACCGGGCCCGTGCCTCGATGGCGCACCATGTCGAGGCGATGGTGGGGTTCCTCGACGGCGGCGCAGAAGTGTTCGACTACGGCAACTCGATCCGCGACGAAGCCCGGCTCGGCGGCTACGAGCGGGCGTTCGCTTTCCCGGGCTTCGTGCCGGCATACATCCGTCCGTTGTTCTGCGAGGGCAAAGGGCCGTTCCGTTGGGTGGCCCTGTCCGGCGACCCGAAGGACATCGCCGCGACGGACCGGGCCGTCCTGGAGCTGTTCCCAGACAACGAACGGCTGCACCGATGGATGCGCGGCGCCCGCGAGCGGGTTGCCTTCCAGGGGCTACCGGCGCGGATCTGCTGGCTGGGCTACGGCGAGCGGCACCTGGCTGGGCTGCGGTTCAACGAGCTCGTCGCGAGCGGCGAGATCTCGGCGCCGATCGTCATCGGCCGCGACCATCTGGACTGCGGGTCGGTCGCCAGCCCCTACCGCGAGACGGAGGCGATGCTCGACGGCTCGGACGCCATCGCCGACTGGCCGCTGCTCAACGCGCTCGTCAATACCTCGTCCGGCGCGACGTGGGTGTCGATCCACCACGGGGGCGGCGTGGGCATCGGCCGGTCGATCCACGCCGGGCAGGTCAGCGTTGCCGACGGGACCGCCTTGGCCGCCGAGAAGCTGGCCCGGGTGCTCCTCAACGACCCGGGTATGGGCGTCATCCGCCACGTGGATGCCGGGTACGAGCTGGCCGAGCGCGTGGCCGCCGAACGGGAGGTGCGAATCCCGATGCGAGAGAGCCAGCTTGCCAGCGGTGGCCAGTGAGCACCTTCGACCGGATGTGGGACGACCTGCTGCCGATCGGTCGCGACACCCGCACCGGTGGGTACCGTCGGTTCGCCTGGACCCGCGAGGACCACACCATGCGCGAGTGGTTCGCGCAGGAGTGCCTCGCGCGGGGGCTGGACCTCGTCGAGGACAGAGTGGGCAACCAGTGGGGTTGGTGGGGTATGCCGGACCGGCGCCCCGGCGTGGCGATCGGCTCGCACCTAGACTCCGTGCCGGGCGGCGGCGCTTACGACGGGCCGCTCGGAGTTGTCAGTGCCTTCGCCGCGGTGGATGCCTTGCGGGACAGGGGTTTTCAGCCGGCAATCCCAGTAGGGGTCGTGAACTTCGTCGACGAGGAAGGCGCGCGGTTCGGGGTGGCGTGCGCGGGGTCGCGCATCCTCACCGGCGCCCTGGACGCTGACCGCGCCCGGGGCCTCCGGGACGGCGAGGGCGTCAGCCTGGCCCGCGCCTGGCGGGTCGCCGGGCGCGACGCGGACGGGCTCGGTCCCGACCCGCAGGCTCTTGCGCGGGTCGGGTGCTACGTCGAGCTGCATGTCGAGCAGGGCAAGGCTCTGGCTATCGGGCCCGATGGCCAGGATGAGCTGGACGACCCGGCCCGGGCGGTGGGCGTGGGCACCGCGATCTGGCCGCATGGCCGCTGGCGCATCGACATCCCAGGCGAGGCCAACCATGCCGGCACGACCCGGCTCGAGGACCGGCTGGACGCGATGCTCGCGTTCGCGTCGGTGGTCGCTTCCGCTCGGGTGCACGCCCGCGAGCACGGCACCCTGGCCACGGTGGGCAAGGTGCGCGTCGAGCCTGGCGGCACCAACGCGATTGCCAGCCACGTGACCGCCTGGCTGGACGCCCGGGGAGCCGACGAGGCTGCCGTGCGGCTAACCGTGGCGGCGACCGCTGCCGATGCCGCCGACGACGGGGCGACGTGCACCGAGGAGTCGTGGACTGCGTCGACGCGCTTCGACCCTGGATTGCTGTCCCGCGTGTGCGGGGTGCTACCGGACGCGCCCCTGCTGGCGACGGGTGCCGGGCACGATGCAGGGATCCTTGCGGGGCACGGCATACCGGCAGCGATGCTCTTTGTGCGCAACCCGACCGGGGTGTCGCACTCCCCCGCGGAGTCTGCCGCCGAGTCCGACTGCCACAGAGGGGTGGCCGCGCTGACCGCTGTTGTCGCCGAGCTCTGCGGAGCGGCCCCGTGACAGCGTACTGGGCCGAACACGCTTGGCTCCCTGGCGGATCGGCCCCACGGGTGCGCCTGGAGATCGTCTCTGGGCGGTTCGCGTCGGTCGTGTCCGACGCCAACCCGCAGCCCGGGGACGTGAAGCTCCCGGGAGTCACGCTGCCGGGAGCGGCCAACGCACACAGCCACGCGTTCCACCGGGCGCTGCGCGGCCGCACCCAGGCTGGCACCGGCACCTTCTGGACCTGGCGCGAGCAGATGTATGCCGTTGCCGCTCGACTCGACCCCGACACCTATCTCGCGCTGGCCCGGGCCGTCTACTCGGAGATGGCGTTGGCCGGGATGACCGTGGTCGGCGAGTTCCACTACCTGCATCACGCCGTGGGCGGCCGGCACTACGCCGAGCCGAACGCGATGTCCTCGGCGCTCATCCAGGCCGCCGCCGAGGCTGGGATTCGGCTTACCTTGCTGGACGTCTGCTACCTGGCCGGCGGTCTTGGCTCGGGGGGCACCTGCCGCTGGACGCGGTGCAGCAACGGTTCACAGACGGCACGGCGCACGAGTGGGAGGACCGTGTCGCCGAGCTGAAGCCCTCGCCTAGCGTGCGGATCGGCGCAGCCATCCACTCGGTCCGCGCCGTCCCGCGGGATGCCCTCGCTCAGGTGGCGTCCGCCGCACAGCATTCGCTGGGCGCGGCTGGGGAGCAGGCGAGCGCGCCTCTGCACCTGCACCTCAGCGAGCAGCCTGCCGAGAACGACGCCTGCCTTCGCTACTACGGATGCACGCCGACCGAGCTGCTCGACACGGCAGGCGTGCTGGGCGCGGCCACCACGGCGGTGCACACGACCCACCTGACCCCGCGCGATATTGGGCGGCTCGGCAGGTCCGGCACCGGCGCCTGCTTCTGTCCCACGACCGAGCGCGACCTGGCCGACGGGATCGGGCCGGCGCGCGCTCTGCGAGCTGCGGGAGCGCCGCTGTGTCTGGGGTCCGACCAGCAGGCGGTCGTGGACCCGTTCGAGGAAGTGCGCGGCCTGGAGATGCACGAACGGCTGGCATCGGGGAACGCGGCCGGTTCGCCCCGGCCGAGTTGCTGGATGCGTTCTCCCCCAATGGCTATGCCGCGTTGGGGTGGCCCGAGGGCGGACGGCTCGAGGCCGACGCCTTGGCCGACTTCGTCACGGTGCGCAGCGACTCGGTCCGCATGGCGGGGGCCACCCCGGAGCAGGTCCTGTATGCCGCGGGGGCCCCTGACGTCACGACCGTGGTGGTCGGTGGTGAGACGGTCGTCTCGGATGGCAGACATCGGCTCGGCGACGTCGGGAGGCTGCTCGCGGACGCGGTCAGTGCCGTCACTTCGGGGGCACGGCCATGAGCGAGCCCACGGTTCTCGTCACCGGCATCGGCGAGCTCGTCACGAACGACCCGGAGTCCGAGCAAGGGGACGGCACGGCGTTGGGGATGCTGTCCGACGCCGCGGTTGTGGTGCAGGAAGGCCGGGTCGCGTGGGTCGGAACATCCTGTCGCGCACCAGGTGCCGACCGGGCGGTCGACCTCGACGGTCGCGCCGTCCTGCCCGGTTTCGTCGACGCGCACACCCATCTCGTCTTCGCCGGGGACCGCTGCGCGGAGTTCTCGGCGCGAATGGCGGGCGAGCGGTACGACGGCGGCGGGATCGCCTCAACGGTCGCGGCGACCCGGGCCTCGCCCGACTCGAAGCTGCGCGCCCTGGTGGCGCGGCGGATCGCCGAGCTGCGGTCCCAGGGCACGACGACGGTCGAGATCAAGGGCGGCTACGAGCTGACTGTCGACGGTGAGGCGCGCGCGCTACGCCTGGCCAGCGAGTTCACCACCGAGACAACGTTCTTGGGCGCCCACGTCGTCCCGCCGGAGTTTGCGGACGACCGCACGGCATACCTCGACCTCGTGACCGGCCCGATGCTTGTCGCTGCTGTCCCCCACGCGCGATGGGCGGACGTGTTCTGCGAGCCGGCGAGTCCGCACGCGTTCGACTCAGCCGAGTCGAGGGCGGTCCTTGAGGCGGCCCGCGCCGCTGGGCTCGGGCTGCGAGTGCATGGCAACCAGCTGGCGCTCGGGCCTGGGGTGCGCCTGGCCGTCGAGCTGGGGGCGGCCAGCGTGGACCACTGCACGTTCCTCGACGACGCGGACGTCACGGCGCTCGCCGACGGAACGACGGTGGCGACGCTTCTTCCGGGCGTGGAGTTCTCGACCCGGATGCCGTACCCCGACGCCCGGCGCCTGCTGGCTGCGGGCGTGACCGTGGCGCTCGCCACGGACTGCAACCCGGGGACGAGCTACACGTCGTCGATGCCGTTCGTGATCGCGCTCGCGGTGCGCGAGCTGGGCCTGACTCCAGCTCAGGCTGTGTGGGCGGCGACAGCCGGAGGCGCGCAAGCATTGCAGCGCTATGACATCGGGCGGGTGGCGGTGGGCACTCGAGCCGACCTCGCTGTCGTGGACGCCCCGACGTATGCGCACGTGGCCTATCGGCCCGGCGTACCTCTTGCTCGTGCTCTGGAGCTGGGCTAACCATTGGGCTGCTGCGCCACGTCCGGGCACACCCCCTGACAAACTCCACGACGTGTTGCCTGCTCAACGATGCAGCAGCGCCTGCAACGTCCCGATCGGGTCGGCGTCCTCGGGCAGCTTGTCCGGCCGGTACCGCTTCACCCGCGCGAACCGCAGCGCCACCCCGCCGGGATAGCGGCTCGAGCGCTGCACCCCGTCGATCGCGATCTCGACGACGGTCACCGGCTCGACGAAGACCACGTGCCGGGCCCGTCGGCTCTCGATGGTCGGGAAGTGCTCGGTCTGCCAGCGCAGCAGCTCGTCGGTCAGGCCCTTGAACGTCTTGCCGACCATGACGAACGCCCCCGGCTCGCCCAGCGGCACCTCAGGGTCCCGAGCGCCCAGGTGCAGGTTGCTCAGCCACCCGGTGCGGCGGCCGGAGCCCCACTCGGCGGCCAGCACCACGAGGTCGTAGGTGTGCACCGGCTTCACCTTGAGCCACGACTTTCCTCGCCGACCGGCGGCATACGGCGCGTCGAGCGCCTTGACGACGACCCCCTCGTGGCCCGCGCCCAGGGCTGCCGCGGCCAGCTCCTGCGCCCGCACCGGGTCGTCCGTCTCGACTGCAGGCATGGCGTACGCCCCGACGACGGTGTGCAGCACCGCACGCCGGCGGGACAGAGGCTCGTCCAGCAGGTCAAGGCCGTCGGCGTGCAGCACGTCGAAGAACCAGGGCCGCAGCACCTCCGCCCGGACTCGCTCTTTCCCTCCGGGGCTGGCCCCGAACCGGCTCATCGTCTCCTGGAACGGACGCGGGCGCCCGTCCTCGTCCAGCGAGAGGGTCTCCCCGTCGAGGATGAGGCCAGTGCCCGGCAGCCCGCGAACCACCTCGACGACCTCAGGCACCCGGTCGGTGATCTCTGCCAGGTTGCGGGTGAACACACGCACCGGCCCAGCCGGCCCGCCCTCTCGATGGACCTGCACCCGCGCGCCGTCCAGCTTGTACTCCACCGACGCAGGCCCGGTCACCGCGAGCGCCGCGGCGACGTCGGTAGCCGTCGACGCGAGCATCGGCAGGACCGGAGTTCCCACCGTGAGGCCGATCGCCTCGACGTCGGCTCGGGTCCCGGTCAACGCCCGGTATGCCGTGCGGCCGAGTGACCCGGAAAGCATCACCGCGCGGCGCACGGAGGCGACCGGCATACCGGCCGCTGCCGCGACCGAATCCACCATCAGCCCGTCCAGCGCCCCGATCCGCACCTCGCCAAGCATCAGCCGATTCAGCCAGTCCTGTTCTGGTGCGGTCGCTCTGGCCCATAGCCTACGCATGGAGTCCCGCCGTGCAAGCGCCGACCCCGTCCCGGCAAGGGCCGCCAGCTCGGTCAGCGCCTCGTCCACCTCGCTGACGGTGAGCAACGGGTCGGCGGCGGGCGTCACCCCGAGTTCGCTCACGGTAGCCCAGCCGATCCCGAGTCGGCGTTGACGCAGCCTCGCGGTGAGCATCCCCATCGCAGGCTCGATCTCATCCGGCTGCAGTCGAGCCAGCAGGGCGGCAAGCAGCGCCACCTTGGCGTTGCGCCCCGGGACGGCGGCGACGGACGCGGCCGCCTCGACGAGCGCGGCGAATGCCGTCAACTGCGGACCAGGCGAGCGATGGCCTCCGATGCCTCTTGCAGCTTGGTCTGCTGCTCATCCCCGCCGGCCTGCGCCGCTTCGACGACACAGTGCCCCAGGTGCTCGTCCAGCAACCCCAGCGCGACGGACTGCAGCGCACGGGTCGCTGCAGACAGCTGGGTGAGGATGTCGATGCAGTACTGGTCCTCCTCGACCATGCGGGCGATGCCGCGCACCTGTCCCTCGATGCGACGCAGCCGGCGCAGATGGTCGTCCTTGTGTTCGGTGTAGCCGTGCACGACACCAGTTTAGCGCGGATACCCTGCGGGGGTATAAGCCAGGTGAGGGGTTCCGGCCCAGCTGCTCCATCGAGAGGTCCGACGATGCTGCTAAACACGCCGGATAACCGCATCTTCTGACCTCTCGTTGAGGTGGTCAGGTAGCGGAGGCGCGCCACACCAGGGTCGCCGCGGTCACCGGCTGCACGTCGCTGCCCCTGGGGCCGGAGACGGTCACGGTATGCAGTCCCGGCCCCAGCCCGTCGAAGCGCGCCACTCCGTGCCCGTCCGCGAGCCGGGGGCGGCGCCGGCCGACGACGCGCTTGCGTTCGTCCCGCACACTCACGGTCACAGCCGGCGCCGGGTCACCTTCCACGGTGACGTCGACGGCGAGGATCTCGCTGGTGAGCACGAGCGTCGGCAGCCCGACCCGCAGATCGACCGGCGCCAGCAGCCGCGGGCGGGTGGGCCGGGCACCGAGGATCTCGGTGACCTCGTCGAGGACGGGGGCGTTGTTCTGCAGGTTGCCGTGGTTCTCCGCGACCCGGACGATGCGGTTCGTGTCGAGCTGTTGGTCCAGCCCCACCGCCCCGGCCAACGGGACCGTCGCGTCGCCGAAGTCGTTCTGCCCGTGGAAGTCCTGAAAGGTCTCGGCTCGCCCGTCCGCGATCCGCACCGTGGTCGCCGTGGGCTGGCGCGTGCCGACGATCATGTGGGTGTCGTCCAGGGCCGCGCCTTGGCCGCGCTCCAGCTCCTGAAGCCGGGTGTGGAAGCCCATTGCGTCGGTGACCATGGCCGTCTCCAGCTCGGGCAGGGTCGTCTCGGTCGTCTTGACGAAGTCGCTGCCGGTGTCGATGCACGCAAACTCCGGCATCAGCTGGTAGAGCGAGGGCAGCGACCGCGCGAACCCGGTGAGGTCCAGGCTGATCGGCCCGATCCCCTTGTGCACCCCGTTGACGAGCTGGCCCACCGCCTCAGCAGCACCCCGCCACGGGGTCCCCAACGTGATGAGCTTGCGGGTGATCTCGGTTCCGCCGCACTCCTGCAGGAACCACCGCGATACCAGCCCACCCATCGAGTGGGCGATGAGGACGAGCTTGGCCCCGGCATACTCACCGCCCTGTGCGCGCCACCGCTCCAGCACCGGCTCGACCGTTTTGGCGAGCCGGGCGCCGTTGTACCGGTTGGACAGCCGCCAGTCGTAGGCGAACAGCACCAGGTTGCCCTTGCCCTCGTCATACCCCAGCTGGCGCAGGTGGGCCGGCAGCGTGTCGTAGCCCCGGATGGGCGTCCACAGCCCGGGGATGACGTGCACGTCGCCCATCAGCCCGACCGGCTCGATCCCGTCACCGGGATGCCCGTCGCCGATGCCGGCCGGTAGCGCGAAGTCCTTGATGCTCGGCCCCAGGCCAGTGGCGCCGCGCCAGATCGCGCCGGCGTCCAGGGCCCAGATCAGCTTCTCCGAGGCGGGCTGGTCGCCCTCGCGGAGCCCGAGCGTGCTGCCCATGATGCCCGGCAGGACCACTACGACGTCGGTGCTCACCATCTGCCACTCACCTTGACCCTCCTCCGGGCACCAGTTTCAACCGTGCGGTGAGAGTAGCCGATCGGTTGCTTGACACCCCTTGAAGCAACCCTTCGGCTACGTTGACGAGGTCGCACTCGTCGGTGGGCGTGCCTGACTCGCAGGCCCGGGCCTCTTCAACTCGCGGAGATCTCCTGGTAGAAGACACGGATGTGCTCCTCGACGAGATCGGCCGCAAGGGCACCCTCACCCGCCCGCAGCGCGGCGAATATGCCCTCGTGCTCGGCGCACAGCCGAAGCTGGACGGCCTGGAAGTCGTCCGTTCGGGTCAGCAGCCCCAGCAGGATGCCCCGCATGGCGTTGCGCAGCGCCGTCGTCATCTCGGTGACCAGCGGGTTGCCGCTCGCCCGGGCGATGGCCACGTGGAAGTGCGTGTCGTGGTCGTTGAACCCCCGCACGCTCACATGCCCGTCGGCCATGACCGCGAGGTGCTCCCGCATCCGCTCCCAGTCCACGGCCGTCGCGTGACCGGCGGCGAGGCGGGCGGACTCACGCTCCAGCGCAACCCGGGCGTTGATGACGTCAGCCGTGCTCACCGACGCGAGCATGATGTGCATCTCGATGACCCGGGTCAGCGCGTCGGCGGGCGCCGGATGCAGGAAGGTCCCGGCGTCGGTACCCGATCCAGTCGCGGTGCGCGCGACGCCCAGCGCTTTCAGCACCCCGATGGCTTCCCGCACGGCGACCCGGCTGACGCCCAGCCCCGCCGCCAGGTCACGCTCCGACGGCAACCGGTCGCCGGCGTGCAGCCGGCCGGACTGCAGCTGCGCCCGAATCTGGTCAAGCACCAGCTCGTAGGTGGTGGCCCGGGCGACCGGCATCCACCCCTCACCGAGAGGCGTCGGCTGCGTCGCCATTGTGCATCCCTTCCCTTCGGCGCCCGTGTGGTCGAACCCGGTATGCCGGTCATCCACCAGATGGGCGTGGCCGCTCGGCGGCGATACCGACCGCTCGGCGTTCTCCCAGCCTCACGGTATCTGGACCCTTGCGGAGCGACCACATGGCCTCTACCTTGTACGACAACATTATGGTCCTACCACACAAGGTAGGTCCATAGTTATGGAGAAGCAGAAAGCAATCCGATAACCAACCGTGAGAGGACGAGCAATGACGCCGGCCACTGCGCTCAGTACCATGCTCAGTACCCCGACCTGGACGGTCCCCCTTGCCGATGGGGACTTCACCCAGCGGGTCGATCCGGTCGGGGGTAGCCTCGCGGCATCCGCCCTGATCGCCATGATCCCCCTCCTCGTCGTCTTCGTCTGCCTGGGGCTGCTCAAGACCAAGGCGTACGTCGCCGCGCTGGCGGGCCTGCTCGCCTCGATCATCATCGCCATCTTCTTCTTCGCCATGCCGGCCGGGCTCGCGCTGCTCTCGGCGACCCAGGGGTTCGTCTTCGGCGTCTTCCCGATCATGTGGATCGTGGTCTCCGCCATCTGGCTCTACCAGCTGACCGTGACGAGCGGACGCTTCGAGGACCTGCGCAGCGTCTTTGACAGCATCAGCGAGGACCCCCGCATCCAAGCCGTCCTCATCGCGTTCTGCTTCGGCGGGCTGCTCGAGGCGCTCGCCGGCTTCGGGGCTCCGGTGGCGATCACCGCCACGATGATCATGGCGCTGGGCATGGCGCCGCTGCGCACCGCGGCCGTCGTGCTGCTGGCCAACACCGCCCCGGTCGCCTTCGGCGCCATCGCCATTCCGATCACGACCGCTGCGGCTCTCACCGGCATCCCGGCCACCCACATCGGCGCGATCGTCGGCCGCCAGGCCCCGCTCCTGGCCGTGTTCGTGCCGATTCTGCTGCTGCTGCTGGCTGACGGACGCCGTGGAGTGCGCGAGGTCTGGCCCGCCGCCCTCGTGACCGGTCTCTCGTTCGCCATCGCACAGTTCGTCACGTCCAACTACATCTCGGTCGAGCTCACCGACATCGTCGCCTCGCTCGTGGGTCTGGCCGCCACCGTGCTGTTCCTGCGCTTCTGGCAGCCTCAAGGCACCGCCGAGGCGCGAGCCCGCCTGCTGACCGAGACCGACAGCCTGGCCACCGCTGGCTCCTCCGGCACCGGCCGGGTCGCCTCCCGCGGCGGCGTCGGGGGCTCCGCGTCGACGGCCACGACATACGAGCGGGCGCCACTGAGTGCCGGCCGGGTTTGGATGGCGCTGTTCCCTTACCTGCTGATCATCGTCATCTTCTCGCTGTCCAAGCTCGTTACCGCGATCAGCAACTTCTTGGCCCGCACTGACGTCAAGATCAACTGGCCGTGGCTTAACGGGCACGTCCTGGGCGCCGACGGCAAGGCGGTCACGACGACGATCTACAACTTCCAGTGGCTGTCCAGCCCCGGCACGCTGCTGCTCATCTCGGGCATCATCGTCGCCATCGTCTACAAGATCTCAGCCAGGCTGGCGGTCAAGGACTTCGTCGACACCGTCGTCAAACTGCGGACCGCGATCCTCACCGTGGCGTCGGTGCTGGCCCTGGCCTACGTCATGAACCTGTCGGGACAGACCATCGCCCTGGGCACCTGGATCGCCGGAACGGGCGCGTTCTTCGCCTTCCTGTCGCCCATCCTCGGCTGGTTCGGCACCGCGGTGACCGGGTCGGACACGAGTTCTAACGCGCTGTTCGCCAAGCTGCAGCAGACCGCCGGCATCAAGGCCGGTATCGACCCGTCCCTGCTCGTCTCGGCCAACACCACCGGCGGCGTCGTCGGCAAGATGGTCTCTCCGCAGAACCTCACCATCGCGGCCAGCGCGGTCAAGCTGGACGGTCAGGAGTCGATCATCCTTCGCAAGATGCTGCCGTGGAGCCTTGGTCTGCTGCTCTTCCTGTGCGTGCTGGTCTACCTGCAGTCGACCGTCTTCTCGTGGATGCTGCCGCAGTGAGCACCACGACCGGTATGCCGTCCGCGCGCAGCCGCTTCGCCGGCCTGGACGAGTCCGTCCTGCAGCGGCTGCGCCGGATCGTCGGCCCAGACCACGTGCTGGTCACCGACGGCGACGTCGAGGCGTACTCGCGGGACGCCACCCCCCTGTTCCGCGCGCGGCCCGACGCTGTGGTCCTGCCGGCGACGACGAGCGAGGTCGCCGCGGTGCTGCGGCTGGCGACCGAGCTCGGCATCCCGGTCACCCCGCGCGGGGCTGGATCCAACCTGGCTGCGGCGACCATTCCGGAACTGGGTGGCATCGTCCTGGTACTCACCCGGATGGCGGCGATCAAGGAGGTGAGCGGCGACGAGCTGCTCGCCGTCGTCGACGCCGGCGTCACCACCGCCGAGCTCGCCGACACCGCGGCCCGCCAGGGTCTGCTTTATGCGCCTGACCCGGGTAGCCGCACGGTCTCGACCGTGGCCGGGAACGTCGCGATGTGCGCTGGAGGCCTGCGTGGGCTCAAGTACGGCGTGACCCGCAACTACGTCCTCGGGTTGGAGGCCGTGCTCCCCACCGGTGAGGTGATCCGCACCGGTGGGCGGCTGTGGAAGGACGTCGCCGGATACGACCTCACCCGCCTGCTCACCGGGTCCGAAGGCACGCTCGCGGTGATCACCGAGGTTACCGTGGCCCTCCTGCCGATGCCCGCGACGGCCCGGACGGGCGTCGCGTACTTCGACTCGCTCGCCCTTGCGGGACGGGCCGTCGCGGGTGTCATCCACGACGGGGTCGTGCCGGCCACGCTGGAGTTCCTCGACAACCGGTGCATCAACGCCGTGGAGGACTTCGCCCAGCTCGGCCTGGACCGGGACGCGGGCGCCTTGCTGCTCTTCGGGGACGACGGCACCGACGAGGCGGTCGAGCGCTCGCTCACCCTCATGGCCGCTACCTGCGAACGCGTCGGCGCCCGAGGGGTGACCATGGCTCCCAACGTCGCCGAGTCGGAGGCCCTGCTCACCGCACGGCGCTGTTCCCTGCCGGCACTGGCCCGGCTCGC
This sequence comes from uncultured Actinomycetota bacterium, assembly GCA_963724925.1. Lineage (GTDB taxonomy): Bacteria > Actinomycetota > Actinomycetes > Actinomycetales > Dermatophilaceae > Phosphoribacter. The sequence goes on along the minus strand of CAVRXF010000028.1, from coordinate 43,926 downwards.
GCCGATCACCCTGCTCGAGGACGCGACCGTTCCGCGGCCGCGCCTCGCCGAGATGGTCGAGTGCATCGACCAGATCTGCGCCGAGCACCACGTCGTCTGTGCGACGTTCGGCCATGCCGGCGACGGCAACCTGCATCCGACGATCGTTTTCGACCCGGCGGACACCGGTGCCCAGCACCGAGCCGAGGCCGCGTTCGGGCGGATCTTCGCCCAGGCCATCGCCATGGGCGGCACGATTACCGGCGAGCACGGAGTTGGGGCGGCCAAACGGCCCTACCTGGAGAGTCGGCTCGGCTCGGACCAGATGGCCTTGCTGCGCCGGGTCAAGGCGGCCTTCGACCCGGCCGGCATTCTCAACCCGGGAAAGCTGGGCTCGTGACTGACACCGTGCCCGCGGAAGCCACAGAGCGTCGGAGCATCTTCGACGACGACCTGCTGTCGGCGTGCATCTCCTGCGGGTTCTGCCTGCCGGCCTGCCCCACGTATGCGCTGACCAAGCGGGAGTCCTCCTCCCCGCGTGGCCGGATCACGCTCATGCGCGCACTGCAGGAGGGCCGCCTCGACGAGGACGACCCGACCCTGCAACAAGAAGCCAGCCTGTGCCTGGGCTGCCGAGCCTGCGAGACCGTGTGCCCGGCGGGCGTCCAGTACGGCCAGCTGCTCGAGCAGTGGCGCGACCACCAGTGGCGGGGCCGGCACGTGCCCCCTGTCGCCGCCGGGTTGCGGGCCGCGGTCCGGGTCACCCCGGCGCTGACCGCTGCGGGGCGGGCGCGCGGAGCAGCCCGGACTACCGGTGGGGCGGTGCGACCGAGACCCCATCTCATGCTGGGCTGCGTCGAACGCTCGCTCTTCCCCGGAGTGAGCAACGCCGTCCTACGGCTGGTCCCGGACGCCGACGTGCCTGCCGGACAAGGGTGCTGCGGCGCCCTGCACGCCCACAACGGCGGCTCGGACCAGGCGGCGAGCATGGCCCAGGCGCTCGGGGCGAAAATGCCAGGTGTCATCCTGGCGACGGCCGGCGGCTGCGCGGCATACCTGGCTCATGAGCTGGGCCGAGCAAAGGTCCGCGAGGTCAGCGAGTTCCTCTACGAGCGGTGGCAGACCGACCCAGCGAGCCAGCCGCCGCTACGCCAGCTCACCGTCGACGGGCGCCCGGCTCGGGTGGGCCTGCAGGACTCCTGCCAGCTGCGCAACGGCCTAGGGGTCTCTGCTGCGCCGCGGGCGCTCATCGCGATGGTCGCGGAGTATGTCGAGCTGCCGTCAGCCGGCACCTGCTGCGGCGGGGCAGGGACCTACTCCATGCTGCAGCCGCAGATGTCACATCGGATCCTCGACCCCAAGATGGAGCAGGCCAGGGACGCCGAGCTGGACTACCTGGTGACGGTGAACCCGGTGTGCCAGAGGCAGGTTAGTGACGGAGTGCGGCGGGCGAAGCTGTCGGTCAGGGTTCTGCATCTGGTCGAGCTGCTGGCCATGGCCCTGGACTGACCCACCCCCACAAGCCAGGAGGTGGGCAGGAGCACTGCACCCTGCCCACCTCCTAAACCAGCTAGGTCAGCCGTCGCGGCGGAAGCGCACGACCGTGCCCTTGCCGACCGGCTGCCCGTTGTTGTCCATCGGAGCAAGAGTCCCAGCGTAGATGTACGAGCCCGCGAGCTCCACGGAGAGCGCGCCCGGCAGCGTGGCCCAGGTGCTCACGTTCCCGGAGCGGCTCACCTTGCTGATCTTGCCGCCGAAGAGCTCGGTGACGTATGCCGGCCCGTCGCCGGCAACGGCGACGTTCGTTGCCCCGGAGAAGCCCGTGGCAATCCGGGTCGAGTTACCGGTGGACTGGCCCACCGAGTAAAGGCTGCCGCGGGCACCGAGGCTCGGGTCCTCCGGACCGCCCGGCAGGGTGGTCACCCACAGCCGGCCGTTGTCGCCGACCTCGACGTCCGTGGGGACCGGCTCGAAAGCGTAGGTCTCACCGACAACGCAGTTGGGCGCATGAACGGCCTGGGCCATTGCCTTGGTGAACGTCACTGGCTGCGACGGTAGGACGGCGAGCGTCGAGACCCGACCAGCGCTGTCGACCTTGAGGATCGCGTTGGCTCCGGCGTCCGCAACCGCCCACGCCCCGTGGCCGAGGCTCGCTACGGAATACGCATGCGAGTCGACGACCCCCTTGTAGCGCACCCCCTCCGGCCCCATGACCTGGGCGATGAAGTCCTTCGCACACTTGCTGGCGTTCGGTCCGAGCCCGTAGGTCACGTTGCCGTCCGGGTTGTTGGCCTCCTCGTAGGCGCGCAGGTCTGCGACTACGTCGGGCTTGCCGTCGGTCTTGATGATCAGATGGGAGGCGATGATCTCGAAGGGCGACGCTCCGGCCTTCGATGAGGTGAACGCGAGCGACGTGCCGTCGTCGTTCAGGTCGACACCTGCGACGTCGCCGCCCTGGAAGCCGGTGGCGACGGTCGCCAGCGTGCCGTTGGCCCGCACGCGCGACACCGTCGAGGTGGCACCGTCGGCGACGTAGACGTCGCCCTTGTTCACGGCCAGCTGGAACGGCGCGAGGACCTTGTCGGTCAGTGTGCGGCTCCACCGGGCTGGGGCGTTGTTGTCGGCGGAAGCCGCCGGAGCCATGGCGACAGCGAGCGACACGGAGGCCGCGGCGGCGAAGGCCAGGCGGTTGAACAGGGGCATGGGCTTTCCTTCCACGATTGTCGGAAGCTCTGTGAAACCGCGCGCGCCGCGTATCGGGAAGGGGGACGCGACGGCGCGGTCCCTTCGGGCAGGGTAGGCAACAGCGGGCATGGCCCGCATGCAGAGTTCCGTTATCTCCGTTTCACTGCGTGCCTCTGCAGACTCCATGGAGTTGTCGGACCTCAGCTGGTGATGTCCTTGCCGGAGAACCGGGCCCAGGCCGCGAGCCAGAACAGCACGGCATACCCGGCGTCGACCAGCAGCCCGCGAATAGCGTTGTCCCAGAAGGGCGGGTCGCGCAGTAGGTCGGCGAACGAAGGCCATTCGTGCACGAGCAGCCACGGGTGCAGCCATTCCAGCTGCGGAATCGAGTCGAGGATCCACGCCAGGATGACGAGGATCATCACGGCAATGGTCGCGGCGATGGGCTGCTCAGTCAGCGTCGAGACGAACAGCCCGACGGCCGAAAGGGCGGCCAGCCCTGCGCTGAGGTACAGCATGACGAGCACCAGACGCCATAGCGCCTGGCCGAAGCCCACCTGGGTGCCGGACAGGGTGACCAGGTCGCCGGTCCCGAAGAGGGCGATCCCGATCACGGCGCCGGCCACCGCGACGACGGTGACGCCCCAGAGCGCGCCGATGCATAGTGACAGGTACTTGACCACCAATAGGCGGGTGCGGTGGACCGGCACCGAGAGCAGGTAACGCAGCGTCCCGACGTTGGCCTCGCCGGCGATCGCGTCTCCGCAGAGCATGGCGATGGCCAGCGGCAGGAAGAAGCCGATCTCGACGCCGAGCGCGGCCAGCGGCACGAACAGCCCGTTGGACGTGATCGACGAGAAGAAGTCCGGACCCCGTCCCGGCCGGGGGGCGGCGACCTTGACCGAGATCGCCAGCACCACGGGCAGCGCCGCCAGGACAAGCAGGCCCATCTGGTTTCGGCGCCGGCCGCCGATGAGGCGCAGCTCGGAGCGCAGCAGCCGGGTCGACCACCAGGGCGCACGCGGGCCTCGGGTCTGAGTCCGGACCTGCGTCTCATCCGCTGACATTGAAGCCCTCCCCGGTCAGCTGGACGAACAGGTCCTCCAGACCTGGCGCCGTCACGGCGAAGGACCGCACGCCGATCCCGGCATGCACGAGCGCGGCGACGATCTTCTCCGGCGCAATCACGCCGGGTATGCCGGTCACCTCGCCGTCGTGCGCCTCGACCGCAGAAAGACCCAGCTCGGCGAAGACCCGCGTGGCTTCGAGCGGCTGGTCGGTCGTTAGCCGGGCGACCGACGAGGCCCCGGCTCGGATCTCGGCTGTCGTTCCCTGGGCGACGAGACGGCCCTCGCTCATCACACCCAGGTGGCTGCAGAGCTGCTCGACCTCCGACAGCAGGTGGCTGGATACGAAGACCGTCGTGCCGTCCGAGGCGAGCGAGGCGATGAGGTGGCGCACCTCCCGGGTGCCTTGCGGGTCAAGGCCGTTGGTCGGCTCGTCGAGAACGAGCAGCTCACGGGGGGCCAGCAGCGCAGCCGCGATCGCGAGGCGCTGGCGCATGCCGAGCGAGTACGCGCGGTAGCGCTTGGTCGCCGCCGCCAGCAGCCCGACCCGGTCGAGGGCGGCGTCGATGCGGGCGCGGCCGGTCCTGGCCTCGGCCAAGCAGATCGGCCGCGTCGAGCCGGGCCAGGTTGCCGCGGCCGGACAGGTACGGGTGGAACGCAGGCCCCTCCACCAGCGACCCGACCCGGGGCAGCGCCTCCCCGGCCTGGCTCGGGATCGCGCACCCCAGCAGGGTGCTCTCGCCGGCGGTGGGCCGGACCAGCCCAAGCAGCATCCGGATGGTCGTCGTCTTGCCCGACCCGTTCGGCCCGAGGAACCCGTAGACCGCACCCACCGGCACGGCCAGGTCGAGCTGGTCTACGACGGTCTGCGCCCGGAACCGCTTGGTCAGCCCCGATGTCGTGATCGCCAGCCCGGCCCGGTCACCGGGCAGCAGCACCGCTGCGCTCACGGCATCAACTGCCGCTGGCGCTCACGACGCCGCCAGCGCGGCATACAGCTGCTCCGGCGCGACGGCGCCGACGGCGACTCGTCCGTCGTCGGTGAGCACGGCGGAGAACAGTGTGCCGTCGACCAGGCGCCCGCTCCCCCACGACCCGGAGACCCGTGGGACCGAGGCGAGCAGCTGGGCGCCCGGCTGCTGGTTCAGGGACGCCTTGGCGTCGTCGGGGAGCGCCGCCACCGCGACCGCGGTCCAGCCGCTGCCCACGACCTTCGGCTCGGCTCCGGCCGCCGGCGCGGGGTTCGTCCCCGCGGGCGGCTTGTGGCCCGGCAGGGTGCCCTTGTCGGTGACCGTCGTGCCCTCGGGCGGGGTGAACTCGAACTGGCGCGCGTCGGGCGTGTTGAAGTCGACCGACGTGAAGCCCACCTCGACGGCCGGCTCGACGATCTCGGTCGAGTACACCTGCACCCGCAGCGGCAGGTGCTGCTCGCCGTCGATCGCCAGGCGCACCTGGGCCACCCGCGACGCCTGGTCACGCGGCTTGAGCACGAGCTCGTATGCCGGTCGGCCCGCGACCGTGGCCGTACCCGACGTCATCACCTCGGTGGTGGGGTCGACCGCGGCCAGGGCAGCCTGGGCGGCCTCCTCGGGCGTGCGCGGCAGGTCGTTGGGATTACCGGCCGGGGTCGGCTTGGCCCCCTGGGCCGGCAGGGTGTAGTGGGCGGCGGACTTGTCGGTGCTGGACCACAGCCACAGGTCCGAACCGTTGCGGATCACGTCGGACTCACCGGCGCTGCCGACCAGGGCCAGTCGGCTCTGGGTCGGTCCGGCGGTCCACACCCGCCAGGTGTGCGTGCCGGACAGCACCGACGACAGCGACGTGCCCGCGCCGTTGGAGCCTTGGGTGCCGGTCATCCCGGGCAGCTGCGGCAGGCCTAGGTTGGCCGTCTGCACGACGGTGCCGGACAGGCCGTGCAGCTGCGCCTGCTGCAGGTCGACGAGCAGCTCAGCGGCCGTGCGCGGCGGCAGACCGGAGTCCGCCGTCGCCGTCCCGCTCGTGACGAACGCAGCGCCGCCGATGAGCGCGAGAGCAGTGGCGGGGACGGCCCAGCGGGCCCGTGGATGGTCGGTGAACAAGCTCATGGCGCCAATCATCACCCGGCGCCCCTGAGAGAGCGCTGAGAGAGCGGACCGGTGACGGCATACCGTGAGGTGGTGCGACTGCTGCTCGTGGAGGACGAGGCCCGGATGGCGGCCGCCCTACAGCGCGGGCTGGCAGCGGAGGGCTTCGTCGTCGACCGCGCGGCGGACGGGCGGGCCGGGCTGGACGCGGCCCGGTTCGGGGGCTACGACCTGGTGCTCCTTGACGTCATGCTGCCGTACGTGTCCGGGTACACGGTCGTCAAGACCCTTCGCGCGGAAGGCAACTGGGTGCCGGTACTCATGCTGACCGCCAAGGACGGCGAGTACGACCAGGCCGACGGTCTCGACTACGGCGCCGACGACTACCTCACGAAGCCGTTCTCGTTCGTCGTGCTGCTCGCGCGCATCCGGGCGCTGCTGCGCCGGGAGGCCAGCCCGCGGCCAGCCCTGCTCGAGGGCGCGGGGATCACCCTGGACCCGGCTACCCATCTGGTCGAAGCCGACGGCGCCGAGGTGGCCCTTTCGCCGCGGGAGTTCCTCCTGCTCGAGCACTTGCTGCGCGCCGCACCGTCGGTCGCCGGCAAGGACGAGCTGCTCGAGCAGGTATGGGGCAGCGCTGACGACGCCAACGTCGTCGAGGTCTACGTGGGCTACCTGCGCCGCAAGCTGGGGCGGGACCGGATCCAGACGGTCCGCGGTGTCGGGTACCGGATCGCTCGATGAGCGCCACGCGGCCGCTGCGTTGGCCCGGGCGCTTCGAGCGAATGAGCCTGCGTGCGCGGCTCATGACGATCGGGGTGCTCGGGGTCGCGGGCGCGCTCGTCCTCGGGGGGCTGGTCCTGTATGCCGTGTTGACTGCAGCGCTGACCCGCACCGTCCAGGCGAGCGCGTTGTCCAGCGCGCGAGAGGTTGCCCTGCTTGTCGAGACGAACCGGCTGCCGGACCCGGTTCCGGTGTCGGGCGCTCAGGTGGTCCAGGTCATCGATGCCCAGGGGCGGGTCGTGTCCGGCTCCCCGACTGCCGACCGGCTGACCGCGCTGCTCACTCCCGAGGAGCGCCTGGCTGCGGTCGCCGGAGACGCCGTCGTGGTGGCCGGTGCGCGGGCCGGGCTATCCGGGAACCTGCAGGTGGCGGCGCTGGAGGCCAACGCGGGCGGCAGGCGAGTGACCGTGGTGGCCGCTGCGCCGACGGCCGACGTCGAGACAAGTGGGCGCACGCTGCGCCTGCTCTTGCTCGTGCTCTTTCCGTTGCTTCTTGCCCTGCTCGCCGTTATCGCCTGGCGGATCATCGGAGCTGCCTTACGGCCGGTCGAGGCGCTACGCCTCGGCGCCGCCCGGATCGACTCGACCTCCTCCGACACCGAGCGGCTGCCGGTGCCCGCCACCCGCGACGAGATCAGCGCCCTTGCGACCACGCTGAACGAGATGCTCGACCGGGTCGCCGCAGCCCGGCGCACCCAGCGTGCCTTCGTTGCCGACGCGGCCCACGAGCTGCGCAGCCCGCTGGCCAGCATCCGCACCCAGCTCGAGGTCGCCCAGCGACTTGGCGAGGGTGAGCAGCTGACGCCCGAGCTGCTCGCGGAGGTGGAACGGCTTTCGGCGCTGGTCGAAGACCTGTTGCTGCTCGCCCGCACCGATGACGGGCGCGGTGGGACTGAGGGTGACCTGGTCGAGGTGGGAGCGCTCGTGAGTGCCGTTGCCGGGCGGTATGCCGGTGCGCGGGTCCCGTTGCGGCTCGATGATCCCGGTGATCGCTCGCTGCTTGTGCGGGTTGCCGAGCGGGATCTGGTGCGGATGTTGACGAACATCATCGACAATGCCGAGCGGCACGCCCGATCCGCGGTTGTCGTCGAGCTCCAGGCGGGCCCCTCGGACGTGCGCGTGTGCATCTGCGACGACGGGCACGGCATACCCGAGGCGGACCGGGAGCGGGTATTCGACCGGTTCACTCGCCTGGACGAGGCCCGGGACCGGGACCGGGGCGGCAGCGGTCTGGGGCTGGCCATTACGCGCGAGCTGGTGCGCCGCGCCGGAGGCACGATCCGGTTGGAGGACGCCGAGCCAGGGGTTCGCGTGGTCATCACGCTCCCTCGGGACGCTGGCGCAGGGTTGTAGCCGCCGGGTTCCTCCAGTCACTTCTGTAACAGGGCAACCATTGTTTTCCAGATCAACCATCGGATCCGGTGCTCGATTCGGAAAACGGTGGTTGGCCGGGGCGCTCGCGGGTGAGCATGGCCTATGCGCACCTTGGCGATCACCCAGAACATCACCGTTGACGGCTCGATCGAGCTGCTCGGGAGCTGGTTCGACGCGCAGGCCGGTGGTCAGGCCGACATGAGTGACCTGATGGAGGAGAGCCACCGGCAGGACAGCGAAGCCGACGCGCTGCTGGTCGGTCGGCGGACCTTCGAGGACTTCCGCGCGTACTGGCCGGCGCAAACCGACGACCCGACCGGCATCACCGACTACCTGAACAGGGTTCACAAGTACGTCGTCTCTTCGACGCTCTCGGACCCGGCGTGGGAGAACACCACGGTTCTCTCGGGCGACCCCGTGCAGGAGGTGGCCGCCCTCAAGCAGGCGGACGGCAAGGACATCGTGCTCACCGGCAGCATTCGGCTTGCTCACGCAATGATCGAGGCCAGGTTGGTCGACGAGTACCGCCTGTTCGTCTACCCGGTGGTCCAGGGCCGCGGCCGCCGGCTGTTTCCCGAGGGCTACGAGATCGCGCAGCTACGACCGTTGGATCTGAAGCGGTTCCGAAGCGGAGTCACCCTGCTGCGCTACGCGGCGGCCTAGCGGCTCAGTGCACGGCGCGCGGGCACTGGTGCACGCGGGTTAAGGTCCAATCATGGAGCCGATCGTGGACGGCTCGGGGGACACCAAGGGAACGCCGCTACCAGCATCTACGACGCCGTGGCTTGCCGACCTGGACCGTGGCCTGGCCAAGGCGGTGACGGTCGGTGCGGTCATCGGGGTCACGACGTTCACGCTGGACCCGGCCTTCGCGGCCCGCTACGACGCCCGGATGTCCCTGGTCCACGTGGCGTTCGCGGTCGCGGCCCTGGGGTGTGTGGCCGACGTCCTCTTCGGAGACGGTATCCGGCGAGGGGCTCGGGCGTTCGTGCTGGTCGGCGTCGTCGTCATCGTTGCCATGCCGTTTCTGTTCCCGCCCGACGCGGCCAGCCCGGCATACCCGCCCTTCGTCCACGTGGTGACCGTGGCGGCGCTGGCCGCCCCGTATGCCGTGTCCCCGGCGGCGGGGGTCGTCGCCACAGTGCTGCTTGCCGCAGCACTGCTCAACGAGCGCTCTGCGACCGTCGGCTCGACCCAGGCCCGGTGGGAGGCGCTGATCATTCTGAGCGCTGGCCTGCTCAGCGTGACCGTGATCGGGCTGCTTCGCCGACGTTCCCTGCAGATCGCGCGGGCCACCCGGCATACCCGCCTCGCGCAGGAAGGCGACCTGCGCGAAGCGGCGGTCACCCGGGAGCGGGACCGCTGGGACTCACTGGTGCACGACCGGGTCCTGGGCACCCTGCTGCTGGCCTCCCGCTCGGCACGATGGTCGGTCGACCACGCCGGCCAGCAGCTGGCGCGCGAGGCCCTGCACGCCCTCGCGACGCCCCCTGAGCGCGCCCAGTCCAACTTCGGGACGGCGGTGCGTCACCGGGCCAGCACCCTTGGGCTCGTCGTCGACGTCACCACGTCGGGCGGCTCGCCTCCCGACGACGTCCTGGGTGCCCTGATCGACGCCACCGGCGAGGCGCTCACCAACGTCGCGCGCCACGCGGGTGTCCGTCGCGCCTCGGTCGTCGGCCGTCACGACGGTGGCGGCTGGCACGTCGTCGTCACCGACGAAGGCCGCGGCTTCGACCCGCACGCTGATTCGGGCCAGCGCGCCGGCCTACGACTGGGCATCGACGCCCGCCTGCGGTCGGTGGGCGGCACCGCCTCCGTGGACAGCTCGGTCGGCCAAGGAACGCGGGTGGTACTGGACGTTCCCACCCCAGAGCCTGACTTCGACGAGATGCCCACCGCGTGGGCAGCCAGCGAGTTCCGCCCGGCCCTGGCCTGTGCGGCGATCAGCATCATCGGACACGCTGCCATCGGCCTGCTGTGGCTGGACCAAACGCGCCTGCCCTGGCTTGCCGTCGCTGGCCTGCTGACCACCTTCGTCGCGACCGTCCTGGCCTGGTACGCGCCGAGCGCAGAGCGCCACTGGGTGCTGTGGGCGCTCGTCGGCCTGCTCGTCCCGACCCTTCAGGCGGCAAACCTGCTCGATCCGCAGGAACCCGACTGGCGGACCTGGTTCGTGGGCTACCAGAACGTCCTGGTCGGCACCCTCGCGTTCCGGGGCAACGTCAAGGCCGCGTTCGCCATCGCCCTGGGTATGCCGGTGTGCATGAGCATGGCGGTCGTGTTGACGGGCGGCGGATGGCCGGTGCAGGCCCTCGTCGGCGGCTGGCCGCAGGTCCTGGTGTGGGCTGTCGTGGGGGTCGTGCTGCGCCGGGCCCTGGACTCGGCAGCCGAGACCATTGCTGAGTCGGAACGGGCGCGCAGCAGCCTCCGCCTCGCCCAGTCCGTGCGGGAGGTCCGCGACGCAGAACGAGCTGAGCGCTTGGGTGAGCTGGAAGCCAACGTCGTGCCCATGCTGCACCGGCTGTGCCGGGCCGATGACCTGACGCCGTCGGAGCGGAGCCAGTGCCAGCTGCTGGAGGCGGCCGGCCGGGACTGGCTCGTCGCCAGGTGCCTCGTCACCCCAGAGGTGGCCGCCGCAGTGGCCAGGTCCCGGGAACGCGGCGCTACGGTCGAGATCATTGCGTCCGTGGAGGATTCCGGCCCTGCGATCGCGGCCTTCCGGGGGCTGGTGACCGCTCTGTTGCCGCTGCTGGGACCCGGCTCGCAGCTGCGCGCAACCTGGAAGCTACGCGCTGGGGAGCCCGTGGGCACGGTTGTCCTTGTCGGCGGGACCGGCAGCACGCAGCGCATCACTGCGGTGGTCGACGCGCTGCGGCACCGGCATCCGCACATCGCGGTAGACGCGAGCTGCGACGAGGAGGCCGCCATGGTCGTCCTCGAGCCCACGGCACACGTGCGCAAGCACACACCGAACCGGGGCCAGTTGCCGACCCATCGGTGAAAGGCTGGTCCCGTGGGTGACGGCCTCCGGGTTGCAGCCGTTGACGACCACCCGGCGATCCTCGGTGGGGTGGCTGAGGGCCTCCGTCGCTATTTTCCAGAAGCCGCGTTGACCGAGGTCGCCCCGACCGTCGCCAAGCTGCTGGCCCGCGTCCCGGCCGTCGACATCGTCCTTCTCGACATCGGGCTCGACGACGGCAGCGACATCGAGGACAACGTCACGCAGTTACGCGGCCGCGGCTGGCCGGTGCTGCTCTACACCCAGGAACGACGCCCGGGCCTGATCGCGCGCGCCTTCCGCGCCGGAGCCGCCGGGCTCGTCGGCAAGCACGAGGACCTCGAGATGCTCGCCGAGGCGATCCGCTCGGTCGCCGCCGGCGAGATCCACCTCACCCCCGAGTGGGCCGCCGCTGTGGAGGCCGACACCTTGCCACAGCTGGCGCCCCGCGAAGCCGAGGCGGTCCGCCTGTACGCCACCGGACTGCCGCTGAAGTCGGTGGCCCGACGGATGGGCATCAGCCCCGAGACGGTTCGCGAGTACCTGGGCCGAGCCCGACGCAAGTATGCCGACGCCGGCCGGCCGGTGGCCTCGAAGACGGACTTCCTCCGCCGCGCCGTGGAGGACGGCTACCTCGACTTCCCGTCGTGACCCAGACATTTTGGGCTCTCCCGGCCACATTTTGGACGGCCCGACCCTCCCGATCCACCCGACCCACCCGAACGATGGAGGTAAAACCGAGCGCCGGAGGTGTAAACGTGCGTTCTTACGCACCTTCACCTCCAATGGCCCGTGACACTCACTCAGCCAGGTGGGACGGAGGTAAAGCCGAGCAGTGGAGGTGAATCTGGCAAGACGAGCCGAACTGTCAGGCAGCGTCCGCGGCGGCGATCTGGCCTTCGGCCTCGAGCAGGTGACCAACGAGCGCCTCGCTCAGCTCGTCGGAGCGCAGGATGGCTTGGTGTCCGCGGCCGTTGACCACGCGGTATCGCACCCCTCCGTCATGGCGGGGGGTCGCCTTCGACACCACGATGTCCTGAGCCGAGTCCACGACCAACCAGGACACCTTCGGGGTGCTGGACAGCGGCGGCAGATGGTGCAGCAGCGACGAGCCCGGCCGCATCTGCGCGCCGACCACCCCGGGGGCAACGGACGCGAACGGGCTGCCAGTGTGGGGGGTCGCGATGGTCACCACGGTCCGGGCGGCGGCCGCCAGGCCAAGCTGCTGCACGGCATACCGGATCACCAGCCCGCCCAGGCTGTGCCCGACCAGATGCACCTCACGCGCGCCAGCCTGGCACATCGCGACCTGCGCCGCACCGACGACGTCTGCGGCGAGCACCGGAATCGTCGACGCGAGGGCGTTGTAGCCGAACGAGAAGAGGTTGCCGAAGCCGACGTGGTGCAGTTGAGGCACGATTCGGGCCCAGCAGTCAGGCGTGCCGAGGTAACCGTGGACCAACAGCACGGGCCGCTCGAAACGCGGGGTGCCCGCGCGGCGCGCGGCGGTGAGCGGGACGAGCTGGCTGGCGCGCTCGGCTCGAACGGCTTGCAACAGACGTCGAGCGGAGGCGGCCATCGCGGCGACCTCGCCCACGGCCGCGAGTTGGCGCGGCACGGGCCAATCGACGGTCCGCCTCCGCACCATCGCCCCTCCTTTCCTGCCGTTCCACCGATGCCGCCGCAGCTCCCAGCGGCGACCGGTGACACTGTGAAGAGCCGCGAGCAGCCGGTTTGAGACATTGCTCGCTCCCGCAAGGGGGCTACGGCCGGGCGGAGTAGCGTCGAAGCGCAGCAGCAGCACGCGAGGAGAGCAGCAAACCATGTCTGGGAGTGGCGAATTGCACCGCAGAGCCGGGCTTGCCGTCTTCGCGGCAGTCGTGGCTATCTCCGCGTATGCCGGTGCAGCCGGCCTCGTGAGCGGGGCGCTGTCCCTCGGCGAGGTCGTCACCGCGCGGCTGCCGTTCGGCAGCCTGCTGTTGGGCGGCATCGCGCTGGCGCTCGTCGTCGGGGTGCCGACGAGCGTGGTGGCGTGGTTCGCCTGGCACGGTGACGAGCGCACCGACGCCGCGGCCGTCGCCGCCGGGGTGTTCGTCATTGGGTGGATCGTCGTGGAGCTGCTGTTCATTCGTGAGCTGAGCTTCTTCCACCCGACCTACCTGGTGATCGGCGCCGGGTTCATCTGGGTGGGCCGCGCAGCGCTGTCTCGCGCCCGGGTATGAGGTGACGCCGGGCGCCGGTCGGGCGCCTCCTGCTCATCCCCGCGGACGGGGTCATGGGCCCAGGCATGCTGCACGGCATACGTCGCCGCGCCGAACGCCTCACATGACGGTGGACTTGGCCCGCTGCCGCCACCTGGTCAAGGCCCGCTCGGTGTAGCCGTTGGGCTCCCGCCGCCCGGAGAAGACCAGATCGAGCGCAGCCTGGAACGCCGGGCTTGAGTCCAGGTCCGCACTCATCGGGCGGTAACCGTGCTCATCGACGTTCTGCTCGTCGACCAGCGCGGCCATGCGGGCGAACGTGTCGCGCACCGCGCTCTCGTCGACGAGCCCGTGATGCAGCCAGTTCGCGATCTGCTGGCTGGAGATCCGCAGCGTCGCCCGGTCCTCCATGAGCCCCACCCCCTCGAGGTTGGGCACCGTCGAGCAGCCGATGCCCAGCCCCACCCACCGGACCACGTATCCAAGGATCGACTGGGCGTTGGTCTCCAGCTCGTGGAGCTTGTCCTGCTGCGACAGCGACGCTCCCCCGTCCGCCAGCACCGGCGGCACCAGCAGCGCGCGTCGGTCGGCCAGCGGCCGGTCGGCCAGTCCCTGCTGCACCGCGAGGACGTCGATCTCCAGATAGTGCAGCGCATGCAGGGTCGCGGCGGTCGGCGAGGGAACCCACGCGGTGTTTGCCCCGGCTCTGGGGTGGGCGCCTTTGGTGTCGAGCATCTCGCGCATCGCAGCGGGCTTGGCCCACATGCCCTTGCCGATCTGCGCCCGCCCGGCGAACCCGGCCCGTAACGCCACGTCGACGTTGCGGTCCTCGTATGCCGTGAGCCAGGTCTGGGTCTTCTGCTCGTCCTTACGGACCATCGGCCCGGCCTCGAAGCCGGTGTGGATCTCGTCGCCGGTGCGGTCGAGGAATCCGGTGTTCACGAAGATGACCCGGTCAGAAGCGCGACCGATGCAGGCCTCGAGGTTGGTCGAGGTGCGCTTCTCCTCGTCCATGATGCCGATCTTGAGCGTGGTCACCGGAAGCCCGAGGGCCTCCTCGACGGCGGCGAGCAGCTGAACCGCCAGCGACACCTCGTCCGGGCCGTGCATCTTCGGCTTGACGATGTAGACGCTGCCCGTGCGGGTGTTCCGGTACCGACCGCGACCACCCAGCTCGTGCATCGCGGCCACGGCGGACACCAGCGCGTCGAGGGCCTCCTCGAGGATGGGCTCCCCGGCGGCGGTGCGGACGGCATCCAGGCGCATGTGATGGCCGACGTTGCGCACCAGCAGCAGGGAGCGCCCGGGCAGGGTTATCGTCGTGCCGTCGGTGCCGATGTAGCTGCGGTCGGAGTGGACCGCGCGGGTGATCTCACGTCCGTCCTTTCGCAACGTGGCGGTGAGCTCGCCGGTGCGCAGCCCGAGCCAGGTGCGGTAGGCGCCGACCTTGTCCGGCCCGTCCACAGTCGAGACCGAGTCCTCCAGGTCCACGATGGTCGTCACCGCGGACTCCAGCACGACGTCCGAGACTCCGGCGTGGTGCTGCTGACCCACCTGCGTCGCCTGGTCGATGGCCAGCTCAACGTGCAGGCCGTGCCGGCGCAGCAGCGCGGCGGCGAGCGTAGCGGCCTCAGTCGCGCGACGATGCCCGACGAACTGGGACGGTTCCACCAACCCGGTGCGCCCTCGGGCCGTGTGGACGGTCAGCTGGTCAGGCGAATCCACCTGGTAGGCGGTCGCATCGGCATGACGTGCGTCGACGAGCGGGAAGTACCGGTCCAGCAGCCGGTCCACCTCTGCGATGACCTGAGCACCTCGGCGCTGGTCGTACCCGGGCTCTAGCTCGTAGTCCAGCGGGAGGGCGTCCGTGCCGTACAGGGCGTCGAAGAGCGACCCCCAGCGCGCGTTCGCCGCGTTCAGCGCGTACCGGGGCACGGTTGCCGGCACCACCAGCTGCGGGCCGGCCACGGTCGAAATCTCCGCGTCGACCCCCTCCACGGTCACGACCGGCGCCTCCAGCGGCAGCAGATAGCCGATCTCGGTGAGGAAGGCCTCGAGCGCCGGAACGTCGCCGGGCCCGTGCTCGCGGTGCCAGGCGTCGATCCGCTCCTGCAGCTCGTCTCTTCGGCGCAGCAGCCTTTCGACCGGTCCGGCGAACCGCTCGTGCAGCTGCGCCAGGGTCGACCAGAAGGTGGCCGCGTCGAGATCGAGCCCAGCCAGCAGTTCGTCATCCACAAACGCCCGTAGCTGCGGGTCCACCTGCATGCCGCCCGTCCACGTCGTCTCGTTCACCGTGATCCCTCCTACACCGTCGGCCCCTGGGCACGCACCCTGCCACAACACACCATCGACTCGCGTAGCCAGCGGGTGGCGCGGCTACGCTGACGGTTGCACCAGGCGACCTTGCCGAAGGAGTTCGACATGGGTAGGAGTAGGGGCAAGGCGCGGACCGAGGTTGACAGCCACGGCGGCGGAACGGGCGGCCAGGCCACTTCGCGACCGCAGCTTTCCGTGGCGGCCGACCGCATTCCTGCTCCGGACTGACTGGCCACCTGTGGCAAGCGCAGCATTGGGCGGGGAGACTGGTCAAACGCCCACCGGAGTGGGCCGCTTGGTCCCTGGCCTCGCGGTCGCACGCAGCTACCGCCGCCAGTGGTTCGGGCGAGACGTCGCAGCTGGCCTCGTCTTGACTGCGCTGCTCGTGCCGCAGGGCATGGCGTATGCCGAGCTGGCCGGCCTGCCGGCGGTCACCGGGCTGTACACGTCGGTGCTGTGCCTGCTGGGGTATGCCATGTTCGGGCCGTCACGCATCCTGGTCCTTGGCCCGGACTCCTCGCTCGGCCCGATGATCGCCGCGACGATCCTTCCGCTCGTCGCCGCGGGCGGTGACCCCGTGCGCGCGGTCGCGCTGGCGTCGTTGCTGGCGCTGCTCGTGGGCGCGTTCCTCGTGCTGGCCGGGCTGGGACACCTTGGTCTGGTGGCCGACCTGCTGTCGAAGCCGACCCAGGTCGGCTACATGAACGGCCTCGCGCTGACCATCGTCGTCGGCCAGCTTGGCAAGCTATGCGGCTTCTCGATCGACGCCGACGGTCTCATCGCGGAAGTGCAGGCCTTCGTCCAGAGCGTGGCCGACGGAAACGTCGTTGCGGCGGCCCTGGCAATCGGGCTGTTCTCGCTCGTCGTCATCCTGGCCCTACAGCGCTGGCTGGCGCGCATCCCGGCCGTGCTGGTCGCGGTCATCTTCGCGATCTTCCTGACGTCGTTGCTCGATCTCGGGAGTAGGGGGGTCTCGCTGGTCGGCGTTCTCCCGCAGGGCTTCCCGCCGCTGACGATCCCCCGGGTATCGCTGAGCGACCTGGGGACTCTGATGGTCGGAGCCCTCGGAATCGCGCTGGTCTCGCTGACCGACACGATCTCGACGGCGTCCGCGTTCGCGGCGCGCACCAGGGCGGAGGTGCGGGCCGACCAGGAGATGGTGGGGATCGGTGCCGCTAACATCGCCGCCGGCTTCTTTCAGGGCTTCCCGGTGAGCACCAGCGGCTCCCGCACGGCGGTAGCGGAGCAGGCTGGTGCACGGAGCCAGCTCACCGGCGTGGTCGGCGCGGGCGCCATCACGGGGATGCTGCTGTTCCTGCCGTGGCTGCTGCAGAACCTGCCCCAGCCGACGTTGGCCGCCGTCGTCATCGCCGCCGCGCTTTCCCTTGCCGACCTGGCGACGACCCGGCGTTTGTGGCGGCAGCGGCGCAGCGAGGGGCTCGTTTCGGTCGTCGCGTTCCTCGGCGTGGCGTTGCTGGGCGTGTTGCCCGGTATCGCTGTCGCGGTGCTGCTGTCGGTGCTGCATGTGTTCCGCCGGGCCTGGTGGCCCTACCGCACTCGGTTGGGCCGGGTCGCGGGGCTGGCCGGCTACCACGACGTCGCGCTCAACCCCGGGGCCGAGCAGCTCGAGGGGCTGGTGCTGTTCCGGTTCGACGGCCCGCTCTTCTTCGCCAACGCGCGCGGGTTCCGCGAGGACATCCGCGCCGTTGCGCGGGCCGCCCCGCCGACCCGCTGGATCGTGCTGGCCGCCGAACCGATGACCGACGTCGACCCCACCGCAGCCGACATGCTCGTGGAGCTCGTGGAAGAGCTCGCCCAACACGGCATACCGTTTGTCTTCGCCGAGCTGAAGGACCCGGTCAAGGCCAAGCTGCGCCGGTACGAGCTCACCGAGGAGCTCGACCAGACCTCCTTCCCCACCATCGAGGAGGCGGTGAGGGAGTATGCCGACACGTTCCCGGATGCCGCGTGGCGGCCGCCCGCGGGGGCGTCCGATGCCGGTCAGGAGGCCCGGTGACCCGCGGTCGTCGTTCCCGCGTCGGTCCCCCGCCTCCCGAGCGCATCGGGGCCGGCGACCTCATGCAGCTGGCTTCGGACGTCGGGCCGGTGCCCATGAACGTCGGCGCGCTGCTCCTCCTGGACGTCGGCCAGCAGTTTGACCTACCTGCCGCCCAGGCCGAGCTCGGGCGACGGCTCGGCGCAATCCGCAGGCTGCGGCAGCGGCTGGTTCGCCTCCCGTGGGGCCTCGGTCGCCCGATCTGGGTGGACGACGCCGCCTTCGACGCCGCCGCCCACGTCTCCAGCACGCGATGCGCCGCGCCTGGGGACCGCGAGGCGTTGCTCAAGTCGGCGATGACAGCGGTGACCGCGCCGCTACCGGCGGCCAAACCGCTTTGGCGCGCCGTGTTCGTGACCGGGCTGGCCGACGGCCGGGTCGCCGTTGTGCTCGCGCTGCATCATGTGATGGCCGACGGCATCGGCGGGCTGGCTGTGCTGGCCACCCTCGCCGACTCGGCCGTACGAGCCCAGCCCGACGGTATGCCGCCGCGTCCTGCACCGACCCGGGCCGCGCTGTTCGCCGAAGCCCTGGCTTCCCGTCTGGCGGGCATCCGGCGGGCGCCGCTGGCGCTGGCGCGGCTCTGGGACGCCCTAGCGGAACTGGGCTTGGCGCGGGTCGAGCCGGCCCCCCGTTGTTCGCTCAACGCCCCAACCGGCCCCCGGCGCCGGGTCGACACCGTTAGCGTCGGCCTGACCGGCATACGAGACCTGGCCGACCGGCACTCGGGGACGATCAACGACGTGCTGCTCACCGCCGTCACCGGCGCCCTGCAGTCGGTCCTGCTGACCGTCGGCGAGCACCCGCCCGCCCTGGTCATCTCGGTGCCGGTCTCGGCGCGAGCCGCGACAACCGCGGCCGACCTGGGCAACCGGGTGGGCGTGATGCCGGTGCGTGTTCCGCTGGTCGAGCCGGCGAAGGCGCGGCTGGTGCAGGTCGCCGCGCTGACCCGCGTCCAGAAGACAGCCAGCCGCGGTTCGTCGGCCTCGCTGGTCGGCCCGATTTTTCGCCTGCTGGCCGCCCTGCATCTGCTGCGCTGGTTCATCGAGCGGCAGCGCCTGGTGAACTCCTTCCTCACGAATATCCCCGGACCGGCCGACCGCCTGCGCTTCACCGGGATCGACGTCGACGAGGTCGTGCCGATCACCGTCACCGCCGGCAACGTCACCGTCGCGTTCGCCGCACTCTCGTATGCCGGCGCTTTGACGGTCGCGGTCATCGTCGACCCGGACCGGGTCCCTGACTTGAATGCCCTCACCACGGCGCTGCAGACAGAGCTCGACTCGCTCGGGGTCACGGCGCCAGTGGGCGCAGAGCACCGCGGGTAGCGAGCGCCGCGGGTCGCACCCACCAGGATCACTGTCTAGGTATCGAGGATGCCGGGTCGGCCGCGCTCACAGGCTCCCTTGCACGATCGCGTCGAGATCGGCAGCCAACCGAACGGGATCCACAGCAGGCAGCCGACGACGACGTTCGACAAGCTCGGCAGCCGTCGCGGAGGGCCCTGGTAGCGGTGCCATTTGGGCCACGGGCGACCCGTCGCGGGTGACGACAAGGGTCTCCCCTCGAGCGACCCGAGCCAGGACCTCAGCACAGTGGTTGCGCAGATCGCGCACGGTCACCGTACTCACGGACCGAGCGTATCGCCGGTGATACACCAGCTGAGCGCTTGAGGGGCGTCTCTGGGGCCGCCACGTATCCGGCTACGTGCGGAAGATGAGGACGTCGGTCTGCGCGAAGTCGATCCCGGTGCAGAGCAACGGCTCCCCCGTTGTCGCTGCCAGCGCATAGGAGAAGCAGTCGCCGTAGTTGAGCCCGGCCGGATGGCGCCCTTTGCCGAACCGACGCCAGGCACTGACCGCAGCGCGGGCCAGTGGCTCGTCTACCGGCACGACCTGGGAGCCGGTGAGCTGCAACAGGACGTCGAGGTCCCGGCTCGCGTCTGGCCCCTGCCGAGCCTCGACGACGATGCCGGCCTCCACCAGAGTTGCGGCGGACACGAGTATCGGTGCGCCGGCCGCCACGATGAGCTGCGAAAGCCGTTCGGCGTCGGGTTCGCCGAAGACGATAGCGACCAGCGCCGAGGTGTCGACGACCACGGCTACCTCGGCAGGCCAAGGTCGTCGTATCCAACGATCTCGTCAGCAGACCGACGGTCCAGGACCCGGCGCACCCGGCCCCGGTCGATGAGCCGACGCAGCTCGTCCGACCGCCGGGCTGAGGGCCGGGCTGCCCGCACCCGGGTCAGCCGCTCTCGCAAGGCAATCTGCGTGGCGACCGTGATGGTCTCACCGGTCTCCCGAGCAAGCTCGCGGGCCAGCCGGTCGGTGACCTCGTCCTTGATGTTGATCGCCACTGGTAAAGACTACAATGAAGAAAGGTAGATGACTAGGAAGACGATTGGGAAAGCGGTCCTCCGTGTGGCGGACCTCCCTCCGTCTCGGGACGGAGCAACGATGTCAGCCGCCCGGCATACCCTGTCGCTATGGCTGGCCATGAGCGGATCGTCCCCGCGATGGCGCGCTTCTTCGCCGTCGACGACCCCTGGATGCGTCCGGCGCCTACCGGCGCGGAAACGCCGTAGCGACATCTGGCTCGCCGTCGCGTTCTGGGTCGTCGCGGCGGCCGGGTTGGAGCTGGCCCGCAGCTTCGGGATGCTCGACCCGGCCCACGGCGGCCCGACCCAACCGATCCTCGTGCAGCACCTCGCGGTCGCGTCGGGGACGCTGATCCTCGCGTGGCGCAGGCGCCTTCCGTTGACCATCGCGGCCTTGTCAGCCGCTGACATGCTCGCCCTCGGCATCGCCATGCCGGTGGTCAGCATGCAGTTCACCATGCAGGTCGCGTACTTCTTCGCCCTCTACAGCGGCGTTGCGCACGCCCGCGACCGGCGCAACATGATCCTCGTCGTCGGGGCGATCGTGCTGGCCATGACGACCTGGCTGGCCCTGTCGTTCGCCGTCGGCAACGCGTTGGACCAGTTCCTGGAAGACACCCACGACGCCACCGGGTTGTGCCCCCCTGCAGTGGCGGCCGTGCTTTACACCGGCATCA
This sequence comes from uncultured Actinomycetota bacterium, assembly GCA_963724925.1. Lineage (GTDB taxonomy): Bacteria > Actinomycetota > Actinomycetes > Actinomycetales > Dermatophilaceae > Phosphoribacter. The sequence continues at coordinate 23,348 of CAVRXF010000028.1, read as the reverse complement.
TCAACGTCATCTACTTCGGCGGCGCCATCTGGCTTGGCCAGTCCGCCTGGAACAGCGCCCGCGACCAGGCCCGGGTCGCCCAACAGGCGAGCACCATTGCCGAGCAGGCGGATCGCCTACGCGACCAGGCGGTGGTCGAGGAACGGCTGCGGATCGCCCGTGAGCTGCATGACGTCGTCGCCCACCAAGTCTCGGTCATGGGTGTGCAGGCCGCTGGAGCCCGCCGGCTGGTCCACGCCGACCCCGACCGAGCCGCAGCGGCGCTGGAGTCCGTCGAGGCGTCCTCGCGCGAGGCGGTAACCCAGATGCGCGCTCTGCTGGGCACCTTGAGGTCCAGCGAGTCAGGCGGCAAACGGGTCGAGCCATCGGCGACCAGTGCACCCGGGGCCGGCCCGACGGCATACCCCGAGGACCGCGGTCCGCAGCCGGGTCTTGGGGAGCTGCCCACCGTGGTTGACGAAGCACGGGCGGGCGGGCTACAGGTCAGCTACACCGTTGTGGGCGAAGCGAGCAGCATCGCGGCAGTGCCGCCGGAGATCGCCTTGTCCATCTACCGCACGGTGCAAGAGGCACTGACCAACGTCCGGCGTCGTGGTCCGGGTCAGCGCGCAGCATGCGGAGGCGGAAGTTCTCGACGCGGCCGCCCACGAGGTGGCACCAGCGGCACGGGCCTTGGCAGCGACACCCCCCGCGAAAGGTCAGTAGGTGCTGTTATCCGCCCCGGTTAACAGCACCTACGGACCAGCTCGGCGCGGTCTGGGCGCGGTCTGGGCGCGGTCTGGGCGCGGTCTTGGCGCGGTCTTGGCCGTCGATCTTGACAATAGTTCATCTCATCCTTAACTATTAACAAGTGAGCACAATGCGTGAGGATGCCGTGTTCGAGGCGCTCGCCGACCCGAACCGCCGGCTCGTCGTGCAGCTGCTCAGCTCCCGGCCCCGCCGGGCCGGCGACCTTGCTTCCGACGCGGGGCTCTCCGGCCCGGCGATGAGCCGACACCTGCGGGTGCTTCTCGCGGCCGGAGTGGTCACTGACGCCCGGTCTCCCGCCGACGCGAGGGTCCGAATGTTCTCGCTGCGGCCGGAGTCGATGGCGGCGGTGCAGGCCTGGCTGGACCAGGTTCAGGCGCACTGGACGCAGCAGCTGGCCTCGTTCCAACGCCATGTCGAAGTACGAGCACAGGCAACAGCCAAGGAGCCCTCATGACCAGTGCGTCGACGGTATCCACGTCTGTCCAGGTGTCGGTGGACCCGGCCACGGCATTCACGGCGTTCACCGACGAGATCGACCAGTGGTGGGTTCGAGGGCCAATCAATGCGTTCGACTCATCGAGGGCCGTTGCGATGCGCTGCGAAGCAGGCGTCGGCGGCCGGCTCATCGAGGTGTACGACGCCGCCTCGGGCGAGGGCCTGGAGCTGGGCCGGATCACCGTCTGGGAGCCTGGTGAGCGGCTCTCGTTCACCAGCTTGGTGGACGACGTGCTCATCGACGTTCACTTCACGCCTTCTGAAAACGGCACCGAGGTACGGGTCGACGCGACGATCTCCGAAGAGGGGCGCGACGCCGGCGGCACGGCATGGGTGCGAGTGACGGAACGCTGGTTCGCCTCCTGGTGCGCCCGCCGGGATCACGTCGCGGGGCCGCAGCCGCCGCTGGGTCGACTGGGCGTGCTCGTCAACTACGCCAAGCCCGGTGCCGCAGCCCGCTGGCTCGCGGATGCGTTCGGGCTTGAGTCTCCGAGTCCCCTTCCGCCCGAAGCCGATCCGCTGCCACGAGGCGACTACGGCCTGCCGTGGATCGAGCTGCGGGCCGGCACCTGCTCCATCATCATCGGCGAGCTCGACACGGCGGCGCCGCAGGGCCAGCAGCAGACCCACGAGCCGTGGGTGTACGTCGACGACCTGGACGCCCACCTAGCGCACGCCGTGGCCTCCGGCGCTGCGATCCTGAGGCCGATCCGGCATACCGGCTTTCGCGCCTACACGGCTGCCGACCTCGAGGGACGCCGCTGGACCTTCCTGCAGGCCAACCCGGCCCAGTAGCCGGCGTGGCCTCGTGCACACTTTCGCGTAGGTGTCGCCCCGGCTCAGCGCTCGGCAACGGCCACCGGGTCGCGGTACACCAGCGCCGTCCCGTCGAGCACCACGGTGCCGTCCTGCCTGGTGACAGTGGTGCGCAGCGTGCAGATCGGCTTGCCTTCGCGCACCTCGAGCACCTCGGCTTCCGCGGTGATCTCGTCCCCTGGGCGGACGGGCGCCTTGAACGACCAGTCCACGCGCAGGAACACGCTACCCGGCCCCGGGAGGTCCTGCGCCACGAGCGCGTTGAGCAGCCCCGATGTCACCCCACCTTGGACGATGATGCCCCCGAACCGGCTGCTTGCCGCGAGCGCTTCGTCGTAATGCAGCGGGTTGCGGTCGCCCGTCATCTCAGTGAACAGCTCGATGTCACGAGCCGTCACCCTTCGAGTCCGGCGGGCGGTCTGGCCGACGTGCATGCGAGTTACCTTTCCGCCGCGCCCAGTGCCGAACGGGCGTCTCACGCTGACGATGAGCGATACCACCACCGGTCCGCTCTCGGTGCAAGCGGTGGAGGTGTTCGCGAGCGTTCTTGCGCACCCCTACACCTCCATTCGCCCACGTGGCCGCGCGCCGGTGTCACGCCGGGTCACCGTAGCCACAGCAGCATGCTAGGAGCTGTCCAACCCGAGGGTGACCAGGAGTGAGATGAAGCAGACGTCGCAACGCGAGGCCGCCGGGGCACTCTTCAATGCGTGGGAGAGGTGGGACCTGGACACTATCGCGCCGTTTGATTGCTGAGGACGCGGTCGACGAACGACCCCAGTCTGGTGAGCGGTTCGTCGGCCGGACCAACATCATCGGGATGTACCGGGAGGTTCCCGGTCCCCCCCGCATCACGTGGCGCAGCGTTCGAGGCGGACCGACGGTGTGGGTCGGCGAGGGGATCGTCGACTACGGCGAGGGCCCCGTGCACCTGGTCGGCGTCGTGGAGCTGGAGCAGGAGCAGATCGTTGCGGCGCGTTACTACTTCGCGGACCCGTTCGAGCCGCCGGTCCAACGAGCACGGTGGGCGAGCGCGTGACATCGGCCGATGCGCTGCTGCCCGTCCGGACCGAAGACACAGTAGCCTCGCCGCATGATCACCGCCGTGCACACCCTTGTGTATGCCGAGGACCCCGATGCCGCCCGGGCGTTCTTCCGTGACGTGCTGCAGCTGCCTGCCGTGGACACCGGCGGCGGCTGGCTCATTTTCAAGACCGGCCCGAGTGAGCTGGCGGCGCATCCGAGCAGCTGGGAGTTCGGCGGCACGAAGGGCGGCACCGATCAGCGGTTCGACATCTCGCTGATGTGCGATGACCTGGCCGCCACCATGGCCGAGCTGACGGATCGCGGTGCGCAGTTCGACGGGCCCGTCGTCGAACAGCAGTGGGGCCACACGGTCCAGCTGCGCATCCCCGGCGCCGGCACGATGACCCTTTACCAGCCCACCTACGACCCCCCGGCGCTGTCCTGAGGCCCAGCCCGTTCTGGGCGGTCAACCGAGCGAAATAGCTCTCGTTCGACCGCCCAAACCTGGTCTCCAGGCCTCGGTCAGCGGTAGTCCGGGTTGGCGAAGTCGAAGCGGCAGCCGGCATCCCACTCCGAACGCTGGTTGCCATGCGCCGGAATCCCCCCGGCTGACTTGATCATGGCGCGCCAGGTGCAGCAGGTTCCACGTCATGAACGTCGTGTTGCGGTTGGTGAAGTCGTTCTCCGGGCCGCCCGATCCGGGGTCGAGGTAGGACGGCCCGGGCCCGGCCTCCCCGATCCAGCCAGCGTCGGCCTGCGGCGGGATGGTGTACCCGAGGTGCTGCAGGCTGTAGAGCACGTTCATCGCGCAGTGCTTCACGCCGTCCTCGTTGCCGGTGATGAGACACCCGCCGACCCGGCCGTAGTACGCATACTGTCCGGCGTCGTTGAGCAACGACGAGCAGGCATACAGCCGCTCGATGACCTTCTTCATGACCGAGCTGTTGTCCCCGAGCCAGATCGGACCGGCCAGCACCAAGATGTCGGCCGCCATCACCTGCTCGTACAGCTGGGGCCATTCGTCGCTCTCCCAGCCGTGCTCGGTCATGTCCGGCCACACGCCGGTCGCGATGTCATGGTCCACCGCGCGCAGTTCGTCGACCGCCACACCTTGGCGCTCCAGGATTCCTCGGCTGAGCCTGACCAACCCCTCGGTGTGGCTGGGCTCCGGGGAGCGCTTGAGTGTGCAGTTGATAAACATGGCTCGCAGGCCTTCGTAGCGCGGCGAAGCGTTGCCGGCCGGCTCGGACATGACGATCCCCTCTCGGACAGTTGACCGGTATGCCGTGGCGCTGCGGCCCTCGCGGTCTGGCGCGGCCAACATACGCCATCGGCTCGGACCCCGCGCTGCGTTCGCCGTGCGATTGTTGGGGCCGTGGCGTACTCGATCATCCCGCCGGAGGAAGAGCACCTCACCACGGGCTGGGAGCCGGACCTGCCCGCACAGGACACCCTCGTTCGCCGAGCCGTTCTCGTGCATGCCTCGTGGTCGGTGGGGGTAGCCCGAGGCGCAGGACGCCCGTGGCGGTCGGCGCCGCGTTGGGCGGCCGGCTGGATCGGTGACCGTGGTGCGCTGACCAACCCGGTCGTCCTGCTGCAGCCACTCACTGACCCGGTCGGCGTGCTCGAGGAGGTCGGCTCGCTGTTCCCTGCCGTCCCGTACCTACTGATGAGCCCGTGGCCGACGCCAGACCTACGCCAGCACGGGTTGGCCCTGATCGGCCATCCACCCCTCATGGTGCGCTTCCCCGGTTCGGACACGGCGCCTGGCCCGAGCCGAGTCGAGGTACGCGAAGTGCAGGACCCCGAAGACCTGAGGCGTGCCGAGCGGGTGGTGGTCGACGGATATCCGCTGCCCGAACTCGAGCCGCTGACTCCAGGTGACCTCTTCGGCACGAGCCTGCTCGGCCGCCACACCAGAGTATGGCTCGGCTGGCTGGACGGGGAGCCGGTGGCGGTGGCCGCGGCTCATCGCGACGCGGGGATGACGCTCGTCGAGATGGTCGCGGCCCTGCCGAGCGCCAGGGGTGCCGGAGCCGGCACGGCGGTCGCCTGGGCCGCTACCACGGCCGACCCGGACCATCCCGCCGTCCTCATCGCGAGCGACGACGGGCGGCCGGTCTACGAACGGATGGGCTATCAGGCCATCGAACGCTGGACGGTGTGGTTGCGCCCGAGCTAGTTCAGATCGGCTGGAGGTCCAGGTGAGCGCTGTTCTGCTCGCTCTCGCCTGCGGCCAGACCTGGCGATGGCTCACGGCCAGTAACCGCAAGAACGATGCGGGTCAACTCGTCGGCGTCGACGGGCGCCCCGGGGGCCGACGCCCAGGCGACATACCCGTCGGGGCGCACCAGCACGCAGCCGGTCTTGCCCAGGCCGTATGCCGCCGCCAGTGCCCTGGTGGGATCTTCGAGCTCATGCCCCAGGCTGACGGCCCGTATCGGGACCCCAGCGCACGCCAGCTCGGCTGCGGCCAAGCGGAATTGGTCGGCGCAGACGCCGGTCAGAAGGGTCAGGCGGCCATCGAACAGGTCGACGGTCGACAGTCGCACCCCCTCGTAGCTCACCCACGCGTGCGGCGCCCGGATGCCGGCGAGGCGCGAGTCGCCCACGGTAGCCGTCGAGGTGTAGCGCACCTCGAAGTCAGCCGCGAGCGCCGCCTCTGCGGGGCTGCCGAGCGACGTGACCAGTGACGCCTCGGCGTTGGCGCGCCCCACCGGGGCCCGCTCCTGTCCATAGGTGTCGAGCAGGCCCGAACCGGCCCATCCACGCACAACGAAAGCCAGCTTCCAGCCGAGGTTATGCGCGTCCGCGATGCCGGTGTTCATGCCAGTGGCGCCGCGCGGCGTCGTGCGGTGAGCGGCGTCTCCGATGAGGAAGACCCGCCCCATCTGCTGGCGCCGGGCAACAGCCGCGCCGAAGTCCCAGGGAAACATGCCCAGGATCTCGGGCTGCAGGGTCGGCAGTCCGGCCGCCGCCTGGATGCGCGCGACCATCTTGTCCGGCGGCCAGTCCGCCAGCGACTCGCCGGCTTCCGGGTGCCATTCGATGTCGTAAATCCACCGGCCGGGTTCGCCGGTCGGGACGAACAGGCCCTCCAGACCTGGCGACACCACGGCGGTTAGCGCGTGCGGCACGGCTGGCACCACTGACGACAGGTCGGCCCGGAAGAGCACGCCCAGGTGGTTGCCCTCCGATCCCAGCGACTCCAGCTCGATGCCAAGCCGGTCTCGAACGCTGCTGTGGGCGCCGTCTGCCCCGACGAGGTAACGCGCGCGCACGTGCTGCGGACCCGGCTCCCCCGTCGGCTGCACAGTGACCGTCACGCCGTCTGCGTCCTGCTCGACCCCGGTCAGCGTCGTGCCGAAGCGCACGTGACCCCCTCGCTCCAGTAGGTGCGCCACAAGGAGGCGTTCGAGCCGGTCCTGAGGAAACAAGGCGATCCGGGCCGGGCTGACCGCTGCCGTCTCGTCATCGGTCGGCAGGCCCATCGACACCTCGGTGCCTGGCAGGCCGAGCCTCGGCGTAACCAGCATGCTCAACCGGGTCTGCGGCGACTGCTCGAGGATGGCCGGCTCCAGGCCCCAGGTTCGCAAAATCTCCATGGTCCGCGGCCGCAGCCCGGTTGCCTTGGGGAAGACGGACAAGCCGGGGTGCTTCTCGATGACAACGACCGAGACGCCCGAGCGGGCCAGGGCGACAGCCGCGGTGAGCCCCGCTGGCCCGGCACCGACCACGACGACGTCGACGTCGGGCTCGGGGTGAGCGGAACGGTTGCCAGATGGTGCTTGGCCGAACATGGCGCCTCCTTGCGAGATGCGGGTTGGTACGCACCTCACTGTGCGGACGCAGACCGCACGAGGGCATCCGTGCCGACTACTGAGTTAGCGACCAGGCGCGCAGCTCGTGCCGGTTGGCCGACCCGGTCTTGGCGAGCAGGTTCGCCACGTGGGTCTCGACCGTGCGAGGCGAGAGGAACAGCCGCTCGGAGATGGCCTGGTTGCCAAGGCCCTCGGTGACCAACCGCAGGACGTCCAGCTCGCGGCTGGTCACCCCAAGCGCCTTGAGGTCCGCAGGAACGGCGCTCTCCCCACGCGTCCGTGGCACCGCGGCGCCGGCCTGGCGCAGCAGACCGCGGCAGATGCGGGCCAGCGCCGCGTCGCCGGCGGCCTCGTGCACGGCAAGGTCGGCCCGTAGCTGCCGCAACGGGTTCCCCCAGCCGTCCGCGACGGCGGCCTCCAGGACGAGCAGCCGCACGAACCGTTGCCACCACGGCGCGGGCGCGAGCAGCCGGTCACCGCTCTGGTATGCCGTTTCCGCGCCGGCCCGATCCCCTGCCCGTCCGGTCGCGACGGCGTCACAGAACCGCAGCGCACCGTCGTTGAGGCGCCGCAGGGCCGCGGGATGCGCCGAGACTTCGACGCGTACCTCGTCCTGCGGACCGCGCAAGATGGTCGCGAGCACCGCCCACAGGCCGAAGTAGCACAGCGGCGCGGCAGAGCGATGGCGCAGCAGAGGACCCATGGCGACGTCGAGCCGGGCCAGGGCGGACCGGTGGTCGTGGCCGACCAGCGCGGCTAGCGCCGGTACAACCAGCAGCTCGGCTCGCTCGTCATGCCACAGGTCCCGACCCGAGAGACGGGCGTGTCCCTCCAGAGCCGGGTCGGCTCCAGTCAGTGCGTCGCGCGCGGCCAACAGGATGTCGGCGGTGTCGCCCAAGCCGGGGGCACCCAGCAGCCGAGCGTGCTCCCTCAGGCGCGCGGCGAACTCGGGCAGGGCGGCCGGTCCGTCGTGGACGAGGGCATGGTCGGCAAGCAGAACGTCGGTCTGGGACACGGTGCCGAGCATGCCGAGCTGGAGCGCCGCCTCCCGCGCCTGCATCATGGTCAGGGGGTTCTGCTGCTCCAGCAGCTCAATGGTGCCCATGCCGAAGAGCGCCTCGAGGCGCCGTGCCGGCATACCGTGCTCGCTCGCGACCTGGACCGCTTCCTGGAACGCCTCCCGCGCCCGGGGCGGCTCGCTCAGCCGGAGGATCCGAGCCTGGCAGCACAGCGCGTCGCATCGAGCGTCCGCCAGCCGCGCCGACCGAGCTCGCTTCACGGCCGCCTGCGCATACTGGGTCGCTGCCTTGATGTCTCCGGCGCCGTGCGCCGAGTCGGCCAGCAGGATCAGCGCCGCCGGCTCCTCGCCGCGCCCAGCCAGGGCCACGTAGTCATCCGCGAGGGACCAGCGGCCGGCTACCACCGCCGCGCGCCCTAGCGGGAGTTTCCCCGCTGGCTGATTGATCAGCGTGTCTTCCCTTGCGGTGCTTGGCTTTTGGCGGTCAACCATGTATTACCTAGATATGGCATCGATTGTGGGTAAGAAGCAGGGCGGACAGACCTACTACTACCTGGTCGAGTCCGCCCGGGTGAACGGCAAACCGCGGATCGTGTCCCAGCAGTACCTCGGCAGCGCGGCGGAGGTGACGGCGAAGCTGGCCGGGACGGGCGCGGGGGAGCCGGTGCGCACCCAGCACAAGAAGTTCGGGGACCTCGCCGCGGTGTGGGCGATGATCGAACGCCTCGACGTGGCGGGAGTGATCGACGCGCTCGCCCCGCGGCGCGGCGACGCGGACGCCTCGGTTGGGACCTACATCGCGTTGGCCACCCTGAACCGGGTTGTCGCACCCTGCTCGAAACTGGCGTTCGCGGAATGGTGGGAGACCACCGCCGGGCCACGGTTCGTCAAGGTCCGCGCCGCCGCGTTGGACCACCGCCGGTTCTGGAAGGCGATGGACCGCCTCGATCAGGAGTCGCTGGCCGCGATCGAGGCCGAGCTCGGCCGACGGATCGTGGCCGAGTTCGACGTGGACCTGTGCGGGCTGGTGCTGGACATGACCAACTTCGCCACCTACATCGACACGACCAACACCCGGGCGCCGATCGCGCAACGCGGCAAGGCCAAGCAGAAACGAGTGGACCTGCGCCTGGTCGCCCTCGCTTTGGTGGTCACCCGCGAGGGCGGGATCCCGCTGCTCTCGCACGCCTACCCCGGCGACCGGCCCGACGTGACCCAGTTCTCGGTGGTGATCGACGAACTCGTGGCCCGCTACCGGGACCTGACCGGCACCGTGGAGTCGCTCACCATCGTCTACGACGCCGGGCAGAACTCGACCAGCAACCACGAGCTGGTCGAGCAGACCGGGATCGGGTTCGTCGGATCGCTCCCACCCTCGGAGCACCCCGACCTGCTCGCGATCCCCACCACCCGCTACCAGCAGGTGGATGCCCAGCGGTACCCGGCAGTGACCTGCGTGGACACCCAGGTGACCGCGCTGGGGGTGACCCGCCGCGCGGTGCTGACCCACTCACCGACCCTGCACGCTGCCCAATCACGCGGGTTGGACCAGACCCTGGCCAAGGCCCGCGCCCGCCTGACCCAGCTGCAGGCGCGCCTGGCCCGCGGGCGCACCCGCCGCGACAAGGCCACCGTCCAAGCCGAGGTCGACACGATCACCCGGCCCCGCTGGGTCCGCGACGTCCTGACCGTCACCCTGACCGGCGAGCAGCCCGCGGACCTGCGGCTGACCTTCCGCACCGACCCGCGCGCCCGGACCCGGCTCGAGCACCGGCTCTTCGGCAAACGGGTCCTGTTCACCAACCGTGACACCTGGACCGCCGCCGAGGTCGTGGCCGCCTACCGCTCCCAGAACGAGGTCGAGTCCGGCTTCCGGCAGATGAAGGACCCGCACGTGGTCTCCTTCGGGCCGATGCACCACTGGACCGACTCCAAGATCCGCGTGCACGTCTTCTACTGCGTGCTCGCGTTGACCATCGCCCACCTAATGCGCCGTGAGGCCGACCGCGCGGGACACCACCTGTCTGTGCGGGAGCTGCTGTCCGCCTTGGGCGGGATCGAGGAGACCGTGCTGCTGTACCACGACGGCGGTAAAGGCCGCCCCCGCGCCCGTCGCATGCTCACCGATCAGACCCCCACCCAGAAGCAACTGGCCGACCTATTCCGCATCGACCAGTACGCGCCCACCCGCTGACCCACACAGGTCACCTAGGTAATACACCCCATCGACCCGGAAACCCTTGCTGACCAGCACAAACGCCGATCAACACCGAGCCAGCGGGGAAACTCCCGCTAGTCCGAGGCACAGCAGGGCGTGTTCGTCGCCGCGCGCGACGTCGAGCGCGGCTGCGCCTGCCTCCAGCGCCTCCGCCGCGCGCCCGGCGGTGGTGAGCAACTCGACGCGACGAAGCGCTGCGGTCGCTGTTCGCCGACCGGTCTCGGCGGCCCTTTGCAGCAGCTCGTCTGCCGTGCGCAGCGCACCTCGGGCCATCGCGTTGGCCGCCAGCTGCAGCCGAATCTCGCTCGCTCGGTCGATGTCACCGACTGTGTTGAGCAGCTCGGCTGCGCCAGCCCTCGACTCGTCCATGTCCTGGGTCAGGAGCAGCTGCGCCGTGGCGCGCGTCAGCGCCCGGCGTTCCGGCTGAAGGACCGTGGCCCAGACGGCGTGGCGAACCAGGCCGTGCCGCCAGCGCAGCTCGCCGTCCTCGACCGCCAACAGATGCACCTGCACGGCGTGCTGCAGCCCAGACACGGCGGTGGCGTCGCCGACCCCCGCCGCCTGCGCGGCGAGCTCCCAGGTCGGGGAAGCTCCGAGTATCGCAGCAGCAGCCAGCAGCCGCCGCTCCTCGGTGGTCAGCGCCGTCATCCGAGCGTCGATGAGCGCTGCGAAGTCCCGGGGGACGACTGGTGCTTCGCCCCAGTTCGACTGGCTGGCAATGCTGTCCACCAGCTCGGTCACGACGAGCGGTAGCCCCTCGGAACGCTCGATCACCAGGGCACGTGCCGGTTCGGGCAGCCGTGCCATGGCGTCCACGAGCTCAGCGACCTCCTGGGCGTCCAGGCGCGACAGTGGCACCTGCCAAACGTGTCGTGAGGTGGTCAGCCGGTGCAGGTCGGTCGCTCGCGGCCACTCCCTATGGGTGCCGACGACCAGGACCGGCAGCGCAGTCGCCGCACCGGCCAGATAGTCCAGCACGGCGATCGAGTCCGGGTCGGCATGGTGCAGGTCCTCCAGGGCCAACACTCGGACGGGAGCGTCCAGGCTGAGCAGGACGTGCAGAATGCCTTCCCCGAGCAAGACGACTGGGTCGACGTCGCTCACTGGCGGCAGCTGCGTCGTCCAGCCGGGCAGGATCCGACCCAGGGCTGCGCGAAACGGCACGAGCGCGGAAGACTCGCTGACCTGACCGCTTCGCCACGGGCCGGCCAGGGCCTCGGTAAACGGCCGGTACGTGCCTCCCCCGGCCACGGCGCGGCCGGTGAGCACCGCGGCGCCGACCGAGCCGGCATACTCCATCAGGTCGGTGACCAGCTCGGTCTTGCCGATGCCCGGCTCGCCGCCGATCAGCACGAGCCGGCCGCGACCTGCCGCAGCCGTGTCGAGCAGCTGACGCAGCGCGGCTCGCTCGGCCGCTCGCCCCACGGTCGGCATCGGGGCGCGGGCGGGGAAGATGCCGCTCACGTGGCGGGCGATGCCGCCAGGGCCGGACGCGGAAGCCGATCTGGCCGGGGTCGCCGACAGGTCGGTCGGGGGCGGTCGCTGATCCAGGACCCGAGCCACGAACCGGTAGCCCCGCCCGTGCAGCGTCGATATCACCGACTGCCGCTGACCGTCGTCGCCGACGACGCGCCGAACCTGTTTGATCCGGCTGGTCACCGCGGACTCGCTGACGAAGCGACCGCCCCACACCTGGTCCATGAGCTCTTCCTTGCTCACCACCCGGTCGCGATGCTCGGCGAGATACACCAGGACATCGAACGCCTGCGGCTCCATGGGCACGCGCTGCCCCGCGCGCCGCAACTCGAACGCCGCCAGATCGAGCTCCAGGTCGCCGAATGCCAGACCCATGCAGCGAGCCTGCCACACGTTAGAAGTCGACGGCGGGCCAAACGATCTCCACGAGTTCGCCACGCCGTCACCAAGGTTGACCCGCCCGGCTACGACACCGTGGAGGCACGCTCGCAAGGAAGGAGCCCACCCATGCGCGAACGTGCCCGGCGCCGAGTGACGTCGCTTCTAGTTCAGGTCACCAAAGCCCTCGCCATGAGCGGAGCAGCGATGGCCGGGTATGCCGTGGACCCGGGCTGTCAGGAGCCCACCGAACCACCTGCCGACCTGCACTGGGGCCACGCGGAACCCGAGGTCAGGCAGAGTCACGCCGCTGCGGCTTAGGCGCTGTCTCCCAGGGTCGCCAACGCCTGAGCCCACCGGAAGAACTTGTTCCTGCCCAGGTCGCCGACGGTCTTGACGTTGAACGCCGTGGCCAGCGCTTGGCCGTCGGCCTCGCTGACTCCCTGCAGCGCGCTGACCGGCGCTCGCAGGATCTCCGCGAGGGTCTTGTCCTCCCACTCCTTGTCCAGCAAAGCGGCCAGGTCGGCGGTCACGGCCATGGGTGCTCCTTCCGAAGACGATGAATCCTCGCCATGCTCCCAGAACGGGCAGGGTAAGTCCGGCAGCCGGGACGGCGCGTCACGCGGCAGGCCGTAAGCGACGGCATACCTCCATGGACGATCCGGACGGCGATGATGGTATCCGGGCCTGTCTCCCGAGGCGAAAGGTCCAAACCGCGCCCTACCAAGTCATGGAGTTGTCGCCCGCTCCATGATGCATCGTGGAGCCAACGCAAACTCACGGAGTTTGAGATGTGCCGGCTGCGCCTTGGCCGGACGAGGGGCTCACCGTCGCGGTAAATCCATCATCGGGCAACGCGCCCGTGACCGTGACGTGGTGAGCGACCTCCCGCATCTTGCGGTTCGTATGCTGCGACACCAGGCGCAGCATGTCGAAGGCGCTCTGTTCGTCCACCTTGAAGGTCGACATCAGGATTCCGATTGCCTCGGCGATCACCCTGCTCGACTGCAACGCCACCGCCAGGTTGGCGGCGTGGTCGTGGTTGGCTGCCTTCGCCAAAGCCACGGTCGCGTGGTCGGCGAAAACCGAAGCGAGCTGGACTCGCTCTGCCGTGAACCAACCCGGACGGTGATCGAAGAAGGCAAGCGCTCCCAATGGCTGGTCCTCCAGCGCCAGGTGGTAGACCAACGCGGCCCGCACCGGCGTGTCCTGCCTTACCTGAGCGCAGTATTGGGACCAACGCGCCTCCGTCGCAAGGTCGCCCACCAACACAGTGGTCCGTTCGTCGAGCGCGGTCAACGTAGGCCCCTGACCGGTGTCCCGGGCGATGCGCTCTACTGCTTCCAGCACACCTGCGCTGGGAGTGACCGCCTCGAAGGCGTATGCGCCACCAGCAGCCCGCGCGATCCCGGCCCAGGCGCAGCCCAAGGTCTCGACCGCGCGTTCGGCGATGACCCTAGCGGTCGCAGCGCGATCCCCGTAGCTGCTCAGCTCCCGGGCCAGGGCGGCAAAGCGGGCCGCACCCAGCTCCATTGCGCATGCTCCCGTCCCGTTTGCACATCCTCCGGCTGGGCTGCCAACTCCCGGCCATCGGTCAAACCCTACGACTCCGCCAGTCCTCCCTTCACCACCGTCCCGCTAGCCCCAGTTTCCGAGGTCATCCTGGGTTCAGTGCCTGCGTGACGGGGAGTGGGGCGCAGTTTCGTTGTGTCAGTGCGTGTCGGCGTTGTGGGGGTGTCCGGTTGGGTGTATGACCTAAAGTGTGGCGAGCCTGTACAAGAAGACGATCAACGGTCGGCCGTACTGGTACCTGAGGGAGATGGCGCGCATCGACGGCAAGCCGAAGATGGTCTCGGAGCGCTACCTGGGTTCGGCCGAGGACGTGGTCGCCGCGGTGCAGGCCGGGGCGGGCACGGTGATGCCGGAACGGACCCGGCATCTGGGGTTCGGGGACCTGGCCGCCGCGTGGGGCCTGATGGACCGGATCGGGGTGGCCGCGATCATCGACGAGGTGACCGGGGGACGCCTGCCCGGGGCGGGGGCGTCGGTGGGCACCTACCTGGCGGTGGCGGCCGCGAACCGGCTGGTCGCGCCGTGTTCGAAGGCGGCGGTAGCGGACTGGTGGAAGAGCACCGCCGCCGACCGGTTCACCAAGATCCCCGCCTCGGTGCTGGATCACCGCCGGTTCTGGGACGCGATGCGGGCGGTCAGCCTGCAGCAGCTGACCCAGATCGAGCACCGCCTCGCGGTGGCGATGGTGACCGAGTTCGGGTTGGACACCTGCGCGCTGGCGTTGGACATGACCAACTTCGCCACCTACATCGACTCCACCAACGACAAGGCGCCGATCGCGCAGCGTGGCAAGGCCAAGCAGAAACGCACCGACCTGCGCCTGGTCGGCCTGGGCCTGGTGGTCACCCGCGACGGCGGCGTGCCGCTGGTCTCACACGCCTACCCCGGCAACCGCCCAGACGTCACCCAGTTCGCCACCGTGGTCGACCAGCTGGTCGCCCGGCACACCGCGTTGAGCGCCGCGACCAGCGCGGGCGACGCAGGCGCTGCGGCACGTGCGCCACTGGGGCGAGGTGACCGTGGTGTTCGACGCCGGGCAGAACTCGGTGGCCAACTTCGCCCACCTGCACCAAGCCGGGCTGCGCTATGTCGGGTCGGTGCCGCCCTCGGACGTGCCAGACCTACTGGCCTTGCCCGCCCGGCGACGGGCGATCGTGGACGCTGACCGGTTCGGTGGGCTGACCGCGCTGGACACCCGCCGTGAGGTCTACGGCACCGACCGGCGGGTGGTCCTGACCCACTCGCCCACCCTGCACGCCGGCCAGGCTCGTGGCCTGGACCAGACCCTGGCCAAAGCCGGCGCCAAGCTGACCGACCTGGCCGCCACGCTGGCCCGCGGCAACACCCGCCGCGACACCGCCGCAGTCACCGCCGAGATCACCACCATCCTGACCAACCCGTGGGCTGAGCGCGTCATCACCTGGGCGCTGACCGGGAACACCCCACCCGAGCACCGACTCACCTGGAGCATCGACACCCGCGCCCGCACCCAGCTGGAAAACGAGGTATTCGGCAAGAGAGTGCTGATCACCGACCGGGACGACTGGCCGGTCGCCGAAGTGGTCGCCGGCTACCGCTCCCAATCCGAGGCCGAGTTCGGCTTCCGCCAACTCAAAGACCCGCACCTGGTCTCCTTCAGCCCAATGCACCACTGGACCGACCACAACATCCGCGTGCACCTATTCACCTGCGTCCTGGCCCTGCAACTGGCTCACCTGATGCGCCGACAGACCAAACAGGCCGGCCTCGACCTGTCCGTACGCGAACTGCTCACCACCCTCGCCGGCATCGGCGAGACCGTCCTGATCTACCCCTCCACCGGCGGACGACCCAAAGCCCGGCGCATGCTCACCGAAACCACCCCCACCCAGCAGCAGCTGATCACGATCCTCGACCTCAGCCGGTGGGCCCCCCGAACTTAGGTCATACGCCGATCCCGACCCCAAACCCCCCGCCACCAGCGGAAACAGCATCCACGACCAAGGAACCTGCCAGGGCAGCGGGGCCCAGTAGGGCTACGATCGCGCGGAACGGCTCGGTGGCGAGCCTCGGAACGGAGCTGCGGACCCTGTTGACCGTCCCAACCAACGCAACCGATCCACGCGCTGAGCAGAGCCCGGCTACCCATCGTCGCCTGACCATCTACGGCGACTTCAACTGCCCTTACTCCTACCTGGCGAGTATGCGCGTGGACGGACGGACCGAGCGGGGTCTGGCCGTCGTGGACTGGCGAGCCGTCGAGCACGACGACTCCCTGCCCGGCATCGGGGCCCCCACCGAACCCGAGCTCGCCCGCTGGCGCAAGGAGCTCGACGAGGTGGCGCAGCTGGCGATCGTCGGCGAAGGGCCGCCGTAGGTAGCGCCGCCCATGACCAGCAACACCGAAGCGGCAGTGGCCGCCTACGCCGGGGCGGTCGCCGCTGGACTGGCGGCGGTGGTCCGGGGTCGCTTGTTCGATGCCATCTGGGCGCAGCATCGCCATCGGCTCCGGGCAGGGCCGCTCGTTGTCGGCCGTTGTGGCCGACCTCACCATCCGAGGCCTGGCTCAGCTCAATTCGCCGGCCGTGCTCTCCACCGACCAACGCTCGGGCCTGCCGGTGCTGTCTATCGGCCGTAGCGTCACCTCCGACGAGGTTGCGGCAGCACTGGACGACGAGTGAGCAGACATCTGCTCGACGCCAATGTGCTCATCGCCCTGACGATTGCCGAGCACGAGCACCACGACAGGGCCACTCGCTGGTTCGCCGGCGTCGACAGGTTCGCGTTGTGCCCAGTCGTCGAGGGGGCCCTGATCCGGTCCCTGATCTGGATCGGGGAATCGGTCCCGACGGCCCGAACCGTGCTTCAAGGCGTGCGAGCGCATGCCTACTGCGAGTTCTGCCCGGACACCCTTTCCTACCTCGATGTCGACCTGGCGTCGGTGCGCGGACACCGAGATGTCGCCGATGCCTACCTCGTCGGCTTGGCGCAAGCCAATGAAGCGCGCGTCGCCACGCTGGATCTGTCTCTGGCAGATTGCTACCCGGACGAAGCTTTGCTGCTGCCAGGCTAGGGGATGCCCCCATCGTGAGGTCGCCTCGCCCTCCTTGTGCTGAAATCCCGCGAAGACCCATGCCTCCCATCTGCGATGACTATTGGGCACCACCCGGACACCGGCATACATTCGCCGACGTGGAGGCCTTCGCGCCCACTCATCGTCGGGCGGTCGCGAAGCACATCGGCTGAGAGGATCGCAAATGAACACCGACTTCGTGAAGTGGCCCACCTTCGAGCAGATCAAGGAGATGTTCGCCGAGCTGTTCATCATGGAACGGCGCGACGACGGTGTCGTGACGGTGACGATGCACTGCAACGGCGGCCCGCTCATCTGGTCGATGGAGCTGCACGACGCAATCGGCAAGATGTGGCGAATGCTCGGCACCGACCGCGACACCGAGATGATCATCTTCACCGCGACCGAGGATGTCTGGGTCACCGACTTCGAGGCCGAGAGCTGGCTGGCCGAGAAGTCCGACCCGGCGAACACGCGTTACGACCACATGTTCGTCGACGGCCGGCGCATGCTCATCGCCCAAATCCAGGACGTCGAGGTCCCCACACTTGGCGTGCTCAGCGGCTCGGGCGGCCACACCGAGCTGGCGCTGTGCTGCGACTTCGCGATCATGGCCGACGACATCACCATCCTCGACCCGCACATGCTGGTGGGCAACGTGCCTGGCGACGGCATCCACAGCTGCTTCTTCCAGCTCATGCCCTACCGGCAAGCGGTGTGGTACCTCATGACCGGCGAGCAGATGACGCCCCAGCAGGCCCTGCAGTTCGGCCTGGTGACCGAGGTTGTGCCCCGCGAGCGGTTGATGACCCGGGCGTACGAGATTGCCGACCTGCTCATGAAGCAGAACCGCATCGTGCGGCGGCTGTCCACCCAGGTAGTGCGGCGCGGGTGGAAGCAGCGCATCGTCGACGACCTGGACATGACGTTCGGCACCGAGATGTTCGGGTGCTTCTGCGACACCCACCAGCACTCGGAGATGATGTCGATCAACAAGCTGCTCGGCCTCAACCCCAAGTACCGCGGCAACCTGGCGCAGCCCGAAGGGGCCAAGGGCTGACCAGCGGCTGCTCGCCCGGCATACAACATCTCAGGTATGCCGGGCACGCGCGGGAGCCTGTTCCTTGCAGGTCAAGCGCAGCGCCAACCAGTCTCGACAGGAGCGGTTACGACGCCACGGCAGCGCGCCGCTCCTTTTGGCGTGGCGGACGTCAGACGATGGCCATCGCGGCGAGGTAACCCTGGGTCACCGCCTCGCCGACCCGAGCCGCTGAGCGGGCGTCGCCGATGACGAAGACCGGGATGTCGCCAGCCGCCGCCTCGAGTTCCTGTGCGTCCACGGAACGCGCCCGAGACCCGAGCCCCACGACGACCGTGTCGGCCGGCAGGGTCTGCTGGCCCTGCGGGCCGTCCACCACCACGCCGTCCGGCCGCACCTCCACCGCCGTCGTGTCGACCAGGCTGCGCACGCCGTGGCGGGTCATCTCGTCGAGCAGGGCGGTGCGGTGGATGCCAAGGAACTCCGGGACCATCATTGCATTCCCAAAGAACAATCGCAGCATGGACTTGATGTCGAGTTCACCAGCCGAAGTCGACTCGCGCCAGTTGCGCGATTTAGGAATCAGGCTCGCCACCAACCAAAAGCACGAGTAAATTACCTGCGCGTTGCTTGGTGGCCGCTGACGTGAAGCGCATTCACCTGCCTCACTCTTCCCGCATGAGTCTGGATGGATCGACGGCAAGCGCTCGCAGGGCCGGAATGGCGGACGCGGCAATGCCCAGCAGCGCCATCGTGAGCACGGCGCCGCCCATGACCACGGGATCCCGCGGATTCGCCTGATACACGATCTGCCCCAGCAACCGGCTGGCGAAGACGCCCAACAGCAGCCCCACCAACGATCCCACCCCCAGCAGCACGATCGGCCGCCCCACCGCCGCGCTCATCACGTGCTTCGTGCGCGCGCCCAAGGCCACGCGGATGCCGAGCTCCTTCATCCGGCGGCTCACGTTGTAGGCGGCCATGCCGAAGATGCCCGTCACCGCCAGCATCGCCGCCAGCAGGCCCATGACGCCCAGCGCTACTGCCGCCGCCCGGGCCGGGAAGAGCGCATTCTGCCCCCCAAGCGCATCGGGCCAGCTCTGCACCGTGATTTGCGCATTCGGCTCGAGGCCGCTCAGGGTGCGTTCGAGCGCCGCCGCCATCTCGTTCTGCGCCCGCTGCGACCGCACCACGAAAATCATCTTCGCCCTGCTCGCTCTGCGACAACGGCAGATAGACCACCGGCTGCGGCGGCTCTTGCATCGTTGTGGTACTTGCCGTCCTCGGCCACGCCCACGACTTCGGTCAAATGGCCCGAAGAATAAAGCGTTGTCCAATCGCCGGCGTGTCGCCCCACATCTTCCGCGCGAAGGTCTCGTTCACGATCGCCACATACGGCGTCTCTGGTGGTGTCACTGCCATGAGAAATCCCGGCCACGCAGGAGCCGAGTGCCGGCAGCCTCCAGGTATCCCGGCGATATGGTGAACACGTACGGCGCCAGCACAGAATTGTTCAGCGTGAACTCGGTCGTCCCTGGCGGGAAAACCGGAACCCCACGCAGCCCGCCGGTAAAGGGCACTCTGTTCACCGCGCCCGCCGCCGCCACGCCGGGGATGTTCCGCACCGCTTCGATCATCGCTTTCGTCTTCTCGAGCGGCACGTCGCCTTCCACTTCGCTCAGGTCCATCTCGGCCAGCATTGCGCCCTGCGGCTGGAAGCCCAGCGGAGCGTGCAGCATGCGCACCATGCCGCGCACCGCGACGAGCGAGGCCGTTACCAGCAGCATGCAGATGGCAATCTGCGCGCCCAACAAGAGGTCCCGCAGGGCAAACCGGCGCAGGGGCATTGACTCCGCCGCTCCGCCCTTCATCGCCTGCAACGGACTGCTCTGCCATACCTGCCGCGCCGGAATCATCCCGAACAGCAACGCGCTCACCAGCGTGAAGGTCAGAGCTGCCAGATAGACGCGCGCATCGACGCTGACTGCCACATGGCCATAGGGCAATGCCACCGGTCCAGCGCACCCAGCAGCAGGCCCGCGGTCACCAGCCCCGCTGCCCCGCCCAGCATCGACAACACCATCGCCTCGGTCATCAATTGCCGCACCAGCCGCCACCGGCTCGCTCCGAGGGCCACCCGGAGCGCCAGTTCCCGGCTGCGATCGGCCGCGCGCGCCGCAAAAGGCTGGCCAGATTGGCGCACGCCGCCACCAGCACCAGCAGAGCCAGCCCGGTCACGCCCTGAAGAAATCCGCGAATGACGTCACCGTTGTCCGCATAGAGTCCGGGACGGACCAGCCGCAGCGGCAGTCCGCTGTCCGTCTCCGGATACTCCTTCGCCAACTGCGGCAGCGATCGCATTCAGATTTTCCGTTGCCTGTTGGGGCGTCACGCCTGGCTTCAGCCGGCCCAGCACCGTCACCGGTCTGGAGGTCCGGGTGTGCAAGTCATCCGAGCGAAATAGTTCACGATGGGTATCCAGTAGTCCGGCCAGACGAATTTCTCCGTGCCGTGGAATTGCGCCGGTGCCACGCCCACCACCGTGAAGGGATCCTTGTCGAGCCGCACGGTCGTTCCGACGATGCCGGGATCGGCGTCGAATGCGCTTCGCCAAAGATCGCTCAACACCACATAGGGCGCTGAATTCGGGCCATGCTCATCCGTCGCCTGGAAGAATCGTCCAACCTCCGGCTGCACACCCAGCAGCTCGAAATAATTGCCGGTGACTGCCTGGCCGGAGACACTCCTCACCGCATCACCCCAGCCCAGTCTCGCCTGAGCATTTCCATTGAAGGCGGCCATGTCGCTGAAGGTGGTGTTTCGCTGCCGGAAATCCTCGAACGCGGGATACGACGTCGTCAGCAGCTTGAAGCTCGTCCACGGCTTGAGGCGAAGCTGGTAGAGATTCTGCGGGTCGCTCACATCCAGCGGGTGCAGCAGGACCGCATTCAGTACTCCGAAGACGACGACGTTTGCCCCGATCCCCAGCATCAGAGTGACCAAAGCTACGAGCGTGAACGCGGGCGACTTCCAAAGCACGCGCAGCGCATGACGAATGTCCAGCAGCAGGTCGTGCATGACCAGCAGGCGCTTTCGGGGTCAATAACCCGAGGGCCTTCTTTCGCTCCTCCGCACCGGGCACAGGATTCTTGCTGGCTGTGATTGCCTCTGCGCCCGAGTCCTTCAACTGATGAGCCTGGGTCGTGTTGTATTCGATATCTTCGTGAACTCCGACGGAAGGTCCGCTTCCCATCGATGGCATGCACGGGGCATACGTCCACGCATGCCATGCAATCAATGCAGTCCTCCGGGTGAATGACCACCTGGTTGTCCATCGCATAGAAGCACGCGACGGGGCACACTTCTAGACAGTCCGTGAACTTGCATTTGTTACATTTATCGGTGACGACGTGAGGCATGGGATTTCGGTGGTTAATGTTGCGTTAAAAATTTGCGTTACGCATCAATCATTGGCGACTTACGGCGGTCAATTCCTGTTTAATATCGCGCTGAGCTACACCCGGTGATGTTCGCGACCGGGCTGATCTGCGAAGAACAAAGTATTCGCTACGTGATGGCGTTCCTGCAAGGTAACTGTGGTCTCGACTCGATGACCAACTCACCGGCGAATGTCGATCCAAGCTCGAAATTGCCAGTAAAAGTCGTCTTACCGCCTCGACACCAGAGATTATTTCCGAGAGATCGTGAAGCCCACACCGAGCGTAAAGCCACCGGATCCCTCTGGGAGAGACCCTGACGACGCTCGCTGAATTCGACTATGACACACCGACTAGAAATAGGATTAGGCGGCTCCCGAATATGGTATTTCCTAGTTTACAAATTAAGAAATAAGTAATATCGATTTTTCGGACTGGCGCTTCTAGCGGAAAAACTATGGTATTTCCAGGAGCGCTAGTTCATTTCTTTGATTTCTCTACCCACATTACACTAAATTTCCTGTGGTTAATCAGCGAACTCTCCAAGAAACCTTTAACGGATAGATTTGCTTTCAGAATTTCAATCAGCGTTTGCTTGGCTGCGCAGGCGGATTCTCCTGCCGCGACAGATCCCACCAGCAGATCCGCGAATTGCATGAAGTCGTTTTGATAGGCCTTCAAAACATTCAATTCGCTCATCTTGGTGAACTTTTGTTTCACGTAGTCGTAGAGAAATTGATCTTCGCCGGTTGTCGTCCGCTGTTTTAAATTAAGCGACAAATCGGCATTTTTACTTGTGCATTGAACCAGCAGCTTTCGATATAAACCGTGGTCATCGATTTCTTTTACCTTTGGATCCCACTGCCACTCCGCGCTTTTGTCGGGTGTGAGTGCGTAGGCGCAAAAGCGTAAATCTCTCTCCGCGAAAAAATAGTCTAGCAACTGTTGGGCATAAGGCACCTTATGCTTATCGCTACTGTCGTAACGCAAAGTTAAACGATAATTGCTTTTGTCTCGCATTGACAATAACCGTCTTAAGTGTTGCTCACCATTTGGTGCCACCAATGCGCCGATTACGAATCGACCTCTGCTACCGAAATGGCCACTTTCATCAATATAGATATTTATCTTTTCCTGCGGCGCTTTAGTAAACACACCGCGCGGTGCAACCAACATCGCTCCCAGCGAAATTAGCATGCGCCGCCGGGAAATAGAGAATTTATCCGACGACATGTTTAAGAATGGCTTATCAAAAAACAGTTTTCTGGTCAACATAGCAAGTCTTACGGATTTGATTTTCCGTTAACCCCGTTATCTCGGATAGATTCGCACCTTCGAAGTGAGTCTCTCTGATCGAAGTTTCATCAAAGTGGCGCCTTTGAAGACGAGCATTTGTAAGGATTGCACGATCAAGAAAAGCTCCTTCAAGGTGAGCGCCTTGAAGATCTGCGCCATCGAGGTTTGCTGAATCCAGACGAGTTCTTAACATTCTCGCATTCGCGAATCGGACCTTTGCAAATTCTCCCCGGCGCAGGTCAGTGTAACTAAAATCAACCGAATAGTCCTTTATCAACTGGCGGTCCACCTCTTTCGGCCGGTGCCCGATTACTCGAACTGCGGCTTGAATCTCGGGCCGCAGCTCCATAGGAATTTGACCATCTCGCCATGCGGCGTTCTTACGAACAAACGCAGACAAAATGTCGATGACAACAGGTCCCTCGGCCGGAGAGTCTCTCATGATTCTGCCAAGCGCGTAAACCCCTGCGACTTGGATCGGTTGTTGATCACTTGCGAGATGCCCGATCGCGGCGGTCAACCGATCCGTAGCATCCTTCTGTCTGGACACCAATATTTGCTGCCATGTGAAAAGAAAGCCTGCAAGGATCAGAATTCCTCCAATGATTTGGGAAATTGTTCTGCGAAATTCATTTTCAAGCTCCTTCTTCTTGGGTCCTCCGTAGTTGTCCTCTTGAGACATCTGACCTGTAGCTTCGGAATAAACCAGAGTGCGAGCACCGAGAGGAATGCCGTCCCGACCACTAAAAGTGCCATGAAGTTCTCCTTAGTGGAGTTTACGATTGCAATCACGAGACTGCCTAATGTCCGAGAAGTTTGCTAGCTCCAAATAGGCGACGGCAAAACGTTGAAATATGATCACTGCGCAACCTCGCGATCACACTGGCAAAAAAAAATTGAGGTGTTCATCGTGGCTGCCAGTTTCAATTATAGGTGTCGAGCATGTTTGCTGCT
>CAVRXF010000027.1:0-14417 GCA_963724925.1 uncultured Actinomycetota bacterium | reverse complement strand
AGTGAGTCCGAGAACCCCCTGTAGGAGAGGGCTGTTCGGCGGTCGGCTCGTGCTCAATTGGCTGCCGTGCGCTTTGGTCGAGCATTGCGGATTCGGCCACTTGTATCCCCGCTCGTGTCCCCGCGTCGGCCGGCGGACCGCAGCGGCGACGGGATGCGAACGAGGTCCCCCTAGCTCTTAGGCACTCGTCATGTGAACGCATCTGACGCGGCTGGCCTTGGCACCCTGCCGGGGACTTCTGAGGGCCCGCGCAGGTTGGGGCCGGTGCGCCCTCTGAACCGACACATCGAGCTTTCGCGCGCCCTGACGCGCGCCCAAATCGCAAGGGGATTGAGCAATGCGCATACATATCGAGTCGTTGAGGCCGCCGTCGGCGACGTATGGCACGTCGGGGTTGGCGCAGTGGATTCAGGACAACGTGGTGACCGTCGTCGTGCTGCTGTTGGCGGTGGCGGTGTTGTGGGCTGCCCGCGCCGGCAACATCGGCAAGGGCATCACGATCGCCGCCGGCGCGCTGGTGGGGGTGTCGATGCTGGGGCTGGCCACCGGCACGTCCGCGGCGGATATCGGCCGGTTCATCGTCAACCTGATCCGGCAGGGGTGAGCCGTCGTGCGGCTGCATGACGATGACGAGCTGTACCAGGTCGACCAGACGTATCTGGGTCCGCCGGGACGCTACATCGCGCCGATGCGGCATAAGGCGATCTTCGCCTGGCTGATCCTGGGCCCGCTGACCTTCGTGACGGCCCGTCGGCTCGGGGTGCCGATGAGCGTGCTGACGGTGGGGCTGCTGCTGGTCGGGCACGGTGTGGGCGGCGATGACGCTCGCGGATCACACCTCGACGGAACGGTCGGTGGCCTCGCTGGTGGGCACGTTCTGGCGTGACCTGACCGCCCGCCGGCCCCCCACCAGGTCCCGGCACGCCCGGCTGCCCGGCCGCCGCCGGGTGGCTCGCCCGGTCCAGGGGACGGAGGACGTGACATGAGCAGGTGGGGAATCCCGCACCGTCGTCGTGGCTCGTCGTCGCCGGCGCCGGTGCCTCGCCGGCCGGCTGGGAAGACCGACGGCTGGGCGTTGACCGGGGTGGCCGATCACGTCACCTTCGCTGCTGGGCGGATGACCGCGTGGTACCTCGCTGACCCGCAGACGTGGTCCTTCCGCTCGGTCGCCGAGGGTGAGGAGCTGATCCGCGATCACGCCGCGGTCCTGGCCGAGCTGGTCGGCACCACCGTCTTCGGGCGGGTCACCTACCGGCCGTATCCGGTGTCGCACTGGGCGCGGGCGCATTGGGACAACGCCCCGGACCCGCAACCCGGGTTCGCGCGAGATGGTCGAGCGCGATCAGGTGCACATGTCCAGCTCGACCCAGGCCGACAAGCTGGTCTACTACGGGGTCGACCTCGGCGAACGCGGCACCCTGACCGCGGCTCTCGGGCAAGGTGGTCGCCGGGGCAGCCGAGCGGGAACGTGAAGCACTGGGGCGCCGGTTGGCGGATGTCGACCGGGTGATGGCCGGCGCCGGCCTGGCCGCACGCCCGGTGTCGCCGGGGGATATGGAGTGGCTGCTGGCCCGCTCGTTCGCCCTCGGCTGCCCGGTGCCGGTGCCCGACCCGCACACCGACCCCCGCCCCGTGTTGGAGGCCGACGACTTGGACGAGTGGGTCTCGACCGTGGCCTGGGATGCGCAACCGTTGGCGGCCTCGACCCGGGTCACCACGAGCGTGAACGCCCGCCCGGTCACGCGGCATGTGGTGGTGTTGTCGTTGGCGCGGATGGCCGATATCGCGATCCCGGAGGAGCACGAGCCGTGGATGGCCGCCACCGACGCGCTGGGCTTCCCGTGTGAGTGGGCCTGGCGGGTGGACCCGAGGGCACCGGATGAGGTGTCCAAGGAGATGACCACGATCGGCAACCGGGTCGACGGTCAGGTCGAACATTGGCTGGTCGATCACGGCAAACGCCCACCCAAGCAACTCGCCCGCCAGGCCGACGCGAGGGCGACGGTCGAGGATGAGCAGCGCCGCGGGTTCACCCACCTGTCCACCCGCACCCGCGGCTGGTACCGCATCGCCGTCTCCGGCGCAACCGAACGGGAGGCGTTGGACCGGGCGGCGGCGGTGGTCGAGCTGTACAAGCCGCACACCACGTGGGTGCGTGACCTGGGCCAGTACGCCCTCGCGCGGGAGTTCGTCCCCGGCGAACCGCTGGCGTCGTCGGCGCATTGCCGCCACTTCCCGGTCATCAAGGTGGCTGCCGGGTTGCCGGCGGTGACGGCGGAGGTGGGGGATCGGCGCGGGTTCCACATCGCCGAGACCGCGGGCCTGTCCGCGCGGGCGGTGTGTTTCGACCCGTGGTTCCTGCCCGAAGTGATGGAGGCCTCCGGGGTGGTGCCGATCTGCGGGGTGCAAGGCTCCGGCAAGTCGGCGTTGATGGGGCTGCTGTGCTACAAGTCGGCCCTGTCGGGCGCCCGTGGGGTGGCGATGGACCCGGCCGGGCGACTGCACCGCATGCTCACCCTGCCCGAGCTGGCCGGCATCGCCCACCAGGTCGACGTGCTGGGTGGGCAACCGGGGTCGCTGACCCCGTATGCCGCGGTGCCCGAACCGAACCACGCGCTGATCTGGGCCGACGTCCGAGACGTGGCAGGAGTTCCGCGACAAGCTCATGTTGGAACGGGCCGCGGTGCGCCAGACCCGCCGCGACCTCGCGGTCATGACCCTGCGCTGGTCGCTGCCCATCGAAATGAACCGCAACCCGGAGGTCCTCAACCGCATCCGCGCCGTCGTCTCCGACTCCCCAGCGGAACCGGCCTCGACCCTGTGGGCGCCGATCACCCGACTGCACAAGGGTGACGAGCTGGCGGTGATGATCGCCCGACTGCTGCTCGACGCCTCGCAGCGGGAGCTGGGCCGGTTGTTCTACCCGGCGCGCAACCGCAGCGTCGACGCCTGCGCATGTGCCGTCGGCGGCGCGGTTCACGGTGTTCAACCTCAAAGGCCTGGTCAAACCCGACGACAGTGTCGAGTTGGAGGACTACACGCCGGAGGAGCTGCTGTACCGCCCGATCATGTCCCTGGCGGCGTGGACGTCGCTGCAGCTGATCTACCGGGGCGACCCGCACGAACGCAAGTTCTTCGGCCTGGACGAAGCCCAGGAGGTCACCGAGGTGTCCGGGGCCGGGCGGGCGTTGATGCGCAAACTGCGCACCGACTCCCGCAAGAACAACAACGCCGTCTTCGTCGTCACCCAACACGCCCGGGTCGTGCTGGACGACGCGAACTTCGTCGGCGCGGTGTTCATCGGACGCACCCAATCCGAGGACGCCCAGGCCGCCGCTCTGCAGCTGCTGGGCAAACCACCCGGGCGCGGGTATGAGCAGCTGCTCGGGTCGCTGTCGGCCCGCCCGGCCCGCGGCGAGGCTGCCCTGCCGTATCGGGAGTTCATCTACCGCGACGGGCTCGGCGGCGCCGGCGGCACCGGCGGGATGGAACGCATCCGCGTCTCCATGGCCCACCACCCGGACCTGTTCACCGCCCTGGACACCACCCCCCGGCCCGCCAACCGCGCCACCCTCACCGACCGCGGCCCGATCCCGATCCTCGACGACCCCGACGACCAGGCGCAGGACGACCTCGACGACCAGGCGCATGACGAGGTGGTCCAGGACGAGGACGGTGCCGCATGACCCGCCGGGCTACCGCCGTCCTCGTGCTCGCCCTGGGCATGCTGTTCTCGGCCGCCCCAGCTGCTCATGCCGTCCCGGCGCTGACCCCAGCCGCCTCGTCGACGTTGGCGGTGGTGGGTGCCGGGGATTGGGCCGGACTGTAAGGGTGAACCGCCGTTGCCGGCCTCCCCGTCCGGGCAGCTCGGTCTGCGCCCGGCGGTCACCTCCACGGCGGATCCGTTCACGACGGCGGGGGTGTCGATCGCGTCGGTGTACGGCACGAACTACCAGTGGTGGGCCTACGACAACGGCTGCGGCGCCGGCAGCGACATCATGCCCCGCCTGACCACCAACATCGCCAACGTCATCGGCCTGCAGCTGCCGGGGCTGCTGCTGGCGATCGGGCAGGGCCTGTTCACCGCGGTGATCGACCCGTCCGGCTGGATCGGGTTCCTGGACAAGCCGATCGAACACGCCACCGCATCGGTCGCGGCCGGGGTGTGGTTCCCGTTCCTGTCCCTGGCCCTGCTGCTGGTCGCGGTGGTCACCTTGCTGCGGGCGGCGCGGGGCCGGCTCGCGGGCGACGATCACCGCCACCGTGTGGGCCCTCACGGTCCTGGTCCTGGTCACCTGGGTGGTCGGGTACCCGGCCGAGAGCGTGAAGACTGCTCGACTCGGGCATCCAAACCGCTGTCGTGGCCACCGCGCAGGGCTTCGGCCCGGACGCGCAACAGGTCGGCCCGCAAGCCTCCTCCAGGACCGGCCCAGACACTGAGGGGTCGGCTCGGGCGGCCGCGGTGGCGGCGATGGATGCCACGTGGGACACCATCAACCGCTCCACCGTGTACCGCTCCTGGCTGGCCGGCGTGTTCGGCGACCCGGACTCACCCACCGCCACCAAGTTCGGCCCGAGCGTGTTCAAGGCGACGCACTTCAGCTGGGCGGAGTACGACACCTACCAGCGGGACCCGACCGGGGCGGGCAAGCAGGTCGTGGACCGCAAAGCTGGCGACTTCCGTCGGGTGGCGCAGCAGCTGGCGTCGGCGGACCCGGTCGCCTACCAGTTCTTCACCGGGAACAGGACCGGGGACCGGTTCGGCACCGCGGTGCTGTCCCTGCTCATCACCCTGGTCACGACGGCGTTCTTCATCATCGCGGGGCTGTTGACCGTGCTCGGGTACGCCGTCGCCCGCCTCATCGTCCCGGCGACACCAGCGGCGGGGGTGTTGTTCCTGTTCGACAGCTTCCGCGACCTGGCGTTGTCGTGGGGGCAGCGGATCGTGCAGGTGCTGGTGATGGGCCCGATCGCGTTCCTGGCCGCGTTGGTGCTGTTCGCGTTCACGTCGGCGATCTTCACCGCCACCATGCCCGACGGGCTCAAGTACCTGTTGATCATCGGCCTGTCGTGGTTGGCGTGGCGGCTGCTGCGCCCCCACACCGCCCTCGGGCGCATGCACGTGCCGGGCAAGAAGCTGCTCGGGCAAGTGCTGGCCATGAAACTCGCCGTCCGGGGCCGGACCACGCCCGCGCCGACGGCCACGACGGGACCGACGAGGAGCACGAGGACGAGGAGTCGTCGTCGGCCTCCGCTGCCGGGCAGGAGCGTGACCGGCTGGTGCACACGCCCACCCCGGCCCGCAACGACAAACCGGGAACCGTCGGCGGCGAGCACGAGCAGGTGGTCTACTACAGCGCGGCCCCAGCCGGTGCCCCTCCGGACCCCCTGCCGGAGGCCCGGCTGGGGTCGCCCATCCGGCCCACGCCGGCTGCCCCCGCGCCCGCGGTCGTCGCTGATGCCCGCCGGTCCCGGTGGCACTCGGGTGAGCTGGGCGTCTTCGAGCCGGCTGCCGACCCGGCCCCGGTCGAACGCGCCCCGTCGGCTGACCCGCCGCCACGCACCGTGCCGATCGAGGTCGGTCGCCCAGGAGCGCCAGATGTGGCGCCCAGCCCGGCCGCTGGCGCCCGACCCTCCCCGGGAGGCGTTGCCGGCCGTAGCCGGGCCGCTGGAAGGCAACCTGCTGGACCGCGGACACGCCCCTGCCGACCAGGGTGCACGAGGCGAACATGACCCGCGACGCCGACGGCAAAGCGGTGTTCCAGGTGTACCGACCGGAAGGGAGCCGCTTCTATGCCCAGGACGAGTAGACGCACCGCCACCACCGGACTGCTCTGGGAAGCCCTCGCCCCGCTGGTGCGCTGGCCGCTGCACTCACCCCGGCGCCTGGCCTCGCTCCTGGCTGCCCTGGTCGTGATCGGGTGGCTGGTCGCCACCGCTGGCCCGTCCGGTGCCGCCGACCCTGCGCCGACAGACGCCGCCGAGCGGTGCGACGGCTTCGACGACGCGCCGCCAGCACTCGCCGGCTGCCGTCGCTGTCGACGGCCCGCCGGCCACGACGGCCCCAGCGTGGGGGTGCCTGGTCGCCGGGTGAGGTGGCGGTGCGGTTCGTGACCGTGTGGGCCCGCCCAGACCTGCCGGTCGAGGCATGGCACGCCGACGTGACCGCCTTGGCGACGCCGGAGTTCGGGGCACAGCTGGCCACCGTGCTGCCTGCGAACGTGCCGGCCCGCCACGTCGTCGGGAGTCCTGTCGCTACGTCGGTGACGGAGCTGGCCGCGGCGGTGACGGTGCCGACCGACGCCGGGCCCGGTGCTGGTCGACCTGGCCGTCCTCGCCGATGTGTGGAGGGTCTCCGGGCTGACCCCCGCCGGCCCGCCACCGACTCGCACCGACGGGGCGGCGTCCTCGCTCGCGGCGACCTACACGCCACTGCCAGGCGGGCGGTGAGCGATGGACCCGACGACGATGCTGGCCGCCCACCTGGGGCGCAAGGTCGCACCGTACGTGTGGCGGGCGGTCACCGTCGCCGCGGTCGTTCTCGCGCTGCTTGGGGTTGGCGTTGGTGTTCACCCTGGCGGGGGCGGTCACCAGCGGCAGCCTCGACCAGGACAGCCAACGTCGGTCGCCCGCGCGGCCGCACCGGGTCCACCGTGCTCGCCTCGGCCGGCGGGACCGCGTCGGGGTTGACGGTGGATGGGGTGGCGTTGGACGGCGAGCAGCTGGCGAACGCGGGCGTGATCGCGGCGACCGGCCGACAGCTGGGCATCCCGGACCGGGGTGTGGTGGTGGCGTTGGCGACCGCAGTCCAGGAGTCGCAGCTACGCAACCTCGACCACGGGGATGCGGACTCGGTCGGGTTGTTCCAGCAACGCCCCTCCCAAGGGTGGGGGCAGATCACCGAGTTGATGCGCCCGGACTACGCCGCGGCCAAGTTCTTCGAGGCGCTGGCCCAGGTGCCGGGCTGGCAGGCGCTGCCGGTCACGCAGGCGGCGCAGGCGGTGCAACGCTCAGCGTTCCCCTCCGCGTACGCCCGGTGGGAGACTCTCGCGACAGCGTTGGCCGGTATGCCGGGGGTTCGGGACGCGGCGTGTGCGATCGTGGCGGCGGCCGGGTCGCTGTTCACCGACACGGCCGGGCTGGTGGGTCTGCCTCGAGGCAACCCGCGCACCGTGGCGGAGGCGATCGGCTGGGCGCAGGGGCAGGCCGCCACCGGGTCGGGGGGCTGGTATCGGCGGTGTCTGGCGTTCGTGGCGCAGGCGTACGGGTGGGGGTTCTCCGGCACGCCGTATGCGATCGACCAGTACCAGGTGGTGATGCCCACCGGGCTGCGCCATGACGGGGACCGCAACCCACCGGCGGGGGCGTTGCTGTTCTGGAGCACCGGGTCGCGAGCTGGGCACGTCGCGTTGTACGTGGGCGGTGGCATGGTGGCCTCCAATGACATCGAGGTCGACGGGCAAATCTCCATCGTGCCCGCGGGCGATATCGAAACCCGGTGGGGGGCAACGTATGTCGGCTGGGCACCGCCGTACTTCCCCGGCGGCGGATAACCGAGGTGAGCGTGATGAGTGACTGGATGGGTGACGAGCTCAGCGGGGGCGCCGGTGATGAGGTGTTCGTGGAGTTCATGGGCCCCTCGGACGCGGAAACCCACATCCTGCCGCCGATGTATCCCGTCCCCGCGGCTGCGTTGGGGATCCTGCCGCAAGGAACCCGGGTGACCGTCGGCGTGGCGGGGTCGCATTGGATCATCGAGGAGAACATCATCTGCGACGGGCCCCACCCGGGCCCGCGACGGTGACGAGGTGTACAGCCTGGTCAGCCACGCCGAGTGGGGCGCGGTCACCCTACGACCGCACGAGCAGCACAACGTCCCCGAGGGTCAGAGCCGGGTCCTGCCATGGAAGGCACCGGTCTCACGCGTTGTGGGTGTACCGGTTCGCCACCGCCCGTATCGAGGTGGACCAGTTGGAGCCGTGGCAGCCGCACGCGTGGTTCGCGAACGTGCGCACCGACCTGGACACCCCGCCCTCGCCTCGTCGGGCCCGGCCGGCTCGGGAGTTGCCGTCGTTGACGGGCCGGCGGCTGCACGCCCGCGTGTCGGGCGTCATCCAGGTCCTCGTGGCGGTCAGTGAGCCGCTGGACGTCGACGGGGAGATCGTGGTGCGGCTGCTGTCCCTGCCGGACTACAGCAAAGCCAGCTACGGCGTGCCGCCGAACAGGGTGACCGTGCTGCCGTTGCACCAACTGTGGGCCTACTGAAGGGGAACCCGCCATGTCTTTCGACCGACACCGCGACCGTGACGACGCGCCGCTGGGACACCCAGGAGTGGGAGCTGCGCCGGCGGGAGCGGGACAGCTGGACCGACATCGCCTACCTGATCGTCGCCGGCCTCGCCCTCGTCCTGGCCGCCCGGGTGTGGTCGCGGGTCATCCAGCCGTGGGCCGCCGGCATCATCGCGCAGCTGAGCGTCACCGACCTGGTCACCGTCGGCCTCGTGGTCCTGGTCGTGCTCGTCGCGTCGGTTCGCCTGTGGCTGACCCACCGCCGGCGTCGAGCGGCACGTGGGCTACGGGTGGTGAACCTGCCCCGGCACACCGGAGCCACCGACCCGATGGCCAGCGGCGAAAAGAGCTCGGCGCAGGGCCGGGTCCAGGGTGGCCGAAGGCCATCACGCAGTGACGCGAAGCGCCCTTGACGCGGCCCGTAGCTGAGCGCACGCTGCGGCTCGGGTCGGCGGCTCCAAGGTCACGAACCCCTGGGACTTGATGCCCGGGGGTTTTCGTGTTGCTCAGGGGTGTTGGTGCGGGGGTGCGCGGAGGGGGCGACGAAGGAGTCCCCGGAGCGCGGGGCCCCCGCACCGCGCGCCGAAGGCGCGCCTTGAACCAGTAAGGAAAATTCTCACGGAGCCGCGGAGTACGCCCGACTGGTCACCGCTGCGTCAAGACTAGACTCAAGAGAACCGCACGAGCCCGCTAGCGATAGGTCGCTAGCCCCGCAATTCGCACATGAGGAGCGGTGGGTCGGCGTCACCGGGTTTGCCTTGGATCGATCTTGAGTAGGTCGAGAAGTTGTAGTTGCAGGGCATTGGGTTGTGCTATCTGCGGTGTGCCGTCGATGGTGCCGGTGCGCAGGCGCAGCGAGGCGAGGGTTGTGATGATCAGGCTGGCGGTTGGCTTGGCGGGTCGGCCGGCGTAGAGGCCATCGAGTTTGGTGGCGGGGGCGAGGTTGCGGCGGGCTTCGCGTTCGATGAGGCAGTAGACGAGCAGGGCGAGGCAGATGACGCCGATGAGGGCGGTGATGCGGCGGTTGGTGTGTAGGAACATCGGCGCGACGGCGAGTGGTCCCTTGAGGTCGTGGTATCGCCGTTCGCTGGTGCCGGGCTGGTTCTTGTAGCGGGTCAGGGCCTGCGCGGCGGTGATGGTCGCGGGCAGGTTGGTCAGCAGTGCGTACCAGCCGTCGGTGGCGGCCTCGGCGTCGATGGCGTTCTGGTCCAGGTGCCAGTGCAGGGTCGGCCGTCCGTTGTGGTCGGTGCCGATGGTGGTGCGCAGGTAGTCACCGACGCGCCGCTCGCGGGCGATGGTGTTGATCCTGGCGGTGACCGCCTGGGTGCTCGGGTAGTGGCGAGAGCCCAGCCCGCGGCTGAGTCGGGCGAGGTCGTCGCGGGCGCGGTCGAGCTTTTTGGCCCTGGCCGTGGCGGCGGCGGCGGCGCGGGCTGAGGAGTGGACGAACACCCGGCGCAGGGTGAACGAGGGGTCCTTCTTACGCGGGCCAGTGATGCTCATGGTGTCCTCGAGGACCCGGTAGTGGCCGCGCCGCTCGGGGGGGCGAGTGGCGTCACGGTCGGCGACGTAGTCCACCGGGGTGGCCGTGGCGTGGTCGCAACCGGCCAGCACCGTGGCGGGTACGAACGCCTTCGACGCCGGGGCGAGGAAGGTAGACCTCCGCGTCGATCATCGCGGCGATGTTGGTGTAGGACAACAATTTCGAGTCACCGATGAGCAGAAACCGGCGCGGCCCAGCCAGCCGGCGTAGCGCTTCCATCGCGCCGACCACCTGCGAGACCTCACCCGCGCCGCCACCGTAGGGCGCCCAGAACAGCGGCACGGCACCGTCGGCGGCGGTGGCGATGCCGGCCTGGATCTGCTTGAGATCGGCCCGACGGTCCTTGGGATGGCCGAACCGCGGCTGCGGGAAGTCCGCGTCGCAGACCGGGTAGTCACCGTAGAGGCTGACCGAGGTCATGTCCCAGTGCAGTTGGGACACGTCCAGGGGGTGTCAGATGGTCTGTGTAAGCGGGTCCGGGCTGGACGAAGGAGTGCATGTGAGCATCACCGATGAGACGAAGACGACCAGCACCAGCAGGGACACCACTGGCCAGGTCTTGGCACCTGGCGCGCGAGCGTTGCGGCAGGAGCTGTTCTCCGACGAGCTGCTGGATCAGATGCTGTTGAGGGTCGACGAGGACGGGGTGGCCCTGACGGGCCGGGGCGGGTTCTTGCCTGAGCTGGTCAAGGCCGTCCTGGAGCGGGGGATGGACGCCGAGCTGACCTCGCATCTGGGGTACGAGCGCGGCGACCGGGCTGGGCACGGTTCGGGCAACTCACGCAACGGGACCTCCCCGAAGCGGGTCGGCACCGAGATCGGCGATATCGGGTTGGATCAGCCGCGGGACCGCAACGCCACGTTCGCCTCGAGTCTGGTGCCCAAGGGCGCCCGCCGGCTGGGGGGCCTGGAGGACATGATCGTCAGCCTGTACGCGGGTGGGATGACAGTGCGCGACATCCAGCACCACCTCGCGGCGACGTTGGGGTCCGAGCTGTCGCACGAGACGATCTCCAACGTCACGGAGGCGGTCTGCGAGGAGGTCGCCGCGTGGCAGTCACGTCCGCTTGAGGCGTTCTACCCGGTGATCTACCTGGACGCGCTGGTGGTCAAAATCCGCGACGGCGCGCACGTGGCTAATCGGGCCGCGCACATCGCGGTAGGGGTGGACATGGACGGGATCAAGCAGGTCCTGGGCATCTGGATCCAGGCCTTCGAGGGCGCCAAGTTCTGGGCGTCAGTGTGCTCTCAGCTGGCCAACCGGGGCGTGCGTGACGTGCTGATCGTGTGCTGCGACGGGCTGACCGGCTTCCCCGAGGCGGTCGAGGCCACCTGGTCGAAGGCGACCGTGCAAACCTGCGTGGTGCACCTGATCCGGGCCTCGATGCGGTTCGTGTCCTACACCGACCGCAAGGCCGTCGCGGCCATGC
Source organism: uncultured Actinomycetota bacterium (assembly GCA_963724925.1). GTDB lineage: Bacteria > Actinomycetota > Actinomycetes > Actinomycetales > Dermatophilaceae > Phosphoribacter. The sequence continues at coordinate 3,158 of CAVRXF010000027.1, read as the reverse complement.
TCAAGCCGATCTACACGGCACCGGACGAGGACGCCGCGCTGCTGGCGCTGACCACGTTCGCGGACTCAAACCTGGGCAAGAAGTACCCCTCGGCGGTCGCCTCGTGGGAGAACGCCTGGGAGCGGTTCACGCCGTTCCTGGCGTTCGGGCCGGCGTTGCGCAAGGTCATCTACACCACCAACAGCGCCGAGTCACTGAACTACCAGCTCCGCAAGATCATCAAGAACCGGGGCCACTTCCCCTCCGACGCGGCCGCGATCAAGCTGCTCTGGCTGGCCATCATGAACATCGAGGACAAACGCGCCCGAGAACGCGCCAAGCAGGCCGGCCGTGCCAAGGGTCAACCCCGCAACGCCCCACCGCGCCTCGTCGAAGGCGGCGTCGTCCAGGGCTGGAAAGCCGCCCTCAGCGAGCTCGCGCTTGTCTACCCCGACCGGATCACCCCGCACCTGTAACCCCGGAATGCGAACGAGCATGCTCCCGTTTCCCGGCCATCTCCCCGTCCCGGCATTGGCCGAAACCGCGCCGCCCGCAGCCGGGGTCCAGGCTGGCCGAAGGCCACCCGAAGGGCTTGGCCTTGACGCCGGCGAGGACGGCGCCACACTGCACCGGCCGGGACCGCATGAGCGCCATAGCCACCAACCAACTACCCAATGTGACCCAGATCACTTACACAGACAACTTGACAAGCTCCACGTCCACGCCGTAAGCGCCGATCGCGGCCGCGCCGACCGAGCCGGTCACCTGCTCCAGGACCGGGGCCAGCGCGTCCAGCGCCCGCGCGATGCGGTCGTCGTTGAGCACGCCGCGACCCAGGCCCAGCGCGTGCTCGACCGCGAACTGGCGCGCCCACGCCGCCACGTGGATCATCGGCGCGGGCGAGGTGAGCCGGTTGGCGACCAGCGCCTCGATGATTTGCCCATGCGTGGCGTGGGCGATCTCGCGCACCGGGGCCGCCCGGTCGATGATGCCCACGAGGTCCAGCCGCCGGCAGAACTCGGCCACCACCGGCAACGCACCCAGCACCAGCTCCGTGCTGGCTGGACCGTACCGAACCCGCATCCTCGCCTCCCGGCAGGTCGTCCCCCCACCTATCTTGAATTAGATAGTATTCAAGGGGAGTGAGGACACGCCGTCAGGGAAGGTTGAATCGGGTCATGACCCCGCACGAGCCCCCGCACCAGACCCGGGCCCACGAGATCCTGCGCGAGCTGGCCGAGATCGGCTACGCCCTGCCCGGCAGCATCGTGCGGCGCAGCACCGCCTGCGGCAAACCAGGCTGCCGCTGCCGGGCGGACCCGCCCGTCCTGCACGGGCCGTATCTGAGCTGGATCCGCAAGTCAGACGGCAAACCCATCACCCGCAAGATCACCCCGGAACAGGAGCAGCGCTACCGACCCTGGTTCGACAACGCCCGCCGTCTGAAAGAACTCGTCGGTGAACTACAGGCACTCTCCGTGCAGGCCATCGAGAACGCCGAAGGATGGCAGGACGGGCGGCCATCAAATCCAGATAACAGACACCCAACCCACAGCATGTGCGAATTGCGGGGCTAGCCGGCCAGGATCTTGGACTTCTCCGCCGCGAACTCCTCGTCCGTGAGCAGCCCGGAGTCCTTGAGCTGACCTAGCTCCTTGATCTTGGCGATCTTGTCGTCCGTCGATGCAGCGGCCGGCGGTGCCGCCTGTTGGGCCCGTACCTGGTCAGCCGCCTGCGCGGCAGCCTGGTCGACCATGGCCTGCTGCTGCGCCGCAGCGTCCTGCTGTTGCGCTGCAGCCTTTTGGGCCTGCTTGTTGCGCATGCTGCCGCTGACCGCCGTGGCGGTCCCAGCAACGACCGCTGTACGCGCCATCGTGCCCATCAGTCCGGGACGTCCCATCCTCCGGGGCATATCTCCTCCTCAGTCCTCGTCCAAGGCCGCGATGGCCCGCAGCACACTCTCGCGGGGGATTCGTTCCATGGCGATCAACTCGCCGTTGGACCCCCGCACGGCCGCCGTGAACCGAGCAGCCCACGAGTTCTCCCACACGATGACCAGCGCGGACGACGACGGCCTGAGCCCTTCGGCGATGTCAGCGAGGTCCTGGTCGTTCAACAAATCGAACTGCGCATCGTTCACCCGCTCGAACGCATCGGCGACGTCCGCGTCGCCAGCCTCCACGATCGAGGTAGTCCCGTCCTCTTCCTTGCGCACGAAAGCGAGGTCGATGACTCGCACTGTCCCGCTGTCGTGCAGATCAGCGAGGGCGGGAGCAACATCTCCGTTGAACTGATTCCCGTCGAACATGATGACAGCGACATCGACCGGCCCGATCGACTCCGCCTGAAGATCAACAGGCATAACGGTGTACCTTCCTTGGCGAAGACTCTTGGCCAGTAGGAACGCGTGTTCCGGGTTCCACAGCGGACAGGGCCACTGGTCCTGAAAGCCCGTAGATGGTCAATTGGTTCATCTCTCAATGACGCCGCCCTCTGTGCTGGCAACGACGGTTCTCGTACGGCTGGATGCTGAGGACGTTCTCGCCAGGTCATTATAGATGGCTGGCCGCGACGCACCTGGGGTGGGCCTGCTAACGGTGGTGGTCCGCGCCGCCCCATCAGAAGACGTGGCGGTACTCTCCCAACCCAGGTGCGCTCGACACCCGGCACGCTGGTCCAGGCAGGTCGGGCCCGGCGAGGCCACTGAGCAAGAGTGGACGGTCCAGCTGGTGGGGCGCCACCGCTGGGGGACACATCTGGGCGGCGAATATGGTCGCGAACATCGCCGCCACGGCGAGCTGCGGGTCCTGCTGGACGCCGTCGAACCTGGCGCCACAACCGGTTGGCCAGGACCAGTGCCGCGTGGAGTGTGCGCAGCAGCAAACACTTCGGGTGCGCCTGACGGAGGGGACGGTTCGGAAGTCTCCTGCACGTGGAGTCGGCGGGGATGGCGACACGCTGCGTCGATCCAATGGATGTGGTGCTGGCCTGGAATAGTTGCAAGAGGCGCGAACAACGCGACCAGCGCCGGATCGATCTGGGCGTCACCATGGCCCGCAAGCGATCCTCGGGGGCCCAAACTGTGGCGGTTGTCTTGAGTTCTGCCCCGTTGCCTTGGGCGAGTTTATGGCGTTACTTTGCTCGACGGGGGGCGGTCGGATTTGGGCTTGAGATTGGAG
>CAVRXF010000026.1:0-16752 GCA_963724925.1 uncultured Actinomycetota bacterium | reverse complement strand
GATCTGGCCGTGCGCCCTGTACCCCAGCGGCAAGTTCGAGGTGGTTTTCCAGCACCTGGCCAACCGAGCGCCCTTCGACGACCCAGCGTTTCGCGAGGAGCTACGTCAGCAGCTCAACACCATCGCTGGTGTTGACATCCCCGCAGCGAAACTAGAGCTTCGCCCAGGCTTTGATCTCTCGACCATGGCCGACGAAACGTCGTTGACCACCACGATCAGCGTTCTGCAATGGTTCCTCAAACAAGCGACAGCCCACGAGCCGGCCCCACGCTCAGACCTGGATCCGCGAGTAGATGGGCGGGTGTTCGGCGTGTGAGATGACGAAGGTGCTTGTCCTGCTTGGAGAATCGGGGTTGCTGAGACCGTCGATTCCAAGTTTGGAGAAGCACCTTGTAGGTGAAGAGAATAGGTCGTCGTGGCCGGGTCGGGAAGCGGGTGCGGATCGGCGTGGCGAATCCGTCGCTGACGGCGACGTCGGGGGTTGCGGCGATTGCTGAGTTGGTGGACAAGCTGGATGTGGTCGGCATCTTCGACCGTGAGGTTGGGTCGATCAAGCGCCGCAATCGGGGCGCCAGCGCTGGTGAGCTGCTGGTCGGGCTGGCACAGTCGCAGCTGCTCGGCGGTGACGCGCTGGTCCGGTTGGATCGCCAGCGCGCCGACCTGGCGGCGGTGGAGTTGTCCGTGGTGCTGGTGTTGGCGTCCACGACGGCGGCCGGTCTGGCGCGCCGGTTTGGTCCTGATCAGCTGGCCGGGGTGCACAGCGCCATCCCGGCCTTGACGGCTAACGCGTACCGGCTGCTGCCGGCCCGGCGTCGAGCGGTGTTGGATGCCGCGGTCACCATCGACATGGATTCCACTGAGGTGGAGGTGTACGGGTCCACCAAGCAGGGGGTGGCCTACGACTACGCCGGGCAACGCGCCGGGCGTCCGCATCTGGCCACGTGGGCCGAGGCGGGTCTGAGCATGGCGGCGGAGTTGCTGGCCGGCAACGAGGATGTGCGGCCCCGGGCCGCGGCGCTGCTGGGTCGGGCGCTGGGCGGATTCCCGAGCCGGCGCGGGCCGCGGCGGCCAGGCAGGACCGGCTGCGGATGCGCGCGGACGCCGGCTACTTCACCGCCGAACTGGCCTTGCCGCGGTCGAGCACGGCTGTGACTTTGCGATCGGAGCGAAACGCAACACCGCGATGTGGCGTGCCTACGCCGGTGTCGGCGCGCACGCCTGGGCCGACGCCAAGGACATGCCCGGGGCGCAAGTCGCTGCGGTCGACTACGCCCCCGCCGGCTGGCCCGAGGCCAGCTACACCATCATCCGGCGGGTTCGCATCGACGCCGAGGCCATCTCGCCGACCCCCGATCCCGGCGACGGCGCACCATCGACCCCGACCAGCTGGCGTTGGCGTTGGACGGCACCGCGACCCACGCCTACGCGGTCTCCTTCATCGTCACCAACATCCCCACCCGCGACCAGGTCGACCGCGGCGAGCAGCCACCCGGCGAGCAGGGCGAGCAGGGCCAGACGGTCCGCGATGTCGAGGCCTGGTTCCAGCGCCACTGACATCGAAGAGCGCATCCGTGAGGCCAAGCTCGGCGCCGGCCTGCGCCACCTGCCCTCGGCTCACACCGCCATCAACGCGGTGTGGATGTGGGCCGCGCTGATGGCCGGCACCTGTCGGTGCTGCTGCAAGCCTTGACCGGAATGGATCAGCACCACCACAGCGCCCACGCCGCCCGGCTGCGTCACGAACTGCTGTGCGTGCCAGCCCGACTGGTCTGCACCACAGGCCGGCGCCTGACCCTACGGCTGCCACCCGGGCACCACCTGCTGTCCAGCGTGCTGGCCAGAATCCGCCAACTCGACAGCGCGGCCTGAGGCCGCTGTCCCATCCCGACGACCAGGACCCTCGGACCAACGCCACCCCGGGCGAGACCGGGCACACTCCCCGCGCCCGACACCACCTTCCGACACCCAAACACACCGCAAAACCGGTTCCCGGTCCGACCGTCCTCAACACTCAAGCCCTAGTCGCGGATCCGGGTCAGACTCAGATCGACCCGCCTGAATACGATTGGGCCCTCGGAGATGTGGCACGCAGATTCCTGACGGCCGGTTCGCCAGCGCGGCGTGAGTGAGCCATCCGCTGGCCCCTTACCGAATGGTTCGTTCCTAATCACCGAATGCTTCGTTCCTAAGTCACAGCGGTGATCGGATTGGAGTGGTCACGCCGAGCTGCATCAGCACCGGGAACGCCTCGTAATATAGATGGCGAGCGATTGTCTTATCATTTCGAACTTGGTAGATACTGACGCAGGGCATCGTGATTTGCTGGCCCGTCGGTGGCAGTTGCGAGCCGTCCGGGAGTGTGAGGGCACCGTGGTGGGTCCCCTTCCATTCTCCCTCTATCACGATGGTCTCGCCGCACTCGAACCAGTCCGATGCGTTCAGCCTACGATCGGGGTAGGCCACCAAGCCGCGGCGATCCTCTTCGAGGATGGCCTGCAGACCGGTGATGCGCCCAGTCGGGCTCACCCATACCGCGTCGTCTGCGGTGAGGGCATGAGTCCCTTCTAGGTCGCCGTCGTTGTACCGCTCAAGTCGTCGTTCCACGTGCTCACGCGCTGACCCCATGGCAGTCTCCCAAAGACGTTAGTTGGATTGCACGGCCTTGAACCGAGGCGGGCTGACGGTTCTGCGGTTACAAGGGTGGGGCCGACGCCCAATTCACGTCAAGACCAGCCGGCAACATCACACCACGGCAGCCTAAGCCTGGGGGATGCCGTGCTTTAAATGAACGCTACTCAGTCCCAACGGTTAATACAACGCTATGGGGTTTCGACAACGCCGTGCGCTGTCCTCCCGATGTCACCTGTGCATCGTCAATCCGGGTGTGCAGACCTTCGACGAGCTTCGTGAGCTGCTGACCCAAGCCCATGAGAGTGCTCGTCGGCGCTATGCGCAACGACAAAGCGGTCACAGCGCGAGCTGATCCCCCTGAATCCGCGCGGTGAGCCCACCTCAACGACTCGCGGCTGCGCTCGGCGAATCGGGCATGTCGATCCGTTGCTGCTGGCGGAAAGCTGCTCGGACCTGCCCTCAGATGACGCACTGTGGCGCACGGGACCGGTGGCCGATGCGTCGGCCGCTACCACACCAATCCCAAATGGACCGTGTTGCTTTCTGGTCGAGCATTCGGGGGACGGCCCGGCTGCGGGTCGGCCAGCCTCGTGGTGGCGCTCGGCAACCCGATGGGCCTGGCAGGCAGCTTAACCGCCGGGGTCGTGTCGGCGCGGCGTGGCGATCACCGCGCCGGGCGGAGGGCTTCGCTACCGTCACTTCGTGTCTGACGAAACGGCAGCCCCGAGGCCGCCACCGCCGCGCGCGATCGCGCTGGCCGCGTTGCGTGTGATGGCCTCCGCCACTGTTCTGGTCGCGCTGTACTACACGCTGCCGTTTGACCGGTCGACCGCTCAGGCCCTCGTCTTTCTCGTCGTGGGTCTGGTCGGGCTGGTAGCCCTGGTCACCTACCAGGTGCGCCGGATCGGGCGCTCTGACCATCCTGGGCTGCGTGCCGTTGAGGGGCTTGCGGTGAGCCTGCCGCTGTTCCTGCTGCTGTATGCCGGAACCTACTTCGACCTGGAGCACCTGGCACCGGGCACCTTCACCCAGCCGCTCAGCCGCAGCGACGCGCTCTACTTCACGGTCACCGTCTTCGGCACCGTCGGCTTCGGCGACATCACCGCCAAGACCGAGGGCGCGCGGCTGCTGGTCACCTGCCAGATGCTCATCGATCTTGTCATCCTCGGCATCGGAGCGCGCGTCATCGTCGGAGCCGTCCAACGAGCCCACCGTGAGCAGCCCCGATCCGACACGCCAGTAGCGGACCTCGGGGCGCATCGGATGCTGCACCGACCGGACACCCTGGGCAGCTTTGGTCGTCAAGGATCGGTGAGGCCGGCGAGGGCACGACGGATCCGTCGACGGTGCTGAGGGCGGTAGATCCGTTCACCGCAGGCGAGGTCGAGGCGGGGGGACGGACCTGCGGCAAGACGTGTCGCTGCTCACCCGTGGTTCGTCGTCCTCGGCCGGTCAGGCGGGGTTCATGAGCCGGGCGAAGAACTCGTCGAGCTCGCCGTTGCCGTCCAGCGGTAGGGTCAGCGCGAGGTACTGGTCGGGTCGAACCGCGACGAGCGCGCCGGAGCCGCGGTCGCTGCGGGGTAGAACATCGACCCGTCCGGCTACGGGGGCGCAGTTGTCCCCGGTCACCAGCGGCGACGCCCGCTACGCAGTAGGCATTCGGGTTGACTGGATAGCGCACCCAAATCCCCGGGAGCAGGGGCCATGATGAGCCTGTGAGCACGCTGGTTGCCTATTGGACCGCGGTGGCGGCCGGGGCGGTGATCGCCGCGCTGCTGTGCGTCGGGTGCCGGCGCTGGCCGGTGGTGGGCGCGTTGGGCCGGGCGCGCGATCGCAGCCTGATCCTGGCCGTCGATGCCCTCGTGTTCGCCGGCACCCCGATGATCGGGGGCCACTGGTCGGTGCGCGGCTCGCTGCCGCTGGCCTTGTGTGACGTGGCGCTCGTGGTGGCGGCGATCGCCTGCTGGTCGCCAGGGTGGTCGCTGGGCATCGAGCTCACCTACTACTGGGCGCTGGCCGGAACCCTGCAGGCCGTCCTCACACCTGACCTCGGTGCCGGCTTTCCCCAGCTGGAGTTCTTCCAGTTCGTGGTTGGCCACCTGGGCGTCGTCATCGCGGCCCTGTACCTGGTGGTCGGTCTGCAGATCGTCCCCCGCCCACGATCCGTGCCAACATGGTTCGCAATCACAACAACAGCGGCGTACGCCGCGTTCGTCGGCGTCGTCGACTGGCTCACCGGATCCAACTACATGTCGCGGCCGCCCCCCCCGAGAATCCCTCCCTGCTGCTCGGTCCTCGGTCCCTGGCCGTGGTACCTGCTCACCGCCACAGCCGTCACGCTCGCCCACCTGATACTCCTGGACCTGCCCTTCCACCCGCGACGACGAGCACTCACCCATCGCGCACCTGAGCACCCCGATGCGGCACCGGCGGCACCACCGCGCACACCCCTTTAACCGCCGGTCTCGCCCGGACACAGCCGGACAGCCCCGCGCGCCCACAAGGGCTCCTCAGCGGGAGCCGAAATCGAACGAGGGCCAGACCAGTCGCCCAGGTGTCTTGCCCCGGCCGTGCCATGCGCACGCAAGAGCCCGGCCCGTTGAAAACGGCGACCCCGATGGTGACCCACTGCACCGTCAACCCGGTGACGCATCGATGTGGCAGGTGCAGGATTCGAACCTGCGTAGGAATGCTCCATCGGATTTACAGACCGACGACCGCAACCCGCTGACCAGCACAAATGCCATTCCCGGCGGAACTTCCCCACGAATTCCCCACAGATCCGCCGATGACACCCGTTGCCAGTCGGAGAAGCTCGGACTCCCCCGCTCTTGCAGCGGCAACCGAGTCAGGCCGATTCACCGTCCCGCGGTCGCAAGACTGCCCACGGCCACGACAGAGGAGGCAGAGGCTGACCCGGACAGCCGCTCCGGGCAGCCCGGGTACCGCCCCCCACACTCGAGCTATGTGTCATGCCGATCAGCGTGCTGGTCCTCGGGTGCGATCCGCGCGTGAAGCGTCACGGGAGACCCACGCGGGAGCGCCTGCCGGGGGACCCTCAACGGTGCGGGCATCCGGGTTATGGACATTGCGGTGGCTTTGGGACACCCATCGCCTGTCCAGCTGAGCGTGGTGGGTTCGGGTCAGAGCAGGGGCTGGTTTGATGGCCGTATGGATCCTGTTGTGCGTGTTTCCGGTGGTCTCGTGCGCGGTTCGAGCCGCGACGGGGTGAACGCCTTCCTCGGCGTCCCGTATGCCGCACCGGGGGTTGGCCCGGATCGGTACCCGGCCCCGCAGCCGGTTCGAGGATGGGGCGGCGAGCGGGACGCGACCGCACACGGACCGACAGCCGCCCAGTCGGCATACCCACCGCCGCTCGATACCGTGCTGCCCAGTTCGGTGGCGCCTGGCCAGGACTACCTCAACCTGAGCGTGTGGGCGCCTGCCGAAGGCGCTGGCCTGCCGGTGATGGTGTGGATCCACGGCGGGGCTTTCGCCCGGGGGGCGCACTCCATTCCTACCTACGACGGGTCCGCGTTCGCGCGGGACGGGGTCGTGCTCATCGGGATCAACTACCGGCTGGGCGTCCCGGGGTTCGCCGTCCTGGACGGCGCCCCGACCAATCTGGGTCTGCGCGATCAGATTGCCGCCCTGGAGTGGGTCCGTGACAACGTGGCCGTCTTCGGTGGCAACCCCGAGGACGTCACCGTGTTCGGTGAGTCCTCCGGTGGGATCAGTGTCGCGACGCTGATGGCGTCACCGGCAGCGGGCGGCCTGTTCCACCGGGCCATCGTCCAAAGCGGTAGCGGGGCCGCGGTCTGCTCGGCTGAGGACGCCCGGCTGGTCAGCGCCGAGGTCGCCGCATCTCTCGGGGTGCCGGCGACGGCGGAGGCCTTTGCCGCCCTCGACCCCGAGGCGGTCGTGGCCGCCCAGTCGGACGTGACGCTGGCCTTCCAAGCCGATCCTGACCCGCAGCGCTGGGGCCAGTCGGTGCTCACCGGCGGGATCGGCATCATGTGCTTCATGCCCGTCGTCGACGGCGACATCGTCCCCGACATCCCGCTGGCCCGCATCGCCGAAGGGTCCGCGACCGGCATGCCGCTGCTCATCGGGACCACCCGCGACGAGTTCCGGCTGTTCCTGGTGCCCACCGGCGTCGCCGAGGCGCTGACCCCGGATGTCCTGCCCCTGCTGGGCGCCCGGTACGGCTGGCCCCCACCCGCCGTCGCGACGTATGCCGCGAACCGCCCGCAGGCGTCAGCGGGCGACATTGCCTGCGCCATCCTCACCGACGCGGCCTTCCGGGTCCCGTCTACTCGCCTGGCCGCCGCCCACCACGCAGCGGGGGGCACGGTGCATTTCTACGAGTTCGGGTGGGCCACACCCGTGGGCGGTCTCGGGGCCTGCCACGCGCTCGAACTCATGTTCGTGTTCGACGCGATCACGACGAGCATGGCCATCCCGGCCCGCCCGCAGCAGCTCGCCGACGAGATGCACCAGGCCTGGGTCACCTTCGGCGCGAGAGGGAGACCCGGGCTGGCCGCCCTGGACCCCGACAGCAGCAGGCCGTGATGACCTTCGATGTTCCCTCAACGCTCGTCGACGCGCCTCGCGCGGACGAACTCGCCCTCTGGGGCTGAACCCTGCCGCATCCGACCGATGGTGGATGGCCTGTGGCTCCAGGCTCTGGCCGAGCATCCGCGCATAGGCATAACGCGGTGCAACATGATCTCGCGTTCCATGCGCCAAGCGGCGAGTCGGATGACCGTAGCTGTCTTCAAGAGTGCTCCGTCCTGGTTCCCCCAACCGCGCCGCACTCGTAGCGGGCGACGGCTGCCATGCTGCCCGCCTGCTCTCGCCACTGCTCGACTGCCGTCTGGTCGCCGCCGCGTCCCTACCGGCCCGCCACTGCCGACCGGGTCGAGGCGTTGCCGCAGCTGCTCGCCATCGTGTCAAGCCTGCCAACCCCACCGGCGCGTGCACCGTGTATCGCACCGGTCTTTCCTCGCGCCGCCGCCCACGCTGCACGCGGCCGCCGCCGCTCTGAGCCTCCCGCCCACCACCTTCCGGCGCCACCTCAGGGCCGCAGACGAACGCCTCACCGAGCTGATGGGGAGCAAGAACTCGGCCACGACGCCACCCCCACCGCCGCGAGATGAGAGCCGGTGGGTCAAGCACAGCCGCTGGGCACTAGTCAAAGACCCCGCCAAGCTCAAACCCAGCCAGCTCGACGTGCTGCACGCACTGCGGGATCACCGTCCAGCTACCCACAGAAAGGTGAGGAGTCCCTTGATTCCTCGCGGAATGACGGGGGGCGCCCTTCGGACGCCGAGGCGCAGACGCGGACGTCAGCGCCTCCCGGCGATGTGGGTGTCGAGCCAGTTCTCGACGTCGGTGAAGACCTCGAGCCGGTTGGTCTCGTTGAGCGTCTCGTGGCGCGCTTCCGGGTAGAACCGACAGGTGACGTCGCTGACGCCGGCCCGCCGGTACTGCTCGGCCACCATCTGCACCCCTTTGGTGTTGTCGCCGACCGGGTCGAGGGCGCCGGAGAACAGGTAGATCGGCAGGGTGGTGGGCACCCGGGCGATGTTGTCCTCGTCATTGACGAAGGTCACCATCTGGAACAGGTCGGCGAAGAACGTCGTTGTCGAGATGTAGCCGCACCACGGGTCGGCGATGTACCTGTCGACCTGTTCCTGGTCGCGGCTGAGCCAGTCGAACTTGGTCCGGTTGGGCTTGAACGCGTTGTTGAACCTGCCGAAGGTCACGGTGTCCAGCAGGGTGCTGCGGGCTCGGCCGCCGCGGACGCGACCCTCCAGCTTGGCCACAAGCAGCAGGACCTTGGCCAGCACCCCCGGGTCACCACCGGCGGCGGACAGGATCAGCCCGTCAATGTCGCCGCCGAACCGGATGGCATAGGCACGGGCCAGGATTGAGCCCATGCTGTGACCGAACAGCACCGCCGGAACGCCGGGGAACTCCGACCGGGCGAGCTGAGTCACCAGGGTCAGGTCCTGGACGGCCTTCACCCAGCCGTCACGGTCGGCGAAGTGGCCGGCCTCCTGCAGGCTCGCGGCGGACTCGCCGTGCCCCCGATGGTCGTTCGCGTAGACGGCGTACCCGGCCGCCACGAGATGGCCCGCGAAGTCGCCGTAGCGCTGGGAGTGCTCCGCCATTCCATGCGCGATCTGCACGATCCCCTTCGGGGTGTCACCCGGTTCCGGCAGCCACCGCCGCACCGCCAGCTGAACGCCGTCCGCGGCCGAGAGGGTCATCGGCAAAGTGCGCAAAATCTCGCTCCCACTCTCGGATCGCCCTGCTGACATCCGGAGCATATCGGCGGCGCCGTTTCGGTCCGCCACCGGGGCCACGACAATGACGACCCCAGGAGGCCCGCCGGACACATGACCGTTCCTAACGTCGCCTGACAGCCTGCCGCGTCGCCCCAAGCGCTCGACATCGCCGCCACCCTCATTGAGAGCCTGCGAAGCCAGGGTCTCGTCCCTGGCCCTGGCAAGCGACCAAGGGGGCGCTGTCCCAAGACCTGCGGTCCTGCGACGCATCCACCGGTGAAGGACGCCGACCCGCCGGCCCAGGTCGTGCGATCCAGGAATGATGGGTTGCGCTGGCGCGCAGCCTGGCGATGATGGGTCGTTAGGTTAGGTTGCTCGGCCCCGGACCGCCGCAATGGATCAGCGCCCGCGGGCCGGCGAGGACCTTGGAGCAACCAGAAGCACGCCCGCGGCGCGCCTATCACCACCTCGGCCACCACCGCCCCCTTCGGGCCCGAGGCCGGCTGCGGACCCTCAGGCGTGCGCTAGGGCGACCGGCCACCGGAGATAGCCCAGCCAGGATTCTCCTGTCCACCGGGTTCGCCAGGCTGGCAGGGTCCCGGCCCGGGTGACACCGGCTCTGATCGGCGCCGGGATCCAGCGTGAATACGACAGCACCGGGCGGGCCCGGTTCCGTCGGTCAGGGCTAGCCCTGGTCGCAGAGGGCGCGGGCGATGATCTCCTTCATGATCTCCGAGGTGCCCCCGTAGATGCGCTCGACGCGGGCGTCGAGCCAGGCGCGGGATACCGGGTATTCCTGCATGTACCCGTAGCCGCCGTGCAGCTGCAGGCACTCGTCGGTCACCCGCCCGAGCATCTCCGAGTGCCACAGCTTGCCGGTCGAGGCGCCCACCGCATCGAGGCGCCCGTTCAGGCGCTGGCCGAGCAGGCTGTCGCACAGCGCGCGCCCGGCTTGCAGGTCGGCCCACATCCCGGCCAGCTTGAAGCGGGTGTTCTGGAAGTCGGCGATCCGCTTACCGAACGCCGAGCGGTCCTTGACGTAGGCGATCGTTTCCGCGAACACCGCTTCGGCGCGCGCCTGGCACTGCACCGAGATCAGCAGCCGCTCCTGCGGCAGCCCTTCCATGAGATAGCCGAAGCCCTTGCCGGGCTCACCCAGAAGGTGATCGGCCGGCACCCGCACCTGGTCGAAGAACAGCTCGGTCGTGTCCAGCGCATGCTGGCCGATCTTGGGCAGGTTGCGCCCGCGGGTGAACCCGGGCATGTCGCCGGTCACCGCGAACAGCGACAAGCCGTGCGCACCCCGCTCTGGCTCGGTCGTGGCGGCCACGACGACGACGTCGGCGTTGAGTCCGTTGGTGATGAAGGTCTTCTGACCCGACAGCACCCACCCCTCCCCGTCGCGCTCGCCGCGGGTGCGGATGCCGGCCAGGTCACTGCCGGTGCCCGGCTCGGTCATCGCGATGGCGGCCATCCGCTCGCCGCTGACCAGCCCCGGCACCACGGCCCGCTTCAGGGCCGCCGTGCCGTAATGCACGAGGTAGGGCGCCACGACCAGCGAATGCAGCGAGAAGCCCGGCCCGGTCGCGCCGATGCGACCGAGCTCCTCGCACACGACGATGTCGCACAGCAATCCGCCGCCCGGGCCACCCTCCTGCGTGGGTAGCCAGCCGCACAACATGCCCAGCTGCCCGGCCTTGCGCCACACCGACTTGGGCACGCTCTGGGTTTGCTCCCACTCGGCGTAGAACGGCGCGATCTCCCGCTCGCAGAAGCGTCGCACCGAGCTGCGGAACTCCTCATGCTCGGGCTCGAAAATGACACGGGGCATGGATGCGACCATGTAAGGCTCCTCGGAACGGGAAACGGGCCACTCATCGCTGGTTGACACGATGATGGATGGGGTCGGCCCGCGACGGCCAGCATCCCCCGCTCGGCAGCGGCACGTCGGGCAATCAGGCCCGCAAGGGCTTGGTGCCCGACCTTGTCGCGATCACCGCCGACCCGGGCGGGTGGGGACGTCAGCCGAGAACGCGCCCGAATCGGACGCGCATCGGGCATAGCCCATGACGAGACGACTGACAGACTCCCGGTGTGGGTCAGTTCGAGTTCGACCAGGCGATCGCGCTAACCAGCACCGCCGACCCGTCGGTGGCTAGCGGCGTTATCGACGACGCCTGGCGGGTGGGCAACGGCGTCAACGGCGGGATGCTCGTGGCGATGGCCGCGGCGGCGTTACGGCGGGTCCTCGACCAGGACGGGCGACATCCGGACCCGTTGGCGCTGAGCGCCTACTTCCTCAGCCCGCTGTCCGAAGGTGCGGTGAACATCTCCACCGAGGTGCTGCGTGCCGGTCGCGAGATGTCGACCGGGCAGTTCGCCCTGCGCCAGACCGACCAGACCGGCCGCCGGGTTGATCGGGTGCGGGGGCTGGCGACCTTCGGCGCGCTGGCCGAGCGCACCCACCCGGTGTTGCGCACCGAGGCGCCACCGCGGATGCCCCCGGTCGGGGAGTGCCTGGACAGTCCCGAACGGTCCGGCTACCCGATCGACTCTAGGTTGCTGGACCGGGTGGACTTGCGCCTGGACCCCGCCTGCGCCGGCTGGCTGCGAGGCGAGCCGTCTCACCAGGGCGCCATCCGAGGCTGGCTGCGGCTGGCCGACGGTCGCGAACCGGACGTGCTGTCGTTGCTGTGGGCCCTGGACGCCTTCCCGCCGGTCACCTTCGATTTGGGGGTGATCGGCTGGACCCCGACCCTGGAGTTCACCGGCCACATCCGCGCCCATCCAGCGCCAGGGTGGCTGCAGGTGCTCACCACCACCGCGGACGTCGCCGGCGGGCTGATGCACGAGGACGCCCGAATCTGGGACTCCACCGGACGCCTGGTCGCCCTGTCCCGGCAGCTGTGCAGCTGGCGTCTCCCGCCCCCAAACAGCACCGAGCCCTGACCCGCTGGAGAGTCCGAACACTCCCAAACCCGAGGAACCCAACCCCGCACGCTCCGTGCAACCCGCTACCGGGGTCAGCCCCCTCACCATGAAGGCCGAGTCAAACAGGCGCGCGGCTCATCAGGGCATGACCGTTCGTCGTCCTCGACTGCGCCAGCTTCTGCCGGATCTCTCGCTTGAGGATCTTCCCAACCCCAGACTTGGGTAACGGGTCAGTTCCTATCTCGACCGAGCTTGGCAGCTTGTACCCGGCGATCAGCGGACGGCAGTGGTCAACCACGTCATCCGCAGTCACGCACGACCCAGGTGTCACGACCACGACGGCGTGGACCCGCTCACCCCACCGGTCGTCCGGGACCCCCACCACGGCAACCTCGGTAACCTGCGGATGCGTCCCAACCGCGCGCTCCACCTCGATCGAGTACACGTTCTCGCCGCCGCTGATGATCATGTCCCGCAGCCGATCCACCAGGTAGAGGTAACCAGCGCCATCCAGGCGGCCGGCGTCCCCGGTGCGGTACCAGCCGTCCGACCAGCACCTGCTCGGTCTCTGCCGGCCGGTTCAGGTAACCCTGCATGACATTGGGGCCGCGCACCCAGACCTCCCCGACGGTTCCCTCGGCCACCGGCTGGCCGTGAGCATCTCGAACCTCCAGCTGCACGCCCGGCATCGCGCAGCCAACCGACTCGAGGCGGTTGAGGTGGTCTCCGGCCAGCGCAGCGCGGTGCGCCTGCGGCGAGAGCGTCGTCACGGCCGGGCCGGCTTCGGTCATGCCGTAGCCCTGAAGGAACTCGCAGTCGAGCACTGTCGCAGCGCTCCGCAGCAGATCCACCGGCATGGGTGCCGCCCCGTAGGTCAGCAGCCGCAGGCTGGACATGTCCACGCCCGGATCCGCCGCCAGATGATCCACGATCATCCGGATCATGGTCGGGACCATGAGCGTCGCGGTCACTCGGTGCTCGGCCACCAACCGAACGAACTCCCCCGGATCGAAATGCCTGGTCAGCACGTGCGTCGCGCCGACCCAGGTAAGCGGGTGGATCATCTGCGAACCGGCGGCGTGGAACAGCGGGCTGGCATGCAGCCACCGGTCATCCGGCAGCAGGCGGTTGGTGATCCAGACGTGCTTGGAATTGGCCAGCACGTTACCGTGGCTCAGCTGCACCCCTTTCGGATGACCCGTCGTCCCGCCCGTGTACATCACCGCGGCGGTCGTGTCGCTGGCCAGATCAGGCGGTGCGATCCCGTCAGCCGAATGCAGCGCCTCGAACGGGATGCAGTCCGGCGGGCACTGCCCTGGACCGGCGAACACCAGGACGCTGAGGGCCTGGCACTGCTCACGCAGCCGCCGACCGGTCTGCAGGTGGGCGGCGTCGACAACAAGCGTCGTGATTCGCGCATCGCCGACGATGAAGGCCAGCTCCGGCACAGCCAGCCGCGTGTTGAGCGGGACGAGGACGCGCCCATACGCCGGTACCGCCAGCCACAGCTCGAGCAGCTCCGCCGAGTTGGCCAGCAACGCACCGATCGGCGCACCAGGGGAAAGGGACAGCCCATCCAACGCGGCACCGAGGCGGCGCACCCGGCCGTGAAGCTCGTGATAAGTCCAAACCCGGTCTGCGTCGATCACCGCGGTGCGGTCCCCATAGGTCCGGGCCGCGAACTCCAGCGGCCACGCCAACGTTCCGTCCAAAGCGATTCCCTTCACCGATCAGAGGTCAACTCCACCGATCGCCCAGGTCGCCATCCGACGGGTAGTGATCAGCATGAGCAACATGGCCGTGGCGACGCCGGCTCAGCCGCGGCCACCGCGAACCATCATTACACGGGCAAACCAACCGCGCCTGCCAGCGCCGGCAGCGCAGCAACCGGGCGGCAACACTGATCCCGCTGGTCGACAGGGGATCGGGGCTGTCGAACAGCGTGCGGGCATGGGCGCCGAAAAGCAGGTCGGCCATGACTTCTATGGCGCCCGATGGCGCCCATCCAGCCGGGACACAGTTTGGCCGCGGCTCTCTGTGGATCCCCTTCAACTGTCGATTCTGTGCGGCTGGGCAGCGGTATCCACGGGTGCATGGTTGCGCAGGCTCACCCGGGGGGCGCTGGGTTCGGGCATCGGCTGTCCGCGGCGACGCTCGTGGACGTGCGGTGCGATGGTGCCGACCCGCTGGTCGTTTGAGAGAGTGATCCCGATAAACGCCTTGGCAGCCGAAACGTGGAGGTCGCACGAAGTGACGGAGCTGTTGTCGGCAGAGGATCTGCGGTTCCTGCTGTTCGACTGGTTGGACGTGGAGGGGTTGTGCACGCACGCGCCGTTCACCGACCACGACCGCGCGTCGATCAACCTGGTGCTTGATCTGGCCCGAATGGTGGCGGTGGAGCGCCTGCTGCCGTGCTACGCCGAACTCGACCGCGACGAACCGGTCTTCGATGCCGGCCGAGCCATCCTGCCCGAAGCGACCGGTCGAGCCGTGAAGGCGATCGCCGATTCGGGGCTGATGTGGGCGTCGTTGCCCTCGGCCCACGGCGGTTCCGATCTTCCGCTTACGGTGTTCACGGCGGCCAGCGCCTGGCTGCAGGCGGCGAACATCTCCGCCGTGGCCTACCGGCCCTCACCCTCGGCAACGTCAACCTGCTTCTCGCGCAGGGCACGCCCGAGCAAATCGCGCAGGTACGTCGCGCCGATGGTCCAGGGCCGGTTCACCGGGACGATGTGCATGTCGGAGACCGAGGCCGGATCCAGCCTCGCCGACATCACGACGTCCGCGCAGCGTCAAGACGACGGCAGCTACCGCGTGCGCGGCTCCAAGATGTGGATCAGCGGCGGCGAACACGACATCAGCGAGAACATCGTGCACCTCGTGCTCAGCCGAACCGACGGCGCGCCAGCCGGGACCAAGGGGCTGTCCCTGTTCGTGGTGCCGAAGTACCTCGTCGGCGACGACGGGACGCTGGGCGAACGCAACGACATCGAGCTGGTGGGGCTCAACCACAAGATGGGCTACCGCGGCACCGTGAACACCGTGCTGTCGTTCGGCGCGGGTTGGGCGACCCCGGCGGGACGGCCCGGAGCCGTCGGCTACCTGGTCGGCGAGGAGAGCGCAGGACTGGCCTACATGTTCCACATGATGAACGAGGCGCGGATCGGGGTCGGCTCAGGCGCGGCGGCCATCGGGTACGCCGGTTACCGGTACGCCCTGGCCTACGCGAAGGAACGCGTCCAGGGCCGGCTGGCCTGGGACAAAGACCCCGCTGCCCAACCGGTGCCGATCATCGCCCACCCCGATGTCCGCCGAATGTTGCTGCAGGCCAAGGCGTACGTCGAGGGCGCGTTGGCGCTCGTGTTGTATGCCGCGCGCCTCGACGACGATCTACGCAGGACGGCGGACGACCGGTCGCGAACGATGCGCGGCTGCTGCTGGACGTGCTCACCCCGATCGCCAAGTCGTGGCCGTCGACCTACGGTCTGGTAGCCAACGATCTGGCGATCCAGGTCCTCGGAGGTTACGGCTACAGCCGCGATCACCCCGTCGAGCAGATCTACCGCGACCAGCGTCTCAACCCGATCCACGAGGGCACCCACGGCATCCAGGCCCTGGACCTGTTAGGCCGCAAGCTCATCATGAAGGACGGCGCCGGGCTGCGACTGCTGCTCGGGCGCATCGCGGCGACCACCGCTGGGGGGCGTGAGCGGTACCCGGACTACGCGGATGCCCTCGACGGCGCGGCGCGTGCGGTCGTCGACGTCACCGCGCGCCTCTGGCGGGACGGCGACCCGGCGACTGCCCTGCAGGCGGCCGGTATCTACCTCGACGCGTTCGGGCACGTGGTGGTCGCGTGGCTCTGGCTGGACCAGCTGCTGGCCTTGGCGGACCGCGACGACGCCTTCGCCGACGGCAAACGCGCTGCGGCGCGCTACTTCTACTGCTACGAACTGCCTGTTGCGTTGGCTGCCCTGCAGACCACGGCCGCACCGGACCGCCTCTTCCTCGACCTCGACCCCGCTTGCCTGTGACCAACCAGGCTGCGCCCAGACCGCCGAAGAAGCGCTCTACGACCAGCCATCCTCGCCTCAGCCAAACCCGAGCGCGCAACCCACGAAACGACTCCTCACACCGCCGGGCCCCGGCCCGCCTTCTGCACATCACGCCCCTCCAATAGTGACCCCGACGCAACGTCAACCGCATGACGCACCCCTGTGGCAGGTGCAGGATTCGAACCTGCGTAGGAATCATCCGTCGGATTTACAGCCCGCCGAGCCCACGCGCTGACCAGCACCGATGCCGTTCTCGAGCGAACTTCCCCACGGATTCCCCACAGATCGGTGGAGGACCCCATTCAGCACAGGACAGTGACGTGACGGCGCCACTTCTGGTGTTGGTCACCCCGTGTCAACGTGCGTGGCGGGCGGGGACGGGCAGCGTGGCGTCGTGCTCGTACAGCCAGGCAACCGCCTCGAACGACCAGTCGGTCGAGCCAGCGGCCATTTGGGCATCGCGTTGTCGTTGTTGCGGCCCGTCGGCCAAGTGGAAGCGGGTCTTGTTCTGCGCTGATAGGGCCTGCAGACGCGTGGCGCGCGGGATACGCAGCTGCTCGTATCGGCGCAGCGCCGCGGGCACGTCAGTTTCGCTCGCCCCCCCGGCCAGGCAGGCGGCCAGGGTTGCGCCGTCTTCGATGGCCTGCGCCGCGCCTTGGGCCATGAACGGCAGCATGGCGTGGCAGGCGTCACCAAGCAGGGTGACTCGCCCCGACAGACCAGCTGTGCATGGGTTGACGGTCAAACAAGGCCCAGATGTAACACTGGTCGACGGCGCGCAGGATGGTGGCCACCTGCGGGTGCGTGCGACATGAGGGCGCTTGAGTGAAGTGGGAGACACC
>CAVRXF010000025.1:0-36096 GCA_963724925.1 uncultured Actinomycetota bacterium | reverse complement strand
ACAATCACTCTTCGCGTGGGCCGTCGGGCGGCGAGCCGATCGGGCGGTAGTGCAGGCCCGGCGTCGGCGCAGAAGCCGGTGCCAGCGCGGTGACCGCAGCGCGCAGCGGTGAGTTGGGCGCGAGCACTCCAACGTAAACGTGGCGCGAACGTCTGCTTCCCTAATATTGACAGTCCGCTTTCAGGAATATCGACAGGCGGCAACGGGTCGCTATGCAAAGCTTTGCATAGCGACCCCTATGCATAGGTCTCAACTATGCGTAGTTGCTGGCCGCAGGATGGCATTTGATGAGCGGCGACGGGGCCGCCCCACGGTCACTGCCGTGAGTTGCTATACATAGTTTTGCCGCCCCGGTTCACTGGCGACTCCACAACCTGGAGACGGCCATGCGAACGGAGCGCCCTTTCCGATCGGAACCTACTGCCCGCGCGCGCGGCTGTACTCAGCTGGACCGGTACGTCCAGGCATACCGCGGGTACCTGCTCGAGCGCGGCAACACCACCGGCTACGTGCGAATCTGCGAAGCGGCGGTGGTGCACCTGTCGATGTGGATGCAGCAGGCCAACAAGCGTTTGGCCGACGTTGGCGAGACGCTCGTGGCTGAGTTCCTCGAGCGCCATCTTCCCCGCTGTAGCTGTGCGACCAGTGCGCATCATCCGGCCAGCGTGCGCGCTGCATTGGGACACCTCCTGATCGTGCTGCGTGCGGCCCGTGCCATCGGGCCCAGCCGAGGACGAGACCCCGGTGGGCGAGGAACTGCGTCGCTACGACCAGTACATGACGCAGGTCCGAGGGCTTGCCCCGAAGACGCGTGAGGGTGGCCGCGGCCAGCGCGGCCAGGATGGGGTCGGCAGTACAGATTTCCGTGTCGACAAATTCCTCGTCGAGGGAACCGACAGTTTCGAAGTACGACATGACAATCTCCTTCAAACAGGTGATAGGAACCGCATGTAGCTGATGAGTTTTAGCCTGCACAGGTACTACGCGATCGTGCCGACGACAGTCTGTGACCGATGGCCGCGACCATGGGCCGCATCGGGACCGGAGCACGCAAGCTCGCAAATTTGTATCGACAACAACACCACTCGCGTTGCTTGGCGGGACGGGGATGTCCTGCGGCTGCCAACGTGACGCTGCGCCTATTTGCCGGCGCCCGTCTGCCGAGGCGCAATTGCATCAACACCCCGTGCGCACGGGGCGGCGCCAGGCCCATGGGCAGTTGCCCTGGTCGGCGCTTGGTGCCGCCCACAGCTCCGCCGCGCATCCGCCCTTCAGCGATGACTACACGTCGCACGTCTCCTCCCTCCGCGCTTGCGCCGGCGCGGACGCACCCGCTGCGTTGTCGGCGTCAACGGCGGCCAGCGCCTGCCCAATGCGTTGCACCAAGCCCACCACCAGCGCGTTGCCCATCAGGAAGGCACGCTTGGTAGCTCCGACACCCCGGGGTGTGCCGTAAAGCACGTGCGGGAATCCGTTGAGTTCCCTCTGTTCCTCCGGCAGCAATCGCCGCAAGCCTGAGTTGTTCGCGCCGGTGGACCACGTGCTTGCAGCGTGAAGGCGACGGACCCGCCTTCGCCGAGTGTGATGGTGCGCGACGAGCCGGTCCAGTGGGTCCGGGAACGCCATCGGCCCTTCGCTCGTAGAAGTACGGAGTGTCCGGTCGCGCTGACGGGCGCGGCAGGTGTTTCGCGGCCCTTCGTCCGCCAAGCCGATGGCCGGGAGTCGGCATCGTCGATATAAAACGTGGGACGTATCAGCGGTGGTCCTCGAGCAATTACCTCGCCCAGTGTCTTGGGGCCTGATGGCCGGGTGGGCGCGGCACAGTCCGCGGACCACCTGGCCACCCCGACCATGAGTCACGGCGCTGGCGAACGGCGACCGGTTGCCGGCATTGGCCGGCCGAGGTACCGCCTCCCCTGACGTGGTGACCCTTTGGGTCCGCCCAGCACCGCAGTGGACCGGCTCGAGCAGCTAGGCGGCCCAGGGCTCGCCCTGAGCAAGCCGGAAACGCTTGTGCCAGGGTCCCGTCGCGTGGACATCCACGCACCGGGGCCCGCCAGCAGTGTTTGGCGCAGCAAGCGTCTATACGCCGACGGTGGTCCGGTGATAGGCCACCATGAACACCCTTTTGCGCCGTTACGGGGATCAATAATCGGCGGCATTGACGACGCGCCATTCCACTAGCGTACCCAAGGCTTTCCCAGAGGACAGACCAGGATGACACGCGAAGTCGCGCCCGCGCAGCCTTGCTTGGCGACTTCAACAAGCAGGTCGACGTTCTCGAGCACGAGGTACTGGATGGGGCGGCGCTATCGCTCGCGCACCGGCAGCAGGATGTCGCTGTATCGCCCACCACAGCACACCTTTCTTGCCCGCGCGAGACCGTTGGCCTTACCAAAGCGGCCTTGGCCACGGAGTAGTCCTGGCACGGAAAGCCGCCGACCAGGATCTGCGGCGCGGTCGCGTGGAGGGTGGCGAACTTGGTGTCGTCCTGCAGCACAGCGAAGATGTCTTCGTTGTGATGGCCATCAGGTCCCCAGTGCGCCGTATATATTTCCGAGGCGTGCTGGCGCCCGGTCGCCGGCTCCCATTGGTTGCTCCATACCACCTGAAACGGCGACGGTCGACTCTCTGCTTGCCCCAGGTTGTCCTTCCAATCCCAATCTGAATCCACCGACGCCCGCGAATAGCTCCATCACCCGAAGGGGCTGCTGCTCATGCTTTTCCATTGGCTCACCTGCTCACGCTGTTGAAGGGGCGTGAGCCCGGCGAGCGCCTCCGACTGGAGGTGATGCACATCAGGGGCGGTTCTTCCGAACTCACCCCACGTAATAAGTAAGCGTGTTTATATGGCCGGCGCCACGGCAGCACGCCCGCGTGACGCGGATCCGACCGGATCTAACTAGAAGGCCTCAGGGCCTTCAGGCGATGACTGAACGAAGAGGGGCTACAGGTTGGATGCCTGCGCATCCACTGTTGCCCCCGTCCGCTGCCACTCCGCCCTTTCTGAAGTCGGCCGGCGGCAAGCGTCGTCTGCTCCCACATATCCTTGCGCTGCTGCCGCCGGGACGGCGCCTAATCGAGCCGTTCGTCGGCGCGGGCGCCGTGTTCGTCGGGAGCCACTACGAGTCCTACCTCGTAGCCGACATGAACCAGGACCTGGTCAATCTTTATCGCTGCCTAGTGGACGATTGCGCCGGGCTGCTCGCGCGCTGCCGGCAATTGTTGATTCCCGGCAATCGCGCCAAAAACGCCTACCTCGCGCTGCGTAGCGCGTTCAACGAGCAACCCATGGGTGCAGAACGCGCCAAGGTAGACCTCGTCTATATCAACGCGCACGGCTTCAACGGTCTATGCCGCTACAACCGCAAAGGCAAGCTCAATGTGCCGTGGGGCCGCTCGCTCAGCGCGCCGCAACTACCAGAAGCGGTGATGGCGCGATGGTCGGCCAAGCTCGCACACGCCCCAGATACTCTGCGCGGATTTCGCCACTGCCTTGGGCCAGGCCCAGGTAGGCGACGTGGCCTATTTGGATCCCCCATACGCCCCGTTAGATGACCGGCCGACGTTTTGACTTATGCCCCCGGCGGATTCGGGTGGCCGGAGCAGGAACGGTTGGCACGTGTGGCGCGCGATCTCGCCGCGCGCGGTATCCCCGTACTCGTTTCGAACCATGACCCCCCGCTACCCGTGAGATTTACGCCGGGCACGCATCGAGTCGCTGCTGGTTCGGCGGTGCATCAGTCGTGACGGATCGAGCCGGCGCCCCGCCAACGAACTGCTGGCGCTGTTCCAACCTGAAACTCACGGCTTCCATGGGTAGCGCGTGCGTCGGGGGCTCGGTAATCGGCACCCGGATGCGCGAACGTTCGATCGGTTGCTATACGAAGCAAGGCAGCCCGTGATGCTACGAGTTTTCCGATGCGCTCTTGGGAAGGCAGTGAGCAACATAACGGCAGCTGTTTCGTAACTCATCAACCAGCTACGGCAACAGATGGCGGTACGAAACGCAGTCTTCACAAGGGTTTACGGCCATCCGCCGTTATTGACGGCCTAACGATGCCGTTATGAATCCAACTACAGCAGGTGTTTAGATGTTTAATGAGCCAAATAAATCACCGGGCAGCGCCGCTGGTCTGCCGGATACCGACGCAGGACATTGCCTGAGTTACCAGGAACTCGAGAATGCCAGCGTGGGTCTCCTGCGCCGCAGTGGACGCTCGGCACAGCAGATTGCGAACATGACCTCCGCGCTGCACACGTCCGGATCGGACCTTTGAGGTCACCGCCGCGCATCTCGTCGGTTCCGAGTTGGGGATCGACTTCGACCAATACTTCTTGCGCTTTCAGGATGTGCAGGCGGGAGCGGCCGCCATGCGCACGCAGAAGGACCGCGCCGAGCAGATTCTCACGTGGCGCCAACTCTACGAGGTCAGCCGACTGATCGACACGCTCCCGCTGGCGTTCGCTGGGGCGCTGGCGAGCGCGTTCAAGCGCACCGGCCTGACCAAAGCCGCGCTGGCTCGCAACGCCGGCATGCCGGCCGACGTATTGGCGTCCTGGCTTACCGCCGAACGCCTGCCCCACCCCGCCAGCTACGACGATGTACTCCGTTTGGAGCGAGCGCTTGGCCTGCCCGCCGAAACGCTCATTCGCCGCCTTCCGCCGCGCCGGCTGGCCCGCTCATCGACCAGGATGCCGAACCGGGCGTGCTGCGCCTAGGGGTCCGGGCCCGACGGGCAGGTGCTGGTGACCTTGGGTCGGGTGCTGGTCTACCGGTACGACAGCGATGACAGCGGCATGCGGAACCTGGCGATCGTCGCGTTGACCGACGCGGGTCGGCGGATCGACGAGGTCGCCGCGGTGTTCGGGTTGACCGCGACGTACGTCTCGATGCTGCGGGGCCGGGCCCGCACGGGCGGCTCGGCCGGTTTGGTGCCTCGCCGTGGCCGCCCGCCCAAGCTGACCGACCGGCAGGCCCGGGCGGCTCGTGAACTGTCGGCGGCGGGGTGGAGCCAACAGCGGATCGCCGACCGGTTCGGGGTGGCCCGTTCGGTGATCAGCGAACTGCTCGCCCGGGTTGGCCCGGCCCCCCTCCAGGACACCCTGCCCGAGTCCACCGCCCAGTCCACCGGGCAGACCGCCGGGCAGCCAGCCGAGGAGGCAGCCGAGGAGGCCGCCGAGGAGGCGGGGCCCGAGCCGGTGCTGGCCGAGCCGGCCTGTGCCGGGTCGGTATTCGCGGGTTCGGCCCGGATCAGCACCGGGACGCACCGCTGCCGGTACGCCGGGGCGATGCTGCTGTATGGCTACCTGGACCGGGTCGGCGCCGAGGCGATCTTCGCCACGTTGACCGGTGGACCGGCCCGCTGCTTTGACGACCTGGCCGTGCTGTCTACCGCGACGTTGGGCTTCGCGTTGGGCATCGACACGGTGGAGGGCAGCAAGCACCTGCGCCGGGCCGAGGCCGGCGCCGCCCTGGGGCTGGCGGCCGTCCCCGAACTGAAGACACTGCGGACCCGGCTGGCTGCGTTGGCCGACGGGTCCGACCCGCTGGCGCTGCAGCGGGCGTTCGCGGCCGGGATGCTGGCCGCCGACCCGGCCGCCGACCCGGTGTACTTCGTCGATGACCACTTCGTGCCCTACGCCGGGGCCCGCCCGGTCGCCAAGGGCTGGAACACCAAACGACGGCACGCCCAGCCCGGCCGGGACGACACGCTGGTCGTGGATGCACGCGGCCGGGCCGTGGTCTTCGGCTCGGGTGAGCCGACCGGGCTCAGCTCGACCCTGCCCGGGGTGCTGACCCAGCTACGGGCGGTGATCGGCCCGGACGCGCCGGTGCTGTTGGGGCTCGACCGGGGCGGGGCCTACCCGGTCACTTTCACCGCGTGCCGGGACGCCGGGGCGGACTGGGTCACCTACCGCCGCGCCCCACTGGTCGAGGCGAGCGTGACACCGAGACGGTCCTGGACGGTGCGCGACGGCAAACGGATCACCGTGGTCCTGGCCGATGAGAGCGTGCAGATCAAGGAGTACGGCCAGGCCCGCCAGCTGACCCTGTACGAAGCAGACCAGCCGGTGCTGCAGGTCCTGACCTCCCAGACGGGAGGGACCGGCGCGGACCTGGTCTGCTGGCTGCGGTCCCGGTGGCGGATCGAGAACATGTTCAAGTACGCGTCCGAGCACAACGGCATCGACGCCCTGGCCGACTACCGGATGGACATCAGCCCGGACACCCGCAAGGTCACCAACCCGGCCCGACTCGCCGCCCGCAAGCAGGTAACCCAGGCTGAGGCCGAGCTCGCCGCAGCCGAGCGGGCGCTACCCCAGCTGCTGGCTGGCGAGGGCACCCTGAAGCAGAAGAACGCCGCGCTACCCGGCGCGCACCAGCGGATCCGGGACGCCCAGAGCGCGCTAGCCGACGCGAAGGCCGCGCTCAAGCCGATCCCGGCCAAAATCGCCGCGACCGAGCTGGACCCGGACGCAAAACGCGCCCGCCCGCAGCTGGCCCGCCGCGGCCTGCAAATGGTGCTACGACTGCTCGCGTTCAACGCCGAAGCGTGGCTCGCCGAACACCTCAACGCCTACCTGGCCGACCCCAACGAGTACCGCGCCATCACCCGCAACCTGCTCCACCACGGCGGACACGTCCAGTACACCAGCAGCGCGATCACCGTGACCCTGGACCGGCCCGACAGCCCCCGCATCGCACGCGCCCTGCACCTGCTCACCCAAGAGCTCAACACCACCCCCGCCCGCCTCCCCGGTGACCGCCGCCCCATCACCTACCACGTCAGCCCCGCATGAATCTCAACAGTCAGCCCAGCCCTACTCCCGGAGGTCTGGGCCTCCTGGGGTCGTCATTGTCGTGGCCCCGGTGGCGGACCGAAACGGCGCCGCCGATATGCTCCGGATGTCAGCAGGTCGATCCGAGAATCGGAGCGGAATCTTGCCACTTTGCCGATGACCCTCTCGGCCGCGGACGGCGTTCAGTTGGCGGTGCGGCGGTGGCTGCCGGAACCGGGTGACACCCCGAAGGGGATCGTGCAGATCGCGCATGGAATGGCGGAGCACTCCCAGCGCTACGGCGACTTCGCGGGCCATCTGGTGGCGGCCGGGTACGCCGTCTACGCGAACGACCATCGGGGGCACGGCGAATCCGCCGCGAGCCTGCAGGAGGCCGGGCACTTCGCCGACCGTGACGGCGGGGTGAAGGCCGTCCAGGACCTGACCCTGGTGACTCAGCTCGCCCGGTCGGAATTCCCCGACGTTCCGGCGGTGCTGTTCGGCCACAGCATGGGCTCAATCCTGGCCCGTGCCTTGCCATCCGGTTCGGCGGCCGACATTGACGGGCTGATCCTCTCCGCCGCAGGTGGTGACCCGGGGGTGCTGGCCAAGGTCCTGCTGCTTGTGGCCAAGCTGGAGGGCCGCGTCCGCGGCGGCCGAGCCCGCAGCACCCTGCTGGACACCGTGACCTTCGGCAGGTTCAACAACGCGTTCAAGCCCAACCGGACCAAGTTCGACTGGCTCAGCCGCGACCAGGAACAGGTCGACAGGTACATCGCCGACCCGTGGTGCGGCTACATTTCGACAACGACGTTCTTCGCCGACCTGTTCCAGATGGTGACCTTCGTCAACGACGAGGACAACATCGCCCGGGTGCCCACCACCCTGCCGATCTACCTGTTCTCCGGCGCCCTCGACCCGGTCGGCGACAACACCAAAGGGGTGCAGATGGTGGCCGAACAGTACCGGCGGGCCGGCGTCAGCGACGTCACCTGTCGGTTCTACCCGGACGCGCGCCACGAGACGCTCAACGAGACCAACCGGCTCGAGGTGTTCACCGACGTCGAGAACTGGCTCGACACCCACATCGTCGGGAGGCGCTGACGTCCGCGTCTGCGCCTCGGCGTCCGAAGGGCGCCCCCCGTCATTCCGCGAGGAATCAAGGGACTCCTCACCTTTCTGTGGGTAGCTGGAGGGTGATCCCGCAGTGCGTGCAGCACGTCGAGCTGGCTGGGTTTGAGCTTGGCGGGGGTCTTTGACTAGGGCGTGTCCCGTAAGTCGGTGACGACGGGGTCGCGGAGCCAGATTCTGATGGCGGCGACGTCGATGGTGCCGCGGTAGACGAAGTCGCGTTTGTCGTAGCGGGTGGCGACCGCGCGGGTGCCGCGGAGCTTGTTGATCGCTCGTTCCACGACGTTGCGCTGCCGGTATGCCTGGACGTCGAATCCCGGGAGTTGACCCCCGGTGCCGCGTCGCTGGTGGGCTGCGATCTGGTCGCTCTTCAGTGGGATCACGGCCTTGATCCTGCGGTTGCGCAGGTGCCCCCGGATCGCCTTGGACGAGTATGCCTTGTCCGCCAAGTACCGCGTCAGGACGACACCGTGGCCGGCCCCTTGCGGGCCGTCGCACCGCGAGTTTGTCCAGGACCAGCTCGAACGCCAGCGAGTCGTGGCGCTGTCCCGCGGTGGTGACCCTGGTCAACGGCCGACACCGGGTGTCTGCCGACAGGTCAATCTCGGTACTCAATCCGCCGCGGGACCGGCCCAATGCTTCCCGATCGCGGGGTTTGTCCTGCCCCGCTTCAGGATTCGTGTCATTCGACCCTGCCCCCTGTGTGCGCTGCTGACCCCCGAGACGACCTGCGCATGGTCGCTCGACGCGACCGAAGGTGCGTCCTGCAGAGCCGTTCGCAGGACCTCCGCGGGCACGTCCTTCGGCGGCTCTCGTCGGGCGCCAGCAGCATGGTGATGAGCCCGGACCACGGTGGAGTCCACCGCCACCAACCATTCCTGCTCGCCCAGGTCGCAGCCCCGCTGCAGCTCGGTGAGCACGCTCTGCCAGGTCCCGTCCGCCGACCAGCGCCGATGCCGGTTGTAGACCGTCTTCCAGCACCCGTACTCCAGCCGGCAGGTCACGCCACGGCGAGCCCGTACGCGTGCGCCACAGCACCCCGTTAACCACCTGCCGGTGGTCCTTCCACGGCCGCGCCTTCCGGGGCGAACGATCCGGCAGCAAAGGCTCCAACAGAGCCCATTCCTCATCGGTCAGGTCATGGCGATCATGCACTCCACTTGGCTACCGCACCCGACCCGAATCACTTACGGGACACGCCCTAGTGCCCAGCGGCTGTGCTTGACCCACCGGCTCTCATCTCGCGGCGGTGGGGGTTGGCGTCGTGGCCGAGTTCTTGCTCCCCATCAGCTCGGTGAGGCGTTCGTCTGCGGCCCTGAGGTGGCGCCGGAAGGTGGTGGGCGGGAGACCCAGAGCGGCGGCGGCCGCGTGCAGCGTGGGCGGCGGCGCGAGGAAAGACCGGTGCGATACACGGTGGACGCGCCGGTGGGGTTGGCCGCGTTTGACACGATGGCGTGAGGCTGCGCCAACGCCTCGACCCGGTCGGCAGCGGCGGGCCGGTAGGCACGCGGCCGGCGACCAGACGGCAGTCGAGCAGTGGCGAGAGCAGGCGGGCAGCATGGCAGCCGTCGCCCGCTAACGAGTGCGGCGCGGCTGTGGGGAACCAGGACGGAGGACTTTGAAGACAGCTACGGTCATCCGACTTGCCGCTTGGCGCATGGAATCGCGAGATCATGTTGCACCGCGTTATGCCTATGTGCGGATGGTCGGCCAGAGCCTGGAGCCACAGGCCATCCACCATCGGTCGGATGCGGCTGGGTTCAGCCCCAGAGGGCGAGTTCGTCCGCGCGAGGCGCGTCGACGAGCGTTGAGGGAACATCGAAGGTCATCACGGCCTGCTGCTGACGGGGTCCAGGGCGGCCAGCCCGGGTCTCCCTCTCGGCCGAAGCTGACCCAGGCCTGGTGCATCTCGTCGGCGAGCTGCTGCGGGCGAGGCCGGGGTGGCCATGCTCGTCGTGATCGCGTCGAACACGAACATGAGTTCGAGCGCGTGGCAGGCCCCGAGACCGCCCACGGGTGTGGCCCACCCGAACTCGTAGAAATGCACCCTGCCTTCCGCTGCGTGGTGGGCGGCGGCCAGGCGAGCAGACGGGACCGGAAGGCCGCGTCGGTGAGGATGGCGCAGGCAATGTCGCCCGCTGACGCCTGCGGGCGGTTCGCGGCATACGTCGCGATGGCGGGTGGGGGCCAGCCGTACCGGGCCTCCAGCAAGGGCAGAACATCCGGGGTCAGCGCGTCGGCGACGCCGGTGGGCACCAGGAACAGCCGGAACTCTTCGCGGGTGGTCCCGATGAGCAGCGGTATGCCGGTCGCGGACCCTTCGGCGATGCGGGCCAGCGGGATGTCGGGGACGATGTCGCCGTCGACGACGGGCATGAAGCACATGATGCCGATCCCGCCGGTGAGCACCGACTGGCCCCAGCGCTGCGGGTCAGGATCGGCTTGGAAGGCCAGCGTCACGGCTGACTGGGCGGCCACGACCGCCTCGGGGTCGAGGGCGGCAAAGGCCTCCGCTGTCGCCGGCACTCCGAGAGATGCGGCGACCTCGGCGCTGACCAGCCGGGCGTCCTCAGCCGAGCAGACCGCGGCCCCGCTACCGCTTTGGACGATGGCCCGGTGGAACAGGCCGCCTGCTGCCGGTGACGCCATGAGCGTCGCGACACTGATCCCACCGGAGGACTCACCGAACACGGTGACGTCCTCGGGGTGCCACCGAAGACGGCCACGTTGTCACGGACCCACTCCAGGGCGGCAATCTGATCGCGCAGACCCAGATTGGTCGGGGCGCGTCCAGGACGGCGAACCCCGGGACGCCCAGCCGGTAGTTGATCCCGATGAGCACGACCCGTCCCGCGCGAACGCGGACCCGTCGTAGGTAGGAATGGAGTGCGCCCCCCGGGCGAAAGCCCCGCCGTGGATCCACACCATCACCGGCAGGCCAGCGCCTTCGGCAGGCGCCCACACGCTCAGGTTGAGGTAGTCCTGGCCAGGCGCCACCGAACTGGGCAGCACGGTATCGAGCGGCGGTGGGTATGCCGACTGGGCGGCTGTCGGTCCGTGTGCGGTCGCGTCCCGCTCGCCTCCCCATCCTCGAACCGGCTGCGGGGCCTGGTACCGATCCGGGCCGACCCCCGGTGCGGCATACGGGACGCCGAGGAAGGCGTTCACCCCGTCGCGGCTCGAACCGCGCACGAGACCACCGGAAACACGCACAACAGGATCCATACGGCCATCAAACCAGCCCCTGCTCTGACCCGAACCCACCACGCTCAGCTGGACAGGCGATGGGTGTCCCAAAGCCACCGCAATGTCCATAACCCGGGTGAACCGCACCGTTGAGGGTCCCCCGGCAGGCGCTTCCGCGTGGGTCTCCCGTGACGCTTCACGCGCCGCCTTTTCCCCCCCCCCCCCCCCCCCCCCCCCCCCCCCCCCCCCCCCCCCCCCCTTTTTTTTTTTCGGGCTGCCCGGAGCGGCTGTCCGGGTCAGCCTCTGCCTCCTCTGTCGTGGCCGTGGGCAGTCTTGCGACCGCGGGACGGTGAATCGGCCTGACTCGGTTGCCGCTGCAAGAGCGGGGGGAGTCCGAGCTTCTCCGACTGGCAACGGGTGTCATCGGCGGATCTGTGGGGAATTCGTGGGGAACTTCCGCCGAGAATGGCATTTGTGCTGGTCAGCGGGTTGCGGTCGTCGGTCTGTAAATCCGATGGATGATTCCTACGCAGGTTCGAATCCTGCACCTGCCACATCGATGCGTCACCGGGCTGACGGTGCTACTGGGGTCACCATCGGGGTTCCAGTGTTGTCACCTTGAGGTTCGCAGAGCCCTAGAGGGCTAGGGCCGGGAGGTCGCTCGCCAATCGGTGGACCCCCACAGCAAGGTCATCGAAGGTCGTCAGCACGAGGATCGGGACGCCCAGTTCCGTTATCTGGCAGGGCAAGTCGCCCAGTTCAGCGCGGCGGGGCAGCCGGTCATCTCGGTCGACTGCAAGAAGAAGGAACTCGTCGGGGAGTTCAAGAACACCGGCCGCGAGTACCAGCCGATGGGAGAACCTGAGCGGGTCAACGTGCACGACTTCCCGGACAAGGAGTTGGGCAAGGCCATTCCCTACGGCATCTACGACGTGTCCGACAACACCGGCTGGGTCACCGTCGGTACCGACCACGACACCAGTGCCTTCGCGGTCGCGACGCTGCGCAGCTGGTGGCGCACCCGCGGCAGGGTGCGCTATCCAGGCGCCGACCGGCTGCTGATCTGCGCCGACGGAGGGGGCTCCAACGGCTCGCGGGTGCGCGCCTGGAAGATTGAGCTCGCCGGCTTCGCCGCCGACACCGGCCTGCCCGTCACGGTCCGCCACCTGCCGCCGGGCACCAGCAAGTGGAACAAGATCGAGCCCCGGCCCCTGCGAGCCACCCTGGGAGTGCCCGCTGAAGACCCACCAGATCATGCTTGGCCGCGGCTCACCCGGGCGCGGCCTCACCGTGCACGCCACCTTGGACACCGGTGCGTACCCCACCGGCATCACCTACACCGCAGCCCAAGTCGATGCGCTACCCCTGCAACGGCACGACTTCCACGGCGACTGGAACTACCACCTGCTCCCGCCCCCCAACACGCCGACGCGAACATGAGCTATTTCGTCATGCGGGCCACCGTCCGATCCGACACCGGATGGCCAGCCGCGGCCAGCGCAGCAGCCAGTTTCTTGGTCGACTTCGTCGTCCAAACCAACAGCGACATCGGATCGCCGCGGGTCTGCGGTTCCACCAACGCCCTCAGCTGCGCGGCCAGCTCAGGGTCGGTCTCGGTCAGCTTCTTGCGACCACCCCCCGCCGGCGCACCCGCACCTGCCGCTGCTCACGCTTGCCCCGCGCGACCGTGTCCGGATGCGCCCCGGTGGCCCCAGCCACCGCCTTCACACCACCCCACCCCAACTCGACGGCCTCGCTGCCCAGCAGCAG
This sequence comes from uncultured Actinomycetota bacterium, assembly GCA_963724925.1. Taxonomy (GTDB): domain Bacteria; phylum Actinomycetota; class Actinomycetes; order Actinomycetales; family Dermatophilaceae; genus Phosphoribacter. The sequence goes on along the minus strand of CAVRXF010000025.1, from coordinate 23,226 downwards.
TCGGCGCTGCCGCCAGTGCGCCTGGCGAGCTGTTTACCAGCCGCGGACGCGGGTCGGCCTCAGCCGCAGGGTCACGCTGTAGCCCTGTTCGAAGGTCTCCAGGTCCGAGCGTAGCCGTTCCGTGATGGCGGGCAGGCACTTGGCCCAGTACGCCGCGGCCACCTCGGAGGGGAATCCGTCCACCCGCTCGGCCTCGGCTTCGATCGTCACGACGTGCCCGCCGTGCGTGGTGTCGAGATGGAAGGCGACGCGTGGGTTTGCCGCGATGTTGCGCAACTTGGCGGTGTAAGGCTGGCTGCGCACCCAGAGCACGTCGTGGGCATGCACGAACCAGATGGGGGACGACTGCGGCTGCAACGCGCGTACGGTGGTCAGCCAGCCGATCTGCTCGTCCGCTAGTAGGTCTGCCGCGCCGCGGTGCAGGATGATCCGAGGTTCGGCCATTGCGGTTCCTTCCACTCTTCCCATCGTCGGGCCGTGCGTCGTTGTCGCGCAGCCTGCCTAGGATCCGCGGCTGTGCCAGCGCCACGCCGCTCATGGCGGCGCTGCCGACCTTGAGCGCCCTGCGGCCGTGGTGCGACTGTGGTCTCGTGAGCGCAGGCATCAGCGACCGGCATACCGAATCGCCGGGCGCGGTATGCCGGAAGCGCCGTTGGCCCTACAGGCTCACCGTGGTGGTGGCCTTGTCGCTTCTCGGGCTGGTCGCGGGCTCTGGGCCGGCTCACGCGGCGGAGTCGGATGAGCAGGCGTTGAGCCAGCGGTTCGCACCCGTGGTGCAGCTGGTCCGCCAGGAGGTCCCGTGCGGTCCGGGGGAGCCGTACCAACCCAGTGATGTTGACATGGTGTTGGGAAACGACGGGGTGGCGCTACGGGGGCCGTGGAGCCAGGACGACCTCGTGCGGATCGCCCCGACCGGCGATGAGCTGAGCAAGGGGCTGGCGCAGTACCACCTGGACCTGCCCGGCAACCCGCTCCAGCCAGGGTGTGACTACGAGCAGTGGGCGCGAACCGCGAGTGCCCACAGCGCGCTGACGGTGTATGCGCACGTGGCGGCCGAGGCCGCCCGCACCGACCGGTTTGCGTTGCAGTACTGGTTCTACTACCCGTTCAACGATTACAACAACAAGCACGAAAGCGACTGGGAGATGATCCAGCTCGTGTTCGCCGCGCCCGACGCGGCGCACGCGCTGAGCTTGCAGCCGTTGCAGGTCGCTTACAGCCAGCACGAGGGAGTCGAGACCTCGGCGTGGGGTGATCCCAAGCTGCAGCTCGTCGATGGCACCCACCCGGTCGTCCACCCGGCATCCGGCTCGCACGCCAACTTCTACGAGTCCTCCCTCTACTTGGGCACGTCCGCGGAGCAAGGGTTCGGCTGCGACGACACGCGCAACGCCGGCGACAGGCTGCGCCCGGTTGTCAGGCTGATCCCCAGCGACGCCCTGTCCGCCCGCGCTGCCTTCCCGTGGATCACCTACCAGGGCCATTGGGGCCAGCGGGAGGAGTCGTTCTACAACGGACCCACCGGTCCGAACACCAAGAGCAGCTGGGCCGAGCCGGTCACCTTCCAGCAGCAGCACGGCCGCGAGGGCAGCTTCGCCGTTCCTGCAGGTGGGCTGTTGGGCACTGGGGCCACGGACTTCTTTTGCGGGGCGGTCGCCGACGGCTCGGACATCTTGCGCCAGATCGTGGATAACCCCGGCCGCTCGCTGCTTGTGCTGGGACTGCTCGCCGTGCTGGTGGTCTTCCTGGCTAGGCGCACGACGTGGCAGCCCAGCGCGCCTCGGCGGGTTCCGCGACGGCGCGCCACGGGCCAGATCATCCTGGCCTCGGCCAGGATGTACGCCTCCCACCGGGTGGTGTTCATCGGAATCGGAATCGTCATTGTGCCACTCTCGCTCGGGGTCTCGGCCGTGCAGGATCTGGTCGAGCCGCCGCTCAGCAGCGTGCCGCCAGGCGGGGAGGAGGGCACGGTCCTGGCCTTGCTGGCGGGATTGCTCGGGTACCTGCTCCTGGGGATCGCGACGGTGCTGGTGCTTGCGGCCACGATGGCCGCGCTCATGGAGATCGACGCGGAGCGGCGCGTCGGGGTTGGCCGTGCCTACCGCCTGGCGCTGGCCCGCTGGCGCCCGCTCGTGGTGGCCTTTCTGACCGCGTCGTTAGTGCTGGCGGTGCTGAGCGTGACGATCGTGTTGGCGCCGGTGGCTCTGGTGCTCGCGGTCCTGTGGGCCCTGTTCGTGGCCGTGGTCCAGCTGGAGGGAAGCTCTGGCCGTGGCGCGCTTCGCCGTAGCGCGCAGCTGGTCCGCCACCAGATCGTCAGGATCGCGTTCCTGCTGCTCGTCTCGACGCTGCTTGCCTCGGTGATCGGCGCGGTGCTGGGCACGCTGGTCATCCTGCTCACCGGTGCGCCGTTCTGGTTGGCCAACGCCGTCGCCGGGATCACCTACGCCGTACTGCTGCCGTACGTGGGCCTCACCATGGCGTACGCCTATTTCGACAGTCGGGTCACCATTGTGATGGGCAGCCGCGGTGCACCCGAGGAGGTCTTGGCGGCCGAACTGCCAGAGCCGAGCTGACCGCGGGGCGGGCATCGAGCCGCTGCGCCCGCGGTCCGGTGGAACCGTGGGCTCTGTGAGTTGAGGACGATAGTCTTCGTCGGAGTGGCTCGACCGTTGGAGGCAAGGGTTATGGCGCACTTTCTGGTCCAGGTGGCATACACCGCCGAGGCCTGGGCGGCTCTGGTCAAGCAGCCGCACAATCGCCTTGAGGCGGTACGACCGGTCGTCGCGCGCCTCGGTGGCAGCGTAGACAGCCAGTGGGTGTCGTTCGGGGATTACGACGTGGTGGCCTTGCTGCAGGCTCCGGACAATGTCAGCGCGGCCGCCTTCTCGATCGCGGTTTCGGCCGGTGGTGCAGTCAGAGCGGTCAAGACCACGCCGTTGATGAGTGTCGAGGAGGGCATGGACGCGATGCGGAAGGCCGGTGAGGTGGGCTACAAACCGCCCACGGATTGGGGTGTCAGCTACGGCTGACGGGCGGCCGCGAATGCTCCACGGCCGCCGCCTGCCGCATTACAGTCGGTCAGCGCCGCATACTGTGCGTCCAATCCGAGGTGCCTTGGGCGGCGCTGAGGCGAAACGGGGCCTGTCGATCATCAGCGCGTCACCATAGTCACGGGACACCACCTTCCAAACAACCCCGGTCTGCTCCCCACGCCCGCTCCTTGGCTGCCCGATGGAACTGCCTGGGCACGTCGGCGTGGCGGATCTTCCCGCGCAGCAGCTCACCGCGGGTTGGGGTGCCCTCACCCCTCCAGTCATCGAACACCCTTGCCTCGGCGTCGATGGCCGACTCGTGGTCCTGCTCCGCGTCGGTGAGCACGGTCTCCAGCCACTCCCACTGCGGCAGACTCACGCCGCGGCAGCTCGAACAACACCGGTACGGCATCGGGAGTCTCGGATCCGGCTCACAGGTCGTTGCCGGCGTAGGACTGGTTGAAACTCTTGTTGGCCAGCGGAAAGTCGGGGACGATCGTGTCCGCGAGCGCAACCGACAGCGCCGGCCAGTTGAACCAGCTGGGGTCGACGATCTTGACTCTGGTCAGTCGGCCGTCGCGGCCCAGCTCGACCCGGTGGACGAGGGTGCCGCGCCACGCCTCGACGACCCCCAGCCCGGACCCCCGGGGCGGTCCGGGCTCTGGCGCCTCGTCGGCTTGCTCAGCCCTGGTCGCCAGCTCGGCGACCAGCCGCAGTGACTGTTCGATCTCGCGAACTCGGACCAGGTAGCGGGCCCGCACGTCCCCGCTGGTGTCGACGACCGGCTCATGCGGATGCGCCAGGCCCGATGAGGGGTGGTCGGAGCGGGCGTCGACCGCCAACCCGCTGGCACGGGCGACGTAGCCCAGGGTGCCCAGCTCGGCGGCGCGCTGGGGCGGCAGCGCGGCCGTCCCGGTGAAGCGGTCGGCAACGACGAAGTGCCCGAGGGTGAGGTCGGCTAGCTGCGCCACCTGCCTGCCGACGCGGGTGAGCAGCGCGAGGTCGGGGGCGCGCAGCCGCGCATCGCCGAGGGTGAGCGCTCCCCGCAGCAGCCGGTGCCCGGTGACGGCCTCGTTGTGCCGCAGCAGGGTTTCCCGGATCCGCTGGGCGTGCGCGTTGGCCAGCCCGAACCCGACGTCGTTGGCGAGCGCGCCGAGGTCCGCGACGTGGTTGTGCAGCCGCTCGAGCTCGAGCAGCAGCGCTCTGCGCGCCTGGACCGCGGTGCCTGGGGTGATGCCGCTCGCGTCCTCGGCGGCGGCGAGCAGCGCCAGGCTGTGCCCCACCGCGGTGTCGCCGCTGACCCGCTCGGCCAACGCAATGGCCTGCTCGGGGGTCCTGCCCTCGAAGAGCTTCTCCATGCCCCGGTGCAGGAACCACAGCCGGGCCTTCATCCGCAGGATGGTCTCCCCGACGACGGAGAAGCGGAAGTGCCCGGGCTCGATGAGCCCGGCGTGGATGGGGCCGACCGGAATGTCGTAGACGCCGGTGCCGGTCACCTCGACGAACGGGTAGGAGCCGATGTCGGGGTCGAATGCCGGTGGGGCACCGGCGTCGCGGCGCATCGGGTACCACCCCCGGGGCCAGTGCCCATGGCGGACCAGCCGTCGCGGCAACGGATGCCCGACCGGGGTGATGCCGAACAGGTCCCGGACCTCGCGCTCGAACCGGCCGGCCGGGAACGACAGGTCTGCCAGGGTGGGCACGGTGGGGTTGTTGCGTGGCACCCTCAGCAGCAGCTCGTGGCGCTGCCCGACCGGGCGCAGGAAGACGTGGACGACCCGGAAGCTTTCCGCGTCGACGTGCGGCGGGTCGTCGGCAGCGGCGACCAGCGCCAGGCGCCACCCCTGGCCCAGCAGCGCGCCCACCTGGGCGCGCAGCGAGTCCGTCGTGGCAAGGGCGCGGGTGGTCTGGGCGCCGGGCATGCTCACGGGTGGTTGTCCAGGGCCGAGGTCGCGGCCGTCAGCACCGGGGCGGCCGCCGGCGTGACCAGCACGAGCGAGGCCGCAACGGTCAGGGCGATCGTCACCCGCGTGACCCGCCGACGGGTGCCGGGGCCGGCGGCCCCCCGGGTGGCCCCGGTGACCGCCAACCGGTCGGTGTCATCGGGCTCGGGCGTGGGGACTGTCGCCGGCGCGCCGAGCGTCATCGCGAGGGAATGGCGGGTGAGGCCCGTGAAGGCGACGAACAGCAGCACGACGACCGCGGTCATCGCCGCGCCGAGCCCGGCCTGCCAGCCGGCCAGGAGGATGGCGACCTCGGTGAAAAACAGCGGGAAGGGCGGGAACCCGGCCAGTGCGGCCATCCCCGACAGCCACGGCCGGCCCAGCGACGAGTCGCGGGCGAGCAGCGCGCTGACGCCGCCGACCCGGCTGGTCCCAGTCGCCCGCAGGATCCGGCCGGCCTGCACGAACATCGCGGCCTTCGCGATCCCGTGGCCGAGCATGTGGGCCAGCAGCGCTGCGGTCGCGAGGCTGCCGCCGATGCCGGCAGCGACGGCCATGATCCCCATGTGCTCGATGCTGGAGTAGGCGAGCAGCCGCTTGTAGTCGCGTTGCGTCACCATCAGCACGGCAGCGACCGCGAGGGAGGCCAGGCCGAGGGTCAGCAGCAGGGTGCGCATCGTCTGTTGTCCCAGGACGGCGTCGCTGAGGGTGCGCAGACGCAGGATGACGTACAGGGCGACCGACAGCAGCACCCCGGACATCAGCCCGGACACCGGGGCCGGCGCCTGGCTGTGGGCGTCGGGCAGCCAGGCGTGCATCGGCGCCAGCCCGGCCTTGGTGGCGAAGCCGAGGGTGGCCAGCACCAGGGCGAACCTGGCGCCGGCCTCACCCAGGCTGCTCGCGTGCCGGGTCAGCTCCACCCACGACAGGGTCGGTATGCCGGCGGCGTTGGCGGTGGCGTACAGGATGACGACGCCCAGGAAGGCGATGGCCACCCCGACCGAGCCCAGCACGACGTACTTCCAGGCCGCCTCCAGCGGCAGCGTTCCGTGGTGCTGCCCGACCAGCAGGGCGGTCGTGATGGTGGTGGCTTCGATGGCCACCCAGGTCACGCCGAGGTTGTCGGCGAGCACGGCCAGGCACATCGCCCCCAGGAACAGGCACACCAGCACCGGGTACCACCGGTGGCGGGAGCGGACCGAGACCCCGAGCGCCGTCAGGGCCACGACGCCGACGATGACTAGCATCAGCGCGGTGAGCGCGTCGGCGCGCAGCACCCCCAGGGCGGTGGCTTCGCGGTCGGCGCGCAGCAGCACGAGCCCGCAGACAAGCGCAGCGAGGGCCGCGAGCGGGGCGGCCGCCGAGGCTACCCGCGTGCCGGGTCGCACGCCGGCTGCGCCGGCGAGCAGGATGGGGGCCAGCAGGGGCAGGGTCAGCAGCGCGGGCATCAGTCGTGCAGTTCCGCCAGCTCGTGCAGGTCGACCCGACCGTGGGTGACGTCCATGCGTGCGGACAGGATCAGCAGGATGAGCACGACGAGGATGACGTCGAGGGTGACGCCCAGCTCGACCACCAACGGCACCCCCCCGGCCATCAGGAAGGCTGTGGTGGCGATGCCGTTGTCGAGCAGCAGGAAGCCGACGAGCTGGGACACAGCGCGGCGGCGGGTGACGAGCAGCCAGAACCCGATGAGAACCATGGCGATGCCGACGGCGACCGCGGGTGCCGTGGGCCCGTGCCCGAGGGCCACCAGGGCTGGGCTGACGAGGTAGGCAAGCACCGTCAGCGCGGCCGCTACGAGCAGCCCGCTGATGGGGTTGACGCCGGGCAGGTCCTCCAGGGCCGTGTCGGTCCTGCGGATTGCGCGGGTCAGCGCCTGGGGCAGGACGAACGCCTTGACGACGAGGACGACGGCGACGACGAGGAACAGTTCGGGTTCGCCCTGCTGGACCGCGAGGGTGGCGACCAGGCCTGCAAGGGCGACGCCTTGCAGGGCCAGCAGCCGGGTGGACGCTGCCACCGAGCGGCGCCACACCTGCAGGATGCTCGTGAGCAGCAGCAGCCCGGCGGTCAGGGCGACGGCTTGTGCGAACAGTGCTTCGGACATGGTCATGGGTGGGTGTGGGCTCCTCAGACGACGAGGTAGGAGGCGGTCACGGCGAGGAAGGCCAGCACGAACGATCCGGCCAGCAGCTCGGGGACCCGGAACAGGCGGACCTTGGCGAGGAACACCTCGCCGATGCCGACGGCGGCGCCCAGCAGCAGCACCTTCGCGGCCAATGCCGCGGTGCCCACGGCGAGCCCGAGCGCGCCGCTGGTCGTGTCGATCCCCCACGGCACGGCGAGGTTGGCGATGAGGCCGAACAGCGCGGTCATCCGCAGCCACGACCCCAGCTCCAGCCAGGCCAGGTCCCGCCCGGCCGCCTCGAGCACCATGGCCTCGTGGATCATGGTCAGCTCGAGGTGGGTGGCGGGGTTGTCCACCGGCAGTCGGCCGGTCTCGGCGATGACGGCAATGCCGAGCGCGACGAGCGCCAGCAGGCTCACCGGGGCTATGACCAGGGCCGGGTTGTCCAGCCGCGCCCGCACGATGGCGGACAGGGCGGTGCTGGCGGTGGGCACCGACAGCGCGTAGCCGGCGACGAGGACGGTCGGCTCCACCAGAGCGCCGACGGTGAGATGTCGGCTCGCGCCCATGCCCCCGAACGCGGTGCCGCCGGCCAGCCCCGCTGCAGCCAGCAGGACCGTGCCCATGAGCAGCACCGACACGACGACGAACAGGTCGTCCTGCACCCACGCCAGGGTGGTCGTCGTCGTCAAGGGGACGAGCGCGACCAGCACCAGGCTGGTCGCGGCATACCCGAGCGGCAGCACCGCCGTCCAGACGCCGCTGCCGGCGACCGTCAACGGCTCCTTGCGCAGCAGCTTGACCAGGTCACGAGCCGGCTGGGTGACCCCAGCCCCGACGCGGCCCTCCAGCCGCGCCCGGGCCTGGCGAGCGACGCCGACCGTGAGCGGAGCCAGCAAGACGGCGACGAGGACCTGCCAGCTCAGCGCGAGGAGCGTCATCGCGCAACCGCCACGAGAGCGAGCAGCAGGGCGACGAACGCAAAGGACAGATAGCGGCTGATGCTGCCGTTGTGCACCCGACGCCCGGCATCCCCGAGGGCGTCGAGGGCCCGCAGCGCCGGCCGGTAGATCGACTCTTCCACCCGGTCGGAGACAACCTGGCGGTAGCGCACCGCCTCCACCAGATAGTCCGACTCCTCGGTCGGGGTCACCGTCAGGTCGCGGGTCGGGCGCAGGGCGTCGTCGAAGACGCGGGTCACCGGCTCGGCGAACGAGGTCGCGGTGTACTGCATCCGCGGGTCGAGGCGGACCCCGCCGCAGCCCCACGGCAGGTCGGTGACGCGACGGGGCCGCCGCCGGGCGCCGAGCGTCACCAGCAGGACGGGCACCAGCGCGGCCAGGGCCATCAGCACCAGCGCGGCCGGGTCCAGTGTCGCGCCCAGCGCGGACAGGTGCAGCCCAGCCAGCCCGCTCGTCTGTATGCCGGTCGCCCCGACGGCCGCCGCCGCGGGGACGGCGACGACGCCGGGTAGCAATCCGGTGAGCAGGACCAGGGCGGCACACGCCAACAGCGCGCCGCGCATCCCGGCGCCGTGCTCGCTGGCGTTGGCCGACCCGTCGCTGCGCGGCCGCGAGAAGACCGCGATGCCGACGACCTTGACGAAGGTCAGCAGCGCCAGCCCGGCAACGAGCGCGACGACGGCGACCGACAGCGGCAGCAGCGCAGCGGCCGCTCGGTCGCCGGAGCCGCCGCCGTGCACGAGCGACTGCAGCAGGGTCCACTCCGCGACGAAGCCTGCGGTGACCGGCAAGGCCGCTGCACCGAGGGAGCCGACGGTCAACGCGGCTGCCGTGACCGGCATGGTCCGTGCCAGCCCGCCCATCCGGTCCAGGTCGGTCTCGCCGCTGGCCTGCACAACGGCGCCTGCGCCCAGGAACAGCACCGTCTTGAAAGCCGCGTGCGCGACCGTGAGCAACAGCGCGGCGACGAGCGCGGTGCCGGCGGCCTCCGGGTTGGCGGCCACTCCGCTGACCCCGACGGCGACGACGATGAGGCCGGTGTTCTCGGTGGTCGAATAGGCCAGCAGCCGCTTGAGGTGTGAGGTGACGCTGGCCTGCAGCACCCCGTAGAGCGCGGAGACCAGCCCGAGCACCAGCAGCGCGACGAACCACCACCGCGGCCCGCCCGGCATCAGCCGCACCAGCACCAGCAGGATTCCGTACACCCCGAGCTTGACCATCGCCGCGCTCATGGCCGCCGAGACGTGGCTGGGCGCCTCGGGATGGGCGCGCGGCAGCCAGACGTGCAGCGGCACCAGGCCGGCCTTCATCGCGAACCCGAACGCCAACGCGACGAACGCCAGGTCCCGCGTGGCGGCGGAAGGGGTCGCAGCGGCGATGTCGTCGAAGCCGATGCGGCCCGCCCCCGCTGCGAGCAAGGCGAAGCCCGCGAGCACGGCCAGGAAGCTGGCATGGGTGAGCACGGCATACCAGGCCAGGGCCGCACGCACCGAGGGCCGACTGGCGTGATCGGCGGCGACCAGCACCGTCGAGGCCAGCGCCATGAGCTCCCAGCCGGTGAGGAAGACGACGACGTCGCCGGCCGCGGTCACCAGCAGCATCCCGGCGAGGAACACCGCGTATGCCGTCCAGGCGCTGCGCGAGGCGGCGGGCCCGTGGGCGTAGCCGCAGCCGAACCAGGCGCACAGCGCGCCGACCGCGCCCACGAGTGTCATGAACAAGCCGGCCAGCCGGTCCGGCTCGAAGCTCAGCGTGACCACCCCCGTGTCGAGCACCGCCGACACGTGCCGCCCGGTGAGGGCGAGCACCCCGGTGGCGGCGGCGACCAGCCCCAGCAGCGCGCAGGCCGATCCCGCCGCGACGTTGCGGGCCCGGGCCGGGGCCAGCGCCGCGGTCAGCACCGCGACCACGGCCAGGGCCAGCTGGGCCAGCAGCCCCGAGGACGCGCCGGTCACCGGCGGGTCACCGTTCGCAGTGCCGCCGTGATCTGGTCGGGTGTGGGGGGACAGCCGGGGACGGCGACGTCCACCGGCACGAAGTCGGCGACCGTGCCGGCAACGCCGTAGCCGTCTGCGAAGAGGCTCTCGCCCACCGCGCAGTCGCCGATCGCGACGACGACGCGGGGCCGGGGCGTGGCCTCCAGGGTGCGGCGTAGCGGCTCGGCCATATTGTGGGTCACCACTCCGGTGACGAGCAGGGCGTCGGCGTGGCGGGGCGAGGCGACCAGCCGCGCCCCGTAGCGCTCGGCGTCGTAGACCGGCCCGAACGCTGCCGCGATCTCGATCTCGCAGCCGTTGCACGAGCCGCAGTCGACATGCCGGGCCTGCACACTGCCGCGGAAGTCGGGCAGCCGCCGGGACGACACGCTCGCCGGTGGGGCAGGCGCGGGCTCAGCCGCGCGGCCGGCCCGCCGGATGAGCCCGACCAGGTCACGAGCTCTCACGCCGTGGCCTGCGGGGTCGGGCCGAGCTCCCTGACAAGCTCGTCCTGGTCCACGAGCCGGGCGCGCAGCACACGCCGCGCCACCGCCAGCAGCTCGGCCGTCTCCGGGACGCGCAGCCAGTAGACAACCTCTCCGCCGACCCGCTGCTGGCGCACCAGGCCGAGGCGGCGCAACACGGCCAGCTGCTGGGACAGGTTGCTCGCCTCCACATCCAGCACCGCGAGCAGCTCATGAACGGCGTGCTCCCGCTCCGACAACAGCTCCAGAACACGGATGCGGACCGGGTGGCCCAGCGCTCGGAACATCTCCGCCTTCGCCTCGTAGAGGGGCACCGATCCGCCCGGCATCCTCACCCCATGATCAGTTGCGCATTTCGTCAAGACGACAGATCATAGCCCGTCCTTGAAAGAACAGGGGTGGTGCCCACCGGTCCCCCCGCGTTCGAAGACCGCGAGGGCAGCCTCGGGATGTCGAGGACCCTTGGCCCGGCTGCTCGCTGCGCCCACCAGCGCGACCGCGCCGGTGCGCACCCGCCGCGCTGTGGCGAGCGCGGAGAGCGCCGCCAGGGTCGCCTTGCCGTCCTGTCACCGCCCGCTCCAGAACCCGCACGACCAGCGCGTCCGCGTGGCTGCCTCCCACGACGGTGCGCCCGGCGCCGGGGCGCATTCGGATCGTCACTCGCCACCGCTGCAGGCCGTCGTATGCCGAGCCGCTCACTCGGTCGGCACGTTCGCCCGCAGCTAAGCGCGGTCACCCGCTCGTGGTCCGCAACGGGTATCACGGCGAGCGTGACGGTGTCACCGGTGCCGGCCCGGTGCGGGTGAAGGCGCCCCGGGTAAGCGACAAGCGGATCGACGATATGAGGGGAGCGGGTGCGGTTCCCGTCGGCGATCCTGGCCGGCGTGGACGCGCAAGTCGCCGAAGGTGGTGGAGGTACGGCCGCTGTTTGTACCTGCACGGGTGTCCTCGGGGACTTCGCGCCGGCGTTGGAGCGATTCCCTGGCGCCGGGGCGGGCCCGTCTCTGTCGGTGGCCACCCGGCTGGTACGCGGTGTTCCTGCCGGGATGCTGCTCGTCACCGCGGCCGAGGACGTCGTCGTCTTCCTCACCGGCCGGGAGCTCATGGCGCTGGCCTCGACCATGTTGGTCGCCGCCGGGCAAGTGCGGAGCCCCCGGCCCGTGCCCGGTCAAGTCATACAAGCCGCTTGGCGCTACCCAACTATGCGGGCGGCATGCCTGCCTGGATCAAACCAATTGGGTGCGGCTCCCGTGGAGGTGCGGCTGGGAGGCGCTGATCGGGGTCCGTAGGCGGGTGTTGGTCTTCCCCGGGGGAGGGATTCCCTGTAGCGCCGGGGCTATGTCTGGGGTTTTGGAGTCTTGCGGACTGGCGTCGACCTCTGGGTGGCCAGCTCGTCGGCGGTCTGGATGGCTTGTAGCGAGACGGTCTCGAGCTTGGCGATGAGGTCCTTGAGTCGCCGGTTGTTGTCGAACCAGGGCTGGTAGCGGGCGCGCTGCTCGTCGGTCAGGATCTTGGTGACGGTCTTGCCGCGCACAGTGCGGGTCCACTGGGTGTAGGGCCCGTGCAGGGTCGGTGGGTCTGCCTTGCAGGCACAGTTGCTTTTGCCGCAGCGCATCAGCCGGACCACGACCGACCCGGGCAGGAGCCCGTCGATCTGGGCGAGCGCCTCGGCGAGGGCCTTGCGGGTCGCGGCGAATGGCGGTTCTGGTTGGGGTGTGCTCATCCTTCGTCTCCTGACGTCAGGGGCGGATGTCCACCATTCTCGATCCTACAGCGGGCACACTGAAGGGAGCCGATCTCGAAGCCACCGAGCAGGAGGAGACCTCGATGCCGACCAGCCGCCCCGACACCACTGAGACCCCCGCCCTCCAGAGCGCCGAGATCCCTGAGCAGGTCGAGTCTGCTGTGACTGCGTTCACCGCGAGCCGTGACCGCTTCGAGCAGCTCTGCTCGTTCCTGGGCGAGCAGGAAGCCGGGAGCCTGACCCACGGCGAGCTCGAGCAGAGGTTGAGCATCGATGTGCGTGAGCTGGTCCGGCAGCTCTACCAAGACCACCTGGACCTGCGCACGGTCCGTGAGCAGCGTCGAGATGACCTCGTTGACGCCGACGGTATCCGGCGGGGCACTGTCGAGACCGGCCATGCCCGGCCGCTGCAGACCATCTTCGGTGCCGTCGAGGTCACCCGGCTGGCGTATCGCCGGCGCGGCGGAGGCAACCTGTATCCCGGCGACGCGGCGTTGAACCTGCCCCGTGAGCGACACTCCCACGGGCTACGTGAGCTGTCCGCGATCGAGTCCTCCCGAGGAAGCTTCCAAGAAGCCCGCGAGGCGATTCAGCGGGCCAGTGGAGTGCAGCTCGGCAAGCGTCAGCTCGAACAGCTCGCGGCACGCGCCGCCACCGACGTCGAGGCCTTCTACTCCCAGCCCACGCGCACCCAGGACCCGGCCACCGAAGCCGATCTGCTGGTCCTGTCCGCGGACGGCAAGGGCATCGTGATGAGACCCGACGCGCTTCGCCCCGCCACCGCCAAAGCAGCCCGACACGGCACCGCCAAACTCGCGACACGACTATCCAAGGGCGAGAAACGCAACCGGAAACGGATGGCCGAGGTCGGTGCGGTCTACGACCTGAGACCACAGGCCCGCACCGCCACCGACATCATCGGCCGCGACGACCAGGCGCTCCGGCCGGCGGCACCCAAGGCGACCAACAAGTGGCTCACCGCCAGCGTGGTCGACAACGCAGCAACCGTCATCACCGCGATCTTCGACGAAGCCCAGCGCCGTGACCCCACCGGGAAACGCACCTGGGTCGCCCTGGTCGACGGCGCCAAACATCAGATCGACTGCATCCAAGCCGAGGCGAAAGCGCGGCAGGTCAACGTCACCGTCGTCTGCGACTTCATCCACGTGCTGGAGTATCTGTGGTCCGCGGCCTGGTCGTTCTTCACCGAAGGTGACACCGCCGCCGAGAAGTGGGTCGGCCACAAAGCCCTCGCGGTTCTCAACGGCCAGGCATCAACGGTCGCCGCCTCGATCCGGCGCAAGGCCACCACCCTCGACCTCGACCCCGCCCGTCGGCGCAACGCCGACCGCTGCGCCGACTACCTGCTCGCCAAACGCGACTACCTGGACTACCCCCAGGCACTCGAACAAGGCTGGCCGATCGCCACCGGCATCATCGAAGGCGCCTGCCGACACCTGGTGAAAGACCGCCTCGACCTGACCGGAGCACGCTGGGGTCTCCACGGCGCCGAAGCCATCCTGAAACTCCGAGCCCTACGCAGCAACGGCGACTTCGACGCCTACTGGCGCTACCACCTGAGCCAAGAACGACAACGAGTTCACCAGCGTCGCTACGCCGACACGACAATCCCAACCGCCGCATGACACCCCTCCAGGGGAGCCGCACCCAAATCAGTTCGCCCTTCGGCATCCTTGCCCTAACGGCAGTGCGCGGCCGTGCCGACAGACGCGAGTGGACTGTCCGACTGTCGATGGTTGTCGTCGGCAATCTGTGGGGAATCCGTGGGGAAGTTCGCTGCCGAACGACATTGGTGCTGGTCAGCGCGCTGGAGTCGTCGGTCTGTAAATCCGACGGATGATTCCTACGCAGGTTCGAATCCTGCACCTGCCACATCGATGCGTCACCATGGCTGACGCTGCCGATGGGACACTATCGGCAGGGTCAGCACGTGACGTGCGGAGGGGCGGATGCGCCCGGGCGAGACGTTGGCGCGCAGCGATAAGTATGAGGGCGAGGCGTTCAGTGTCGCCGAGGCGCGATGGCGAAGCCCGGGGGGCGGACACGAGACGCACGCGAGCCAGCGCTGTGCCTTTTCGGACGTGGGATGACCGGAGGGGTGTCACAGCGGAGCCGCATGCTCTGCCTATGGACCTTGTGTTGCGCCCCTGGGAAGGCGCAGAAGTCGGCGCCCGCTACTACGTGCAGTCTCCGGAAGTTCTGACCCCGATCTTTCAGCCGGGTCGCGCCGGGGGTGATTTTCGCCTTTGGTCGGCAACGCGCAGCCGCAGTCCGGGATGGTGAGGGGCGATGAAGCAGGCCGGGTGGTCCGGGATGACTTTCACAGGGTTGTTATGGCGGTGTCCGGCCGGTTTTCGGCTGCTGATGCACGATGGGGGTCTTGGCGGGGCAGGCCGCATCGCCGTGGCGGAGCTGTGGTGTTGAGGTCGGCCTGTCAGCCGAAGGCGGGCAAGACTCTGAGTCGGTCCAGGGCCTGGGCGAAGGCCTGCAGGTGGCGGTAGGCGGCGCCGAAGCGTAGGTGCAGGCGGCGGCCGTGTCGGATCAGGCGGGCGGCGACGTTGAGGAACCCCAGCCGCAGTCGCTTGCCGCGGGCCCGCCGGTATGTCGTTGGCAACGCGAGGGTCCGCAGCCATAGTCCGACGTTGTGGGCCAGCGCGACCGCCTGCCAGTAGAGCCAGTTGCCGAAGAACGGCTGGACCGGGGCGTGGTTCATCCCGAAGTCGTTCTTCAGCGCCCTGATGGTGTCTTCGGGGACACCGCCGCGCAGCCGGTGGTGGGCCTCGACTTCGGCCGCGCTCATCCGGGTCGGGTCGATGTTGGTGATGATCGCGTGCAGCCGCCACCCGTCCAGGTCATCGAAGGCCAGCTGGGCACCGGCGGCGCGGGGTTGGCGGCGCACGATCAGCCGCAGCCGCCGCCCGAGTAACGTGGTGGTGGTCTCCGCGATCTCGCTACCGGCCTCGGTCTCGCGGCCCAACGCCGTGGTCCAGGCCGTGTCCGGATCGGCTGCCAGCGCGTGGATCCGGTCCGCGACCGGAACATACTGCTTGGCGGTCACTGTGAAGTCCGCGTCGTGGCGTTCAGCGGCGTTTAGCACCTGATCCTGGTAGCCGGCGGAGTCGACACGGATCCACAACCGGTACATCTTTCGGGCACCGGCTGGGACCGCGGCCACGCACTCGTCGATGAACGAGCCCATCGCGCGCCCGTCGTTGGCGGCGCCGCCGCGGGCGCGTAGGGCGAGCACGTCACCGGTCTCCCCGACCACCCCGACCAGCGGAGACAGCGCCGTCTGCCCGGTCCGGGCGAACGCCGAGCCCTGCTTGCCCGGACCGTAGACAGCAACCCGGGTGGCGTCCGGGTCGATGGTCAGCCGATCACCTTCCGGTGCCGCGCCCGCGGCCCAGGCCCGCCGCAGCATGGTCCGGTTGACCGCGGCGGCCTTGGCCACCCGCCCCAGGTCCGCGCCGGCCAGAAACCGCCACAACGTCGGCACGCTCGGCAACCGGTTCGACCCGCGCAGCGCCGCGGTAGCCGGGTCGGCCAGCAGCGACCGGTCGGCCAAAAAGTCACCCCCGGCCAGACAATCTCGATCAACGTCCGGTAGCACTCGCCCCCGCCATAGCCACCCGGGCCGATCGGGCGCAGCCCGCGCCGGTCAGCCTCCGCCACCACGTTGAGCCGGTCCAGCAACGGCCCCCACAACGCGACCCCGGCCACCGGCGTCAGATCCGTCTCCGAAGCGCCCACAACCGGGGCCGGGACACTCCGCGCCGGACGCGCCAGCCGTTCGTCTTCGACATCGAACAACAGAGCGGTATCGTTCACCTCGCAGGTGCCCTTCTGCATGTGGAATCGCGACTTCGACACTCACGATTCTTCCTTGCAGCAAGGGCACTTTCGCGTCACGACACAGCCCCCACGATCACCCGGCTGAAAGATCAGGGTCTAGTGATCGGAGAGCCGAACCATGTGGTGGAGGCGGTGTCTCGTTCCTCTGTTTGGGCGGAACCGACGGGGTCGTGCACGTTCAGCGCCTTGATGTTCGACTCCACCAGGCCGTCAAGGACGCCGTAGCGTGCGGGGCGCTGCGCGCCCTTGTTGCGCAACGCCAGGTCGCAGCGACGCCTGACACGGCTCCCGACGCATAGGTGCGTCGTTGCAACACCGATCGTCGCCGTTGCCAGCGCCCGGTCCGAACACCGTCTGGTTCTCATGACGGGACGTTAGGGCGCGGTGTCAAGATGCACGTGAGTCGCCAGGTTGGACACACCCACCGCGGGCTGGCCGGGTTCCGCGCGCGCCGCGGCTATGCGGCGTTTGTGGCCGTCCGAACAACCGAAGCGGTCATGCGTCTCCGCGGCTGCTCGACGGTGCTGATGCCCGACTTCCCGCGGTTGCAGCCGGCCCCCGCTGCCGCACTCGCGGTCGCGGCGACGCTCGCCGACGTGCGGGTGGCGTACCTGGGGTGTATGCCGCCCCGTTGCGCGCGCCGTGGCTCACCGCCTGGGAGGCGCACTCGCTGACGGTGTTGACGCAGGGTCGCTTCGAGATGGGAATCGCAGTGGGCCGCCCCGGCATCCAGGACGAGCTGCGTCAGCGGGGATTGCCCAGTGCCATCCCCGGGTCAGCGGCTGGAGCAGGTGCGTGAGACGGTCGCAGCGCTACGCGCCCTCGACGGGCGAGCAGGTTCACACGCCGGTGGCGATGGCGGTGATCGGGCCGAAGGCGCGGGCGATGGCCGCTGAGATCGGCTGGACACAGTCACCTTCGCGATGGCGCCGAACGAGCCGCGGGCCGAGGTGGTGGCGCGGGTCCGCGGCTTCCACACCACCCGCGAGGTCGAGCGCTCGATGCACATCCCGGTGGTGGGGGGCACCGTCTCGCCGTTCATGGCGCCTGCGGACACGGACACTGCCGCGTCGCGGGCGGCCGATTCCCTGGCCTACCTGCCTACCGACACGCCGGCGGCCGCGGAAAAGCTGCACCGGCGACGTGCGGAGATGGGCGTCGCCTACTTCGCCTTCGGCGCCAACGTCGCCGACACGTTCGCTCCGCTCGTCGCCGAGCTGGCCCGCCGGCGAGACTCTCAAGGCGTGCCGAAGATCACCGAACGCGTTACGTCGCCAGACCGTCAGGCGGCGGAAGGACGCTGGTTCACGGCCGTTGAGATGAGGCGCGCATCTCTCGCCGAGGTGCAGGCGTTTCCGGGCCGCCCGGTGACGGCTCCGGGCCCTCCCATCAGCATTGAGGCCTGGTCTGACTACCGTTCTGGGCATCAGGTTGCCGTTGTCCGGTCGTACCGCCGTCATTACGGGAGTCAGCCGGAGACGCGGAATCGGGTTCTCCGTGGCGAAGAGTGCTCGCAACGATGGGTGCCTCGTTGGCCGTCCACCACCATGTTCCGCACGACGTACACCGAGTACGGCGGCGCGGAAGACCTGCCCGTACTCGTGGCTGAACTGCAGTCCCAACTGGCAGCGGGCGCGCAGATCGTCGACCTGCAGGGGAACCTCGCCGACTCGACGGTTGCCGCCGACCTGATCGCCGACTTCGCAGCGGCGCTCGGCCACCTGGACATTTTGATCTGCAATCACGCCCACGGGGGCGACCAGGTTGGCCTTGGGGGACCTCACCCCCTCGGCACTCGACCAGCACTGGGCCGTCAACGCTCGCGCGACGCTACTTCTCACCCAGGCGTTCGCTGCTCAGCACGATGGGCGGGACGGCGGCCGTGTCATCTGGATGACGTCAGGCCAAGCGCTCGGGCCAATGAGCGAGAACCTTGGCCTACGCGGTGTCCAAGGCCGCGCTTTCGGGCTCGACCCTCTCGGTCGCCGACGCGCTGATCACCGGGGAATCGCGCTGAACACCGTCAACCCGGGACCGGTGAACACTGGCTACCTGGACGACGCTCCGCCGGAACTGCTCGAACACTCCCCTCAGGGCAGGTTCGGAGAGCCGGAGGACCCGGCCCGCCTCATCGGATGGCTCGTCAGCGACGAAGGTCGTTGGGTTGTCGGGCAGATCCTCAACTCCGAGGGCGGCTTCCGACGCTAGGGCAACCCGCAACCGCGCCGCGCCGACAGCCGGACGCTGTCCGGCTGAAAGACACATCGCGGATGTCACGGCAGAATCGCAATCTGATCCGCACCGGCTCACGGGGGGACTCACGGGAGGCTTGGGCGACAGCGCACCAAGGAGGGAGCATAACGTGTCTGAAATGCCGCTTTCGGCGTCATGCAGGTCCCATCGTGCTCATTGCCGGCGCCTATATTGTGATCACGCACTTGGCGTTATTTGTCGTCGTCAACCGCGGCGATCCGGTGGCCGTCATGGTGAGCGAGCCTGTATTTAGGATAGTCAGCGTGGCCTACGCTGCGGCGTTTGCCGGACTTCTGATCGCCCTTTTCGCCGCTTACGAACAGCAGGCGCGCGAGGGGACGTTCGGCTTGGTCGCCCTCTTTGCCGCGATCCTGGGAACCTTCACCCTAGGCGCTGACATGTGGTTCGAAGGCTTCGCGACTCCATGGCTTGTGGAGGTTCTACCGCAAGTGCTTACAGCGCAGAAGACGACCATCTGGGTGATCGGGTTCTTCTCCAGTTACGTCCTATTCGCTCTGGGGTGGCTGCTGTTCGGGCTTGCTAGCCTTCAGACCTCCCCAAGTAGGGATGTGTTCACCGTTGAGATTCATGCCGGCTTGACGTGGTAGGTGAGGGGGCGGCGGTCGCCGGGCAGGTGCGCGGGCGTGTTGTTGAGCTCGTCGGTGAGCAGGGTCAGGGCGCGGGCGATTCGGGGGTGTCGGGCTGGTCCAGGGTGATGGTGATCCCGGTGGTGCTGTACTCGACCTGCCCGCCAAGGTGGAGCAGGTGGCGGGTGATGGCGCGGTATTCGTTGTTGTCGGCCAGGTAGGCGTTGAGGTGTTCGGCCAGCCACGCTTCGGCGTTGAACGCGAGCAGCCGCAGCACCATTTGCAGGCCGCGGCGGGCCAGGCGGGGGTAGGCGCGTGTCGCGTCCGGGTCCAGCGCGGTCGCGGCGATCTTGGCCGGGATCGGTTTGAGGACGGCCTTCGCGTCGGCCAGCGCGGCGGTGGCTTGCTCGATCCGGCGGTGCGCGCCGGGCAGCTGGGCGTTCTTGTGTGCTGGGGTGCCCTGGCCGTTGAGTAGCTGCGGTAGCGCGCGTTCGGCCGCGGCGAGTTCGGCCTCGGCTGCCTTGACTTGCGTGCGGGCGGCGACCCGGGCCGGGTTGGCGACCATCCTGGTGTCCGGGCCGTTGTCCATCTTGTAGTCGGCCAGCGCGTCGATGCCGTTGTGTTCGGACGCGTATTTGAACATGTTCTCGATGCGCCACCGGGACCGCAGCCAGCACAGTAGGTCCGCGCCGGTCGCGTTGGTGTCGCTGGTGAGCACCTGCAGCACCGGCTGGTCGTGCTCGAACAGGGTCAGCTGACGGGCTTGGCCGTACCCCTTGAGGTGGATCGTCTCGTCGGCTAGGACCACGGTGATCCGTTTGCCGTCGCGCACGGTCCAGGACCGCCTGGGGGTGGCGCTGACCTGCACGAGTGGGGCGCGCCGGTAGGTGACCCAGTGGGCGTCGGCGTCGCGGCAGGCGGTGAAGACGACCGGGTAGGCACCGCCCCGGTCGAACCCCAGCAGCACCGGCGCGTGCGGGCCGATCACCGCTCGCAGCTGGGCCAGCACCCCGGGCAGGGTCGTGGACAGCCCGGTCGGCTCACCGGAGCCGAACACGACGGCGCGGCCGCGGGCGTCCACGAGCAGGGTGTCCTCGCGGCCGGGCTGGGCGTGGCGGCGTTTGGTGTTCCAGCCCTTGCCGACCGGGAGGGCGCCGGCGTAGGGCACGAAGTGGTCATCGACGAAGTACACCGGGTCGGCGGCCGGGTCGGCGGCCAGCATCCTCGCGGCGAACGCCCGCTGCAACCCCAGCGGATCCGAGCCGTCCGCGAGGGCGGACAGCCGGGCCCGGAAGGTGGCCAACTGCGGGGTCGCGGTCAGCCCGAGGGCGACGCCGGCCTCGGCGCGGCGCAGGTGCTTCACACCCTCCACGGTGTCCATCCCCAGCGCGAACCCGAGGGCCGCGGTGGACAACACTGCCAGGTCGTCATAGCGGCGGGCCGGGCCACCAGCGAGCGTGGCGAAGATCGCCTCCGCACCGACCCGGTCCAGGTAGGCATGCAGCAGCATCGCCCCGGCGTACCGGCACGAGAACGTGCCGGTGCTGACCCGAGACGTGCCCGTGAACGCGGCCCCCGGCTCGCCGTCCACCGGCTCGGTGGCGCCAGGCTCGGCGGTGCTCGCCTGCGCGTCCTCGGCGTTGGGCGCGGTGGGCTCGCGTCCTCGGGTTGGCCGGTGGGCTCTTCGGGTTCGGGTTTCGGGCAGCGCTGGCTGCGCCGGCAGGGGGCCGCGCCGGGCGAGCAGCTCGCTGATCACCGACTGGGCCACCCCGAGCCGCTCGGCGATGCTCTGTTGGCTGCGGCCCTGACCGGCCCAGGTCCGCGCCTGGGCCACTTGCCGCTCGGACAGCTTGGGCGGGCGGCCGCGGCGGCGCACCAGGGCGGCCGACCCGTCCGAGCGGGCCCGGCCCCGCAGGATGGACACGTACGTGGCGGTCAGCCCGAACACCGCGGCGACCTCGTCGATGCGTCGGCCGGCGTCGGTCAACGCCACAATCGCCAGGTTGCGCATCCCGGTGTCGCCGGTGTCGTAGCGGTAGAGCAGCAAGCGTCCGCAGGTCACCAGGACGTGCCCGTCGCTGGCGTGCAACCGCAGCACGCCCGGTTCCGGCATCCCTTCCAGCGTGGTGTGATCCATCCAGACACTCTATCAGATCTTATCTGTTTTCCGATAGAGCGAGGCAAAGGAAAAGCCCTGATCACAGGGCTGGACGCTCACCTACCCGAGGAGGTCTGAGCCTGCGCGCTCGGGTCTTCCCCGTCGCTATCAGCGTTGCTATCGCGGTCGGCGGCCTCGTCGGATTCCTCGCGGCCGCTCCGCCCTACGGCGTCCCCCTGGGCCTGGCTCTTGTGTGGTTGGGCGGATGGCTGATGCGGCGGACCAGCGGCCCCAGAGCCGATCCGGCACTCATCAAGTGAACTTGCCCGAAGCCGATCTGGGTCAAATTGCGTGTCCGCCAAGGGCCTGGGCTCGGCCCCTGCTGCGGGTGGTCGGCGCTGGCCACGAAGAGCTTGGACGTCAATACCGGTCCTCCCCCGGCCTCGGAGCACGGAGCGCACTGCCGACCCGCGAAACCACCGGGTTGCGCCAGCTGGGGCAATGCGCGTGTTCTGCCCACAGGACCTCGCGCGGGTGCTTCTCGGTCCTACTGGGCCGTGGAGATGGCGATCTCCGTGCCGGACGACACGTTCGACGTCGACAAGCGCGCCCACGAGCTCGGCATGAGCCGAGGGCAGCAACCCCGCGAATCCGTCGAGGCTCTCACCCCGCGCTGCGCTGTCACCGCAGCGTCGGTGTTGCAAGGGTGTCGCGTGGAGGACTGATCGACAGGCCGAATACCGGGCGGGTGGGCCCCGAGGAGAAGCCAGCCACAGTCGCGTGCGCTGTATGCGCCCATGGGCCTCTCCGGTGCGGCAGCGGACAGCCTCACCTTGGCCTTGAACGTATCCCGGCCCCGCCGACGTGGCCATCCCGCAGTCGCGACATCACGCGCTGGACGGCGGTTCTGCGGTCCCGGTGTCCGCGAGCGGTCGGGCCGGTGCGGGCCGCGGTCACCAGAGCCCGGATCGCGTCGGAGACGATGTCGGCGTACACCTGCTCCGACACCAGGGTGTAGTGGGTCGCACCGGTCACAGTGATGTGACGGGAGTTTGGCGACAGCTTCACCAGCTCGGCCTGCAGTCGGGTCAGCACCTCGGCATAGCGGTCTTGCTCGGTGACGCTGAGCACAACCAACGGCAAATCGTCCAAACCCGGGTCGCGTTCACCTGAGCGCGGGACGTCCGGGCCCAGGCGAGCAGCCCCTCGCTCCGGCTAGCCAGCCCTGAGGTCGAGCCAGATAGGCCTGCATCTCGGCGTACTCCTGCGGCGGTAGGCCCTCGATGAACGACCGCTCGGCGTGGGCAAGGCGCAGCACACCGACGCTGGCGAGGACGGCGGACACGCAGTTGCCGAGGGCGACCGTGCGCCCCCCGAACGACGCCGGAATATTGGCCCACTGGTCAGGATGGGAGGAGTCGACCAGCACCATGCCCATGACCTCGTCGGGGAACAGGTCGGCGTACATCCGCGTGACCATCCCGCCGTAGGAGTGACCCGCAAGCACGTACGGCGGAGCTACGTGGGCGGACACCAGGGCGGCATGGAGCATCTCGGCGCTACTGGCCGCGTCGACCGGCACCCAAGCCGGATCACTCCAACCCAGGCCCGCTCGGTCGTACGTGACAACGAGCCCGTCGCTCGCGAGGGACCGGCGGACCCACCCCCAGTTGGACGACATCGACGCCATGCCGGCCTCAAGCACCACGGTGGGCGCCGCGCTCCCCTCACCCGCCACGTGAAGGTGCAGCCTCGTGCCCTCGACGTCGATGAGCTTGCCAGGCGCAGGAATCGCCTGCTGTCGCGCAGACTTGCCACGGCACCCGGCACCGGCCGCAGCCACACCCACGACGGCGAGTGCCAACGCACCAGCCTTGCGTCGCATACCCGTTTCCCTCCCTCAACGTTCGGGTGACATTGGCCGACCTGATCGTCGTGATGACCAGACACCCGCGTCAAATGCACGGTCGGAGTTGTCCGCTCCTAATGGGGTGTGGGGAGGCCTCGTGAGTCAACGATCGTCCGGCCGGGTCGCGTCAGCACGACCCGGGGAGCAGGTGGGCCAGGGCGAACGCGGTGCCCGAGTCGTAGCCTTGGCCCCAGCGGTACCTGTTCGGGTCGGGTCGAGCCTCGGGGCGTGCAGCC
>CAVRXF010000024.1:0-122644 GCA_963724925.1 uncultured Actinomycetota bacterium | reverse complement strand
GGGCTATTCATTTGACCGGACTACCGTGCTTGGGATCTCGCGCCAGGGGCGGTGGGCGAGTGGACGGTCCAGGCTCGGGGGATGGCCTCGCAGGGTCGGCGGCCGTGGCGGGATGCGCTTGGGCTTCGGGTCGGCGACCAGGTCGCGGTAGCGCACGGGATCGTGGGCTACCGCGAGTTGCAGGACGCGGTAGAAGAGCATGCCGCGGGCGCGCGAGCGGCGCCGGTTGAACCGGAAGACGAACTCGTTGAGGTAGGACTGTCAGGTGTGCCGGGTCGACCGAGGACTGGTGGGTGCCCAGCAGCCACCGCTTGGCCAGCGCGGCGACCCGGTGCACCCCGGGCAGCAGCTTGCCCGGGTCCTCCCCGAGAGCCTTGGCGGCGCGCTGACTGCGTGGCTCGTGGGTGTAGCCCAGCTTGTCGATGCCGCGGTAGCCGTTCCAACCGTCGGTGATCAGGTGCGCGCCCGGCTCGACGTTGTCGGTGATGAACGCGTGCAGGCTCTTCGCGGACGCATCGGTCAGGGTCTGCATCCGGCACCGGCCGAACCCGCTCGGCTCGAACACCTCAATCGCGATGCACACCAGCACCTTCTTGCCTCTGGCGCGTCCCCCGCGCAGGCCGGGCTCCTCCCCGCCGATGTAGGTCTCGTCGACCTCCACGGTCCCGGTCAGCCGCTCCCGCCCGGGCCGCACGAGTACGGCCCGCAACCGGTGCAGCATCGCCCATGCGGTCACATACGAGCCGATCTCCAACGTGCGCTGCAGGCTCAGCGCCGAGATCCCGTCCTTGCCCGAGGCGAACGCCCAGACCACCTCGAACCACACCGTCAACGGACTGCGGCGTCGGTCGAACAACGTGCCCGCGGTCACCGACGTGCGCACCCCACAGTCGGAGCACTTGTACCGGCCGTCGGCCACCCGCCAGCCGCCGGGGTGACCGCAGTCCGGGCAGACGAACCCGTCTGGCCAGCGCAGCCAGTCCAAGTAGTCCAAGCAGTCCGCGTCGGTGGGGAACCACGACCGCAACTCACCGACCGATCGGGGATAGTCCGCGCCACCTCGCGGTCGGTCCTTCACCACACCACCCAGACTAGTCCGGTCAGATGAATAGCCCTATGACTGATAACTATCCTGCGAAGTGTCTGATTGGCGCAGTGGTCTACCTCCGCAGGATTCGTGACGATGAGCTCGACGATCTGTTCGCCGAGTTGGCGGCGATCGCCATCGACGGCCCGAAGGCGGTCGGCAAGACGACCCGGATTTGCTGCCTACCGACGCCCCGACGCCCCGACGCCCCGACGGCATCGCCGTGGTGCCGCTTGGAACCCTCGCCCCCTGATCACCAAGCCCACCCCTCGCGACTGGGGCTTGCGGCCATGACGGGACTGCCGTGCACTTATCGCCGTGCGGCTTCTGGTCTTGGGTGGTACAGCCTGGCTCGGCAGGACGATGGCGCAGAATGCCGTGGCTCGCGGCCACGACGTCACGTGCCTGGCGCGCGGTGAGTCCGGTGCGCCGCCGGAGGGCGTGCGGTTCGTGACCGCCGACCGGGCGAGCCCAGACGCCTATCGCATTGTCGCGCAGGAGGACTGGGACGCTGTTGTCGACGTCGCTCGACAGCCGGGCCAGGTGCGCGGCGCGGTGGAGGCGCTCGCCGGGCACACGGTATACCTAGCCTTCGTGTCCACGGGCAATGTGTATGCCGACCACTCCACCCCCGGGGCGGACGAGTACGCCGAGTTGCTGTCGCCGCTGGACGGCGACGTCATGGCCGGCCCGGACGACTACGGTCCGGCGAAGGTCAGTGCTTCGAACTCGCCGAAGTCGAGGAACAGCCCGCGACAGGTCTCGCATTGCTCAAGGTGCACGCCGTTGCGGTCGTAGGTGCGCATCGTCCCGCGGCACTTGGGGCAGATGAACGTGCCGGGCGGCTGGTACTGGCCGGGCGGCTGGTCGGACGGGAACGGCGGCGGCTGGGTGCTCATGCCGCCCTATCCTCACATGCGCTCGCAGGCACGGATCAATGCCTCCGCTGTGGAGCCGCTGTGGCCAGAGTGGGTCTGGCGAAGCTCTCGACAGGCGGCGACGAACACCGCGCACCGCGCGGGCAGGTCCAGCGTCGGCCACGGGTCCCCCGCTGGTGGCACAGCAGGCCCGCCCGCAGCGCGGTATCCCGCGAGGAACGCTGCCCAGTCGGCGTCGCCGAGCACGCCGGTCGCCCAGAAGCCCGCCGGGCGGCCCAGGTCCCAGGCCGCGTCGCCCATCCCGAGGTCGTCGACGTCGAGCAGGCGCCAGCCCTGCGGCATACGAGCCAGCTGGCCCAGGTGCCAGTCACCGTGGACGAGGCCGGTATGCCGTGCCGGGCCCTCGGCGAGCTCACGCACCAGCCGTTCCCCGAGCGCCCGCATCATCGGTAGGCGCAGCGCGGGCCGGTACAAGGCCCGCTCGACTCGGGCGACGCCGCCGTGGTGGGGCAAACCGGTTGTCGGGCTGACCCGGTGCAGGCCGGCGAGGTGAGCGCCAATGCTTGCCCAGGGCAGCTGCTCGTCCTCGTCAGGGTCCAGCACCGACACGCGCGGCCACAGCGTGACCAGCCGATGCTCGCCGGGAAGCGATCCCAGAGTCGTCGTGAGTGGGGCCACCAGCCATGGGCGCAGCGGCACGGCCGCCGCGGCCTCGACCCGCGCCGACAGGGCGTTCTGGTCGGTCCGCACCGGGTGGACCTTGACGACGTCGTCAATGCCGAAGCCAAGCCACGCACCACCCGTCGTCTCGCGCCAAGTGACGTCGCGTCCGAGGGGATGGCCCTGTGCGGCGGCCCAGCCGACCGCCCACTCAGACAGCCGGGAGGGTGGCGGGGGGTCCGGCCTCGTCGATCCACGCTTCATGACGGGCGGATTATCGCCCGTCCGGGCCCCGCGATGGCTCAAGAGGTGCGGTTGCGCCGCTATACCGTCGCAGCCGCTCCTGTTGAGATCGCGATGGCGCCCTGGGCTGCTGTTGCCGTGCGGTAGCGTCTCGCCAACCGCGGGCAAGGAGGCAGTCGTGGACGAGAGCTTTGCCACCGTGTTGGAGACCGTTGCCGACGCGAGGGCGGACGGGGTTGCGGTCACGCACGGAGAACGGACGGTGACCTGGCGAGAGCTTGACGACCGGGCCTCCCGGCTGGCCAACCATCTGTCGTCCGTCGGCATCGGCCGCGAGTCGCGCGTGGGTATCGCGCTGTACAACAGCCCTGAGTACTTCGAGGCGATGTGGGCGATTCTCAAGGTCCGTGCGGTGCCAGTGAACGTCAACTACCGGTACAAGCCGGAGGAGATGGCCTACATCTTCGACGACGCCACGATTGGCGCCCTTGCGTTCGACGGGTCCTTGGCCGAGCGGGTGGCGGCCGCGGCTAAGGCGGCAAGGACGCGGCCGGCGCTCGTGCAGGTCGGCGGCGAGGCTCTGGTCGATGGGGCGGTGCCTTTCGAGACGGCGCTGGAGGCGCCGCCGATGCCCCGGATCGACCGCGGCGACGACCACTGGCTCATGTACACCGGGGGCACGACCGGTATGCCGCGCGGCGTCCTGTCGCGGCACTCCTGGTTGTTTCCAGTCGCCGCTAGGAACGGCTTCGTCAACCTGGGCATGGACATCCCGCAGAACCTGGATGAGCTGCGAGCTGCCCTCGACGAGCTGGCGACCAAGCAGCGGTCGATGGCGTGCCTGCCAGGTCCACCACTGATGCACGGCGCCGGCATGTACACCGCTCTTGGCTCGCTCATCGCCGGCGGGCGGGTCGCCTGCATGACGTCGCGCACTCTAGAAGCCGACGAGATGCTGCGCACGATCCAGGACCAACGGGTCGACACGCTGTCGATCGTGGGCGATGTCTTTGCCGTGCCGCTGGCCGAGGCGCTGGACCGCGCGGCGGCCTCGGGCCGCCCGTACGATCTGTCCTCGCTGCAGCGCATCCTTTCCTACGGTGTGACCTGGAGCGCCGAGAGCAAGCAGTGTTTGCTCGCTCACGGCGACTTCGTCTGTCTCGACCTTGTGGCCGCATCGGAGGGTGGACCCTTCGCTGTCGCCGAGACCCGCCGCGGCGACGATGTGACCACGTCGCGGTTCCGGCTGCTGCCCGGATCGCGCGTCGTCACGGATGAGGGTAGCGACGTCGAGCCGGGGTCCGGCGAGATCGGCTCGCTCGCCGCCCTGTCGGACGCCCACATCCGCTATCTCGGCGACGATACGAAGACCGCCGAGACGTTCCGCATCATCGAGGGGGAGCGTTACGTCGTGCCGGGTGACCTCGCCTCGATCGACGAGCAGGGGTGGGTGACCTTCCACGGGCGAGGGAGCCAGGTCATCAACACCGGCGGGAGAAAGTGTTCGCCGAGGAGGTCGAGAACGTCGTGCGCCGCCATCCGAACGTGGCGGACGCCATGATCGTCGGTGTACCCGACCCGCGGTGGGGCCACCGGGTGGCGGCCGTGGTGGCGCTTCGCCCTGGTGTGTCGCTCACCTTGGAGCAGCTGCGTGAGTTCGTCGGCCGCGAGCTCGCCGACTACAAGCGGCCAACCGTGCTGGTTGTCGAGCCCACGCTGAAACGCAGCCCGTCCGGCAAGGCCGACCTGCGGTGGGCCAAGAGCGTCGCGGCTCCGCCGACTGTCTAGCCGAACAATGCCAAGCTCTGTGTGACTGACTGGTATGGCGGACATAACTTGGAGGGTGAGACCCAAAGAACGTCGTCCTTGAGCGCTGCGCGCGGATCCCTGCAGTCGGCATACCGTGAGTCATGACCCAGCCGCGGGCCGACAGACTGTTCACGAGGGCGTTTGTCTTCCTGTCGCTGGCCGACCTGGCGTACTTCACGGGTGCGGGCATGCTCGTCACGGTGACTCCGTTGTTCGTTACCGACGGGCTGGACGGGGGCGATACCGCGGTTGGCGTCGCGTTCGGCGCGTTCAGCATCACCACGCTCGTGCTGCGCCCGTGGGCGGGTCGGTGGAGCGACCAGTGGGGGCGTCGGCTCCTGATGCTGGTGGGCACCGGTTCGTTCGCAGTTCTCGTACTGGGGCACCTGCTGGTCAGCGGCCTGGTCGAGCTTGTCGCGCTGCGACTGCTTCTTGGTGCCGCCGAGGCGCTGTTCTTCGTGGCCGGGTTCGCGATGCTTGCCGACATCGCGCCCGTTGGTCGGGCCGGTGAGGCGCTCAGCTACGCCTCCCTTGCACTGTTCACGGGCCTGGCAGTGGGTCCGCCGCTGGCTCAGTGGCTGCTTCGGGGGGCAGGTTTCGTGCCGGTGTGGTGGGGCGCAGCTCTGCTGGCCGGGGTAGCCGGCGTGTTCGTCGCGCCCCTGCCGGATACCCGCTCCTCGAACGCGCACACGGAGCCGGTCGCGCGCCTGGTGTACCGGCCCACCCTCGTTCCAGGGGTGGCCCTGATGGCCGGTGGCGCTCCGGCGGCCGGGTTCCTGGCCTTCGGCGTGCTCTACGCACGTGACCTGGGCATCGCCCAGTGGAGCCTGGTGCCCTTCGCCTACGGTGGAACCGTCGTGTTGTGCCGGATCATCTTCGCCAAGCTTCCGGACCGGCTCCCGTCCGGCCGGCTGGCTGTCGCCGCTCTCGGCGTCGCCACTCTCGGACTGGTGACCCTGGGAGTGGCCCGCCACCCGGCTGGCCTCGCCGCCGCCGCCACCCTTCTCGGGCTCGGCACCGCATTGCTCACCCCCGCGATCTTCGCCCTGGTGTTCGCCCGCACGCCCGCCCACCTGCGTGGCAGCGCGGCCGGGACAATGAGCATCTTCATCGACCTGGGTCTAGGCGCGGGGCCGGTCCTGCTCGGTCTGGTCGCTGCTGCGGCGAGCGTGCCAACCGCATTCCTGGCCTGCGCTCTGCTACCGCTGGCCGGAGCGCTATTGCTAAGCGGTTCGCTCCGCGTCAGGCGGCCGTAGGCGCGGTCAGGGCCGTCAACGCCTCGGAGAGCTGGGTAAGGGTCCGCAGGGCGCGGCGGAGTTCGTCGATGCCCATCTGGTCGGTGAGACTCTTTCCGAAGGCTGCGTGGCCGGGGGCGATCCGCCGGACGGCGGTGCGCCCCGATGGGGTGGGGTGCAGCAGTTTTGCTCGGCGGTGGGCGGGATTGGGCCCGTATTCGGCGAGGCCCTGTTGGACCAGGATGTCCGCGGTCCGTTGAACGCTTTGCCGGGCCAGGCCGACGGCACGGGCAATGCTCACCACCGGTTGTGGTTCCCTGAGCACGGTCGCGAGGACCTGCCACGAGGACGCGGTGAGCCCGCCAGGTTCTGCCAGCCCATCGCCGACCTCGAGGAACTGGCCGTTGAGCTGAAAGATGGTCTTTGCGGTTGCGCTCAACAGTTCTTGCTCCGGTGTCACGCTTCGCCCTCCCGAGACTTGACAGGGTGCTGTCGAGTAGACAGACTTCTGTCGAACACACCCTACCGCGAGGAGGCAGCCATGCTCGGTAGCTCAGAGATCTTCGCCAGTTTCTCGGTCGACGATATCGGCGCCGCCAAGGAGTTCTACGGCCGAACCCTGGGACTGGAGGTGTCCGGCGGCACGGGGGCCGAGGACCCCCTGTGGCTGCAGGTGGCTGGCGAACGGCGAGTCCTGGTGTACCCCAAACCCGACCATGCGCCGGCGACCTTCACCGTGCTGAACTTCATGGTCGATGACATCGAACGGGTCGTCGACGACATCGTCGCGCGCGGCGTTCGGATGGACACCTTCGACCAGTACGAGGCCGACGCCCGCGGAATCCACCGGGCCGGGGGACACTCGGTTGCCTGGTTCCACGACCCCGCCCGAAATGCCCTGTCAGTCGCCCAGGAAGCATGACGCTGCTGACCGTCAAATCCACGCTGGACGAGCGGCTCCTCAGGTGCTCAGGTGCGCCCTGAGGTGATCTTTCGGGCTCAGCGGCTCGGACCCGGGATTTGGTCCTACTCTCGGGGGGTCCGTTCCTGCTGTTCGAGGCTCTGTCCGCGGTGCACCGTGGGCGGCGGCAG
Source organism: uncultured Actinomycetota bacterium (assembly GCA_963724925.1). Taxonomy (GTDB): domain Bacteria; phylum Actinomycetota; class Actinomycetes; order Actinomycetales; family Dermatophilaceae; genus Phosphoribacter. The sequence continues at coordinate 115,640 of CAVRXF010000024.1, read as the reverse complement.
ACGATAGGGAGATGTCATGACGGCGCAGACAATCCAGGCCCTGCGAGCCCAGGTGACCGGCCCGGTGATCGCCCCGGGCGACCCTGGCTATGACGAGGCGAGGAAGGTGTACAACTTCATGATCGACGGCCACCCCGCCGCCGTCGTTTCGGTGTCGGACCGCGGCCGACATTGCCGCGGTCGTGCGGCAGGCCGCTGAGACTGGCGCCGGTCTGGCCGTCCGGGGTGGCTCGCACAGCGTCCCGGGGTTTGGAACGGCGGACGACGCGCTGGTTGTCGATCTGTCCGCGCTGTCATCTGTGGTGGTGGATCCGTCCGCTCGCACCGCCCGGGTGGGTGGCGGGGCTACCTGGGCAGGGTTCAATGACGCGGCGGGGGCGCACGGGCTGGCGACCACCGGCGGGGTCGTGTCCACGACGGGGGTGGGCGGGCTGACCCTCGGGGGTGGGATTGGCTACCTTGCCCGTGGTTGCGGTTTGTCCTGTGACAACCTGCTCGCGGCGCAAGTCGTCACCGCCGACGGACTGACGGTGACCGCGAGCGAGGTCGAGCATCCAGATCTGTTTTGGGCACTGCGCGGCGGTGGCGGCAATTTCGGGGTCGTTACCGAGTTCACCTTCCGGCTGCATCCGGTGGCCGAGATTTACGGTGGCCCGATGTTCTTCGAGCTGTCCGACGGTGCCTCCGTCCTCGCCCACTTCAACGAGTTCATCAAGACCGCGCCACGTGAGTACGGGGGTTCCCCGCGTTCCAGATCGCGCCGCCGCTGCCCTTCGTGCCCGAGAACCGGGTTGGCGAACCGTTCGTGGCGCTGGTGTCTTGCTGGAGCGGCTCGGCGGGTGACGGCGAGAAGGTTCTGCAGCGGTTCCGGGACGTCGCCAGCCCGGTCGCTGAGATGGTCGGGCCGATGCCTTATCCAGCGCTCAATAGCGCCTTCGACGCACTGGTACCGCGGGGCCTGCAGCATTACTGGAAGGCAGCCTTCGTGGATGAGCTGACGACGGACTTGATCCGCGCGCATATGGAGCACGGGCCGCGCGTGCCGGTGGTCAACTCGACCGTCCACATCTACCCGATCAATGGCGCCTGCCACGACGTGGCAGCCGACGCGACGGCCTTCGGGCACCGCGACGCCACGTACGCGGCGGTGATCGCGGGCATGTGGACAGACCCCGCGGACAACGAAGCGAACACGGGGTGGGTACGCGACTACTACGCGGCGATCGCCCCGCACTCGCAGGACGGCGGGTACGTCAACTTCGCCTCATCCGACGACCAGTCGAAGGTCGCGGCGAACTACGGCGCCAACTACGCGCGGTTGCAGCAGGTCAAGCGTCGATACGACCCGGGCAACCTCTTCCACCTCAACCAGAACATCCAGCCCTGACGCACAAGCAACCCACTAGGTGGCCGGTGCGATTATGGGCACATGACGGGCTGGCAAGACGTCGAGCGGGCCGAGCCTGGGTTTGCGCGGCGAGTGCGGGAGCGGTTCGATGCGCACAGACACAAGACGATTGCCACCCTGCGAGCCGACGGGTCGCCGCGGATCTCCGGGATCGAGGCGGCCTTCGAGGACGGCGAGCTGGCCTTCGGGTCGATGCCGAAAGCGCGCAAGGGCGCGGATCTGCGTCGCGATCCGCGGTTCGCCCTGCACAGCGCCACGATCGACCCGGTCGAGGGCATGGAGGCGCAGTGGCCCGGCGAGGCGAAGATAGCCGGACGGGCGATCTATGCCGGACCGACCACCAAGGGAGTCGATGGGGACGCCTTCTACGCCGACATCGCCGAGGTCGTGCACACCCACCTGAACGAAGGAGCGACGATGCTCGTCGTCGAGTGGTGGACCCCTGCGCAGGGGCTGCGCAGGATCGAGCGCGGGTAGCCGCCGGGCTGCTTGATAGCCACCGAGAGGCCGGCCGGTTGCTGACGCGGGACGCGGAGCTGAGGAGGGCCACCAATGCCAGGAGTGGCTGAGCGGATGCTGATCCTGCTTCGGCACGCGAAGTCGGACTGGTCCGGGGACCAGGCCGACATCGGCCGACCGTTGGCCAAGCGCGGCCGGCGGCAAGCACCGGATGCTGGGAGATGGTTGGCCGCGAACATCGACAGCATCGACCTCGCCGTCGTGTCGCCTGCCGTTCGGGCTCGCAGCAACATGGGACATCGCCGCGGCGGAACTCGACGTCGCCCCACCCACGGAGATCGACCATCGGGTGTATGCCGCGTCAAGTGAGGCGCTCCTCAGCGTTGTGCGCCAACTGCCTGACGACGCCGAAACGGTGGTCCTGGTCGGGCACAACCCCGGACTCGAGGACCTGGCCACCGCCCTAACCGGTGAGTCGCCCCCGATGCCTACCTCGGCTCTCGCGGTGATCGCGTTGCCGGGCTCGTGGTCGACTGCGGGTCATCGCGGCGCGGTGCTGCGGACGTCGGGTCGGCCACCCGCCCACTGATCGCCCTCGCTACAGCACGACCGTGCCGTACATCTGGCCCAGGGGATCGGCGATGAGCTCCAGGCGGGCACCGTCGGGGTCGCAGAAGTAGATCGAAGTTGCGCTTTCCTCCTGGTAGGTCACGCTCGCCTCGTCCAGGTTGCCCTTGAGCCGCCTCCACCGCTGCGGCTCGACCGAGATCGCCAGGTGGTGCAGGCCGCCAAGCACCTCGGCATAGGGGCCGAGTTCCAGCCCGGGTAGGTCGAAGAAGGCCAGCAGGTTGCCGTTGCCGATGTCGAAGAAGAAGTGGTTCGAGCCCGCGTAGTCGCGGTTCTCGATGATCTCTGTCAGGGGGAACTCGAGCACCTCTTGGTAGAAGCGAACGGTCCGCTCGACGTCGACACACAGCAGTGCCACGTGGTGCAGTCCTCTTGCCGACGACGCGGGCCGCGTGTCTGCCTTCCGCAGATAGGTGCGGCGAATCCGGTCGCGCTCACGGGCGATCGCGGTCAGGTCCAGGGTGGTCACGGCTCCTCCTGCAGCTCGATCCGGAAGAACGCCTCGCTGGGAAGTTGATCGGTCAATAACACTACTCTGCTGACCCCACTGACGACCCGTAACGAGATTCTCAGAGTGCCGGGCGCTACCGGACGGGTGCGCCGTGGAGGGCCCGGCCCAGCAGCGCGCGGAGCGAGTCAGCGGTGACCTCTCGGGGGTTCGGGTAGGGCACCTCCATGGTCGCCGCGACCGCCTCGTCGATGCGGTCGGCGGCAAGCCCGAGGGCGGCGAGGGAGGTGGGGCCGCCCCAGCGGGCGACGAGTTCCTGAAGCCCGGGTGCGGCATCCGCGACGCCGAGCGGCGCGGCGGCCGCCGCGACCGCCTCGGGCGCAGCCGACTCGTTGAAGGCCAGGACGTAGGGGAGCAGGACGGTGTGGGTGGCCGCATGGGGCAGGCCGAAGGTGCCGCCCAGCACATGGGCCAGCTTGTGCTGCAGGCCCATCGAGGTCGTTGCCAGGCAGGTCCCGGCGAGCCACGCGCCGTAGAGCAACGCGCTGCGGGACGCGAGGTCCCCGGCACGCTCATGTACACCCGTGAGCCCGGACCGCAACGACCGCAAGGACTCCACGGCAAGCAGATGAGCAACCGGCGAGCCCTCAGGTGCGTAGAGCGACTCGACCGCGTGGGCCATGGCGTTGACCCCACTCATGACGGTGAGATCCAAGGGGAGCCCGAGCGTGAGCCCGACGTCGTAGACGACGGTCTCGGGCAAGACGCGGGTGTCGGTCGTGGTGGTCTTGCGGCCATTGCGCGTCTCGCCGAGGACGGGTGTCACCTCCGATCCGGCGTACGTCGTGGGCACGACGATCTGAGGCAGATCGGTGCGCAGCGCGAGCGCCTTCGCCAACCCTGTCGTGGACCCGCCGCCCACCGCGACGAGCCCGTCGGCCCTCAGGTCGATGACTCGGGCGAGCGCCTCCTCGGTGACCTCCACCGGAGTGTGCATCGCCGCCTTGTCGAAGCGACCGGCATACCGCGATCCCAGCGCACGAGCGAGGCGGTCGGCGGGCTCGCGACGCCCGGGCGTACAGAGCACGAGGGCTCGGGAGCATCCCAGCCGTTCGCACTCGTCGGGCACCCGGTCCAGGGTGCCGCTGCCGAAGACAACCCGCCCCGGCCAGGCCCGATGGGTGAAGGAGAAGCTGCCGGGCCCGGTCGTCGGACTCACCGCCTAGTGCTGCTCGGCCGGGTCGCTGTCGGCCGCCTCCTTGGTCGCGTGGACGGTGCCGTGCGGATGCTCCGGCGGCGCGTACAGCGAGTAGACCTTGAGCGGCTCAGTGCCGACGTTGGTCACGTTGTGCCAAGAGCCAGCCGGCACAAGGATGACCCAGTCGTCGGTGACGGTGCGGTCGAAGGACAGCTGCTCCTTGGCCGGGCCCATCTGCACGCGGCCGGTGCCCTCCTCGACCCGCAGGAACTGGTCGTGGTCCTCGTGGACCTCCAAACCGATGTCGTGCCCAGGCTGGATCGCCATGACGGTCAGCTGCAGGTTGGTGCCGGTCCACAGCGTGGTCCGGTAGGTCTCGTTCTGAAGGGTGGCCGTCTCGATGTCGACGACATAGGGGTTGGGGCCGTGGTCGGTCGGGTCGGGCATCCTCGGGTGTCTCCTCTGCTGGCGGGCTCGGCCCGCGTCGATGGGTCCAGTGTCCAAAGGCCAGTGTTACAGCCGGCCAAGCAGCTGCGCCGCCACCTGGTCCGGCGACGGCATACCGGCGATCTCGTCGCGCAACAGTGCGGCACGGTGCCGCTCGGGGCACTCGCCGACGAGCGCCGCGATCGCCTCGCTGACGGCTCCCGGAGCCAGGTCCGCCTTGAGGATGCGCCGACCCACCCCGGCTGCTTGGACGGACTCGCCGTTCATGAACGGGTCGGCACCTTGGGGGAGCACGACCTGGGGTATGCCGTTCGCCGCCGACGTGAGCATGGTGCCTGCCCCGCCGTGGTGGACGATGACATCGACCGTGGGCAGCAGCGCGGCCTGCGGCAGGTACCGGGAGAGGTGCACATTGGCGGGCAGCTCGCCGAGCAGTTGGGGGTCGCCCGCCGGGCCGCAGCCCACGACGACCTCGGTGCCGAGCGCGGCCGCTTCGAGGGCGGCTTGGCGCAGCACGTCGACGGCCCCATAGGCGACGGTCCCCAGGGTGATGTAGACGCGGGGTGGCCCGTCGGGGCGGTGCGGCGGCACCGCCGTCGCTTCGGCGCCGGGATCGTGCCAGCCCTGCGGGCGTACCGGCATACGGTCGGTGAGCAGCTCGACCAGACCCATCTGCAAGGTAGCCGGCATGGGGTCGAGGTAAGCCCGGTCGAAACTCGTGGCGCTCGACGACGCGGCCACCTCCCAAGGCAGACCGGTGGGTCCGCCGGGCGCGACGGCATCGGTTGCGACCGCGACCAGGCCGGCGAATGGCGGATGGAAGTGGCCCAGACCGAAGGCCACTGACGGAAGCTCGAGCTCATCGGCGACGACGGCGGCCGCCGGGTTCAGCGCCTCGTAGATGACGAGGTCTGGCCGCTCAACGCCCCACTGTTCGCGCAGGACGGGCAGCACCCGCCGGGCGTTGACGTCACCGAACAAGGCCGGCACCCACCGCGCCGCCATGTCCTCGCGGACCTGCGGGAAGCGCTCGAACACCTCCGTCGTCACCCTGTCCAAGGTCAGATTCGGTTCGATGCCCGGCACGGTGCGGATTGGGAGGGCACCGAGAAACGGCGCCCCGACGGCGACGGTGACCTCGGCCCCAGCTTCCTGAAGCGCCTCGGCCAGCGGGAGGAGCGGATACACGTGCCCGTATGCCGGTAGCGCGGCGAACGCGATGGTCGTCACTTCCGGTGAGCCTACGCTGTGGTCAACAGCCTCACGCAAACGGGAAAGCGGTGCTGGCATGGCTCTGGACGCGGTCGCGGCTGCGCAGGCCGACCTAGCCGCCGGGCGTTGGCAGCAGGCCCGGGCGGGCTTCGAGGCGGCCGTGGCGCAGCACGAGACCGCCGAGGCGCGGTCGGGGTTGGCGATGTCGCTGTGGTGGCTGGGGGAGAACCAGCCCAGCGTCGACGAATGCTCCCGCGCGTACACCTTGTTCCGCCGCGGCAGCAACCTGGCCGAGGCAGCGCGATGCGCGGTCTGGCTGAGCATCACGTTCAAGGCCAACTTCGCCAACAACACAGCCGCAGGCGGTTGGCTGGGCCGGGCGGACCGGCTGATCGAGAGCGTCGACGACCCGTCGCTGCGAGCCCGGGCCGCGGTGGCCCGGGCCTACCGGATGCCGGACCTCGAGCAGGCGGCGGCGCTGACCGACCAGGCCCTGCACACCGCAAGAACGGCCGGCGACATGGACGTCGAGCTGGTCGCCCTCTCCCAGCTGGGATTGATCCGGGTCGGCCAGGGCGACACGGGCGCCGGCTTTGCCATGATCGACGAAGCGCTGGCGGTCGCCCTCGGCGGGGACCGGAGCAGCCTCGACGCGGTCGTCTACGCCTGCTGCGACATGCTCAACGCCTGCGAGCTTGCCCGGGACGTCGAACGCGCGGGGCAGTGGTGCCAAGTCGCCGACGCGTTCGTCCGCGAGTACGGCTGCCCGTTTCTGTATGCCGAGTGCCGCATCTACTACGGCAGCATGCTGACCGCCCAGGGTCGCTGGGCCGAGGCCGAGCCGGAGCTGGACACCGCGGTCCGCAGCACCGCGGGCGTCTGCCCGGGGCTGCACGCCAAGGCGGTGACCCGCCTCGCCGACATGCGGCTGCGGCAAGGGCGGTTCGAGGATGCGGCCGTCCTGCTGGAGCAGCTGGGAACCGAGGCCGAGGATGACGTGGACACGTGGCTGTGTCGTGCGGCGCTACTGCTGGCCCGAGGCGAGGCGGATACCGCGCGCGCGGTCCTGGCCTGGCGGACCGGGCAGCTGCACGCACAGCCCGCCCAGCAGGCGGTGGCCCTGGACCTGCTCACCACCGCGCACCTGCGTGTGGGCGCCATGCAGGACGCCGCGGCCGCGGTCGAGCGTCTCGACGAGCTGTCCGTCGCATCCAGCACGGTGGCGTGCGCCCTGGCCAACGGCGCCCGGGGTCGGCTCCTGCTCGCCCGAGCCGAACTGCCCTCTGCGGCAGACTGCTTGCTGGAGGCCGCCAGGCAGTGGTCGCGTATCGGCTTGCCGCTGGAGTCAGCGCGCGCCCGGGAGGAGCTTGCCCAGGCACTCGCCCCGACAAACCCGGACGCCGCCAAGGACCAGGCCGGCCGCGCCTTTCGCACGTTCGTGCAGCTCGGCGCCACCGTTGACGCCGACCGGGTGGGGCAGCTGCTGCGCTCCCTGGGGGTCATCGTGCGAATCGGCCCGAGGGGACCGGGTTTGCTCTCCAGCCGGGAGCGCGAGGTTCTCTCGTTGCTGGCCCTCGGCCTGTCGAACCCGCAGATCGCGCAGCGGCTCCATGTGAGCCGCAAGACCGCGGCTCACCACGTGAGCAGCATCCTGACCAAGCTCGGTCTGCGTAACCGCACCCAGGCCGCCGCCTTGCTGCAGAGCAGCGGCCATACCTGAGCAGGTGCCGGGTCAGCGGGATGGGGCAGTTGCCCGATGCTCGCTTCCCCGGATCAGCTGACCATTGGGGCATGACCGCTTACCAACCTTCGACCGAGGCCTTCCAGATCCCTCTCGAGACCGCTCAGGCGTACGAAGCCAACTTCGTGCCGGCGTTCTTCGCCCAGTGGGCGACGCCGTTGTGTCACGCCGCTGGAGTCGCCCCCGGCAGGCGAGTCCTCGACGTGGCCTGCGGCACCGGGATCGTGGCCCGGACGGCAGCCGACCTCGCCGGCCAGGGACACGTCGTTGGGCTCGACCTCAACCCGGCGATGCTCACCGTGGCCCGCCATGTGCGCCCCGACGTCGACTGGCGTCTGGGCGACGTCGCCGCGCTGCCATTCCGCGACGGTGAGTTCGATGCCGTGCTCTGCCAGATGGCCTTGATGTTCTTCCCAGACCAGGGCGCCGCGGTCCGAGAGATGGCTCGGGTTGTCGCCCCTGGTGGCCGAGTGGCGGTCCTGGTGCCCAGTGACCTGGACGCGCAGCCGGCATACAGGCCGTTCGTCGACATGGCTGCCTGGCTCGCCGGACCGGGAGCGCACGGCCTGCTGAGCACCTACTTCCGCTGCGGCGACCCGGGTGCGCTGCGGCGGCTGTTCGAGGGAGCCGGGCTGCGCGACGTGACCATCCGAGCCGAGCACGGTGCGGCTCGCTTCCCGTCGGTCGACGCCTTGGTGGACACCGAGGTCCGCAGCACCCCACTCGGAGAGCGCCTCGACCTGGACACGTACGAGCTCATCAGAACAGGCGCTCGCGAGGTGCTGGCGCCGTGCACCGACGACGCTGGCCGGCTCACCGCGCCGTTCGAGTGCCAGCTCGTCGCTGGCACCAGCGAACGGTGATCTCGTTGAACGGAGCCGAGTGGTTGCCAAACCAGCGCCTGCAGTGTCACTGCCGGTGCCGAGGCAACGTCTCGCGTGCTCGCAGCCACGGCACCATGGCGAGCAGTGTCACGACGCCGGTGAACCCGAACGCCAAGGGGTAGCTGCCGCGGTCGATGAGCAGCCCGGCCACGATCGGCCCGATGATCGCGCCGGTGTCGGTGCTCATCTGGAAAGCGGCCAGCGCCGGCCCGCCGTTGCGCTCCCGGCCGATGACGTCGGCGAGGGCAGCCTGCTGGGCCGGGTTCAGCGTCCCGGCCCCGACGCCCGCGAGGACAGAGGCAACCACCAGGGCGGGCAAGGTGGCGGCCAACCCGGTCACAGCCGTCGCAGCGCCGCTTACCAGCAGCCCGCCGAGGATGAACGGGCGGCGCCCCACGCGGTCGGACATCCGGCCGGCGTAGGTCAAACCGACGGCGTTGCCCGCGGCGAAGACGGCCAGGGCCAGCCCAGCCACCCATGGCTCCTTGCCGATCACCGCCGCGGCGAAGAGCGGCAGGATCGCGTTGCGCACCCCGAAGTTCGCCCAGCCGTTGGCGAATCCGGAGACCAGGCCAGCGCGGTACGCCGGGTCGGCCCAGGCCACCCGCGCCGTCATCGTCGGCAGCACCGGAGCGTCGGGCTCGGGCCGCAGCGCCGCGCCCGAGATGAACACCGCGACAACGACTGCCGCGAGCACCAGCGCACCGGCATACACGAGGAACGGGACGCGCAGGCCCAACCCGCCGAGGGCCCCGCCGACGACAGGACCGCCGATGCCGCCGAGCAGGAATGCCGAGCCGTAGGCGGAGGCGACGCGCCCGCGTATCGTCACCGGCGACAGGCGCACGAGCAGGGCGACGGCCGACACGGTGAACATCGTGGAGCCGATGCCGCCCAGCCCCCGGAAGACCAGCAGTTGCCAGTAGCTGCCGGCGAAGGCGGTGGCTCCAGTCGAGATCGCGACGATCAGCAGGCCGACGAGGTAGACCGGCCGCTCGCCCAGTACCACGACCAGCCGGCCGCTCGCGGGGGCGAAGATGAGGCGGAAGAAGGCGAAGGCGCTCACGACGACCGACGACGCGGTCGCCCCCACGCCGAAGCTCTGCGCGAACTGCGGCAGCACCGGTGTGATGAGCCCGAACCCGAGGGCGATGACGAATGCCGCGGCGACGAGCACCCAGAATCTCAGGGGGGATGCGGACGCGTTCGGGTGGTGCGGAAGCGGGAAGGTCCATCGTGGGGACCGAGTATGCCGCGTGCCTGCCGAGGTGCGGACCGGGACGCTGTTGTGCGGTGGGGAGGGCCGCTACGGCACGATGGGACCATGCCGACGTGGGGACGCTCATGAGGGTCGCGGATCTCCTCGGCGTGGACCGAGCGCTGACCTGGGTGTTCACCGGGGACAGCATCACCCAGGGGATCCGGCATACCTGGGGGGCGCGGGCCTGGGTGGAGCACGTGCACGAGCGGGTTCGCTGGGAGCGCGGGCGGTGGAGTGACGCGATCGTCAACACCGGGGTCGCCGGCTGGGGTGCGCCGGACGTGCTCGGCGCCTTTGACGTGCTCGTGGCGCGGTTTCAGCCGGACATCGTGAGCATCGCCCTAGGCATGAACGACGCGATGGGCGGGCGGCACGGGCTGGCGCCCTTTGCCTCGGCCATGACCCAGCTGGTGCGCCGCAGCGAGGGCCTCGGGGCGGTCGTCGTGCTGCACACCCCGAACACGGTGGGGTGGGATGCCGCCGGCGTCGCGGACCTCGTCGCGGCCTACGGCCAGGTGGTGCGGGACGTCGCTGGTGACTTCGGGCTGCAGGTCGTCGATCATCAGGCCCGCTGGACGGCCCGGTTCGACGGCGCGCCGCCGCACGACTGGCTCGACGACGGCGTGCATCCCAACGCCGAAGGCCACCGGCAGCTGGCCGCCGCATTCTTTGACACCGTCGGCTTGGGACCACTCGACTGACCGACCGAAAGCGAGCACGCCGTGAGCTGGATCGTGACCTACCAGGGCGTCGAGGACTTCCTGCCCCTCGCCAGGGAGCATCGGGACGCTCACGTGGCCACGCTGCAGGCCTTCCATGAGCGGGGGCTGCTGCGCTCGGCCGGCCCGTTGCAGGACCCGTTCAACGGCGACGCGCTGAGCATCTTCGTCTCCCGCGAGGCGGCGCTGGAGTTCGTGGCGCAGGACCCGTTCGTCAAGGCCGGCGTGGTGAGGTCGTGGGCCTTGCGGGAGTGGCTGGACTTCTTCGCGTGACCGGCCCCAATACACCGGCCCCACTGCGACGACGCGCGCCGCTGCAAACCACGCGCGACATCAATAGGAGAGTTTGCGCCGTATCAGCGTCGCATCCGCTCCTTTCGACGGTGGAACCCAGGCGTGATGATGCGATCTGGACGGTGAGCCGGACCGGGCCCGGCACGGTGGTGCCAGACCGGCCCGTGGTGCTCGGCATCGAGTGGTCTGACGATGTCGCTATTCGGGGTGGATAACAGCATCTACTGACCTCTCGGCGGGGTCGGTTACTCGGTGGAGGCGGTCACACGGTGGAGGCGGTCATGCGTCGGTGAGCAGACCCCGGATGTCGTCCGACGTGATCTTCCCGTTGGCCAGCGCGCCGCCGTCGACGACCTGGGTGAACAGGTCACGCTTGCGCTGCTGCAGGGCGATGACCTTCTCCTCGATGGTGTCACGTGACACCAGGCGGTAGACGTTGACCGGCTTGTCCTGCCCGATCCGATGGGTGCGGTCGACCGCCTGCGTCTCGGCTGCCGGGTTCCACCACGGGTCCAGGAGGAACACGTAGTCGGCCTCGGTGAGGGTCAGCCCGAAGCCGCCCGCTTTGAGGCTGATGAGGAAGACCGGCGCGGCGCCGCTTCGGAACGCGTCGATGACCGACTGCCGTTTCGTCGTGCGCCCGTCCAGATAGCAGTAGGGGATGCCCTCGCGATCCAGCCGGGCCCGCACGGTGGCCAGGAAGCCGGTGAACTGGCTGAACACCAACGCCTGATGGCCCTCGGTGATCACGGGTTCGAGCAGCTCAATAAGGGTGTCGACCTTTGCTGAGCCGACGCCGGACTCGGACTTGTCGACCAGGACCGGGTCGAGGCTGAGCTGGCGCAGGTTGGTGAGCGAGCGCAGGATGGCGATCTGGTTGCGCTCGGCCTCGGCGAGCAGCCCGAGGATCTTCTGCCGTTCCCGTTGCAGGTGCCGGTCGTAGATGCGCCGGTGCCTGGCGGACAGCTCGACCCCGATCACCTGCTCCTGCTTGGGCGGCAGTTCGGTCGCAACGGCGTCCTTGGTGCGGCGCAGCATGATCGGGCGGACCCGCCGCTGCAGGACGGCGAGCTGCTCGGGCGACTGGCCGCTCTCGATGGGCCGCCGGTAGTTCTCGGTGAACCGGCGGGGGCTCGGGAACAGGCCCGGGGCGACGATCGACAGCAGCGACCACAGCTCCATCAGGTTGTTCTCCATCGGCGTGCCCGTGATGGCCAGCTTGAACGGAGCGGGCAGCCGCCGGGCGCACTGGTAGACCTGCGACTGGTGGTTCTTGACGAACTGGGCCTCGTCGAGGACGAGCCCGCTCCACGACACCCCGCGCAGCGCTTCCTGGTCGAGGCGGAACACGGCATACGAGGTGAGCACGAGGTCGGCGCCAGCAACGGCCTCTGACACGGGTATGCCGCGGCGCTGGGTGGTTTCGGCGAGGGTCACCGTGCGCAGGCTGGGGGCGAAGCGCGCGACCTCCGCGGCCCAGGTGGCAAGCACCGAGGTGGGAGCCACAACGAGCACCGGTCCGACCTCGGCGGCCGCATCGGCAGTGTGCTCGTGCGAGGGTCCACCCGCCGAAGCCGTTTCCTTGTGCTGCAGGACCATGGCCAGGGTCTGCAGCGTCTTGCCGAGCCCCATGTCGTCGGCGAGGATGCCGCCGAGCCCGGCTCGGCGCAGGAAGCACAGCCAGCGGTAGCCATCAAGCTGGTAGGGACGCAAGGTCGCTCGCAGGCCAGCGGGCGCGGCTAGCTCCTCGACAGCTCCGCCAATGAGGCCGGAGACAAGCGAGGTCCACCGGGCGCTCTGCTCGGCCACCACGCCGAGGGCCTCCAGCTCGGCCCAGAGCCCCGCCTGGTAGGCACTCAGGCGGATTGGCGCCCGCGGGTCGTCGTGAATCGCCCGGGCTTCCTCCAGCAGGCGGCGCAACTCGTGCAACTGCGGATGGTCGGTGCGAAACCACGTGCCGCTGCCGAGGATGACGTGCTCGTCGCCGAGGGTCAGCGCGGTGAGCAGGGCCGGTAGGGGGACCTGCTCACCGGCGACGCTGACGCTGACGTCGAGGTCGAACCAGTCCGTGGTGGCACTCGGGTCGGCCTCGGTGACGGCCAGCCGGATCAGCGGCGCCTCGGGTGCCTCTTCGTACGGGATGGGCTCGCCCAGCATCTCTACGATGACGTTGTCGTCGGCAACGAGGTCGGGCAGCACGCTGCCCAGGAAGCGCAGCATCGGCGTGCCCGACAGCACGGCGGTTGGCACGATGGCCCGCCCTGTGGTCGGTTGGTTCATGCGCAGCCCGTCCACCTGGTCGAGCACCTCTGACCCGGACTGCAGGAGGCGCTCGGCTGCGGTGTCGCGTGGCAGGTCGGCCGCAGCCGGCTCGAAGGGGACGCTGACCATTTCGTCACCCACGGCATACCCGAACGACCAGGCCAGAGACAGTTTCAGCCCGGGCTCGTGGGTGACCCGCAGCAGCAGCCGGGGCGGGCGCTCGGGCGGGAACTCGATGCTCTCATCGGACGAGATGAGCTGCAGCGTCCGTCGCAGGGCTGGGACGTGCCGGGCGAGAAAGCGCGGCACGTCGTCGGCGGGGATGGGCACCGGCTCGCTGTGCAGCAAGCGCATCTGCGGCAGGCCCAGCGGTGGGTCGAAACGGGCAAGGAGCAGGTCGCTCCCGCGTCGGACCAGCACGCCTAGGGGCGGGCTACCGATCTGGGTGACCACGTCGCCTTCGCGCTCACCGACCTGCTCAGGCAGCTCGACAGCGCCGGTGAGCACCGCGTCCCCGTCCGGCCCGGACCGGCATACATCCGCCACGAGCTGCGCCGGGTGCTCGGCGACCACAACCTCCCCGGACGTTTTCTGCCCGGTGAGCAGGGGTATGCCGTGTCGCTGCACCTCTCGCAAGGCGGCCCACCACGCGGGGCCAAGGTCGTCGAGATGGACCCGGTCGCTCGCGCTGAGGTAGTAGCGGTGTTGCCGGCGCGCGTAGATCTGCGCGATCTCGCCGAGCGCGGCCCGCTGGCCCGGGTCGATCTGGGTGTTGCCGTACGGGTAGTGCGACTCGAGTTTGCTCCAGTCGATTCCGGTCTTGACCCAGCCGTTCTTGCCCGGAACGACGGGCCGGATCGCCACCTGGGCGCTCCCGCGCATCTCGACCTCGAGCAGCAGCGCGACCCGGGCCGGCGCCATCGGCTCGGTGGTTGCCGTGATGCCGGCCAGCAGGCTCTCCCAGGCGGGCAGGGCCGGCACCGACGCCAACGTCGCGTGGCGAGTGCGGGCCGGCTCCGGCGCAAACGCTGGTAGGGCCGGCTGGGTGGAAGGCGCACCCGTGGCCGCCGACCTGGCGGAAACGATGAGCGCGACGACATGCTTGCAGTCTTCGACCATGGGACAGGTGCAGCTGCTGTTCCAGTCGATGAGCTCGCCGTCTGCGAAGTCGAGGTAGACCGTCGTGGAGTAGGAGCGCCCGCGGCTGCCGGCCACTCGGGCGTGCAGGGCCTCCCCGCCGCGCAGCACCGCCACGCGGCCCACCATGCCGCGCCGGGCGTAGGCGACGCCGCGCTCGTAGGTCGTCGGGCTGACGATGCACTCGATCTCGGCGCGGCTCAGCCGGTCGAGCGCGGTGGATACGACGGCAACGGTCTCCGTCACGGGTGGACCCCCTCGGCGGACAATGCGGCGGTGCGACGTGGCCATGCTAGAAGGGCTCACCGACACCCGACCGGTATGCCGTTCGGCGCGCCGCGCGGGCGCTTGCCCGGCATACCTCCTCAGGAGTCCGGCGAATGGGGTGGCGAATGGGATAACGGGCAAGTAATGGGCGGAAAGTGAGCGGACTCCGGCCTGGGGAGTGGGCGAGAGGCGGTCCTACCTTCGTCGCACATCGACCGGAACCACCAAGGGGCCGGTCACCAAACCCCATGGAGGCAAGACCATGACCAGCACCGCCACCAGCACCAACCTCGTTGACAGCAAACGCCGCCGACGCATCGCGACCCGCGTCGGAGCGGGCCTGGCCGCCGCTGGGGCGGCCGCCGCCCTCGCCGTGACCGGCGCGGCGTCGGCGTCCGCCCAGCAGTACGGCTCCTACCCGCTGTCCCCCGGCCAGGGCGCCTGCACCGCGCCGCAGTACGCGTCCTTCCAGGTCCGGGCCGACTTCTGGGCCACGGGTGACGGCGCCAAGTTCAAGCTGCTCAAGAACGGCCAGGTCGTCATCAACACGCCGTTCCGGGCGACCGCGGGTGCCTTCGAGTTCCGCAGTTCGAACGGGACGTTCCCCGGCCCGGGCTACTACACCCTCTGCGCGCAGAACACCGGTGACCGCAACACCATCGCCACGATGCAGCTGCGTACCGACTGGGAAGTCTACTGACCGGCCCGCTCTGCGATCCGGACAGGAGGCTTACCTGCGTGATTCGCGCCGGAAAGTCTCCTGTCCAAAGCGGTCGAGCATGCGAGGGTGGGGTCATGACCGAGATCCGGCTGACCGACCGTTCGGAGGAGCACACGGCAGTTCTGCGCGAGCAGGTCCCGATGGCCCAGCTCCCGGAGTTCTTCCACCGAGCGTTCGCTGCTGCCATGGCGCAGGTACAGGCACAGGGTGTGCAGGTGACCGGTCCGCCGTTCGGCAAGTACTACGGCATACCCGGCGAGAGCGTCGACGTCGAGGCCGGGTTCCCGGTCAGCGGGCCAATCGCCACCGCCGACGGCGTGGCTGCCGGCATGCTGCCCGGTGGCCCCGCCGTCGAAGCCGTGCACGTCGGCCCGTATGACACCTTGGCGGCCACCTACGGCGAGGTCGAAAGCTGGATCGACGAGCGCGGCCTGCGAACGATCGAGGTCATGTGGGAGTCGTATTTGAGCGACCCGGGTGAACACCCCGACCCCGCGACCTGGCAGACCCTCATCTGCATCCCGCTCGCAGCCGGCCAGGGCGGCTGACCGTCCCCGGGCAGCGCCGCGGCAACACCCTACCCACCCGTCAACCCTTTGGAGGGGCAATGCACACCCGTCAGCTAGGCGCGAGCGGACCCACCGTCTCGATGATCGGTCTTGGCGCGATGGGAATGTCCGACCTCTACGGACCGGCCGACGACGCCGAGAGCGTCGCCACCCTTCGAGCGGCCATGGACAGTGGCGTCACGCTCATCGACACCGGCGACTTCTACGGGATGGGCCACAACGAACTGCTCATCCGCGACGCCTTGGCGGGGCGCAACCGTGACGAGGTCACGATCAGCGTCAAGTTCGGGGTGCTGCGCGGCCCCGACGGCGCCTGGCTCGGCGGGGACGCCCGGCCCGCCGCGGTGCGCAACTTCCTCTCGTACACGCTGCGCCGGCTCGGCACCGACCACGTCGACATCTACCGCCCGTCCCGGCTCGACCCCGCTGTTCCCTTGGAGGACACGGTCGGTGCCATCGCCGACCTGGTCCGCGCGGGCTACGTCCGTCACGTGGGGCTCTCCGAGGTGGGCGCCGACGCGCTGCGACGGGCTGCTGCCGTCCATTCGATCTCGGACCTGCAGATCGAGTACTCGTTGCTCTCCCGTGGGATCGAGCAGGAGATCCTGCCGACGGCGCGCGAGCTGGGGGTAGGCGTCACGGCATACGGGGTGCTGTCGCGCGGCCTGCTCTCCGGTGCCTGGACGTCGGACCGCGAGCTCGCGCCGAACGACTTCCGGGCCCACAGCCCGCGCTTCGGCGGCGACAACCTCACCCACAACCTGAGCCTCGTCGAGGCGCTCGGTCAGGTGGCTCGCGACCGCGGCGCCACCACCACGCAGGCCGCGATCGCCTGGGTGCTGGCCCAGGGCGAGGACATCGTCCCGCTCGTCGGGGCCCGCCGACGCGACCGGCTGGTCGAGGCGCTCGCAGCCGCCAGCCTGCAGCTCAGCCCAGCGGACCTGGCTGCGATCGAGGCCGCGGTCCCGGCCGGGGCTGCTGCCGGCGGACGCTACCCGGATGCGCAGCTGGCCCCCATGGACAGCGAGCGCTGAGGCTTACTGAGGGCCGCGCGCGGTCCGCAGGTGCTCCGCGGCCATCTGCTCGAGGTGGGTCAGGTCGCAGCAGACGGTGGCGAGGGTGAACCCCTGCTCCAGCCGCATGGCAGCCGCGCTGCCGTCGAAGGTGTGGAAGCCGGCGCAGATGCCGGCCTGCTGGGCGGCGCGGCAGATGCGCGTCACGGCATCCTCGAAGACCTCGTCGAGCGACGGGTCGGTCGGGTAGGCGCCGCCCAGGGCCAGGCGCAGGTCGTACGGGCCGACATAGATCCCGTCCAGCCCCGGCACCGCGGCGATCTCCTCGATGTTGGCCAGACCGTCACGGGTCTCGATCATGGCGAGAACCACCACGGAGCGGTCCGCGTCGGCGGGGAGCGGCCCGATGCGCAACCCCGCGCGCATCGGCGCGTAGGACCGCACTCCGTATGCCGGGTACCGCGCCGCTTCCAGTGCCCGCTGGGCCTCCTCGGCAGTGTTGATGAGCGGGACGATGACCCCTGCAGCGCCGCCGTCGAGAGCCTGCCCGATGAGGAACGGGTCGTTGGCCCCCACCCGGACCAGCCCGACCGACCGGCCTCCGGCGTCGATCGCCATGAGGCCACCGAGCAGGCCCGGGTAGCCGATGAGCCCGTGCTGGGCGTCCAGGCAGATGAAGTCGTACCCCAGGGTGGCCAGCCGCTCCGTCGCCGGGGGAGCGTCGAGCATCACCCAGTACCCCACGAGGGGATCCCTCGCCCGGACTCGCTGCGCGAACTCGCTAGCTGCACCCAAGTTGCCCTCCTGATATTGCCCTCGCTCACACCTGTACACCTGATCTCACCCGATGTGTGGGGTCGAACGTGCGACATAGCGCACGTTCGACCCCACAGAAATGGGGTGGGGAGCATCGGTCATCACGCGGCTCGCTGCGAAGCCAGTTGATGCGCCCGGCGCACTTGGCCCATGAAGGAGTCCGGAGCCAACCGCAGCCCGAGCACAGGTAGCCGCAACACGATCTCTCGCCCGAGCGTTATCTCGTTCTGCCTGAGGGCGTCCCCGATGGGATGCAGGGCGCGGCTGTGCTGGCCCCCGTCGATCTCGACGACCAGCCCAACGTCCTCCCATGCGACGTCAAGGTACGCTCGACCGCTCGCCAGCGCGCGCAGCACCTGCCGGGTCGGCTCAGGCAGCCCGTGCCGTCGGCACATAGACCCGAAGTCGAGCTCGCCCAACGACCGCGCCCCGTCGCACACGTCCCGGATGACGTGATCGAGCACTCGCCGCCGAGGGCCGTAGCGCACCGTCCGCCACGCGCTCAGCAGCCGTGGTGCTGAGACCAGCCCTTGCTGGATCACCAGACACACGATCAGAGCGGCCGTTCGGTCGCTGCGCGCAAGCTGCGCTGCATGGATGGTGGCCCACTCTGGCCGGGCCCGCGGGACGCCGGTCCCAGATCGAGGCGGCATGCTGCGCCGCCTGCGTGCCCGGACTCCGCGGACTCGGTGCGGATGAGTCGTGTCGGCACCGACGTGTCGATGACGTCGGGCTCGAAGCCGGTCAGCCCCG
Source organism: uncultured Actinomycetota bacterium (assembly GCA_963724925.1). Taxonomy (GTDB): domain Bacteria; phylum Actinomycetota; class Actinomycetes; order Actinomycetales; family Dermatophilaceae; genus Phosphoribacter. Next base: position 97,404 of record CAVRXF010000024.1, on the reverse strand, counting down.
ACGCGAGCAGCGCAGCTGCCCCGTCCAAAAGGGCGCCTGAGCCACTTTCCCAGACCGCATGCCACCACCGACCTGCACCGTTCGGGACGGCGCTACCGATGACGACGGTATGCCGGCCGGCGGCGGACCAACGGCCAGCAGCGATCTCCGTGCGCACATCGAAGCGGCTGACACCCGCGTTGCGCAGATCCCGCCGGTGTACGACTCCCCCGTGCTGTTGGGCAAGGCGGCCCCCGATGAAGGCTCGTGCTCGGCGACGCTCTGCGGCCGAAGGACGGGGGGGCATGCGACCATCCTGCTCCCACCGCATCCTTGGGCGCAGCAGCCCTGTGGACAACCGGCGCGGCGCCTCGGGTTGTGGATAAGGAAGGCTCGTCGGCGGCTGCGAGCAGTCAACCTGATCTGTGTGGGGTCGAACGTGCGAAATAGCGCACGTTCGACCCCACACAACCGTGGGTGAGAAACACCCGGGGTCAGTCGTGGTGGCCGACCTCGTGCTCCACGTGGCTCGCCGGCTCGAGCTGGAACGTCGAGTGCTCGACGCTGACCGGGAAGTGCTCGGCGACGCAGGCTTGCAGCGCGTCCAGTAGCTGAGGAGCGTGGCCGTCGTCGAAGCACGAGTCGTCCAGCACCACGTGGGCGGTGAGCAGTGGCAGCCCGGTGGCGATCTGTGATGCGTGCAGGTCGTGCACGTCCACGACATGGTCCAGCTCGAGAATGTGGCGACGCACGTCCGCCAGGTCCAGCCCCGCGGGTACTGTCTCGAGCAGGACGTTGCCCGCCTCGCGCAGGATCACCAGGGCTCGCGGGACGATGAGCACGACGATGAGGATGCCGGCAACCGCGTCGGTGCGGGACCAGCCGGTTGCCGCAATGACGAGGCCGCTGACGATCACCGCCACGGAGCCGATGGCGTCACTGACGACCTCGAGGAAGGCCGCCCGCATGTTCAGGTTTGCGGAGCGGCCCGCGTGCAGGACGGCTATGGCCACCAGGTTGCCCACGAGCCCGATGACGCCGAACACGAGCAGCCCGCGAGCAGCGACGTTGGGGGGATCGATGAGGCGTTGGATGCCTTCGACGAGGGCGTAGACGCCGACCGCGAGCAAGATCGCGGACTGTGCCCCGGCGGCGAGGACCTCAGCGCGGCGGTAGCCCCAGGTGCGTTGCGGGCTCGGCGGACGCAGTGTCAGGCGCGCCGCTACGAGAGCCAGCAGCAGCCCAACGGTGTCGGTGAGCAGATGGGCAGCATCGGCCAACAGGGCCAGGCTGCCGGTGAGGAACGCACCGACCACCTCGGCGGCCAGCACGGTCGCAGTGATCGCGAACGCGATCGCCAGGCGAGCGCCATGAGTGCGGGGACCGTGGTCGTGAGACGACATTGCTGCCCCAGTGTATTCGGCGAGTGCCCTCGCGAGCGTAGCCAAACGGTTGCTTCAGCGGCCTCGAAGCAACCATTCGGCTCCACTCCCGGAAGTCAGGGTGGGGCTCCGCTCAGCGAAGTCAGGGTCCGCTGCTCACGGAAGTGGCCCGGCATACGCGACCGGTCGATCTGCACGATTCGACGGAACGGGCCGTCTCGCTCCAGCAGCAGGTTGGGCGGCCCTTGCTCGACGATGCGCCCGGCGTGCAGCACGGCGACGTGGTCTGCGTCGACCACGGTGGACACCCGGTGGGAGACGACGATCCGGGTCATCGTCAGGCGCCTCAGGTTGGCGTCCACCTCCCGCTCCGTGGCGGGGTCCAAAGCGCTGGTCGCCTCGTCGAGTACGAGCAGCGCAGGCGAGCCCAGCAGTGCTCGGGCGAGGGCGATCCGCTGCCGCTGGCCGCCGGACAGGCCCGCGCCCTGCAGCGCAACCTGGGTCTCGTAGCCGAGCGGCATCGCCTCCACCTCGTCGGCAATGCAGGCCAGCCGGGCGGCGGCCAGGACGTCGGCATCCGTCGCGTCCGAGCGGCCGAGGGTGATGTTGTCGCGCACCGTGCCCGCGACGAGGAACGGACTCTGCAGCACGACCCCAAGCTGGCCGCGAACCGAGCCCAGGTCCACCGTCTGGGCGGCTGTTCCGTCCAGCAGGACCAGGCCCTCGCTTGGGGGATGCAGCAGCGCGAGCAGGTTGGCCAGCGTGGACTTGCCCGAGCCGGAGGGTCCGACGAGCGCGACCTTGGCGCCGGCCGGCACGTCGAGGTCGATCCCGTCGAGCACCAGCGGTGAGCGTCGGTCGTAGCGGAAGCTGACCCGCCGGGCACTCACCGCGCCGCGGAGCGCACCCGCCGCCGGGAGCCCGGCGGGTTGTTCGGGCGGTGCGTGGGCGACGTCGGCGATGCGGTCGAGCAGCGGACCGAGCTCCTGCAAGGTCCGCAGCGAGGTTGCCAGCGTGCCGATCGGGGCGAGTGCGGCTGCGGCCGTGACCGCGACCCCGATAGCCCGCCCGGGTGAGTCGGCTGCCCGGCCGGCCGCAACGAGAAGCAGCAGGACCGGGGAGCTCAGTCTGGCCGCCATGAGCGCGGCGTCCGTGCGCCCGACGGTGCGCAGCCGCGCGGTGACGGCGTCAAGCTGCCGGTCGTATGCCGTCCGCCACCGGGAGGCGAGGACGTGTTCCGCTCCGGACGCGCGCACGGTGTCGAAGCCGTCGATCACCTCCGAGAGCCGCGAGATGCCCTGTCCTTCCGCGATCACCTCTTCGCGGCGCAGCAGCCGGGTCCGCTGAGCCACCACGGCGGCCAGGCCGAGCTGCGCGACGGCGAGGACGGCGGCCAACAGTCCAAGCCCGGGGTCCAGTACGGCAACGACGGCGAGGTAGGACGCGACCAGCACCCCGTCGACCATGGTCTGTACCAACGGCCCGGTGAGAGCGTCGCGGACGATGTCCGCCGACGTGACCCGGGCGATGAGGTCGCCACCCTCCCGGCTGGCGAGGAAACGGTGCGGCGCCCGCAGCAGCGAATGCACGGTCTCGACGGCGAGCAGGGCGCCCATTCGCCGCTGCGCCGAAACCAGCACCGACGCGCGCAGCAGGCCAACGAGCCCAGTGGTCGTCGCGAGAGCCCCAACGGCGACCAGCAGCGAGGGGCCCCCCGTGCGTCCGCCGGCAAGCTGGTCGACGACCGAAGCGGTGACCAGAGGCGTGGCCAGCCCGAGCAGCGCGATCACCCCGGACGCCGCCAGGATGGCGGCGAGTACGCCGCGGCATCGGCGCAGCACGGGAGCCAGCACCAGCCGTCGGTCCGAGACGTTCTTGAGGGGTCGTCGCGTCCGGGAGCCGGGCCCGGTCCGTTTGGCTCCGGCCCGGCGGGCGGCGGAGGAGGCTCGATGCCTGGGGGTATGCCGGCCAGCTGGCTGGTGCCTGGCGGCCGCCGGGCCCGGCGCCGGCGTGAGAAACACGCCCGAGGCAAGCTCTGCGAACTCGGTGACGGGAAGCTGACGGCGGCCGACCACGGGGTCGACGAACCGGACCTGGTGGCCGCGTAGCGTGGAGACCACACCCTCGACGACGACGAAGTGCTGCCCGGACAGGTGGGCGATGGCCGGCATACGAACCGCTGCGGGACCGGCGTTTCGCAGCGCCATGGGGTCGACCCGGATGGCCCGCAGCGGCAGGCCGAACTCGCGCCCCGCGTCGCGCAGGTCCAGCGCCGTCACCCCGTCGCGCCCCGCGTCGAGCGTGTCGCGGACCTTGCGCGGGTGGACCCGGCGCCCGTGGGCCGCCAGCAGCATGGCCAGGCAGGATGGTCCACAGTCGCGCGCCGAGGTCTGCAGGACGACCCGGACCCTCGGAGGCCGCCGCAGCCACGAGGGCGTTTGCGTCTGGTTCACTTGCTTGCCTCCGACGGCTGCAGAACGGCGTTGACGCCCCACAGCCATTCGACCTGGACCCGGGAACGTTCGCCAGCCAGCCACGCGTCGAAGATCAGCTGCTCCAGGCGCCGGCGGGTGTCCGGGTCGTTGGGGGCCGCGCGGGTGCGCGCCAGCACGACGGCGTGAATCCGCCCCTCGGCAATCCGGACCACCTGATCGACCGGCGCGTCGAGCAGCACTGCGAACAGCTCGGGTACATCCTCCGCCCGCCAGCGGGCGATGCCGGTGTTGCGCCCGTCGCGGGCAGCGGCGATTACCGTGGCGGGGTCCGTGGCGAAGGCGGCAGCGGTGTCGCGGTCGGCCGGTTCGGTCCAGGCGACATGCAGGTTCACCAGCCGCTCGGACGCGCGGGCGAGCTGCTGGGCGGACGCCTCGGCGACCACCTCGCGCCGCACCCTGGCGACCAGGGCACTGCCGCGGGCCAGCTCGACCAGACCAGCCAGCGCCAGCCCCTGCCGGTCCAGCCAGGCCTGGGTCGCCTCCGCGCTGTGCAGGCCCTTGGCCCGGCGGAACGCGTCGACGCCGGCTTGCAGCTCGCGGGCGTCGAGGGTCAGGCCGCGCTCCTCGATGGCCTGCTGGACCAGGCTGGAGGACACCAGTCGCTCGGTCAGCCGTTCGTCGGACCATACGTGGTCCAGGCAGGCGATCGCCTCGTCGACCTGAAGCACCCGCTCGCCCACCCGGAGCAGGTCGCGCTCGGTGGAGCGGACGACCCCACGCAGCGGCCACGGCAGGCCCCCGGACGCAGCCCTCGCGAGCGACCAGTCGGGTCCGCCGGGCTCGCGGACTGTGACGTGATAGGACACGCTGGCGTCGTAGGGCTCGACGTCCACGGTCAGGTTGAGGTCGGTCCCCGGGTGGCGCAGCCGGAGTCGAGCTACCAGGTCCCGGGCGTCGGCTGGATCGTTGGCCTGCTCCAGGGCGTCGGCGACCTCGGCGAGCAGGCGGTGGTCGACGCTCATGCTGACGCCCGCCTTGGCTGGGTGGCGACTGGGCGACGGCTGGCCCGCGTGAGCATCGTCGCCAGCGTCTGCGAGACGGGCAGCCCAGTGGCGTGTTCGGTCCACAGGTACTGCCCATTGGGGTTGAGCTCGAGGAAGACGTATTGCCCTGCGGGAGTGAGGATCAGGTCGATTGCCCCGTAGCTGAGGCCGAGCTGGCCGACCAGGCGCCGGCACCGTTCGGCGACGGCATGGGGCAGGTCGAAGGCCCACATCGCCGTCGTGCGCTGGTCGTAGTGGCGCCAGTCGTGGCGGGTTCGAGCGCTGCGCTGCGAGTCGATGGCCACGGCAAACACGTCCTCGCCGACGACGGTGATGCGTAGCTCAAGGGACTTCGGGATGTACTCCTGGACGACCACCGGGCACAGACGCACGTCGTCGGCGTGCAGCAGGTCCCGCCGCCGCACCGGCCGGGTCGGCCGACCAGCCGTCGCGTGCCCGTCGGGGGTCGAGCCGAGAGGCCCGCTGCCGACCCGCTTGGTGACGATCATCGGGTGGCGCTCGTAGAGCGAGCGCAGGTCGGCCGGGTCGTTGCCGATCGCGGTGTCAGGGACCGCGAAGCCCATTCGCGCGGCCAGCTGTAGCTGGCGCAGCTTCAGCCCGGCGCGGCGGACCACCGCGGCCGGTGCCGGCACGTGCAGGACCTCAAGGGTTTCCCACACGTCATGAACGAGAAGGTCGCCTTCCTGGGCGACCACGTCCCGGACGACCGCTTCTCCAAGGGACACCTGGGCGGTCGGCCGACCTGGACGGCGGGTCCACACCGCGCTGACCTCGGCCAGGTCGTGACTGCGCTCGTCCATCACGAGCGTGCGGTGCAGCTGCGTTCCACGCATCCGAGCCGAAAGGCTCATCTCGGCTGGGAACCGGGCCGGGTCCAGGCGCAGATACGGTGCGCGGGCCTGGCGCAGGTGCCAGGCCACTGCGTCGGCATGTTCGTCCTCGGGCGCGGTGAGGATCAGGATCATCGGGTGCCTCCGGGGCGGGGGAAGGCGAGGTGCCGGTCGTGCGTGCGCCGGCACCTCGCCGGTATGTCAGAAGTCGACGCAACAAACACCCGGGGGGTCCCAGTACGTCCCAACCGGGCGAAGGCCGCCGGCCACGCCGGCCAGCTCCTCCTCGGACAGCTCCTCACCCTTGGTGAGGTCGTGCAGGCTGATGATGGTGTCCAATGCCCTGCTCCTTTCGGTTCGGCCGCGCCCCTGCGGCTGCGGCCACGGCTAGAGTCCCTGCCCGGGGCACCGGCACACATCGGCAACCCACCTCAGATCGCGAGCGGCGCCTCCCTAGCCGCCGGCCCAGGACACGTGCCGGACCAATCCTTGACAAGGATTCCTGTCAAGGGGGATCGTGAACGGGTGACCGACATCGCCGTCATCGAGGACCCGGCCGCAGCCGTCGTGGCACTCGATCCCGTGCGGTCCCAGCTGCTCGCCGCCCTTGCTGTGGAGCCGGCCTCGGCGGCCGGGGTCGCGGCGCGAATTGGCTTGCCCCGGCAGCGAGTTGGTTATCACCTCAAGGCACTCGAGGAGCACGGGCTGGTCGTCGAGGTCGGCCAGCGCCGCCATGGGGGCCTGACCGAGCGAGTGCTGGCGGCCAGCGCACCGGCATACGTCGTCTCGCCTGGGGCGATGGGCGCTGCTAGCACTGACCCGGCGCGAGTCAGTAACCGGCTGTCCGCGTCCTACCTCATCGCCCTCGCTGCGCGCGTTGTGCGTGAGGTTGGAGGGCTGCTGCCAACTGCTGAACGCGCCGGCAAACGCCTACCCACGCTGTCGGTCGACGTCGACCTGCGCTTGCGCTCGGCGCAGGATCGCACCGCATTTGCCGACGAACTCGGCGCGGCAGTGCGCTCGCTCGCGGCCCGCTACCACGACGATGGCGCCCACCATGGCCGCTGGTACCGGGTGGCCGTGATCAGCTACCCACGTCCAGACAAGGAGTCCCGTCATGAGTGAAGCCGACCGCACCGGCTCTGGAACCCCCCGCGTCATCGACGTCTCGGTCGAGGTGCCGGGGACACTGCAGGAGGTTTGGGAGGCGGTCGCCACCGGGCCCGGCATCAGTTGCTGGTTCGTCCCGCACGAGGTGGCCGAGCAGGAAGGCGGCTTGGTGACGATGAGCTTCGGGCCCATGGGCGAGCACACCGCCACGGTGGTGGCCTGGGAGGAGCCGCACCGGGTCGTCTTCGCCGACAACGGCGATCGCCCGATGGCCCAGGAGTGGCTGGTGGAGGCCAAGGACGGCGGCGGCTGCGTCGTCCGACTGGTCAGCAGCGGCTTCGGCGAAGGGGAGGAATGGGACAACGACTACGACGCCATGAGCAAGGGCTGGATGATCCTGCTGCAGAACCTGCGCCTGCACCTGACCCACTTCCGGGGGCAGCGGGCCCGGGCCATCGTCCCGGTCGGGACGGCTGACGGTCCGAACCGCGCTGCGTTCAGCGCGGTATGCGCCGCCCTTGGCATGCCGGATGACCTCGGGCCGCACGAGCGGCTGCAGGGCTCGGGCGACGGCATACCGGCACTGTCGGGGATGGTCGATGCGGTATGCCGCGAGCCCGACGCGACCTACTACGTCATGGTGCTCGACGGCCCCGCTCCCGGGCACGGGTTCGTCGCCGCGGAGGGGGACGGCGACCAGGTGATGGTCAGCGCCTACCTCTACCTGTACGGGGACACCGCCGCGGCCGTCCCAGACATGTGGACTGCGCGCTTTCTCGAGCGCTTCCCGCTGGCCGCTCCGTGAGTCGGCTACCGAGCGTGAGCCAGCTCCGGCTCCCGCTGCACCGTCTGCAGGACGCAGCTACCGTGACGGAACCCGTCCGAAGCCGAGGTGACCGGCTGCCCGACGGCGATCAGTGTCCCGCAGTCGCGACAGCGGGTGCGAGCGAACGCCTGCGTGGCTGTGAATGTCATGAGTCCCCCTCATTCAGCGGCTCGACGCCGATTCGACGAGTCGGTTTACCTGCCATGGCCCCAAGCATGTCTTCGCTCAGGTTGCAACGTGGTTGCACCTAAAGGATGCAATGGGGGCACCGCCTGATGCGGGATTTCGCCAGAAGGTGCTCGGTTCGTGTCTCGCGCACGTGGGGTTGATGAGGGTCGCGGCCACGGCCGGACTGATAAGCATGAGCCATGAGCAGCCACTCCGCGCCGCCGCACAGCTTTCCGCTGCCGTCCCGGGCCGAGGAGGTGAGCGAGGGAATCTTCGCCTACGTGCAGCCCGACGGCAGCTGGTGGATCAACAACACCGGCTTCCTCGTTGCGGCCAAGGGCGTCGTGAGTGTCGATGCCTGCTCGACCGAACGGCGCACTCGCGCATACCTGGAGGCGATCCGCCGGGTGACCGACCGGCCGGTGCGCACCCTCGTCAACACGCACCACCACGGCGACCACACGTTCGGCAACTACCTGTTCCCGGGCGCGACCATCGTCGGACACGAGAAGGTGCGTGACGGCATCCGGGGCGTGGGGGCTGCCTCGGTCGGCGCCGAACTGGACGCCGGTCGACTGGGGCGACATCGAGCTGGAGCCACCCTTCCTCACGTATGCCGACCGGGTGACGGTGTGGGTCGACGAGCTGCGGTGCGAGGTCGTGCACTGTGGCACTCCTGCGCACACGACGAACGACTCGTACGTGTGGGTGCCGGATCGAAAGCTGCTGTTCAGCGGCGACCTGGTCTTCAACGGCGGCACGCCCTTCCTCGTGCAGGGCTCGGTCCAAGGCGCGCTCCTGGCGCTCGAGCGGCTCTCCGGCCTCGGCGCCGAGACGATCGTCCCCGGCCACGGGCCGGTGTGCGGACCGGAGGTGATCGCGAGCGTGACGGCATACGTGCTCTTCGTGCAGGACGTCGCCGCGCGCGGGAAGGCGGCCGGGCTCAGCCCGCTCGAGGTCGCACGCGAGACCGACCTGGGAGAGTTCGCCGGCCTGCTCGACCCGGAGCGCCTCGTCGGCAACCTGCATCGCGCGTATGCCGAGCTGGACGGCGCCGCGCCCGGCACCCCTCTGGAGCTGGATCCCGATCATGCGAGACATGGTCGCCTTCAACGGCGGGCAGCCGCTGAACTGCTACGCCTGAACGTAGCTGGAGTCACCTGACCAGGCGGACCTCGAGCAGGTTGTCGAGGTCCGGGTCGGCCTGTTCGCGCCCGTCGGGCCGGAACCCGTGCTTGCGGTAGAAGGCGTGCGCTCGCGGGTTGTCCTTGGCGGCCCACAGCTGCGCCGGTGCCTCACCGAGGACGGCGTCGAGCAGCTGCTCCCCGAGGCCGGTGCCGTGGTGGCTGGAGCGCACGTAGATGGCGTACAACTGGAGATCTCGGGCTGGGTCCTCGTCCTGGGCGGGTCCAGCGACGGCAACGCCGACCACCTGGCCCCCGTCGTCGGCCACCCGCAGCCGGGCCGGCACCGGATCGGTAGCCAGCAGCGCCCCCAGCGCTCGGTGCGGGCGGTGAGCGCGTCGTCGTCGTAGAAGCGACTCGGGAGCAGGTGCCCGTAGGTCTCGCGCCAGCCGTCGACTTGGACCGAGGCGATCGCCTCGGCGTCGCGCGCCTCAGGAGTTCGCACGACAACGCGGTCGCTCACCCCACCAGAGTAGGGTGCTGGCGCCTGCTCCTCGATTCGAGGTGAAGACGGGCCGGCATTCGCACCGATACACACTCGATCCAAACGGATCAGCGGGATTACTAGATGCTCAGACCTGCCGTGGGACCTTGCCGGTCAGCATGAACATCCGGCACATGACCTTGTGGCCACCGTCGGCGGTCGGGCCGAACATGAGTGGACATCCACCGTCGATGACGGTGACCCCGTGCGAGCGCCCGTACTCGGTCGCCTCGGGGTTGACGCTGCCGCCTCCGAACGAGCGGTGCATCCACACCTTGCTCACCCCGAGGTCCACGGCCTCTCGCATCGTGCCGGTCGCGTGCTGCGGGCTGGTCCCGATGACGACCGCGTCCACGCCGCCGGGGATGGACGCCAGGTCCGGGTAGGCCCGGTCGCCGTCGATCATCGGGGCGTTCGGGTTGACCGCGAATGCCTCGTAGCCGCGCTCCTTCAGCCGCTGGTAGACGATGTTGCTGCCATGCCCCTCCGGTTTGCGGGACACTCCCGTCACAGCAATTCGATGACAGGCGAGAAACTGGTCGGCCGCCTTCCGGATCTTCATCTCGTGCTCCTTTCCACGGGTGCGAAGCGTCGCGTTGCCTTCGGTGCACTTCACTCGGATTCCATTGTCCCGCCAACGTTTGCGGTCGGCGCCATGAGCCCCGTCACGTCGACGCCGCCCATGCGGGTCGCCTGTCGGACCGAACGGCTACCGTCCGGAAGGTGCGGAGCGACCGCGCACCGAGCGAAGCGGGAAGAAGGCAGCCATGCCACAACACGACGTGACCGTCCAGGTGCTCGGTCCATGGTCGTTGGCAACGTGCCGGGCGTTTTGGGAGGGGTTCGCTCCCACTGCTTTGCCCCAGGGTGACGAGCGTCCAGAGCTGCGGTCCGTGTTCTGTGTGGAGACCGACTGGCGTCGGGCCGAGGTGGTGGTGACCCAGGACGGCGACCTGGCCCGGGTCGAGGTGAGCGGGGCCGGTGACCTGGAGGGTGCCGCGAGACAGGCATGCCGGTTCCTGTCCTTGGATGTCGACGGCCTCGGGTGGCCCGAAGTGGGCCGCCGTGACTCTGTCATCGCAGACGCGCAGGCCCGCCTGCCGGGGTTTCGCCCGTGCGGCTTCCACTCGGCATACGAAGCCGCCGCCTGGAGCGTCCTGTCGCAACGTATCCGGATCGTCCAAGCCGCCCGGATTCGTCAGGACTTGGTTGGCCGGCATGGCGACGATGGCGCGTTCCCCGCTCCCGGGGTCCTGCGCAACCTGGACCTGGACCTGCCTGGCCGCAAGACCGAGTACCTGCATGCCGTCGCCGAGGCCGCCCTCGGCGGGGGCCTCGACAGCGCCGCCCTTCGCGCGGTCGACCCGGAGGAGGCCATCCGCAAGGTTCAGGAGGTGAAAGGGCTGGGGCCGTTCGCAGCCGAGCTGGTCGTGGTCCGCGGTGCGAACGCCCCGGATGCCCTGCCCCAGCACGAACGCCGTCTCGAGGCTGAGGTGGCCCACCGGTACGGCCCGGGGCAATCCCTCGCCGAGGTGTCCGAGCTTTGGCGGCCCTACCGCACCTGGGCCGCCGTCCACCTGCGCGCGTTGCGGGAGGCGCGCACGGACGAAATCGGCCACCATCCGTGAGCGCTCGGCTGGCTTTGCTCGCCAGCCCGATGCTGGGCCCATCCGTGCTGCTAGCCTTGCACGGCCGTCTTCGTCGACGCTGTGCTCCCACCCGCCTGGGTTCTCGATCGGCACGGCACCGAGCCGTTGATCGACGCGCTGCGCACGCTCGCGGACCCCTGGGGCCGCCTGCCGCCGTGGACTCTGTGGTGGCCGGGGCACGAAGTCTCGGCGCCGTTCGGTGACTCAGCCAGCCGGGCGCGCGTGGAACGCGAGCAGACTCGGCAGCCTCGGCTGCCGCTGTCCTACTTCGAGCACAGCCCTGCCGTCCCTGCCGGCTGGGACGACCCGCCCGCGGGCTGCCTCTCCTGCGGCGACACCTACGCTCCGGAATGGTGAGCCGCGCAGGACCGCGGCTGGCCCGTCCGGACCCTGCCGGGACGACACCTCCACCTGCTGGTGGCGCCCGAGAAGTGGCAGCCGCCCTGCTGGAGCTGCTGGACGAACTCGGCGGCAGCCCGCAACCCGACCCGATCAGGATCCAGCCGACGTCGCAGTAGGAGTCCAGCTTGGATCGTGACCTACCAAGCACGACTCGACCTCGAGACGGCCACGACTCAACCTCGAGACGGCCTAGAGCGTGCCGGTCGATCCTGAGTCGTCGCGGCGTGCGAAGGCAGCGCAACGACTCTGGCGTGGTGTACCGGAGTTAGGGTGGCGGCGCCTTCACGAAAGCGCGCCCGGCGCGCGGACGGGATCGTTCCGTGCGAGGTGGATCGTCAGCCGGACCCGCTCGCGTGCGCGATGGACGGCATCTCGGCAGTGGTGCCGTAAGTGCGGATCATGGCCGGCCGGCCGTCGTCATTGACCTCCGAGTGGATCGCGAGGTGCACCGAAACCTGCTCACCGGTGGGCCGATCGTTCCGGTGCTCGCCACGAGGGGGGCGCTGTGCCGGCCCCGCCACATGGTTTCGTGGGCGACGTGGTTGCCCTCGACAACTGAAAGAAACGGTCTCGCCCTGCATGTCCTCGAAAGCGTCCAAGGTCGGCTTGAACCGGTTGACGTAGCCCTGTGGTCCTTCCGCCTTGCGCCCGCGGACGTGATCCATGAGCACGACATTGGGGCTGACGTTCTCGGCGACTGCGTTGTAGTCCCGCTGGTTCCACGCTGCCAGAATGGCTTCCGCTCGGGCCCGTGCAGCTTCGACGTCCATGGTTCGCTCCCGGTGATGAGGTGGTAAGAGACTATTGTCGGGCTGTTTCACGGGTCAAGGTTCGGTCCACCATTTCCATCCGATCCCGGACTCATCGCGCGCCTGACGGACCGGGCTGTGGCCAGCTCTGCGGCGGTGACCGGGCGACCTGCCTGGCGTGGTCATGCGGGCGGGGTTTGGTCGTGGGTGAGGGGGTGGTCGTAGGAGCCGGGGCGGGTGTCCGAGTGCACGCGGGTGGGGGTGAGGGTGGCGGTGAGCCGGTCTCGGTGCACGATGGCAGACCCGATCGGCGGGCGGGCTCGGCGGCCGGCGCTTCGGTTGCCGGGTGCGGCGGGGCTTGCGTCATGTCTGTCACGCTACCGGCGCCCACCGACAGCCCTGTGTGAGCGGCCCTTCACGCCACCAGCAGACACAGTTACGAGACCTGGTCCGGCCGCCCGCGGCAGCGCCGGGGCCGCAGCGACCGAGGCGCGCAGCTCGGTCATCCAGGCACGCCTGGGCGGGAGCGCCTCCTCGCCGATCCGCCGGGTAGCCGTGGCTTCGTCCATGTCGACAACGCTGACAAGGCCCGACCGACAACCCCTCCGTGAGAGACCCTTCAGGCCACCAGCAGACACAGTTACGACTGAGGGTCGGCACGCCGACAGGCCGCACGACAGGCCGGCGCGGCGCTGGCCCAGGAACGTTCGCTCCAGCAGGGTTGCCGAACGCTGGCGTCCGGATACGCGCCCCAAAGCATGGTTGTCCGTGAGGCAGCGCACATGAGACCCGGCTGTGACGACCCAAGCCGCTGTGCCATGCTTAGGTAAGGCTTGACCGACCCTGAGGATGACTCATGTTCATCAGCAACGCGCTCATCGGCCTGCGGGAAGGCCTGGAGGCGGCCCTCGTCGTCGTCATCCTCGTGGCGTTCCTGATCAAGACCGAGCGCACGCTGGGGCTCCGCACGTCTGGCTCGGGGTCGGCATCGCCGTCGCCCTGTCGGTCGCCCTCGGCGCGATCCTCACCTACGGCACCAGCCAGCTGTCCTTCGAGGCCCAGGAGCTCGATCGGCGGCACAGCGTCGATCATCGCCGTCGTCTTCGTCACCTCCATGGTCTTCTGGATGAAGTCGGCCTCGCGCACCATCTCCGGCGAGCTCAAGGGCCAGCTGGACCAGGCGCTCGACGTCGGCCCCTGCGCGATCGCCCTCGTCGCCTTCCTCGGGGTCGGTCGCGAGGGTCTGGAGACGGCGATCTTCTTCTACGCCACGACCCAGGCCGCCGGCGCGGGCAACAACCAGCCGCTGCTCGGCTGGATCATCGGCCTCGCCGGCGCGGTCGGCTCGGCGTGGCTCATCTACCGGGGCGCCCTGAAGATCGACCTCGGCGAGTTCTTCCGCTGGACCGGGTCCCGCTGTCCTCGTCGCCGCCGGCATCCTCGCCTACGGCGTCCACGACCTGCAGGAAGCCGGCTTCCTGCCCGGCCTCACACCCTCGCGTTCGACGTCCCAGCTCCGTTTCGACCCGTCGGCTGGTACGCCGCGCTGCTCAAGGGCATCTCAACTTCACCCCGGCAACGACGATCCTGCAGGCAGTCGCGTGGGTGCTCTACGTCGGCATCGTCTGACCCTCTTCCTGCGCCCGGCGCCAAGGCCCGCGTCCCCGCGTGCCCCGGTCACCGGCGCCGCCCGTGCTGGCACCGCAAGCGCCAGACCGACGACCGGACCAACCTCGTATCGCCCTGATCCACCGCGCCCCGAGTCCCCCAGGGCCCTTCCGTGCGCCCTCGTCCCTCGCCCTGCCGCCGCGTTCGCCGTCCCGGCGCTGGCCCTCACCGGCTGCGCCGCCGACGCCACCGCCGGCGCCGCCAGGCGACGCGATCACGGTCCAGGCCAACGACACGGCGTGCGAGTCTCGTCGCACCACGGCACCGGCGGGCCAGGTCGCTTCACCGTGACCAACACGGGCAACAAGGTCAACGAGTTCTACGTCTATGCCGAGGGCGACCGCATCGTGGGCGAGGTCGAGAACATCGGCCCCGGCCTGACCCGCAGCTCAAGGTCGAGGTCACCGAGCCCGGCACCTTCACGACCGCATGCAAGCCCGGGATGGTCGGCGACGGCATCCGCAGCGCACTTCGCGATCACCGGCATCGGCCGCCGGCAGCGCCAACGAGAAGAGGCTCGCCGACGCGATCGCCGACTACAAGGAGTACGTCAACACCCAGGCCGCCGAGCTTCTCGAGCGCACGACGGCCTTCGTCGCCGCGGTCAAGGCCGGCAACGTCGCCAAGGCCAAGTCGCTCTACCCCACCGCTCGCGCGCCGTGGGAGCGGATCGAGCCCGTCGCCGAGTGCTTCGGCGACCTCGACCCCAAGATCGACGGCCGCGAGGACGTCGTCGACGAAGGCATGGCTTTCACCGGCTATCACCGCCTCGAGAAGGACCTGTGGGTCGACGGCCTGCAGCAGACTCGCGGCGCTATCGCCGACCAGCTGCTCGCCGACGTCAAGTCGGTGGCCAAGGCAGGCCGTGCAGCTCAACCGGCGTCGCGGTCGCCGCCGGGGCCAAGGCGCTGCTCGACGAGGTCGCCACCGGGAAGGTCACCGGCGAGGAGGAGCGCTACTCGCACACCGACCTCTGGGACTTCGACGGCAACCTCCAGGGCTCCCAGGCCGCGCTCGCCGCGCTGCGGCCGCTGCTGCAGGCGAAGGACCCCGCCCTGCTGGCGACACTCGACGACCCAGTTCGCCGCGCTGAACAAGCAGCTGGCCTCGCACCGCCAGGGCACGACCTACGTCCTCTACACCGACCTCACCCCGGCCGTCAAGGCGCTCACCGTCGCCCTGGATGCCGTCAGCGAGCCGGTGTCGCGGTGGCCGCTGTCGTGCGAGAAGGCTGAGCGCGATGAGCGCCGAAACCGGGCGTCCGCTCGCTGGAGGCGAGCGGGCGGGTCAGCCGCCGTCGGCCATCGGGGCCTCGCCGGCGCTGGCCTCGCCGCGGCGCGATGCCGGCCGGGCCACGGCCGCGGAGCCGCAGGCCGGGTGCCGCCAGCGACCTCCCATCGTCCCCTTCCACGGCGAGCACCAGGCCGGCATCGTCACGCCGGCGCAGGACCGAATGCACTTCGTCGCCCTGGACGTGCTCACCACGGACCGAGCCGCGCTGCGCGGGTTGCTCGAGCGCTGGACCGAGGCCGCCGCGCGGATGACCCGCGGTGAGGAGACCGTGCCTGGCGGCTTCGACGGCGGCGGCGCGCAGGGGCCGCCCGAGGACACTGGCGAGGCGTTCGGCCTCCCGGCGTCGCAGCTCACCGTCACCATCGGCTACGGGCCGAGCTTGTTCGACGAGCGTTTCGGGCTGGCGCCGGCGGCCGACGCGCTCGAGAGCTGCCCCCCTTCACTGGCGACGCGCTCGAACCGGCACGCAGGGGCGGCGACCTGGCCATCCAGGCCTGTGCGACGACCCGCAGGTGGCGGTCCACGCGGTGCGCAACCTCATCCGGATGGGGATGGGGCTGGTCGCGGTGCGCTGGTCACAGCTCGGGTTCGGCCGCACCTCGTCGACGAGCACGACCCAGGCCACGCCGCGCAACCTCATTGGGTTCAAGGACGGCACGAACAACCTCAAGGCCGAGGACACCGCGGCGCTCGACGAGCACGTATGGGTGCAACCCGGCGACGTCCCAGGCGCATCGGCCTGGATGGCCGGCGGGTCCTACCTCGTCGCCCGCCGGATCCGGATGCACATCGAGGTCTGGGACCGCACCCCGTTGCCGCGAGCAGGAGGACATCTTCGGGCGCGACCAAGCGCACCGGCGCGGCATACGGGCAGACTGGCGAGTTCGACGCGGCCGACTTCGACCGCCAGCGGACCGCCGGAGGGCCGCTCATCCCGGCGGCTGCACACATCCGCCTGGCGTCGTCACACAGCCTGGGGGAGTGCGAATCCTGCGGCGCGGCTACAACTACACCGACGGGTCGGACGGGGTCGGGCACCTGGACGCCGGGCTGTTCTTCGTGGCGTTCATGCGGGACCCGAGCAAACAGTTCGTGCCGATGCAGCGCAGCCTCGCGGCGACGGACGTGCTCAACGAGTACATCGAGCACACCGGGTCGGCGATATTCGCCTGTCCACCCGGGGTCGTGGCCGGGCCGGGCTGGGGCGCGGCGCTCTTCGGCTGACCGGCTGACTGGCGAGCCGAGGACCGTGAGAGTAGCCGAAGGGTTGCTTCGAGCGCGGTGAAGCAACCGTTAGCCTCCACTCACTGTGGG
Source organism: uncultured Actinomycetota bacterium (assembly GCA_963724925.1). Lineage (GTDB taxonomy): Bacteria > Actinomycetota > Actinomycetes > Actinomycetales > Dermatophilaceae > Phosphoribacter. The sequence continues at coordinate 80,867 of CAVRXF010000024.1, read as the reverse complement.
TGGGTGGGGACGCAGTGGTCAGGCCCGAGACGCAGTGGGTAGGCCCGAGACGCCGGTCGGGGTCAGCCCTTGGGCGTGTTCGCGAGCTTGTCGAGGTGCTGGTTGAGATGCCACATCGCCTGGCCGGTGTCGCCGGTGAAGGCGGCGAGCCTGGCATGGTCGAGCACGCCGCGGAAGAGCACCTCCTCCTCACGCTGCTCGGCGATGAACCACTGCAGGAAGTTGAGGGTGTTGAAGTCGCGGGAGTCAAGGGCGAGCTCGGCAATCGCGTTGATCATGGCGGTCACCTCCTGCTCGTGGGCGTAGGCGGCCTCGATGACCTCGAGCAGGCTGGAGTACTCGGCCCGGGGCGCTTCCGTCGCGCCAAGACGCACCGGCGCATCACACTCGAAGAGGTAGGTGGCGATCTTGTCCCGGTGGCCGAGCTCCTCGGGGACGTGGTTGGCGAAGAACGCGGCGGCCCCGGCCAGCCCCTCGGACTCGCACCAGGCCGACATCTGAAGGTACAGGTTCGAGGCGAACAGCTCGGCGCCGAGCTGGTCGTTGAGCTTGGCGATGATCTCCGGCTTGAGCACGGTAGGGGGTCCCTTCGCGGTCGAGGTGAGCTGCCTTGCGCTGAAAAGAGTCCGAAGTCCGATCGGAGCCTACTGGGTGTTCGCCGATGGATCGGCCGGTCTGCCCGGACCACGCTGTAGTTAGGTTAGGCTAACCTAACTACACGATGATGACGAGTTGCTACCCGCACGTGGAGCCGCCGGCGCAGGTTGCCGCGCGGCTGCTATCCGGGGCGGGCTCTGGCGAGGTTCGTATCGCCGGAAACGGCAGCTGCGTGCGTCCCCTGCCGGTGCTGCACGGCCGCAGCCCGCAGGGCATGGAGTGGATGGTCACCGACCAAACCCGGTTGCCCGGATGGGAAGCGGTCGACCACCTCCGCAGCTTCCCGGTGACCTTCGGCGTCGTCGAACAGGCTCCGCTGGTGGACGTCTGTGTGACCACGGCGAGCCTGGTGGGAATGGGCACGGCGCAGGTCCTCCCCCCGGGACAGCAGCTCACCGTCGCGCCGAGCAGATGCGATCGCCCCACCCTTGCCGAAATTCTGCAGACGTGGGCAGAGGCGCGGGTGTTCCGGCTCTGCCTGCAGGACCTGACCGTGGAGGGGCCCTTCGGGCGCGCCAAGGTCGATCCCGACACGGTTCGCAGGACCAGGCTCGACCCATTCGCGCTTGACCAGCTCGGTGTCGTCGAGCGGATCAGCGCGTCCCACGAGGACCTCGTGGCCACGTTGGCGCGACCCTGGACGGACCATCCCGCGAACCCAGCCGACCCGGCTGGCTCCGACCCCGCCGAGCAGGTCCGGCTGATCGGTGTCGACCGACGTGGGGCAACCGCGTTGCGCGTGTTGGGGTCGACCGGCATACGGGTCCGGATCCCGTTCCCCCAGCCAGTGGAGACCATCGAGGCTGCGATCGACGCCCTGTTGGAGCTGGCGCGCGCCGACCGGGCCTAGCGTGCGGGGGTTCGCACCACCAGAGCGCCCGGGTCCACCCACGCCGAGACCGCCCGAGCCGCGCCCTTCGTGTCGCCGTCGACCTGGACCTCTTCAGGGCGGTCGGCCCGCAGGCTGACCCGCTTGCTCGTGTGGTGGTCGACGATCGAGTGCCCGTGCCGACGCCGGCTGACCACCCGAGCCGCCACCGCGGTCCACCCGACGACGCCCTTGGGCGAGAGAATGATCGTGTCGAGCAGGCCGTCGTCGACTCGCGCTTCGGGCATGAGGGCGACCCCGCCGAACAGCCGACCGCAGTTGCCCACCAGCACCGTGCGGGTGCGTCGGCTCAGCTCGGGGCCGTCGTCGACGCTGAGGCGGACCTTGAACTGGGGTCCCTTCATGTTGCGCACCCCGGAGACGAGGTATGCCGCGGTGCCGACGTGCTTCTTCAAGCGCTCGGGAGCGTCGGCCATCACCGCGGCGTCAAAGCCGATCCCGGCCATGACAAGGAAGATGTCCTCCTCGGGACGGTGGTCCTCCCCGGAGCGGTCGATGCTGACCCGCCCGACGTCGACGCGCCGGTCCCTCCCGGTCAGCGCGACGACGAGGGCCTTGCCGATCGAGTCGATCGGCACGCCCAGGTTGCGCGCGAGCAGGTTTCCGGTGCCGCCTGGAAGCAGCCCTAGGGGCGTGGCGGTGCCGACGAGCCCTTGAGCCACCGAGCGGACCGTCCCGTCCCCGCCCAGGGAGCAGACCAGCTGCGCACCCTGCTCGACGGCAGCGCGCGCCTGCCCCCGCCCAGGGTCGGCGATCGTGGTCTCGGCCCAGATCGGTGAACCCCAGCCGTGCGCCCGGCATACCTGGTCGATCTGCAGGCGCAGCGAGTCCAGGTGAGCGAACTTCGTCGGGTTCACGACGATGCCCGCGCGCGGCGCCGAGGGCTGCGGCTCGGGAAGTGCCTCGGCGAGGGGCCGGGGCCGGCCGCGTCGGCGCAGTCGTCCGGTGAAGGGGTCCAGATGCAGCGGGCCGCGCCCGATGACCACGAGGGCGACGACGCCGATCGCGAGCAACACGAACGCCCCCAGGAGCCACCACAGGACGTTCTGCGTCACGACCGGAACGGTAGCGGAGGGCCTTCGGCGGGTCTGGGGCGAGGTTCCGAACCCGTGCGGCCCGGCATACAGTGCGGCAATGAGCGACGAGCCGATGGCACCGCCTCCGGACACCAAGGACTGGACCTGGGTCTTGACGCGGCCCTGCCCGGACTGCGGGTTCGACCCGTCGGAGGTCGACCCGGTCGGCCTGCCTGCCCTCATCGGCATCGCGCTGTCGGAGTGGGCGCAGGTGCTCGCCGGCCCGGACGCCACGGTGCGTCCGGCGCCGCAGACCTGGTCGCCGCTGGAGTACGCCTGCCACGTGCGCGACGTTCTCGGGGTCTTCACCGATCGGGTGCGGCTCATGCTGCAGCACGACGCGCCGACCTTCGCGAACTGGGACCAGGACGAGACCGCGTTGTCCGAGCGGTACTGGCAGCAAGACCCCGCCCGGGTGAGCGCCCAGATCGCCGCCGCCGGGGAGGGCGCGGCGGTAGCGTTCGGCGCGGTGCGAGGCGAGCAGTGGCAGCGCACGGGCATCCGAAGCAACGGCTCGCAGTTCACCGTGGCGACGCTGGGCGAGTACTTCCTGCACGACCTGGTGCACCACCAGTGGGACGTCTCCCCGACGTCCGCCTCATCGAGTGGTCCGTAGGTGCTGCTATCCGGGCCGGATGACAGCATCTACTGACCACTCGGCGGAAGGCGGGGCCGGTCGGCGAAGGCGGGGGCCGGTCGGCGGGCCTCGGTAGGGTATGCCGGGTGATCGACATCCGGCTGCTACGGGAGAATCCGGACCTCGTCCGGCGCTCTCAGCAGGCCCGCGGCGAGGACCCCGGCGTTGTCGACGCGATACTGGCCGCCGACGAGGCCCGGCGCCTCGCCCTCACGAGCTTCGAGACCGCCCGCGCAGGGCAGAAGTTATTCGGCAAGCAGGTCGCGGCGGCCAAGGGTGAGGCCAAGGCTGCCCTGGTGGCCCAGGTCAGGACGCTGGCCGAGCAGGTCAAGACGCTTGAGGCGCAGGCCGGCCGCACCGACGAAGCACTGGCCGTGCTCATGCGATCGGTCGGCAACGTGATCCTCGACGGGGTGCCGTCCGGAGGCGAGGAGAACTTCACGGTGCGTGAGGTCGTTGGAACCCAGCGCGACTTCGCGGCCGAGGGCTTCACCGCCCTCGACCACCTGCAGCTCGGCGAGCTGCACGACGCCATCGACATCGAGCGCGGCGCCCGGGTCGCCGGGTCCCGTTTCTACTACCTCAAGGGGGCCGGCGCCCGGCTCGAGAACGCCGTCATGGCGCTGGGCCAGCAGGTCGCGTACGAGGAGGGCCACATCCCCCTTTCCGTGCCCAACCTGGTCAAGGCCCCGACCATGGCCGGCGCCGGTTTCCTGGACGCCCACGCCGACGAGGTGTACCAGCTGCCCGACGACGAGCTCTACCTCACCGGCACATCCGAGGTGGGCCTGGCCGGCTACCACCTCGGCGAGATCCTCGACCTCGGCACGGGGCCGCTGCGCTACACCGCCACCTCCACCTGCTACCGCCGCGAGGCCGGCAGCCACGGCAAGGACACGCGGGGCATCTTCCGCACCCACCAGTTCCAGAAGACCGAGATGTTCGTCTTCTGTCGCGCCGAGGATACCGAGGCGGAGCACGAGCGGCTGCTGCGCATCGAGCGGCGCCTGCTCGACGCGATCGAGGTGCCCTACCGGATCATCGACGTGGCGGCCGGCGACCTGGGCGGCCCAGCAGCCCGCAAGTACGACTGCGAGGCATGGGTGCCCACCCAGGACCGCTACCGCGAGATGACCTCGGCCTCGAACTGCACCACCTTCCAGGCTCGCCGCCTCAACATCCGCGAGCGCGACCCCAGCGGCTCGGGCACTCGGTTCGTTGCCACCCTCAATGGCACCATGGCGACGACCCGCTGGCTGGTTGCGATCCTCGAGAACCACCAGCAGCCCGACGGCGGCGTCCTGGTGCCCCGGGCACTACGGCCGTTCCTCGGCATCGACGTGCTCAAGCCGACCCGGTGAGTGAAGCGTCGCCAGCACTGCCCACCCCGGCGGACTCGGCATACCGTCGCCGCCTCGTCGCCCTCGACGTCGACGGCACCATGGTGGACCACACGGGCCGGATGACGCCCGCGGTCGCTGCCGGGGTCCGCGCGCTCAGCGACGCCGGGCACCACATCATCGTCGCGACCGGCCGCTCGATCCTCGCCACAACCCAGGTCCTCGAGTCGCTCGGGCTCACCGAGGGGTATGCCGTGTGCTCCAACGGCGCCGTAACGCTCGAGCTCGACCCGGCCGAGCCGGGCGGCTACCGGATTCTCGAGACGGTGACCTTCGATCCGCGTCCGGTGCTGACCGTGTTACGCCAGGAGCTGCCCGATGCGCTCGTAGCGGTCGAAGAACTAGGCGCTGGGTTCAAGGTCAGCGCGCCGTTCCCCGAGGGCGAGCTCTTCGGCGAGCAGACCGTCGTGGACTGGGAGGAGCTGCTCGCCAGCCCGGCCACCCGCGTCACCCTGCGGATGCCCGACGTGGAGCCGGAGGACTTCATGGCCCGCATCGAGCGGATCGGGCTGCACGAGGTCTCGTATGCCGTGGGCTGGACTGCATGGCTGGACCTCAACCCCGAAGGCGTCTCCAAAGGGTCCGCGCTGGAGCTGCTGCGTCGGCGGCTGCACGTCGAGCCGGCCGACACCGTCGCGGTCGGCGACCAACGTAACGACATCGAGATGCTGCAGTGGGCCGCGCGCGGGGTGGCGATGGGCAACGCTCCCGAGCAGGTGCAAGCGCTCGCCGACGAGGTCACCGGCACGGTCGAGGAGGACGGCCTGGTTCCGGTGCTCCGCTCGCTGCTCTGATGACGATGCGTGACGCGCTGATCACCTCGCCCTCGAACCCGCGGCTCAAGGCGCTGCTGGAGCTTCGCCGACGCCGGGTTCGCGACGCCACGGGGCTGACCCTCGTGGAGGGCTTCGAGGAACTCAGGCTCGCGCTCGCTGGCGGGGTCGTGCCGCGGACCCTCTATGTGTGCCCGGAGCTGTTCAGCCCCTCAGGGTATTCCGGCTCGCGGCGGAACCTAGGCCAGGACGACCTGGTCGCCGGGGCCCAGGCGGCGGGCTCGCAGATCGTGCGGCTGAGCCGTGCCGCGTTCGAGAGGGTCGCCTACCGCGAGGGGCCTGACGGGCTGCTCGGCGTCGTCGCCCTCGGCAGCCGCAACCTCAGCGAGCTGGTGATGCCGGAGCAGCCGCTGGCCCTCGTCGCTGAAGGCGTGGAGAAGCCGGGCAACCTCGGGGCGATGCTGCGCACCGCTGATGCCACCGGCACGGACGCGGTGGTCGCGGTCGGCGCCGCGACCGACTGGGGGAACCCCAACGTGATCCGCGCGAGCAAGGGGACTGTCTTCACCCTGCCGATCGCGACCGCCGATGTGGGGGGCACGGTGGCGTGGTGTCGGGTCGGCAATATCCGCCTGGTCGTGACCACCCCACATGCCGAGGCGCTGCACACCGAAATCGACTATCGCGGGCCCGTCGCGGTCGTCGTGGGTGGCGAGAAACACGGCGCCAGCGAGGGCCTGCTCTCGGCTGCCGACCTGCGGGTGCGCATCCCGATGTCGGGCCGTGCCGACTCGCTCAACGTAGCGACGGCTGCAGCAGTCGTCTTGTATGAGGCGGTGCGGCAACGAAGGTCTAAGCGGTTGCACGAATGAGGCTCGGGGGGAGTAAATCTGGAGTGGTCAAGGGGAGCTGTGAACCTATGCCACGATGGACTGTATGCGTCTTGACCACGTCTCTTATGCAGCGGAGCACGATGGCCTAAGCGCCACCGCCGAACGACTGGCCAAGCTGATCGGGGTCGACCCCGTTGACGGAGGAGTCCACCCCCGCTTCGGAACCCGCAACGTGATCCTGCCATTGGCCAGAAGGCGCTACGTCGAGATCGTCGAAGTCCTCGACCACCCGGCCTCCTACCGGGCGCCCTTCGGACAAGCCGTCCGGGCCTGCTCGGAAGCCGGTGGCGGCTGGCTCGGCTGGGTCATCCGGGTCGAGGACATCAAGACCGCAGAGGCCCGGGTCGGCCGGCCAGCAGTGGACGGCTACCGGCATACCCCTGACGGCGAGGAGCTGCGCTGGAAGCAGGTCGGCGTCAAGGGGCTCATCTCAAATCCGCAGCTGCCGTTCTACGTCCATTGGGACACCGCCAGCCGGCACCCGTCCGAGGACGCCAATACCGACGTGACGATCTGCGCGCTCGAGATCGCCGGCAACCCGAGCCGGGTGCGCGAGTGGCTGGGGGTCCCTGCGGGTTACCGGCCCAAGACGCTGGATTTCACTTTTGTCTGCCCGCACGGCACGCCCGGGCTCATGTCGGTCACGTTCGACACTCCTGAGGGCCCTGTCGTCGTCTGACCCGTCAGCAGCCTAGGACGCTATGTCTGAGGATCGTCCAGGTACGCCACCAGCTGTGCGGCGAGCCCGACGTACGTATGGGGAGTCAGCGCCAGCAGCCGCGCCTCGACCTCGGTCGGCAGGGCCAGCCCGCGGATGAGCTCGTGGAGGTCGGCCCTGGTGACCCGCCGGCCTCGGGTCAGCTCCTTGAGCCGTTCGTAGGGGTCTGCCATCCCGGCCACGCCCTGCGCGGCGAGCGCCCGCATGGCCGACTGGATCGGCTCGGCCAGCACCTCCCAGCTCGAGTCGAGGTCGGCCGCCATCGCCTCAGGCATCGCGTCGAGGCCGGCGAGCCCGCGGCATACATTGTCGATGGCCACCATCGAGTGACCGAAGGCTGACCCGATGTTGCGCTGCATCGATGAGTCGGACAGGTCGCGCTGTAGCCGGCTCTCCACCAGCGTCGCGGCGAGCACGTCGAGCAGCGCATTGGACAGCTCGAGGTTGGCTTCGGCGTTCTCGAAGCGGATCGGGTTGACCTTGTGCGGCATTGTCGAAGAACCCACCGTGCCCTGCCCGCGCACCTGCGCGAAATAGCCCTTGGAGATGTAGGACCACATGTCCTGACAGAGGCCGTGCACGATCCGGTTGAAGCGGGCCAAGTCGGCATACAGCTCGGCCTGCCAGTCGTGGCTCTCGATCTGCGTGGTGAGCGGGTTCCAGGTCAGCCCGAGCCCCTCGACGAACGAGCGGCTCACCCGCTCCCAGTCGGCCTCGGGCACCGCGGCCAGATGCGCGCCGTAGGTGCCGGTGGCGCCGTTGAGCTTGCCCCGGTATGCCGTGCCGCTCACCCGGGTGAGCTGGCGGCGCAGCCGGTAGGCGGTGACGGCGAGCTCCTTGCCCAGGGTCGTCGGCGTCGCCGGTTGGCCGTGCGTGTGCGCGAGCATCGGGACGTCGGCGAGGTTGCGGGCCAGGGCGGCCAGCTGATCGACGAGCCCCAGCGCCGAGGGCAGCCAGATGTGTTCGATGGCGCCGCGCACCATGAGCGCGTAGGCCAGGTTGTTGACATCCTCCGAGGTGCACGCGAAGTGCACGAGCTCAGGCAGGCCGGCGTCTGCCGGGTCCGGGGCGAGGTCGGCCAGGCGCCCTCTGAGGAAGTACTCGACGGCCTTGACGTCGTGGACGGTCACTCGCTCGAGCTCGGCGAGCTCGGCGATCTCGACTGGCCCGAAGCCCTGCGCGATCTGGCGCAGCGCCGCCTGTTCGTTCTCGGTGAGGATCCGCACCCCAGGGACCACGCGGTGCTCGGTGAGGTGGATGAGCCACTCGACCTCGACTCGGAGCCGCTCGCGGTTGAGCGCGGCCTCTGAAAGGTGGTCGACGAGCGGCGCGACCGTCGTGCGGTAGCGCCCGTCGAGCGCGCCTAGGGCGATGGGCGGGTCCGCGTCACCGAGCGAAGGCACGTCGGTCATCCTTGCAGACCTTCGCCGCCGTCCCCCCTTCGCGACTCCGCCGTCCCTCCTTCGCCGAGTGGTCCGTAGATGCTGCTATCCGGGCCTCATAACCGCACCTACGGACCTCTCGATGCGGGGGTGCGAGGTAAGCGCCGGCGCCCGACTGGCCATCAGCTCCAGCCGACTCGCTGCCTGGCTCGCCACATCGCCAGGAAGTCCTCCGATCCGGTGCCGGTGATCTCGTCACCGCGGTTCCACAGGCCCAGGTAGAGCGCAGTTGCGGTTCCCTCCAGCGTCACATCCGGTATGCCGTTCACGCCCAACCCGTCCAGCCCCCGCTCGGTGACGACGGGATCGGGCCCGATCCGCATCGTCCACGACTGCTCGACGTCACTGGGGCGGACCAGCACCGTGAGCTCTCGCTCCGAGCGCAGCGTCCCGGACCGGCGCGGCACGAACCCGCGCAGCAGTTCGTCGATGCCGTCCGCGGCGAGCGCCGGGCGGATCCACGTCTCGCGGGCGACCGGCATACGTCCCAGCCGCGCGGACATGGCGTCGACGGCGTGGATGCTCGTCTCGTGGCACTGCCGGCGGGCCCATGCTTCGCGCGAGCGTGGCGCGTCCTTGAGGAAGAAGAAGACGGCCAGGTCCTCGGGCGCCCGCGCCAGCGCGTTGAGCAGCTCGACCAGGCCCTCGTCGAACCAGTCGAGCACGTTGGCCGCCCGCCGTCCCTCGTCCTCGACCTGCCCATCGGGCCGCCACTGTCCCCGCGGAACGCCGCGCACGACCTCGGTGGCCCAGCGGTGGACCATCCCCTGGTGTGCGACGAGGTCGAGCACCGTCCAGCCCGGACAGGTCGGCACCGGGGCGGCCAGCCCTGCGGCGAGGGCGTTGTTACGCAGCACGGAGGCGGCGTCCCCGATGCCCTCGCCATGCCCGGTGAAGTCCAGAGTCGTCGCCATGATGCCAAAGGTAAGCCGGGCGCCCTTCCGGCGGGCCCCCGGGTGTGCCCGTAAAGTGTTGGGGGTGGAGGCGAGCGATCTGCTGCGCAACGCGCTGCTGCACCTGGCCGGGTCGACCCAGGTGCGCGACACCATCGAGAAGGCTCCGGTGAGCCGATCCGTGGTGCGCCGGTTCGTCCCAGGCGCCCGGCTCGAGGACGCCGTGCGGGCCAGCGGCGAGCTGGCCCTAACCGGCCGGACCGTGACCATCGACTATCTCGGCGAGGACACCTTGCGCCTCGAGCAGGCGCAGCGGATCCGCGACGCGTACCTCACCTTGCTTAGGCTGCTGGCCGCGAAGGGGTATGCCGCGCAGGCGCGCGCCGAGGTCTCCCTGAAGCTCACCGCGTTGGGGCTGCTGCTGGAGGACGGGCGCAAGGTCGCCCTTGACCACGCGCGGGAGATCTGTCAGGCGGCGGCTGACGCCGACACCACCGTGACCGTCGACATGGAGGACCACACCACCACGGACGCCACGCTCGACGCGGTCCGTGAGCTGCGGGTGGACTTCCCGCAGACCGGTGCGGTGCTGCAGGCCTACCTGCGCCGCACGGAGGGCGACTGCCGCGACCTCGCCTATCGGGGCTCGCGCGTCCGGCTGTGCAAAGGCGCTTACCACGAGCCGGAGTCGGTCGCCTACCCGGACGGTGAGCAGGTCGACAAGTCGTACGTGCGCTGTCTCAAGGTGCTCATGGCGGGGGCGGGCTACCCGATGGTAGCCACCCATGACCCGCGCCTGGTCGAGATCACCGAGGCCCTTGCTGGCCGCAACGGGCGGGACCCGAGGTCCTTCGAGTACCAGATGCTCTACGGCATCCGCCCCGACGAGCAACAACGCATCGCCGACCGCGGCGACCAGCTGCGGGTGTACGTCCCGGTGGGCAACGAGTGGTACGGCTACCTCATGCGCCGCATGGCCGAGAAGCCGGCCAATGTCGGCTTCTTCCTGCGCGGCCTAGTGACGCGCGGCTGACCCGAGGCTGGCCGACGCCGGGGCCGCCCGGGCGCGCCCTGTGACGGTGAAACCATGACCGGTAGCAGGCCAGGACCGGAAGCAGAAGGAGTCAGACACGTGGACGAGCAGGGCCCTGAGCCGGCGGAGGCACGTACCGAGGCAGTCGCGATATCCCCGCCGCAGGTGCAGGTCGTCGTCAGCCAGCGGATGGTGTGGCGCGTCCTGCTGCTCGTGCTGCTCCTGTTCTGCCTGGCCGCCCTCGGCAAGTTCGTCCTGGAGGACGGCGGGGCGGTCATCTTCACCCTGGTCACCGCCTGGTTTGCGGCCATCGCGATGGAGCCCGCCGTCGCACGCCTGGCCACCAAGATGCGCCGAGGGCTTGCGACCGGCCTGGTCATGCTCGGGGTCGCCCTGTTCGTCGCCGTGTTCTTCTTCCTGTTCGGGCAGCTGCTCGCCGAGCAGCTCATCAAGGCCGTTCAGTCCGTTCCGGCACTCGTGGAGGCCGCGCTGGAGTGGGTCAACGGGCGGTTCGGCACTGACTACACCGCGACGAGCGCCCTCGAGGCCATCGGGGTCACCCCAGACCGGCTGGCCTCGCTCGCCCGGGAGGCCGCCAGCGGCGTGCTCGGGTTCATCGTCTCGGTGCTCGGTGCGTTCTTCGGGATGTTCACGTTCCTGCTGTTCACGTTCTACTTCTCCGCCGACGGGCCCCGGCTTCGCCGCTGGACGGCCGGGCTGTTCCCCACCAACCGGCAGAGCGTCGTCGTCACCGTGTGGTCGTTGGCGATCGAGAAGGCGGGTGGGTATGTCGCCGCCCGGGTCGTGCTGGCCGCGATCAATGGCGCGACGACGTCGTTGTTCCTGCTCATCATCGGTATGCCGTACTGGCTGGTCCTCGGCGTGTGGACCGGCATTGTGGCCCAGTTCGTTCCTACCGTCGGCACCTACATCGCGATCGTGCTGCCCGTCCTGGTCGGCCTGCTCGGCCCGAACCCCATACAAGGGGTGCTGGCCCTGGTCTGGGGCGTGGCCTATCAGCAGGTGGAGAACCTCACCATCGAGCCGCAGATCAGCGCCAAGGCCGTCGACCTGCACCCAGCCGTGTCGTTCGCGTCGGTGATGTTCGGAGCCGCGCTGTTCGGCGCGGCCGGTGCGGTGCTCGCCGTCCCCGCCGCGGCGTTCATCCTGGCCCTGTTCGAGATCTACCGGCGCAAGTACGAGCTGCTGCCCGAGCTGTCGGCCCCGCTCCCGCCACCGCCGGAAGCCCCCGCAGAAGTCGCCGAGGTCGAGCTCCCCCGAGGACTCCGCCGGCTGGTGACCTCTGTCCGTTCGTCGAGGCCAACAGCCAAAGCCGATCAGTCCGTTGCCGGTGAGGACGTGCGGTAAGGCGGCGGATCGGCCCGGCCCGTAGCGTGAGCGGAGCCGAAGGGTTGCTTCACGATGCCGGAAGCAACCGAACGGCTCCGTTCACTCAGCACCGGCACCGTTCCGCCGGCCGCCGGTAGGCTCCGAGTCATCCAGTGGCCCAAGGGAAGCAGGCAGGATGACCACGACGGCGATCTTCGGTGCGGGGGTCATGGGCGAGACGCTGCTGTCCGGGCTGCTGCGCAGCGGCTGGGACGCTAAGGACATCGTCATCACCGAGAAGCGGACCGACCACGCGGGCATGCTGCGGGACAAGTACGGCGTGCGGGTGCTGGAGAATGTCGAGGCCGCCCACCTCGCTGACACGGTGGTCCTCGTCGTCAAGCCTCAGGACATGGAGGGGCTGCTCGGTGAGATCCACGACCACATCGCGCCGGGCAACCTCGTGGTCTCACTCGCGGCCGGCATCCCCACGGCATACCTGGAGTCACGCCTGCCCGACGGCTCGTCCGTGGTGCGCGTCATGCCCAACACCCCGGCGCTCGTCGACGAGGGCATGGCGGCCATCTCGCCAGGCCGGCACTGCACCGCGGAGCATCTCGCCGAGGCCGAGTCGCTGCTGGCGTCGTGCGGCAAGGTCGTCCTGCTGCCCGAGCGGCACCAGGACGCCGTCACCGCGATCTCCGGCAGCGGACCGGCATACATCTTCTACGTCGTCGAGTCGATGATCGAGGCCGGCGTCATGCTCGGGCTGCCCCGAGCCACCGCGACCGAGCTCGTCGTGCAGACCCTGTACGGCGCGGCCACCATGTTGCGCGAGACCGGCGAGCACCCGACTGTGCTGCGCGAGCGGGTGTCCTCGCCGGGCGGCACGACGATCGCGGCGGTGCGCCAGCTGGAGGACCACAAGGTCCGGGCCGCGTTCATGACGGCGATGGAGGCTGCCGCCGAACGCTCGGCCGCGCTGGCCAACGGGATGCTGTGACCATCCGGGTCGTGCGGCTCGGTCCGGACGACTGGCGCGAGCATCGGGACCTGCGGCTCGAGTCCCTGCGCAGCGCGCCGACCGCCTACGCGATGACCTACGAGGAAAGCGTCGCGATGCCCGACGCCGAATGGCGTGAACGGATGACGGGAGCGGTCACCTTCTGGCAGGTCCGTGACGGCGCTGAGCCGCTCGGGATGGCCGGGCTCTGGGAAGACCCCGACGAGGGGTCGTCGTCGCCCACGGCATACCTCATCGCCATGTTCGTGCGGCTGCCGGCGCGGGGCCGGGGCCTTGGCGCGCTCCTGGCACAGGCCGTGGTCGAGGAGGCCCGCTTGCGCGGACACGAGCGGCTGGTGCTTCACGTGGAGACCGAGAACGACACGGCGCGGCGCCTCTACGAGCAGACCGGGTTCGTCCGGACCGGGGCGCCCTGCCCACATCCGCACCGGGGAGGCCTGCTGGAGCAGACCATGGTCCGCCGGCTCGATGGGCGCTCGAGCGGCTAGGCCCGACGGATGTCGGGACGTTCTTCCGCCCGCGCGCATCCGCTTCGGGCGGTAACGTCGGCGGTATGCCGTCTCAGGCAAGGGTGATCTGGGATCCGGGCTTCACCCGGTACGACTTCGGGCCGCATCATCCGATGTCGCCGGTGCGCCTGGACCTGACCGCGAGGATGTGCGAGTCGTTCGGCCTGTTCGCCCACCCTGACGTCGAGCTGGTCAAGCCACCTGTGGCCGATGACTCGGTCCTGGAGACGGTGCACGACCCCGTCTACATCGCGGCCGTCAAGGAGGCCTCGACCGACCCGGCGCTGGCCGACCCGCGCTTTGGCATCGGCACCGACGACGACCCGGCGTTCGTTGGTATGCACGAAGCGAGCGCCCGCATCGTCGAGGGCACCCGAGACCTGTGCGAAGCGGTCTGGACCGGCGCCACCGAGCATGGTGTCAACTTCTGCGGCGGCCTGCACCACGCCATGCCGAACAACGCCTCCGGGTTCTGCATCTACAACGACGTCGCCGTCGGCATCCGGTGGCTGCTGGCGCACGGGGCCGAGCGGGTCGCCTACGTCGACGTCGACGTGCACCACGGCGACGGCGTGGAGGCCATCTTCTGGGACGACCCACGCGTGCTCACCGTGTCTATCCACGAAACCGGTCGGGCGCTGTTCCCCGGCACGGGGTGGGCCAGCGACATCGGTGGCTCGAATGCGCATGGCCAGGCCGTCAACATTTCCTTGCCGCCGGGGGTGGGCGACGCGGACTGGCTGCGGGCCTTCCACTCCGTTGCGCTGCCGGTGGTCCGCTCCTTCCAGCCCGACGTGCTGGTGAGCCAGCACGGCGCGGACACGCACGCCCAGGACCCGCTGGCCCACCTGGCCCTATCGGTCGACGCCCAGCGCGACGCGGCCGTCGTCCTGCACCGGCTGAGCCACGAGCTATGCGGCGGCAAGTGGATCGCGCTCGGGGGCGGCGGCTACGAGATCGTCAACGTCGTGCCCCGCACCTGGACCCACCTGACGGCCATCGCCTCTCACCGCCCGATCCTTCCGCGGGCCGAGGTGCCCGAGGCGTGGACGGAGTATGTCCTGGCGCTCAAGGGGCGGCCCGGGCCGAGCCGGATGGGGGACCGTCCGGACGGCGAGCCCATCTGGTGGCGGTCCTGGGACCTTGGGTACGACCCCGGCAACCCGGTGGACCGGGCCATCATGGCGACCCGACAGGCGGTCTTCCCGCTGCACGGCCTCGACGTGTGGTTCGGCTGACGATATTTCTTGGCCGATTGTTTCGCGCAACTACGGCGTGGCGGCTGGACAGCAGGTGTCGACCCGGTCTCACGGGCTTCCCTGGCGTAACATCTGCCCCTAGAGTTTGCTCTGCCAGGTGCGGCGCGCTCCACTATGGGGCGAAGCCGGCTAGGCGGGCGCAAGGAGGAAGACCGATGAGCACAGAGCGGGCGCTGTCCGAGGTGCGCTTCCTCACCGTCGCCGAGGTCGCGGCGATCATGCGGGTATCCAAGATGACCGTCTACCGGCTGGTGCACGGTGGGGTGCTTCCCGCTGTCCGGGTTGGCCGCTCGTTCCGAGTGCCTGAGGACGCCGTGCACAAGTACCTGCGTAGCTCGTTCGTCGACACCGCCTAGCCCCGCCAGGGTCGCTCGACGGTAGGTACGCCGAGGTTTCGTGGTTCCCCTTGGGCGGCCCGTCGGCGTGCCGTTAGTCTGGGGCAAGCACGAGCAAGCAGTCGGCAGCAATCAATCTCAAGCAGTTCGGAGTGGTGCGTCTTTCTCGTCACCGCCCGACAACCAGGCGAGCTAGCGGTCGCCAAGCGAGGACGAGGCATGGGTTCAGTCATCAAGAAGCGCCGCAAGCGCATGGCCAAGAAGAAGCACCGCAAGCTCTTGCGCAAGACCCGCCACCAGAGGCGTAACCGCAAGTAGGTCACGGGTTGGCTCGTGGTCCCTTAGGGAGCCGCGGCACCTCACGGTCGTCCTCGAGGTATGCCGGACGCTGGAGGTGAGGAGGATCCCGGCCGGGACGCCTGGTGGTTACGCGAGAGTAGGATTGGTGTGGCCCAGGGCAATCCGGGCCAAGAGAAAGGTCGTCGTCGTGGCCAACGTCGTGCTTGTCACCGGGGTATCGCGCTACCTCGGGGGCAAGTTCGTGCAGGCCCTGTCTGCCGACTCCTCGGTCACCCGCATCATCGGCGTCGACGTGGTGCCACCTGGGCACTCCCTCGGTCGCGCCGAGTTCGTGCGGGCTGACATCCGCAATCCCATGATCGGGCGGATCATCAACCAGGGCGCTGTCGACACCGTCGTGCACATGAACGTGCTGGCCACGCCCACCCAGGCCGGCGGGCGCAGCTCGCAAAAAGAGATCAACGTCATCGGGACCATGCAGCTGCTCGCCGCCTGCCAGAAGGCGCCGACCATGCAGCGGCTGGTGGTCAAGTCATCCTCCGCCGTCTACGGCTCGACGGCACGCGACCCGGCCCTGTTCACCGAAGACACCGGCCCAAAGGCTATGCCACGCAGCGGTTTTGGCAAGGACTCCATCGAGGTCGAGGGTTACGTGCGCGGGTTCTCGCGCCGCCGACCCGATGTGGGGATCACCATGCTGCGGTTCGCCAACGTCATCGGGCCGGGCCTTCGCACCGGGTTCACCGACTACTTCTCCCTGCCCGTCGTCCCGGTGCCGTTCGGTTTCGATGCGCGGCTGCAGTTCATCCACGAGGACGACGCCACCCGCGCGATGACGCTCGCGGTGACCAACCCTGCTCCGGCAAGCATCGTCAACGTCGCGGGCGAAGGCATGATCACCGTCACCCAATGCGCCGCGATGACCGGACGGGCCACGGTTCCGGTGCTCTTCGGCAAGGGCCTGCTCGCCACGATGCTGCGCAAGGCCGGCCTGGCCGACTTCTCGCCCGACCAGCTGTCCCTGCTGAGTTTCGGGCGGGGTCTGGACACCACGAGAATGGCCGAGGTGCTGCATTTCGAGCCGGCGATGACCACCCGGCAGGCCTTCCGCGACTTCGCGGACCACGTTCCACCGGCTCTGCCGGGGACCGACCGGATCCGTGGCGTCCTGGGTCGCACGGCCGACGGCACGGTGCGCGCGCTCGACTCGATGCGCTCGGCAGTGCGGTGATGGCCAGCCCCCGGGACGCATTCTCCGCCGGCGCCGACCGTGCGGCAGGAGAGCGCGCCAAGCGCACCCGAACCCCTCTCCTCGGACAAGCTGACCCGGCGGCCCCGCCGGCACCGCCGGCCTCGCCGGCCGAGAGCCCGTCCGCCCCCGCCGCTTCGGAGCCGCCCCCCGAGCGCACGAAGGCGTCGGCGGCGCACGCGCCGCACAGGCCCCGCCCCCAGCCTGCGGTCCCGCGGCAGTCCTCGACGATCGACGGCGTCTCGCGACCACGGCGCAAGGCCGACGGAGTGCGCCTGTCCGTCGTACCGCCGCCGCGCCCGGCCGGCTCGAAAGGCGCCCGAGCCCGGAAGGCGGCGAACCCGCCGGCGGCGACCAGCCCCCCCGTGGACCTCACCCGGCACCGGCCGCATCCGGTGGCTCACCCGGTGCCGACCGGCGAAGTGACAACCGGCACGGCATACCGGCCCCGGCCACCGGCGTTGCGCGACGAACAGCCGAAGGTCAACGAGGTGGCCCTGGCCGCCGCCCTCAACCGTCAGGAGCTCACCCCCAAGGTGGAGGACCTGCTCGCGGCCCTCATCGGCGCGCTGCGCACGGTCGCCTCCGCCTCGGGCAAGCGGCCCGAGGAGGTCGAGGAGACGGTGGCTCGGACCCTGTCCTACCTCGCCCGGCGGGTCACGGGCCAGTACACCGTCGACGAGTTCGGCTTCGACAAGGACTGGACCGAGCACGTCTTCCTGCCCATCATGCGGGTCCTCTACCGGTCCTGGTTCCGGGTCGAGGTCCGTGGCATCGAGCACATCCCAGCCGACGGGTCGGCGCTCATCGTGAGCAACCACGCGGGCACCATCGCCTTCGACGCGCTCATGGTGCAGGTGGCGGTCCACGACGAGCACCCCAACCACCGCAACCTGCGCCTGCTGGGCGGGGACCTGGTATTCCGGACGCCGATCATCGCCGACTTGTCCCGCAAGCAAGGCTCGACGCTGGCGGCCAACACCGACGCCGAGCGGCTGCTCGGCCGCGGGGAGGTCGTCGGCGTGTTCCCGGAGGGCTACAAGGGGGTCGGCAAGCCGTTCAGCGAACGGTACAAGCTGCAGCGCTTCGGCCGCGGCGGGTTCGTAAGCGCGGCGGTGCGCACCGGCGCGCCAATCATCCCGCTGGCGGTCGTCGGCTCTGAGGAGACCTACCCGCTCCTGGCCAACGTCCCGGCCCTGGCGCGGCTGCTCAACACGCCGTACTTCCCGATCACTCCGACCTGGCCCTGGCTCGGGCCGCTCGGGATGATCCCGCTGCCCAGCAAGTGGATCATGGAGTTCGGCGAGCCCGTCCCGACCGACCACATGGGCAAGGCGGCCGCGGAGGACCCGATGCTCATCTTCGACCTCACCGACCAGATTCGCGAGACCATCCAGCAGACGCTCTACTCGCTGCTGTCGCTGCGCCGGACCGTCTTCTCCTAGCCAGGCCAGCGACCATGGGTGAGACGCGGATCACAGTGATCGGCCGGGCCGGGTGTCACCTGTGCGACGACGCGGAGGAGGTGGTCTCACGGGTGGCCAGCGACCTGGGCGTCGGCTGGACCAAAGTCTCCATCGACGAGGACCCTGATCTGCACGAACAGTACTGGGAGAGAATCCCCGTCATCCTGGTAGACGGACGTCCGCACACCTTCTGGCGGGTCTCCGAGCCGCGGCTGCGCAGCGCGCTCACCTCCTGACATGACTTTGTGCCGTCCTTCACAAACGCATACGCTGTGGCCGAGGGCGCCCGGTGCCCCCGCCGAGCCAGGCGTGTGGTAAGCGCGTAGCAGGGAAGGACCCCGTGACCCGCCGGTGAGTACACATTCAGCTCGGACCCGCGACATCCCGGTCGCAACGGTGTCCCGGCTGCCGCTCTACCTGCGGGCCCTGGCCGAGTTCACCGCCCGGGGCATCGTCTCGCTGTCGTCGGAGGAGCTCGCGACCGCCGCTGGTGTCCGCTCCACCCAGCTGCGCAAAGACCTGAGCCACCTGGGCTCGCACGGCGTCCGGGGCGTCGGCTACGACCCGGCGCGGCTGACCGAGGAGATCGCCGCGGTCCTGGGCCTGAGCCGCGACTGGCCGGTCGCCATCGTCGGCATGGGCAACCTGGGTCGGGCACTCGCGGCATACTCGGGCTTTGCCACCGAGGGCTTTCGCCTCGTGGCCCTGCTCGACCACGACCCGGCCGTGATCGGCCAGCGGATCGGGTCGCTGGTCGTCTCGGCCATGCCGCACCTTCCCGAGCTGGTCCGCCGCCACGGCATCGCGATCGGGGTCATCGCCACCCCGTCGGCCTCCGCTCAGTTCGTCGCCGATGCATTCACCGCGGCCGGGGTCTCGGCGTTGCTCAACTTCGCACCGACCACCGTGGCTGCGACCCCCGACGTGACGGTCCGGCGGGTCGACATCGCGACCGAGCTGCACGTGCTCGCCTTTCACCGCGAGCAGCACCGGCTCGCCGACGTGGAGGTGGCCGGATGAGCGTGCTCGTGCTCGGCCTGTCGCACCACTCGGCCCCGATGGCGCTGCTGGAACAGGTCAGCCTGGACCCGGAGCGTGCCGAGCGGCTGGCCCACCGGGTCGCCGCGGCCGAGGCGGTCGAAGGCGCGGTTGTGCTCGGCACCTGCAACCGCCTCGAGGTGTATGCCGGTGCGCTGACCTTCCATGGTGCCCTCACGTCGATGGGGGAGGCACTCGCGGCCGAATGCGGGGTGGCGCTGGAGCGGCTGCGCGAACACCTTTACGTGCACTACGAGGACCGGGCGGTGGCGCACGCATGCGCGGTAGCGGCCGGGCTGGACTCGATGGCCGTCGGCGAGTCGCAGATCCTCGGCCAGCTGCGCGAGGCGTACCGGGCCAGCCAGCGCGCTGGCCTGGTGCCCGAAGAGCTCGGCTCCGTGCTGCGCCACGCCCTGCACGTCGGCAAGCGAGCCCACGCCGAGACTGGCATCGACCGGGTCAGCCACTCCCTCGTGCAGTCCGGCCTTGAGGCGGCTGCCACCTGGGTGGGGCCGATCGAGCACGCCGAGGTCCTCGTCCTGGGAGCCGGCGGCATGAGCGGCGTCGCTGCGGCGACGGTGGCCGCTGCTTCTCCGCGACGCCTCGTCATCGTCAACCGGACCAACCCCAGAGCCCAGCGGCTGGCCGAGGCGACCGGGGGCGTCGCCCGCCTGATGGCCCAGCTCGACGACGCCCTCGCCGACGCCGACGTCATCCTCAGCTGCACGGGAGCGGTCGGACACCTGGTGAGCGCCCAGCAGGTGGCGGACGCCCGGGCTCGCTCAGGCCGCACCCGCCGGCAGGTCTTCCTGGACCTGGCCATGCCGCACGACATCGACCCCCAGGTGGGAACCATCAGTGGGGTGCAGGTCATCAACCTGGAAGAGCAGGGCCAGCGGCTCGCCGAGCAGTCGGGTGGTCGCGCGGTCCCCGAGGTCCAGGAGGTGACCGACCTGGTCACGGCGGAGGTCGCTGAGTACCTCACCCAACGGCTGGCCAAACGGGTCACCCCCACGGTCACTGCGCTGCGGGCTCGTGCCGCCGAGGTCGTCGACGCCGAGCTGTCGCGGTTGGACCAGAAGGCTCCCGGGCTGGACGAAGCGGTTCGGCTGGAAGTCCACCGGGCCGTGCACCGCATCGTCGACAAGCTGCTCCACACGCCGACGGTGCGGATCAAGCAGCTGTCCGTCGACGGGCGGACCGGCGACTACGAGACTGCGCTTCGAGAGCTGTTCGACCTGGACCCCTACGATGTGGCCGCCGTCTCCGTCCCGCCGGAGCCGACCGCCGTCGACCCGGCTCTCTGGGGCGGCCAGCTGGAAGGACTGCGATGAGCGTCCTTCGGCTCGGCACCCGCGGCAGCGCCCTGGCCAGGTCCCAGTCCGGCTGGGTGGCCGAGCGACTGCGGGCGGCTGGGCATCAGGTCACGCTCGTCGAAATCCAGACCGAGGGTGACGAGCGCCCAACCGAGCCGCTGGCGAGCATCGGTGGCACCGGCGTCTTCGCGGCGGCCCTGCGCCGAGCCGTCCTGGACGGCCAGGTTGACCTGGCGGTGCACTCGCTCAAGGACCTTCCGGTAGCCCCCGAACCGGGCCTGGTCGTGGCTGCGGTGCCCGAGCGCGAGGACCCCAGAGACGTCGTGGTGTCTCGCGACAACCTGGTCCTGGGCGAGCTGCCCGCTGGCTCGGTCATCGGCACCGGCTCGCCGCGCCGCGCCGCGCAGATCGCCGCGCTGGGCCTTGGGCTGCTGGTCCGCGACGTGCGTGGGAATGTGGACACCCGGCTGCGGCTGGTGTCCGAGGGCGAGGTCGACGCGGTGGTGCTCGCGCGTGCCGGGCTGGCCCGCCTGGGCCGCCTCGATGCCGTCGGCGAGACGCTGGACCCGCTGCAGATGCTGCCCGCCCCGGGCCAGGGGGCGCTCGCGGTCGAATGCCGTGCCGACCGCTCCGACGTGCGCGCCGCGGTCTCGCCCCTGGACCACTCCGACACCCGGGCGACCGTGACCGCGGAGCGGGCCTTGCTGGCCGCTCTGGAGGCCGGCTGCAGCGCCCCGATGGGCGCGCTGGCCGAGGTAGTCGAGGGCGAGGACGGGCTGGAGCTGTCGATGCGGGCCTACGTCGGCACCGTCGACGGCTCGGTTGGTCTGCGCCGCTCCCTCGTCGGACCCACCGATGCTCCCGCCGCCCTCGGCCAGAGGCTGGCCGCCCTGCTGATATCCGACGGCGCCGACGCCCTCGTGCGCGGCGACCCTTCGGACCTGCTCACCAGCCCGCCCCCGTCCCCCGCCCCACCCAAGACCCGGGAGCCCGCCTCGTGAACCAGTCTCCCCGTAACCCGAAAAGACCCGCCCACGTCAGAGTGGCATTCGTCGGCGCCGGTCCCGGCGACCCCGGCCTCATGACCGTGCGCTCTCGAGAGCTCCTCGACGCCGCTGATGTCGTGGTCATCGACCAGGTCAGCCGCGACGAGGTCGTCGCCCGCTATGCGCGCTCGGGAGTGGTCGTCGTCGACTGCGGCCACGGCGAGCACGGCGAGGAGCTCACCCGGGTCTCCCGCGCCAAGCGACTCGTGCAGGCGGCCCAGAGCCTGGCCGGCGACGGCGGCCTCGTCGTGCGGCTAATGGACGGGGACCCGGCCCTGTTCAACGCCTTTTCGGACGAGGCGATCGCATTGTGCAAGGTCGGCATCCCCTTTGACGTCGTCCCTGGTGTCAGCGCCGTCACCGCCGTGCCCACGTATGCCGGCGTGCCCCTGACGTCGCACGAGGCCCGCAGCGTGCAGGTCGTCAGCATCGGTGACGTGCCGCATGACTGGAGCGGCGCGGTCGACGCCGCGAGCACACTTGTCGTGCTCGGAACGCCCGAGCGGCTCGGTCCTGCCCTGACCGACCTGCTGGCCGCCGGCCGCGACCCCGACACCCCGATCGCGGTCGTCGAGCGAGGCACCACGACCCGCCAGGCCACCCACATCACCACCCTCGGCGACGTCGAGCGCCTGCTCAGCGACAGCAGGGTCCGGTTTCCCTCCTTGGCGGTGGTCGGCCCCACGGTCGCGCTGCGTGACACGCTGTCCTGGTTCGAGAGCAAGCCGCTCTTCGGCTGGGACGTCCTCGTGCCGCGCACCAAGGACCAGGCCGGCACGATGGTCGACCGGCTCGCCGAGTACGGCGCTCGCGCGACGATCGTGCCGACGATCTCAGTAGAGCGGCCCCGAACCCCGCACCAGATGGAGCGCGCCACCACCGGACTGGTGACCGGCCGCTACCAATGGGTCGGGTTCACCTCGGTCAACGCGGTCCGGGCGGTGCGGGAGAAGCTGGAAGAGTACGGCTTGGATGCCCGAGCCTTCGCCGGGCTGAAGATCGCGGCCGTCGGCGGCGTGACAGCCGCAGCGCTGCGCCAGTGGGGGCTCGAGCCCGACCTGGTGCCCAGCGGCGAACAGTCAACGGCCGGGCTGCTGCTCGACTGGCCGGACTACGACTCGAGCGTCGACCCGATCAACCGGGTGTTCCTGCCCCGCGCCGACATCGCCACCGACACTCTGGTGGCCGGTCTCGGTGAGATGGGCTGGGAGGTCGACGACGTCACGGCATACCGGACCGTCCGGGCCGCCCCGCCGCCCGCTGACGTGCGAGAGGCGATCAAGGGCGGCGCGTTCGACGCGGTGTTGTTCACGTCCAGCTCCACCGTGCGCAACCTCGTGGGTATCGCCGGGAAACCGCACTCCAACACGGTGGTCGCCTGTATCGGGCCACAGACCGCCAAGACCGCCGAAGAACACGGCCTGAGCGTGGACGTGCTGGCGACGACGCCTTCCGCGGAGGCGCTCGTGGACGCGCTCGCGGCGCACGGCGCCCTGCTGGCCTTGGGCGCGCAGGAGCAGGGTGAGCCCATGGTGCGGCCGAGCCAACGACGGCACGCGTCCCGGCGCAAGGCTCGGTGATGGCCGGACCGGTGGTGCGGCCCCGCCGGCTGCGCGGCACTCCCGCGTTGCGCCGACTGGTGGCCGAGACCCGGCTGTCCTCGGCAGACCTCGTGCTACCGGTCTTCGTGCGGGAGGGGGCCGCTGCCCCAGCCCCCATCAAGTCCATGCCTGGCGTCGTCCAGCACACCCTGGACTCGCTGGTCGCCGCGGCGGGCCAGGCCCAGGACGCCGGGCTCGGCGGCCTGATGATCTTCGGCGTCCCCGAGGAGCGCGACTCGCAAGGCTACGGCGCGGACGACCCCGAGGGCATCCTCAACCTCGCGTTGCGTCGGGTGCGCCAGACCTGCGGTGACGAGCTGGTCCTCATGGCGGACCTGTGTCTCGACGAGTTCACCGACCACGGGCACTGCGGGGTGCTCGACGAGGGGGGCCGAGTCGACAACGACGCCACGTTGGAGCGCTATGCCGCCATGGCGCTGGCCCAGGCCGCGGCGGGCGCCCACGTGCTCGGGCTCAGCGGGATGATGGACGGGCAGGTGGGCCACGTGCGGGCAGCACTCGACGGCGCCGGGCGCCACGACGTCGTGCTGCTCGCGTATGCCGCGAAGTACGCCTCAGGCTTCTTCGGGCCGTTCCGCGACGCCGTCGAGTCGACCCTGGACGGCGACCGGGCGACCTACCAGCAGGACCCTGCGAACGGGCGGGAGGCGGCCCGCGAGATTCTCGCCGACCTCGCCGAGGGCGCCGACATCGTCATGGTCAAGCCCGCTCTGCCCTACCTGGACATCGTCGCGACGGCGCGCGAGTTGGCGGACGTGCCAGTCGCGGCATACCAGGTGTCCGGCGAGTACGCCATGCTCGAGGCAGCCGCCGCCAATGGCTGGATCGACCGGAAGCGGTGTGTGCTTGAGTCGCTGACGTCGATCCGGCGGGCCGGCGCCTCGATCGTGCTCACCTACCACGCTCTCGAGGCCGCGAGCTGGCTGCCCTGACTGCCCGCACCCGGCGTCGTATGCTGCCCGTACTCGATGGGGCAATATGAGCGGCGGCGGCTCGACGACGGAGGGGGTCGCGATGTCCTCGGGCGGTCGGCCACGGTGGCTCACGGCCGAGCAGCAGCGGTACTGGCGCACCTATCTGCGGGCTGACCGCCAGCTGCGCGAAGCCCTCGACCGCGACCTGGCCAAGCACGGGTTGCGGCTGTCGGAGTACGAGATCCTCGTCTGGGTGTCGGAGGAGCCGCAACACCAGCTGCGCATGTCCGAGCTCGCCGACCGAGTCGTGCAGTCGCGCAGCCGGCTCACCCACACCGCAGTCCGGCTGGAGAAACGTGGCTGGGTGGTCCGCGAGCCCTGCGCCGATGACCGGCGCGGCGTGCTGCTGCGCCTCACTGACGAAGGCCTGGCCCGGATCGAAGCCGTGGCGCCGGCCCATGTCGAAAGTGTTCGGCGTCATCTGGTCGACCTGCTCTCACCCGCCCAGTTCGCCGGGCTGGGCCAGGCCATGCAGGTGCTCGTCGACCGGCCGCGAAGGCCGAGCGGGGGGAGGCGCCCGGTCGGCCAGGGCCGCAGCCGACGCGCGGCCACGGCATACCCCGAGGGGGCACCCGCGTCGGAGACGCTGATGACACGCGCCCAGCAGGTGATCCCCGGTGGGGTGAACTCGCCGGTGCGGGCCTTCCGCGCGGTCGGTGGCACACCCCGCTTCGTGCGTGAGGCGGTCGGGCCGTGGCTCACCGACGCCGACGGCCGGCGCTACGTCGACCTGGTCGGGTCATGGGGTCCGATGATCCTCGGGCACGCCCACCCCGATGTCGTCGCCGCGGTGCGCGAGGCCGCGACCCGGGGGTTCAGCTACGGAATGCCGTCCGAGCCAGAGGTCGCCCTGGCCGAGGAGATAGTGGCGCGCGTGGCGCCGCTGGAGCAGGTGCGCTTGGTGAACTCCGGCACCGAGGCGACTATGAGTGCCCTGCGCCTGGCCCGTGGGTTCACCGGGCGCTCGGTTGTGGTCAAGTTTGCTGGGTGCTACCACGGGCACGTCGACGCCCTGCTGGCTTCCGCGGGGTCGGGGGTGGCGACCTTCGCCTTGCCCGACTCGGCTGGTGTGCCTGCGTCGAGCGCAGGCGAGACGATCGTGCTGCCCTACAACGACCTGGCCGCGGTGGAGGGGGCCTTCGCCGCGCGCGGTGGCGAGATCGCCGCAGTCATCACCGAGGCGGCGGCCGGCAACATGGGCGTCGTGCCGCCGGTCGAGGGCTTCACCGAAGGGCTGCGCACGGTCACCCGGGAGCACGGCGCGCTGCTCATCTCCGACGAGGTCATGACCGGGTTTCGCTGCTCGCCGAGCGGCTGGTACGGGCTGGAAGGGCCTTATGCCGCCGGGCCGCCGGACCTTTTCACGTTCGGGAAGGTCATGGGCGGGGGCTTTCCCGTTGCCGCCTTCGGGGGCCGGGCCGACGTGCTGGCCCTGCTTGCTCCGCAGGGCCCGGTGTACCAGGCGGGCACGCTGTCCGGTAACCCGGTGGCGTGTGCCGCGGGGCTGGCGACGCTGCGCGCCCTGACCAACGACGTCTACCCCTACCTGGACTGGGTTGCGCACACCATCGCCGATGCCACATCCGCGGCGCTGGGCGCCGGGGGCGTCCGGCATACCGTGCAGTGGGCCGGCTCGATGTTCTCGGTGTTCTTCTGCGACGGGCCGGTGCGCACCTACGACGAGGCCAAGGCCCAGTCGACGGTCGCCTTCAGTGCCTTCTTCCACGCCATGCTCAACCGTGGGGTGCACCTGCCGCCGAGCGCGTTCGAGGCGTGGTTCGTCTCCTCCGCCCACGACGAGGAGGCGGTGGAGCAGGTATGCCGGGCGCTGCCGGCAGCCGCGAAGGCCGCCGCCAGGGCGCTCGCGGCGCGCTAGCCGCTGCTCTGGACGGAGGTAAAACCGAGCGCCGGAGGTGAAAGCGAGCGCTCTTGCGCACGTCTGCACCTCCCCGGCGACCAGGACCGCCGTGGTCTGCTCAGCAGCCCCCGCATCGCATTATTGGCAACATCATCGGCAACAGGAGTCACTGCCGTTCCAACCCGGCCACGAATTTGAATAAGCCGACCCTCTACCGCTCGGGTTTACCTCCGCCGCTCGGACATGCCTGCGTTCGGGTTTACCTCCGGCGCCCCGACCTACCGCCGCTCGGACGCACGCCGGTGAGCCTTGCTGCCGCCAGTGAGACAATGGCGGCATGCCCACCCCGCACGTCACGGTCGTCCACCTGGTGCGCCACGGCGAGGTCCACAACCCCGACCGGGTCCTCTACGGCCGCCTGCCCGGTTTCGGGCTGTCTGCGCTCGGAAACGAAATGGCGCAGACGGTCGCAACCCACCTGGCCGACCACGACATCGTCCACATCGCATCCTCACCGCTGGAACGGGCCCTGCAGACCGCCGCACCGATCGCCGAGCAGGCCGGCGTTGAGATCATCCCGGACCCGCGGGTCGTCGAGGCAACCAACGCCTTCGAGGGTCAGGCTGTCGGGATGGGCGAGGGGTTGCTCACCAAGCCGGGCATGTGGCGCTGGCTGGTCAACCCGTTCAAGCCCAGCTGGGGGGAGCCGTACGAGCTGGTTGCCGTCCGGATGCTCGAAGCGATCGCCGACGCGCGGCATGCCGCCCGTGGTCGGGAAGCGGTCATCGTCTCCCACCAGCTGCCGGTCTGGACCGCGCGGTGCAAGCTCGAGGGCCGCCACCTGTGGCACGACCCTCGCCGTCGTCAGTGCTCGCTGGCCTCGCTCACCTCGCTGCACTACATCGGCGACGACCTCGAGTCGATCGCTTACAGCGAGCCCGCAATTCGCCTGCTGGGCCACGCCGCGACGCAGGCGGGCGCGTGAGGGCACGCTTCGCCGCGCTGGCCGCCTTCGCAGCCCTCGCCTTGGTCGTGGCGGTTGCCGGATGCTCCTCCGACCCGAACTCCGTCGCCGAGCAGGCCAAGGCCGGCGACCGCAAGAACTACGTCGCCGGAGACGGCACCGTCGAGCAGCTGGCGGTGTCGGCCCGCGGCCAGCCGCTCACCCTGGCCGGCACCACAGTGGGCGGCGGCACCTGGTCGCTCGCGGCCGACGGCATGAACAAGGTCGTCGTGGTCAACGTCTGGGGGTCCTGGTGCCCGCCGTGCATCGCGGAGATGCCCGCGCTGCAGAAGGTCTGGGCCGATCAGCAAGCCGCTGGTGCCGCAGTCGCCTTCGTCGGGGTCGCCGTCAAGGAGTCACCGGAGTCGTCGCTGGCGTTCCTCAAAGCCAACAACGTCACCTTCCCGTCCCTCAGCGACCGAGCCAGCGCCGGCGCTCCCATGCTCGCCCTGCAGGGCAACGCCCCAGCGACGCCGACCACGCTCGTCCTGGACCGCCAGGGCCGCATCGCCGCCCGCGTCTCATCAGCAGTGTCCGAAGCCACCCTGCGCGCGCTGGTCGCAGACACCCTGGCCTCCTGACCGGCATACCTGCGGATGGCCCTCCTCGACGACGTCTGGCGAGCCAGCGACTCCTCGACCGTCGCCTCCGGCGCCCTGCCGGCAGCACTGGCGATCGCCGTCCTGGCCGGGTTGGTCTCCTTCGCCTCGCCGTGCGTGCTGCCCCTCGTACCCGGGTTCCTCGGCTATGTCACCGGGCTCGGCGACACGCCGCTGGTGCAGCGGCAACGCTCGCGGGTCGTCCTGGGGGCGTTCCTGTTCGTCCTCGGGTTCTCGGTCGTCTTTGTGCTCAGCGTCAGCGCCGCGTCGGCCCTCGGCGCGCTGCTTCTGGAGTACCAGGGGCTGCTCATCCGGGTCGGCGGCGTGCTCGTCATCGCCATGGCCCTCGTGTTCCTGGGCGTCGGTCCGCAGCGTGAGCTCAAGCTGAGCCGGAAGCCAGCCGCCGGGCTGGCGGGCGCTCCGGTGCTCGGCGTCATCTTCGGCCTGGGCTGGGGGCCGTGCACCGGTCCGACGCTGGGGGCCATCCTCGCCCTCGCGGCGCCACTGGGTGCCCAGGGCGGCTCCAGCGTGGCCCGCGGAGCATTGCTCGGCCTGGCCTACTGCCTGGGCCTGGGCCTGCCCTTCCTGCTGCTGGCCGCCGGCCTCGAGCACGCCCGCCGGGCCAGCGCCTGGCTGCGCCAACACCAGCGCGGCGTCCAGCGCTTCGGCGGGCTGTTGCTGCTGGCGGTGGGGGTGCTCATGGTCACCGGGCTGTGGGAAGGCATCATGTCGTGGGTGCAGGCGCATCTGGTCATCGGCTTCGAGACGGCCATCTGAGCATGAGCGCACCCACCCGCGACCGCGCGACGGTCACCCAGCCGGCGCTAGGCCCAGTCGGCTGGGCGCGCTGGGCGTGGCGCACGCTCACCTCGATGCGCACCGCGCTGTTGCTGCTGTTGCTGCTGTCGATCGCCGCCGTTCCGGGGTCGATCTTCCCACAACGCTCGATCGACGCGGGCCGGGTTGCCGACTACCTGGCCGCCAACCCGACCACGGGGCCGTGGCTGGACCGGCTGTCCTTCTTCGACGTCTACGCCTCCCCGTGGTTCTCGGCGGTCTACCTGCTGCTGGTCATCTCCCTCGTCGGCTGCATCGTGCCCCGCAGCAAGCTGCACTGGCACGCGCTGCGCTCGGTCCCGCCCCGCGCTCCCACCCGGCTCGAGCGCCTCGACGCCCACGCGCAGGTCCGGTATGCCAGTCCGCCGGCTGAGGCGCTCGCCTCGGCACGCGCCGCGCTCCGCCGGCGCCGGTACCGCGTGCACGCGCACGACGAGGTGTCGGTGAGCGCGGAGAGCGGCTACCTGCGCGAGACCGGGAACCTGGTTTTCCACGTCGCGTTGTGCGTCGTCATCGTCGGTGTCGCCTTCGGGCACCTGCTCGGGTGGCGTGGCGATGTCATCGTCCCGGTCGGGCAGACCTTCGCGTCGACCTACGGGCAGTACGACACCTTCACCAGCGGGGCCCTGGTCAGCCCCGAACGCATCCCGCCGTTCTCGCTGCGGGTCGACCGCATGGACGTGCGCTTCGAGGAGGCGGTCGGCGGCGCCCAGTTCGGCGCGCCTCGCGGCTTCACGGCATACACGACGACGACCGAGGCGCCCGGAGCCGCCCCGCAGGAGCACTCGATCACCGTCAACCAGCCGCTCAGCCTGGGCGGGGCCGACGTCTACCTGCTCGGCAACGGGTACGCGCCGGTCATCACGGTGCGGGACGCCGCCGGGGCCGTGCTCTACCGCGAGGCGACCCCGTTCCTGCCCAAGGACAACGTCTACACCTCCGTCGGCGCGGTCAAGGTGCCGGCGGCGGCGCCCAAGCAGCTTGGCTTCAGCGGCTTCTTCCTCCCGACCGCCGAGCCGACGTATGCCGAGGGGCCGGCCTCGCTCTTCCCCGACCTGAAGAACCCGGAGCTGGCGCTGTCCGTCTGGGAGGGCACGCTCTTCCCCGGTGGGCGCCCGCAGTCGGTCTATACGCTCAACACCGCCGAGCTCGCCGCCGTGCCCAAGGCCGACGGTCAGCCGCTGCTCATCCGGCTCAAGCCCGGCGACACCTTCGAGCTGCCGGGAGGGCGAGGGACGATCACCTTCGAGTCGGTCGAGCGGTTCGCCGGCCTGTCGGTGCGCACCGACCCCGGCAAGGGCCTCACGCTCGCTGCGGCTCTGGCTGCTGTGGCTGGTCTGGTTGCCACGCTGCTCATCCGCCGCCGCCGGGTCTTCGTGCGAGCGGTGGCTGACGGGTCGACTACCCTCGTGAGCATCGGCGCGCTCGCCAAGTCCGCCGACCCTGGGCTCGCCGGTGCCGTCGCGTCTCTCGCCGACGAGCTGACGACCCGCCAGACCGGAGCCGCCGCTGCGGCCCGCCCCGAACGGAAGTGATCGTGACCGCACTCGCCCAGGCGCCCTCCGTCCAGCTCGCCGAATGGTCGAACCTGGCGCTTTACTCGGCGATGGCGGTCTACACGATCGCGATGCTGCTGTTCGCCTCCTACCTGGCGGCCCTCGGGCCGGCGCCCGCCACTGACACCGCCGTTGCCGAAGCGGCCGAAGCGGCGATCGAGGAGCCTGCCACGGCGCTGGTCGGCGGGGTGCCGGGCTCGTCCGGGACCACCGGGACCACGACGACCGCCGGGGCCGCGACAGCGGCCGGCCGGCCCGATCGCCCGTCTGCGGATGAGCCTTCGCCGCGGGCGCGCAAACTCGCCGGCATCGCCCTGTCAATGGCCTGGCTGGCCACCCTGCTGCTCGCCACCTCGGTAGTGCTGCGCGGGATCTCGGTCACCCGGGCGCCCTGGGGCAACATGTTCGAGTTCGTCACCACTAGTGCGCTGTGCGCCGTGGTGGCCTACCTGCTGCTGGCTCGGCGCAACCGCTGGGAGTGGCTGGGCATCTTCGTCGTCGGGCCGGTCCTGCTGACCCTGGGGTTGGCTCTGCTCGCCTTCTACACCGAGGCCGCCGAGCTCATGCCGGCCCTCAAGGACGTCTGGCTGCTCATCCACGTCACGGTGGCCATCCTGGCCGTCGCACTGTTCACCATCGCCTTCTCCGTGGGCATCGTCTATCTGGTCAAGCAGCGCCGCGAGGTGGCGCCGCCGAGCAGGCGCACCTTCGTCGAGTCGCTGCCTTCGGCAGCCACCCTGGAGCGCACGGCATACGGGCTCAACATGGTGGGTTTCATCCTGTGGACCTTCACGCTGATAGCCGGCGCGATCTGGGCGCAGAAAGCCTGGGGCTCGTACTGGACGTGGGACCCCAAGGAGGTGTGGACCTTCGTCGTCTGGGTCGTGTATGCCGCGTACATGCATGCCCGCGCGACCGCCGGCTGGGAGCCGCGAAAGGCGACCTGGATCGCGCTGGCGGGGTTCCTGACGATCATCATCAACTTCACGGTCGTCAACCTCTACTTCGTCGGGCAACACTCCTACTCGGGCGTGGCGGGGTGATGGCGTGCTGAAGTTCTCGGTGCTGCGGCTGGCGATCTTCTTCGCCTGCCTGGGGCTGCTTTGGCTGGCTGGTCTGCGGTCGCCGGACCAGCTGTTCCTGCTGTTGCTCTTGGCCGCAGTGATCTCGATGGTCATCTCGTTCTTCGCCCTCAAGGGGCCGCGCAATCAGTTCTCGGCGCAGATCGACGACCGGGTCAACCGGGCCCTGGCCCGGCACAACGCGGTGTCCGAGGACGAGGCGGCCGAGGACCAGGAGGCCGACTCGGCCTAGCGCTGCTCGCTCATCGCATCCCGACAGCACTGGTAACGACGCTGCAGCGGCGCAATGGCTCCTGTCGGCGTGGTCCGCCCGTGGGTCACGGAACGAGCACGAGCTTGCCGCGGAGGTGGCCGCCTTGGCTGATCCGGTAGGCCTCGGCGGCCCGGTCGAACGGGAATGTCTGGAACTTCAGCACCAGCTTGTTCTGCTCCAGCAGTTGCGCGGTTTGGGCCAGGGCCGGCATGGGCTGGCTGTCCTCACCGCCGCCGGTGACTCGCGCGCCAGCTTGAGCGGCCGCGAAGTTGGCGATGCTCACCACGTGGGAGGGCTCGGCTACCAGGCTGACCAGCTCCTCGATCGGGGTCTTGCCGACGACGTCGAAGACGGCGTCGACCGGGCCGCCGGCCGCTGCGCGGACGCGCGCTGCCACGCCTTCGCCGTACAGCACAGGCATTGCCCTGATCTCCCGCAGGTAGTCCTGGTTGGCCTCGCTTGAGGAGGCGATGACACGCGCACCCCGAGCGAGCGCCATCTGCACGGCCACGGCTCCAACGCCCCCGGCGCCTCCATCGACGAAGAGCGTGTCCCCGGCCTTGACGTCCAACAGACGGAGTCCGCGTTCACTGGTCTCCCCGGCAACTCCCGCCGCAGCCGCCACGGCCCAGTCGACGGAGGCGGGCTTGGCGGCCCAGGAGCCCAGCACGGCATACTCCGCGAGGGTCGCCTGGCCGCGGCCGAAGACGTCGTCACCGACCGTCACGCCGGTGACCCCCTCACCGACCTCGTCCACCACGCCAGCCGCGTCCAGTCCCAGGTAACCCGTCCCCTCCATCGGTCGGCCGCCTGAGACCAGCCCACTGAAAACCTTCCAGTCGTACGCGTTCACGCTGGCCGCGCGTACCGTGATCCGAATCTGCCCCGGGCCCGCGTGGGGGTCAGGGGCCTCGGCCCACTCCAGGACCTCGGGGCCTCCGTAAGCCTTGAACTGCACTGCTCGCATGGCGTCGTCCTTCCATCCGGTAGGTCCCGGCCTCGTGCATCGTCGAGGAGCAACGCGTGCCAACTCCTTCTGGCGACCAACCTCGGGCCGACCGATCGTATTCCGGGCTCGGGCCGCCTGGTTGGTACCCGCTGGCCATCATCAGCCCGCCGGCCCAGCCCGGTGCTCGGCGAGGTAGGCGACGACGCCGCGGCAGGCATCCTCGACCTCGCGAAAGCACCGCTCGAAGTCCTCGGACGTGCCGTACCACGGGTCGTCGACGTCGGTTGTCCCGGCAGCCACCGCCTGAGGGTCGAACGAGCGCAGCAGCCGGACCTTCTGCGCGACCTCGGGGGTGGGGGCCAGCCGGCGCAAGGCGCGCAAGTGCCCCACGTCGGCCGCCAGAATGAGGTCGTTGTCGGCGAACCACGTGACGTCGACCTGGCGGGCCCGGTGGCGCGACCCGTCGTACCCGTGGTGGCGCAGGATCCGCAGCGCCCGGGAGTCGGCGCCGCCACCGATGTGCCAGGAGCCCATACCGCCCGAGGTGACCATCACGCCGCCGACTCCGGCCTGGTCCAGCAGCCGCCGCAGGATGATCTCGGCCATCGGTGATCGGCAGATGTTGCCCGTGCACACCATGGTGACGCGAAGCGGTGAGCCCACAGGGCCATTCAACCCCGAGCCGATCGCGGAATCCCACCTACCCCCCCAGCGGTCCAACCGATGATGTGGGCCAACGCAGACCTCAGGCGATTGCCGAGGTTTGTGACCGCTGGGCTCGATGGGAGCGAAACTGGGGTAGATCGCGTCGTTTTCGCTCCTATCGAGGTGTCCGGCTAGCCTCCCCGTGAAAGAGGGGGCTAGTCGTCGGAGTAGCCCATCGGGTTGCGGCTCTGCCAGCGCCACGTGTCGGCGCACATGTCCGCGACGGTCCGGGTCGCGCGCCAGCCCAGCTCGGCGTGGGCTCGGGACGGGTCGGCCCAGTATGC
This sequence comes from uncultured Actinomycetota bacterium, assembly GCA_963724925.1. GTDB lineage: Bacteria > Actinomycetota > Actinomycetes > Actinomycetales > Dermatophilaceae > Phosphoribacter. The sequence goes on along the minus strand of CAVRXF010000024.1, from coordinate 47,863 downwards.
CGGCAGGTCGCCTTCGCGCCGCCCGACGATCTCGTAGGGGACCGGCATACCACTGGCGCGGGCAAAGGCGTCGACCATGGCCAGGACCGAGGTGCCCGAGCCGGTGCCCAGGTTCCACGTGCGCAACGACTCATCCGATCCGGCCAAGGCCGCCAGCGCCGCGACGTGCCCAGCCGCGAGATCCTCGACGTGGATGTAGTCGCGCTCGCAGGTCCCGTCGGCGGTCGGGTAGTCGCCGCCGAACACGAACAGCTTCTCGCGCCGCCCCACCGCAACCTGCGCGATGAACGGCATCAGGTTGTTGGGAATGCCCTGCGGGTCCTCGCCGATCTGCCCGGACGGGTGCGCGCCAACCGGGTTGAAGTAGCGCAGCACCGCCACCTTCAGGTACTCGTCGATGTGTGCGACATCTCGCAGCACGTGCTCGTTTATCACCTTGGTCCGCCCGTAGGGGCTGGCGGCGTGCAGCGGCTCGTAGTCCTCGACATAGGGCACGGGCGCGTGGTCGCCGTAGACGGTGGCCGAGGACGAGAAGACGAGCAGGTGGCACTCATGCCGGCGCATTGCCCGCAGCAGCGAGAAGGTCGACTCGAGGTTGTTGACGTAGTACTCCAACGGCACCTGCACGCTCTCGCCGACCGCCTTGAGCCCGGCGAAATGCACCACGGCGTCGATCGGCTCGGTAGCGAAGAGGCGCTCGGTCTTGTCCTTGTCGGTCAGGTCGAACGCGTGCACCGGCAAATGCCGCCCGGTCAACCCCTCAAGGCGGCCCACAACCGCCGGCTTGGCGTTCGCAAACGAGTCGACGACGAGCACGTCGTGCCCTACGGCCACAAGCTGCACGACGGTATGCGAGCCGATATACCCGGCCCCCCCACTGACAAGAACACGCATGAACACACGGTATGCCGTTGGCGTCACCTACCTGCGCCGAGAGGTCCGTAGGTGCGGTTATCGAGTGGGTTTGACGACATCTACGGACCTTTCGGTGAAAGGCCGCGGCCAAGGCCGCGCTTCCTCTAGGTCGAGTCAGCGTCCGGGGCCCTGAGCGGCGCTCGCAATGACGGCGAAACCGGCGACGAAGCTGAGGACGACAGCTGTGCCAGCCGCAACCGTGGCCGCGGTGGAGGCGTGCAGCGCCGAGCCGACGACCGCGACGACGACCGGCAGTTCGACGACGACAAGGGCATAGGCACCTAGCCGCAGTAGCTGGCCTCGACGCCCGTCGGCAGACCGGAGGAACCGGATCGCGCTCCACCCCTAGCTCACCGCGTACAGCCGCCAGATGAGGACTCGTTGGCTCACGAGGCAGGCGAGCAGTGCGGCGGCGTAACTGCCCGGCCCAGGCTCAGGGCGCCCACCCCCGGGCATCACGAACCTAGCCGTGGCTATCTGCGGCGAGAGGTCCGTAGGTGCGGTTACCGAGTGGGTTTGACGACACCTACGGACCTTTCGATGAAAGGCCGCGACGGGAGGACGCCGGCGGCTGGCGTCTGTCGACGATCCGCCGGGCCTTGCCGACCGAGCGCTCGATTCCACCCGGCTCGCGCACCTCGACCGTCGCGGTCGTGCCGATCCGGTTCTTCATCTGGTGGCGCAGGTCGGCGGCGATCGAGTTCTTCACCTCGTCCGACTGGTGCACGTGCGTCTCCACGACGACCGTCAGCTCGACCATGTTGCCCGGCTGGGTCAGCACACACTGGAAGTACGGGGCCAGCCCCGGCTCGCCCAGGATGAGCTCCTCGATCTGGGTCGGGAACACATTGACCCCGCGGATGATCATCATGTCGTCGGTGCGCCCGGTGACCTTCTCCATCCGGCGCATGGTGGGGTATGCCGTGCCCGGCAGCAGCTTGGTGAGGTCCTTGGTGCGGTAGCGGATCATCGGCAGGGCCTGCTTGGTCAAGCTGGTGAGCACGAGCTCGCCCGGCTCCCCGTCGGGCACCGCCTCGTGGGTGACCGGGTCGATGACCTCCGGGTAGAAGTGGTCCTCCCAGATGTTGAGCCCGTCGCGCGTCTCACCGGACTCGCTCGCGACACCCGGCCCGATCAGCTCGGAGAGCCCGAACAGGTCCATCGCCTTGAGCTTGCTGCGCGCCTCGACCGACGCCCGCATGGCGAGCGTCCACGGCTCGGCCCCGAAGATGCCGATCCGCAGACTCGTGTCGTGCGGGTCGATGCCCCGGCGCTCCATCTCGTCCAGGACCGTGAGGAAGTAGCTGGGGGTCACGTGGATGACCCGGGGCTGGAAGTCCTCGATGAGCTGCACTTGGCGTTCGGTCATGCCTCCGGAGACCGGGACGACGCTCATGCGCAGCCGCTCGGCACCGGCGTGGACCCCCAGGCCGCCGGTGAACAGCCCGTACCCGCCCATGTTGTGAAAGACGTCACCGGGCCGCGCACCCGCCACCCAGAGGCATCGGGCGACGAGGCCGGCCCACATGTCCAGGTCCGCTTCGGTGTAGCCCACCACGGTCGCCTTGCCGGTCGTGCCGCTGCTTGCGTGAATGCGCACGACCTCCTCACGGGGGACCGCGAACATCCCGAAGGGGTAGTTGTCGCGCAACGTGCTCTTGTCGGTGAACGGCAGCTTGCCCAGATCCTCCAGCGAACGGATGTCGTCCGGGTGCACTCCAGCCTCGTCGAACGTCTTGCGGTAGTGGGGCACGGCGGCATACACGCGTTGCACCGTGTCCTGAAGCCGCGCCAACTGTGCGGCCCGCAGCTCGTCGAGCGACCAGTGCAGGGCGGCGTCGTCGGCTTCTGAGTACATGGTGGTAATTCACCCACTAGTCGGGCCCTCGGTCAAAGGGCCCTTGGTCACGCGGACGGGTCGAAGTAGAGCTCCAGCTGCATGTTGTCGGGGTCGCGGAAGACGAGCACGGCGGCGCCGGGGACCGTGTTGGACGGCGCGATCGGCGAGTGGACCACCCCGGCCGCTGTCAGCCGAGCCGCCCACCGGTCCAGCTCGGCACGGTCGGACACCTCGAACGCCAGGTGGTCCAGCCCGACTCGCCGCTCGTCGAACGGGCCCGCGCCACCGCTGAAGTGCTCCGCGAGCCCCAGCCGCGCCGCCAGCCCCTCGTGGCGCAGGAACACCTTGCGCCACATGCTCGTCGGCGACACGAACTCGCCGATCCGGTGGAAGCCGAGCACGTCGGCATACCAGCGCGCGCTGGCATCGGCGTCCTGGACGGTGAGGCCGAGGTGATGGATGCCGGTGAGCATCGGCGGTCAGCCCACCGGCTCGTTGCGCTTGTCGACGATTCGCCGCGCCTTACCCACAGACCGCTCGATGCCACCGGGTTCGCGCACCTCGATCTTGGCGCTGGTGCCGATCCGGGACTTGATCTGGTGGCGCAGGTCGGCCGCGATGGCGTTCTTGCGCTCGTCGGTCTCGTCTTCGTGGGTCTCGACCAGGATGGTGAGCTCCACCATGTTGCCCGGCTGGGTCAGCACGCACTGGAAGTACGGCGCCAGCCCCTCCTCACGCAGGATGAGCTCCTCGATCTGGGTCGGGAACACGTTGACGCCGCGAATGATCATCATGTCGTCGGTGCGCCCGGTGACCTTCTCCATGCGGCGCATGGTCGGGTATGCCGTGCCCGGCAGCAGCTTGGTGAGGTCCTTCGTTCGGTAGCGGATCACCGGGAAGGCTTGCTTGGTCAGGCTGGTGAAGACGAGCTCACCCTGCGCGCCGTCGGGCAGCACCTCGCCGGTGAGGGGATCGATGATCTCCGGGTAGAAGTGGTCTTCCCAGATGTGCAGCCCGTCCTTGGTCTGCACAGACTCCTGCGAGATGCCCGGACCCATCACCTCGGACAGGCCGTAGATGTCGACCGCGTCCATGCGCGAGCGGGACTCGATCTCCTTGCGCATGGCGGGCGTCCAGGGCTCCGCGCCGAAAATACCCAGCTCGAGGGTCGTGCTGTGTGGGTCGATCCCCTGGCGCTCCATCTCGTCCAGCACCGAGAGGAAGTAGCTCGGAGTCACCATCATGATGCGGGCGCCGAAGTCCTGGATGAGCTGCACCTGCCGCTCAGTCATCCCGCCCGAGATCGGGACCACGGTGCAGCCCAGTCGCTCCGCGCCGTAGTGCGCGCCAAGGCCGCCGGTGAACAGCCCGTACCCATAGGCGATGTGCACGACATCACCGGGTCGCCCGCCCGCGGCGCGGATCGAGCGCGCCATGACCTCCGACCACATGTCGATGTCGGCACGCGTGTATCCGACGACGGTCGGCTGTCCGGTGGTGCCGCTGCTCGCGTGGATTCGCACGACCTGCTCGCGTGGCACGGCGAACAGGCCGAACGGGTAGTTGTCGCGCAGCGTCAGCTTGTCGGTGAACGGCAGCTTGCCCAGGTCCTCGAGCGAGCGGATGTCGTCGGGGTGCACCCCCGCCGCGTCGAAGGCCTTCTGGTAATGGGGCACGGCGGCATACACGCGTCGCACGGTTTCCTGGAGCCGTTCCAGCTGTCGCGCGCGCAGCTCGTCCAGGGACCAGCGCTCGCCTTCGTCTCTGAGATCTGTGGTCATGGTGGGTAAATACAGCAGATGCGCGCGGGCGCCACAAGCAAACTGTGGTGCAGATCAAGATCAGGTCTCGGTCCTTGTGGTTGCCAGGCCACACTATGTTGTCGGCACAGGCCCTAGTGCCATGCTTCGCCAGCCGCCCACGGCACCGTCGTGGCGGCGCCAGACCACCCGAGGATCAGGAGTCACACCGTGCGTCACATGAACACCCGTCGAGTGGCAGCCGCGGCGCTCGCCGCTGCCGCCGGGCTGGCCCTGGCTGGGTGCAGTTCGTCCAGTTCGAGCAGTTCCAGCACCACGAGCGCAGCCGCTGGCGGCGCCTCCGGCGCCAACGTCACGCTGGTGGCACCCGGCAAGCTTACGGTTTGCACCCATCTGCCCTACGCGCCGTTCCAGTACCCCGACGAGAGCGGCAAGATCGTCGGCTTCGACGTCGACATGATGGACCTGCTCGCCAAGAAGGTCGGCGCCACGCAGGCGATCATTGACACCCCGTTCGAAGGCATCAAGTCGGGACAGGACACCGCCACCGGCAAGTGCGACATCTCGGCGGCTGCGATGTCGATCACCGACGAGCGCAAGAAGGCCATCCTGTTCTCGGAGGGCTACTTCAACGCAACCCAGGCCTTGCTTGTGCGCGCGGACGCCACCGTGAAGTCGTTGGCCGACCTGCGGGGCAAGAAGCTGGGCGCGCAGGCGGCCACCACCGGCCTGGACTACGCCAACAAGGAGATGGCCGCCAACGGGTACAGCATCGTGGAGTACCAGGACCTGGCCTCGCAGACCCAGGCGCTGCTCACCAACCAGATCGACGCGGCGATCAACGACCTGCCGGTCTGGTCCGACGCGGTCAAGAAGAACCCGGGCAAGGCAGTCGTCGGGCCCCAGTTCGACACCGGCGACGTCTACGGCTTCGGCATGAAGCTGGGCAACACCGCGCTGAAGCAGCAGATCGACGACGTGATCAAGACCGCCAAGGCCGACGGCACGTACAACATGCTGTTCAAGAAGTGGATCGGCACCGACGCTCCCAAGTCCTGACCTGCAACTCTGGAAAGGCTGGCGCAGACGCCCTGGCTGCGCCAGCCTTGCCATGAGCCGGACCCGAGCGAAGGTGGGTAGCCATGAGCACCGAGACCGCTGTCCAAGCCCCAAGCGGGCTGTCTCGACGGCAGCGCGCTCGCCTGAGCCGCGGGTCGCAGTATGCCGTCGGGCTGGTCGTCCTCGTCGTCCTGGTGCTCAAGACCGACTGGGCGACCTTCAGCCAGGCCTTCCTTCGCGGCGACATCTTCGCTGCCATGTGGCCACGCGTCGTCACCATCGGCATGGTCAACACGCTCATCTTCACGGCCCTCGCCTTCGCCTTCGGGCTCAGCGTCGGCTTGCTCATCGCGATGATGAAGCTGTCCTCGATCGGGCCCTACCGCTGGTTCGCCAACGGGTACGTCGAGCTGTTCCGCGGGCTACCCGCCCTGGTCGTGCTGTTCATGGTCGCCTTCGGCATTCCCAGCGCCTTCCCCGGCTTTCAGTTCCCGGGCGACATCTACGGCAAGGTGATGATCGGGCTGGGACTGACCGCCGCGGCATACATGGCCGAGACGATCCGCGCCGGGATCCAGGCGGTACCGAAAGGGCAGATCGAGGCGGCCCGCTCGCTGGGGATGTCGCCCACGCGGACCATGGTGTCGATCTTGTTGCCGCAGGCGTTCCGGATCATCATCCCGCCGTTGACCAACGAGCTGATCCTGCTCATCAAGGACTCGTCCCTGGTCTACGTCCTCGGCGTCACCGTCGAGCAGTACGAGCTGACCAAGTTCAGCCAAGGCTTCCTCAACAGCCGGGCCAGCCCCACCCCCCTCATCGTCGGCGCGCTGTGCTACCTGGTGCTGACCCTGCCGCTGTCCAGCCTCGTGCGCATGCTCGAGCGCCGCTATGCCAAGGCAAGATAGAGCCATGAGCAGCCCAGCCGTCGAGGCGCCGACCACCCACGCGATCACCGTCGAGCACCTGTCCAAGTCGTTCGGCGACCATGAGGTGCTCAAGGACATCAGCCTGCAGATCGACCCCGGCGAGGTGGTCTGCGTCATCGGCCCGTCCGGGTCGGGCAAGTCCACGTTGCTGCGCTGCGTCAACATGCTCGAGACACCGACGTCCGGCCGGGTCGTCGTCGGTCACCACGACATGACCGACCCGGACGTCGACATCGACGCGGCACGTCGGCGGATCGGGATGGTGTTCCAGAGCTTCAACCTGTTCCCGCACCTCACGGTGCTGCGCAACCTCACCATCGCCCAGACCAAGGTCCTCGGGCGGTCCAAGGCCGAGGCAGTAGCCACGGCCCGTAAGAACCTGGCTCGGGTCGGCATGGCCGACCGGGAGAAGGCGTTCCCGGCCCAGCTCTCCGGTGGCCAGCAGCAGCGCATCGCCATCGCCCGGTCGCTGTCCATGGACCCCGAGCTCATGCTCTTCGACGAGCCGACTTCCGCCCTCGACCCGGAGCTGGTGGGGGAGGTGCTGGCCGTGATGAAAGGCTTGGCCGCCGAGGGCATGACGATGATGATCGTCACCCACGAGATGGCCTTCGCCCGGGAGGCGGCCGACCGGGTCGTCTTCATGGACGGCGGGTACATCGTCGAGGAGGGCCCCCGAGCCGGGTCATCGCCGACCCCGAGAACCCGCGGACCAAGTCCTTCCTGCACCGGGTGCTCAACCCGATGGTCATCGAGCCGGAGGAGATCCTCCCGGACGGCATGCACGACGCCATCCGCGATCTGGCCCCGTGATCGGGGCGATCCCACCTCTGCCGGGGCGATCCCACCTCCGCGAAAGGTCAGTAGGTGCTCATATGTGGCCGTCTTGACAGCACCTACGGACCTTTCGGTGCAGCGCCTGCGCCTAACGGGACAGCTCCGAGCGCAGAAACTCGATAGCCGCCGGGTAGGCGTCCATCCGGTTGGCCCGTTTGGCCAGCCCGTGCCCCTCGTCCGGGTAAACCCGAAGCTCACACGGTATGCCGCGTCCCTGCAGCGCCGCGTGGATCTGCTCGGCTTCCGACAGCGGCACCCGCGGGTCGTTGGCGCCGTGGATGACGAACAGGGGCGCGCGGATCGCGTCCAGGTAGGTGATGGGGGAGAAGCGCTGCAGCATCTCACGCTGTTCGGCAAGCCACCCGTACTCTCGCTCGCGGTAGGCCCGCCGGTACTCGGAGGTGTTCTCCAAGAAGGTCACCAGCGAGGAGATACCGACGATGTCGACCCCGGCCGCCCACAGCTGCGGCTGCATCGCCAGACCGGCGAGCACCATGTACCCGCCGTACGACCCGCCCCACAGCGCCGACCGACCGGGGTCGAGGCCCTGGGTGGGTAGCCAGGTGTGGACTGCGGCGAGGTCGGCGACCGCGTCCAGGCGTCGCGCGACGTCGTCGAGCATGTACCAGCGCTTGCCGTAGCCGGTCGAACCGCGCACGTTCGGGACGACAACCGTGAATCCGACGGCGCACAGCGCCTGGACGACGGGGTTGAAGAACCGGGTGGCAGCCACCTCGGGGCCGCCGTGGACATGGACCACGGATGCTCCCGACAACGCCGGATCGCCCGCCGGAGAACCGGCATACACGAAGCACGGCACCTGCTCACCATCCGGAGTGGGGACCAGATGCGAGCTGCGGACCGTCAGCAAGCCGACCCCCGGCGCCAGGCCCTCCCGGCCGTCGACGAGGCACCGTGCTGCCCCGTTGGCCGCGTCGACGAGCCAGATCGATCCGGGGTCGTCCGGTCGCATCCCGGCCACGAGCAAGCGCCGCCCGTCCGGGGACCACCGCAGGCTCGGCATGGCAATGGGCGGCACGTCGGCGTGGCACCGCCACGCGCCGTCGACCTCGTGGACGGCATACCGGTAGGCCCCGTCGTCGAGCGTGCCGACCAGCACGGCGCGCCCGTCGGGGCAGAGCGCGGCGCTCAGGTCGTGGGACTCGTCGGCAACGAGCGTGGTCCAGGCCGAGCCGTCGACCGGCGCGCGGACGACGGCGAGATACTCGCGCTCGCGGTTCGACGCGAAGACCACGGCGCGGGCGCCTTCGGCCCAGCCGACCTCCTCGCCATGGAAGGAGTCTTCCTGGGGGTCGGTGACCTCCCGTATGCCGTCCGGTCCGGCTATCAACACCAGGGTCCCGTTGGGGCGCATCGAGTAGCTCACGACGGCAGCGCAGCGCTCGTCGTGCGAGAGGGTGGCCGACGCGACATAGCCGCCCGCGTCGTAGAGCACGCGCTCGACGCCGGAGCCCAGGTCGCGAACCACCAGGTCCATGTCGACCCCGTTGCGCCGGTTCGTGTAGTAGACGACTGAGGTTTCGGTGACGTCGACCAGGACGTGCATGAACCGCGGGTCGTGGACGATCGGGACCAGCATGGCCTCGCCGACTGGCAACGTCGTTGCGCCCAGGTCGAGCAGGGACAGCTGCATCCGCTCGTTGCCGCCGGTGTCGTGCTGGACGACGATCTGGGAGCGACCGGGCACGAATCGGCCCGAGCAGGGGCGCTCCAGCGCGGTCAACGGTGTCCTGGTTCCGTCCGGTTCGAGCAGGACCAGCTGCGAGCTGCCGGAATCATCGTGCCCAGCCAGGACGCGGCCGTCCGCGTCGATGTCGTATGCCGTCCAGGTGCGGATGTCGAGCACGGCGCGAACCGCCGACTCACTATCGAACGCCATGGATCGTCAGGTTAGTGGGCTGGAAAGGAGAGTTTGCGCTTTGAATCGCAACGCAAAGCCTCCTGTCGGGCCGAGAGGTCAGTACATGTGCTTGGGCAAGGCGCTATCGGGGATGACCCGCGAGCGACCCGGAACTCGGCGATCACGGCCCCGTCATACTCCCGCCTGATCGTCACGTCGGTGATGCCGCTGCGCCCGAAGACCAGCCGCTGGCGCCCTTCCGAAACCAGGACGTCGCCAAGGTGCGCTGGAGTCACGAAGACGATGTCGCAGGCCGCCGCCACGGTGCGGCGCCCCGCGTGTGTTGCACACCAGCCCGAAGGTCGAGTCGGCCAGGGTGAAGATGAACCCGCCGTGTGCCGTGCGATGCCCGTTGACCATCTCGTCGGTCACCTGCATCCGGACCACAGCGTGGTCAGGCTCGATGGCCAACGCCTGCATGCCCATCCGGCGCGATGCGTTGTCGTCTTCCCACATGGCCCGCACGTGGTGAAGGTCGTTGTCCGGGCGCAGCTCCTGAGTGGGGTACCGGGTCAAGGGGACGGGGCTGGGTGCACGGCTCGGTCATGGGGCCTCCTGGAGGGCGGGACTCGGACGGTAGCGGCCGCCCGGGAACGCGCGGTCGAGCTCGTCGAGCTGCCGCCTGACGACGGCATACCCCACCTCTCGACCCCACGCGATGGGCCCTTTGGGGTACCGAGTGCCGAGGCGCATGGCCCGGTCGACGTCCTCAGCCGACGCCTCGCCGCGGGCGACCAGATCGACGGCCTCGTTGACCAGCATCGCGACCGTGCGGGCAACCGGGTCGGTCGTGACCGGCCCGTCGACGAGCTCGGCGACGCGGTTCGAGGTCGGGGGTCGCGTCGATGACCGAGCCGTCGTCGGCGTACTGGTAGACGCCCTGCCCGCTCTTGCGCCCGAGGTGCCCCGCGGCGACGAGGTCCTGCTGCAGCGTGGTCGGGGCGTACCGAGGGTCGTGGCCGGTACGCTCCCAGACGGAGGTACCGACGGCGAGGTTGATGTCCTGCCCGATGAGGTCGGTGAGCTCGAAGGGACCCATCGGGAACCCAGCGGTGCGCAACGCTGCGTCGATGGTGGCCGGGTCGGCCACACCTTCCTCCACCATGCGCTGAGCCTCGCCGTAGAACGGGCGGGCCACCCGGTTGACGATGAAACCGGGTGTGGACGCGCACCGGACCGCGGTCTTGCCCCAGCCACGCATGAGTTCGCATGCCGTACTCGAGCACGTCCTCGCTCGTCGCCGTGCCACGGACGACCTCTACGAGGCGCATCACGTGGGCCGGGTTGAAGAAGTGCAGGCCGAGCACCCGTTCCGGATGCTCGGCGGCCGTCGGCGATCTCGTCGATCCCCAGGCTGGAGGTGTTAGTGCGCCAGCAGGGTGGTGGGACTCTGGGTCCGGCCGAGCAGCTCGAATAGGGAGCGCTTTGCTGGCAGGTTCTCGGCGATCGCCTCGACGACCAGCTGGCACGGCGCCAGCTCGTCGACGGACGTCCCGGGCTGCAACCGAGCGGCGGCCTCGGTCGCCTCGTGCGCGTCCGATCCGGCCCTGTTTCGCGCGCTTCGCAAGCGCCTGCGCGATTCGGTCGCAGGCGCGCTGCAGCGATACCCGGGGCGGTGTCGACGAGGTAGACGGGGTGCCCTGCCGTGGCCGCCACCTGGGCGATGCCTGATCCCATTGCGCCGGCACCGATGACAGCGACTGGGGGCACTGCGTTCATGGCTGCCATCGTTGGCCCTCGCGTCTGCTCCTGGCGAGTGGGCTGGCTTGTGCCGACGGTCACGGGCGTGACCAAGCACGCATGGCTGGTCCGACCGGCCGGTCGGTAGGATCGACCGAATGACCACCGACGTTCAGCCCCACCTGCATCCGCTCGTCGAGAAGCACCAGGCGGTGCTCGACGAGGCCGTTGACGCGCTCGCCACCCGCCGGTACTACTCCCGCTACCCCGAGTCGCCCTCGCCCAAGGTCTACGGCGAGTCGGCCGCGGCCGACGGGCTCGCGGCATACCAGGCACACCTCGGCAGACCGTATGCCGCGCTTGCCGGCCAGCCGCCGGCCGGCACCGACGTGGGCAGCGAGGTCTCGCCGTACGGGCCGGTTCTCGCGGTGCGCTACCCGCGGTTCGACCTGGATGCTGGCCTTGCCGCCGCCCGAGCGGCCATCCCCGCGTGGCGCGACGCCGGGGCCGCGGGTGCGCGCGGCGGTGTGCGTGGAGATCATCGAGCGCATCAACGCCCGGTCCTTCGAGATGGCCAACGCGGTCATGCACACGTCCGGCCAACCGTTCGTCATGTCCTTCCAGGCCGGAGGGCCGCACGCCCAGGACCGAGCCCTCGAGGCCGTGATCGCAGGACTGGTCGAGCAGGAGCGGGTGCCCGAGTCGGTCCTCTGGGAGAAGCCCGGGCGTGACGCCCCGCTGCGGATGCAGCAAGGACTACCGGCTCGTCCCGCGCGGGATCGCGCTGCTCATCGGCTGCAACACCTTCCCGACGTGGAACGCCTACCCCGGCCTGTTCGCCTCGCTCTCACGGGCAACCCCGTCGTCGTCAAGCCGCACCCTCGGGCCGTACTGCCCCTGGCCATCACGGTCGAGATCGCCCGGACGGTGCTGCAGGAGAACGGCTTCGAGCCGGCCCTGGTGCAGCTGGCCGCCGAGGACGACGGCGAGGGCCTGGCCAAGACGCTGGCCTTGCGTCCCGAGATCGCCATCATCGACTACACCGGCGGCCCCGACGTTCGGCGGCTGGCTCGAGCGTGAGATCGCGGCCGCGCGGCAGTTCAGGTCTACACCGAGAAGGCCGGCGTGAACACCGTGGTCGTCGACTCGACGGACAACCTCAAGGGCGTGCTGGGCAACCTCGCCTTCTCGTTCTCGCTGTACTCCGGGCAGATGTGCACGTCGCCGCAGAACGTCTACGTCCCCCGCGAGGGGGTCGACACCGACGAGGGGCACCTGTCGTTCGACGAGTTCGGCGAGCAGGGTCGGCCAGGCCGTCGGCCGGCTCACCGGTGAGGACGCCCGTGCGGTGGAGGTGCTCGGCGCGACCGTCAACCCGCAGGTCCGGGCGAACGTGGGTTCGCTCGAGCAGATCGCCAAGGAGGCGGGGGGCGAGGTGGTCCTGCCGTCACGGGAGGTCGCCCACCCGGTTTACCCCGAAGCGGTGGTGCGCGCCCCCGGCCTGGTCGCCCTCGACGTCGCGGCGCAGGACACCTACACCCGCGAGTGGTTCGGCCCGGTGGTCCTGTTCATCAAGACCGACTCGACGGGGCAGTCGCTCGACACGTTCGCCGAGACCGTCCATGCCCACGGGGCGATGACCGCGGCGGTCTACTCCACCGACGAGAAGGTGCTGGAGGCGGCCCGCGAGGCGGCCGCGGTGGCCGGGGTGGCGCTATCGGAGAACCTCACCGGTGGCGTGTTCGTCAACCAGACGGCGGCCTTCTCCGACTATCACGGGACCGGCGCCAACCCGGCGGCGAACGCTGCCTACACGGACGCGGCGTTCGTGGCCGGCCGGTTCCGGGTCATCACCAGCCGGCGGCACGTCTGAGGCGGGCCTGGCTAGCCGTACACCCGCTCCCGGTTGGGCAGCACCGCGTGGATGACCATCGAGACGATGGTGATGACCAGCGCGCCCCAGACCGCGGACCACCAGAAGCCGTCGACGTGGAAGGCCAGGCCGAGCTTGCCGGCCAGCCAGGAGGTGATCAGCAGCATCCACGCGTTGATCACCCAGCTGAACAGGCCCAGCGTCAGCCAGATCAGTGGTGCTCCGAAGAACTTCAGGAACGGTTTGATGACGGTGTTGATGGCGCCGAAGACCACTGCAACGAGCAGCACGTTGACGAACGTGCTCGTCGTGTCCCCGCTGTGGCCGAACGTGATGCCTGAGACGACGAAGGAGGCCAGCCACAGGGCCAGGCCGCCCACGATCGTGTTGGCGAGGAAGTCGGAGAACATGGGCACATCGTCGCACGCGCTTGGCCCTACAGTTGCCGCCATGGCGACGTCCCCCGACCAGGTGCAGCTGCGGTCCGCTCTGGAGGGTGTGCCGGCTTATGTGCCAGGCAAGCCCGCGTCGGCGCAGCCGGGCGTCACGGCATACAAGCTGTCGAGCAACGAGAACCCCTACCCGCCGCTGGACAGCGTCCGGGCGGTCATCGAGAAGGCGGTCGACGGCGTCAACCGCTACCCGGACATGGCCTCCACCGACCTCATTGCCGCGATCGCGCGGTTCGTCGGCGTCGCCGAGGAGTGCATCGCGGTCGGCACCGGCAGCGTCGGCGTGCTCGGCCAGCTCATCCAGGCGACCTGCGACGCCGGCGACGAGGTGGTCTATGCATGGCGGTCGTTCGAGGCCTACCCCATCGTGGCGGCGCTGGCCGGGGCCAGGTCGGTGCAGGTGCCGGTCGACGACGCCGCCCGACACCGGCTCGACGCCATGGCGGCAGCCGTCACCGAGTACACCCGGGTGCTCATCGTCTGCAGCCCCAACAACCCCACCGGAACCGTCGTGCACCGAGATGAGCTGGAGGGGCTGCTCGCCAGGGTGCCAAGGTCGGTGCTCGTCGTGCTGGACGAGGCCTACGTCGAGTTCGTCCGTGACCCACAAGCTCCGGACGCGCTCGCGGTGTGGCGGGCTCATCCCAACGTCATGGTGCTGCGGACCTTCTCGAAGGCCTACGGGTTGGCTGGCCTACGGGTCGGGTATGCCGTGGCTCACCCACCGGTCGCGGCAGGGCTACGCAAGTGCGCGGTTCCCTTCGGGGTCAACGTGATTGCCCAGGCAGCTGCCGTCGCCTCGCTCGACGCCGCCGACGAGCTCATGGTGCGGGTGGAAGCGCTCGTCGGTGAGCGGGACCGGGTGGCTGCCGAGCTGGCCGCGCAGGGCTGGCGGCTGCCGCGGTCGGACGCCAACTTCGTGTGGTTCCGGTTGGGTTCGGAATCAACGGCGTTCACGCAGGCGTGCGAGGCGGCGGGGCTGATGGTGCGTCAGTACGGCACCGACGGCGTGCGGGTGACCATCGGCGAGACCGAAGCCAACGACCGGTTCCTCGACGTGGCAGCCGCCTTCGGCCCCCGCTGAGGTTTGCTTTAATCTCCGTGCTCTTGGACGGCACTCCAGCTCTTGGCTTCATACATGAGGCTAGGAGCGGGATGCAGGTGCTACGAGTGAGCGGCGGGAGCGCTCACGCCCAAGAGCTGCGTGAATGTCCAGAAGCAGCTCGCTAGCCCAGCTCGCCCTTGGCGACCTTGGGCAGCAGCTGGACCAAGGCGAGCGTCACGGCATACAGCACCGTCCCCAGCACTAGAACCAGCTGGGTGGCACCCACGAACCCACTCGTCGCGACCCGCTGGAAGAAGACGGTCCCGAGCGCTGCGACCCCGATGGCCCCGGAGAACTGCTGGACCGCATTGAGCAGCCCCGAACCCGTGCCGACCTCGGCCTCCGACACGTCGCCGAGGATGTACCCGAACAGCGGCACGAACACCAGCCCCGAGCCCAAGCCGCTCACCAGCAACGCGGGAGCGACCGACCACGACGTCAGGGACTCGCCGAAGTGGCCGATCGTCCACCACAAGCCGACCATCCCGACCAGCGCGACGCCGAGACCCAGCTGCAGCGTGGCCCGGCCGAGCTTGTCCGCCAGGAAGGCTCCAGCCAGGGCCGCCCCCACTGTGGTCCCCAAAGCCCAGGGGATGAGCGAAAGCCCGGAGTGCAGCGGCGTCCACCCCAGACCGAGCTGCATGAGCAGGTTGACGGCAAGGGTGAACCCGGTGAGCGCCGTGAAGAACGACGCGATGACGACCAGGCCCACGACAAAGCTGCGTTTGCCGAAGAGCGACGGCTCGATGACCGGATGGTCGCTGCGCCGCTCCGACCACGCGAACAAACCCAGCACGCCGATCGAGCCGACCATCAGCGCCCACGTCCACGCCGGCCAGCCGAGCTCACGGCCTTGGACCAGCGGGACGATGAGCATCGCGAGGGCGATGGTCAACAGGGTCACACCGCGCGCGTCGAGGCGAGCGTCACGGCGCTCGCCGGTCTCACGGGTAGGTACCGACACGCCAGCGCGAAGGCCGCGAGGCCGATCGGCACGTTGATGAGGAATATCGAACGCCATTGGCTCCCAAAGAAGTTCGCGTCGATCAGCCACCCGGAGAGGATGGGTCCAGCCACCCCGGCCAGCCCCATGACGGGCCCGAACGGGATGAACGCCTTGCTGAGCTCCTCGGGCGGGAAGGCCACCTTCACCAGGGCCAGCCCCTGCGGGATCATCACTGCGCCGAACAGACCCTGCAGCACCCGCGCGACGATGAGCCAGCCAGCGCCGGGCGCCAGCCCGCAGGCAAGCGACGCCAAAGTGAAGCCCGCCATCCCGACGAGGAACATCCGCCGGCGCCCGAAGATGTCGCCGAGCCGGCCGGAGGTCACCAGTCCCAGCGCGAAGGCGGTGGTGTATGCCGCCAACACCCACTGCAGGGTCGTGTCGCCCCCACCGAGGTCGGCTCGGATCGAGGGACCGGCCAGGTTGGCGACGGTCGCGTCGACGAGGTCCATGACGTCGGCCAACAGCACGACGACCAGGACCATCCAGTAGGAGCGAGGGGCCGCAGCCGGCGGTAGCGCGACTGACGAACGCTGTTCGATAGAGACGAACACTGTTCTAGCCTCGAACATCGTTCGTGTCAACTAGAGTGCTTGGTATGCCGGTCGACAACCGGGCAGCGCGGCTGGGGCGCCCCATGTCGCGAAAGGCAAGGCTCACTGTCGAGCGCATCGTCGACACGGCACTGGATATCGTGGCGGCAGAAGGCTTTGACGCGCTGACCATGCGCCGAGTCGCCGCCGAGCTGGACACCGGCCCGGCCTCCCTCTACGCCCATGTCGTGAACAAGGCCGACCTCGACGAGCTGCTCATCGGTCGGCTCTGCCAACGAATCGTCCTGCCGCAGCCGGGCTCGGAAACATGGCGAGACCGAGATCCTGGCTCTGGCCGCCCAGATCCGTGACGCGTACCTCGAGTACCCGGGTCTGTCGAGGGCGGCACTCGGGGTCGTCCCCACCAACCCCGACACGCTGCGTATCAGTGAGGGGATGTTGTCGATCCTGCTCGCCGGCGGCGTGCCGGCTCAGACGGCGGCCTGGGCGATCGACGCTTTGAGTCTCTACGTGTCGGCCTACTGCCTCGAGCAGTCCCTTTGGGTGGCTCAGATGGGCGGCGACCAACGGGGTTGGGTCCTGACCCAGCAGGAGCTTCACGCGAGATTTAGCGCCCTATCGGACGACGAGTTCCCCAACACCAAGCGGTATGCCGCCGAGCTCACTGCCGGGGAAGGGCACGTCCGCTTCGACTTCGCCCTGCGGGCCATGATCGCCGGGCTGAAAGTCCCCTGAGCGATCCCCCCGCGCGCCGCTCTTGGACGTTTGCGCCGCTCTTGGCCACGAACGCAGCTCTTACCCCCTTCTCCGGCGCCAAGAGCGACCTGGATGTGCCAAGAGCGACCTGGATGTGCCAAAGCACCGATAGGCGGTCACCCGACGCGCGGCCGACGCGCCTTGGCCCTGCCTATGGCAGCGCCGATGCGCCGCGCCAATGCAATCAGGTCGTCGAGTTCAGCCCATGTCACCCGGACCACCTCATAGCCCAGCTCCCTAAGCCAGTCCTCACGCTGCTTCTCGGCGACCAGTTCGTCTCGCCCGGGGCGAAGCCCTTGATTGCTGTACTTCACCATCCCGTCGAACTCGAGGATGACGGGGTAGTCGTCAAGCAGGAAGTCCACGTATGCCGTTCGACTCCCGCTGCTGATCTTGGCCTGCGGGGTCACCCCGAGCTTCATCAGGTGCAAGCCATACCGCAGCCTGGTCTCACCGGGCGACTGTGCCCGCGGGTCCGCTAGTACGAGGAACGGCTGCAGCAGGGCAGTCCCGGGCGACCCACGCACCGCCCTCACCGCGTCGCTGAGGTCATCGCGGGTGACCAGGCCTCGGCCCAGCGCCGCGTCGGCGGCCACCAGCGCCCCCATGGGCCCGCACGCCATCCCAGTCTGGACAATGGCCAGGGCGGGTGGCACCCGCCTGACCTCGCCAAAGGGCATCGGCGTCCTCGGATGAATCGACAGGCCGCGCCGGCGTCGTGCGTGCCCATCACCGATGAGCATCAGGTGAACGGTGTCCAGGTCGGCTCCAAAGAGGGGTAGCCCCAGCCTCAGGAGCTCGCTGTAGTGGCTGGCCACCGCCAGTCCGGCCCGGCGCCCCTCCGCAGCGGCTAGGCGTAGTAGGTGGGCATCCTGTTGGTTGCCCGGCGTGCCGACGGCATACCAGCCGTGCTCCAGGGAGGTGACCGCCCTGGACCGCACGAGCCGGGCCAGCTCGGCCTTCCCGAACCCAGCGGTACGCGCCTGGGCCGCGGTGAACACCCGTCACTCGCCGGCCACCAACCGAAGCTGCTCCACGCCACCCATCGTCGGCCGAATGCCGCCCGGTGCGCCCCGTGTACCCACAGGCTGTGGACAACCTCGGCGGCGGCCTGGACCTGTGGCCGCTGGTCGGTTCGGCTGTTGCCCTATTACATTGGCGCCAGCACAATCTCAGGGGCGCAGTGACCACCGGGCCCCGACGAACGGCAGACGCCGGAGACGAGCGCGGTGATCCTGCGACGTTTGCCGGCCCGACGAGGCTCGGACCACCCGTCCGAGCGAGAAGGAGTGCCAGTGACCGACATCGGCGTTCTTGGTCCGGCGACCGAACGCAGCCCCGACACGGGTGGCCCGGACATGGTCCAGCTGCTCAACCCCGAGGGCGAGCGCGTGGACACGCACCCCGGAGTACGACGACGTCGTCGACGCCCTGACCGACGAGGACCTGCGCGGGTTCTACCGCGACCTGGTCCTCATCCGGCGCTTCGACGCCGAGGCCACCGCGCTGCAGCGC
Organism: uncultured Actinomycetota bacterium; assembly: GCA_963724925.1. Classification (GTDB taxonomy): domain Bacteria; phylum Actinomycetota; class Actinomycetes; order Actinomycetales; family Dermatophilaceae; genus Phosphoribacter. The sequence goes on along the minus strand of CAVRXF010000024.1, from coordinate 29,661 downwards.
CAGGGCGAGCTCGGCCTGTGGGCTCAGCCTGCTCGGCCAGGAGGCCGCCCAGGTCGGCTCCGGCCGCGCCCTGCGCCCGCAGGACTACGCCTTCCCGACCTACCGCGAGCACGGCGTCGCCTGGTGCCGCGGCGTCGACCCGCTCAACCTGCTCGGCATGTTCCGCGGCGTCAACCACGGCGGCTGGGACCCCAACGAGAAGAACTTCCACCTCTACACGATCGTCATCGGCGCCCAGACCCTGCACGCCACCGGCTACGCGATGGGCGTGCAGCGCGACGGCAGCGTCGGCACCGGCGACGCCGACCGCGACACCGCCGTCATCGCCTACTTCGGCGACGGCGCCACCAGCCAGGGCGACGTCAACGAGGCGTTCGTCTTCGCCGCGCGTCAACAACAGCCCCGGTCGTCTTCTTCTGCCAGAACAACCAGTGGGCCATCTCCGAGCCCAACGAGAAGCAGACCCGCATCCCGCTCTACCAGCGCGCCCGCGGCTTCGGCTTCCCCGGCGTCCGGGTCGACGGCAACGACGTGCTCGCCGTGTACGCCGTGACCAAGGCCGCGCTCGACGCACGCCCGCTCCGGCCAGGGCCCGACGTTCATCGAGGCCTTCACCTACCGGATGGGCGCGCACACCACCTCCGACGACCCGACCAAGTACCGCGTCTCCGCCGAGGTCGAGGTGTGGAAGCGCGCGACCCGATCGAGCGGCTCAAGGCCTGCTGGCCCACGAGGGCACGGCCGACGCGGCGTTCTTCGACGCCGATCGACGAGGAGGCCGACGAGCTTCGGCGCGCTCGGTGCGCGAGCGCTGCCTCGCCATGCCCGACCCGCCCGGCACCGAGTCGATGTTCGACCACGTCTACGCCGAGCCGCATCCGCTGCATCGAAGCGCGAGCGGCGCCGAGTTCGTCGCCTACCAGGCCGCGCTTCGAGGAGGCGCACTGATGGCCGCCACCGACCATCGCCAAGGGCATCAACGAGCGGCCTGCGCGCCGCCATGGAGAAGCGACCCCAAGGTCGTCCTCATGGGCGAGGACATCGGCAAGCTCGGCGGCGTCTTCCGGGTCACCGAGGGCCTGCAGAAGGACTTCGGCGAGGACCGCGTCATCGACACCCCGCTCGCCGAGGCCGGCATCGTCGGCACCGCGATCGGCATGGCCCTGCGCGGCTACCGCCCGGTCGTCGAGATCCAGTTCGACGGCTTCGTCTACCCGGCCTTCGACCACATCGTCAGCCAGGTCGCCAAGCTGCGCGCCCGCAGCCTGGGCGCACGTCGCGATGCCGATGGTCATCCGCATCCCGTTCGGCGGCGGCATCGGCGCGGTCGAGCACCACAGCGAGTCCAACGAGGCCTACTTCGCGCACACCGCCGGCCTGCGGGTCGTCGCCTGCTCCAACCCCCACGACGCGCACTGGATGATCCAGCAGGCCATCGAGACCGACGACCCGGTCGTCTTCTACGAGCCCAAGCGCCGCTACTGGGACAAGGGTGAGGTCGACCTGGCGCCGCCCGAGGGCGCGCCTCGGCACCGCGCGGCGTGCGTACGCGAGGGCACCGACGTCACCCTGCTCGCCTACGGCCCGATGGTCAAGACCTGCCTGCAGGCGGCCGCAGGCCGCCGAGGAGGAGGGCCGCAGCCTCGAGGTCGTCGACCTGCGCTCGCTCTCGCCGCTCGACGTGGCCACCATCCTCGCCTCGGTCGCGCAAGACCGGCCGGCTGGTCGTCGTGCACGAGGCGCTCGACCTTCCTCGGCATGGGCGCCGAGATCTCGGCGCTGATCACCGAGCAGGCGCTTCTACCAGCTCGAGGCGCCGGTGCTGCGGGTCGGCGGCTACAACGTGCCCTACCCGCCGAGCCGGATCGAGGAGGAGTTCCTCCCCGACCTCGACCGCGTCCTCGACGCCGTCGACCGCTCGCTCGCCTTCTGAAAGGCGTTCTGCGACAGATGGCTCTTCGTAAGAGTTCAGGCTCCCCGACCCCGGCGAGGGCCTCACCGAGGCCGAGATCGTCACCTGGCAGGTCGCGCGTCGGCGACACGGTCAAGGTCAACGACATCGTCGTCGAGGTCGAGACCGCCAAGTCGCTCGTCGAGCTGCCGGTGCCGTTCGCCGGCACGGTCACCGCGCTGCACGTCGCCGAGGGCGACACCGTCGAGGTCGGCACGCCGATCATCGCCGTCGACGACGGCGGCGGCGCGGCGCACCGGATGCCGTCGCGCCGGCCGCCCGCTGCCGCCGCGGCTCCCGCTGCCGGCGCCCGCGGCGCCCGAGCGCACCGCCGTGCGCGCCGAGGTCGGCGAGGGCCTGATCGGCGGCACCACGTCGACCGGCCGCACCGCGGTGCTCGTCGGCTACGGCGTCAAGCAGACCGAGGCGCAAGCGTCGGCCCCGCAAGCCGCGCGCCGAGGCCGCGGCGGCGCTCGATGGCCGGCCGCGCGCGACCGAGGTCCCGGTGCGCCGACGCCGGAGCGCCACGGTGCGCCACGCAGCCGGCGTCGCCCGAGCGGCGCCCGGGCGCTGGCCAAGCCGCCGGTGCGCAAGCTCGCCAAGGACCTCGGCGTCGACCTCGACACGCGTCACGCCGACCGGCGACGGGCGGCATCATCACCCGCGCCGACGTCGAGGCGGCGCTGCCGGGGCGCGGCGCACGGCGCCGCAGCCGGCGTCGGCCGCCGGCGTCACGCCGGTCGCCCGCGCGGCCGGCGAGCGCGAGACGCGGATCCCGATCAAGGGCGTGCGCAAGATGACCGCGCAGGCCATGGTCGGCTCGGCGTTCACGGCCCCGCACGTCACCGAGTGGATCACCGTCGACGTCACCGCGCACCATGGAGCTGGTCGAGCGGCTCAAGACGCGACAAGGAGTTCCGCGACGTCAAGGTGACGCCGCTGCTGGTGCTGGCCAAGGCGATGTGCCTCGCGGTGCGCCGCAACCCCGGCGTCAACGCGACGCTGGGACGAGGCCGCCCAGGAGATCGTCGCTCAAGCACTACGTCAACCTCGGCATCGCCGCCGCCACCCCCCGCGGGCTGATCGTGCCGAACGTCAAGGACGCCGACGCATGTCGATGCGCGAGCTCGCCGAGGCCATCGGCGCGCTCACGGCCACCGCCCGCGAGGGCCGCACCCAGCCGGCCGAGATGGCCGGCGGCACCATCACCATCACCAACGTCGGCGTCTTCGGCGTCGACGCCGGCACGCCGATCCTCAACCCGGGCGAGGCGGCGATCCTCGCGTTCGGCACGATCCGCAAGCAGCCGTGGGTCGTCACCGCGGCCGACGGCAGGACGAGCATCGCCATCCGCGCTGCGTCACCACGCTCGCGCTTCGCTTCGACCACCGGCTCGTCGACGGCGAGCTCGGGCCGCTACCTCGCCGACGTCGCGGCGATCCTGGCCGACCCGGCTCGCGGCTTGTCTGGGGCTGAGCCGGCACCACATGGGCGCAGGCTCGAGCGCTCAGACCCGATGGCGCCCGACGTAGTGGCGTGGGGGCTCGTGCGCCCCGCCGTTGTGCTTCGGCCCCGCATCGGCCTTGGACCCGTTGGTGGCGGGCGCGTCCGCCACGCCCACGTCCGCCCCGCTCACTCCTGCTGACGCCGGTCGTTGGGAGCCGTTTGTGGGGGGTGCCACCGCGTCCGCTCCTGCAGTAGCCGTGGCTATGGTCACCGCAGGGGCGCCGGCAAGAACCGGCTCACGCCGCTCGAAAGCGCCATTACCGTCCTCGGCCGCCGCCTCCGCCATCTCGGTATTGCGCTGGTCGTACGCCGAGCCGCTGCGCAGCTCGACGTGGGGCAGGAACCACGACGTGACGAATGCGATGACCATGACCACCGCGGCGACCAGGAACACCACCGACATCGCTTCGGAGAAGCCGACGAGGAACGGCGCGGCCAGCCGTGGGTCGATCTGCTGCAGGAAGGACGAGTCGTTGAGGGCGTTGCCGAAAGCGTCTCCAGTGTTGCCGGACGCCTGGGCAGCCTGCAGCTGCTGGATGAACGCACCGTTCGCGGCCGGGTCGCCCACCGGGTTGCGCAAGGCGGCTAGGAAGTCCGACCCGCTCGCGAGCGTCTGGAACGCCTCGCCGATCTTGTCGCGTGCGGAGGAGAACAGGATGGAAAGGAAGACCGCGGTGCCGAGCGTTCCGCCGATCTGCCTGGTGAAGGTGGCCGAGGATGTCGCCACCCCGATGTCACGCGGGCTGACGGCGTTCTGGATGGCCAACGTGAGTGGCTGGAAGTTGAACCCGAGGCCGACGCCGAACATGACCATCGCCAACATGCTCTTCCACAGCGGGGTATCCCACTGGACGTAGTGGAACAACCAGAGAGCCGTGACCAGCAGCCCGGCGCCGATGATTGGGTACTGCCGGTAGCGTCCGGTCCGGGAGATGAGCTGACCGGACAGGATCGATCCGAACATGATGCCGAGCATCATCGGCAGCAGTTGCAGGCCGGCCTGGGTAGGCGTGGCGCCCTTGACGATCTGCAGGTAGAGCGGCAGTGCGGCCAGGCCACCGAACATCCCCATGCCGACGAAGACCGACGTGATCGAGGCCACCGCGATCGTGCGGTTGCGGAACAGCCTCAGCGGGATGAGCGCCTCGTCGCCCATCGAGCGCTCGATGAAGAACCAGGCGAGGATCCCCGCAACGCCGATGCCGTAACAGAGAATCGACAACGGCGACGACCAGCCCCACTCCCGGCCCTGCTCGGCGACGATGAGCAGCGGGACCAGGGCGACGGCCAGGGCCGCAGCCCCCCACCAGTCGATCCGGTGGTCGAGCCGGTAATGGTGCAGGTGCAGGGTCCGCGTGACCACGACCAGCGCGGCGGCGGCGATGGGGACGTTGACGAGGAACACCCAGCGCCATCCGGTGATACCCAGCAGGGTGTCCTGGCCCGCGAAGAACCCGCCGACGACGGGACCGATCACGCTGGACGTGCCGAACACGGCCAGGAAGTAGCCCTGGTACTTGGCCCGCTCTCGCGGCGGCACGATGTCGCCGATAATGGCCAGCGCCAACGCGAACAGGCCGCCCGCGCCCAGGCCCTGGAAGGCGCGGAAGGCGGCGAGCGACCCGATCGACCAGGCGAAGGCGCACAGGGCCGACCCGATGGTGAAGATGGTGATGGCGATGATGAAGAACGGCTTGCGCCCGTAGATGTCGGAGAGCTTGCCGTACAGCGGGGTGACGATCGTCGACGTGATCAGGTATGCCGTCGTCACCCAGGCCACGGAGGACAGCCCGTGGAGGTCGTCGGCTATGACCCGCATGGCCGAGGCGACGATGGTCTGGTCGAGCGCGGCGAGGAACATCCCCATCATCAAGCCGATGAGGATGGTGACGATCTGACGGTGTGTCAGTGGCGCGTCGAGAGTGGCTCCCTCTCGGGTTTGCGCAGACATGAATCTCCCTGTGGGCGAGAACGGTTAGCGGCGCCGGTCAGGCGCCGATAGGAATGAGAGTGGTTTTGGCTGACTCGAGGCTGTCGGCGAACCGGGTGACGTGGCCCAGCAGCTGCTGGGCGTCCTGCTGCGACCAGTCGGCCAGCACGGCGCGCAGCCAGCGTCCGCGGGCGGCGGTGATCTCAGCGATGGCCTGGCGCCCCTCGTCGGTGAGGCTCAGAATCTGCACCCGGCCATCATGCGGGTCCGGCGACTTGGCGACCAGGCCGTGGTCGACCAGGTGGCTCACCTGCCGGCTCACGGTCGAGACGTCGGCATGCACGCAGCCCGCGAGGTCGGACACCCGCCGCGGCTCGGCGGCCAGGTTGAACAGCACCGCGAAGTGGGTGTTGTCGACGTGCGGATGCGGCGACGGGGCATGTTGGCGCATCGAGATGAGCACCTTCACCAACCTGACCAGTTCGTCGCCGAGGCACTGCGTCGTGCGCTCGTCGATTTGCATGGCACCCCTCCTTCAGTTGCTTGTATCATGCAACTATACACCCTAAGGTTAGCCTTACCAAATACGGTAACTCAGTGGGTTAGCGAGATCGGTATGCCGGGCAGCCAGCTCCGCCGAGCCACGGGGGACACGAGGCGGGTCAGGGGGTGACCGGCAGGCGCTCCAGCACGGCCCGCGCCAGGTCGGCGTCGCCGATGACGGTGTAGTGCAGGTCGTCGACCGCGCGCCGTCCGGCCGCCCGACGGGTCAACGCTTCGGTGCTCAGGGTGATGGTGGTTCTGGGTCCCTGAGGCATGGCGGGGTCTTGACCGGACGGGCCGCCGGTGAAGAGGGCCTCCCCAAGGGCCCGTCCGTCCCGCCCCTCAACGACCCGCACTCCGCCGCGCGCCGCAACCGGACCGGTGCTGTCGATGATGACGACGTCGCCGACCGGGACCGCGGCTCGGCGGGCCACAATGACCGGCAGCGCGTCCAGGACGCTCTGGACGAACACCGCTGCCGCGGGAGAGTCCAGGTTCCCGGGCCTGCCGAGGGCCACCCGCAGGTCCTGCTCGTGGCACCACACGTCGATCGTCCGGATCGACACCGCGGCCAGCGCAGCTCGCGGGCCCAGCGGGTTGTCGATCACCGTCTCCGCCTGCAGGGCCGGGTCCCTCAGGTGGCTGAGCCGCCGAGGGAGCAGGCTCGCGAGCTCGCCGACGACGTCCGCACCGGGCATGTCGCGCCGGGCCTGGATCCACGTCTCGATCCAGCGGCTGCGCTCATCGCGGACATGCGCCAAGCCCGAGACGTTGACGTCGGGTGGCTTGGCGCCTTCGAGGTAGGACTCGAGGCCGACGATGTGGCTGAACTGGTCCCTAACCGTCCATCCAGGACACTCGGTGGGTAGCTCGAAGTCGGCAGGCGTGCACGACGAGCCCAGGTCGAGCACGGCCTGGGCGGTTTGCGCGAACGCCTTGACGACCCCAGCGAGGTCGGTCGGCGGAGCCGGATGTATCGGCATACCCGCACTGTACTTAGGCTTGAGGCATGTCCGACGCGCGCGTGGAGCGCTCACTGCCCCGCGCGACCGTGCTGCTCGTCGGGCGGAGCCGTCGCTGCGTGTGTGGTGGCCCTGCTCGTCGGCGGCGGCGCCGCGGCCCCGGTGGAGGGCGTCAACGATCCCGGGGCGCTGGTCCGCTGGGGACTCCCGATCGTCCGGGCGGTCCACGACCTGTCAGCGGCGGTGACGGTGGGTCTGCTGTTCCTGGCGACCGTGGCGGTGCCTGATCGGGCCCCGGATGCCTTCGGTCGCGCTACCCGAGTCGCGGTCGTCACGGGCGTCGTCTGGGTCACCGCCGGGCTGACTGGCGTGGTCCTGGGGTTTGCCGACGTTGCCGGCACTCCGGTGGGCAGCCCTGGTTTCGCCGCGCAGTTCCAAGCCTTCGTCTGGTCCATCGAGTCGCTTCGAGAAGGTCTGATCAGCGCTGCCCTGGCCGCGGTGGCGGTCACGGTCGCCGCGCTCGCCAGCTCGCGAACGGCCGTCGGATGGGCCGGCGGGCTGGCCGTCGTGGCGCTGCTCCCGCTGGCCCTGGCCGGACATGCGGCGGGTTCGTCGTCGCATGAGACTGCGGTGAACGCCATCGCCTTCCACCTCGTGGCTGCTGCCCTCTGGGTGGGCGGGCTGGCAGCACTGGTGATCCTCCGCACCCCGCTGGGTGCTGCACTGCCCGTTGTGCTCAGGCGGTACTCGGCGGTGGCACTGTGGTGCTTCATCGCAGTGGGTCTGTCCGGGGTGGTGAGCTCGTCGGTCCGGCTCTCCTCGCCCGCTGACCTGTGGACGGCATACGGCGCACTGATGGTGGCCAAGATGCTCGCGTTCTGCGTGCTCGGCGCATTCGGGCTGAGCCAGCGGCGCTTGGTCATCGCGAAGCTCGAGGCGCACCCGCAGTCGCGAGCCCTCTTCGCCCGGCTGGTCGCCGTCGAGCTGGTCGTCATGGGCACCGCGATCGGCGTGGCGACGGCGCTGGCCCGCACCGGCAACCCCAACCTCGACCAGCAGGCCGCCACGTCGATGGCTGAGATCCTCACCGGCTTCCCGGAGCCCCCAGCCCCCACCGCCAGCTCGTGGATCACGATGTGGCGCTGGGACTGGCTGTGGGGCACCGTCGGCGTCGTCGCCATCCTGCTGTACGTCGGGGCGGTGGTTCGGCTGCACCGGCGCGGCGATCGCTGGCCCGTCGGCCGGACCGTGCTCTGGGTGCTCGGCTGGCTGACGCTCATCTGGGCGACCAGCGGCGCCCCGGGCATCTACGGGCGAGTGTCGTTCTCCTGGCACATGATCGGCCACATGGTCATCGCGATGGTGGTGCCGATCCTGCTCGTTCTGGCCGCCCCGCTCACCTTGGTCCTCCGGGTGCAGCCGCACCGCAGGGACGGCACCTACGGGGTCCGCGAGATCCTTTTGGGGCTGGTCCACTCGCGCTACCTGAGGGTCGTGGCGAACCCGGTTGTCGCGGCGGTGATCTTCTTCGCCAGCATGGTGGTCTTCTACTACACGCCGCTCTTCGAGCTTGCCATGACGACGCACACCGGGCATGTCCTCATGGTGTTGCACTTCCTGCTGTCGGGCTATCTGTTCGCGATGGTCCTGGTCGGCCTGGACCCTGGCCCGCGCAAATGGGCGCCGGCGCTGTGCCTGGTCGTCCTCTTCGCCACGATCTCCTTCCACGCCTTCTTCGGGGTCGCGCTGGTGCAGGGCACGACCCTGCTCGCCCCTGATTTCTTCGGGGCGGTTCGTATGCCGTGGGTGCCCGACCCGCTCGCGGACCAGCAACGAGGGGGCGCGATCGCGTGGGGCATCGGGGAACTGCCCTCGCTCGCCCTGGCGATGCTCGTCACCCTGGCCTGGGTTCGCACCGACACCGCCGAGGCCCGCCGTCACGACCGACAAGCCGCCCGGGACGGGGATGCCGACCTGGCGGCATACAACGCCCGGCTGGCCCGCCTGGCCGAGCACGACGCGAAGGTGGCCGCCCAAAGCACGCCGACGAAGGAGCCGCAATGAGGATCGCCGTCGTCCAACTCGCCTACGACGACGAGGAGCACTGGACGGCGCGAGTCGAGCGGGTGGGCGCCCTGGTGACGGGTTTGGCCGGGCACGACCTGGTCCTGTTGCCCGAGCTGTGGTCGGCCGGCGGCTTCGCCTACCGCGACTGGCCAGGCCGTGCCCAAGGCATGGACGGTTCGGTCGCCGAGCGGATGTCCGCCGTGGCTCGCTCCGCCGGGGTGTTGCTGCACGCTGGGTCCATCGTCGAGCGCAGCGCCGAACCCGGGCCCGAGGGTAAGCACCTGTGGAACACGTCGCTGCTTTTCGGCCCCGATGGTGAGCGGCTCGCTGCCTACCGCAAGATCCACCGGTTCGGCTTTGGCGACGGCGAGCCGACCCTCATGGAGGCCGGCGACGACGTTGTCGTCGTGGACCTGCAGGCGCCGTCGGGCGAGCGGTTCCGGGCCGGGCTGTCCACCTGCTACGACCTGAGGTTCCCGGAGCTGTACCGCCGGCAAGTGGATGCCGGCGCCACCGTGTTCCTCGTGCCCGCGGCATGGCCAGCCGCTCGAGTTGCCAACTGGGACCTGTTCACTCGGGCGCGAGCCGTGGAGGACCAGTGCCTGGTCCTGGCCGCCAACACGGCTGGCACCCACGCGCGCACAACCATGGGCGGGCTGTCCCGAGTCGTCCTGCCCACGGGCGAGCTCGTCGCCGCAGCTGGGGCGGACGTGGAGGAGGTCCTGTCGGTCGAGGTGGACCTGTCCATCGTGGCGGAGACGCGCGAGCAGTTCCCGGTGCTGCGCGACCGCCGCCTGTTCTGAGGCCCGGGAGCCGCTGACTGATGTGCAAGGCGGCAGATCCTCGGCATACCGGCAGTCGTAACTGCCGCCTCGGTGAGCCTTCTGCCGCCTTGCCCGGCAGCTGCCGCTTTGCCGCCTGGCCGGTGTGACACAGTGGCGCGGTGGATCGCGACCGGTGGGCCGATGCGCTGCGGGTGGGCTCGCTGCTCGTCGTCATCCTCGGGCACTGACTCATGGTCACGGTCACCCCGAACGGCGAGATATCCAACGCCCTCGTTGTTCTGCCGAGCTTGCAGCCGCTCACCTGGTTCTTGCAGGTCATGCCGCTGTTCTTCCTCGTCGGCGGGGTGGCGCACGCCTACTCGCTCGAGTCGCTGGCCCGGGTCGGGGGCACCCGGCGCGGCCGGTATGCCGGGTTCGTCCAGGCACGAGCGGCCCGCTTGTTGCGCCCGACGCTGGTGTTTCTCGGAGTCTGGGTGCTGCTCGGGGTCGTCGCCGACCTGGCCGGCTGGACGTCAGGGCGTCAAGCGACGCTGGTGACACAGGCCCTCGTCCTGGTTCCCCAGCTGCTGTGGTTTGTCGGGATCTACCTGGGGGTCGCCGCGGTGGCTCCGGCCATGGTCCGGCTGCATCACCGGTGGGGGGTCGTCGTGCCGTTCGCCCTCGCCGGGGCCGCCTGCCTGGTCGACCTGGCCCGCTTCGGGGGCGGCCTTGCCGTCGTCGGAAGCCTCAACTTCGCATTTGTCTGGCTGGCCCTGCACCAATGGGGGTTTCTCTGGCGCGACGGTCGGCTGACCAACCGGCTGGCCGTCGCTCTGCTCGTCGTTGGAAGCGTCGGTCTGGGTCTCGCTGTGACGGTCGGCCCTTACCCGACGTCGATGGTCGGCCTGCCTGGTGACGATGTCTCGAACATGGCACCGCCCACGGCCGCGTTGCTTGCCCAAGGGCTGGCGCTCATCGGGGTGGCTGCCCTGCTCCGTGGGTCGATGGCCCGAGTGCTCGCTCGCCCGGCCTTGTGGCGAGGCGTCGTCACGGCCGGTGCCTTTGCGATGACCGCGTTCCTGTGGCACCTGACTGCCCTGCTGACCGTGCTGCTCGGGATGCGAGCTCTCGGGCTCACTGCGCCTGAGGTCGGTACCGCCGCTTGGTGGTGGACCAGGCCGGTGTGGTTCCTCGTCCTGTCGGTTCCGCTCGCGCTGATGGTTGCGGTCTTCGTCCGCTTCGATCGCGGGGCGAGCTTTGCGCGTGCGCCCGTCCAGGAGTCCCGCGCGCGGGTGGACCCGCTGTCCGCGGTGGCCGTTGGGGTCGTCGTGTTCGGCATTCTCATGGTGTCGGTCGTGGGCGTCGGTATCTTGGGCAACCGGCCAGCGTTCTTCCTTTTCGGTGAGATCACCCCGGCGCTCGCCTTCGCCGTCCTGCTTGTGGGTCTGCTGCTGTTGCAGATCACTCGCCCCAGAACGGTGCCGGCGGCGGCTCGTCGGCTCAAGCCGACTCGACAGGAGCCTTTCCGCCGTGAATTGCAGCGCTAGGGCTCCTATCGAGGTGGCCTAGAACGCGGACTCGGGCAGGTCCATGAGGCTGGAGTCGGTGGCCTCGGTGATCGCCCGGTCCGCGGCCAGCCGGGGGAGCACCTCGTGGGCGAAGAAGCGCGCCGCCGCGATCTTGCCGGTATAGAAGTCCCCGTCGCTCCCCGTCGCGGTGGGCAGGGCAGCGTGGGCAACCTCGGCCTGACGCAGCAACAGCCAGCCGACAACCAGGTCGCCGGCCGCGAGCAGCAGCCGAGAGCTGTTGAGCCCGACCTTGTAGATGTTGCGCAGGTCGCCGCCGCTGCGCGGGTCGGACTGGAACGCTGCCTCCGCCATGGCGCCGACCATCGCCTGCACGTCGTCGAGTGCCTTGGCGAGCAGGTCGCGTTCGGCGTCGAACGCTCCACGGCTCGCGCCGAGGTCCTTGGCGCACTCGGCGATCTGCTGGGACAGATGGGTCATCGCCTGGCCCTGGTCCTTGACGATCTTGCGGAAGAAGAAGTCCAGCCCCTGGATCGCCGTGGTTCCCTCGTACAGGGTGTCGATCTTGGCGTCGCGGACGTACTGCTCGAGCGGGTAGTCCTGCAAGAAGCCCGAGCCGCCGAAGGTCTGCAGCGACTCGGTGCCCAAAAGCACCCAGGCCCGCTCGGACCCGAGGGCCTTGACGATGGGCAGCAGCAGGTCGCTGACCCGCGCCGACAGCTCTGCCGGCGAGTCGTCCATCAGCGGCTTGACCGGGTCTGCGCCTTGGGCGATGTCGACGGTGTCCAGATGGGTCGCGGCGTAGACGAGCAGCGCACGCAACCCCTCGGCATACGCCTTCTGCAGCATGAGCGAGCGCCGCACGTCCGGGTGGTGCGTGATGGTGACCCGGGGCGCGGCCTTGTCGGCCGCCTGAGTCAGGTCCGGGCCCTGGACGCGGGTCTTGGCGTACTCGAGGGCGTTGAGGTACCCGGTCGACAGCGTGGCGATGGCCTTGGCGCCGACGAACATCCGCGCGCCTTCGATGACGTGGAACATCTGGGCGATGCCGTCGTGGACGTCACCGAGCAACGTCCCAACGGCCGGTTCGTGCTCGCCGAAGGTCAGCTCGCACGTCGTAGAGGCCTTGAGGCCCATCTTGTGCTCCAGGTTCGTGGCGTAGACGCCGTTGCGCTCGCCGAGCGCCCCCGTGTCCAGGTCGACGTGGTACTTGGGCACGACGAAGAGTGACAGGCCCTTCGTGCCCGCGACGGCGCCCTCGGGGCGGGCCAGCACGAAGTGGACGATGTTGTCGACGAGGTCCGAATCGCCCGACGTGATGAACCGCTTGACTCCGGTCAGGTGCCAGGTGCCGTCGGGCTGTTGCACGGCCTTGGCGCGCCCGGCCCCGACGTCCGAGCCGGCGTCCGGCTCGGTGAGCACCATCGTCGCGTGCCACGCGCCACTGACCAGGTGCTCTGCGAGCCTGCGCTGCGAAGGAGTCCCCATCGTCCACAGCAGCTTGGCAAACGAGAACGAGGCGGAGAACATGTGCACCGCCGGGTTTGCGCCACACACCATCTCCACCACGGCCCAGCGCAGCGACGGCGGCACGACCGTCCCGCCCAGCTCGACCGGGATGTCCATGCGCCACCACTCGGCGTCCAGGAAGGCCTGGTAGGACGCGCGGAACGCTTCGGGCATGCTCACCGAGCAGGTTGCTGGGTCGTATGCCGGTGGGTTGCGGTCGGATTCGACGAAGCTCGCGGCGAGCTCGTTCTCGCATAGCCGGGCCACTCCCCGCAGGATGTCCTGCGCTGCCTCTCGGTCGAGACCGGCATACGGAGCGGTGCCCAGGATCTCCTCGCGGCCGAAGACCTCGAAGAGGTTGAACTCGAGGTCGCGCACGTTGCTCTTGTAGTGGCCCATCGGAGGATCCTTCCCCGTCGTCGCGCGCGCAAATGGTTGGGATACCAATCGCTCCTCATCATGCTACCAACCGGTAACTCCGGCAACCGAAACCGCGGAAGTGCGACGGTCGTCGCACGGCTCGCCACGGCATACCCTCCCAGCATGACCACTGGCAACGAGACGCCGTGGGCCGTCCCGCTCAGCGGGCGGGACCGCCACGAGGAGCACCGCTCGTCGACCCCCCTCGAGCTGTTCTTCGACCTGACCTTCGTTGTCGCCATCGCGGCCGCCGCGGCGAACCTGCATCACGGCCTGGCCGAGGCGCACTGGAACAACCTGGGCGGCTACCTCGTGGTCTTCTTCGCGATCTGGTGGGCGTGGATGAACTTCACCTGGTTCGCCTCCGCGTACGACACCAACGACGTGCTCTTCCGGGCCCTGACCCTCGTGCAGATGGCCGGGGTGCTCGTGCTCGCGGCGGGAGTGCCACGGGCGCTCAACGACGCCAACTACGACATCGCGGTTCTCGGTTACGCGATCATGCGCGTCGCCATGGTCGCCTTATGGTTGCGGGCGGCCCGAGGCCATCCCCAGCGGCGCACGACCTGCCTCACGTATGCCGTGGGGATCGCGATGCTGCAGCTGCTCTGGATCGCCCGCCTCCTTTGGGCGGCTGGGCCGGCGTCGTCTCCCTCGCCATCCTCATCGCCGGCGAGCTGCTCGTTCCGGTGCTCGCCGAACGCCGCGGGAGCACCCCGTGGCATCCCGGGCACATGGTCGAGCGATACGGCCTCATGACGATCATCGTGCTGGGTGAGGTGCTGCTCTCGACGAGTAGCGCGATCGCCGCCGCGCTCGACGAGCACGGCCTCACCTCGTCGCTCGCCGCCACCGTGGTCGGCGGGCTGCTCGTCGTGTTCTGCCTGTGGTGGTTCTACTTCAAGCACTCCTACGAGGAGCGCCTGGCCGAGGAGCAGACCGAGAGCCCGTTCTGGTGGGGGTACGGGCACTACGTCATCTACGCCTCGGTGGCGGCCGTGGGCGCGGGTCTGGGGGTGTGCATCGACGTCGTCGAGCACACCGCGCACATTGCCAGCCGCTCGGCCGGACTGACGCTCGGGGTGCCCATCGCGCTGTACCTGCTCACGCTGGGCATCCTGCACGCCAAGGACGCGGGAGGCTACAAGACGTTGGTCCGTGCGCTCGTGACCTCGGCCGTTGTCCTGGTGATCGGGGTCATCGGGTGGGAGATGGGGCTGACCGTCCTGCTCATCGGCGTAGTTCTGGTGCTGGGGTTGCTTGAGTACCTTGTCTTTGACCGCGACCCGGGCGCCCAACACGAGAACGAGGAACGTGCCGCGCGAGGCGAAAGCGTCGAGAACATGCACGGCTAAGGGGGCGTCGCCGTTCGCCTTTCCCTGAGTCGACTGAACGAGTGGCGTCGAGGTGCGCCGCCCTCTCCTGAGTCGAGGTGATACCGCTTGGATTCTGTACCGGTTTCACATCCACCCGGGGAGAGTGAGGTGAAGATGGTTGGCAGGCCCGCACGTGAGCGTCGGTCGGCCGATCCAGGCTCGGACGAGGCCGGCGAACCTGCTCAGCCCTGCGTGAGTACCGGCGCAGGCGCGATCCCGAGCGCACGCCCGAACCGGTGCCAGCCGAGGACGGCGCCGCCCTGCCGCAGGGCAACAACGACACGTTCGTCATCCAGGAGCATCACGCCCGGGCCCTGCACTGGGACTTCCGCCTGGAGCGCGACGGCGTCCTCGTGTCGTGGGCAGTCCCCAAGGGCCTGCCCGAGCACCCCAAGGACAACCACCTGGCCGTCCACACCGAGGACCACCCGCTGGAGTACGCCTCGTTTGCCGGCGACATCCCCGCGAGCGAGTACGGCGGGGGCAATGTGATGCTCTGGGACCGGGGGCGGTACGAGACCGAGAAGTGGTCCGACCGCGAGGTCATGGTCGTCCTGCATGGCCAGCGGGCTCGAGGCCGGTACGTGCTGTTCGCGACGGGCCGGAGCGGCCGGGACTGGATGATCCACCGGATGGACCCGCCCAGACGCCCCGACTGGGAGCGACTGCCGGAGTCCGTCGAGCCGATGCTTGCCACCGACGGCCGACTGCCGCCTCAGGCCAAGGACGCCGAATGGGCCTACGAGTTCGACTGGGACGGCATCCGGGCGATCGCATACGTCGACGGCGGGCGGCTGCGGCTGGTCGGGAGCGCGGAGGGCGACGCCGGAGCGCGACGGAAGTCGACCTCACTCGCGCTTTCCCCGAGCTGCGCGACCTGGGCGCGTCGCTGGGGACCACGCCGGTGGTTCTCGACGGCGAGCTCGTGGCGGTCGGCGCTGGCGGCCGTCCGGATCCCGCCCGGCTGCAGCGGCGGGTGCAGCGGCGGGTGCAGGCCGGCGGCCCGGACGTGAGCGCGGCAAAGGCCCGGCGCCAGGCACAGCAGCTGCCGATGACCTACCTGATCTTCGACCTGCTCTACCTCGACGGCCACTCGCTGCTGGAGCAGCCGTTCCGCGTCCGCCGCTCCCTGCTTGAGGGGCTGGAGCTGCGCGGGCCGGCCTGGCGGGTGCCGCCGTCCTTCGACGGCGGCGGGCGCGACGTGCTCGCCGCCGCGGCCGAGAACGGTATGCCGGGTATCGTCGCCAAGCGGCTCGAGTCGGCATACCGGCCGGGTGCGCGCTCCCGTGACTGGCGGCGGGTGCCGGTGTCAAAGGCCGGCCGTACGGGGTGACCGCCCTGGGCCCTCCACCGGCGCTCATTTTTTACCTCCGGCCAGGGGGCCAATGGAGGTGCAGACGTGCGCAAGAGCGCACGGTAACACCTCCACTGCTCGGGTTTACCTCCGCGGTTGGTCACGACAGGCTCAGCAGTCACACCAGTTCCACACGGGCCAGCACATGCCGAGAAGTTCACCGGATCCGGTGCACTTTTCGGCGTTTCTTGTCGCAGTTGAACGGGCAGTGACTGCTGTGGCCATTGGTGTCAGCTGCAGTCGCATCAACCGGCCATGGAGGTGCAGACGTGCGCTAGAGCGCTCGGTAACACCTCCACCGCTCGGGTTTACCTCCGGCCAGGAGGCATCTCACGGGACATAGTCCGTCGGTTGGGTAGGTCCGCCAGGCCATGGGGTTCGGCGGCTGTAGCTGCACAGCACTCCGGTACGCACGCTCGCGGTCAGATGGTCGGCCAGCTCTGGGTGGGCATTCGTGATGCGCACGGCATACCGGATTCGCGCGGTGACCGTCTTGCGGGCTCGCTCGGTCTCGTCGGCGAGGCGCCGGCTGCGTCCGCCGAGACCAGTGGCGGCGGTGAGCTCGGCGACGATTAAGTCAAGTCGTACTCGGCGCGGGCGCGCTCAGCCCGGCCGAGGTCGTGCAGCTCCTCGGCGGCCTCCTGATCGGCCTCTAGCTCGGCCAGCCGTTCCCGGTACTCCGCCCGCGCCCGAGCGTCGAGCACCGGCTCGGCGCCAGCAGGACCGCCGGGCAACCCGAGCAGCTGCCCACGGCGATCTCCCGGCCAGGTGACGCCAGCAGCGCCGCCTCTGCAGCTGTTGCACCATGTCGTGCTCCTCTCGTAGGTGGTCCTACGCAGAAGGCTCGAGAAGCGCTCTAGCGAGCCGCTAGAAGGGCGTGGTCCGCTGGGCGCAGCCGGTGTCGACGTCGGGGCTGGCGCCGGAGTGACCAGCTGACACCATGACCCGAGGCATCGCCCTCGTCGTGCACGACAACCGAAAGCCGGCCCTGCTCGACGGGGCGGAGCACAACGTAGGTCCGCGCCGCGCCCCCCGAGAGCGCGGCGCCGGCATACCCGTCAGGCCGGTATCGGTTCGGCGTGGCCCCCCTCCGGTGCGGCCTCCGACATGACGCGGCGCTCACCAGCGAACTGCTCGGCGGAACGGTCGCCGAAGTCGGGGCGGGCCGGCTCGTAGTCGCCGGCCAGCAGTGGCGAGGACACGACGAAGTCCGCGGTCGCCTGGTTACAGGCCGTCATCGTGTTCCAGACTGTGGCGATTCGAAGCAGCGCCTTGACGTCCGGGTCGTGCGGCTGCGGCTCGAGTGGGTCCCAGAAGAAGATCAGGACGTCGATCTCGCCTTCGGCGATCTTGGCACCGATCTGCTGGTCCCCACCTACCGGCCCGCTGAGCAGCCGCTCGACGGTCAGGCCGAGCTCGTACTGCATCAGGGTGCCGGTGGTGCCGGTCGCGTAGAGCCGGTGCCGAGCGAGCGTTGCCGCGTTGTACTCGGCCCAGTCGAGCAGGGCCGGCTTCATGTTGTCGTGAGCAACGAGGGCGATGCCTCGTGTGGTCGTCGACGAAACGATGCACTCCTTTCATAGGGGCAACTGACTCCCCCATGGTCGCCCACCAGTGTTTCGGCTCTGTTTCATCCGGCTGGGCGCACCTGACAATGCTTTAAGGAGCAGGGGCAAATGGTTGGCATGTCACGGCCAATGGGCGACCGGATGAGACGACGGCGACGCGCGACGAGGGCTCTGACGTGGGGGAACGGATTGGAGCGAGCGACGGGAATCGAACCCGCGTATCTAGCTTGGGAAGCTAGCGCTCTACCATTGAGCTACGCTCGCGCGCCGCCAATCCGGTCAGGCAGCGGGCGATCAGGGAGTCTAGCCGACCCGCCGCCGCGCTAAATTCCTCGATCTGTCAGCAGTTCCATGATGCATCGTGGAGCAAGCAACACTCCTGGAGTTGTCGGCCGACGCCTGCGCGATACCGTGAGCCCGTGCTGCTCTCCGACAGGGACATCCGCGCCGAGGTTGCCGAGGGGCGGATCAGCCTCGAGCCGTGGGACCCGGCGATGGTGCAGCCCTCCAGCGTCGACGTGCACCTGGACCGCTACTTTCGCCTTTTCGACAACCATCGTTACCCCTACATCGACCCCGCCCAGGAGCAGCCCGACCTCACCCGTCTGGTCGAGGTCGGCGAGCCGGACGACAGCCTCGTGCTGCACCCCGGCGAGTTCGTCCTCGGGTCCAGCCTGGAAGTCATCAGCCTGCCCGACGACGTGGCGGCACGGGTCGAGGGCAAGTCGTCACTCGGGCGGCTCGGCCTGCTCACCCACGCCACCGCCGGCTTCGTAGACCCCGGGTTTTCGGGCCACGTCACCCTCGAGCTCTCCAACGTGGCCACCCTGCCGATCGTGCTGTATCCGGGTATGAAGATCGGTCAGCTGTGCTTCTTCCGGCTTACCTCGGCCGCCGAGAACCCTTACGGCAGCGGGGTCTCCGGCTCGCACTCCCAGGACCAGCGCGGCCCCACCGCGAGCCGGTCCTGGCAGAACTTCCAGCGGGCTTCGGTCTAGGGGTATGCCGTGAACCGCCTCGTCATCTTCCTGGCCCGGACGCCGCTGCACTGGCTCGTCGGCCCGAGTACCACCGTCGTGAGCTACACCGCGCCCAAGTCCGGCCGGGCGATCGAGCTGCCGGTCTGGGCGGTGAAGTCTGGCGCGGGGTGGATCGTGGTCGTGGGCGAGCACGAGGGCAAGACCTGGTGGCGGGCGTTCCGCCGGCCGCTGGCCGCCACCCTGCAGTCCGGCACCCGGCCGCACTCCGTCCAGGGCCAGCTGCTCGACGGCCCGGCTCGGGAGGCCGCGCTCACGGCATACCTCAAGCGCGTGCCCATGGCCCGGCGCTCGACGTCCGCAGAGGCGCCAGTGGTGCAGTTTCTTCCCTCCTCCGCACCGGCTGCGTGAGCCCCCTCGCAGTCGCGGGGGATCGGGCGGCAACGGGGCGAGGATGGACGGGACTGACACGACAAGGGATTGAGGCGAGACCATGCTGCGGCGCTGGGTGCTGGCCAACGGAGTGGGGGAGCTGCTGGGCCTGGGCTTTGGCGCCCTGGCAAGCCTGCCGCTTCAGCTGAGGCTGGAGTCCGCCCTCCCGACCGTCGCCGCGGCCTTGGTCGCCGCCGTGGTGTTCGCGGTGCTGGAGGGCGTGATCGTCGGTGGGCTGCAGTGGCGGGTCCTGCGCGAGCGAGCCCCCGCCATCGCGGCCCGCGCCTGGGTGGGCGCCACCATGCTCGGCGGGCTGATCGCCTGGCTGGCCGTGAGCCTGCCGTTCGCGCTCATGCAGGACGACGCGACCTCAGCCGAGGGCGCGACGGAGCCGGCGTTGGTCCTGCAGCTGGCCATGATGGCGCTCGCCGGGCTCGCTGCCGGGCCGGTTCTCGGCGGCACCCAGGCGCTCGTCCTGCGCCGGGTCACCCGGCACCCCTGGGCCTGGGTGTGGGCCAACGCCCGTGCCTGGGCGGTCGGCCTGCCGATCATCCAGCTCGGCGCGGGAGGTATGCCGGTCGGCACGCCAACGGTGGTCATGGTCGCCGGGGCTGCCCTGGCGCTCTTCGTCGCAGGGTGCTCGGTCGGGCGAATCCACGGGCCGACGCTGCTGCGTCTCAGCGAGGTCCCCGCAGGGCAGGCGGCGGTCCGAGGCGAGGCGCACCCGGTCACCAGTTGAGTGGCCGATGGGGCACTACGCCGTTTTCCGGTAACCGGTCAGAGACCGGACTAGCATGCAAGCGCGGCGGGTCCTCGACCGGAAGGTGTGCTCATGCCCAAGTACCTGATCAGCGCCAACTACACGGCCCAGGGCATGGCCGGGGTCCGCTCCGGCGGCGCGAGGGCACGGTCGGATGCCGTGTCCACAATGCTGGAGGCGATGAGCGGCCGGCTCGAGTCGTTCCACTTCGCCTTCGGCGACACGGACGTGTTCGCCATCATGGAAGTGCCGGACGACGAGGCAGCCGCCGCGGTAGCCCTCACGATCAACAGCAGCGGCGCGGTCAACGCGCGCACCACCAAGCTGCTGACTGTGGAGCAGGTCGACGAGGCGCTGCGGCGCTCGGTGGACTACCGGCCGCCGGGCAGCTGACCGCGGGCCGACGAGGCTCAACTGGCCGCGGGTCCGCCCGGGGTAGTCCGAGGGGTCGGTTAGGTTAGCCGCCATGATCCGCTTCGAGGGCGTCTCCAAGCGGTATGCCGGCGGCACGGTCGCCGTCGACGACCTCACCCTTGAGGCGCCCACCGGCCGCATCACTGTCCTCGTCGGTCCGTCCGGATGCGGCAAGACGACGACGCTGCGGATGGTCAACCGGATGATCGAACCGACGTCCGGCACCATCTGGCTCGACGACCAGGACACCTCGGCCGTCGACGAGGCCCAGCTGCGCCGCGGGATCGGGTACGTCATCCAGCATGCCGGCCTGTTCCCGCACCGCACCGTCATCGACAACATCGCCACCGTGCCGAGGCTGCTCGGCTGGGACAACAGGCGCGCCGACGCCCGCGCGCGGGAGCTGCTGGACCGGGTCGGTCTGGAGCAGGCCTTCGCCGACCGCTACCCCAGCCAGCTCTCGGGGGGCCAGCAGCAGCGGGTCGGGGTCGCCCGGGCCCTCGCGGCCGACCCGCCCGTCATGCTCATGGACGAGCCGTTCTCGGCCGTCGACCCCGTCGTGCGCGAGCAGCTGCAGGACGAGTTCCTGCGCCTGCAGCGCGACTTGGGCAAGACCATCCTGTTCGTCACCCACGACATCGACGAGGCGGTCAAGCTCGCCGACCTCGTCGCCATCCTGCGCGTGGGCGGTCAGCTCGCCCAGGTCGCCGGGCCGGCCCGGCTGCTCGCCGACCCCGTGGACGACTTCGTCGCCGACTTCGTCGGCCGCGACCGCGGCTACCGCGCTCTGGGCTTCCGGGACGCCCCAGACCTGCCGGTCGCCGACGAGCAGACCGTCACCCTCGGCGCGAGCGCGGAGGCGGCCCGCGCCGCGACCGACGACCGGTGGCTGCTCGTCGTCGACCCCGACGGCCGCCCCGTCGGCTGGGTCGAGCCGGCCAACCTCACCGGCCCCATCGAGTCCAATACCCTCCATCGCGGCGGCACCGTCGCCAGAGCAGGGGCGAGCCTGCGGGCGGTGCTCGACGCAGCCCTGTCCGCGCCCTCTGGCCGCGGCGTGCTCGTCGACGGCGACGGCATACTGCGCGGCACGGTGACGGCCGATCACGTGCTAGCGGCCCTGCAGGCCGAGCCAGCCGGCCCGCCGTGACATGGGTCTCCGACCACCTCGGCGAGATCGGCTCGTATGCCGTCGCTCATGCCCTGCTGGCCGGCATCCCGCTCGTGGTGGGGCTGCTCGTCGCCCTGCCGCTCGGCTGGGTGGCCCAGCGTGACCCGCGCCTGGCACCGGTCGTCGTCGGCGGGAGCGGCCTGCTCTACACCATCCCCAGCCTGGCCTTGTTCATCCTGATGCCGCTGCTGCTCGGCACCAAGATCCTCGACGCAATCAACGTCTACGTGGCCATGACGATCTATACCGTCGCGCTGTTGGTGCGCACCGTCGCCGACGGGTTCAGCTCGGTGCCCGACTCGACCCGCCAATCCGCGATGGCGATGGGCTACCGCGGGGTTGGGCGGGCGTTCGCCGTCGACCTGCCACTTGCCGTGCCGGTCATCGCCAGCGGCCTGCGGGTCGCGGCCGTGAGCAACGTGAGCATCGTCAGTGTCGCGTCGCTCATCGGCTACCCCCAGCTGGGTTACTACCTCACCGACGGCTACCAGCGCGACTTCCCTCTGGAGATCGCCACGGGCATGGTCGGCTGCCTGCTGCTGGCGCTGCTGTTCGACGCGGTGATCCGGGCCGGCGCCTGGGCACTCACCCCATGGCAGCGGGCGGGACAGTGAGCACCTCGTGCTGAACGACATCGTCGGCTGGCTCACCGACCCGGCAAACTGGGCCGGGCCCCGTGGCATACCGACCCGCGTCTTCGAGCACCTGTGGTACTCCGCGCTCGCCCTGGCCTTCTCCGCGGCGATCGCGCTCCCGGCCGGTCTCTGGGTGGGGCACACCGGGCGGGGCCGCTGGGTGGTCACCATCAGCAACGTGGCGCGCGCCGTGCCGAGCCTTGGCTTGCTGTTCGCGGTCGAGATGATCGTCGGGCCGCATTTCGCGAGCCAGCTGGCCTTCATCATCCCCAGCATCGTGGTGCTCTTGCTGCTCGGGGTGCCGCCCCTGCTGTCGGGCACCTATGCCGGCATTCAGGCGGTCGACCCCGCAGCCCGCGACGCGGCATACGGGGTCGGCATGCGCTCGCGCGAGGTGCTGCGCGGGGTCGAGCTGCCCTGCGCGATGCCGCTCATCATGTCGGGGCTGCGCGCATCCACGTTGCAGATCATCGCTACGGCAACCATCGCCGCGTCGGTGAGCCTCGGCGGCCTCGGCCGGTACCTGCTCGACGGGCTCGCGGTGCGCGACTACGCCCAGATGGCCGGCGGCGCGATCCTGGTCGCCGCGCTTGCGCTCATCCTCGAGGGGATACTCATCATCGTGTCGCGGTATGCCGTGTCCCCAGGCTTGAGCGGTAGGTTCCCTCGAAGCACGCCCGTTGACCCTACTGCCGCCCCGGCTGCACCCGACGCCAGCCCAGCCCGTATCCTCGCGCCCACCGGTGCCAGGTCCACCACCGAAAGGGAAGTCCCATGAAGCGCACCTTCATCGTCCTCACCGCGGCGGTCGCGACGCTTGGCCTGGCCGCCTGCGGCGCCTCGTCGAACCCCACCACGTCGACATCGACGTCCGCGACGGGCGGCGGGTCCGCCGCCCCGGTCGTCGTCGGCGGCGCCAACTTCAGCGAGTCCACTGTGCTGGCCGAGATCTACGCGGCTGCGCTCAACGCCAAGGGCGTCACCGCGACCACCCGGCCCAACATCGGCAGCCGCGAGGTCTACCTCAAGGCCCTCGACGACAACTCCGTGCAGATCCTGCCGGAGTACACCGGGTCGCTGCTGACCTACCTGAAGAAGGACTCCACCGCGAAGGGGTCCGACGAGGTGTACGCAGCGCTCAAAGCGGCGCTGCCCGCGAACTGGGTGATTCTCAACAAGAGCGCGGCCGAGGACAAGAACTCGCTCGTGGTCACCAAGGACACCGCCAGCAAGTGGAGCCTCAAGTCGATCGGTGACCTGGTGGCCCACCAGGACGAGATCACGCTAGGTGCGCCTGCCGAGTTCCAGACCCGCCAGCAGGGCCTGGTCGGGCTCAAGTCCGAGTACAGCTTCGTCCCCAAGGCGTTTATCGACCGAAGCGGCAAGGCATCGGTCGACGCCCTGGTCAACGGCCAGGTCCAGGTCGCCAACATCTTCAGCACGACGCCGTGGATCGCGGTCAACGGGTTCGTCACCATGGACGACCCGAAGCTGCTGTTCGGCTCGGACAATGTCGTGCCGCTCATGCGCAAGGACCGGGTCACCGACCAGATCACCTCGACGCTGAACGCGGTCTCGGCCAAGCTGACCACGCCGGTGCTCACCGACCTGCTCAAGCAGGTCGACATCGACAAGAAGGACGCGACGGTGGTCGCCAAGGCGTTCGTGACGCAGAACGGTCTCGGCTAGGCCCATCGGCCCCGTTCGCCCGTGGCCCCACGGGTAACAGGCGCGTATGCCGCGCAACAAGCCAGGGCCCTCGGTCAAGGACCCCGAGATGTACGAGGATCTGCGGGACGAGGGCGCCAGCAAGGAGAAGGCCGCGCGCATCGCCAACGCTGCGGCCAACACGTCCCGATCGAGCGTCGGGCACAAGGGAGCCAAGGCCGAGAACTACGACGAGCGCACCAAGCCCGAACTAATGGCTCGTGCCAAGGAGCTGGGCGTTCAGGTGCGCTCGAAGCACCCTCGATAGGAGCCGGAACGCCGTTGGGGCGGCGCAAACGCTCCTGTTGAAGCGGCATCCGGGCTGGACCCGACGTCCGCGGCCAGCGGTGGGCTAGCAGCCCTACTCCTCGAGCAGGCGCAGCCACACCTCGCTCATCGTCGGGTACGCCGGGACCGCCTGCCAGAGCCGCTCCAGCGGCACCTCTCCGACGACGGCGATGGTCGCTGCGTGCAGCAGTTCGGCGGTGTCCTGGCCGACGAAGGTCGCGCCGACCAGGGTCCGTCGGGCCTCGTCGACGAGCAGCCGAGCGGACCCGGCATACCCGTCCGCTTGCACACTGGCTCCGGCGGCACTGGTCATCCTCACGTCGACGGCGCGCACATCCGTGCCCCGGGAGCGGGCCTGCTCGACGGTCGGGCCGACGACGGCGACCTCCGGGTCGGTGAAGATCACCTGGGTGATGGCGGTCGACGTCGAGGTCGCCCGCAGCGCGGCGTCGAGCTGGTCGCCACCGGTTGCCCGGGCGACGACGAGGTCAGCGCAGGCCCAGGCCTGGTACTTGCCCATGTGGGTCAGCAGCGCCGCACCGGTGACGTCGCCCACGGCATACAGCCAGGGCAGGCCACCGTCCGCCCCGCGGACGGCCAGGGTCTCGTCGACCGGTAGGTAGCCGCGTTCGTCCGGTACAACGCCGACGGTCTCGAGCCCTAGGTCGGCAGTGGCGGCGACCCGGCCCAACGCGCACAGCACCTCGTCCGAGTTCACCACTCCGCCGTCCGTCAGGGTGACCCCCACCGAAGTGCCATCCCGGCGCACCGAGCCGACATGGGTGTTCAGCCGCACATCGACCCGTCGCGGCCGTCCGCCGCCTCGCGCACGCTCACCCTGCGCGCCCCCGCTGGAGCAGCACCACCTGTGACCCGAGCGCGGCGAAGGTCTGGGCGAGCTCGCAGCCGACCACCACTCCGCCGAGCACCGTGAGCCAAGCAGGGATTGTCTTCGTGTTAGTCGCCTCGAGGTTGGTCCATGGCCGCGCATCGCGCAGGCCGGGGATGTCGGGCACGGCAGCAGCCGAGCCGGTCGAGACGATGACCGCCCGTCGGGCCCGCAGCACGCGCTCGCCCACGGCGACCTCGCGCTCGCCGACCAGCCGAGCCGAGCCACGCACCAGGTCGATCCCCTTCCTGGCCAGCCACGCGGCAGCGTGCGTGTCGTCCCCGTTGGAGACGAACTCGTCCCGCCCCGCCAGCACCTCACGCGCCACCAGGACCGCGCCCTCGCTGCCGCGGACCCGCGCGCTGCCCGGGTCGCGTGCACCGGTCGTAGCTTCGCCTTGGTCGGCGAGCACGCGTAGAACGAGCACTCCCCGCCGACGAGCCGACGCTCGACCGCCACGGCGGACAGGCCCCACGCCGAATCCGCTGAGCCGCAACCTCTCCCGCGGGGCCGGTCCGATCACGATTACGTCGTACTCGTCCTGGGCGGCCGTCGGACCACTATGGCTGGGCGGCCCAAACGTGTCGAGCGCTCAGCGGTTAACGAAGTTGCGCAGCGTCCAGGCGTTGCGCACCGCGTTGCCGTCGCCGTCGTTGTTGAAGTAGGCGTAGACGTCGCGGCCCTGCCATCTCCACTCACGGATGCGCTCGCTCCACCACCACATGTCCTCGTCAGAGTACGACCCGGCATACAAGCTGTCGTAGCTCGGACCGTGGAGCCGCACGTAGACGAACCCGGCCGTGGCCCACAGGATGCAGGGCAGGTTCGCCCCGCTGATGACCACGTATGCCGTGCCGCGCGAGGCCAGCAGCTCGCGGACTTCGTCCACGTGCCAGCTTGGGTGGCGGAACTCGACGGCGAGGCGCATCCCGGGCGGGGCGTGGTCGAGGAACCACGCCAACCGCGCGTCATCGCGCTCATGCGCAGGATGCAGCTGCACGAGCAGGACACCGAACCGCGGGCCCAAAGCCTTCCACGCTGCGTCGATCCGATCGAGCCACATCTCCGGGGCGTAGAGCCGCTTGGCGTGGGTGAGCCCGCGAGGCGCCTTGACCGACATCTCGAACCCGTCCGGAAGGCGCCTTCGCCACATGGCGAAGCTGCGCTGGCCGGGCCAGCGGTAGAAGCTCGCGTTGAGCTCCACGGTGTCGAAGTTGTGCGCGTACACATCGCGCCGGTCGGCCGTCGGCAGCCCTGGTGGGTAGAGGACGCCTGCCTAGTGGTCATAGCTCCACCCGGACGTCCCGATCCGCACCGTCATCCGTTACCCCGGCCCGACTGGGCGTGCTGAGTTGACACCGTCCGCCCCGGCTTTTTGAGACGGACGGTGCGGCGATCTTCTACCCGAGGCATCCGGGCGCCACACCTTTTTGGGTCCGACTCTGCGTGGGCGCCTCACCAGCCCCGCGCTGGGGTCGCCGATTCCGCGGCGCAGCTTTGCGAGCACGTCGCGCAGCAGGCGGGACACCTGCATCTGGGTCACCCCGATCCGCGAACCGATCTCAGCCTGGGTCATACCGTTGACGTAGCGCAGTTGGACGATGCGCCGTTCGCGTGCGGTGAGGGCGGCCAGGGCCGGACCGACCACGAGGGCCGCGTCGACGAGCTCGAAATCGTCATGGGGATCGGCGAGAGTAGCCCCGAGCGCCTGTCCAGTGGCCCCGTCGGGGGTGTCAAGCGAGCCAGCCCAGAACCCCCGCTCGGCTTGCCGGGCCGCCTCGACCTGCTCGACGGCGACGTCGAGGAACGCGGCGACCTCCACGGTCGAGGGTTGGTGTCCGCTGCGTTGGACGAGATGCTCCTCTGCAGCTCGCATCGACTGGCCGAACTCCTGGAGCGACCGCGTCGGGCGCACCATCCACCCGGCGTCGCGGAAGTGCCGCTTGAGCTCCCCGGTGATCGTAGGCACCGCGTATGCCGCGAAGCTCACCCCTCGGGCCGGCTGGAACCCCCGGACCGCCTTGCACAGCCCCAGCATGGCAACCTGTTCCAAGTCTTGCTCGTCGATGCCTCGACGGTGGTAACGGCGGGCGAGGGCGGCGGCCATCGGCCGGCCGACCAGGATCGCCTCCTCGAACAAGGACCGACGCCGCGTTTCGTCCCGGACTGCCCGGGCCGTTGTGACCAGCTCGCACACTCGGCGGTCCCTAGCCTCGGCCAGGCCTTTCGGGTGAAGCTGCTCGGATTCGGCACAGTGGGTAGAGGACACAGCAGAAACGGCTCGAACGCTCATGGCGACTCCACAACAGTAAGGAGGCCAGCCACGGGTTCGAGCCGGTGTGTGTAACTACCCCAGCATACAAATTCGCGAAAAGCAAAGCGCCTTAAGGCGCGAGTTCCGAGCCAACGCCAAGCGGGAGCGCACCATGAGCACACGCATCGAACAGACAGCATGGGCCAGATCGCTGTTGCGGCCGACCGGTACTGGGGCGCGCAGACCCAGCGCAGCATCGAGCACTTCGACATCGGCGGGGACACCTTCGTGTGGGGACGGCCGATGATCCGCGCGCTTGGGCTCCTCAAGAAGGCCGCCGCGCTGACCAACGTCGAGCTGGGCGGCTCGACCGGCGAGGTCTGGCCGGGCACCTTGTCGAGGCGGCCGAGGAGGTGGTCGCCGGCGAGCTCGACGCCCATTTCCCGCTCGTCGTCTTCCAGACCGGGTCGCGGCACCCAGAGCAACATGAACGCCAACGAGGTCGTCGCCAACCGCGCGATCGAGCTGCTCGGCGGCGAGCTGGGCGCGAAGTCCCGGTGCACCCCAACGACGACGTCAACACGGCCAGTCGAGCAACGACACCTTCCCCACCGCGATGCACGTGGCCGTCGTCCTCAGCTGGCCGAGCGGCTGCACCCGGCGGTCGACGGGCTGGCGACGGCGCTGGAGGCCAAGGCCGCGCGAGCTCGGCGACGTCGTCAAGGTGGGCGCACCCACCTGCAGGACGCGACGCCGGTGACGCTCGGCCAGGAGATCGGCGCCTGGGCGGCGCAGCTCCGCGACGCGCAGGACGACGTCGGTACGCGCGGCGACGGGCTCGGGCGCTGGCGATCGGCGGCACGGCCGTCGGCACCGGGCTCAACGCGCACCCGCGGGTTCGGGCCGCTGCGTGGCGTCGCATCTGTCGATCGAGACGGGCTGCGCGTTCCAGCAGGCCGGCAACCTCTTCGTGCAGCCCGTCGCGCACGACGCGCTGGTGGCCGTGTCAGCCGCCGCTGCGCACCCTGGCCGTGCGCTGATGAAGATGGCGAACGACGTGCGCTGGCTGGCGTCGGGGCCCGCGTACCGGCATCGGCGAGCTCACGCATCCCGGAGAACGAGCCGGGCTCGACGATCATGCCGGGCAAGGTGAACCCGACCCAGTCGCGAGGCGATGACCATGGTGGTCACCCGCGTGTTC
Source organism: uncultured Actinomycetota bacterium (assembly GCA_963724925.1). Taxonomy (GTDB): domain Bacteria; phylum Actinomycetota; class Actinomycetes; order Actinomycetales; family Dermatophilaceae; genus Phosphoribacter. The sequence goes on along the minus strand of CAVRXF010000024.1, from coordinate 1,457 downwards.
GGCAACGACGCGACGGTGGGCTTCGCCGGCACGCAGGGCAACTTCCAGCTCAACGTCTTCACGCCGGTGATGGCGCACGCGGTGCTGGAGACGATCCGGCTGCTCGCCGACGCGAGCCGCTCGTTCACCGAGCACTGCGTCGGGCTCGAGCCCGACCGCGAGCGGATCGCGGCGAACCTACGCCGACCTGATGCTCGTCACCGCGCTGGCGCCGCACGTCGGCTACGACCCCGCGGCGGGATCGCCAAGCAGGCCCACCGCGACGGGTCGACCCTGCGCGAGGCGGCGGTGGCGGTGAGCTCCGGCGCGGTTACCCCCGACCAGTTCGACCAATGGGTGGTCCCGGCGGACATGACCCATCCAGCACCGGCTACGTGACGTTTGCTGCTGGCCCTTCGGTGGAGGTAAGAACGTCGGTCGGAGGTGTCAACGTGCGCAAAAGCGCCCTCATCACCTCCGTTGTCGGGTTTACCTCCGATGACGGGAAGCCCCGCCACCGCTGCTCGGATATACCTCCATCCGGGTGGGGCGGCACTGGGGTTGCTGGGTGTGAGGGCACCGGCTGGGGTTCGCCCTGGGGGGCCCTGCCTGCACAGCCTGGCTCGCCACCGGCGAACCGCGGCAAGCAGCATCTGGGCCACGTCGACAACCTCTACCGACCCCTCGGCCGCCGCGCCCTTTCCTTGGATCTTGGTGTTCCAGCCCTGTTGCTCAGCATGACCTTGCAGAACGGGCAGCCCACCGCGATCCGGGCCGCGCCGGTGGCCAAGGCCTCCTCGGTGCGGTTGATGTTGATCCGGCCCGCCGAGCTTCTCCTCCATCCACATCCGGGCACTGCCTGCGCCGCAGCAGAACGACTTCTGGCCGTGCCGCGGCATCTCCGGACAAGGTCACGCCAGGGGAGGGCGCCGAGCAGGTCGCGAGGGGGAGCATAGACCTGGTTGTGCTGTCAGAGGTAGCACGGGTCGTGGTAGGTGACGGTCGGCGCCGTGGAGGCGTCCTTGGTGCCGCCTGGACTGTCCGGCTGCGACACCGGCACCAGTCGGCCCTCGCGAACGAGCCGGTTGAGCAACTGGGTGTGGTGGAGCACCTCGTAGTGCCCGCCCAGCTGGGGGTACTCGTTCTTGATCGTGTTGAAGCAGTGGGCGCAGGTGACGACGATCTTCGTCGCGCCGATCTCCGTCAGCACTTCGACGTTCTGCTGGGCGAGCATCTGGTAGAGGAACTCGTTCCCCGCGCGGCGGGCCGAGTTGCCGGTGAGATGACTCACCGTCACCGAGCACGGCATACGTGACACCGGCCGTGTGGAGTAGCTTGGCGACCGCTCGGTGGTGCGCTTGGCGCGGTCCTCGAAGGCCCCGGGCGCAACCGACCCAGAACAGGTAGTCGACCTGCGACAGGTCCTCCACGTCGGCCCCGACGACGGGCACGTCGAAGGGCAGGCCCTTGGCCCAGTC
>CAVRXF010000023.1:0-18044 GCA_963724925.1 uncultured Actinomycetota bacterium | reverse complement strand
AAGCGCTCACCCGGATCCTCTCCCCGCTCAGGGGCTCTCCTCGTCGAGGATGACTCTTCCGGAGCCATCGCGACCAGCGAACCGGCCAGCCTGGGCCACTGGCTGGGAGACCGAATTGTGCACATCCGAAGCTACTCCAAGTCACATGGACCTGATCTGAGGCTGGCCTGTGATGAGCGGACCCGAGGGCGTGCTCCACCAGATCGAGGCCAGACGACACCTCGGTCAAGGCTGGACCAGTCGCCTTCTGCAACGCCTGCTCGTACTACTACTGACCAACCCGACCGCCGTGGAAGCCGTCGCTGACGCTGGAAAAATATACCTCGGCTCGGCGCCGAGCCCTCATTGATGCGTTGGCGCGGCGAGGGGTACCCGTTGGCGGCACAGACGGCCTCAACATCTGGGTGCCGGTCGCGGATGAGCCAGCGGCGTTGGTCCGCTTAACCCGAGAGAACATCGGGGTAGCCCCCGGTAGCGCCTTCACTCTCAAACGTGACTACCCCCAACATGTGCGGGTCACCGCCGGACTCGTCGGCGCGACCTCCACGGACCCAGTCGCTGCCGCTCTCGCCGCCGCCGCCAGTCCATCAACCCGAACCTCGCTGCGACGGTAGGCTCGTCGACGGCTGCGCCAGCAGCGCCAGGCGACTACGGCATCGGGCGCGAGAAGGTACGCCAGTGCGTCGTGCAGGCCGTGGTCATCTTGCGCCGCAAGGCCGAGCCTGTGTGAGCGCGGGAACCCGCTCGAGGTGCGCCTCAGATCAGATTCTGGCCGGGACCACGCCTGATGTATTGGCCGTGCCCCTTACGTCCGACGTACTCGTTGTCCTCCACGACGGTCGTGCCGCGAGAGAGGACGGTATCGACATGCCCATCGATCTCAACCCCTCCCACGCGGCGTGGTCCATGTTCATGTGGTGGGTCTTCTCAAACCCGATGGAGGTGTGCCCCTGCGGGTCGTACACCACGACATCAGCGTCCGCACCGGGCGCCAGCACACCCTTGCGGCCGTACATTCCCAACATCCGCGCGGGCGTCGTGGCGATGAGCTCGACCCACCGCTCAAGGGTAATCTCCCCGGACACCACTCCCTGGTAGAGCAGGTTGACGCGGTGCTCCACGGAGCCGATGCCATTGGGGATTGCCCGGAAGTCGTCCGTGCCCATGTCCTTCTGCCCCTTCATGCAGAACGGGCAGTGGTCGGTGGACACGACTTGCAGGGCGTTCGTCCGCAGCGAGCGCCACAACTCGTCCTGGTGGCCCTCCGTCCGAGCCCGCAGCGGGGTTGAGCACACCCACTTGGCACCTTCGAAGCCAGGCGCACCCAGCTGCTCCTCCAACGAGAGATAGAGGTACTGCGGGCAGGTCTCGCCGAAGACGTTGAGGCCCCGATGACGCGCGCCCGCGAGCTGTTCCATGGCCTGCTTGGCTGAAACGTGCACGACATACAGCGGCGCCCTGGTGAGGTTGGCGACATGATCGCGCGGTGAGTCGCCTCCTCCTCGAGTTGCCAAGCACGCGCGATGCCGTGGTAATACGGCGTGGTCTTGCCCTGCGCGATGAGCTGCTCGGCGAGGACGTCGATTGCGGGCCCGTTCTCGGCGTGCATCATCGTCATCATGCCCAGATCTCGCCCCGACCTGCATGGCCTTGAGGATCTGCGCGTCGTTGCTGTAGAAGACGCCCGGGTAGGCCATGAACATCTTGTAGCTGCGTCATGCCCTCCTCGATCGAGACTGCGCATCGCGGCCAGGGCGTCGTCGTCGACGCCACCGATGATCTGGTGGAAGCCGTAGTCGATGGCGCACTTGCCCGAGGCCTTGTCGTGCCACGCGGCCAGGCCGTCCTGGACCCGCTCGCCATAGCGCTGGACGGCGAAGTCGACGATGGTCGTCGTACCCCCCCAGGCCGCCGCCCGGGTGCCGGTCTCGAACGTGTCGGACGCGTCGGTGCCGCCGAACGGCATCTGCATATGGGTGTGGACATCGACCCCACCCGGGATGACGAACTTGCCAGTCGAGTCGATGACGGTGTCGACGGTGCAGCCAAGTCATGCCCGAAGGCTGTAGACGCGGGATCGAGCAGGGCGGCGACGGTCTCGCCGTCGATGAGGACGTCGGCCAGGCCTCGCCCGGTCGCCGAAACGACGGTTCCGCCCTTGATGAGTGTTGTTGCCATGTCCTAGGTCCCCCTCTGGTGCCCTTCGCAAAAGGTGTCTGTCAAGGGGCGGTGATGAGGCCGTAGGCGTCGGGACGACGGTCCCGGTAGAACTGCCAGTTGTAGCGCGTGGACCTCACCAGCTCGAGGTCCACATCACGGATGAGCAGCTGCTCATCGGTCTGGCTGCCGAGGTCGCCGACGAAGTTGCCTGCGGGTCGACCACGTACGACGTGCCGTAGAAGTCGACCGCCTCGTCGCCGAACTCGTTGTTCTCGCGTCCCACCCGGTTGGGGACGGCGACGAAGTAGCCGTTGGCTGCCGCTGCTGCCGGCTGCTCCAGCTCCCACAGCCGATTGGAAAGGCCCGGCTTGGAGGCGTTGGGGTTGAAGACGAGCTCGGCACCGGCGAGCCCGAGCATCCGCCAGCCTTCGGGGAAGTGCCGGTCGTAGCAGATGGTGACACCCACCCTCCCGACGGCCGTCTCGAAGACGGGCCAGCCCAGGTTGCCGGGCCGGAAGTAGAACTTCTCCCAGAACTTGTCCAAGTGCGGAATGTGGCTCTTGCGGTACTTGCCTAGGTAGGTGCCGTCGGCGTCGACGACCGCCGCCGTGTTGTACAGCACCCCTGTGTTCTCCTCCTCGTAAACCGGCAGGACGATGACGATCCTGTGCTCGGCCGCGAGTGCTTGGAATCGGTCGGTCGTCGGCCCGGGTACCGACTCGGCAAACTCGTAGTACTTGGCATCTTGGACGATCCCAAAGTACGGGCCGTAGAAGAGCTCTTGGAAGCAGATGACCTGCGCACCTTCTCCCGCGGCTCGGCGCAGATAGTCCTCGTGCTTGACGATCATGGACTCCTTGTCGCCGGTCCACGTCGCTTGGGTGAGGGCGATACGCACGGGGTTCATTGCCTGACCTCTGCTTCTGTGCCTGGGGTTTCGGTGGACCGGGCGACGGGTTGCCGGACGGACGCCTGCTGCGCGACCGGACTGTCCAGGACGGCGTCGTCGTCGAAGGGCACCGTCGTGTAGGTGACCGAGCGGGACGGTCTGGCAAGCAGGTAGTAGACGACGCCTCCGACGAGGAAGGCAACCACCCAGTTGTAGTCGTACAGCGGCGACAGAAGCGGGACGATCCCGTTTTCGGGGAAGGGCCCGGTCGGCGTGCCGTCCGCAGCGCGAACCGAGTAAGCGCCGCCCACGGCGAAGAACGTTCCGATCAAGAAGGCGGCCACGGCGGAGCGGTGCCAGCCTCGGGTGTACCCGTACAGCCCCTCCCTACGGAAGAGGTCCGGAACGTCCAGGTTCGTCTTGCGCCGTAGCCAGTAGTCCGCCACGAGGATGCCTCCTACCGTGCCGAGGACGCCGCCGTAGAACCCGAGCCAGACAAAGATGTAAACGTCGGGGCTGGCCAGCAGTCGCCACGGGAGGAACAGGGTGCCGATGATGACCGCAAGCACTGCCCCGGTGCGGAAGGTGATCAGTCGCGGCACCGTGTTGGCGAAGTCGAGTGCGGGACTGACCAGGTTGGCGGCGGTGTTGACGGCGAAACTGGACACGACGATGACGAAGGCGCCTGCAGCGACCGCGGCCGGACTGCCGAACTTGCTCACGAGCTGAGCCGGGTTCCACAGCACAGAGGGGTCGACGCCGTAGTACTCGGCTGCCAGCGACGTGGTGAGGATCGCCATCGCGGTCACGACGAGCATGGTGATGGGCAACCCGAAGGCTTGGCCGCGCCGCTGCGCCCTCTGGTTCTCGGCAAACCTCGTGAAGTCCGGCATGTTGAGCGAGAGCGTCGACCAGAACGCGATATTGGCCATCAGACTGGGCGGGAACGCCTTCAACCAGAAGTCTTTACCCCACCCCAGCTTGGAGGGCTCGGTGACGACGGGCCCCAGGTTCCCTCCGGTCTGCCAGAGCAGGGTGCCCAGGAGCACTAGAACCGCCGCAAGAACGAGCGGGGCGGCAATCGACTGGAAGCGTCGCAGCGAGTCGAATCCCCGGATGATGATCGCCACCTGAGCCGCGGCGCATACGAGGTAGCAGACAAACGTCGAGGCTGGCTGCGTGCCGACGATGCCAAGGTCGAGAACCGGGAGGTTCGTCCAGCTCTCCCCGAAGATGGCGCCGAGGCCGAGGTTGAGAGCTAGCCCCCCAAACCAGGTCTGGATGCCGAACCATCCGCAGGCGACCAAGCCACGAAGGACGGCGGGCAGGTTCGCCCCTCGCACCCCGAACGATGCTCTGGCGAAGACGGGGAAAGAGATCCCGTGCTTGGCGCCGGCGTGGCTGTTGAGGAGCATCGGTACGAGGACGATGAGGTTGGCGAGGAAAATCGTCATGAGGGCCTGGAGCCAGTTCATGCCGAGCGCAATGAGCGAGGCGGCCAGTGTCCACGTGGCAGCGTTCATGCACATCGCGACCCATAGGGTCGAGTAAGTCCGCACCGTCCAGGTCCGCTCACGCACTTTGGTCGGACGGAGGTCCTCGTTGAACAACGCCGGGTCCAAGGTGGTGAGGGCCGGCCCTGCGCTTGGTGGGATCGCTTCTTCCGGGCCGTTTCCTTGATTGTTGCTCATAGTGCACCTTCTCGATGGCTGAGCGGTCAGTGGATGGTGATGCCGGCTTCCTTGCGGTAGGCGACCATGGCGTCCCAGTCACTGGTTACCTCGGGACGGTGGGCCACGAGCTGGTCCCACGTCACTGGGGGGCGGCCGCTGTCGACCGGCACCATGGTGATGCAGCCGTCGACCGGGCAGACGTTGGCGCACAGGGCACACCCGACGCAGTCTGCCTCGCGGATGACAGGTGTCGGCCGGTCGTCCAAGACGTGCTTGCCGTTGTCGTTGGGGTCGCGGCCGGGTTGGACCACGTTGCCGTTGGGGTCCAGAAGGTCTATGCACTGGTGTGCGCTGTCCCGGCAGGCAACGTAGCAGAGGTTGCATTTGACGCACTCGTCGGGGTCGACGTGGGCGACGGCGTGAAAGGAGAGATCCAGCTGGCCAAACGAGCCGACTCCAACCAGGGCTCGGCCTCGGAAGTCCTCGATGGTAGAGAACCCCTTGCCGTCCATCCAGTTGCTCAAGCCGTCGACGAGGTCCTCGATGATGCGAAAGCCGTAGTGCATGGCGGCGGTGCACACCTGCACCGAGCTTGCCCCGAGCAGCAGGTATTCGGCGGCGTCCTGCCAGGTCGCAATCCCACCGATGCCGCTGATCGGCGTGCCCACACCGCGGATCTCCGCATCCGTCATCAGCTCCGAGAGCATGTGCAGGGCGATGGGCTTCACGGCGGGGCCGGCATACCCACCGTGGGTGGCGCGCCCTCCGATGTCAGGGACGACACGCAGGGTGTCGAGGTCGACCTTTGTGATGCTGTTGATCGTGTTGATGAGGCTGAGCGCTTCGGCGCCACCAGCCAGGGCGGCGTGTGCCGAGGTGCGGATGTCGGTCACGTTTGGGGTGAGCTTGACGATGACCGGGATGTTCGTGGCCTCGCTGGCCCACCGGGTATTGAGCTCGCACATCTCGGGGACCTGGCCTACGGCGGCACCCATCCCCCGCTCGGACATGCCTTGGGGGCAGCCGTAGTTGAGCTCGATGGCGTCGGCGCCGGTCTGCTCGATCTGGTCGATGATCTCCCGCCAGGCAGAGGGGTCGGCGTCCACCATCGCCGACACGATGACGGCTCGGTCGGGCCACTCCTTCTTGATTTCGGTGATCTCCCGCAGGTTGATCGAGAGCGGTCGATCGGAGATGAGTTCGACGTTGTTGATGGCCAGCAGACGCTGCCCGTCAACGCTCATGCTTCCGTATCGGTTGGAGACGTTCAGCACCGGCGGACCGAGGGTCTTCCAGACCACGCCGCCCCACCCGGCCTCGAAGGCCGCGTGCACCTGGTGACCCGAGTTCGTAGGAGGCGCCGACGCGAGCCAGAAGGGGTTGGGTGAGGTGATACCGCTGAAGGTGGTTGTCAGGTCAGCCATGGTGCCCTCCCGAAACGGTCACGGCGTTTGTGGTCAGGGCCGCATCGATGGCTCGAGCGACCTTCTTGCCGTCTTGGACCGCCATGACGGTGCTCGCCGCCCCCCGGGCCCGAACGGCATCGCCGGCCGCCCACACGCCAGGGATGCTGGTCGCGAGGTCGCTGTCGGTCCGGATGGCTCCACCGTCGAGGTCCAGACCCCAAGCCTGAGCAGGACCAGGTCGCTCCTGGCCGATTGCCGAGACGACGACGTCGCAGGGCACGACGTGCTGGGAGTCGCTGACCGGGCGCGGGGCTCGGCGACCAGAGACGTCCGGCTCGCCGAGCTCCATCCGCACGCAGCGCAGGCCAGTAACGACGCCGTCCTCGTGGAGGACCTGGACCGGCTGGGTGAGGAACCTGAAGTCAATTCCCTCATCTCGGGCGAACTGGTACTCGTGGTCGTAGGCCGTCATCTCAGTAGCGGTGCGGCGGTAGACGATGGTCGACATCGCCCCGCGGCGCGCGGCGACCGTTGCCGCGTCGATCGCGGTATTGCCCGCGCCAATGATGACGACCCGTCGGGAAGAATGCGTGGGCTCTGGGCCGAGCTTGGCCTCGGCGATGTAGTCGAGGCCGTCGACGACGTGCATCTCGCCGGGGATCCCTAGCCCGGGCACCTGCCCCAGACCTGTGGCCAGAACGACCGCGTCGTAGTCCTCCACGGCAGCGTGCAGGTCCGCGGCGCTGCCCAGTTCCGTACCCGTCTGCACGTCGACGCCGAGATCACGCACCATCTGCACCTCCCCCAGGGCGACGTCGACGGGCTCACGCAGGGTGATGATCCCGTAGGTCGACAGCCCGCCAGCGAGATCCCGTCGCTCCCAGACCGTGACGGCGTGGCCCAGCTTGGCCAACTCGGCGGCGGCGCTGAGGCCCGCTGGCCCGGAACCCACGACGAGGATGCGATTGCCCGTGGAGGCGCCTGGCTGGTAGGGACGTTGCCCACCCGCCGGGAGGTGGTCGACGGCATGGCGTTGCAGCCGACCGATCTGGATCGGCTGCTCGACCGCGTTGAGGACACAGGCCCCTTGGCACAGCTCCTCGACGGGACAGACCCGCGCGCACGTCCCCCCGAGGAAGTTGCTGTCAAGACTCGTCATGGCCGCGCCACGCAGGTTGCCGGTGCTGATCTTGCGTATGAAGCCGGGCACGTCGATATGTGTAGGACAGGCCTGCATGCAGGGTGCGTCGTAGCAATACAGACACCGACGCGCCTCGAGAAGCGCGTCGGTGTCGCGATACGGAGGGAGAGCCCCCGTATCGAGTGGCTTCGCGGCCTCTCCATCCGGCGACCCATAGTGCGCGAGATGCATCATATCCGGACTCTAGAAGTGGCCCTTCCCGCAACACAATGCGCCTTTGTCCTGTCACAACGGTGCTCCCGCGACTCTGCCTGCGGCGTGTCAGCCACACGCGCAAGGTCCAGTTCCGCGGGGTCCGATGCTCCTACTGCGGTCAAGCGGCGTTGAGCCATTCGCCGTACCGGCGGGCGAGGTCCTCGTTGGGGCGGCGTCCGAGTTCGAGTTCCCGAAGTTGGGGCTGGCCATACTCGGAGGTTTCGGCGGCGGCGTCGCAGAAACGGTCCGCGTCTATCGCGGCTGAAAGACGCCGCCTGGCCGACCTCGGAACGCGCGGATCGCGGCAATTATCGGACGAGCGTACCCGTCCTCCGCATGTTGTCGGTGGTCGGTGACAAGTTGGGCCGTCGAGGTGGTGGGTGCCCTGCGGTAGTCGGTCTCGGGAGCCGCCCGAGCACCCACGGTGGTCGACGCAAGGACCGAGGCGAGGAGGACTGGCCATCAACGGGGTCCGCGACATGACACCCGCGGTGCGTCTCAGGAGTGTCGAAGACCGGGACCTTGACGTGTTCTTTGACCACCAGGCGGATCCGAAGGCGGTCGAGATGGCGGCGTTCCCCGCTCGCGACAAGGACGTGTTCGCGGCGCACTGGGCGAAAGTCCGCGCCGACGACACCGTGGTTGTGCGCACCATCGTTGCGGACGGCATGGTGGCGGGCCACATCGGCAGCTGGCAGGAAGATGGGCAGCATCTGCTCGGCTACTGGGTCGGACGCGAATATTGGGGCCGCAGCGTCGCGACGCAGGCGCTCGCCCTGCTCATGGACGAGGTGTTGATCCGGCCGCTGTACGCCCATGTCGCGGCGCACAACGTAGGCTCGATCCGCGTTCTGGACAGGTGTGGCTTTCGGCGCGATCGCGTGCAAGAGGCGAAGGCGCCAGCACCCGACGACGGCACCGAGGAGCTCATCTTCGTGCTGAACGCGTAGGTCTGACCAACATGGCGCCCGGCGAGCTTCGGTCGACGCCCCCTGCGTGACGCAGGATCATCCGGCTACAAGCCTGTGACCTGCGGCTTTACCCGTCGGGCTAACAGGATTTGAACCTGCGACCCCTTGACCCCCAGGTGGGGGCATGGTCGAGCCCGTGCTCGGCGTGGACCTTGTCAGTTGCCGTGAGCCACCGGAATTGCCGTTATCGTGCGCGTCGTTGGGGACTTACTGGGGACCGATTTCGCAGCGGTGATAGATCGCCGGCCAGGGGTGAGCCACCGACCCGATAGCCAGCGCCCGGGAGGGTCGACTTGTCCGGGTCAACCCGTCCAGCGCTGGGTGGCGACCAAAGCGGAACACGGAGTGTTCACCAGGCACCGTCGTCAAGTCACGGGTTGAGGCGGGCAAGGCGAGCATCCATGCTGAGCGATCGGGTCGGCGGCTCGGGAGGTGACCCTCTCATTGCGAAGGCTTGGCGGCCCGCTCCGACGATTGTCCGCCACCGTAAGCCCGCGTGCAGTGAGTGGATGGAGTGGGCCCGGCGGAACGCTTGGGGAACGCGGGCGCACCGGTTCTTCTTTGCCGCCCGCTGGTCACCGACGCGCTGTCCGCGGGCCAGGGCCGCGGGCACGTGACCCATCCCCTGCCCGACCGCACCCATCCCGTTTCGTGTGCCGCGTCGTCTTGCGCGCCAGTCTGCTCGGGGCGCGCTGCAAGGTGGATGTTGGATGCCGGGGTGAAATGAGCGGGAGGTCAGCTAGCCGGCACACCGGTTAACGCCGATTCTCGCGCCCGACGGGTTGGTGGGCGGGGGCCTTGGGCGGTGACGGACGGGGTCATGGTTTCGGTTGCGCTGTAAGGCTTTCCGGGTTCAGAGCCGGTCGCGAACGCAGGGTGTTGGGGTCGATCGCGCTGTTTGTAGGTGCTGTGATTCTGTTCGCATGCGGGAACGGGACCCACGGCCCGCGGATGACTGCTGCCGTCAAAGGCGTTGAATTACAGCGATGTTGTTCGACCGTCGTGCTGTCGCGGCGGGTCACGTTGACGGCTGGCGCACGGACTGCTGTAGTCAACGCATCGAACAGACAGCAAGATCACTCCCATCTTCGGCGCGGCCGGGTGCTGAGTTCTTCGCGCAACCCGCCACCGCCGACCAGCGCCGCTACGAGGCCCTGCGCGCCTACCTGCTGGAGGGTGCGACCGCGGCGCAGGCGGCCAGCCGGTTCGGCTACACCGCCGCCAGCGTGCAGTCGATGGCCCGCGACTTTCGGGCCGGGCGACGGGACTTCTTCACCGACACCAAACCCGGCCCGAAGAGCGCACCGGCCAAGGACGCCGCCCGGGCCCGGATCATCGAGCTGCGCCGGGCTGGCCGCTCGGCCTATGAGATCGCCCAGATTCTGGCCGCCGAGGGCACCACGCTGAACCGGACCGGGGTGGCCGAGGTGCTCGCCGAGGAAGGCTTCCCGCGGCTGTGGCCGCGCCCGCACGCCGAGCGGGGCCTGCCGCGGCGCGAGCCCCAGCCGCGCACCGGCGTGGTGGACTTCGCCGCGTGGCCCGAACAGATCGACACCCACCTGGCCGGGCTGCTGCTGACCATCCCGGACCTGGTCGCCTTGGACCTGCCCGCTCTGGTGGCCGCCGCGGGCTATCCGGGCACCGCGGTCATCCCGGCGGTGAGTTCGGTGCTGTCGCTGCTGGCCCTCAAGCTCACCGGCACCCGCCGGGTCTCCCATGTCGAGGAACTGGCCACCGACCCCGGTGCGGCGCTGTTCGCCGGCCTTACCTCGCTGCCCAAGGCCACCGCGCTGAGCACCTACTCCTATCGGCTCGACCACGCCAAACAGGCCGCGTTCCTGGCCGCCCTGGACCAGGCCAGTGTCAAGGCCGGGCTCGGCACCGGCGATGCGGTCAACCTGGACTTCCACGCCGTCATGCACTGGGGGCACGACCCGGCGCTGGAAAAGCATTACGTACCAAGCAGATCCCAACGCACCCGAAGCGTTCTGACGTTCTTCGCCGAGGACGCCGACAGCCACACCCTGCTCTACGCCAACGCGGACCTGGCCAAGGCCACCCAGAACAACGAAGTGCTCTCCTTCGCCGACCACTGGCACACCGTGACCGGCCACGACCCCAAGCTGCTGATCTTCGACAGCAAGGTCACCACCCAACACCAACTCGCCGAGCTCACCGAGCGTGGCATCGGGTTCATCACGCTGCGGCCCGCACCCCCAAACTCACCGCCGCGCTCCACGCCCTGCCCACCCGCGCCTGGACCGCGCTGACCATCGCCCGCGCCGGCGGCAAGACCCGCCGAGTCAAACTCATCGACCACCCCGCCGCCACCCTGAGCAGCTACCCCGGCACCCTGCGGCAACTGGCCGTCGCCGGCCTGGGCCACGACGAACCCACCCTGCTGATCACCAACGATCTGACCAGCCCAGCCAAGAAGATCATCGAGAGCTACGCCCGGCGGATGAACATCGAACAGCGCCTCGCCGAAGCGATCCGATCCTTCGGCCTGGACGCACTCGCCGGCGCGGTCCCCCTCAACGTCGACCTCGACGTCGTGCTGTCCGTGCTCGCCCACACCGTCTGCGCCGCCCTCCGCCGGCGACTACCCGGCTACGCCACCGCCACCCCCGACACCCTGCAACGTCGCTTCCTCAGCACAGCCGGCGAAATCCACAACCACAACAACGAGATCGTCGTCCGGCTCGACCGCCGCACCTACTCACCCGTACTACGCCAAGCCGACCTACCCACCACCAAAGTCCCCTGGTGGCACGGACGCCGACTGCGCTACGAGTACCAATGACCAAACTGGAGTCAATCCGCTGCGCGAGAATCGGCGTTAGAGCCAACGGTGGCGGCGGAAGAACAGGAACAGGGTTGCCGTCGACGCCAGGATGACTGCCAGGATGGCGAAGTACCCCCAGTAGAACTCGCTATCCCCGATGGTGACGGTCGCGGACAGCTCGGGGATGAACTCGAAGTTCATTCCATAGATCCCGGCGATCATGGTGGGCACAGCCATAATGGCGACCCAGGCGGAGATGCGCCGCACGTCCTCGTTTTGCTGGACGGTGACCTGCGTCAGGTGGGCGTTGAGGATGTCGGTGAGCAGCCGGTCGTAGGACTCGATGTGGTCGTTGACCCGGGCCAGGTGGTCGGCCACGTCGCGGAAGAAGGGCAGAACGTCAGTGTCGATCAGGTCCGGGATGGGCCGCAAGCCAACCCGCTGCAGGGCATCCGCGAGCGGGTACGCCGCCCGGCGGAACTCCAGCACCTCGCGCTTGAGCCGGTAGATGGCGGTGACGTCGGCTTCCTCGGCCCCCGTGAAGACCTGCTGTTCGATTCGTTCCAGGTCGTCGGAGAGCTCCCGCTCGATGAGCACGTAGTTGTCGACCACGCTGTCCATGACGGCGTGCAGGACCGCCGCGGGGCCAAGGGCCAGCTGGTCGCGGTTGAGCTCGAGTCGGTGGCGCACGTCGCGCAGCGGGTTGCCCTCGCCGCGCCGGACCGTGACGACGAAGCGGTCCCCGACGAAGACCATGACTTCCCCGGTCTCGACGTCGGAGGTCTCCGGCAGATAGCGCAGCGTCTTGAGCACCGCCAGGATGCTGCCCTCGTAGGGCTCGATCTTGGCACGCTGGTTGCCCTTCACCGCGTCTTCGACCGCGAGCGGGTGCAGCGCCAGCTCGTCGTTGACCTCGTCGAACTCCGCGTCGGTGGGGTCCTTGAGCCCGATCCACAGGAACCCGTCACGCAGCGTCCGCAGTTTCTCGAGTTCGTCGCTAAGGTCGCCGCAGCCGTACCGAACCCCGCCGCGATAGATGGCCTGGTCCATGATCACGCCACATTGTCACCACGACGGCGCGCCAGCGCACCAGCGGGCACCCAGAGTGTGGCCGTGCCCAGGTCCTGCTCGTCCGCCACGCGCACACCCCCGCCATCGCAAGCGGGACTTTCGCCGCCTGGACAGCCGGGATGATCTGCCACAACAAGAACCTCCACCGCTGGGTCGTCAAGTAACCCAACCGCACCGCGTTCAAGACCAGTCCCCGCAGCGCGGAGCGGTGGGGGTGCGCGCAGGCGCGAAGCGCCGAAGCGCGGGGGTCCCTAACGCTCCGCGCAGAGGGGCGGGTGCGCGGCGGAGCCGCGCCCTTGATCTCTTAAGAGCCCAATTCGGCAAGAGTGCCCCCGTCGTCGGTCCGAGCAACGTCGCCGTCACGGGCTTCACGATGTGCTGGAGGCGGCTACGTGGGCGCGACCCGCCGGGGCGCGTGATCGAACGCGTGTCGGAGCGATGGTGTACGCTGCTGGGTGTAGGCATCGAGGAGCGGAAACACACCCCAAGACACAAGCATCGAAGATCGCGCCTAGAGAATCGGGTGGCCGTAGAGCCAGAGCCGGAAGGCCTCGGAGAGAACCGACCCCGCGCACACAAACACACACTCACCCCAAGCTGATCAGCGCTCTCGTCCTTCAGCCTTGGTGGCATGCCCGGTGCTCTAGCGACCCCGGGTCCGGTGTGGGCATGTCATCAAGTCCGGTTCGTTGGGGACTGCCGTCTCCACCACAAGCGGGGCGGGTCACGTAGCGGGGTCGCACTAGCTACTTCGCCCCGAAAAATGGCCTTGAGTAGGGGTGGGACACAGATCGGCAGGATCGGGTACGACCCTGTTTCCCATCTCCCGGCCTGTCCGGCCTCTGTCCAGGCGCCCTCCCGTCTTGGGAGGGCCTGGCCAGAGCGTGCCGGGTCGGCCGGGAGCTCGGGAGGAAGGTTATGCAGCGGGGCTGGACCAGGGCAGTGGGTCAGGCGGGGGTCCGGTCGCGGCGGCGCTGGGGGCTTGTGGTTGGGCAGATCGATGACGGCTGGGCCGCTTCTGGGTTGCTGGCGGGTGGCTCTGCCGGGTCTGGATCAGGTGGGCGATCTTGACGGTGTTGTGTGCGAGGACGCCCAGGCCGCACCAGGTCTGGGCGCCGGCCAGGTCATCGAGGCGGGTGCGGTCGAAGCCGTAGCGACGCTTGAGGTAGGAGATGCGTCCCTCGCTGCCGGTGCGCCACTTGACCAGGCGGCGGAAGCGGCGGCCGTGCTCGTGCTCGCGGCGGGCCTTGGCGGGCTTGCCCTTGCGGGGAATCACCACGGTGCTCACGCCGAGGTCGGTCAGTTCCTGGTCCACCTTGGCCTCGCCGTAGCCCCGATCGGCGGTGACCGCGCGCGGTGCTCGACCGGCCAGGGTTTTGATCCGCCGGATGGCCGGGGCTAGCAGCGGGGCATCCGCCGGGTTGCCCCGGTGCACGCCGTGGTCCAGGACGATGCCATCACTGTTGTCCACCACCTGGGCCTTGTAGCCGAACTCGACCGGTTTGCCGAGCCGGCCCTTGGCGATCGGGCGGGCGTCCACGTCGTGCAGGGACACCAGCCGGGTCGCCGAGGCCGGGATCGCCCCGGAAAGCCGGGTGCGGGTCTGGGCCACCACTTGAGTGGCCCGGCCCAACATCACCTCCAGGTCATCGATCGCCCAGGCCAGCCGCCCCGGGGTGCCCGCACCGCGGCGGGCAACATGGCGGCGGGCATTGGCCAGCACCCGGGTGGCCTCGGTGACGCTGGCCTCGGCAAGGTCGGCCAGCTCGCCGGTGATCGCCAGCACGCTGGCTTTGGCCTGCTCGTTGCGCAGCTTCAGGTGCGCCGAGATCGACCGCGCCCGCCGCCCAGCCGCCCGGCGCCGGTCCCGCACCTTGGTCCGGGACGCCGCGCCGCCGGCGTGAACCCGCGCCACCAGCGTCATGATCGCCACGATCGCGCGGACCAGCAGCCCGGAGTCAGTCGGGTAGGCCACGTTCGCTGGGACCACGGTGGTGTCCGCGCGGACCTTGTCGGTCTTGACCACCTTGGCCGCGACCGCCTTGGCCAACAGCGCCGCGTTCAGCTGCTCGATCACGCTCGCGCCGCAGCGGGCGGTCAGCTTGCCCAGCGTCGACGGGTGCGGCACCCGTGTCCCCAGCGGGATCCGGCAAAACCGCGACCAGCAGATCGAGTCGGCCACCTCCCGGCACAGGCTCTCGTAACCCAGCCCATAGCGGTGCTTGAGGAACATCATCCGCAGGTAGGTCTCGATCGGTATCGACGGGCGGCCCATCACCGCAGAGAAGTGCGCCCGGTACGGCTCGAAGAACACTGGGTCCTCAAGCACCGCGTCGACGGCCGCCAGCTCCACCGGAAGATTCTCGTAGCCCGGCGGCAGGATCGTCTCCCACAACGTCTGCTGCCCATTGGTGGTAACCAGCATCAGGCCTCACTTCCCTTGTGACATAAGGGTCCTGGACCAGGATCTCGTCATTCGACCCCACCGCCGGGCAGACGCGCCGACGTTTGCCCAGGTCAGCGCGCAAATGGCCCCCTACTTTTTCCGGGCGAAGTAGCTACGTGACCCGTCCTCTCGGGGTGTGAGTGCGATGACGGGCCTTGTAGATCTTGGCGGCCGATCCGGTGCGGCACCGGACAGGGCCGCTGTTGCGGCCGGGATCACGCCGTCCATGGTCCAGGTTGTCGCGGAGCGCGATGGGGTCTGTGTGCGGCCCCTGCTGCGTCAGGTCACCGGACCAGCAGACCGGCGAGAGCGTCACTGTCGCTCTGCCGTGCGGGTCGACCCGCGAATCCCGGTGTCCCTCCTGCGCTCAGCGGGCGCGGTGGCTCGCATGCAGCAGTGCCGCGAAGGCTGGCACCTGTCCGACGAGCCAGAGCCGCCCGGATCCGACACCGATGTCGCTCCCGAGGAGACGGTCGCGAGCTCGACCCGGCCCCGATGCTGGCAGCTGAGAGCGAGTTGGGCGCGTGAGCGTCGGACCCGTTCCACCCGCCGCGTCGAGGGCTTCCCCGATCTGCCCGCGGTGCCGATGGCGCCCGGCACGATCGGACGTACCTACGTAGACGCGGTCTCCGGCAAGACGTTCCGTCCGTCGATGTTCCTCACCTTGACCCTGCCCTCGTACGGGCGGGTCCGCGACGGGGTGCCGGTGAAACCGGACACGTACGACTACCGCCGGGCCGCGTTGGATGCGTTGCTGTTCCCGCGACTGTTGGACCGGTTCTGGCAGAACCTGCGCCGCTGCGCCGCCTACAAGGCGCAGTACTTCTCTGCGGTCGAGGCACAACGCCGCCTGGCCCCGCACCTGCACGCCGCAGTGCGCGGGGCGATCCCGCGGGCCACCCTCGGGCGGTCGTGCGGGCCACCTACTACGCGGCCTGGTGGCCCCCCATCGACCGCGTCGTCTACGCCGAGAAAGAGTGCCTTTGTGGCACAGCGCTTCTGGGCAGTATGTCGACCCGGACACCGGGGAAGTGCTGCCAACCTGGGAGCAAGCCGTCGACGAGCTCGACGAACCGGTCCACGTGGTGTCCTTCGGCACCCAACTGGACATCAAAGGCATCCTCGGTGGCTCGGCAGACTCGGCCCGAGCGGTGCGCTACCTGTGCAAGTACCTCACCAAGAGCATCGCCAACACCTACACCGACGGCGAGGACTCCGACGACGCCGCAACCGCTGGGATATCCGACGTTGACCGGCATATCAGCCGGCTGCACGAGCAAGTCCGCTGGCTGCCCTGCTCACCCGCGTGCGCGAACTGGCTGCGCTACGGAGTCCAACCGGCCAACCCCGGCCCGGGTCTGACCCCCGGTCGCTGCCCCTCCCCCGCGCATGAGCGGGACAACCTCGGCCTGGGCGGCCGTCGCGTCCTGGCCTCCCGCGCCTGGACCGGCAAGACCTTCGGCGAGCACCGCGCCGACCGGCGCGCCGTCGTCGCCGAAGTGTTGGAAGCAGCTGGATCCCCGCCGACGACGCGGCTCGACTCCCGCCCACCACAGCTGCCCGACGGGCGGTCCCGCTACGTGTGGAAAGACGTGCCTGTCGCCGACCGGGACTACGTGTCGGTCATGATCGGCTGCATCCGCCAGGCCAGTCAGCGACGCGAGCAGTACGAGACCGCCAAGGCCAACCTCGCCACCCACGGGCCGCCCCGCGGTGGCCCTGTGGATAACCGTTCGACAACCGACCCGGCGGCCTGATAGGAGGCGACTGATGGAGACGTTCGAGCTTCTGACAACAAACGAAGTAGCGCGGCTGCTTCGGGTGAACCCATCGACGGTTAGGCGTTGGCGCCTGGATGGGGTTGGTCCCCGCCATATCAAGATCGGGGGCGTATATCGCTATCCCCGGCCGCTGTTGGCCGAGTGGATTGATCAACGGGTACGTGAGAGCGTCGCGTCATGAACCCTGCGTGCGGCCTCCACTCGGGGTCGACGTGCACGGCGACATCCGCGCCCGCCAGTCTCGCGCGGGAGTGCGGTTCCTTGCTCGGGTGAGGTGGACGGACCCCACCATCATCGCCGGATCGAGGCCACGAAGATGCACAGCTCCGTCGAGTCGGCGCAAGCCTGGATCGACCAGCTGCGCGACGTCGCTCGCACGGGGATCGATTTCGGCCAGACGCTCCATGGGTACACCGCGTTGATCGGAGGCCGATGGTCCCGGGGGATCGACTCGACATCCACGATCGAGCCCTACTCTGCCGGGCTGCGCCTGCGCGTGCTGCCATCCCTCGGGCATCTGCCGGTGTCCATGTTGACGGCTGGTCTGATCACCGGGCGATCGACCGTTGGGAAGCCGATTACGGTCGATCCACGGTCAAGAACACGGTGGCCGCGCTGGTCTTGGTCCTGGACGAGGCCGTGCGGGATGGGCTGTTGAAGGCGAACCCGGCGAAGGACCGCGCGCGTCGACGAGTAGCCGGGCGAGGGCCAGCGGAGTCAGGAGCCGGAAAACCCGCGTGACCTGGCGCTGCCCGATGTCGCGACGCTACATCGTCTCGTGGCGGTCGTTGTGGATCGCGGTGGCGCCCAGTGCTGGGGAGACATGGTCATGCTGCTCGCCACCACGGCGCTGCGCATCAGCGAAGTGTCGGGTCTCGTGGTCGGGGACGTTGACCTCGCGGCCGGTACTCCGCGTTGAACGCCAGACCTATCCGGGTCGAGGCGGTCTGGTGGTGAAGGCGACCAAGGGCCGACGCCGACGCGTAGTGCCGATCATCGACCCGCTTCGCCCGACACTTGAGCGGCTGACCTTTGCCCGGGAGAAGGACGCTCCGCTCCTCGTCGGTCCACGTGGCGGCACCATCACCACCGCGACGTTGCGGGACGCGACAGGATGGGACCAGGTCGTCACAGAGTTGGGCCAGCCCGGTCTGGTCCGCCACGGTCTGCGTCACACCGCACTGACATGGATGGCAATAATAGGGAGGCTCTACGTCCTGCAGCGCGTCGCCGGGCACCAAGACCTTGCGGTGACCAGCCGCTATCTCCACCCGGATATGACGGCGGTGACGGACGCTGGCACGCTGTTCTCGACCTGGTGGGGACTAAACGAGGACCAACCCAAAGGCACCTCGGCTGCCGTGACCCCCTTCGGAACTCATGAGAAGCTGGGCTGACCTGCGGCTTTGCAGGTGTCGGTGTGGTCGGGCTGACAGGATTTGAACCTGCGACCCCTTGACCCCCAG
>CAVRXF010000022.1:0-11770 GCA_963724925.1 uncultured Actinomycetota bacterium | reverse complement strand
GGCGCCGGGAGCTTGACGCTGTAGTCCAGGGGTCTACGCCGCAGGTTGCTGACACAGGTCCTTGGCACGCCGACGCGGCACGTGCTCGGGTCGATGCCGCCACGTTGCACTCAGACAGCTGCCATGGAGCGTGTTCGCTGTCGGCGAAACACGCCTCTTGCTCTCATCGGCACCTGCCCGCGGTTTCGTGGGCGGGTGTGTCGGTGGTGCCCTCTAACGTCGTGGGTATGGACGGGGGGCAGGGGTCGACGCCACTGGACCCGGCGCAGCCATCGGGCCCCGAGGCCGGCCGGGGAGGTTGGTGGGGATGGGTTGTCGCGGGTGATCGCGGCGCGGGCGGCCCAGGCCGCCGCGGACGCTGAGGTCCTGGCGGGGGCGGGGTTCGTGGCGGACGTGCTGGCCCGGCTCGCCGCGGCGATCGATGACCTGCAGGGGGTGCGCTGGCCCGCCCTGACCGGGGCGCAGGTGGCGGCCGGGGTGCCCCACCACCCCGACCAAGTGGTCCCATCTCGCTCGCGGGCGACACCAACGGCTACTGCCTGACAGACCAGCAGGCGCGTGACTCACCCGGACACCCGTGCGTGCTCGCCCAGCCGGCCAACGAACGACACGCCCTCCGTCCCGCCGACGGCCTCGAACGCCGCCAGGTACTCCTGGGCGATGTCGTCCTTGCGCTGCCCCTTGGCGAAGTCCACCCACGGGATCTGATGGTCACGGGCGAAGCGTGTGCACCGGCGTCGACGAACGCCTTGGTGACCGGCGCCAGCGACGACCGTGGAGGCCACCGGCAGGCCCATCTGCCGATGGATGTACTGCACGAGCGCCGGTGGCGTACTGCAACCGAGGCACGTACACGTTGCAGGTACATCCGGTCGATGCGACTCGATCTCGAACACCACGTGATCGGTCAGGACGTCGGCGACGGTGCGCGGTAGCGTCATCACAGGCTCCGGTCGGGCACAGGCCTTCGGGCCAACCTGCCGCCCCAGAGACGGCCCATCACGGAGACCCAGCGTGTCACCGTCCGCTCCGACCGGAGCCCGCACCGCCCGCGCAACCCTCACCTGCATGCCTCGTGGGGCTGGGGCGAAGCGTGCGACACGAGGTCGCACGAGACGAAGTGAACTGACAGATTGGAGGTTCGGCTGATGTCGAATGTGTAGTTCCGGGCAGTGCGAAGGCCCGTCCCCGCCTCAGCGTGCGTCGTTGGTGACTGTGGGGTCCGAAGCCCGAGGTAGAAGCCCAAGGGTCGCTGTTCCATCCGGGGGTCACAGGCTAGGGGAAGACCGGACGGGTGAACGCAAGTGAACCCTCGAACGCTTCGTCACCGGCAGCCTCGGATATTTGAAGCGGGAGAGGGGCAAGGACTGGCCGCTGGGAAGCGGCAGGCGGCAGCCAGAGAGCTTCGGCTGGCTGTGCGAGCACCGCCGTCCCGGAGTATAGAGGGCACCCACCCCGGTCGGGTCTCACCCGTGTGAAACGTGGAAACCCCGTCGGGGTCCCCGCCACGATGGCGGGGTAGGCCGACCGTAAGGAACGCTGAACTCTCGGGCGGGCACAGGACGCCCAAGAAGCTAATGCCGGCGGCCGAAAGATGACATGCATTGGCCCGGCGAGCGGTCCGGCACCTGCGTTGAACGTCACTCTGGATCAGTGACGCTGCGTGAGGAGGACCTCCTCAGCTCATGACGCGCGGATGATTTGGTAGCCAGCTACCGCCGCCCGCGTCAGTGGGACGTCGGTGGGACGTGGCCCGGAGCATGAGGAGGTCCAGGTGGCCATCGTAGGAGGCTTCGATATTCATCGGCAACAGATCACGTTCGACTATGTGGACACGATCACAGGGGAGGTGGAGCGCGGCCAGATCGGGCACGCTGACCGGCACCGGTTCGCAGCCTGGTTGCGCAGGTTCGACGGGTGTGAGGATGTCGAGTTCGCGGTCGAGGGATGCACCGGCTGGCGGTATGTGGTCGAGGAGCTGGCCCGGGCCGGCATCACCCCACATTTGGCCGAACCTGCTGACACGTCCGCAGCCCGAGGGCGGAAACGGCACGCGAAGACCGACCGCACCGACTCGCACCTGATTAGTGATCTTCTCCTGCAAGGGCGGCTGCCGGAGTGCTACATCCCGCCGTCGGACATCCTGGAGCTCCGGGCGCTGCTGGAGTGTTACCAGGATCTGCGCCGCGATCACACCGCGTGGACCCAACGGATCCACGCGGTTCTGTTCCACCAAGGTGCACCCGCGTGGGCCTCACACGGAATGAGTAGCGACCAGGCCGGTGAGCGGTTGCGGCGTATCGGTGCAGAGCATGTGTCCCCGGCCGGGCAGACCCAAATCGACGTGGCGCTACTCATGTTGGAGGCGACCGAAGCCGAGATGGGCATCCTGCACGGGCGGCTGGAGACTCACGCGAAACGCCTGCGCGGTGCCCGGTGCCTGTCCGAGAAATTGTACGGAGTGGGGCCGCTGACTGCCCTGGCGTTGACGTGCTGGCTCGGTGGTGCCGGCCGGTTCTCCTCCTCTCGTAGAGCGGTCAGGTTCACCGGTCTCGATGTCACCGTGTACTCCTCTGCGGGAAAACGCGGCCCCGGTCGATTGTCCCGGCAAGGACCACCGGCGTTGCGATGGCTCCTATACGAGGCAGGGAAACAAAGCGGCCGCGGGTCGGCTCCAGACCATAAGTACTACGCCAAGGTCAAGGCCCGGATCGACGGGAAGCGCGCTGCACTGTCGGAGGCGCGCAAGCTGGTCCGGCACGCCACCCACCTGCTCAACGAGCTCGGTGACGACGCCTTCATCTACGACTGACCGACAACCGGAAGGGTTCTACATCGCGGAGAGTGAGAAGACGCCATAACCAAAGATGGGTTCAGCGGCTAGCTCCCGCCTGTTGCCTGTCAGGTCGTATCTCCCCGCCGTGTGGGGACGTTACGGACGGCCTGGAAAGAATGAGCGGCCGCACTCCCGCAGCGCGGGAGCACACCGGGGAAACCCCCGATCCATCATCATGTGACCGGACCAACAGACGAGTCCGCGCACCTAGGTAAGGCTGGTCGTCCCCTCCACTCTCAACACCACACACACTAACCCACCCCGCCCAATTTCTTAGAAAGGCGAACCCCACACTCTCACCCAACAATTCCACGCCAACCTTCTACTGCTCACCCTCGCCGGCCTTCATCATCTACGCCCAGTCGGGCCTATCAAGGGCGCCCCTGCGGGACGTCGCTCCGCGATCGCTGCGCGACCCTTGACATTCCCGCCCGTGCGAAGAATCGGCCCGGATCGAGGGTAAGCAGCACACTCGAGCGCACCCATAAACACCAAACATGCACCTTGACGACGGGGGGCGATACAGGTAAGGCAACGGGAAACCGAGAATGCACGCTCGGATCTTCCGCCGAGGTCCTCGTATAACCGGCCGGATATCGGCGTCGACCAGGCGCCGAGCCCCCAGATCGGGGCGCTGACGTGGGCAGGTGAGCCGTTGGAATCGTCTACCGCAGACGTCATCACCGAAGGGCAAGTTGGACGCCATGGCGGGTACGCAGGCCGCAGTTTGTGCTGGGGTCGGCGCCGCTGTGGTGAACGGACCGGAGGGCGAGACCCGGCAGGAGGGCACGCGGGCACGGGGTGTCAGCATGCGTCAAGCCCGGGAGAACGTACGGCGGCTACGGCAGAGGATCTTCAAGGCTGCGCAGGCCGGGGACCACAAGAAGGTCCATAGCTTGCAGAAATTGATGATGCGAAGTCACAGCAACACGCTGGTCAGCGTGGAGCGGGTGACCGAGCTCAACGCTGGCCGCGAGACGGCCGGGGTCGACGGTCAGGTGGCGCTGACCGACGAGGACAGGACGGCATTGATCGAACGCGTGCAACGCGAGGGCCGGTCCTGGCAACCCCTGCCGGTCAAACGAACGTATATCCCGAAAGCCGGTGCAAGATCCAAGCTTCGGCCGCTCGGCATTCCCGTGATCTTCGACCGGGTGTTGCAGGCCCGGGCCAAGAACGCGGTAGAGCCGGAGTGGGAAGCCCGGCTGGATGCCCGTACCTACGGGTTCCGGCCGGGCCGAGGCTGCCACGACGCGATCGAGGCCATCTTCAACACGCTGCGCGGCAAGAACGCCAAACGGCTGTGGATCTTGGACGCGGACCTGACCGCGGCGTTCGACCGAATCGACCACTCCTGCCTCCTCACTGAACTCGGAGCGACCCCGGTACGGGGAATGATCCGAGGGTGGCTGAAGGCAGGGGTATTCGAGCCGGGTAAGGGGTTCACCCCCACCGTGGAGGGAACCCCACAGGGCGGGGTGATCAGTCCCGTCCTCCTGAACGTCGCCTTGCACGGGCTGGAGGAGGCCGCCGGGGTCCGCTACTACACCAACGCCTCCCAGGCGGGGTGGACACGAGCGGATTCCGCCGTCGTGATCAAGTACGCCGATGACTTCATCGTCGCCTGTCACAGCCAGCGGCAGGCCGAGCAGGTCAAAGCGCGGCTCGCCGAATGGCTGGCGCCAAGGGGCCTGGCCCTCAACCAGGAAAAGACGGCGATCGTCCAGGCCAGCGAGGGATTCAACTTCCTCGCGTGCCAGATCCGCCGTTACCCCAACGGCAAGCTGTTGATCAAACCGAGTACGGCGGCCATCAGGCGGATCCGGCAACGGCTGCGCCAGACCTTCCACGAGATGCGAGGTGCTCCAACATCCGCGCTGATCCGGAAGCTCAACCCGATCATCTCCGGGTGGGCGGCCTACTACCGAACGGTGGTGTCCAGCGAGGTGTTCTCCTCCCTGGACGACTATGTGTGGAAGCTCGCCTACAAGTGGGCCGTCCGCCGCCACCGCAACAAGCCGAAGCGGTGGGTCGCCGCCCGCTACTTCGGCCGGTTCCATCCTCACCGGGGCGACAGGTGGGTCTTCGGAGACCGCGACAGCGGGCTGTACCTGCGCAAGTTCTCCTGGACGAGGATCGTTCGGCACCAGATGGTCGCCGGCGCGGCATCACCTGATGACCCCGCGTTGGCCGACTACTGGGCAAAACGGCGACGCAAGCGCCAGCCCCCGCTCGGCGAGCACACCGTGTGGCAGCTCAAACGCCAGCACGGCAGGTGCCCGATATGCGGCGACTACCTCTTGCACGCCGACCACGAACCCACCAGCCCGCAGGAATGGGAGCAGTGGTTCGCCGCCACCCGCAAGGCGCTCCGGAAACAAGCACTACAGGACGCCAGAACGAAGCGGCGCGGCGCGCCGGACAAGAACCGACAACGCCTGGTACATACCCACTGCTACCGCCGGACACAGCGCGGGGGCAGCGGAAACCAGCACTTTCCGCACGCCTGACAGCCCTCGAGGCTTGCCCGAGCCGGGTGCGGGGAAAGCCTGCACGCCCGGTTCCTAGGGGGCCCCGGCGCGGCAACGCGCCGGGGCTACCCGACCCCGCTGGGCGTCTCCCGTAGATCATGTGACGGGATCGCGGAGCCAGATCCGGATGGCCGCGACGTCGACGGTGCCGCGCCAGACGAAGTCGCGCTTGTCGTACCTGGTTCCCACGGCACGGGCTCCGGCGGAGTCGGTTGATTGCGCGCTCGACGGTGTTGCGCTTCTTGTAGGCGACCTTGTCGAACGCTGGTGGCCGCCCGCCGTTGGAGCCGCGGGCTTTGCGGTCGGATCTGGTCGGCCGGTTCGGGGATGGTCGCCTTGATCCCGCGTCGGCGCAGGTCTTGGCGGATCGCCTTGCTGGAGTACGCCTTGTCGGCCAGAACCTGTCCGGGGCGGTCCGCGGCCGGCCCGGACCTCGGCGGCGGACGCGGATCCGGTCCATCACCGGGGCGTAGCCGAGGCTGTCGTGGCGCTGCCCGGCGCTGGCGACCCGAGACAGCGGCCTGCAGCCGGACTCCGCAGCTAGGTGAATCTTGCTGGTCAGCCCGCCCGGGGACCCGCCGAGCGCCTCGCGGTCCTCACCCCCGGCCCCGGATTTCTTGTGATTCGATTTCAGCCCCCTGTCTGGCCCGCCGCGCTCAGCACGGCCGGCGCCAACCGGTCGGGGGCGACGTCCTTGGGTGGTTCACGACGGGCACCGGCGGCGTGCTGGTGGGCACGCACGACCCCGTCTTCCGGGTCACGTCCCCCGGGACAGCGGCCGGCGACTCAACGCAACCGCCCCTGCGCTGACCGCCGCCGGCAACGGCCCGCCGCCCGGAGCGGTGCGGCGGTGTCACGGGCCGCTCGCCGCCACAGCTGCGAGGGTGATGCCCGCCGACCGCCATTCAGCGGTTGCCCACCTTCCGGGATCGCGCGGACGCAGCAGCAGCTGCCAGGCCCAGGCCGCTTGGAGTCCGACACCCACCCACAGCCGGGGGATCCTTGATCAGTGGACTCGCGCGGCCGGAGTCCCGGGTGCGCTGAACACCACCCGAGCGGGTGACGATGCCGAACGCGGGAGAGGTCGACCCGGAAGACGTACGGATCCCCGGCGGAGGGGTACACACGGCGATTCCGTACTACACATCGATACGGCGGCCGAGGCGTCAGGGCCGGTCGCCCGAGGGCGTACCGTGTCACGGCGACGATCATGACGCGGTGCTCGTCGCCGGCCGCGAGGCGCTGGGGCGCACCGCAAGCCGATCGCCGTCCGGATCGCCGTCGCGGTAGCGGTCGGCCCACGCGGGCCGATGATGGCGACGCCAGCTGCTGCTATGGATTCGAGCGATCGTTCGGGTCGGCAGGCCTGCGGAGTGCACCGTGTGGGTGCGCAACGTTCGCGCCGGGGCGGCCGGGCAGTCATCCGGCACCGCGACCAGACGGAGGTCCGGCTGGTGGAACTCCCGCCGTCACGGCGCCTGCAGATCCCGCGGAGCTACCTCGAGGTCGCGCCGAGCGCCGATCAGCGTGACGGCAGGGTGACGATCGAGAACCAGAAGTCGTGCAGCGTGGCCACGGCGTGGCTCCACTGGTCCATGCCCATCGGCTTGATGAGGTAGCAGTTCGCGCCGAGGTCGTAGGAGCGGATCACGTCCTCCTCCGCGTTGGACGTCGTGAGGATCGCGACCGGGATCCGCCGGAGGTCGGGATCCTGCTTCATCTCTGCGAGCACCTCTCGGCCGTCGAGACCCGGGAGGTTCAAGTCGAGGAGCACGAGGTCCGGCCGTCGTGTGCCCTCGTACGGCGGCTCACGGCGCAGCCTCGCAAGCGCGTCCATCCCGGTGGTCACCACGTCGAGGTCGACGACGATGCGCGACCGCCGCATCGCGGCGCGCGTGAGCTCCACGTCGGCCGGCTCGTCCTCGACGTAGAGGACCGTCGTGGGCCAGAGGACGCTCATTCGGGCCCTCCGGCGTCGGGGATCGTGAATCTGAACGTGGCGCCCTGCCCGGGTGCGGAGGCGACACCGATGGCGCCCCCGTGGCGCTCGACGATCTTCTTGCAGATGGCGAGGCCGATGCCGGTACCGGGGTAAGCGCCGTGCGGGTGCAGCTGCTGGAAGGCGACGAAGATCTTGTCCGAGAAGCGTGGGTCCAGCCCGATGCCGTTGTCGGCGACCGAGAACTCCCATGCCTCGTCGGCGCGTTGGGCCGTGACGTGGATCCGCGGGGGGCCGGGCCCGCGGAACTTCAGCGCGTTCTCGATCAGGTTCTGCAGCAGCTGCTCGAACTGCACCGGGTCGACCGTCACCGTCGGCAGCGGATCGTGTGTGACGGTCGCTCCGGTCTCCGTGATGGCCGCGTGGAGCGACGCGACGACCTGTTCGAGCGCTTCACCGGCGTCCGTCGACACGCGCTGACCGCCGGTCGCCCCGACCCGTGAGAACTGGAGGAGGTCGTCGATGAGGTGCTGCATCCGCTCGGCCGCGTCCTCGATGAACCCCATGTACTCGACCACTCTCTCCTGCGCTCCCTCGTTCAACGCGTCGGCGAGGAGGTCGACGAAGCCTCGAATCGTCCGCAACGGCGCCCGCAGGTCGTGCGAGGCGATGTAGGCGAACTGCTCGAGCTCGTGGTTCGAGCGGGCCAGCGCGCGCGTCCGCCGCGCGAGCATCGCGTTGGTGGTCTCCAGCCGTTGCTCCGTCCGTTTCTGCTGGCTGAGATCGGTGATGACCAGGCAGGCGGCGCGCCCACCGTCGAGGTCGAGCGGGTTGGCGGCGATGCTCGCCGTCACTGCACCGGCATCGGTCTGGAGCGTCGTCTCCCCGTGCGCAGCGCCGACGCTCGCGTCCCGCAGCAGCTGCTGGAAGCGGTCCCGCTCCGCCGGCACGGCGAACGCGGCAGCCGGTCTGCCGATGAGGTCGTGCAGCGGTCGCCCGAGCATGTCGCCGAGGCGGTGGTTGGCGTAGAGCACCGTGCCGGCATCGGAGACCGTCGCCGCCCCCTCCTGCATGCTCTCGATCATGACCCTGTAGGGACGTTCGGCGCCGGCGAGCGTGAAGACACGGTCACCGACCTCGGTCTCGACGACCAGCGCGTCGATCTCTCCCGACCGGATCGCCCGCAGCGTCTCCTCCGCGACGGCCAGCCGCTCGACCAGCGTGGCCACCTCGGTGGGTGCATCGGTCACTGCTCCTCCTCCAGCTGTCGCGGCTCGAGGTCGAGGGCGACGAGGACGCGCTGAGTCGACAGGTCACCGACGAGGCGCCGCAGCGGCGCCGGGAGCTTCCGCAGCAGCGTCGGCACGGCCACGATGTCGTCCTCGATCACCCGCCCGGGCTCCTGGTGGACGTCGACGACCTCGAGTTGGACCCGCCCGGCCAGTTCGTGGTCACACACGTCGCGGATGCGCTCGATCGCGTTCATGGACAGGACGGACGCGCCGGCGACGTAAAGGATCAGCCGGTACGCGTCGCCCCCGGCGGCCGGCGACGTCACGTCGCCACGCCGTGCTCGCGCAGCTGGAGGCCGACGAGCACCTTGGACGTGTCCGACAGGTCGCCGATGATCTTCCGCACCGGCTCCGGGAGCTTCCGCACCAGGGTCGGCACCGCGACGATCTCGTCGCCACGCGCCAGCTGCGGCCGTTCGAGCAGGTCGATCACCTCGATCCGGTACATGCCCGGGAGGTAGGCGTCGCAGAACCGCTGGAGGTGATCGATCGCCCGAAGCGACTTCGGCGTCTGCCCCGCGATGTAGAGACGGAGATCCCACTCCGCAGATCCGGACTCCATCACGGCACCTCCTTCGATCGGTCACCGCCGGCCGTGGAACGCCGGCGACGGGCCATGGCGACGCGGAGGTCGGCGAGGGCGCCGTCGCGGGCGTCTGCTTCGGCCGCCAGCTGCTCCAGTGCTCGTGCGTCGGCATCGAGCTCGCGGCGGAGCGCGTCGATCTGGAGTTCGACCGCTTGCCGGTGCTGCTCGACGTCCCGCCGCTGCCGCTCGAGCTCTTCGATTCGGGCAACGCGCTCGGTCGCGTCCGCCGCCTCCTGGGCCACCCGCGCCGACCCGGTCAGCACGCCTGCAGGGCCGACGTACGGATCGAGCATCTGCACGCCGTGGCTGCTCAGCTCGAACTCCACAAGCTGGTTCGAGTGCGCCGACCCGCGAGATTTGGCGACGTACACGATGCGGTTGCGCTCGCCGTTGGTCTCCACGCTGCGGGTGAGCAACCAGGTGTCGATCAGCGACGAGATCGCCACCTCGGAGTGCTCGGCCTCGGGGGTCGCCATCAGGGTCGTGAAGATGGCGGTGACCTGCCGGCTCTTCAGGAAGTCGACCTCCCGCGTGAGCATGGCGGTCACCTCGGGCGACGTGCCCATGTGAAGCATGCTCGTGATCGGGTCGACCACCACCAGGTCCGGACGGAACTCGTCGACGCTGCGGATGAACGTCGCCAGGTGGGTCTCGAGGCCGTAGAGGACCGGGCGCACCGCGTGCATCCGGAGACGTCCGGCATCGACCCACCGCTGGAGGTCGAGGCCGACGGAGCGCATGTTCCGCACCAGCTGACGAGGTGACTCCTCGTGCGAGACGTAGAGCGCTCGGTCGCCGTTACGGCACGCGGCGTCGACGAAGTGCGCGGCGAACGTCGTCTTACCGGTGCCCGCGCCACCGCCGATCAGTATCGAGCTGCCCCGGTAGAACCCGCCGCCGGCGAACTCGTCGAGACGGTCGATGCCGCTCGACACCCGGTCGGTGGGCGCATCGTGGTCGAGACCGAGCGACGTGACGGGCAGCACCGTGATGCCCTGGTCGCCGATGAGGAAGGGGTACTCGTTCGTGCCGTGCAGCTGAACCGCGGTATTTGACGACGCGGAGCCGCCGGGTCGACAGGTCGTCCCGGACGCGGTGGTCGAGCACGATCACGCAGTCGGAGACGTACTCTTCGATCCCGTACCGGGTGAGGCTTCCGTCCCGGCCGCTCTCGCCGGTGATGACGGCGGTCAGCCCTCGCTCCTTGAACCAGCGGAAGAGGCGCTGGAGCTCGGAGCGGATCACCACCGTGTCGGACAGCGCGCCGAACAGAACCTCGATGGTGTCCAGCACGACCCGCTTGGCGCCGACCGCGTCGACGCCCGCGGCGAGCCGGACGAACAGGCCCTCGAGGTCGTACTCACCGGTCTCGATGATCTCCACCGGGTCGAGGCGGACGTGGTCGAGCCACAAGAGGCGCTCGCGCTCGAGACGGGGCAGGTCGTAGCCGAGCGACGCGACATTGGTGGTGAGTTCGGCCGGTGTCTCCTCGAACGCGACGTGCACACCCGGCTCGCCGTACTCGAGCGCGCCGTGGACGAGGAACTGCATCGCGAGGAGGGTCTTGCCGCAACCCGCACCGCCGGCCACGAGCGTCGGGCGCCCCCGGGGCAGACCACCCCCGGTCACCTCGTCGAGGCCGGCCACCCCCGACGGCACCTTCTCCAGGGGTGCGGGACCCGTCCCGACGTCCGCACCGGTGTCGATGTTGTCCATCACACCCCTTCCGCATCCAGCGCCGTCAGGTGGGGAGGCCGAGGTCATGCGGGGCGCAACCGACACCGGGGTCGGCGAGGCGCGCCACCGTTCGGCCGGCTGATGTCACCCACTCGGGCGCGGATTCCGGCACCACTCCGACGAGCATCTCCTTCGCCAGACGCGCCTCGGCGACCTCGTCCTCCATGATGAGGACGGATTTGCGAGGAACCACCGGCGCGACAAGCGTCCATGGCGCCTCCTGTCGGTTGCCACGGTACGAAGCGGGCGTCGTTGGGGACAGAGCCGAAAGGCCCCGTTTACATCGGCCGACCGGTGCTCACCGTGGTCGTGGACGGCGAGTCCGGCAGCGTCACCGCCCGATCCAGAACTGTCCGAGCGACCGCACGGCGGCCACGAAGTCGGTGAACCGCACGGGCTTGGTGACGAAGCAGCTCGCGCCGAGCCGGTAGACGAGATCCACGTCGGCTGGACTGGTCGATGTCGTCAGCACGACCACGGGAATGTCGCGCAGCTCGCGGTCGCGCTTGACCGCGGCCAGGAGCTCGCGCCCGTCGACACGGGGCAGGTTCAGGTCGAGCAGCACGAGTCCGGGCCGCGGCGCGTCCTCGTACGGCGGTTGCCGCCGGAGGAAGGCGAGTGCGCTGTCGCCGTCCCTCACGACGTGGAGCGTGTTCGCCAGGTTCGCTGCATCGAGCGCCTCGCTGGTGAGCCGGACGTCGCCCGGGTCGTCCTCGATCAGGAGGAGGTCGATGGGGCGGACGCCCTCGTCGACGACCGGCCGGGCCGCCCGTCCTCCCTCGGTCTCCCGGACGTCGACGTCGGCCGGGAAGACCAGCGTGGGTACCCGCGTCCGGCGAAGCACCTCCT
>CAVRXF010000021.1:0-94800 GCA_963724925.1 uncultured Actinomycetota bacterium | reverse complement strand
GCGGCCCGTGCCGCGGGGGGCGACAGCCGGCGCTTCCGGGGCCGGACTCGCGTCGCCGAAGGCCTGTGGTGATGGCGAACAGTCGGGACGCCCCGGCCAGGCGCAGCCCGAGCGGTTCGCCGACCTCGACGCCACGCATGCGGGACTTCCTCGATGCTGGTGGCTCGGGTGGTGAGCAGGCCGCGGGTGACGTGCAGGGTCCCGCCGGTATGCCGGGTCAGCTGGAAGCCCCCAGTAGCTCAGGACGTAGCCGGTCACTGCGAGCACCGACACGAACGCCAGCCCCGTGACGAGGACCAGGACACCAGCGCCCACAGGCCGAGCGACTTGGCGCGGTTGATGCGCCGCCGATCTGTGCCTCGTGCCCCTCCACGGCCTCGCCGAAGAACTGCGAGGCGAACCCGAGGATGGCCGCCGCGGAGACCAGGCCGCTGGTCGTCAAGGGGGCGTCGCGGATCCAACGCTGGGTCGAACCGCAGCAGCACGGTCTCCACCTCGGCGCCGGGACGCTCTAGGGGCACGTCGGGGGCCGCGGCAGAAGCCGCCGACGGCGCCGGTTGGGGCGGCCGGGCGCCGGCTGCCCCCGGCCTGACGGTGCAGCAGCTCACCGCGCAGGCTGGCTGCCTCCCCCGCCGACAGCGCGTCCAGGACGAGCCGCTCGACCCCCTGGCCTCCGGCCGTCCCGATCTCGACCTTTGCCAGGCCGAGCGCACGGTGCCAGATCGGCGCGGTGACATCAACGGTGCGGACCCGCTCGGCTGGGGTCGCGATGATCTTCTCGGTTGAGCAGACCCCGTTGCAGCTCGATCTGGCTGTGGTGGATCCGGTACCGGGTGGTGAACCAGCGGGACAGGCCGAGCACGACGACGAACGGTCACTGCGGCGACGTCCCACCAGGGGCTGCGCTGGCTCGTGCGGCCGGTGACGAACACGACGAGCAGGGCGGGCAGGAACCGGACCGCCTCCTGGACCGGATGGACCAGCAGCATCCGCGCGTCCAGCCGCCGCCAGGCCACCTCGCGCAGCTCTGCGGCACGCTCACGTCGCGTCGCCCGCCTCGGCGACGGTCGCTTCGGTGAGCGAGTCCACGAGTGCCCGGGCGACATCCACGTCCAGGCCGAGAATGTCCAACGGGCCGGCGGCCGAGGCGGTCGTCGCCCGGACCGAGGCCAGCCGGAACAGCTGGGCAATGGGGCCGCGGCTCATGTCGACGGTCTGGATCCGGCTGACCGGAGCGATCCGCCGCTGCTGGTTCAGCCACCCGGTCTGGGTGTAGACCGCGGTAAGGGTGGCCTCCCACCGGTGGACGCGGTATCGCCAGACCGGCATGGCCGCGACGTAGCCCACCGCGAATGCCCCGCTGACCCACGCGACCAGCACGTGCGGCGACCGGTTCGGGCTCCGGTCGACCTCCCACCAGACCACCTGAGCGGCGGCGAACACGGCGCACAGCACCAGGGCTTCGACCGTCCACAGCCAGCGGGCCCGGGGCGAGACCCGCTCCGCGGGAGGTCGTAGCCGCGGCGCGTCCCCCTGCCCGTCCACAGCACCAGCAAACCATGGCGCGGGGGGTCGGGGCGGCCGGTCGCGGACGTGGGGCGTCTCACACGCAGGGCGGCCGGTCGCCGCGTTGAGTAAGGGAAGATCGGGCTATGGCGGACGTGCGCGAGACGATGGAGATCGACGCGCCGGCCTCACGGGTCTACGAGCTGGTTTCCGACCTGCCCCGCATGGGCGAGTGGTCCCCGGAATGCGAGCGGGTCTCGTGGAGAGGGAAGGTCAGATCGCCGGTCAAGGGCGCCCACTTCGTCGGCTACAACCGCCGGGGCACGGTGCGCTGGGTCACCTTCGGGACGGTGGTCGCCGCCGAGCCCGGCCGGCACTTCGCCTTCGAGGTCTACGTCGGGCCCGCTCAAGCTCTCGCTGTGGGAGTACTTCATCGCCCCGCACGAGGACGGTCGCGGCTGACGTGGCCGAACAGTGGACCGACCGCAGGTCGGCGATGGACGCTCGTGCTCGAGCGCTTCTTCGGGAACCGAAACACGGTGAACCGCCACGGGATCCACCTCACCCTCGCTGCTCTCAAACGCGCCGCCGAAAGCTCGGCCTACGCCTGACGGCGCGCCACCGCCGCATCGTAGAGGGCCTTTCGCGCGACGCCCTGGTAGCCGCCGGACGTCGGCGGTCACGTCCTTGAGCCGCTCCCCTGCCGCGACCCGCGCGAGTATGCCGTCCACGAGGGCGTCGAGGTCGGGGTCCGAGAGTTGCGCCCGGCGACGACGACGGTCACCTCGCCCTTGACCCCCTCGGCGGCCCACTCGGCCAGCTCCTGCAGGGTGCCTCGGCGCACCTGCTCCCAGGTCTTGGTGAGCTCACGGCATACCGCCGCACGTCGCTCGGCGCCAAAGGCGCTCGCGGCGTCGCCGAGCATCTCGGCGAGCCGGTGCGGGGCCTCGAAGAAGACCATGGTCGCGCCTCGCCGCCCAGGGCGGCCAGGGCCCGCCGGCGCTCACCGGCCTTGCGCGGCAGGAACCCCTCGAAGCAGAACCGGTCGGTGGGCAGCCCGGACACGGCCAGCGCGGCGAGCACGGCGCTGGGGCCGGCACGCAGCTGACCGGTATGCCGGCCTCGGCCGCGGCCGCGACCAGCCGGTAGCCGGGGTCGGAGACGGACGGCATACCGGCGTCGGTGACGAGCAGGACCCGCTCGCCCGCCAGCAGGCGCGCCACGAGCTCGCCGGTGCGGGTGGCCTCGTTGTGCTCGTGGTAGCTGACGACGGTCCGGCACGCGTCACCTCGAGGTCGGCGAGCAGCCGGCGCAGCCGGCGGGTGTCCTCCGCGGCGACGACGTCGGCGCTCGCGAGCTCGCCCGCCAGCCGGCGGAGGCGTCCCTGGCGTCGCCGATCGGAGTCGCGGCCAGCACGAGCGCGCCCGGGTCCATGGGCGCATTGTGACAGCCGGGGGGGAAAAAGGGAGGGGGCAGCCGCCTTACAGTGACCGGCATGACAGCGCCGAGCGAGCGAGGCGGGCCAACGGCGCAGAGCGGGCCGCAGCAGCGCCAGACGCTGACGGTGGAGATGCTGCTCGTCCTGGGGGTCTCGCTGGGGGCGTCCGCGATCTGGTCCATCCTGCGGATCGTCGAGCGGCTCACCCGGGCGCAGCCGCTCAGCGAGCAGACCTCGGCGCTGAACCAGTCGGTGACCCCGGACCGGCCGTGGCTCGACCTGGCCTACCAGCTCGCGACCATCGGGCTGGCCCTGGTCCCCGCCGTGTTGGCGCTCTACCTGCTCGGGCAGGTGGCCCGCCCGTTCGCGACCGCTGCGCGCCACGCCCTCGGGCTGGACCTGCGTCGGCCGGGGTTCGACGTGGGGGCCGGGGCGGCCCTGGCCGCGGTCATCGGCATACCGGGCTTGGGCCTGTACCTGGCGGCTCGGTCGCTCGGGCTGAACACCCAGGTGTCGGCGGCCAACCTCGCCGGGGCATGGTGGACCGTCCCGGTCCTCGTGCTTGCTGCGGTGCAGAACGCCGTCCTGGAAGAGGTCGTCGTCGTGGGCTACCTGCTTACCCGCCTCGAGCAGGTGGGGATGCGGATGCCGTGGGCCATCGCCGTGTCGGCCGTGGTCCGGGGGTCCTACCACCTGTACCAGGGCTTCGGCGGGTTCGTCGGCAACCTCGTCATGGGCGTGGCCTTCGCCCTCGTGTGGCGGCGCACCCGCCGGGTCGGGCCGCTCATCGTGGCCCATGCACTGATCGACGTGGTCGCCTTCCTTGGCTACGCGTGGTTGCACGACCGGGTGAGCTGGCTCTGAGGGCCCGAAAGGCCGGACCTCGAGCCACCGGGACCTGGGCCCAGCCCTCCGTCACCTCATCGAGAGGGCAGTAGATGTCGTTATGAGTGGCCGAATAGCAGCATCTACTGCCCACTCGATGCAGGGGAGCGCCAGGAATGCGACGAATGTCGGCTGACATCGGCTGGGTGGTCCCCAGTCAGGGCTTGGGCTCTGGCCAGCCGGTGTAGGCCTCGGCGAGGTACTTCATGCCGTGCGTCGAGGAGGTGACCATGGTCAGCTCGCCGAGCTGGCGGCGTACGTCGAAGTCGTTTGCGTCGACGGGTGTGTGCAGCATCTGGGTCATCCAGTACGAGAAGTGCTGCGCCTTCCAATCCGCTCCAGGGCTCGCGGGGGGTACTCGTCGAGCAGGTCCATGTCGTTCTTGCCCAACGCCTTGACGATGGCCTCGGACAGCATCCGTACGTCGTTGAAGGCGAGGTTGAGCCCCTTTGCGCCAGTGGGTGGCACGGTGTGCGCCGCGTCGCCGGCGAGCACGAGCCGACCATGGCGCATCGTCTCCTGCACGAAGGAGCGGAAGATCAGCACGGTGCGCTCGAAAATGCGCCCCTCCTTGAGCCGGAACCCGTCCGCGCCGGCCAGCCGCTCCTGGAACGTCTCCCAGATCCGCTCCTCGGGCCAGTCATCGAGATCAGCGGCGGGGTCGCACTGGAAGTACATGCGCTGCACCTTCGGAGTGCGCTGGCTGATGAGGGCGAAGCCGTGGTCGGAATGGTTGTAGATGAGCTCGGGAGCGCTCATCGGGGCTTCGCAGAGGATGCCGAACCACGCGAACGGGTACTCCCGGAAGAACTGGTGGCGCCGGTCCTCGGGAACGAGGTTGCGGCAGATAGAGCGGGAACCGTCGGCGCCGACGAGGATCTGGCAGCGGATCTCGCGGGGCACGCCCTCGCTGTCGGTGTACCGGATCACCGGGCTGTCCGTCTCGACCCCGTCGGCCTCGGTGCCCGTGACGCCGAACCGCACAACACCGCCATCACGATCGCGAGCGTCGGCGAGGTCGATGAACACGTCCTGCTGGGGGTACAGCCAGACCGACTCCCCGACGAGCGCCTTGAAGTGGATGCGGTGGCTCTCACCTCGGAAACGTAGGTAGATGCCCTCGTGCTCGTAGCCGTCGCGCAGCACCCGGTCCGAGACGCCGGTGTCGACGAGCATCTTCACGGCGCCGTGCTCGAGGATGCCGGCCCGGTGGGTTGCCTCGATCTCGGCCCGTGAGCGGTTGTCGATGGCGATGTTGTCGATTCCGGCCTGGGCGAGCAGGTGAGCGAGCATCAGCCCGCTGGGCCCGGCGCCGACGATGCCGACAGTAGTGGTCTCGACCTCGGGAGCTTGGCTCATCTGGGGCCTCGCTTTCTGCGCCACGCGCGTCGTCGTCACGGACGTCACCCCCGGTATGCCGGCCAGGCCCCGCCGTGACCGTGCGCGAACCAGGGTGACGGCATACACCCTTGCCGGGACGACGTTTGCCCCGCAAGGGCGCCACCGACATTGACCGCGCCCGGGTCGATGTTACCCATCGGAAGCCGTGCCGCTTTCACATCGACTGCCGAGTGCCGCCTCGCTAGCGGCCCGGGCCGGCCGAGAGCGGCGGGACGGTGCCATTCTCGTAGGAGCGCGGGTCCTCGATCGGCTCGAGGTGGGTGTCGATCTCGATGTGCCCGAACTCGGCCCGCAGCCTCGCCTCGACCTGCTCAAGCAGGTCGTGCCCGCGCTGAACGGTCCACTCCCCAGGCACGAGCACGTGCATGGCGACGAAAAGCAGGTGGCCGGCCTCGCGGGTACGCACGGCATGGAACCGGACCTGCTCGCCGGCCATCGAGTCCAGCACGCCCTGCAGCCGAGCCTGTGAGGAGGGGCTGGCGGCCTTGTCCATGAGCCCGTCGACCGAAGCCCGCAGCAGCTTGCCACCGGTCCACACGATGTTCAGCCCGACGAGGAAGGCGACGAGCGGGTCCAAGCGCTGCCAGCCGGTGAGCCCCACGAGCAGGACCCCGACCACGACGCCGGCGGAGGTCCACACGTCGGTGAGCAGGTGGCGACCGTCTGCGACAAGGGTGATGGACCGATGGCGCCGCCCGGCCCGCAGAAGCACGAGCGCGACGACGCCGTTGAGGACCGAGGCGGCCACCGAGACGAGCAGACCCACGCCCACGTTCTCGATGGGCTGCGGCTCGAGGAAGCGGCGCACCGCCGCGTAGATGATGAACACCGCCGCGACGACGATCAGCACCCCCTCGACGGCGGCAGAGAAGTACTCGGCCTTGTTGTGGCCGAAGTGGTGGTCGGCGTCCGGCGGCCGCGCGGCGATGTGCAGGGCGATGAGCGCGACGAACGCCGCAACGAGGTTGACGACCGACTCGGCGGCGTCGGAGAGCAGCCCGATGGACCCGGTGATCAGGTAGGCCCCGCTCTTGAGGGAGATCGTCGCTACCGCCGTAGCGATGGACAGCCACGCGTACCGGGTGAGGTCACGTGGCGCCTCGGTCGGTGCGGACGGCGTGCCCGAGCTGGCCATGTCCGAAGTCTGACACCCAGCCGCGCTGCCTACGATGGCGGCCATGACCCAGGTGGAGCAGCTGCCGCGCCGGCTGCTCCAGGCCCCGGAAGGGCTGCGCCAGCGGCTGGTCGGACGCCCGCCCGGGCAGCGCCTGCTGGGCTGGCTGGGTCCCCTCGCGGCCACCGTCGTCGGCGGCCTGCTGCGCTTCTGGGACCTGGGCAACCCCCACCAGCTCGTCTTCGACGAGACGTACTACGTCAAGCAGGGCTGGTCGATGATCTTGTTCGGCGTCGAGATGCACAACTCCCAACAGCTCGGGGACAAGGTCGACCAGGCCTTCACCCAGGGCACCGCGAACGTCTTCGACCCCACCACCGGCGACCTGGTGGTCCATCCCCCGGTCGGCAAGTGGCTCATCGGCCTCGGCGAGTGGCTGTTCGGCATCGACAGCTCGTTCGGGTGGCGGTTCACCGTCGCCGTCCTGGGGACGCTCTCGATCCTCATGGTGGGACGAGCCGCCCGGCGGCTGCTCGGTTCGAGCCTACTGGGCACGATCGCGGCACTGCTGCTCGCGGTCGACGGCCACCACCTGGTCCACTCCCGCACGGGGCTGCTCGACATCATCGTCATGTTCTTCGCGCTCGCGGCGTTCTGCGCGTTGCTCATCGACCGCGACCGCTCACGGGCGATCCTCGCCAGGCGGGTGTGCGAGGCGGAGGGCGGGCAGCCGGCACCGTCGGCCCGTTGGCTCGGACCGTGGCTCGGCTTGCGGCCGTGGCGCTGGGTCGCGGCGCTCTCGCTGGGTCTGTGCGCCGGCACCAAGTGGTCGGGGTTCTACTTCATCGCCGTCTTCGGGCTGCTCACCGTGTTGTGGGACATCGGCGCCCGGCGCACCGCGGGGATCAGGTCATGGCTGTATGCCGGAGTGGTCAAGGACGGGCTCTTCGCGTTCGTCACGATCGTCCCCACGGCCCTGCTCGTCTATGTCGTGAGCTGGTGGGGGTGGTTTCGCAGCGAGTACGGCTACAACCGACAGTGGGCGCTCACCCATCCCGCCGACCCTCGCTGGGCCTGGGTGCCCGACGCGCTGCGCTCGTGGTGGAACTACCACGCGCAGATCCTCGACTTCCACCGCAGTCTGTCCACGCCGCATCCCTACCAGTCCAACCCGTGGTCGTGGCTCATCCAGGGCCGCCCGACACTGTTCTTCGCCGAGTACCCGAAGAACGGCGAGCTGGGCTGCACCGTCGACCTCTGCGCGCGCATCGTCACCTCGCTGGGGACACCGACGATCTGGTGGGCGGCCACCCTCGCTGTTGCCATCCTTGTCTTCAAGTGGGCCTTCGCGCGCGACTGGCGGGCCGGGGCGATCCTCGCGGGGTATGCCGGTGGCTACCTGCCGTGGTTCCTGCTCGGCGACCGGACGATCTACGCCTTCTACGCCGTGTCGTTCGTCCCCTGGGCCGTCCTGGGGGTGACCTACGTCATCGGCATGGTGCTCGGTCCCCCTGACGCTGCCCGCGAGCGGCGCCAGGCGGGGGTCCTCGCCGTCGGGTCCTATCTCGTGCTCACCGTGCTGGTTTTCGCCTACTTCTACCCGATCTGGACCGCGCAGGTCGTCCGCACTCGTTCTGGTTCCTGCACATGTGGTTCCCGAGCTGGGTCTAACGGTCGAGCCTGGAAACCCATTAGCCGTCCTATGGCTGCCACGATGCATCGTTGAGCGCGGGGTGAAGTCCTTGAGTTGTCACCGCTCGGTGCGGTGGGCCCCTCAGCGCGGCGCTGCCAGCATGGCCGGCATGACGCATGCGGGGAGAAGCGGCACGGCATACCGTGGCGCCACCCGCTCGCCCCGCTCCTCGCGTCGCTCGTCGCCGTCTTGCCCTGGCCGGCTGCATTGCCGTGCCCGAGGCCCAGCCGGGGCCGTCGGCCCACCGCCAGCGAGTCTGCTGACCACGCCGGTCGGGCTCACGCTCGCGACCGGCATGACGCAGCACGCCCTTGAGGTCGACGGCCGGATCCGGATGTACCGCGTCTACCGCCCGGAGGGCATCACCACTGGCCGCCCCGACTGGTCCTCATGCTGCATGGTGGCCTCGGCAGCGCCCGCGGCGCCGAACAGGCGTACGGCTGGGACACGGTAGCCGACCGCGACAAGGTCGTCATCGTCTACCCCGACGCGGTGGGCCAGGCGTGGAACGTCGGCGGCGACTGCTGCGGCATCGCCTCAGCGGAGCGCGTCGACGACGTCAAGTTCCTGACCCGAGCGATTGCGGACGTGCAGGCTCAGGTCCCGGTCGACCGCCAAGCGGATCTACACGACGGGCATGTCGGCCGGCGGGATGATGGCCTACCGGCTGGCCTGCGAGACCGACCTGCTCGCGGCCATCGGACCGGTGGCGGCGACGATGCTCGGGCGACTGCCCCAACCCGGCGCCCATGTCGGTCATCGCCATCAACGGCACGGCCGACCGGATCGTCCCGTATGCCGGACCCGCCCTGACGGGGGTCGTGCCCAGATCGAGGGGCCCCCCGTGCCCGACGTGATCAGGTCCTGGCGCACCACCGCCCGGTGCGGAGGCGAGGTCCTCAGCGTCGAGGGAGCCGTACCACCTCCGTCGCGCAGTGCCCAAGCGACCGCACGGTCAAGCTCATCACCATCCAAGGGGGTGGTCACGAGTGGCCCGGGGTCGAGCGCAGCGGGCCGCTCGACGCCTCGCCGACCGCCACCGAGACCCCGCCGGCCACCCCCAGCACCGACACAGGAACCGTTGACGCCACGGCGGAAATCTGGGCGTTCTTCGCCAAGCACCACCGCTGAGCGGCCAGAGTTTCGCGAGCCCGGCCCTTCAGGCTCGGCCAGTTCGACGTCAGTGTCAGCGAGCCGGTCCGCGGAGATGGTGCGGCCCAGTAGCCCGCGCAGGAGGTCGTTGACGTCCCAGATGTTGACGTTCATCGCAGCGGTCAGCGCGCCGTCACGCAGCCAGAAGGCGATGAACTCCCCGCCGGCGGTGTCGCCGCGGACGACGACCTCGTCGCCGGGGTCGGAGTACCCGACGTACTCCATGCCCAGGTCGAACTGGTCGGTGTAGAAGTACGGCTGCCAGTCGTAGCGGTCCGGACGCCCGAGGAGCCCCCCGCGGCGAGCTGGCCCTGCCGAATGGCGTTGTCCCAGTGCTCCACTCGAAGCCGCCTACCCAGGGTGACGTTGACGGCGTTGGCGACGTCTCCTGCCGCGAGCACGCGCGGGGTCGCTGGTGCGCAGCTGCTCGTCGACGAGTATGCCGTTCTCTACCGGCAGCCCCGCCGCCTCGGCTAGTCCGGTGTTGGGCGCCGCGCCGACACCGACGACGACGAGGTCTGCGGGCACCTGGCCCCCGTCGGTCCGCACCGTGGTTGACCCGCCCCGGCTGCGCCTTCGATCGCCGTGACGGCGACCCCGGTGCGCAGGTCCACGCCGTTGTCGAGGTGCAGGGTGGCGAAGTGCTGGCCCAGCTGGTCGCCGAGGACCCGCTGTAGCGGCAACCGGCATACTCCAGGACGGTGACCGCGCAGCCCGCCATCGCGCGGCCGCGG
The DNA here is from genome assembly GCA_963724925.1 of uncultured Actinomycetota bacterium. Classification (GTDB taxonomy): domain Bacteria; phylum Actinomycetota; class Actinomycetes; order Actinomycetales; family Dermatophilaceae; genus Phosphoribacter. The sequence continues at coordinate 84,877 of CAVRXF010000021.1, read as the reverse complement.
CGACCTCCAGGCCGATCCAGCCGGCCCCGACGACAACAACCGCGCGGCCGCGGCGAACGCGGTCCGCAAGGCGTCGCTGTCACCGATCCGGCGCAGCGTGTGCACGCCGGTCAACCCGAACCCGGGGATGTCCAGGGCGCGTGGGCTGGCGCCCGGTCGCCACACCAGCTGGTCATATGGCAACCGTTTCAGCCACGTCGAGCTGCACCCGCTGGTCGACGCGGTCGATGGGTTGCCGTGGTGCCGAACCGCGCGGCGACCTCGTGCTCGGCATACCAGCCCTCGTCATGGACGAAGAGCGTGGCGAGCTCCTCGTTGCCCTGCAGGTAGGCCTTCGACAACGGGGGCCGCTCGTAGGGTCGCTCGGCCTCCTCGCCGACGAGGGTGATCGGCTTGTCGTAGCCGCCCTCACGCAGCCCTTGGACGACGTTCGCCGCCGCCAGCCCGGCTCCGAGGACGACACACCCAGCTTGCTCGGTCATGCGAGACTCCCTTCCGCTCCCTATGGTGCACATCGACCTGCCATTGTGGACCCGTTTGACGACGTGGTGACGTGCGGCTGGCTACAGTCGGAGCATGCTGGATCGTGCCGAGCTCATGGCGTTCGCTCCCACTCTGGACCTCGAGCAGGCTCGGTCCTTCTATGTAGGGACGCTCGGCCTCACCCTCGAGGAGGACAGCCCCTATGCGCTCGGCGTGCGCAGCGGCGGTACGCGCTTCGGGTGACCCGTGTCGAGGCGCTGACGCCGGACCCGTTCACGGTCCTCGGCTGGGTGGTGGACGACATCAGTGCGGCCGTGTCTCCAGTTACGTTCGCGCGGAGTCCAGTTCGCGGTCTATGACGGTATGGAGCAGGATTCGAACTCGGTGTCGGACCGCGCCCGGCGGCGCGCAGGTTGCCTGGTTCCACGACCCCGACGGCAACACGCTGTCGCTGACCGAGTTCTGAGGGTCTGGTCGCGGACTGCTCTTGGCACTTCCCCTGCTCCGCTCTTGGCACCTCGATCGCGCTCTTAGCCTCATGTACGGGGCTAAAGGCATCAGAATGCGCTAAGAGCGGGTGCCTTGTCCCCCGACCAAGGGGCGCCTCCGCTGGGTACCCTGAGGCCGTCAAGCCCTCAAGGAAGCGGGATTCTATGGCGATTGAACCGCGCGAAACCGCGCTTGTGCTCATCGAGTACCAGAACGACTTCACCAGCGACGGGGGCGCTCTGCACGGTGCAGTCGCCGATGTCATGGACTCGACGGCCATGCTGGACAACACCCTCGACGCGGTGGCCAAGGCCCGGGCGGCCGGCGCGACGATCATCCACTCGCCGATCAGCTTCGCGGCCGGCTACGGCGAGATCACCTCGTCTCCGTACGGCATACTCGCCGGCGTCGTCGAGAACAACGCGTTCGTCAAGGGCAGCTGGGGGGCGGCGATCGTCGACGAGCTCGAACCTGCCGAGGGCGACATCGTGCTGGAGGGCAAGCGCGGGCTGGACGCGTTTGCGAGCACCAACCTGGACTTCATCCTGCGCAGCAAGGGCATCCGCACGGTTGCCCTCAGCGGCTTCCTCACCAACTGCTGCGTCGAGTCGACGATGCGCTCGGCATACGAGAAGGGTTTCGACGTCTACACGCTCACCGACTGCCTCGCGGCAACCTCGCAGGAGGAGCACGAGAACGCCATCGCCAAGGACTATCCGATGTTCTCGCACCCGGTCACGTCCGACGAGTTCCTCACGGCGCTTAGTGGTGAGCGGGAGGTCACGGACGCCAACCGCGGTTACTCCGCGTGACGCTCGGGGGTCATCCTCCCAGGGCGACTGGGGCGCCGGCGGCCTTGAGCGCCGCCTTGCTGACGCCCGCGCACAGGCCGCCACTGGCGACCAGCATGGTGCTCCCGGTGAAGGCTGCCCGTTAAGCGACCTGAGCCGGGCCTGTCTAGTGCCCAACCATAACCGAACGGAAGTGTTCGGAATCGTACGAGCAATGCTAGCCAACATGACGACGATCAACGCTGACGAGGTGCGGATCCCGAGGCGTATCAGGGAGGCGGTCACCCGCCACGAACAAGTCGTGGTGCTCAACCGCGAGCGACCGGTGCTTGCCATCGTCCACCCTGATGACCTCCCGGGGCCTGGTTCCAGACGTCGTGGCCGCCCCGTACGAGAGATCGCTTCAGCGCTCGCCAGCGCTCCTGCCCCCGACCCCGACTTCGCCACGGACATGGCTGCAGTGCGCAACAGCGTCGGGCCTCCTCGGGAGGACCCGTGGGAACCGTCGTAGACACCACAGTCTTGATCGACTTGGAGCGTGCAAGCAGGCGGCCGCAAGGAGTTGCACCCGGAAGCTCGATTGGCCAACGGTTGACCGAATGCCTTGGGGCGGATGACGAGGCCGCGATCGCAGCGATCACCGCCAGCGAACTGCTACACGGCGTGCACCGCGCAAGCGCCGAACATCGCCCGCGCCGCGAAGCATTCGTGGAGACGATCCTTTCGGTCATACCAGTACTCGACTTCGACCTGCTTGCGGCTCGAGCCCACGCAAGACTGTGGGCCGATCTCTCGGCGAGCGGCGCAGACATCGGACCCCACGATCGGCTCGTCGCGGCCACCGCGATCAGTATCGGGTGGAGGGTGGCGACGACGAACGTACACGACTTCGAACGAATCCCCGGCCTCGAAATCATTGCTGTGCGTTGAGAACCTGCGCCCGTCAGTCAAACAGCGCACGCATTCTGCTCGGACCATCGCACTCGACGACGATTAGGCCCGGTGAGACCACTCCCCGTCAGGTGGAGCTGAGGGACTCGAACCCCTGGCCTTCTCATTGCGAACGAGACGCGCTACCAACTGCGCCACAGCCCCATGGTGCGACCGACAGACTAACACCGAGGTCAGCCAGCCTGGCACCAGCGGTGCGTCAGCAGTGCCAGGGCAGAATGCTCCCAATCAGGCCTCACGCCGCTCGGCCGGAAGCTGCTGAGCGCCAAAGAGGCTCGCCTGGTCGGCGGCCCGCATCCCGGCATACCAACCTTCTGAATCGGTGCTCGTGGAACCTACCGCCCGCTCAACCAGCAAGGGGAACATCGCCTCCACCGCTGAGTCGACCTCGTCGGACCGCTGAGCAAGGACCTGCACCAGCTCCCTGCCGCGCCGCGATCCGCCCACCTCGGCCTCCGCGCGATGCTGTGCAGCCGTGGTCTCCTGCTCGGTCACCGACCGCAGCCGCTCCCCGATCCGGTGCGCGAAGGCGGTGAGGAAGGACTGGCGGAACGCCCTCGTTCGCGACTGTCCGGTCCAGTGCGTTCGGCTGCCTTCGCTGCGCATCGCCCGGGTCGACTGCAGCAGCAGCGAGGTGAACAACGTCTGGACCGCCTGCAGGTCGGCTGGAAAGCCCACGACCGTCATGAACCCGAGCGCCTCGGACCACACCGTCCGGCAGCGGTTCGCATCGGCCACGACCGAAAGCAAGAGCGCTTTCGGGCGCTCGTACGGCCGGTCGATGCCGATTCGCCGACCCGTAGGCCCGTCGCCGGCCCCGGCGCCGCCAACCGCGGCCAGCAGAGCCGCGTCGATGCTATGGCGAGCCATGAGCGCCTGCGCCGCAGCCGTGAAGGTATCGGCCTCCGCCTCGAAGGGCGTCGACTCGGCCTTGGCGAGCAACATCCGCACCCGCGAGAGGATCTTCTCGTCCACGTCGGCGGCCCGCCGCCCCGCGCTGCGCTCTGGCAGAGCAGTCCCGGGCAGCGGGTCGTGGACCTCCAGCGGTGGCAGTGTGGCCAGGACATGCAGAGTGCGCAGCGCCACGCCGATGACCTCGCTCACCCCGCCGTCGCTGACCGCCGCACGAGCTTGCAGGAAGCTGCGGTCGCGGCTCCACCAGGTTGAGGCGGAGATGTCGGACAGCTGGTCGTGCCAACGCGGCTCGACGGTGTGCTTGGCGTAGCTACTCACCTCGTGTGCCATGGCATCGCCGACGAGGCCTTGCTCGGGCGCACCGAACACCCGCCCAGCCAGGCGGTGGACGTCGGCCGGCTGCCAACCCCGCTGCCACGCCTCGGTGACCTGGGCGGTGATCAGCTCGGTCAGCATCGTGGTCACGAGATGGCGCCCCGACGGTGTCGTCGCCAGCTGGGCCAGCTGCGCGCCGGCCGCGTCGGCCCGTGCGGGGTTACCGCGATCCAGCCAGCTCATCGCAGCGTAGATAAGGTCGATCGCTTCCTCGGGCGGCGTTCGGGTCGGCTCGTGAGTCGCCGAGGGAACACCGAACGGGCCCCACGTGACCCGGTCCTGCGGCCCAAAGCGTGCGTTCCCGGCTCCCCGCTGACCGGCGCCGGATCGTGCCTGCTCGCGCTGGCGAGCCTTGGCCGCTCGCCGCTGCCGGTTGTTCTTGCCCATCACAACCTCCATTCCCCGGGGACCTGAATCCCGCCCAAGTCTGGCCCAAGCCACCGACAGCCCTTGGGAGGGGGCCTCTAAACGCCGTCCGCGCGTCGGCCACGGGGCGTGGCCCGGGCCGGCGAGCGACCGGCATACGCTGACGTCCATGTCGGACACCCCGCAGCCCGTCCCCGCGGCCGTGCGGGCCGCAAGTGAGTGGGCCTGGCGTCTGCTGCTCATCGCGGCCGCCCTGGTCGCGCTGGGCTACCTGCTCGGGTTCGTCTCCGAGGTGGTCATCCCCGTCGTCGTGGCGGTGCTGCTGGCGGCGCTGCTCAGCCCGGTCAACGCGTGGCTGCGCGGCCGCGTCCGGCGCAAGGGGCCGGCGGCCGGGCTGACCGTCGTGGCAACCATAATCGGCATCGCTGCGCTGCTCTATCTCGTCACGAGCCAGCTCATCAACGGCGCGGGCGAGCTGGTCGGCCAGATCGGCACCGGTATCGACCAGATCCGCGACTGGCTGCGCACGACGTTCGACATCAGCGAGAGCCAGTTCAGCCAGTACCTCGACCAGGCCAAGGCGACCATCACGTCGAACGAAGGGGTGCGTAGCGCTCTGGCCAGAGCGGGGCTCACCGCGACCCACCTGGTCACCGGCTTGTTCGTCAGCCTCTTTGCGCTGTTCTTCTTCCTCTACGAAGGCGACCGGATCTGGGCCTGGGTGGTGCGCCTGTTCCCGCGCAACGCGCGCGCCAAGGTCGCCTCCAGCGGCACCGTCGCCTGGGGCCAGCTGACGGCATACACGCGGGCGACCATCCTCGTGGCACTCGTCGACGCCGTGGGCATCACCACCGTCGCGCTCCTGCTCCGGGTGCCGTTTGCCGTGCCCATCGGGGTGCTGGTCTTCCTTGGCGCGTTCATCCCGATCGTCGGGGCGCTGCTCTCAGGGTTTGTCGCGGTCATTCTGGCGCTGGTCTCCCACGGGCCCCTGAACGCGTTGCTCATGCTCGCGGGAGTGCTCGCGGTGCAACAGATCGAGTCGCATGTCCTGCAGCCGTTCCTGCTCGGGCGCGCCGTGCGGGTGCACCCGCTCGCGGTCATTCTCGTCATCGCCGCGGGAATCGTGCTGGCGGGCATCGTCGGCGGCCTGGTCGCCGTGCCGATCGCGGCGGTCGTCAATGCGGTCGGCAACCACCTGTTGGCCAACGACGACCCCGAGCCACTCGAGTCGGTCGAGCGCGACATCGGCCTGCCGGCGGCGGACCCCCAGCCCGGCTGAACGCCACACCCGGCCTGAGATCAGCCGCCGACCGCGCGACGCGCTGGCGTGGCTGGGGCGGGCAGAGGCTCACTGGTCGGCTGCGGCGGCGCCGCGACCTCCGAACGGGCCGGCGGCGGGGCAGGGTCCTTGAGCTGGTAGGTCGGGCGCGGAACCGGCACCGGACGCCAAGTCGGGTCGCCCGGCCGGTATGCCGGGTGAGCCGATGCGTCGGTCGGCGCCTCGTCAGACTGGACCGAGTGATCCGCGATGGCTTCACCCGAAAGGATGGCTTCACCCGAAAGGCTGTCCGACGCGTCGTCTACTGGCAAGCCGACCTCAGCGGGCCGCGATCCGGCCGCTCGCATCGAGCGGTCGGTATGCCGTGCGGTCTGTTCGCGTACTGCGGCGAGCCGTAAGAGGACGAGGCACAGGCCCGCTGCGCTCAACGCCAGGGCAATCGTCCAGAACGGCGCCCGGCCCAGCACGGCGAGCCCGACGCTCGCAGGAACCGCGGCCACCGCGAGCAGCAGCCCCGCTGCGCGTAGCAGGCGCACCGGCCTAGGCCGGCGGGGACGAGGGGGACGCGGGCCGCGCGGTGGCGTTGCCGGCATACCCGTTGAGGCGGGGTCACTCCCCGGCGACCCGGACGCGGCAGCGCGGGGACGTGCTACCAGGGCGGAACGAGCCGCGGGCGATGGCTGTGCGTCGAGTTGGGCACTCGCCGAGCGCCGCTCGAGCACCCGCATGGCCCGGCTGAACCGGTCGACCGAGCGGGCGGTCGACATGTGCTCACGCCGGCGCACCCAGTACTGGACGAGGTAGGCAGCCCAGATGGCAATGACCACGACAAACACCAAGGACGAGGGCTGCACGGGCACAACCGTAGGCAATCGACAGGCCAGGCCTGCGCACCTCCGCCGGTGTGTCGCAGGTGGGGCTGCTGTGACTGATGAGTTTGGGGCCAATGCATCGAGTCCGGTGAACCGTTCGGAGGCCGATCTGCTGCCGACGGAGGTGTATCGGTGCGGAAGAACGCACGCTTACACCTCCGTTGCTCGGATATACCTCTGTGGCCGGTTTGCTGAAGATGGCGAGGGGTCACCGCTCTTCACACCAGCACCAGCAGTGACGAGCACGCTATGCACGTCCGCGGTGTTCACCGGATTCGGTGCATCCGGGAGTTTGGTGGGTCACGACGGGAGCTTGGTGGGTCACGACGGAGTTGGTGGGTCAGGACGGAGCAGCCTGGGTCAGCTCCTGCCACCGAGACCAGCGCTGGATCACCGAGCCGGTCGTCACGTCGTCACGGGTCAGGGCGAACGTGCGGTGGTCGCGCCAGGCGCCCTCGATGTGCAGGTATCGCTCCCGCACGCCTTCGTCACGGAAGCGCAGGTGCTCGACGACGGCGAGCGAGCGGGCGTTCTCGGGCCGGATGTTGACCTCGACCCGGTGCAGGCCCGCCGGGCCTAGCGCATAGTCGCACAGCAGTGCCAGCGACCGGGTAGCCACGCCCGCCCCGACCGCGTGGCGCGCGACCCAGTACCCTGCCGCGCCCGACAGCAGCGACCCGCGGGTGATCCCGAACAGATGCATCTGCCCGCTGATCCGCCCGTCGACCTCGATGACGAACGGCAGTGTCGAGCCGCCCCGTGCCTCCCGGCCCATCCAGCGCACGTACTGTCCGAAGCTCATCCGAGTGGGAATGCCGTCCGGCGCGGTGGGCTCCCACGGGCCGACCCAGTCGGTGTTGTCCCGGCGCAGCAGCTCCCACTCGCGGTGATCGCGTCGACCGAGGGCTCGAAGCGCGAGGAAGGAGTCGAAGTCGTCCCGTGCGGTGAGGGACACGGGCCAGGGGGGTGCCGGCACGTCAGCCCTCGGCGGTCTGCGGGTCGTGGTCGGCGCCCCGCAGCTGGTCGAGGGCGTGCTGCAGCACTCCCTCGAGCAGCTCGAGCGCATCGCGGACCGCACCGGGCGAGCCGGGCAGGTTGATCACCAGGGTGCCTTCAGCGAGGCCCGCGAGCCCGCGCGACAGCACCGACGTGGCGATGCCGTTCGCCACGCCGGCCGCGCGGATGGCCTCGGGTATGCCGGGCAGCAGGCGATCCAGGTACGGCTCGGTCTGCTCGGGGGTGTGGTCCGTCGCAGCGATGCCGGTGCCGCCGGTCGTGATAACGACATCGGGCTGGGCGGCCAAGGCCGTGCCGAGCGCCTTGCCCACCGCCGCGCCGTCCGGCACGACCAGGGGGCCCGTAACGGCATACCCCCAGTCGCTGAGTCGTTGGGCGACGACCGGGCCGGTGCGGTCCTCGGACGTGCCCTCGGCGGCTCTCGTTGAGGCGACGATGACCACGGCGCGCGGCGGCCCGGTCATGGCTCACGCCAGTCCCCGGAGCGGCCTCCGGACTTGGCGATAACACGCACGTCGGTGATTGTCGCGCGCCGGTCGATGGCTTTGACCATGTCGACGAGGGCGAGCGCGGCGACGGTCACCGCGGTCAGCGCCTCCATCTCGATGCCGGTGCGGTCGGCCGTGCGAACCGTCGCGGAAATGTCGACGCCGTCGTCAGCGACGGAGAGGTCGACACTGACGGCGTGCACCGCAACCGGATGGGCCAGCGGAACCAGCTCGGGGGTGCGCTTGGCCCCCTGGATGCCGGCGATCCGGGCCACCGCGAGCGCGTCCCCCTTGGGCACCGTGCCCTCACGCAGCGCGGCCACGGCCAGCGGCGACAACAAAACCCGCCCCGCCGGCGCTCGCCTCGCGGGCGGTCACCGCCTTGGCCGACACGTCCACCAGATGGGCTGTCCCGTCGGCCCGCACGTGCGTGAGGTGGATCGGGTGCTCGCTCACGCCGCCCCCCTCTCGCCGGCGTCGTCGAGCAACAGGACCTCGACCGGGTCGCCCTCCTCGAGGGCGGTCACCGACTCGGGGACGATGACTAACGCGTCGGCCTCGGCGAGGTCCGCGACGAAGTGCGAGGCCTGCCCAGCCACCGGGGCAGCCTGCCAGCCCGTCGAAGTCAGCCGGGCTTTGGCCCGCGCCAGCTGGCGCCGTCCCTCGGGCGAGCGCAGCGGCGTGGCCAACCGTCCCGGCACCGTCGGCCGCACGGCCGGTTCGAGCCCGAGCATGATGCGCAGCGCCGGGCGCACGAACACCTCGAACGACACGTACGCCGACACCGGGTTGCCCGGCAGCGCGAAGACCGGCACGGCCCGCTCCCCCAGCACCCCGAAGCCCTGTGGCCGCCCGGGCTGCATGGCGACCTGGACGAAGTCGACCGTGCCCAGCGGCATCAGCACCTGCTTGACCGCGTCGTGGACGCCCATGCTCACTCCACCAGACGTGACGATGACGTCCACCTCGCCGGCGAGCCGGGTCAGCAGCGCCAGCACCTCATCCGGACGGTCGCCGACCACGCCCCGGTATGCCGGGTGGCCGCCCGCGGTGGTGACGGCAGCCGCGAGCAGGTAGCTGTTGGCGTCGTAGAGCTGCCCGCCAGTCAGTGCGACGCCTGGGTCGACGAGCTCGGCCCCGGTCGACACGACGGCCACCCGCGGCCGCGGCCGGACCAGGACCTCACGATGCCCGGATGCGGCGAGCAGACCGATCCGGCGGCCGTTGAGCACGGTGCCGGTTGCCAGCACCTGCTGGCCGGCAGCCAGGTCCTCGCCTCGGCGCCGGACTGCCGTTCCGCGCTCGGCGCCACGGTCGATGCGCACGAGAACCGTTCCGCCGTCGGTGTCCTCGACCTTGACGACCGTGTCTGCACCCTCCGGCAGCATCGCGCCGGTCATGATCCTGGCGGCCTGCCCGGGCCGCACAGCCACCGTGGCGGCGTCGCCGGCGGCCAGGTCGTCGACGACCGGCAGGGTGACCGCCAGCTCGCCACGCGCGGGGTCGGCCTCGGCCACGTCGGTCGCGCGGACGGCATACCCGTCCATGGCGGAGTTGTCGAAGCCCGGCAGGTCGACGAGCGAGACGAGGCCCGCGGCGGCCACGAGCCCCAGCGCCTGCTCGAGCGGCACTTGGCTGGGGGGCAAGGGGCGCATCGTCGCCATGATGGCGGCCAGGTGCTCGTCGAGGGTGCGCACCTAGCCCTCGCCCAGGCGCGTGCCGTCGGGAATGGTGAGCGGCCCGTCGGCCTCCACGAGCACGTCGCCGGCGCACACTACGTCGGCACCGAAGGTCACATCACCGCGCACCCGCAGCGACGTGCATTCGCGCATCGAGGGCACGCCGTCCGCAAAGCGGGCCTCGAAGTCGGGCACCAGGGTGAAGTGCCCGTCGAGGTCGACGAACGGCTCGGGCGCCTCCGTGGTTTGGATCACCTGGGCGTCGGCGTCCAGGTCGTAGCGGTCGGAGCGGATGAGCAGCAGCTCGTTGGTGGTCTTGACCGGGCGGAACCGGCTGCGCGGCACAAGCAAAGCCTGTGACCCGTCGAAGGTCTCGATGGCCGTCCCCATTGCGGTCTCGATCTGGATGACCTTGGTCGACGTCTTGTCGGACGGGTCGACGGTCTTGCGGTTGACGATGATCGGCAGGCCCAGCACGCCGTCACGCTCGTCGAGGTGGCGCGCCAGCACGTCGAGGTCCAGCCAGATGTTGTTGGACGCGAAGGTGGTATGCCGGCCGATGTCGCCGAAGATCGCCTCCTCCCCCGGCTCGACCATCGCGACATCCCGCAGGACGAGCCGCCCGTCGGAGCGCCGCGCGGGCCAGGTGCCCGCCCTTGCGGTCGTTGACCGTGCGCTCGCACACCTCCGCCAGGTAGGGGACGCCGCCATCGACCAGCCACGCCGCGATGTCGGGGTTGCAGGTCGCCCCGAGGTTGTCGGAGTTCGACAGAAAGGCATACCGAATTCCCCTCTGTCGCAAGGCATCGAGCAGCCCGGTCGACAGCAGCGACAGGTAGACGTCGCCGTGCCCGGGCGGGCACCACTCCAGCTCAGGGTCGGCGGGCCACTCGACCGGAAGGAGACCGTCGGCGGTGAGCTTGGGCTCGGCGCTCTGCAGGAAGTCCAGGGCCAGCCCATCGACGGCGAGGTCCGGGTAGGCGGCGAGGATGGCCAGCGACTCTTCGCGGGTACGGAAGGAGTTCATGAGCAGCAGCGGTAGGCGCACGGCATACCGGTCGCGCAGGGCGAGCAGCTGGCGGGCGATGACGTCGAGGAAGGTCAGTTGGTCGCGCACCCGCAGCGCGGACTTCGGGCCGTCCAGGCCCATGCTCGTGCCCGACCCGCCGTTGAGCTTGAGCACCACGGTCTGGGCGAGCGCGTCGCGGTGCTGCGTCGGCTAAACCCCGCTGCGCCCAGCTGGGGCAGGTCGGTCAGTGGCTCGATGCTGCCTTCCGGGATGGTGCCCCTCGCTCCGGCATCGAGCTCGCGATAGTAGTGCTCGAAGACGGTGATGCTGCGCGCATCGATCCGCCGGTCGGCCATGCGCCGACGGGCCTGGGCCAGTCCAGCCTCGCTCATGTTCACTCCTGCACGGTCACTCCTGCACGGATCACTCCTGCACAGCGGCGTCCGTGTCGGCCAGCCTACGATGCCCGCGTGGATCCCACAGTGGAGGCCAAACGCGCGGTGCGCTCACAGGTCCGGGCGCGCCGACGCGAGCGGGCCGCACAGCCCGGGCGGGAGCAGGCCGCTGCTCGACTCGCAGCGGCCGCGTGCGCCCTGGTCGACCAGTACGCTCGTGGGGCGGTATGCCGGGTGGCCGCCTACGAGTCGCGGCCCACCGAGCCTCCGACGGACGTTCTGGTCCGGGTGCTTCGGGCGACCGGCCACAAGGTCCTCCTGCCGATCACCAACCCCGACCTGACCTTGGACTGGGAACTCGACGGGCGTCGCCTGCCGCCCGAGGCCATCGGCAGCGCGGCCCTGGTCCTGACCCCTGGCCTGGCCGTGGACCGGTCCGGGAGGCGGCTGGGGCAGGGAGGTGGCAGCTACGACGCTGCCCTGGCCTACGTCCCGGCCGGTGTCCCGATCGTCACCCTGCTTTGGGACGACGAGCTGGTCGAGGGGCCGGTGCCTACCGAGCCGCACGACCGGGCCGTGGACGGGGTCATCACGCCGGACCGCGGCCTGGTGTGGCTCGGGCGGCCGCATCCGTAGGACAAATCACCCGCTCCTGGCCGGATCTCGCTCTTATAACCCCGTATACGGGGCTAAGAGCTGCCTCGAAGTGCTAAGCGCGCAGGAAAGCGCCAAGAGCACCCGCAAAATCCCCAGTCATTGGTGTTGCTGAAGTGGTTTCCCGCCCAGCTACTTACGGGTCAGGGTCAGCTCAGCCTGGCGCCCCGCCTCCACCGCGCTCTTGGTGAACGGCCACGGCAAGCTGGACCCCGCCGCCCAGGCGTCGACCTGGTCGACGTAGTTGGGGTGGTAGGGATGGCCGCTGTTGCCGGTCTGGTTGACCCACGTCGACGCGTCGAGGTTGCCGAGGTCGACGACCATGCGCATGGACGGGGCCGAGTTGACCTGGAAGCCTTTGGAGGCGTCCCAGCCGTTGGCGTTGACGATCGAGGATCCCCCGGGCAGCGGGATGGGTCCGCGGTTGAACACCTGGCGCACCAGCGTCGGCACCGAGTCGCCGCCGAAAACCCGACTGGTGAGGGTGAGGCGGTGCAGCTTGCCCCATGACCAGTCCGAGACCTGCGAGCCGACCTGCTTGGTGAGGTTGAGCCGGGCCTGCACGAGGGCCCGGCGAAGGATCTCGTCGCGGTTCTCGATGACGGACGGGGTCCGCCGATCGTCCCACCAGGAGTTGCCGGGATCGGTGAGCAACCCTGCGACCACAAGCCACCACCGGTCGCCACCGTCGGCCCGTAGGTCGACGGGTAGCTGGTCGTCGAACGTGGCCTGCACGAGCACCGCCCAGACGGCGTTGAAGTACGCGGCCGCCGCTGACGACCGGGAGTCGTCGGCCGGCTGGCGTGTAGTCCCAGCCGTGCAGCAGCGCCTGCGCCTCACCGGTGAACTGGTCGCCGGACAGGTCGATCTTCAGCAGCGCCGCCACGAGGGTCGGGGCGAAGCCGTTGAAGGTGTCGTCCTGGATCTCGCCCATCCGCTCGGGCGAGATTCGCCCGCTCTGCGCCACCAGGTCGTTGATCCTTTGGCTGCGCCATCCCATGTCCCAGTCGGTCGTGAGGAACGGCGGGACGGTGCCGGTCACCTCCTGGTTGGCGGCGACGACATATCCATCGGCCGGGTCGTAGGCCCACGGCAGCGCCTCGAAGGCCAGGAAGCCCTGCCAGTCCCACTGCGGTTCCCAGCCTGGCGAGGGCCAGGTAGCCAGGTGGGTAGCCCGGCGTCGATGCCCGCCGGATCGGGGATCAGGCCAGGCGCCTGATAGCCGATGTGACCGTCGACGTCCGCGTAGACGAGGTTCTGCGAGGGCACGGCGAAGCTGCGCGCGGCCTCGCGGAACGCCCCGAAGTCGCCGGCCTGGTCCAGCTGGAAGATGGCATCCGCGGTTGTGGACGGGACCAGCCCAGTCCAGGCGAGCGACACGGCATACGACTCGGCCTGCTGCAGCGTCCCGTCGACGACCGGCCGGTTGCCGGCATCGGCCGTCGCCGGGATGACGTCGGAGATGATCGGGCCGTGGACGGTGCGCCGGACGGTGAGCTCGACGTCATCGCCGCCGGCCACCTTGATGGTCTCCTGGGTGACCGTCAACGGCACCAGGTCGGCGCCCCGAAGGTACCGGTCGCCGGTCACCTTCTCGAGTAGAGGTCGGTGACGTCCGGGCGCGAGGTTGGTGATCCCCCAGGCGATGCGCGCATTGTGGCCGATGACGACGCCCGGCAGGCCCGCGAAGGAGAAGCCGCTGACGTCGAACGGGCAGTCCGCGGTCACGGTGCGGCAGTGCAGGCCGACCTGGTGCCAGAGGCCAGGCACGGCAGACGCCGAGATGCGGGTCGTTTGCCAGCAGTGGCTTACCGGTCGTCGTGCGGCTCGGCCCGACGACCCAGGAGTTGGAGCCCAACCCCTCGCCGGTGCCGAGCAGCGCGGTGATGCTCTCGACCGCCTGGGCGGCGCTGTCGAGCGCGCCTGCTCCCCGCCGCTGGGCGTTGGCGGGGCGTCGGCTGCCGGCCGCGGTCCGACGGTTGGGCTGACGGTTGGGCTGACGGTCGGGCTGAGCGCCGGGGTGGCGCTGAGGGCTGGGGGCGCGGCAGCCGCTGCGCGCCCGCCTGGCTGCCAGTCGGTCTCCGACAGGATCGGCCCGTGCGCCGCGGAGGGGTATGCCGGGTACAGCCAGGCCAGCGACGCCGCGTCCATGATCCCGGACAGCCGGGCCCGGGCGAGCTCGTCGTCGAAGTTGCTGCGCAGGTCCCACGCCATCGCCTTGAGCCAGGACAACGAGTCCAGGGCGGTCCACTTCTCGACCCGGTAATCTGGCAGCTGGGTCGCCAGAATCGTGTACTCGAGGGCGAAGTTGGACGGGTCGCCTGAGGTCGCCAGGTAGTCGTTGACCCCATCGGCGTAGGCCGACAGGTACCGCCGGGTCGCGGGGGCCAGTTTGGGCAGCTCTTCCTCGGCGACGTTGCGCCAGCCCATGGTCCGGACCACCTTGTCGGTGTCCAGCCCCGCCTTACCGACCAGCTCAGACAGCCTCCCGGCGGTGACGTGCCGACGCAGGTCCATCTCGAAGAAACGGTCCTGCGCCGCGACGAAACCCTGAGCCCGGAACAGGTCGACGGCGGTGCTGGCGTAGATGCTCGGCACGCCGCGTTCGTCGCGAATGACCGTGACGTCGGCCCCGAGCCCTTCCAGGGCGATCGACCCGCTGGTCTGCGGCCAGGCCCGGCGGACCAGCCCGGTGCCCATGATCGTGGCGGCGACGAGGGACATGACCACGAAGACGAGCGACTCCGAGCCCGATGTTGCGGGCGACCCTCGCGCGCTCCACCCTGCGAGACTAGGCCACGACCCAGTGTGCGCCGTGGCACCCTCGCCGGGGGCGACCCCAACAGGGGGGCGCCAGGCATACCGCTTCGCGTTCGTCTTCGTACTGGAGGTGCCCCGTGTCACTGACCTGGGCGGGCGCCGACGAGACCTTCGGCCCGTCGCAGCTGACCGGAGTGCTGCTGCTGAGCGCGGTCGTGGTGCTGCTGGCACTCGTCGCGGTGCGGATCTCGGCCAGGTCCGGTCTGCCGACCCTGCTGCTCTATCTCGGCCTGGGCCTGGCCCTCGGCGAAAGCGGCCTGGGCATCCACTTCAGCGACGTCAACCTCACCCAGGTGCTGGGCTACTCCGCGCTCATCCTCATCCTGGCCGAGGGCGGCTTGACCACGCGGTGGTCCGGCATCCGGGACATCGGTCGCGCCGGCCGCCGTCCTGTCGACGGTCGGGGTCGTCGTGTCCATCGCCATCGTCGGGGTCTTCGCCGAGCAGCTGCTTGACCTGCACTGGCAGGTGGCCCTGCTCATCGGCGCGGTTCTGGCCTCGACCGACGCCGCGGCGGTGTTCTCGGTGCTGCGCTCGGTGCGCTGCCCCGGCGGCTGTCGGGAATGCTCGAAGCGGAGTCGGGCTTCAACGACGCACCCGCCATCATCCTTACCACCGCCCTGGCCGTGCAGCTCTCGCCCAGCCCGCAGGAGCAGGACTGGTGGGTCATCGCCCTGCTCGCCGTGTTCGAGCTCGACCGTCGGTGCGGCCGATCGGCTTGGCGGTCGGCTGGCTCGGCGCGAAGGCGGTTGGCCGCATCGCGGGAGCCTCCGTCGAGCCTGTACAGCCTCGGGGTCATCGCGATCGCCGTCATCGGGTATGCCGCCGCCGCCAGTCTGCACGCCTCCGGGTTCATCGCGGTCTACCTGTGCGGGCTGGTCCTGGGCAACATGCGCCTGCCGCACCGGGCGGCGGTCACCGGGTTCGCCGAGGCGCTGGGCTCCCTGGCGCAGGTCGGGCTCTTCGTGCTGCTGGGGCTGCTGGCCTCGCCCGTGCGCCTAAGCAACCAGCTCGTGCCGGCGCTCGTCGTGGGCCTGGTGCTGCTGCTCGTGGCCCGGCCGGTGTCGGTGTTCGTGTCCTTGACGCCGTTCCGGATCGGACTGCGCGACCAGCTGTTCGTGTCGTGGGCGGGACTGCGGGGCGCGGTGCCGATCGTGCTGGCGACGGTGCCGCTCACTGTCGGGGCGTCGCAGATGCTGTGGCTGTTCGACCTGGTTCTCGTGCTCGTTGTCATCTACACGTTGATCCAGGCGCCGACCCTGGCCTGGGCGGCCAGGCTGCTGGGCGTGACCGAGTCGGTGCGCCAGGTTGCCGTCAATGTCGAGACGACCCCGCTGGAAACACTGAAAGCCGACGTGATCACCGTGGACGTGGGGCCCACCTCCAAGCTGCACGGGGTTGACATTCTCGAGCTGCGCCTACCCGTAGGGGCCAACGTGACCCTCGTGGTCCGCGGGGACACCGCCTTCGTGCCGCAGCCGCGTACCGGCATCCGCCATGGTGACCAGCTGCTCATCGTCGCCACCGAGGCGGCACGGGAGGCGACCGAGAAACGGATCGTGCAGGTGAGCCGGCACGGGCGCCTCGCTGGCTGGGTTGGCAAGGATTCGGCGAGGCGAGCAAAGCCCACGTAGACTTGAGCGGTTACTGGAGCGAACCGGAGGAGCCCGTGCCCACGTACGCCTACGCGTGCACTCAATGCGGCCACACGTTCGATCTGGTCCAGTCCTTCAGCGAGGACCCGCTGACCATCTGTCCGGAGTGTGAGGGTCGGCTGCGCAAGGTCTACGGCTCGATCGGTATCACCTTCAAGGGCTCGGGGTTCTACCGCACCGATTCCCGCGCCGGGTCCTCGATTCCGCGCTCGTCGTCAGGCGGCTCCGACTCCAACAAGAGCAAGGGGTCCGGCGACGGTGCGTCATCGGACGGCTCGGGCAGCGCATCCTCCTCGGGCGGCGGTGGGTCGTCAGACGGCACGGGCAGGGCATCCTCCTCGGGCGCCGCGGCCGCGTCGCCCGCCTGAGCAGCCGTAGCGGCACAGCCCCGGTTATCCCCAACCCCCTGGACGGTAGTCCCGCCGTCCACCGGTGATCCACGCCCACCAACCCAGACCGGCTCGGTCTGCTTTCCTTCAAGCGAGTCCCCACCAGTTAGGAGCCTCGTTCTGAGCGCCACCGAGCCTTGGCAACTCGGCCCGCCTCCACCCGATGTGGTGCCCCGCGGAGGGCTGCTGGGTCGCTCGGGTATGCCGTTCGCGCGGCGGGCCGGGATGCGGTCGCGGCGCACGGCATACCGGATCGCGACGGCCCGCAAGGTGACTGCGGCCCTGCTCGCTGGCGTCGCGGTGTTCGCGGGGATCCGCGTGCTGGCGCCGCCCGCCCCGGCCGGCCGGGTGGATGTGGTAGTGGCGGCGCACGACATCCCGGCTGGTGCGGTCGTGCGTAGGGAGGACCTCGTGGTGCTGACTCGTGACCCAGCCGACCTGCCCAGCCAGGTCCTGACCGATCCGGCGCTGGTGGCGGGACAGTCCGTCGCGGGCCCGGTCGCCTCGGGAGAGGTCATCACATCCGTGCGGCTGCGCGGGCACTCGCTGCTCGCCGGGCAGCCGCCTGGAATCGTGGCGGTCGGGGTGCCGCTCGGGGATGTCGCACTGGTCGACGCGGTGCACCCCGGGGACGAGGTCACCGTCCACGCAGGCGGCACCGGCGCCCAGGTTGCCAGCGGGACCGTGCTGGCTGTGCGAGCCCCCGACTCGTCGGCGATCGGCAGCCAAGCCGGCTCGGCCAGCGTCATCCTAGCCGTGGCGGACCGCGATGCGGCCGCGATCGCAGCCGGGCTGGGTGGTCCTGGGGCCGGGTTCGTCCTGGCCCTGCACGGGTAGCCGGCGACACGGGCTGCCCTTGAGCCAGGGCCTGCTGCCATCTCGCTGGGGTCCTTGGGTAGCGTTGAGGTGTACCGGTCTCGCTGCCGCCCTGCGGCCCGACGCCTGGTCGCACCTTGTCGCACCGGCAGGGACATGCTTCTGGGACCCCGACCAAAGGACCGACAACTCATGCTCAAGGGTTTCAAAGACTTCCTCATGCGCGGCAACGTCGTCGACCTCGCGGTCGCGGTCGTTATCGGTACCGCGTTCGGCAGGATCGTCGACTCGTTCGTCGCGGTGATCATGGGCCTCATCGGCAAGATCGGCGGCCAGCCGGACTTCTCCGCCTGGCGGCCCGGGGGGCTGGCCGTGGGCGAGTTCATCAACGCGCTCATCTCCTTCCTGATCATTGCCGCGGCCGTCTACTTCATCGTCGTCGTGCCGATGAACACCATGGCCGCCCGCCGCGCCAAGCACGAGGAGCCCGAGACCGAGGCGCCGTCTGAAGAGGTCGCCTTGCTCACCGAGATTCGCGACGAGCTGCGCGTGTCGCGGTGAGCGCCGGGCCTGCGGCCTTGGGTTAAGCCATGGCTGGTGATCTGCACGTGGTCTTCGGTGCCGGGGCGGCCGGCTCGTGGACGGCCCGGGCGCTGCGGGATATGGGTATGCAGGTGAGGGTGGTGAGCCGCTCGGGCCGACGAGGCGACGTCATCCCGGCGGAGGTCCCCGTCGTCGCGATGGATGCGGCCGTGCCAAGCGAGGCGGTGGCTGCGGCCGACGGCGCGCGGGTCGTCTACCAGGCCGTCGGCGCGCCGTACCAGCGGTGGGCCGACGATCTTCCGCTCATGCAGCGGGTGATCCTGGACGCAGCCGCCGCCGCGGGCGCACGGTACGTCAGCGTCGAAAACCTCTACATGTACGGCCGGGTGGACGGTCCGATTCGCGCGGACAGTCCCGAGAAACCCTGTTCCGAGAAGGGTCGGCTGCGGGCGGTGCTGGGCCACGACGTGCTGGCAGCCCACCGAAGCGGCTCGGTGCAGGCGGCCATTGTGCGGTCTGCGGACTACTACGGACCTGGCGTGCTCACCTCAGCCTTCGGCGCCCAGCTGTTCGAGCCGCTGGTGAACGGCGGGACAGCGAACCTGCTCGGGCGCGGCGACCTGCCGCACGCGGTGGCGTACATCGAGGATGTCGGTCGAGCGGTCGCGACCGTGGGCACTCACGAGGAAGCGTTCGGGCGCGTGTGGCTGGCTCCGCACGCTCCAGCCGTGACGCAACGCCAGCTGGTGCAGACCGCTGCCCGGGTGGTGGGTTGTCGGCCTCGCGCTCGCACGGTGGGTCCGATGCTGGCTCGGCTGGTCGGGCTGGAAACGCCCCGCTGAGGGCGTCGGTTGAGATGCTCTACCAGTTCACGTCCCCGTTCCTCGTGGACTGCACCCCGATCCATCAGGAGCTCGGGCTGAGCGCCACGCCCATTGACGTCGGCGTCCGAAACACCGTCGAGTGGTTCGGTTCGCGCCAGCCGGCCCAGTGAAGCAACTCGGCGACCAGGCTGGTCGGCGCCCGCTGCGGCAGGTAGTGGTCACCCGGCATACATCTGACCGAGGCTGGGTGGCACAGGTCCCGCCAGGCGGCCAGTGCGGGCAGTGCCACGACCGGATCGGCGAACCCGCGAATCGCCAGCGCTGGTACGGGCAGCCGTTGCGGCGCTCGGAAGCCCCGGACGTACCGCTCAACGGCCAGCAGGTCGGCCCGGATTGCCGGCAGGTATCGCCGCAGCAAGGCGGGCTCTCGCCGCAACGCCTCCGGGACGGCACCCAACGAGGTCAGCGAGCGGATGAGGACGTCGTCGTCGTCAGTTGGCAGCGGCGGGCGGGAGCGCGTTGGAGCCGCGCATCCGACGAGTGCCAGCCGCAGCCGCACGTTCGGTGCTACCCCGGATTCGAGCAGCCGACGGGCCACCTCGAACGCCAGGTAGCCGCCGAAGCTGTGCCCGAGCAGGACCACCTCGCCAGTCAGCCATGGACGCAGCTGCGCGGCCAGCGCGTCGGCGATCTGTGGCACACCTGGTGACAATCCTGCTGAGCCTCGCTTGGCCTCTAGGGCCAGGACCGTCACATCTGCCGTGAGCGCGTTGGCCAGAGGACGGAACGACAGGGCAGAGCTACCGGCTGCCGGGAAGCAGGCGAGTAGCAGCGCTCCGCCAGCCCAAAGCCGACCGGTGAACGACTCGCTTCGCACCACCGTTGAGGGCCGTGCCCTCGCGACGCCTGCCGGCTCGGTCATCTCGCGGAGTCCGGCGACGTGACCAGCGCCGCGCCACTGGTCACGGGGGCGAGCCGAGCCAGCTCCTCGGCGAGGGCGTCGACCGTGTCGCGGATCTGCTCGGGACTGTGACACGAGGTGACGAAGAAGCGCAGGCGCGCTTTGTCCTCCTCGACGGCCGGGTAGAGAATGGGGTTGACGTTGATCCCACGAGCGAACAACGCCTCTGCCAGTTTCAGGGTGCGCACCGAGTCACCGACGACACACGGCACGACCGCGGTGTCGCAGCTGAGTCCGGTGTCGATACCGGCTCGCCGAGCCAGCCTCAGGAACAGGCCGGCCCGCTCACCAAGCAGTTGTACACGCTCGGGCTCGGCGAGCATGAGCCGTAATGCAGCCAACGATGCTGCGGCGCTCGGCGCGGGCAGGCCGACGCTGTAGATGAACCCCGGGGCCGTGTACTTCAGGAACCGGATGAGGGTCTGGCTGCCGCCGATGTAGCCGCCACAGCTGGCCAGCGACTTGGAGAGGGTACCCATCCAGACATCCACGTCCGCAGCGTCGACGCCGAAATGCTCGCCGATTCCGCGGCCGGTCGCCCCGATCGTGCCGAAGCTGTGTGCTTCGTCGACGTACAACAAGGCCCCGTGCCGCTGCTTGACCTCGATGAACCGCGGCAGGTCGGGGATGTCGCCGTCCATGCTGTAGACCCCCTCGAGGGCCACCAACACGCGACGGAAACCAGGGCGCAACTGGCGCAGCAGCTCGTCCAAGGCCTGCCAGTCCCCGTGGGGGAACGGTCGGCGGACGGCGCCGGAGAGCCGGCAGCCCTGGATTATGCTGTCGTGCGCCAGGGAGTCGTGCACGATGAGGTCCCCCGGGCCGACCAGCTGGGCGATGACGGTGACGTTGGTGGCATGCCCACTCACCAGGACGAGCGAGGACTCGGTGCCCAGAGCGCGGGCAATCTCGGCTTCCAGCTCTCGATGCACCGGTTTGTCACCGGACAGCAGGCGGCTGGCCGACACCGAGGTGCCGTAGCGGTCGATGGCCGCGTGCGCCGCCGCGGAGACGGCCGGGTCTCCCGACATGCCCAGGTAGTTGTAGCTGCTGAAGTTGACCACCTCTCGGCCGCCCATCAGGGAGGTGTCGTTCACGACCCGCTCGTGCAGGGAGAAGAACGGGTTGCGCAGGTTCAGCTCATGCTCCAGGTTGAGCCGTTCGTCGAGGGCGGCCACTTCCGGGAACTGCTCGATCCGCCACGACGCCGCGTCGACGGGCTGGTTGGTCACGGACGGGGAGGGCTCTGGGGCATCGGCAGGGGCCTGGGTCGGGGCCGTGACCGCGTCGGCGGCATGGCCGTCGGGCAGCAGGGCCATAAGGTCACCGATCGTCGTGTCGCGGCTCAGGCTCTCGGCCAGTGCGGAGGCGTTCTGGTTCTGCGCAGCCAGCTGGCTGACCAGCTCGGCGATCATGATCGAGTCGAACCCCAGGTCGTCGACCAGGGTGAGGCCGGGCGCCAGCGTCTCGGCGGCAAACCCGCTCACTTTCGCCACCGCGTCGACCACCGCTGCGCCAGCCGGGCTCGGCGCGGTGGCAGCCGCGAGTCCGGTGCTGCTGCTGGCTGGCAACGCTGCTGGTTGCCGGGTGGGTGCTGGTGGCGGTGTGGGCGGCCTGTCGGAAGGGCGCGACTGCAGCTGCAGTCGAAGCACCTCGGTCTGCTCGCGGAACAACGCGACAAGGTCGGTCATGGCTTCTCCCGTCAGAGGGTTGAGCATCGATTCGGCAAGAGGGACAGGGGCTGGCACAGGGGCAGGGGCCGCGACAGCTGGCGTCGACGCCTCTGGCGGCTCCGACGACGATGACCACCCCGGCAACGGATAGGACTCGAGCGGCAACGGCACCGGCGGCAAGACAATGGGCGCCCGCGGTGCCGGCTCGTGCAGGACCAGTGGGTCCACCGGATGCCCGAGGACCGCCAGTGCGGCAAGCGCATCGACGAAGGTGCGACCCGGCTCTGCGGCGTCATCCGTCAGGGGGATGAAGACGGCCCGGTCGGGCTCGCGCATGGCGGCCCGAACCAGCCCCAGGCCGGTGCGACCAGGCCCGACGTGCAGGACGGCGTGGGGGCCTGGTGACGCTGCGACGTGCTCTTCCAGGGCCCGGACGGCCGCGAGGAAGTCGACCTTCCCCACTGCGTGGGACTCCAGCAGCGCGAGGATGTCGGACGGGCTCCCATACGGCTTGCCGGTCACAGCCGAGAACACGGGGATCCGACCGGCACGCAAGGGTAGGCGGCGCAGATGCGCCTGCAGCGCTGCGGCCGCACCAGCGACAAGTGGCGTGTGAAAGGCCTGGGACACCTCCAGCGGGGTTGCCCGCAGGTCGTTCGCCGTCGCCCGTGCCGCGACTTCGTCGATGACGTGAGCGGCTCCGCTGACGACCACCTGTCGCGGCCCGTTGACGTTGGCGATCCAGACGTCGCAAAGCCCGTCCAGTAGTGACGTGACCTGGTGCTCGCTCGCGTTGACCGCGAGCATGGCGCCCGGTTCGGTGGGTTCGTGCGAAGCCATGAGCTGGCCCCGGTGGGCCACCAGGCGCAGGACGTCGTGTGACTCGGCGACGCCGGCGACTGCCGCGGCACCGAGCTCGCCCACGCTGTGGCCCAGGGTCTGTCCTGGACGCACGCCGGCATCGGCCAGCAGCTCGGCCAAGGCGACCCCCAACATGGCCAGCACTGGCTGGCAGACCTGGGTGGCAGCCAGGTTTCGGGCCAGCTCGGCTGGGGCGTCGTCCAGTCCGGCGTCGGGGTAGAGGTGAGCCAGCGGCGACACCCCTGTGGCCGTGTGGACGACGCCATCCAGCTCGTGCAGGCGGCGTCGGAAGCGCGACACGGTGTCGTAGAGGTCGCGAGCCGCTCCGACGCGCTGCGCCCCCTGGCCCGGGAACACGAAGGTGAGCGGGCCAACGGGCGTACCAGGGTCGTGCTGACCGTAGTGGCAGCCCCAAGCGGCCGGCATACGGGCCGGCGCCTCTGCGCTCAGCCACCCGGCAGCGTTGCTCAACCGGTGGGCCAGCTCGTCCGCCGTCGCGGCGACGACACCCAGCAGGTGCTGCCGGCGGGGGCGTCGGGCGACGTCCCGCGCAATGGCCTCCGGCGTGAGGCCGGGGTTGTCCCGGACGGTGCGCGCGAGCCGAGCGGCGTAGTCGGCGAGCTGGTGTCGCTCTGGGGCGCTCAGCAGCACGAGCGCCGGGGGCGCCAGCGTGGTCGCGCCAGCCCGTGCCCGCGCGATCTCCGTCCGCTCCGCCGCTTCCAGCACGACGTGCGCGTTCGCGCCCCCGAAGCCAAAGGAGCTGACGGCGGCCCGGCGGGGGTGGGCCTCATCCGGCCAGGGGGTGGGCTCGACGGCGACGTTGAGGCGGCTCGCGCCCAGCTCGAAGCCGGGGTTTGCGGTGAACGGGCCCGGCTGCGGCGGGATCATCTCGTCGCCAAGAACGAGGACCGCCTTGATCAGCCCGGCGATGCCCGCTGCGGCCATGGTGTGCCCGATATTGGCCTTGACTGAGGACACCCAACACGGTGTCGCCGCAGTGCTGTTCGCAGCGGATGGGGAGAGCACTTCGCGCAGCCCGGCCACTTCGATGGCGTCGCCTACCGCGGTGGCTGTCCCGTGTGCTTCGACGAAACCGATGGTCGTGGGGTCCACCCCAGCGTCGAGGTAAGCGCGGCGCAAGGCCAGCACCTGACCGGCCACGTCAGGAGCCATGGGCCCCGAGGCTCGCCCGTCGTTGCTGGCACCAGAACCCTTGACCACGGCATACACCTTGGCGCCGTCGTTGAGGGCGTCGTCGAGACGGCGAAGGACCACCGCGCCAGCGCCTTCACCGAGAACGAATCCGTCCCCTGCCTGGTCGAACGGTCGGCATCGCCCGGAGCGTGAGATGGCTCCGATGCGGCTGAACCCGACCATTGCGTCCGGAACCAGCGTCACGTGCACCCCGCCGACCACCGCGAGGTCACACGTTCCGGCGCGCAGATGGAGCATCGCCTCGTGCAGGGCGATCAGCGATGACGAGCACGCCGCATCCACAACGAAGCTGGGGCCGTGTAGGTCGAACGTCTGCGCGATCACAGCGGCCACCATGTTCTGCAGCGTGCCGGTCATGGTGAACGGGCGCGGTGGCGGCACGTCGCGGAGCAGCTCACGCATCCCGGCAGCGAGGTCCGGGTCGGCGGCTGCCCCGAAGCGCCCGGCGGCCATCTGTTCGGCCCGAAGCGGAGCGGTGAGCAGGTCACGGAAGTTCGTCGATGACGCTCCGACGAAGACTCCGGCGGTGGCCCCGTGCACGGACACATCGACACCGGAGTCGTCGATTGCCTCACGCACGACGTCGAGGAGAACCCGCTGCTGAGGGTCCAGCACCTGGGCCCGGCGGGCGGACATGCCGAAGTGGCGTGCCGGGAAGCTGGTCACATCCGGCAGGAACGCCCCCACGTTGGTGTAGCTGCATGCTGGGTCGGCCCCATCCGGATCGAAAGCGCCCCTCCAGCGATCTGCGGGAATGGGTGCGACGCTGACCTCGGCCCGCTGGATCAGCGCTCGGTATGCCGTTGCGTCGGCGGCGCCGGGGAACCGGCAGGCCAGGCCCACCACTGCGACGTCTCTGGGCGACGGTCGCGTTTCATCGGGCGAGGTCATGTCAGCGCATCCGAGCCAGAACTGCCATCAGGTCACCGAGGGTTTCGGCGCCGTAGAAGCGGTCGAGGCTGACGCGGGCACCGATGTGCTCCGCCACCGTGCTGACCAGCTCGGCCAGCTGCACGGAGTCAAAAGCCAGCTCCGCCAGCTGCGTGTCGGGCGTTAGATGCGGCACGTGACCTGTGTCACTAACATCTGCTGCCGCACGCGAAAGAATGTCGAAAACATTATTCGTTGTGATATTCATCACATTATCCCCGCCCTTTAGGTGTGAATTCATAATCACCGTTTTGGAGAGCAGAGAAGGCCGCCAGATACACGTATCCACACGCGCACTGACGAACTCACTTCGAGCGAATGCAGAAGATGCGGCATCGTTCAAGGAGGGGTTGTCATGCGCGGTTTGTCACCACACCACCCGGCCACGCTGGTCGAGGCACTCGAGCGGCTGGCCGGTGTTACCGACCGAGGGTTCACCTTCGTGGGGTACGACGACGGCGAGGAGGTGGTGAGCTTCGCCGCGCTGCATCAGCGCACAGCTGCGCTGGACGTTGCGCTGCGCGAGGTGGGCGTACGGCCCGGTGACCGGGTGGCGTTGGTGCTGCCGGATGCGATCGAGTTCGTGCCCGCGTTCCTGGCAGCGGTGCGTGCAGGGGGCGTCCCGGTGCCGTGCTACCCGCCGGTCGCGTTCGGCCGGCTCACCGAGTACGTGGACCACCTGGCCGGAATCCTCGCCATCGCCGAGCCCGTCGTGCTGTGCACGATCGAGCCGCTGCGAGAGCTTCTGCTGGAGCTGCTGCCACTCGTGCCGTCGTTACGCCGGATCGTCACACTGGCCGAGCTGGACACATGCGACAGATTGGCTCTGCCAGCCGTGCCGCGGGCGCCGCAGGACGCGGTCTTCCTGCAGTTCACGAGCGGCAGCACCGCCCGGCCCAAAGGCGTCGTCGTGACCCATGAGTCCCTGGCTGCGAACACCAAGGTCATCATGCGAGATGCCCTACAGGTGCGCTCCGACGACATCGGGGTCAGCTGGTTGCCGCTGTACCACGATATGGGGTTGATCGGCTTCGTCCTGGCGCCGATCTTCGTTCCGACCGACGTGGTCTTCCTGCCCACCATGGCGTTTCTGCAGCGGCCCGAGCTGTGGTTCGAACGATATCCACCGTCGCCGGGCGACGATTACCTTCGCGCCGAACTTCGCCTACGGCCTGGTCCGTAAGCGGCTGAGTGCCGCGGCCCTGACCCAATGGGATCTCTGCTGCGTGCGGGTGCTCGGCTGCGGTGCCGAGCCGATCAACCCGGCCACTATTCGCGGCTTCTTCGATGCGACCGCTGCGACCGGGCTGCGACCGCAGGCGTTCCTGCCCTGCTACGGCATGGCTGAGGCCACGCTGGCCATGGCCTTTCCGCGAAGCGGTGACCCGACGCTGGTCGAGGTGGTCGAGGAGTCGGCGTACCGACGGGCGCGAGTCGCCCGCCCCGTGGCCGCTGGGGAGCCTGGGTTGACGTTCGTCGGGTGTGGCGCCGCGGTTGCCGGCCACGAGCTGGCCATCCTGGACGAGCGTGGCCGACCGGTCGCAGAGCGGCACATCGGCGAGATCGCCTTCCGCGGACCGTCCCTCACTCAGGGGTACTTCCGCAACCCGGAGGCGAGCACCGCCGCCTTCCGGGACGGATGGCTGCGCACCGGCGACCTCGGCTACCAGGCATCCGGACAGCTGTTCATCACCGGGCGTCAGAAGGACCTGTTGGTGATCCGCGGGCGCAACAGCGACCCCCAACACGTCGAGTGGGTGGTCGAGCAGATCGACGGAGTGCGCGAGGGGAACGTCGTCGCATTCACCCGACCGGGGGCCGACACCGAAGAGCTGGTCGTGGCCATGGAAGCGCGCGGCAGTTCGCACGAGGACTCCCTGCCCGCCCTGGTGCGCCAAAGAGTGCACCAGGCCCTGCAGCTGTCCGTCGCCGACGTGGTCACCCTGGAACGGGGCCAGCTGCCAAAGACCTCCTCGGGCAAGGTGCAACGACAACGAGTCCGCGACTGGTACCTGGAGCGGGCGTGACACCTGCGAACCCTGCTGCAGCCACCGGCCGGCTGGCGAACCTCGTCGGGCGGCTGGTCGCTCTGCGGCGCGTGATCGTCTTTGGATGGCTGACGTTGCTGGCAGCCGCCGCGGTGGGTGCGGCGGGGCTGACCGGCCAGCTCAGTGGTGGCGGATGGTACGTGGCGGGCTCGCAGTCCGCCCAGGCCATCGCGGCGACCGAGCACGGCTTCGTGGCGCGGGGTCCCAGCACCGTCACCCTGGTCACGCGGGACGAACGGCATACTGCGCAGGAACCGGAGTTCACGACCAGGGCTGCCGAGGCCTACCGATATGTCTCCACCCTGGCTGGGTTGCCTGTCGCCAGCTCGTATGGCTGGGGCACGACCCAGGGGTCACTGCAGGCTCCGTTCGTCGGTTCGAGTGGGCGCACAGCGGTCACCACGATGGGCCTGGACCTCGCTGACGGTGACGCTCGGCGCGAGCTGCCCGGCATCCAAGCCGGCATCGACGAGCACTTCGCCGGCGAGGGGCTGCTGGTCTCTCTCGTCGGTCCCGCGCCACTGTTCGGCGAGATCAATGTGCTCTCCGAGCGTGGCCTGCTGCGCGCCGAGCTGCTTGCGCTGCCCCTGCTGCTGGCCATGATGCTGTGGATTCTATCGAGGTTGGGTCGCTGCCGGGCTGTCGCTGCTGGTGGCCATCACGTCTGTGGTGGGCACGTTGGGCGTGCTTTCGGTGCTGGTGCGGTTCGTCGAGCTGTCCGTCTTCGTGCAGAACGCCGCCACCATGCTCGGGCTGGGTGTGGCCGTGGACTACTCGCTGTTCCTCATCTCGCGATACCGCGAGCAGGTCGAGGCCGGAGAGCCGAGCGCGGCTGCGCTGACCTCGGCCCTGCGTACGGCTGGGCACACGGTGCTGGCCTCGGGCGCCACGGTCGTGCTCGCGATGAGCACGCTCCTGTTGGTTGACCTGCCAGTGATCCGCTCGCTTGCCATTGGCGCGGTCGTGGTGGTCACCGTAGCCATGATCGTCAACCTGCTGGTCCTGCCAGCGTTGCTGGCCCTCGTCGGTCACCGCGTCGCCCGCAAGCCAGGCCGACACCGCCCGCGAGCGTTGCAGGGTAGGCGTTGGGAGCGTTGGGTAGGGACGGTCATGCGCCGCCCAACGGTGGCGCTGCTGGCGTCAGTTGGCGTCCTGGGCCTGCTCGCTCTGCCGGCCGCGAAGCTGTCGACATTCACCCCTGACGCGCGGATCGTCCCGCAGGAGGCGACCGTCCGCGCCGGGTGGGACGCGCTCCGCGCCGATTTCGGTCCGGGCGCGGCCTCTGCGATCAACGTCGTCATCGAACTGGACCGTCCCTTGGCTGCCGAGCCGGCCGCCCCCGACGTGCTCGGTATGCCGGGACGCCTCGCAGCGCTCCCCGGCTCCGACCGGGTGGTGTCGGCGGTGTCGGTGCTCAACGCTGCCGGGGTCGCCGACTCGCTGTCGGCATTGTCCAGCCAGGGCCGGGCCGCGATGCCTCCGGCGCTGGCGTCGGCGGTGGGCCACTATGTGTCAGCCGACGGACGCACCATGGTCGTGCAGGTGTTCCCCGACGACACCGCCGCCAGCCCGCGGGCGCGGGACTTGCTCATACAGGTCCGCGCCCAGGCCGCCAGGCTCGAAAGCGACGCAGTCGGAGTGCTCGTCGGAGGCGAGACCGCCGAGGGTCTCGACAGCAACGCCACCATCAACAATCGGCTTCCGGTGGTCGCCGCGACCATGCTCGTGGTCATCTACGTGCTGCTGCTGATCACCTTCCGATCGGTCCTCCTGCCGCTCAAGGCAATTGCCTTGAATATCGCCTCGGTCGCCGCGACCTACGGGGTGCTCGTCGTGGTCTTCCAAGACGGGCTGGGCGCAGG
Organism: uncultured Actinomycetota bacterium; assembly: GCA_963724925.1. GTDB lineage: Bacteria > Actinomycetota > Actinomycetes > Actinomycetales > Dermatophilaceae > Phosphoribacter. Next base: position 56,517 of record CAVRXF010000021.1, on the reverse strand, counting down.
CTTGCTGGGCTTCGAAAGCAGCGGCCACATCACCAGCTTTGTGCCCGTCATGCTGCTCACCTTGCTGTTCAGCCTGAGCACCGACTACGAGGTGTTCCTGCTCAGCCGGGTCCGCGAGCAGTGGCTCGCGACCGGTGACGACCGCATCGCGGTGGCCCGCGGCCTCGCCCGCACCGCGCCGCTCATCTCGGGCGCCGCCGCGCTGATGGTCGCGGTGTTCGCTGCGTTCGCCCTGGCGAGCGTGCTGCCCGTGCAAGAACTCGGGCTGGGAATGGCCGTCGCCATCATCTTGGACGCGACGCTGGTGCGGCTGGTCCTCGTGCCCGCCTCGATGCGTCTCATGGGACGGTGGAACTGGTGGTATCCCACAGTGCGGCTGGGGCCGAAGGTGCGCCATCCGCAGCGCCGCTCGGCGCCTGCAGCAGCGGCGCGACCGGCCAGCACGGAACCGCCCCAGCTAGCCCGGGCTCGACGGTGAGACGCGGGCACCGCCGGCGCCCTACTCCCAGTGCGGCGGGCGTTGCTCCTGGAGCCACACCTCATGCGCGGCGTCGTCGGTGGCCTCGCTCCACCCGCGGTCCGTGTCGTCGCCCGACTGCTCGGCAGTGCGGCGCAGCCGACGCCGGCGCCTTCGGCTCCCTGCGACGCTCACCGGTGCCGGGGCCTCGCCGGACGCTGCCGGCGACGCTGAGTCTGGTCCGGCATCCTGCTCTGGGGTAGTGCGGTCCTGGTTGGGCGTGGCGGCCGGAGCGTCGGCGCCGGGCTTGTCTTCGCCGGCCCGGCCCGCCCGCCGCGCCTCGCGCACGGTCCCAATGATCCGAGCCACCTCTCGGGCCGGATCCCGGTAGAGGTCGGTGGTCCAGACCCGCAGTGGCGCCCAGCCGAGGCGCTTGAGCTGCTCTACCCGCAATCGGTCCCGAGCCCGGGTGCCGCCAAGCCCGGCATACTCAGGGCCGTCGGTCTCCACGGCGACGAGGAAACGCTCGCCAACGGACGGGTGCCCAACAGCCAGCTCGACCGGGTAGCGACCCGACCCAAGGCGTGGCTGCACCAGCAGGCCCTCCTGACGCAGCCGGGCCGCGAGGTCATCCAGGAGCGGGTCCGGGTCCGCTGCTTCGGAGGACTGGTCGGCCGTGGCTGCGACTTCTGCCCGCGCGAGCAGCTCGCGCAACGCACCCGGCCCCGCACCCTTGAGCCTGGCGGGGTCGAGGTCGGCTGCGCTCAACGAGGACACGACGACGACAGTCTGGCGCGCCAGCCCGGCCGCCCGGGCCAGCCGCTGCTCGGCCCCGGGCGCCCCCAGCGACGGGAACCGGTGGAGCACCCGTCCGTGCAGGGTCCGTCCGTACCCCACCCCCAGGACGATGACATCGCGTCCTGCGAATGCCCGACCGAGGGACGACACGACGAACGGCTCCTCGACGTCCCGGTCGAAGAAGGCCAACGCCGAGTCGGTGCGGTCGTGCCTGGCGAGGGCATGCAGCTGCTCCCGCAAGGTGGCCTCGACCTCCGTGGCCAGAGCGGCGGTTAGTGCGAGCACCCCCAGGGAGAGCTCGGGCGTCGAGCGGGCGTGGTCCATGACGATCGAAACGATGCGCTCGACCTCGGCCCGGGTCCACTCGATGGCCGAGTCGTCGCCGGCGCCCAGCGAAGCTGTCCCGTTCACCAGCTCGAACTGGATGGGTGGCCGCCAGGTCGGGCGCGGCGCCCCTGTGATACCCGCCCCGCCGGTGGGCCAGCTCACCAGGCGCACGTCGGCGGCGCCGTGCTGACAGTCCAGGGCCACCGAAGGCAGCAGGGCGCTCGCCTCGTCGAGCAGCGCGCGGGGCTGCCCGGCCTCGGCGCCGGAGACGCGAGCGGCGCTGGACGGTCCGACGACGAAGGACGACGGCGGGACCCCCTGGGGGTCCCCGACCACCAGTGCCTGGCGGCCACGGGATAGGGCGGACACGGCCTCGGCGGTGGGCAGGCTTGAGGCGTCCTGGACGACGACGAGATCGAACGACGTGCCCGGCGGAAGCAGCTGCGCGACGGCATACGGGCTCATGGCCAAGCATGGATGGAGCGCGGTCACGACGTCCTCGCACTCCCGGAAGACGTCATGGAACGGCAGCAGCCAGCGCTCGCCCGCAGCCTGGGCGCGCAACAGCTCCACCTGATGCGGGTGGGTGCCCAGTCGCCAGCGAGCCTGTTGGTCGACGCGGGCGCGAACGATCGCCGCAGTTTCGTCGCGCTGCTCGCGGTCGAGGGCCCGGTACCGTTCGGCGGCCTGGTGCAAGGCGGGCCCGTTGTGGTCGCGGCAGCGGGGATCGGCCTCGGTGATGTCCAGCGCCAGGGAGGCCCACCAGATGTGCTCGAGCTCGGGCCCGACCTGCTCGGCCGCGACCCCCCGGCGGGCGAAGTCGTCGAGCACCTCTCCCGTTCCGGCTTCCCGCAAGGCAGCGAGCACGGCGGAGACCTGCGGCAGCACGTCGAGACGATCCAGCCGCGCGGCAAGTCGTCTGATCCGAGCGCGCAGGCGAGGCAGGGTCAGGTGGGCAAGGTCGCCACCGTCTTCGGTTCCCGAGAGCCGGTCGCCCAGCCAGGCCAGATCGTCGCCCAGGACGTCGTAGACCTGCTGCGCCTCGTCGAGGCGGGGGAGATCTCCGGGCGCCCGCCGGCGCCCACGAGCCGGTGCCAGGCTTGGCGCTGCTCACGGGCGGACACGAGCTCGGCGTGCAGGTCCGCAGGTGGGCGCCCCGGCCGGAGCATCCGGCGGGCTTGTCTTCGCACCCTGCTGCGCGCCAGCCAGCCCAGCTTGACGTCCTGCCCGGCGCGGAAGCTGTGCGACCCGGTGGCGACGACGTGCTCGTCCAACGGGATGTCGAAGACCTCCGGCCGAAACACTTCGAGGGTGTCGCGGACCCCGCGCATCGTCCGCAAGGCGGTGTCCCAGTCGTCGACACACGAGGCTGGCGGCATGGCCGACTCGGCGAGGATGGCGTCGAGCGTCTTGGCCGGCTCGCTGAGCCCGTCGTCGGCAAGCCTGCTGACGACCTCGCGGGCCTGACGGACCTCGTCGGGCGAACCAATGGCGGCGCCGTACCACGGGTCGCCGCCGGGGTCGTCCGACCAGGCACCGGCCTCAGCCGCCTCGCGCAGCTCGCGGGACAGCTCATCGACCCTGGCGCGGCTGAGTTCACTGATCGCCTTGCCACGCAACCGGATTCGCGACCCCGGGGCGGGCTTGTGGAACGCGAGGGCGGCCATCGCAGACTGAATCTCGTGGACGCTGACTCCCCACGGCTCGCGCACCTCGTGCACCGCCTCGACGTGGTCGGCCAAGGCCCGGCGCGCGGCTGTGATGGCCCGCTCGCGCACGCCGCGCTCCGGTGCCTCCACGGCCCGGCGCAGCGCCTCGTCGTCCAAGTCGGCCGCCCGGCCCAGGGTCTGGCCAAGACCGGCCGCGACGGTATGCCGGTCGGTCGCCGCCACCGTGAGGTCGAGCACCAGCTCACCCAGGCCGGCACCTTCGAGCCGCTCGGACAGCTCGGCGATGCTCGCCCGGGAGGGGGTAACGACGAGAGTGCGCTTGCCGTCGTGGGCCAGTGCCGCCACGACGTTGGCGACCGTCTGGGTGGCCCCGCAGCCATGCGGGGCATGCAGGGCGAGGGAGGTCCCCGCCCGGACCGCGTCGACGACCGATGCCTGCGTTGCATCGGCGTCCAGGACGAGCAGCTCCCGGGCGGGGTCCGGGTCGGCCACGAAGTCGGGCAGTGCAGCCCGCAAGCGAGCTTGGGCCGCCGGTGCGCCGGCCAACGCCGCCACGATGTCGACCTGGGCCAGCCACTCGGTGTTCTCGGTGAGGTCGGCGACCATGGGCAACTTGGCGTAAGGGAAGGCGCCGAGGACCAGCTTCGGAGCGATCTGGAAGCCGGGAACCTCGGCGCAGGACCGGTTGAGCGCGGCGTACACCGGATATGGGTCAAAGCTGGAGGCCACCCGGGTGAGGTCGGCCAGACTAACCGGGTCGACGGCGATTCCTGCCACCGAACGCAGGTAGTTGACCAGGACGGGGTTGACCTCGACCGAGCGAGCCAGGTCGACCTGGAAGTCATCCTGAGCGGGGCTGACGGGACGCAGCCGGCACGAGCGCAGCAGCACCGGGGCGGCGATGGTGGCCCCAGGTCGCGGTGGCTCCCAGGTCGCCATCCCTACAGCGACGAACCCGCAGACCAAGCCGCGCTCTTGCTCGAGCCGGCGCGTCCGGGCATAGATGTCGCGCATGACGGTGAGCGCCTCGGCGAGCGCTGCTGGCTCGCGGACCAGGTCCGACAGGTGGGTGACGCGCCCGGCAAGCAGCATCGAGACCCCGCCGGGGTGCGCGGTGGTCAGCTCCAGCGTGCCACCTCGCACATCAGACGCCCACACCAGCGTGTTGGGCCCGCCGACGTCAGCGAGGGCCTTTGCCCAGCCCTGGATCGCTTCGGCCACCGACCGGGACGAATCGGGTGGAGCGGGTGCGCTGCGGTCGGTCACTCCCGAAGGCTAACCAACTCGACCGGCATACCTCGCGCCGTGTCGTGGGGTGTCACCGATCAGCCGGTATGCCGTGCGCCACCTGACACAATGGCCCCTTACGTCGCGCCGCCCCGCAGGGTCGGTCGGCGGGCCCTCGTAGCTCAGGGGATAGAGCACCGCTCTCCTAAAGCGGGTGTCGCTGGTTCGAATCCAGCCGGGGGCACCACATCATCGCAGGTCAGAGGCTTGCTGACGCCGATGCAGTGGAGTTCCGGTGGCTGGTTCAGTCCGCAGATAGTCCGCAAGAATCCGCTCCCGTGCGGCGGAGAGTCGGTCTGAGACGGCGTCGAGGTCCTCGTCGAACAAGTCGCTGTACACGTCCAAGGTGGTGCTGGGCTTGTCGTGCCCGAGCATCCGCTGAAGCGCCAGCACACTGGCCCCGGCCGACACCGCCAGGGACGCCGCCGTGTGGCGCAGCTCATGCGGAGTCAGACCAGGAACGCCCGCCTCTGCCGCGGCCGCGTCGAACCATCCGCGGCGCATGTTGCGCACCCTCAGCACGCCGCCGCGGGCCGACGGGAAGATGAGGTCGTCCGGCCCTTTGCCCGCGATGCGCACGCTGAGCGGCTGCGATAGGAACGCTGGGAAGGGGACGCTTCGACGTTGGTGGTCCTTCGGCGAGGACCAGACCAACCGCCCGTTCACCTCGGTCACCGACTCCTCGACCCGGAATCTGCGGCGCAGCAGGTCCACATGACGTTCCTTCATCGCCGCCAGTTCCCCGATCCGAAGCCCGCAGTAGCTCAGGACGTCCGGGATATCCCGATGTCGACCGGACGCTTCTGCGAGGCGCTCGGCCCGCTCAACCGTCAGGTACCGACGGCCGGTCAGCGCCTGCTTGGGTAGGTCGATGCCCTGAGCGGGATTTGCCGCCAGCCGCCTGGACTTCACGGCCAACGCAAGCACCGAAGACAGGACTCCCACCACCTTGCGCACCGTCCCGCCGGCCATCCCAGACGAGGACAGGCCAGCGACCCACGCCTGCACATCCTCGAATGTGACACGCGAGAGCGGGACGTGGCCCCAGCGCGGCAAGACGTGGTTCACCAGGACCGAACGGTTGCGGGCCCTGGTGGACTCAGACCAGCTGGGGTTGGCGTCCAGCCACGCCGCGGCTGTCGCTCCCACGGTGACCCGTCCCGCCTTCGGGTCGACGTAGGCGCCGGTGACGACTGCCGTGGTGACCTCGTCGAGCCAACGGGTCGCGTCGACCTTCCGGGTGAAATGCCTCGCGTGCTCCCGGCCAGCGTCATCCCGGTACCGGGCCCTCCACCGCCCATCCGGACGCTTCTGGATGCTCGCCATCACTTCCTCCCTCTCGCTCTGCTCCTACAAGTGTTCTCGCCATCCGCCGTGCCAGATCAGCAACACTTCAGTCGTCGATCGGCGCCAGACGTCCGACCACGGTGCGCCGTGATTGGCGACGTTCATGCGCTCACCTCGTTGTCTCACTGACTGACGTATGGAGCCACGGTCGACCCGTGCCAGCTTCTACCTTGGTCCTAAACCTTCGCTAGTCCGCCGGCGGGGTTGCACCTTCGTTAAGCACCGGAAGGCGCTTGGGGTGGACACCGACCGGCGAGCTTCACGGGTGGGTCCTGTCGTTACTGCGGCGCCGCGACTCACGAGCGGCCGCACGGGCCGAGCGCTCCGCGACCGCCTCCAGGAACGGCCGAGTTGTCTGCCGATACGGCCGCTGACAGGGCAAGCAAGCTCGCCGGCGGCACCCACGCATTGAGCTTCAGTCACGTCTCGACGGGTCAGCGCCCGGCGAAAACCGCGTCAAGAGGCTAACCGAACCTTACGACAGGCCCCTTTCAACATCCTGCCGATATCCATCGCTGAGCACCGTTAGGCGCTCGTCGAACTGGCACCCGATCCGGTGGCGTCCACAGCTGGCGGGAACTTCCTCACGGCCAGCGACAGCTCTCCCGTGTCCCCTCTCACCCCCTCTCACCCCACTCGCCGAAGGTCTCAAGTCCCGACGATCTGGCGACGCTGTCAGCGGCCGAGCCAGTGGCCGCGGCAGGGGATCCGCTGCGACGTGGCGTCCAGGGTGCTGTTCCGGCGGGAGGCCCGAACAAACTGGCTTCCCGTCGTCCCTCGGCTCAGCCTCGGTTCAACCCAAACGAGGGTGCTGCGCGCCCGCGTACTCCGCAACGCCCTCACATGCCGATGAGCGTGCGTCATACCGCCCACTGTCGGCGCGGTCGTGAGCGCCCGATGCCGATGAGCGCACTCTCCACCTGCCGTGTCCGATTTAGTATGACCCGTGTTCTGCGTGTAGCGTCTACGCGGTAGGTCCGGCGAGGACGCCACGAGGACGCCCGCCACCTTTAGGCCGGACCCGGCCACCCCCCAAAACCTGAGGAGACCCTTCATGAGCACCACCACGCCCACCGCCAGTAGCACCGGCCTTGACGTCGCCGGTGACCGCGACGACCGCCGGGCCTCTGCTCGGCGCAGCACCGAAACCAAAGCCTCGTTAGGGCTATTCGATCTGACCGGACTGCCCCGGCGCTCGCGTGTACGGGCGAAGCGGCGATGACCTTCACGGCGTCAACTGGCGTACGTCGGAATACGCCACTGACGCAGGCGGTCCGGTGGCCGATGAGGGCGGCTTGGCCGGGCTCCTCATCCTCAGGTGGACGCGCACACTGTCGGGCGTGGGCGCTGGAGTATGGCGGTTCCACGCGGGATGGTCCAGTCAGATGAATAGCCCTAAGCCTCGTTAATAACCAAGACCCGAGCTGGCACCGACACCGGCGGGCTGCTCAAAGAGCTCGTGGCGGTGCTGCGGCTGACGCGGGTGGAGGCCCATACGGCCCGGCTGCGCGTCGGCCAGGCGCGTACCGCGCCGATCCGACGTGAGCTGCAGCACAAAGCCCGCGAGGCCGACCAGCGTGCCGAGCTGATCCAGGATCAGCTTCGGCGCCTCGGTGGAACGCCCGACGCGTTGGCCGACGCATTGGGCTTCCTCACCGTGTTGACCAAGAGCGCCGCCGAGCGGGTGCAGCCGCTGTCCGAGGGTCTGCTGGGTGACCTCGCGCTGGAGCACCAGCTGCGTGACCGGGTGGTCTTCATCCGGGTGCTGGCCGAAGCCGGCAACGCGGCCGGCGTCGCCGACCTGATGCGCCGGCTGGAAGCGGCGCACACCGAGAGAATCGAGTGGATCCGGTTGCGGTTGGCCGAAGTGGCTCAGGGTGCTCCGGCCGCCCTGGCGCCCACCGCCGCGCAGGCGAGCGTCGGAGCCGTCGCGCGCCTGGCCACGCTGCCGGCCCGCCAGAGTGCGGAGCTGATCAACAAGGCCGCCGAGCTGATCCGCCGCGGGCAGAGCAAGGCCGGGCAGAGCATCGTCGCCACGCGCCAGAAGGCGCAGCAGACCGCCCGCGCGGCCGACCAGGTGCTGCAGGCCAGCCGGGACGCCGCGCTCGAGCGGGCCGAAGAGGTCGCCCCGTCCGAGAACGGCCGGGCCATGGTCCGGCAGACCCGAAACAGCCTGGGCGGCATCGAGCCGCAGGCCCTGCCGATCGACGACTACGACACCCTGACCGGCGCGCGAGTCATCGCTGCGGTCAAGGAGCTGGACGGTTCCGAGGAGGTCCGGCTGGTCCTTTCCTACGAGCAGGCGCACAAGGACCGCAAGATGGTCGCGGGCGCGGCGCAGAAGCGGCTGACCGAGCTCGCCGAGCAGGCACTGACCTCCTGACCCCACCGAGCACGAGTCGCTTCGAAAGAGCGAGCGAGCCAAGGCCGGTGTGCCGTCGCGTCGGCATACCGGCCTTGCCGCGCCGGGTTCGGACCGGTCAGCGGATGCCGTCGGGTCTCAAGGTCCAGATTGAGGGCAAGGGGCATTCAACCCTCACCGCCCATCGCGAACAGCGCGCAGTGGACCGGGTGGCGGACTTCTTCGACGGGCGACTCAGCAGCAGCTGAGGAGTAACCGGCGGTAGGACGCTGGCCCGGGGCGGTGTCCCGCTGCTCGTGATGGCACCAGTGGCGTCCCGGCAGCGGGGTCTGCCACACGCTTGAAACCCCGGTCGCAGCCGCGGTAGTCCTTCGCCCCCGCGTCGGCCCGGGTCGGCCTACGCGTCGTTGGGGGCCCTGCTTCGACCGAATGCGCGGGACACGGCCGCGCACGGATGGGCGTGGTTGACTCCCCTCATGGACTACCTGGACTGGCTGCGCGAACAGGGCGTGGTGTTGCAGCCCGCTCGCGGCCCGGTGCCGAATCTGGCCGAGCAGGTCGCCGGTGAGCCGATCCGCGGCAGTTGGTGGGGCCACCCGTGTGGCCATGAGAATCTTCGCGGTGCTTACCCGCGTTCTCGCCTCTTCCGACGTGGCCGCGACCCGCCTGGTCAACGGAAACGTCACCCTGATCCACCGCCGGGTCTGGCCGGCGCTGGTCCGCATCGCCGACCGGCTTCCCGCTGCCCGCCTTGCCGCCATCGACGAGGTGCACACCGGGTCAGGGGCCCACCACAGGGTCGAGATTCCCTTCCCTGACTGGATCCCCGCCGAAGACCTGTCCGCCGCCGCGATGCTGACCATCGACCAGGCGCTCGCGGTGCTTCCAGCCTGTCTCCGCTCGAATGCGCGGAGTCGCTCACCTGGCCCCCTTCACCGTTGACCGCTGAGGCACGCAAACGCAAGAGCGCGTCCACCCGGGACAACACACGGCCCGCGCTTCGCCGACCCCGGCTCCCACGACTCAACTTGGACGCTCCGGCTCCGGCTGGCCGCGCCACGCCGGTCGCGCCACACGCTCGGACGCTAATCTGTCATCTGAGCAAGCCAGGGCCACACCCGGTCGGGGCGTGCGCACCGTGATGCCGCGGGTCCACTCCACCATCGGGTGCGCGATGAGGTCGTCTCCCGGGAGCGATCCGTACGCTTCCGCATCCGAGACCCCAGTGCGAACGCTAGGCACAATGTCGCGCGCCATCCGCAGTGTTCGCTCGCGGTATCGTCCGCGACGCGGACGTTGTCATCCAGGGTGACGCTGTGCGGGTCATCGACCCGGAGGCAGTGGCGCGCAGCGCGAAGGGGTGCGCGGACGGCGGTTGGCCAGCGGAACCCTCGATGAGAGCGGGAGGGCATCCCGCCCCGGTCAACGCACCCTCGCGTCCCACCTGGGCGGGCAAGACTGGTGATGGTGGCCTACGGACCTCAGCGGGGTGCCGTGATGGGATTCTCGTCTTGGGCGAGTGGACAAGCTGGTGCGCAAGGCGCTGCCGACGCGAGGTCGTTTCAGTGCCTGCGATGCCCTGAAGTAGGCGTACAGCCGGTCGCACCATCAGCCTTCCAGGCGTTCATGCAAGGCGCATCCCGGATGATGGGTCGCATGGACCTGGACGAGCGGTCGTTGATGACGGCGGCCGACAAGCTGACCGGCGTCGAACTCGAATGGCTCGGCGCGAGGGCGGCCGATGAGGCAGGCCCCGACGAGCGGGGCGAGTCGCTTCGGCAGGCGGCTCTGTTGGCCGGGTGCCTATGGCAGGCCTCGGTCGTGCTGATCGACGGGCTTTTTGACGACGTCGAGCAGCTACGAAGCCAGCAGGACTCGAATCTGATGGCAGCGGTGGACGACACCCGGGTCCTCGCCACCCTTCCGGTGAGGTTCCGACCCCACTACTCGCCCACTTTCACCAGGAAGTTCCTGGTGGCAGCCGTGGCCGTGACGGAACGGCTCAACAAAGGATGGGAACCCCTCGCCTGTGTATCCGAAGAGTTGGCGCTGCGGTGTCTGCTGGATCAGGTCGAGATCCTCGCCGAGACCTTTCAGGTGCCGCTGAGCCCTCATTGGCGGCCTGAGCTGGAGAAACATCTCTTCGAGGATCTTGATCACGAGTACTTGTTCGACCAGGCGCTCGACGGCTTCGAGGACGACGCAACCTTCGGCCCACCTGGCATGGCGCCGATGGACTTCGCCAGTTGGTTCGTGCCCTTCAATGAGGAGCGTCGCATGCCGCCCTACGCCCAGGATCCCGACCCTATGTGAGCGACCCTCGCAGGACTACGGTCCACAGTCGGCCAACGCTGGCCGGTTGCCCCGGTCTCCTCGGACTATGCGGGCCAGTCGGCTGGAAGCCTCAATTGTGCGCGTGTCCGTTTCGTCTCAGAGAGCAGTTGGGGCCCTGAGAGTGTTACGGCTCGGTGCACCGGATGGTCGCTCGGGTATCGCTGCAGGATCTCGGCGCGCCGTTCGGTGGGCGTGGTGGGCTGCCCGGTGGGACCGATGACCAGGATGAGGAGGTTGACCACCTGCAGATCATCTGCACATGGCGCCGGCAGCGACTCAAGCTGTGCGCGCAGGCCGCGTTCGTTGGCTTCGAAGGCGGCCCCGGTGTGCCATCCAACGAGCGCGACGAGCGACGGCGAGGCGCCGCTGCCGGCGAGGTACCTGGCGCCGTCGAGGGGATGCAACCCTGTGGCGGCCAGGGCGGGCGCGTAGCCGATGTCGTGCAGCCAGGCGGCCGCCGCGAGCTGCGGCTCGACGACGCCGTCCTTGACGAGGTCTTCGGCTAACTACTTCGCCCCGAAAAATGGCCTTGAGTAGGGGTGGGACACAGATCGGCAGGATCGGGTACGACCCTGTTTCCCGATCTCCCGGCCTGTCCGGCCTCTGTCCAGGCGCCCTCCCGTCTTGGGAGGGGCCTGGCCAGAGCGTGCCGGGTCGGCCGGGAGCTCGGGAGGAAGGTTATGCAGCGGGGCTGGACCAGGGCAGTGGGTCAGGCGGGGGTCCGGTCGCGGCGGCGCTGGGGGCTTGTGGTTGGGCAGATCGATGACGGCTGGGCCGCTTCTGGGTTGCTGGCGGGTGGCTCTGCCGGGTCTGGATCAGGTGGGCGATCTTGACGGTGTTGTGTGCGAGGACGCCCAGGCCGCACCAGGTCTGGGCGCCGGCCAGGTCATCGAGGCGGGTGCGGTCGAAGCCGTAGCGACGCTTGAGGTAGGAGATGCGTCCCTCGCTGCCGGTGCGCCACTTGACCAGGCGGCGGAAGCGGCGGCCGTGCTCGTGCTCGCGGCGGGCCTTGGCGGGCTTGCCCTTGCGGGGAATCACCACGGTGCTCACGCCGAGGTCGGTCAGTTCCTGGTCCACCTTGGCCTCGCCGTAGCCCCGATCGGCGGTGACCGCGCGCGGTGCTCGACCGGCCAGGGTTTTGATCCGCCGGATGGCCGGGGCTAGCAGCGGGGCATCCGCCGGGTTGCCCCGGTGCACGCCGTGGTCCAGCACGATGCCATCACTGTTGTCCACCACCTGGGCCTTGTAGCCGAACTCGACCGGTTTGCCGAGCCGGCCCTTGGCGATCGGGCGGGCGTCCACGTCGTGCAGGGACACCAGCCGGGTCGCCGAGGCCGGGATCGCCCCGGAAAGCCGGGTGCGGGTCTGGGCCACCACTTGAGTGGCCCGGCCCAACATCACCTCCAGGTCATCGATCGCCCAGGCCAGCCGCCCCGGGGTGCCCGCACCGCGGCGGGCAACATGGCGGCGGGCATTGGCCAGCACCCGGGTGGCCTCGGTGACGCTGGCCTCGGCAAGGTCGGCCAGCTCGCCGGTGATCGCCAGCACGCTGGCTTTGGCCTGCTCGTTGCGCAGCTTCAGGTGCGCCGAGATCGACCGCGCCCGCCGCCCAGCCGCCCGGCGCCGGTCCCGCACCTTGGTCCGGGACGCCGCGCCGCCGGCGTGAACCCGCGCCACCAGCGTCATGATCGCCACGATCGCGCGGACCAGCAGCCCGGAGTCAGTCGGGTAGGCCACGTTCGCTGGGACCACGGTGGTGTCCGCGCGGACCTTGTCGGTCTTGACCACCTTGGCCGCGACCGCCTTGGCCAACAGCGCCGCGTTCAGCTGCTCGATCACGCTCGCGCCGCAGCGGGCGGTCAGCTTGCCCAGCGTCGACGGGTGCGGCACCCGTGTCCCCAGCGGGATCCGGCAAAACCGCGACCAGCAGATCGAGTCGGCCACCTCCCGGCACAGGCTCTCGTAACCCAGCCCATAGCGGTGCTTGAGGAACATCATCCGCAGGTAGGTCTCGATCGGTATCGACGGGCGGCCCATCACCGCAGAGAAGTGCGCCCGGTACGGCTCGAAGAACACTGGGTCCTCAAGCACCGCGTCGACGGCCGCCAGCTCCGCCGGAAGATTCTCGTAGCCCGGCGGCAGGATCGTCTCCCACAACGTCTGCTGCCCATTGGTGGTAACCAGCATCAGGCCTCACTTCCCTTGTGACATAAGGGTCCTGGACCAGGATCTCGTCATTCGACCCCACCGCCGGGCAGACGCGCCGACGTTTGCCCAGGTCAGCGCGCAAATGGCCCCCTACTTTTTCGGGGCGAAGTAACTAGTGTCCTTCGCCGTTAATTCGTAGCATAAGTAGTAGGATGAGGCCCGTGGCGAGGACGGGGCGGCCGAAGGCCGAGTTGACGTTGGCCGATGATGAGCGCGCGCAGTTGGTTTCGTGGGCGCGGCGGGCGAAATCGGCGCAGGCATTGGCCTTGCGCTCGAAGATCGTGTTGGCCAGCGCGGGCGGGGCGGACAACAAGAGCGTGGCGGCGCAGTTGCGGGTGACGCAAGCCACCGTAGGGAAGTGGCGTCGTCGGTTCGTCGCCGATCGCCTGGACGGACTGGTTGACGAACCGCGCCCGGGCCGGCCGCCCTCGATCAGCGTGGACCAGGTCGAGGACGTCGTGATCGCCACGCTGGAGTCGACTCCGAAGAACGCCACCCACTGGTCGCGGGCATCGATGGCGAAGAGGTCGGGCCTGTCGTCCTCGACGATCGGGCGGATCTGGAAGACGTTCGAGCTGAAGCCCCATCGGGCGGACAACTTCAAGCTGTCGAAGGACCCGCTGTTCGTGGACAAGGTCTACGACGTCGTCGGCCTGTACCTCAACCCGCCCGAAGGAGCAGTGGTCCTGTCGGTCGACGAGAAGAGCCAGGTTCAGGCGCTGGCCCGCAGCCAGCCGGTCCTGCCGATGATGCCCGGCATGCCCGAGAAGCGGACCCACGACTACGTCCGGCACGGCGTCACCAGCCTGTTCGCGGCGTTCAACACCGCCGACGGCACCGTCATCTCCTCCCTGCACCGACGGCATCGGGCCATCGAGTTCAAGAAGTTCCTGATCAAGATCGACCAACAGGTCCCCGCACACCTCGACGTCCACCTCGTCTGCGACAACTACGGCACCCACAAGACCCCAGCGATCACCGCCTGGCTGGCCCGCCACCCCCGGTTCAACATGCATTTCACCCCGACCAGTTCCAGCTGGATCAACCAGGTGGAGCGCTGGTTCGCCTTCGTCACCGACGAACTCATCCGCCGCGGCAACCACACCTCCGTCCAAGCCCTGGAGAACGACATCCGCGGCTGGGTCGCCGCCTGGAACACCGACCCCAAACCATTCATCTGGACCAAGACCGCAGAACAAATCCTCGAATCCCTCGGACGACTTATTACACGCATTAACGGCGAAGAACACTAGCCGGGCTTCGCCCCATCCCAAGAAGGCATGCTTCTTGGGGTCACCCTTGGGAGGGGGCTCCGGCCGGCTGGGCTCGAGACCGTGACTAGCGAGCCAGTCCGGTGTATGAACCGCCTGTAGCGGTTAGTTGGCCTGCTGGCCGCCCGTCCGACCGGAGCCTGTTATGACCGTAGCGCGCAGCGTCGCCGATGTCCTCACCGATCACGTCCGGTTCGAGGTGGAGTGCGTGGACCGGATGTATTTGAACGTCTGGGTGCCGCGGCTGGCCTACGGCGGCGGAGTTGCCGGGTTCTTCGTCGGTCACCGCGGCCACGCGTACGCCTCGACCGCGTTGATGGATCCGATGGCCAAGGCGTTCGTGACTGACATCCACGGCTTCATCTCCTCCCGCGGCCTGGAACTGGTGCACTTCGCCAAGGGCCAGCGCAAGGACGAGGTCACCCAACAGGTCCTGGCCCGGTTCACCGAGCCCGAAGGGGTGCTCTACGTGGGGCGGGCGCAGGAGAAGTCAGGGGTGTGGCGTACCCAACGCCGGTACAACCCGGTCACCGGCGGCAGCTACGCGTGGCTGGTGCGTTCCACGGCGTTCATCAACTTCTTCTACTTCTATTGCGTGGACGCCGACTTCGGCCCGTTCTTCATCAAGTTCAGCACCTACTTCCCGTTTACCGCGAGACTGTGCATCAACGGAAACGAGTGGGCCAAACGCCAAGCCGCCAAGGCCGGAATCGAGTTCGAGGCGTTGGACAACGGGTTCGCCGCCGTCGATGACGTGGACCGGCTGCAAGCGATCTGCGACAGCCTGGGCCCCGAGCAGATCGAGGCGCTGCTGCGCAAGTGGCTGCGGATCCTGCCCACCCCGTTCACCGACGCCGACGACGCGGCCGGCTACCGCTACGACCTGTCGCTGCTGCAAACCGAGTTCTCCCTGACCCAGATGCTCGACACGTCGGTCTCCGGGCGGATCTTCTTCGAGCAGGTGCTGCACGACAACCTCGACGCCGGCCGCCCGGACCGGATCAGCCTGGTCTTCGACCGGCGCATCATCCGCAAGGGCAAGCACCCGACCCCGGGTCGCTTCCGCACCCGGGTCATCACCGCCGGCGTGACCCCGAGCCTGCACATCGACTACAAGCACACCACCGTGAAGCAGTATCACAAGGAGGGCAGGGCGCTTCGGACCGAGACCACCATCAACGACCCGCGCGACTTCGGATTGTCCAAACGGCTGACCAATCTTGCCGCCCTGCGGCAGATCGGCTTCACCGCCAACCGGCGCCTGCTCGGCGTCCAACGCATCAGCCACGACCCGATCCGCGGCGCCCAGGCGTTCACCGACCTGACCAGCCCGATCATCACCAGCACCGGCACCCGCATCCCCGCACTACGGTTCGGGAACCCCCGCGTGCATGCCCTGCTGCAGGCCCTGCTCATCCACCGGCTGCTACCCAACGGGTTCACCAACCGTGACCTACGCGCCGTCGTCGCGACCCTCCTCGGCACCACGATCGAGGACATCAGCGCTGGGAAGATGACCTACGACCTGCGCCGCCTGCGGGTGCATGGCCTCATAGAACGCATCCCCAAGTCCCGCCGCTACCAGGTCACCGACGCCGGGTTGCGCGACGCGCTGCTGTTCACCCACGCCCACGACCACCTGCTACGAACTGCCCTGGCAGAACTCGTCGATCCCGCACCGCCCTGGCCGTCGCAACTGCGCACCGCGACCCACGCATACCAAGCCGCGTTCGACAAGCTCGCCGGTCAGGCGCACCTGGCCGCCTGACCGGAACCCCGCACGCATCCAAGGCGACCTGGAATCCACAGTTGACTCAAAAATGACGGCCCCGCCGTCTAAGCCCTCTAACCTGCCGACCCCCTGCATGTGGGCACACCGCGGTTCCAGGTCGCCGATCAGCTCGTTCGCGATCGCCCTAGCTCGAGCGATCGTCCACCCGCCGCGGCGGGTGGCTTTGCTGGCGCACGCTCGGCTGCAGTAGCGGCGCCGGCGGGCGTGGCTGGTGATTGGGCACAAGGTCGTCAGGCACCATTCGCACTCGACGACGACTTCGCGCTCTCCTTACCGAGCACGGACATTCGCGTGTCGCGTTCGGCCGCCGCCTCGGGGCTGGCCGGCTGGCCGAGCTGCAGCCGGCGCCGGGTCGCGGCGGCTGGGTCGCGGCGTTGCCGGAAGAGGGCCCGCTGATGTATGCCGGCTCGGGCGTTGGCTTGGATGATCTGTCGGGTGGCGGCCGCGACAAGTCCGCGGCCGCGTTTGAGACCGTGCCGGACCCGGTAGGCGTCGGCGGTCAACCCGTGCGCCTCGTAGACATGCAGTCCCAGGTGGCGTCCGGTCCAGGCACACTCCGCGCAGGTCAACCCAGCCTTGGTTTCCTCGAGGATCCCGTACCGGCCGTACCCGTCCGGGTCACCGACGGCCGGCACCAGCACTGCCTGGTTCGCTGCGCGTTGTGACGCTCATGGGGTGTCGCCGGTTGGGGCGGAAGACGGGCAGGTGTCGGCGCCGGCGTCCGCGCGGTACAGCACCTGGTGACGGTGCGTGAACACGGACACGTCCTCCTCGTGCAGGTTCAGGTATGGCTGCGCGCCCCCGCAACAGTTGCCGGGCCTCCGTCTCGGGCCAGGGCAACTCCTCGAAGAAGGTGGCGAATCGCCGCCCGGAGCGTAGGCCTCTGTCTGACGCCCGGCTTGTTGGTGCCAGCCCGCGCGGTGAGGGTGAGCGTCAGGTCCACGTCGCCGAGCTCGGTGACGTCCGGGTCGAGGTAGGAGCCGAACATGCCGACCTCGGCGACAACCAGCAGCGTGGTGAGGTCTGCGTTGTCGTCGCGGACCCTCCGCAACAGCTCGGCGACCAGCGTCTCGGCTTTGCCTCGGCTGATCGGCCGCAGAAACGAGGCCATGCTCAGGGCCCCGCCGCGGACCGTGGTGCCCCACTCGATCCCGCCGCCGAACTGAGGCGGTGCTGTTGCGCTGTCGAGGATTCCGCGGTGGGGCGTCCTACTACGTAACTGACCGCGCCAGACTACGCACCGGGCGGGCTTGCCTGGGGAAGCGGGCGCTGTGCTGGGGTGGTTGGCTCGCGCGTCTGTCGGTTACGGGGGTGTGACAGAAGGCGAGCCGCGGGAACACCGCATCGGGCGGGCCGGACGGATCCGGTCCGCCCGGCCGGTTCCACGCCGCCGCGGCATTTGACTTGACAAATACCGGCGAGATGGCGACCACTGAACTGATATGCACATGCCCGCATATGGCGTGCGGGACCGGCTACCCGTCGGCTACCCGCCCCTGGTTGCCGCTCGGCAGGAGAGGCGTCATAAACCCCGTACAACAACGGCCGTGCCGTACGCGCAAATCTCCGTCCACGTGCTGCCAAGCTCGCTGGTGTCAAAACGCATTGCCACAATGGCGTTCCCGCCGCGCCGGGTGGCCTCGTCGACCAGTCGCTCGATCGCCTGCACCGGCAGCCACGACGGCGGTACCAGAAGTAGGACCCTCCCCCTTCGCGGTGGCGCGCCCCTGCGGTGGTTTGCCGGCGGACCGATTGCTGCAACCGATCGCGCTCGGGAACGCGCCACGGCACGGCTCAAGAGCACCGTCGCCATGGCCACCACCGGGCAATTCACGTGACCGTCAACGGGCAGATTCTCACGACCGCCTCCGGGCAGTTCAGAACGTCCCTTGACAGTGGACCTCGTCGCTCCAGCCAGCACTTCGCGTGCGCCGTCCTCCTGAGCCGTGGCGGCTCGGAGAGGGGCCAACCCCACGCAGTTGCCCGGAATGAAGGTCATCATGAACGCCTCAAGCGCCGCCCGCTGGCTCGTTGAACTACCTGGTCCACAGATGCGAGCTCATGCACAGCTGGAAGGGCATGGACCGACGCGATAGTCGATGGGAGCCGCCCGCCAAGCGTGCGAGCACCGGCCCCGGACTCCTCGGTCGAGGTGCACGCACCCACTGGGTGTCTTGCTGGTGGGCGCGCATCAGACGCGCAATGGCGCCCGCCCGGGTCGGTCGGTTCGGATCAGGCCTTTCTGGTGAGGGCGCCGTAGGCAACGACGCCGACGGCGGCTACCACGATGCTGATGATCCAGCGGATCCAGTCCACGCCGCCGGTCTGCTGGACGCCGAGCAGTCCGGCGATCCACCATCCGATCAGCGCGCCGATGATGCCGATGATGGTTGTGATGAGCAGGTTGATGTTTTGGCGTCCGGGCACGAAGAACCGGGCCAGTAGCCCGACGATGAGACCGGCGATGATGCTTCCGATGATGCTCATGGGTCACTCCTTGTCAGCGGACGGGTCGGGTTGACTGCCCGGATCCACGGGTTGGGTTCCGTGCTGGGATGGCGCACCATCCGGTCGGCGCACACGGCGGGGGTATCACGTTAGGCTCCGGCTGGTCGTATGGGCGCGGCCGAGGCGCAGGTGCAGGTCGACCGGCAGCTGGGGTTGGCCCAGGGCGGCGCGTGCGTCGTTGGCCACCCCGGTCGCCATGGCGTCGCGCACCTGGGCGAGGTCGGCTCGGTCGGTCAGGTCGACGACCAGGTGCAACTGGTGCGGGGCGGGGCCGTGCAGCGATGCGGATGTCCGGGCGACCCCGGGGACCCGGGCGGCTTGGGCCTGAACCGCGTCGGCGATGGCCCCGGCATGCACGACGGTGAGCCCGTCGCTGGTGTCGCCGGTCAGGTCCATTCGGCTCACCCGGTCGGTTTGCAGCTGCGCGAGCAGCCACCGCAGACCGATCCACGCGAGAAACAGGGCGATCGCGGCCATCGCCCACCACACCCAGGCGTGCTCGCGGGTGTACGCGGCCCAGCCGACCGCCACCACCGGGTCGTCCGGGCGAGCGCCGGCCAGCCGGCCCGAGCCGGCGACCAGCCCGAGCGTTGCGGCCGCGGCCAGAAGCAGGCCGATGATGAATAGGACGGTGCGGTTGACTGCGTCCGGGGCGGCGCTTCTCATCGTGCCTGCCGACGCGATAGCCGCACACGTGGCCGCAAAGACTGGGCCAAACCCAGGGCGGTCAGCCGATCTCCCACAGCCGAGCGCACCTGCTCGGCAAGGCCACTGGTCGGCTTGGTCGCGCTCGCGGTGACTGTGATCCGGCGACGGCTCGCGGAGGCGCTGGCAGCGGTTACCCCGTCCACCCCCCGGGCCACCTCGGCGATCGACTTCTCGACCCCGCGCCGGCTCGCGGTGACCCGCACGCCGCGGTCGTGTTCGCTGGGCAGGGGCAGCAGGGCCGGTTTGCCGCGACGCACCGCGACCAGGATCAGCAGCAGTCCGAGGATGAGCACACCGACCAGGATCGAGCGCACCGTGGTGGCTTCCCAGGTTTGCTCGCTCAGCCAGGCGCTCCAGTCCTGGTGGGGTATCAGCAACGGCTGGCGGCCCAGCAGCGCCAGGACGATCTCGGTGGCTGCCAGCAGGCCGCCCAGCAGCAAGACCAGGGCCAGCAGCGCCGCCAGGATGCGGTTGGTCAGGGTCATCCGGACCTACCGCACTCTCGGGACGGTTCGGGCGGGGATGTCCAGCGACGTGACCTGCACGTCGATCTGGTCCACGTGCACACCGGTGGTGCGTTCGACCTCTTGGCGTACCCGTCGACGCACCTGGTCGGCCACCTCTGGGACCGGCCGCGGCCAGGCGACGGCGATGCTGGCCTGCACGGTTGCGGTGCCGCCGTACACCGACGCGGTGACGCTGGGTTCGGCGTCCCGGCGGGCTTGGCCCACGCTGACCCCCAGGACTCGTCGCGGCGCGGCCGCGGCGTGCTCGACGCCTGTGACGGCATGCGCGGCCACCCGCTGCACCACCCGCTCGTGGATGACCAGGGTGCCCCGCTCGCCGGGGTCGGCGCCCGGGCTGTCCTGGGCGGTCATCGGGCCCGGCGGCTCGCGCCGCCCAGGTACTGGGTCAGGTCGATCTGCCCGTCGAGCACCTTGCCGACCAGCACGCCGATCACCCCGAGCACGGCGGTGCCGACGAACGCGTAGAACCCCCCCGCGACCCAGGAAATCCCGAGCAGCAGGCCGGTGAACAGCCCGACGATGGTTGGGGACATCAGTTCCTCCACGAGAATCGACTCCCGCCGGCCCGACCGGGCCGACGGCACAGCACGGAATAGGGACCTAGTGTCCCTCGCCGTTAATTCGTAGCATAAGTGCTAGATTAGGTCCTGGCGAGGACGGGGCGGCCGAAGTCGAGTTGACGTTGACCGATGATGAGCGCGCGCAGTTGGTTTCGTGGGCGCGGCGGGCGAAATCGGCGCAGGCGTTGGCGTTGCGCTCGAAGATCGTGTTGGCCTGCGCGGGCGGGCGGCAACAAGAGCGTGGCGGCGCAGTTGCGGGTGACGCAAGCCACCGTCGGGAAGTGGCGTCGTCGGTTCGTCGCCGTCGCCTGGACGGACTGGTCGACGAACCGCGCCCGGGCCGGCCGCCCTCGATCAGCGTCGACCAGGTCGAGGATGTCGTGATCGCCACGCTGGAGTCGACTCCGAAGAACGCCACCCACTGGTCGCGGGCATCGATGGCGAAGAGGTCGGCCTGTCGTCCTCGACGATCGGGCGGATCTGGCAGACGTTCGAGCTGAAACCCCATCGGCCGGACAACTTCAAGCTGTCCAACGACCCGCTGTTCGTCGAGAAGGTCTACGACGTCGTCGGCCTGTACCTCAACCCGCCCGAAGGAGCCGTGGTCCTGTCCGTCGACGAGAAGAGCCAGGTCCAGGCGCTGGCCGCAGCCAGCCGGTCCTGCCGATGATGCCCGGCATGCCCGAGAAGCGCACCCACGACTACGTCCGGCACGGCGTCACCAGCCTGTTCGCGGCGTTCAACACCGCCAACGGCACCGTCATCTCCTCCCTGCACCGACGGCATCGGGCCATCGAGTTCCAGAAGTTCCTGATCAAGATCGACCAACAGGTCCCCGACACCTCGACGTCCACCTCGTCTGCGACAACTACGGCACCCACAAGACCCCAGCGATCACCGCCTGGCTGGCCCGCCACCCCCGGTTCCACATGCACTTCACCCCGACCAGTTCCAGCTGGATCAACCAGGTGGAGCGCTGCTTCGCCTTCGTCACCGACGAACTCATCCGCCGCGGCAACCACACCTCCGACCAAGCCCTGAAACGACATCCGCGGCTACGTCACCGCCTGGAACACCGACCCAAACCATTCATCTCGACCAGCCGCAGACGAATCCTCGAACCCCCCGCAGGCGGAGGCCGTGATCGGCAGCGGCGGGTCCTGGATGTCGGCCACCTGCACGTCCACCGGCCGCCCGCGGGCCAACCCGGCCAGGCTGGCTCGGATCGACGCGACGAGATCGGGCACCCGGCTGCCTGGGGTGACGGTGATGCTGAGCTGGATCCGCTGCTCGTCTAAACGGACTCCGGCGACCCGCCGACCGGGCAGGTAGGTCGCCACCGGCGCCCAGCCGCCCTCGTGCAGGCTGCTCACCCCGGGGCAGGCCAGCACCGCCGCCGCGACCGCGTCGACCTCCTCGCCTGCCGCGGTTGGTGTGTCGCTCACTGCACGCGTGCCGGTTGCTGGTCCTGCTGGGTGTCGTCGCTGGGCAGGTGCACGTCGTTGACGTTGATGTTGACCTCGGTGACCTCAAGTCCGGTCATTCCTTCCACGGCGGCAATGACATTGCGTCGCACGGCTTTGGCCAGCTCGGAGATCGACACGCCGTACTCGGCCACCAGGTCCAGATCGACCGCGGCCTGGGTCTCCCCAACCTCGACCATCACGCCTTGACTGCTGGACTGGGTTGAGCCGGGGATGCGCTCGCGTAGCGAGCCCAGGGCGCGTGCCGCGCCGCCGCCAAGGGCGTGCACGCCGGCGACCTCCCGCGCTGCCAAGCCGGCGATCTTTTGGACCACGGCGTGCGCGATCGTGGTGTTGCCCTGCTCGCTGTGCAGGGCCGACGGGGCAGCCCCTTCGCCCATCGACGTGGTGGCAATATCGCTCATGACGGTGCTGTCTCCTTCGTGTTTGGACCAGGCGGCGTAGGCCGGTATGCCGGGCAGCAGGGTTGGGACGTCCGGTGGCCCGTGTGCATTCGATGGAACCATCGGGCCGGGAGGGTTACAGCCCAGATGCGCCAGCACGCGAACCAGCCAAGACGAGCCCGACACCGGGCCGCACCCACGGCACCCGTACCCTGTCCGGCGCCCATCTAAACGCCGTGTTCGTCGAGCTTGCTAGCGTGACGGCCGTGATGGTCCGCGACGCTCCCTCGGCGCCGTCGTCGGTCGCGGGCCAGAAGCCCGCGCTACCGGCGCCCGTTGGTACCGCGACGGATCCGCGCGGTGTTCCCAGCCGGGCAAGTGACACTGTCCCGCTCAAGGTCGATGTCGAACTCGTTCTTGCTGAATCGACCGCCGCAGTGGCAGGTTGCTGGGTCTTGCACTTGGACTCGATCCCGGCCTTGCCCCAGACGCTCGTGCATCGGCCCGGTGCCGTAGGCGTTATCGCCATACACGACCGCGGATTCCTCGCCGGCCGCGCTGCCGTGGTCGCGGTGATGATCTCGCTGTCCGGGTCGATGCCCACATGTCCCTTGCACCATCGAAGCCACGCGCCGCGATCAGCAAGCGAAGTGTTCGAGGTTCTTGCCGCACGACGAGCGACGTTTACGCCCTTGAGGGTCGGACTCAGGGCTGCTGCTCGCTCGAGATGGCGCCTTCATCAGCACGCCGACCGGCGGAACCGGGATCCTGGAGTCGCAAACCGTGGGGGCCATCTTGGAGGCCGCGCGCGCCAACGGGTTCGCGACCGGTACGAACCCGTTCCGTTGACGACGTGTACACGCCGGACCGTTGTGGCTCGTGTCATCAGGGCGCGGACCCGTCCTCGGTCTTGTGCCCGTGCCGGGCCTGCGGATCCACCGTGGAGATCACCCGGTCCTTGCGGACCCGCCGCGCGATCCGGAATACCCCCGCCTCGTCCACCTCGAGATCCTGACCCAGCCGCCGCGTCAGGTCCGCGACCTGCACGGTCAGCTGCTCGACCCGGGCGCTCAACTGCTCGATGAGTTGCGCCTGCGCGGTCACCACGACGCGCAGCTCCTCGCGCGACAACTCCTCCAGGCCCGGCACCCCGAGATCATCGACGACGCCACCCCACGAACAGCAGGGACACGCCGCCCTACGCCACACCAGTCACACAGGCAACACGTGAATGGTTACACCCAACAGGTCACAGCTGCGCCGAGCCGACCAGCCACGCGCGCTGGCATGCCCGATCAGATCCAGTAGACCCGCCTTCACCCGGCGCTGCCACACTTGACGGGACCGGGCCGGCGGTCAGCCCTACGCGCTTTCCCCTCGTGCAGATGCAACGCCACCGCCTACTCGGTCACCGTCGCGCGCAGCCGCTCGATCTCGGCCCGCGCGTCCTGCCGGCCTGCTCCCGCGACACCCCGGACGGCCAGGCACCGCTGCCGCGAGCGCGTCCAACGCGCCCTGCCTGGCCACCCGGCACGCGGGTGACCACGGTCGAGCGGTCCACGCGGTACCTCTCGGCGGCCTCTCGCTGGGTGGCCTACCCGGTCAGCACCGACACGTGAATCTCTTTATTCGCTCGTCATTTCAGCGTTAGCCCCTGGTATTTGGCGCCGGTCCTGGCGCGGCGCCTTCAGTTCGTGGCGGCGAAGTAGGCGAGCCGCTCGATCTGCGGGTTGCCGTTCACGCCTTTGCTGTCGCCACCCATGTACACCCCGCCGCCGGAGGCCGCCGGTCCGGGAACGCACAGCGCCGCGCCCCAGCCTGCACCGCGCCCGGTCTGGTCGGAGTGGTTCCAGTTCGTCACCGCCAGCATGTTTGTCGGCGATGTGTCGATGACACCGAGGCCGTAGTGAGTCTCGTTCACCTGGGCGGGCGGCGGTTCGACGATCGTGCCGTTAAGACGCCGTTCCTGGTTGAGGGATTTGAAGTGCCCGCCCACGTAGGACCACTGCCCGACGCTGCACACCGACAGGATGGTGTCGATCTCGGTGTGGTTGTACCCGGTGGGGACCGAGTTGGGGTTGTTGTTGTCCGCCCAGCGGGTGAACGCGTCGCACTGAGCTGGGTAGGGGTGAAAACCGCCGGCGCCGCTTCCGACGATGTCGAAGAACGCTCCGTCAGGGCTCCAGTCCGCGTCCTGGGGCCAGATCATGCCCCTATTGCAGTTCAGCACCGCCGTGTGCAGATGCGTGGGCGCGTTCCACGTGTTCACACTCTTGGCCGCACCGGTCGCTGGGTCGGCATTCAGGACGGCAACCTCCTCGCGTGTCTGTCCGCCGATCGCGTTGAAGTTGCCCAAGACAACCGCCTTGGTAGAGGAGGGGTTCAGGCTGATCTTGGTGACCTTTGTTGGGGTGGTGGTGATCGGCTGGCCGGCGATCGATAGCGCCACCGCATTGTTCAGCCCCCCGGTGGTCGGGTTGACAGCCGCCAGGGCGGTGCGAGCGGTGCCGCCGATGCTGGTGAAGTCACCGCCCAGCCACACCGTGGAACCCACCCGTTTCACCGCGTTGACGGCGCACGGGCCGCCTGCGCTGCATACCTTGGCGTTGAACGTGGTCTTCACAGCCCCCGTGGTGGCGTTGAAGGCTGCCACCCCTTTGCGGACCACGCCGGTAGCAGTCGGCGAGGACGCGACGGTCGTGAACCGCCCGGCCGCATACAGCGTTGTTCCGTCGGCGGACGCCGCCAAGCCGGTCACCTCCGCGTCGTCGACACGTCCAGCCGTCCTGTACAGCTGCGGCTTGAACTTCACGTCCAGCGCCTTGGTGTTCGCCCTGAAGCGGATGAGGTTGGAGAACCCGGAGACGACGTTGGACCCGTCGTTCCTGCCGACCTTGTCGATGATGCCTGCGGCGTAGATCCAGTCCCCGATCTTGACCATGGCGCTGATCTTTCGGCACAGGGTCATGTCCAGCGCTGCGTAGCACTGACCGCCGACCACGCGTGGCGTCGTGGTGGCCGGCACGTCGGTTACCAACGCGGCCTGGTTCTGCGCCGCTTGCGCGGGGCTGCCCAGCAAGGCGCCAGACACTCCGGCTGGGCCCAACGCCGCCACGACGACGATAAAACGCACTCGAAAACGACGTGACATTAGGTACCTTCCATCCCGAGAAGTGCAAACCCCTCAGGGAATCCCCATTTCCGCATCCCAACTAACACAACTACAGTCAGGACCGATGAAATGAAGGGTACGACCCTTTGACTCGCGTTCAAAGCGAAATCGTCGGATTCGCTCTTAAGCGACTCCACAGACGGTCAAAATTCACAAATATAGCGCTCGAGCGAAATTGCCGTACCGGGTGATAAATCGGCTCTTTCGATTGGATGGTGTAGAGGTCTTCTGCGCGTCGGTGCCAGGGTAGGCGTGGAGGTCTCCCCGAGATGGGAGGTTCCTACGCCGCCCATCTGGAAGACCTCGACGTGTCCGACGCGTCTTCGCTTGCCCTGACCTGACCACGTTCTGTCGGCTTTATGAGCTCGGTCTTGAAGTGACCGGACAGCGGCTGGAGCTGCGAAGGCGCGCCTCGCTTGGTGCGGGGGTCGAGCGCCCCGAGACGAAAGTCGTTGCCGCCGACAGGATGGCCACATCCTCACGCAGCCGGCGTTCTCGGCCTTGAGCTTGCGGATCTGCTCGCGCTCCTCGGAGGACACCCCCTCGCGGTGGCCCTCGTCGACGTCGGCCTGCACCACCCATCGACGCACCGTCTCCCGTCCCAAGCCCAGCTGTCTGGCCACCGCAGCCGCGGCCCGCGCTGCACTTTGGACTTCACCCGGGGAACGCTCAGACCGGTGGCGGCGGCCACGCTGGCGTGGGTCTGGTTGGGGAAGTCGACGGTGGCGACGGCGGATCGGTATGGCTCGTTCATGGTCGAGCAGGCCGTGCAGGTAGGTGGCGATCTCACAGCCACACCATGGCTCGGGAAGCGAGCCCGCCCGCGCAGGTGTGCTCGGCGCCGCTTGTGCTGGCGCTGACCGCGAGGCACCTCGTTTGGACTTGCAACGGGCGCGTCCCGCGCTGCTCCGCGGCTGCATCCAGACTCGCGGCTCGTGTCCCGCGCCCTCGGGGCGCCGCTATCGCTGTGGACCCCGGTCGCCATGCAAGGCGACCGGGGTCCACTGGAGGTCGAGCTTGCAGCGAGCCAAGGGGGTACGCGCCACGATCCCGCGAAAGGCTGACACGCGGGCCGGCGACCTGCTGCCGCGGAACTTCACCGCGGCCGCGCCCAACCGGGTCTGGGTGGCCGACTTCACCGTCGTACGGACCTGGGCCGGCTTGGTGTACGTCGCGTTCATCCTCGACGTGTTCTCCCAACGGATCGTGGCCTGGCACGCGATGACCAGCAAGGTCGCCAACCTGGTCCTGATCCCGCTGCGGATGGCGCTGGGGACCGCGACCGACACGGCCACCGGGTCATCCCCGGCGAGCTGATCCATCACACCGATTACGCCGAGGGTTTCGTTAAGCCAAGGTTGCTTAGCGCGCCGCGAAAGGAGCTCCGTTCAACGTTCCGGTCACGGGCAGCATGCTGGCCGCAGGCTGAGCCGCAGCCACTGCGGGCACGGCCGCGGGCGCGGCATTCGCGGCAGCGGCACCCCCAATTAGTCCTAGCGCTCCGGCGATGACCATTGCAGTGCCCGCCCACCAATTCTCCTGCGTAACTTCATGACATTTACTCCTTTGTGTGGATTGTTTGCCAGCGAACCCAGCGGGCTGTGCAGCCGTCGTCGCACTCGCCGACGCACCTACGCGACTCCTCACCGCGGTGTATCGCGACCCTCGTTGAGGCTCAGACCTCCGGTAGTAGGGCTGGGCTGACTGTTGAGATTCATGCGGGCCTGACGTGGTAGGTGATGGGGCGGCGGTCGCCGGGCATGTGCGCGGGCGTGTTGTTGAGCTCGTCGGTGAGCAGGGTCAGGGCGCGGGCGATCCGGGGCGTGTCGGGCCGGTCTAGGGTGAGGGTGATCCCGGTGGTGGCGTACTGGACCTGCCCGCCGAGGTGGAGCAGGTGGCGGGTGATCGCGCGGTATTCGTCGTTGTCGGCCAGGTAGGCGTTGAAGCGCTCGGCGAGCCACGCTTCGGCGTTGAACGCGAGCAGCCGTAGCACCATCTGCAGGCCGCGGCGGGCCAGGCGGGGGCGGGCTCGTTCCGCGTCCGGGTCCAGCTCGGTCGCGAGCACCTTGGCCGGGATGGGCCCCAGGGCGGTCTTCGCGTCGTCCAGCGCGGTCTGCGCCTGGCGGATCCGCTGGTGCGCGCCGGGCAGGGCGGCGTTCTTGTGTGCCGGGGTGCCCTCGCCGTTGAGCAGCTGCGGTAGCGCGCGTTCGGCGGCGGCCAGCTCGGCTTCGGCGGTCTTGACCCGGGCGCGGGCGGCGGCCCGGGCCGGGTTGGGCAGCATCCGCGGGTCCGGGCCGGTGTCCATCTGGTAGTCGGCCAGCGCGTCGATCCCGTTGTGTTGGCTGGCGTACTTGAACATGTTCTCGATGCGCCACCGGGACCGCAGCCAGCACAGCAGGTCCGCGCCGGCCGCGCGGGTGACGCTGGTGAGGACCTGCAGCACCGGCTGGTCGTGCTCGAACAGGGTCAGCTGACGGGCCTGGCCGTATCCGTTGATCTGCACGGTCTCGTCGGCCAGGACCACGGTGATCCGTTTGCCGTCGCGCACGGCCGGGGACCGGCTGGGTTCGCTGGTTGTTTGCACGAGTGGGGCGCGGCGGTAGGTGACCCAGTCCGCGCCGGCGTCCCGGCAGGCGGTGAAGGTGACCGGGTAGGCCCCGCCCCGGTCGAACCCGAGCAGCACTGGCGCGTGCGGGCCGATCACCAGTCGTAGCTGGGCCAGCACGCCGGGCAGGCTCGTGCTGAGCCCGGTCGGCTCGCCGGAGCCGAAGACCACGGCGCGGCCGCGGGCATCCACGAGCAGGGTGTCGTCGCGGCCGGGCCCCGCATGGCGGCGTTTGGTGTTCCAGCCCTTGGCGACCGGCCGGGCCCCGGCGTAGGGCACGAAGTGGTCATCGACGAAGTAGACCGGGTCGCCGGCCGGGTCCGCGGCGAGCATCCGGGCGGCGAATGCGCGCTGCAGCGCCAGCGGGTCCGAGCCGTCCGCGAGGGTGGCCAGCCGGGTCCGCAGCGTCTTCAGCTCGGGGACGGCTCCCAGACCGAGGGCCGCGCCGGCCTCGGCGCGGCGCAGGTGCTTGGCCCCCTCCACGGTGCCGATTCCGAGCGCGAACCCGAAGGTCGCGGTGGACAGCACGGCGAGGTCGCCGTAGCGGCGGGCCGGGCCGCCGCTCACCGTGGCGAAGATCGCCTCGGCACCGACCCGGTCCAGGTAGGCGTGCAACAGCATCGCCCCGACATACCGGCACCGGTACATGCCTGCCCCGATCCGGGCCGACCCGGCAAACCCCGCCACCGGCTCAGCACTGGCCGGTTCGGTGTCGGGGGGTTTGGCCGTTGTCGCCTCCGCGGGCTCGGCGCTGGGCACGGTGGGCTCGGGCTCGGGCTCGGGGAGCGTCTGCTGCGCCGGCAGGGGGCCCCGCCGGGCGAGGAGTTCGCTGATCACCGAACGGGCCACCCCGAACCGGTCGGCGATGGCCTGCTGGCTCAGTCCCTGTCCCGCCCAGGTCCGCGCCTGAGCCACCTGCCGTTCGGACAGCCTGGGCGGCCGGCCGCGGCGGCGCACCAAACCGGCCGACCCGTCCGCCCGGGCCCGGCCCCGCAGGATCGACACGTACGTGGCGCTCAACCCGAACACCGCGGCCACCTCATCGACCCGCCGGCCGGCGTCGCTCAGTGCCACGATCGCCAGGTTGCGCATCCCGGTGTCGCCCGCCTCGTAGCGGTAGAGCAGTGAGCGTCCGCAGGTCACCAGGACTTGGCCGTCGCTGGCGTGCAACCGCAGCACGGCCGGTTCCGGCATCCCCTCCAGCGCGGTCTGATCCATCCGAACAGTCTAACAGATCTTATCCGATTTCCGACGGCTTGCCTGAACGAGAACGCCCTGCTCAGAGGGCTAGTCGGTCACATACCTCCGGAGGTCTGAGGCCACGACGACGTAAATGGCTAATCACAGCCGTGGGTGCCCGTTCCCCCTATACCCGCAGACAACCACTCCTACACAAGCAATAGTGGGCGGTCAACAGTTCGATGAGCCGCTTTGGTGAATCAAACCTTTGTGCCCCATTTCTCCACCCCGTACCGTCCTGGCATGGCGGTCATCGCTGACTGGACCATGCGCTGACCGTCCATCCAGCAGCTTGCCGCTGGAGGATGTCCCGAGTTCCGTTGGACTTCGGGTGGCGGCCCATGAGCAAATCAGGCTGTGCTCACGTCTTGAGTGTTGCAGTCGGGTCCGACAGTCTCGGCTGCGACATACCGCTGGAGGGAGGCGCGCAGCGCGGGCAGGTGTCGGTGGCCGTTCACCCGGCGGAACTGGTTGGAAGCCTCGACCATGCCGGCGGCGCACCAGCGCAGCGCCATCTGCCCGTCGCGCCAGCGTTTGACGTTGCGGGCGTGGTCGCGGCTGATGGAGATCATCGACTCGATCGCGTGGTGCTGCGCAGAGTTCGGGCCAGTGTGGGTGGTAGGTCGAGGCGTAGCCTGGTCAGGGTCTCGGGCAGGCCCTCGCGCAGGCTGGCCGCGGCGCCGGGTGGGTCTTGTCCAGTTCCTTGGCCAACGCGGTCAGCAGCGCCTCGGCCTCGAGGGCGGAGCCGGCGTGGTAGGCGGCTCGCATCCGCTTCTCGACCGGGCCGCGCATCCGCTCGGGCAGGTGGTCGCGCACGTTCCTGAGCTTGTGCAGTTGGCAGCGGCCGATGACCGGCTCGTCGAAGACCTCCTTGACCGCCGCGGTGAGTGCCTTGGCACCGTCCAGCACGGCCAGGATGGGCTTGGTCGTGGTTCAGCCCGCGGTCGCGCAGCCCGACCAGCAGGCTCTTGACCAGGGTGGTGTTCTCGGTCGAGCCCTCCACGACGGCCAGCGGGTCCTTGATGCCGTCGATGTCGATCCCGAGCGCGACCACGCACAGGTGGTCGGCGAAGGGCACGCCGTCGATCATCACCGCGACCAGGTCCAACTCGGACAGGTCACCGGCCAGCAGGTCGGTCAGGGCGGTCTCGGTCATCGCCACGAACTTGCGCGAGACCGCGGACCTGCTGGTCGACCTCGCCGACGCCTGGATGCTCTCGCCGACCGGCTCCAACGCCACCGGGTAGTGGCGGGTTGAGACACCGGCGAGCATCCGCTCCAGCGCCATCTTCCCCAGCAGTTCGGTGCCGGGTGAACAGCTCATACGCCGCCACCGGTAGCTCCCCGGACCCGTCGGCGGCGCGGACCCGTGGCCGGGTCACCGCAACCCGGCGCCCGCCCAGGGTGACCGAGCCGCGTTCCGTCCCATGCCGCGTCGCGGTGCGGTCGGGGTCGTGCTTACCCTTCGGGCCGCACACCGCGGCCACGTCCGCATCCATCAACTGCTGCATGGCCTGCAGCCCGGCACCCACCGCGAGAGCCAGCAGCCCTCGCGCATGTCGGCGGCGATCTCCTCCATCGCGATGCTGACCTGCTCAGGCATGGCCAGCGCTCTCGTTCGACCCGGCAGTTCCAGAGCACCTGGTTCTACCCCGGCTACCAGTACGGCGGCCTGCTGGGTGCGTGGCAGGTTCGCTACAAGGTCGTGACGGGCAACTACTACTGGTCCGGGGCCAGCGCCGACGACATGGCCGCTGTGGTCGTGCAGCCGGACTGGACCGGCTCGCGCATCGTCGACAAGCTCGGTGGGCACGGCGCCTGGTTCAACGGGCCCACGGGCCAGTACCGCACCTCGCTGGGCTACCCCGTGACCGACTGGCGCTGGCCCGGCTACACCGCCGACGGTGAGGACGCCCGCTACTGCCAGGGCACTGACTACTACTACTCCAGCGGGTCGTGGGCCGGCCAGATGTACCTCGGCTGCCGGATGACCGGCGGCGCGAGTGGTGGCCCGTGGCTGACGTGGGTCCAGAGCAACTGGATGGGGTACGTCAACTCGGTCAACAGCACAAGGGCGGCATCGGCGCCGGGTGGGCGAACGTGATGTTCGGTCCGTACTTCAACAACCAGGAGCTGGACGTCTTCAACGTGGCGCGCAACGCCTGACGCTCAGCGCATCACTCACCCCCGCGGCCGATCGGCTGCGGGGGTGAGCCGCCAGGAGCGTCAGGTGCCTGCTGGCCGAGAATCTCGGCCCCGGCACCTGGACGTCAACCTGCGAGCATTGCAAGTCCGTGCGCCACGGCATACCGCGCTGGCGCTGATTGGACGAGGTCGCCGCCGTGCTCACCGAAGAGGCTGACCGCTGCCCGATGGCGACGGTGTAACCGCCCACCGCGAACACCCCAAGCGCGGCGGGTGCGACGTACACGTCGATTTGTCGACCTGGCGCCAACCGGGCAACCTCGCCGGCCAGCCACGTGCCGATCGCCGGGCGGTACCTGAGCAGCGTTCTGGCGGTCATCCGCTCCCCCGCCCTGATCAGCATCAGCACTCCCGTCGAGAACCAGCCCAACGCGACCGCACCACCCCAGGCCGGGCCCGCCACGCCGACGATAGTAACGAGCATCGCCGCCCCGATCAGCGCACCCGCCAGCCGGCGCAGCACCCCCGCGGCGACGTTCGCTGGAACCGTCCCCACTGCCGACCGTCCATCACCGCACCCTTTGGCACCGTCTCCCCCGTCTCTCGGTTGCGGGCCAGCCACTGGTTGACGCGAATGATCCAGCGCAGCACCGACAAGGCCCGACCGAAGAATCTCGCCGGTCGATGTCCACCCCAAACCCCTTCCGGTGCTTACCGAAGTGACCACCGCACCGGACCGACCAGATGGAAGGGGTTATCCACCGCCGCCGAGGTCGCCCTACCGGCAAGCCCGGCGGCGGGCGACGGTGGGCCAACACGTTCAGGCCAGTCCCGACAGTCAGGAGAGCTCATGAGCACCGCCTCACCGCCCGCGTCGCTGGCGCGCGCCGTGGCCCTACTGGACCGGGCGACACGCCAATGCGCCGCCCGCGGACACACCGCCACCGCCGGGCTGGACGACCGAACGATCTGGCATCTGGATGCCCAACGGGTGCGGCTGACCGCCGAGACCCTGCGCGGCGCAACCCCAACCGCCCTATCGGAACTGGACCAGCTCGATCCGGCAGACGGCGATCCGCTCGCGCTCGTGCAGGCCGCCCACGACGAGCTCGCGACGGTCCCCGACGACCCAGACAACCAGGCGCTGTGCCTGGCCCGGATCCGCCTTGCAGATGCCCTGTCCGCGGTCCGGACCCACTATGAGTGACCCCACCGTCGGGGACCTGCTTGCCGCTGCAGACCGCGACGCCCGGGCGCTGCTGGGCAACGCCGAGCCCCACGACGGTCCGTCCCTGGCCGCGGGATGGGCCGCGGTCCTCGGCGCCGCCTACAACGTCCTGACCGCGATCCCGGGCCCCCCGACCGCCGGGCCCGCACTGACCCACGACCCCGGCGACCACCTGACCATCCGAGTCGCCCAGATGACCCAGCACGTCCGCCTTTTCAAACCCCTCCACCTGGACCCGCACCCGTCCACGACACGAATCGTCCAGGCCTGGCAACAGACGGCGACCCTGCTGAACCGACACGCCCACCCCGGGCTGGCCACGACCCGCCCGGCCCGCCAGGACGCCGCCGCCGCGCGCGTGCGGGTGGCCCGCACCCTGGCCGTCGTGGCTCACGTCACCGGGCGAGAGCTGCAGGGATACATCCGCCAAATCCAGGCCACCGAACAGCCCCAACACCGGATACCCGCTCGGGAAGTGTCGATCACCCCACTACACCGGCAGTGGATACCGATGCTGCAACGCCAGGAGCATCAAGCTCTGGACTACCTCACCGGCCACCGCGGCGACCTCGATGGCGAACACCGGGCGCTCATCCCAGACGCCGATGCACTGCACACCACCGTGGCAGCCTGGTCCACCCAGGTGATCCGCTGCGCGTCCGGACCGGGCGTCTCGGCCACCGACCTGCAACACATCGCCTACACCCAGAACGCCATCCTCAACGCCGCCGCAGCCCTCACCGCCGCAGCCATCGAACAAGGCGAGCTGGCCACCGGATCCGGGCCACACCTGTTACACCGGCTCGACGAGGCCGCCGCCGCGTGGGCCACCGTCGCTGGCCAGTGGACCTGGGCCCGCACCCCCGACGCACCACGATCGGCCCCGGAAACGACCAGCGGGTCCGCCGCGATCCTGGGTGCGATCGAGGCGACCGCCCGCGCCGGTGCCGCCTGGGCCAG
The DNA here is from genome assembly GCA_963724925.1 of uncultured Actinomycetota bacterium. Classification (GTDB taxonomy): domain Bacteria; phylum Actinomycetota; class Actinomycetes; order Actinomycetales; family Dermatophilaceae; genus Phosphoribacter. Next base: position 23,145 of record CAVRXF010000021.1, on the reverse strand, counting down.
CCCGGCCGACATCACCGACCGGCTCCACGGGGCACCCATCCTGCCGATGCTGCGCACCATCACCGAAGGATCCGACGTGCTCGCCGACATCTACGCGCACTTGCCCGACGAGCTGCGCACCACCGACCGGCTGCGCGCTCCCGCCCGGATCCTGCTTCAAATCAGCACCGAGAACTACGCCGTGCAACAGGCCCGCACGCAGCCGGACGCGAACGTCAGCCCGGACACCCTGACCGTCCCCATGCACGACGTGACCCGCAACCGGCTGCTGCCGATGACCCCCGCGGCCCAGGAACGGCTCGCCAACGCCGGCAGCGAGCTGGCCGACACCGCCCACCGAGCCTCCCAGGCGCTGCTGGCGGCCTCGCCGCCCCGGCACGCTCCGTGCACGACGGCCACCCAAGACCGACCACCGTCCACAGCCTCCCGCCGCCACTCGCCAGCGCCGGCTCCCGACCAAGGCATCCCCCGCTGAAGAGCCGCCTATGACCACCCCAGAACCGATCAACGACCGCCCGACCGATCACCTTCGCGGGTGCGCCGCCACATCGGCGCCGCGCCGACGGACACCAGCAACCTGCTGGACCTGCTCACCACCGGTATCGCCCAAGACGATCAGCACCAGGCCCTACCCCCGGCGGCACCGGTCGGCGACCCGCACACCGACCCGGGTACCACGGCGAGCCAGGGCCGGCAGTCCGATTCCCGATGAGCCGGCGCAGCCGGGACGTGTTGCCAGCCGCCGGCGACTCGACACATCCGGGACCTGCTGGACGCCGCGAGGCAGCGCAGCACCGCCCTGGAGAACTCGCTGCGCGAACATGAATTCGCCATCAACGACCTGCACTGGACCGCCGCCGACCTGCTGCTCGACCCTGACCGTGACCGTCCCACCCTGCGCACCTTCCAGGACGCAGCTGACCACCTCATGCAACAGCTGCAGCACTCTCAGCACAGCGCCACGCAAGTTCACCAGTCGCTGAACGCTACCGGCCAGCAGCTGCAGCACGCCGACCGGCTGATCACCGCGGTGGCCTGCGTCAGCGGCACTGTCGATCACGCCGCCGACGTGGCAATCCTGTCCAGCCGGGCCGCGCGACTGCCCGCCCTCGTCGAACTCGCCGCCCCGTCAGCAGACCGCGCCACCCAACAGCTGAGGTGCGCCCATCACGCGCTCGAGCGGATTGTCACTCTCGGCGCCAACCCTCGCGAAGACCCGTTCCGGACGTTCTGGGCAATCGACCACGGCATCATCGACAGCGCCCGCACGGTCGGCCACGCTCGCGTCGACACCCGTGAGGGGGCTGAGCTGACAGAGCACGCGATCCACTGCGGGACTCTGACCGCCGCCCACGCCCGCGACATGCTCCGGCTACACCGACCCAGATCCTCCCCCGCCACCGGCGGTCCCGCTGGCCAGCCCGATAACAGGCAGAGCCAACGGCATGCCCACCCTCTTCTCACGCGCATGACCCGGCCGGCCGCTGTCCCGCTGGCCCCGCAGACATGTCAGCCACGCTTCTGCGCCGAACACGCGCTGTCGGTCGTGCCCGACCCCTCCCTCGACACGATCGCGGCACGAGTCGCCGGTTCCATGCTCGGCGCCGGTGTCGCCGGCATCGACGACCTGTGGTCAAGCGGCCAACCCTTCGAGAGGCCGCTGGCCACCGACAGCCGGCTGGCGCACGCTGGTCCCCCGGGCCACGCCGCCGGCCTGTGGTCGCTCATCACCTGGGTTCATTGGCGTCGAAGCGACAGCCAGGGGCGCCTGGTCCGCATTGCCCCTGGCCCTGCAGGTCAACCCCGGCCAGGACCCACCGCGCTACCTGGCCGCCTTCGTGGACGGCCAGGTCCATGGCCACCCCCATCCCACCGGCGCGCTCCGGTGACGGCCGGTCCGCCGGCTGCCGCGCCGCGCCAGTGCCACGATGACATGCGTGCCCGCCGGCTGCCCCAGGTCTTGATCGTCAGTGTCGCGATGCTGCTCATCGGGGCGTGCGCAACACCGGCCAGTCCCGCACAACGGCCACCGCCAGCTCCTTCCACGACGACCACGTCGGCGCCCACCGAGTCCGGCTACGTCACGCGGATCGTCGACGGCGACACCATCGACGTCCGGACCGGTTCGGCGACCTGGCGGGCACGGATGCTGGGCATCGAGGCTTCCCGAGATCGCGCACGGCGGCACGCCCGCGCAGTGCTACGCCGTCCAAGCCGCCGCACGCACGCGTGCCCTTGTGCTCAACAAGACCGTCACCCTCACCAACGACCCCACCCAGCCCGATACGGACCGGTACCAGCGTCACCTGCGATACGTCAGCGTGGAGGGCGCCGACGTCGGCCAGCTGCTCGTGCAGGGCGGGTTCGCCCTCGAGTACCACCCGAGCTCAGCCGGGCCCACCCAGCGAACCGACGCCTATATGTTGACCCAAGGCGCGGCGCGGGCCCGGGGATCGGGCCTCTGGACTGCATGCCGATAGCCTCCAACGGTTCGGGCTGCGGTGGGCCCTAACACCGTGCCGGTGCACCGCCGGCCAGGCCCGCACTGTGCCGAGTCCGCAGGGCATGCCGTGCGCATCCTGGCTGACGAGGGCTGCACCAGCGCATCACCAACCCAGCCTGCGTCCTGAATCCAATTGACAGACAAGCCGATTCGGGCAGTTGGCTATCCACAGGCAGCAGACTCGCACTGACCAAATCAGGCAGTTTCGGGAAGCCTTTGAGATATCACAGGGGCCTCATCCGGAGACCTGCCTGACCCGGGGAGTGCACAGATCACCGACACCATCGACCCAATCACCGTCGACACTGCAACTCCTGCTCCCCGCCTTCCTCGCCGCGGTCCGTGGCCGCCGCGACTACTACCAGCAGCTGCTGAACGCGGCCGCGGAACCCGGACAGCACATAGGGATCGGGGCGTCACGCTAAGAGCGGATCTACTCCGCCGGCGACGCCCGCGCGGCCCGCATCCACGGTCAGGCTAATACCCGTGTCCTCGATCTCGCCACGGGCAAGCCCGTCAACGTGACGTTCACCGAAGACGCCGCGTTCTGGCAATGGGCGACCGTGGAGACCCTCACCCACACCGGGCTGCGCTCCGAGGAGCTGGTTGAGTTGTCCCAGCTCAGCATCCGCCAGTACCAGCGGCCAAACGGCGAGGTGATCGCCCTGCTCGTGGTCGCCCCGTCCAAGACCGACCGCGAACGTGTCATCCCGATCAGCGCGGAACTGGTCCACGTCATCGCCACGATCATCCGCCGCCTCACCCGCGACCCCCCTTGCGTGCCGTTGGCCACCCGCTACGACAAGCACGAACGCCTCACCAGCGCGCCACAGCCGTTCCTGTTCCAACGACCCATCGGGCAACGCACCGAGGTCATCACGCCCAGCGCGCTGCGCGACGAACTCGCCAAGCTCAGCGACGTCCTCGCGGCGGACCATTGTTGCCGAGCATCGATTTTGCAGACGACCGCGTCGCTCATGTTGCAGCCGTTCAGCGACAAGCCTCGTCGTCATGGTGACGTCCTGATCGGCGCGATGCCGGCGGTCGACGTCAGCGGCGCCCGGGGTAGAACGGACCCTCAGCACTGCCTCGGGAGGAGCTGCCGCGCCGCTTCCGCTCCTCGGCGCCCTGGGGGCGCCTGCGGTGCGGGTCGGTTGCCATCGACTCGACGGTCCCGCGAGAGATCGCATTGGCTTTGTCGGCGAGATGGTGACGCCGAGGACCAGTCCCCAGGGGCCCCGAGTTGCACGGCAGGTCGTCTTCATCCGGAAAGCCGGCGAGGTCTGCATTGGGAGTGCAGCTCAACAGACCATCCCCAGCTCGCGGCATGCAGGTTCACACCGCACGACTTCCGACGCCTCCTCGCCACCGACCTGGTCAACCACGGGCTGCCCATCCACATCGGCGCGGCCCTGCTTGGACACCTCGACCTGCAAACCACGCACGGCTACGTCACCGTTTTAACGAAGACGTCGTCCGCCACTACCAGACCCACCTCAGCGCGCGCCGCGCTCGACGACCGGCCCGCGAGTACCGCCCCGTCACCAGCGAGGAGTGGACCGATTCCGCGGCGACCCGACGAAGCACACCCCCTCGCACCGGTCGGACCGCAGCGGTCACCGCGCCACGCCGCCCAGCAGCCTGGCCACGTCGGCCAGCGCCTCGGTCCGCGCCCGGTAGTACACCCACACCCCGCGTTTGTCACGCTCCAGCAGACCGACCTCGTGCAACACCTTCAGGTGGTGACTGATCGTGGGCTGGGACAGCTCGAACGCGTCATTGAGGTCGCACACGCACGCTTCGCCATCGGCGTGGGAGGCGACCAGGGACAGCAGCCGCAACCGGACCGGGTCCGCGATCGCCTTCAACAAAGGCGCGATCCGCTCCGCCGCCTCGGCCGGCATCGGCTGGGCCACCACCGGCGAGCAGCACGCCACCGTCTCCACCGGCGTCAGGTCGAGCAACATCCGCGATGACTTCGACATGCATCTATGTTGACAGGCGTCGATGTCTCATGCAAACTCGACCTAGACATCGACAATCATCAATGCAAGGAGTGGTCATGTCCCGCATCCAGCTCGCCCTCAACGTCGACGACCTCGTGACGTCGATCGCCTTCTACAGCCGGCTCTTCGACACCACCCCGGCCAAGGTCAAGCCGGGCTACGCCAACTTCGCCGTGACCGAGCCGCCGCTGAAGCTGGTCCTGATCGAGAACCCCGGCCACGGCGGCACCCTGAACCACCTCGGCGTCGAGGTCGCCGACACAGCCGCCGTCGACGCGACCCAAGACCGCCTCACCAACGCGCAGATGGCATCCACCTCCGAGCGCGAGCAGACCTGCTGCTACGCCACCCAGACCAAGTTCTGGGTCGACGACACCCCCGACGGCGAACGCTGGGAGGTCTACACCGTCCTCGCCGACAGCCCCACCTTCGCCGGCCCGACCAGCCAGGACGCCTGCTGCGGCACAAGCCAGCACATTGAACTCACGCCCACCGCGACCGCCTGCTGCTGAGGACACCCGCACCCACCGCACCCCACACCGAGGGAAGGAGGAACCCCGTCATGTCCGGATGCTGCGACCCCGACAACACCAACTGCTGTGAACAGCAGTGCCGCTGAACCACTCGATGACGGGCCCGCCAACGCGGGCCCGTCATCCGTCTCCACTTGACGAGTGCAGAGAAGCCGAGAAGGTCCGTCGCGCCTGGATCGCCGAGCGTTCCTGACCCGTGCCACCGCCCGAGGAACTCCGAGTCCTTCCTCGCCCTCGCCGTCGTGCACGGCGAGCACACCCACGACCACAACCGGCTCTACGCCGCCCTCATGTTGAACGTCACTCCTTGTGCAGACGTAGTCGTCACTCCTGATGCCGACCCCCTGGGCCCAGGCGACCCGTCCGGCACCGGCGCTTCGGCACCACGACCGGGCCGACGAACCGCCTCCACCTTCGCCACTGGGCGACAGCTGCTCGATGGCAAGCCGACCCGCACCGCAGGCGCCCCCGGGCGCCGAGGAGCGGAAGCGGCGCGGCAGCACCCCTGGCCCGCCCACCGGGCCGCCGGCCACATCCTGGGTGCCCCACTCCGTCATCGTGCCGATCAAGCCGTCACGATGACGACAACGCCCGACATGTTTCGTCGGCACGATGAGTGCCGCGTCTGCAGAATCAGTGCTCGGCAACACCCGAGTCGAGCACCGACCGCACACACCAGAGGGCGGGTCCAACGCGCCGAGGCCGCGGGCCTGCGAACTGACTTACTGGGTTGTGCCACCCGGATCACCGGGCCGGCGGGGCTGCGCTGCGCACCGAGGCAACGACGTCCAGGACCGCACGGGTGGTGGCCTTGGCGTACTGCTCGTCGAAGATCAGCCCCGCATGGCTGGCGCCCTCGACGACGCGGTGCGAGCCGTCGCTCGACAACGTCGCGAATTTGGTTTGCGCCGCGTCGTGGGTGGGGTCGCTCTCGGCGCCGGCGGTCAGGACGACCAACGGTTTGTCGCCGAGGTCGGTGAGCATGGCAGCTTCGGCTGCCGAGGCGTTGGCCTGGACGAACTCGTCGATCCAGCCAGCGGCGTAGTCGGCGGTGGCGGTGGCGGCGCGAACCTCGTCACGCGACTGCGGGGGCAGGCTGCCGTAGCCGAAACTCCCGACAAGGCGCACCAACCCGACTCGTGCCGCCGTCGCGCCGAGTGCTGCAACACGGCCCGTGACGGCGTCGTAGGAGCCGCCGTCGTATGCCGTTGCCTTGGCCGGGTCGGCCTCGGTGGCCGGGTTGGTGGAGTCGACCAGCACCATCCCGGCGACCTCGTCCGGGTAGCGGTCGGCGTAGCTGAGGACGTACAGGCCGCCGAAGGAGTGGCCGGCCAGCACGTAAGGCCCTGGGACGTCTGCGCGTTGCAGCAACGTGTGGAGGTCGGTCGCTATCTGGGTGGCGTCCTGGGGGCCCTCGGCGGCCTGGCTCCAGCCGCGGCCCGCCCGGTCGTAGACACAGACCCGGGTCTGGCTGGCGACGGCCGGCGCTATCCACGCCATGGCCGAAGAGAAGTCGCCTCCCCCCGGTTGGAGGACGACGGTGGGGCTGCCCGAGCCGGTGCAGTGCAGATGGAGGCGGTGTCCGCCGACGTCGATCAGCTGACCCGGCATCGGATACGCGTTGGCGTCCACAGCTTCCCGCACGGTCTCATAGCCGCCGCCGACCGCAGCCAGCGCCAAAACCCCCAACACCGGGTACAGCAGCCAGCGTCTGCTGCGGCTACGCAGCTTCCGGTGCGTACCGACGAACATCCAGACCACCAGCGCCAGCAAAGCCGGCGGCCACACCCAGTTCAGCACCTCACGGACGGCGCCGCCGAACCCGATCAGGAGCAGACCACCCACTGCCATGAACACGGCAGGAACTGCTGCCCACCGCTGAGGTTGATCGGTGAACCGCACCGACAGCACAGCCAACGTCGCCCAGCCGATCCCGAACCCACACAGCACGGCGCCCGTGACGTCGTCCTCTTCCGGGCTGATGAACGGGGCAGCAGCGAGCAGCAAGGCTGCCAGCAGGCCCACGGCCAACGAGCCGGCCACGACCCGGCCGATGTGGCCACTCGACTCGAGACCCTCGCGGACAGGGCCGTCCTGGCGCTTGACCGGATGTCCGTCGGCAGGAGTGGGAGTCGGGACAGGGGTGGTGGTCACGATGGCTCGATTCCAAGCGCCGCTGGCGTCGCGCGAGTACAGCCATCTGCACTTGTGGCACGTGCCGTCCGTTCGACACTACCCCCCTCGCCGTGCAACCGGCCAGGGTCATCGATCAGGACCCGCTTGCCTTCGGCCGCCGCGGCGTCGTTCGCAGTGTTCCACAACACCCCGAGCCCTTCGGCGACCCGGGCCACGCTCAGGGGCCGGACCACGATCCCCTCCAGCGCCCACCGCCGGCCCCGGCCAGACAGCTTGGCGCGAGGTTCGCCGGCTCGGCTGGTGTCCTGGCGCCACCCATGCCCGCAGCCGCCCCAGCAGCAGCGGCCGGCCGTGACCAGCAGTGTCCTGGGCCGCCACCCGAGCGGCTCGCGCGCCAACCGCCGCGTCACGCTCTCACACGCAGCGCCTCCGCAGCCGCAGCGGCGACCCCACCACTCATCGCAGCCAGCGGCAGACCTCAACCTCAATCCAGGCACCCACGCGCGTGTTGAACGTCACTCCTTGTGCAGACGTAGTCGTCACTCCTGATGCCGACCCCCTGGGCCCAGGCGACCCGTCCGGCACCGGCGCTTCGGCACCACGACCGGGCCGACGAACCGCCTCCACCTTCGCCACTGGGCGACAGCTGCTCGATGGCAAGCCGACCCGCACCGCAGGCGCCCCCGGGCGCCGAGGAGCGGAAGCGGCGCGGCAGCACCCCTGGCCCGCCCACCGGGCCGCCGGCCACATCCTGGGTGCCCCACTCCGTCATCGTGCCGATCAAGCCGTCACGATGACGACAACGCCCGACATGTTTCGTCGGCACGATGAGTGCCGCGTCTGCAGAATCAGTGCTCGGCAACACCCTCACCACCGGCGAGAACGACTATCAGGCCACCGGGCGGCTCATCGCCCGCGCCGAGGCCGCCGGTCCCCGACAGGCCCTCATGCTCGCCGTCGGCCTGCTCGTCTGCGAGTGGGAATCGGGCACCAGCCGCAACACGTGGCGCCACCCCAGCGAACGCGACCGGCGCTACCTGGCCGCGCTCATCCGGTGGGGATACCAACCCTCCGAGGTCGAGTAACTCATCCTCACCACGACCCAGGCCGCATCCACGCAGCCGCACAGCCATGGAGACGGCCACCGGCGCCGATGGGCAAGACGACGACGCCGGGCACGCAGCGGCCGGGCAAGGCAGCGGCCGGGCAAGGCAGCGCAGACACCGCACCAGCGGGTTGGAGCCAGTCGCGCCGACCGCCAGGCCTGCCCGAATGGATCAAGCCCGCTGTCGGGGTCGAGTGGACCGTCTGGGACGGCGAGGTCGCCACCGCCCCCGTGACCTCGGTCGCTGAGCAGGTAATCGGCGTGCGCGCCGGCGACGGCTTCGAGGAGGAATACCCGATCACCGAAACCGGTCAGCCGCCAAAGTCACCGAGCACTGGCGCCCCCTCGGCAAACGTGAGAGCCAGCCCGACGAGGACGCCGCGGCCCTCCCCGACGAGAACGCGACCGGCGATGTGAGCAATGCGCCAATCCCGGACCGACCACCCCAACCGAGTACGGCCCGTTGTGCCAAGCGTGCGCCCTGCGGCAAGCCACGCGCGACGAACAGCGGGCCACGTTCACGCACCTGTCGCCCTCGACGTTCGGCTTTGACCGCGACGAGGACCCCAACGACCGAGGCAAGGAGCACCCAACGATGATCGGCACGACGCACGAGCAGACTCGCGACTTCCTGCAGGCCATCGCCGCGCAGATCGACAGCGCCCTCACATGTGCCGGAGAGTCGCCGGGACTATGTCACTGGCTGCGGATCGACACCCCCCGTGGGTTCGTCGGCGTGTGGGACACGCAGGAGCTCGGCGAGCGCGGCCTGGTGATCCAGGCCTACGAGCTCGACCAGGACCAGGAAGTGACCTACGCGGGGACCTCACCTGGATCTGGGAACGCGCCCCGGTCCAGCAGCCGGTGGCAGCGATCGCCGGCTACCTGGCCGGACCCTGCGTGAGAGGTTCATGGGTCGAACAGCGGCAGCTGCACCCCGAGGCGCAGCAGCCGGGACCGCTCAGCGGTCACCGCCAACGGGTCGACGCGGATCAGGTCACCTAGCCACCTGGACCTGCCCCGGGCACCTCGGGCGTCTCCCAACGGGGGGCCGCCGAGAACCGCCGAGCCAGGTAGGCGCGGCGGTTCTCCGCATGTGAGGTGTGAGGACGCCTTGACGTACCTTGGCCGATCCGTTGACCCAACGGGTTGTCGCAATCGATGCCCAGGACCGGCACGTCGTTGAGCGCCGCCGCCCGTGCACCAGGGCATACCCGAATCGATGCGCAATCACGCACGTCTCGCCGGTCACGTTCGCCAGCACCGGCGGCCGACGCCGCTCCCACGTCGAAGCGGCCGTGTCCCCGCCCAGCTATCGCGTGGTCCCACCACCAGCGCTGCCCGCGACGATCTTCGCCAGATACGGCGCCACCACCCCCGGATCGTGCAGCGCCGCCGTCAACACGGCCAGAGCAAGCTCACCCAACGGCATCGTTGCCGCTTCCCGACCCGCCCGCCGCCCGGCCTGGCGGGCCCGGTTCGCCGGCCACCGGCAGCCGTAGCAGCCGGGCGCATACCGACTGCCCGATCCCGGTCAACGCGGCCATGTCCCGCACCGGCACCCGCTCCTGACCCAGCCGCCGCAGTGCGGCCACCGCGGCCCGCTCCGCCTGCTCGAGCTGACCCGCCGCGGCCGTACGCTCGGCCCACGCCAGCAGCACCGCCGCCACCGCCTCCTCGATCCGCTCGTCCTGGGCGTTGCGCTCCACCAGCAGCGCGACCCGCGCCGCCCGCGCTCGGACCCTGGCCTCCTGCTCCTTCGTCGCCGTCCGCCCCACCTGCCTGCCCCTCCCACTCGTAGCGGCGTTGCCGTCGCTACCCCGGTAAGCACCACACCCCCTGGCGGGTAGACATCCAGCGACCCACCAAACCGGCGACCCTGCCCCGATCCTGCTCGGCGGCCGATACCCATCACGGACCGTCCCCTTCCCGCCCGGCCCGGCCCCGCCTCGACCGACCGACCCCTGCCGTGACCGTTCCGTGACCAGCCGAGACCGTCGACGAGGCCAACCCCGAACCGGACACACCTCTTGCACCACCGGCGCGTTCCTGGCGAATCGCATCTGATGCGATCTGGTCACGGACGTTTCTCGGGGGGGTAGCACGCGGCTTCGTGCTCGTCGCCGACGCCTCATGGGCATCGTCTGGGACGGACGTGGCAGGTGCTTGGCGACCGGTGAGCCGGTGACCTGCATCGTTCTACCAGCGTAGCATCTGATGCGATATTCTCGCGTCTAACGCGACCACGATGGAGGCTGCTGGTGGCTCCGAGTGAGAAGGTCCCGGCCGGCTCGGTGAGTTTGGTGCTGTCCTCAGGGGTGCCGCTGCTGCACCCGGAGGCGCAGGTGTTCGAGGCCATGTTGGAGGCTGGCGACACCAGATGCTGGCCCGCAACCTGGCGCGGGCGACGATCCGTAGCGAGGTCCGGTTGGTGCGTGCGTTCGCCGCTCACGCTGACGCTTACCCGTGGCTGTGGACCTGGTCGATGGCCGACGACTGGTTCGCCGATCTGCGGTCGGTGCGGCACGTGGCGGTGTCCACGCTGCGCAGCTATCAAGTCGCGGTCCGCGGGTTCTGCCGGTTCATCACCGACCCGCGTACGGGTGGGCGCCCGAGTGCGAGCGGCGGTTCGGCACCCACCCGATTCAGGTCGTCACCGAGGTCAACTCGGCGGTGCACGTGTCCGACACCGAGTCGGACCCGAGGAAGCGGGCGTTCACCCGGCCGGAGCTGCAGGCCGTGTTCGACTACGCCGACGAGCAGGTCACCCGGAAACGATCCGAGGGCCGCAAGGGGTGGCCGCCGGGTTCCGGGACGCGACCCTGTTGAAGGTGGCGTACGGCTTCGGGCTGCGCCGGAACGAGACCCGGATGTTGGACACCGCCGACTTCGGCCCCAATCCGTACGGCCCCGAGTTCGGCGACTACGGCGTCGTCTACGTGCGGTACGGCAAAGCCAAGAAGGGATCGGCGCCGAAGCGACGCAGCGTGCTGACCGTGTGGCCGTGGACCGGCGAGATCCTGCAGCAGTGGCTCACCGAGATCCGGCCCCTGTTCGGCGCCGACAGCAACCCGGCCGCGTGGCCATCCGAACGCGGTCACCGGGTCGGCGTCGAGGTGCTCGATCACGCCCTGACCGAATGCCGCGACGCCCTCGGGTTGGACCGGGGCCTGGACTTCCATTCGCTGCGCCGCTCCTACGTCACCCACCTGATCGAAGACGGTTGGGACCCCCGGTTCGTGCAGGACCAGCTCGGGCACGACCATGCATCGACGACCTCGATCTACACGTGCGTGTCGTCCGACTTCCGCACCCGCACCCTGCGCCGCGTTCTGGACGACATGGTCGCCCAAGCCATCGGCACCCGGTCCGCCGGACGGACTCAGCCCGGCTCGAACATAGGGAGCCGGCCGTGACCGCGCAACGCCGGGTCGTGTCCTACCAGTGGCGGCTGCGGGAGGTCATGGCGCAGCACGGCATGTACGCCACCACCGAACTTGTTCCGCTGCTGGCCGAACGGGGCATCACCCTGTCCGCCAGCCAGGTGCACCGGCTGGTCACCTCCCTGCCCGAACGGCTCAACCTGAGTGTCCTGGCAGCCCTGTGCGACATCTTCGACGCCGACCCCAGCGACCTGATCCTCACCGAGGCCACCAACGCCGGCGTCCGTCAGGTCGCCGCCGGGGACCGGCCCGCGCCTGCCCCGGCACCGAAGGATGTGCGGCCGATCCGAGCCCAGGTCACCCCACCAGCGTGACCGACGACACCCAACGGGCCGCGGCCGCCAACGGATCCGCCGGCATCGACCGGCCGGTGTGTGCCCGGTGCCGGCGACCGGTGCGCCGCCCCACCGCCGCGCCGTCCCCGGCGCATCTGCGCGGCCGGGTGCTGACCACGATCCGCCACTGGCCCGACGGGCCGGTCTGTTCGGGCTGCTACGCCAGGGCCTGCGAAACCTACGGCGTCTGCGACGGCTGCGGTGTCGACCGCCTGCTGCCAGGTGTCGGCCCGCACGGCCAACGCTGGTGCACCGACTGCGCCGGCGGGATCGGTGACTTCCGATGCGCTCGGTGCGGCCAGGAGGGGTGGAACCACTACCGGGGCATCTGCGGCCGGTGCGTGCTGCGCGACCGGCTGGCCGCTGCTCTCGACGACGGATCCGGGCGCATCCGCCCCGAGCTGCAACCGCTGTTCGACCACATGGTCGCCATGCAGCGGCCACGCTCGGGCATCCTCTGGTTGACCAAACCGCACGTCCCGCCGCTGCTGACCGCCATCGCCCACGGTGACGTCGGCCTGACTCACGACGAGATCGCCCTGCAGCCGTGGCGGTCGGCCATCTACGTGAGGGACATGCTGGTCACCGTCGGCGTCCTGCCGCGGGTGGACCGCGAGCTGTTCCTGTTCGAGCAGTGGCTGCCCGGCTGGCTGGCCACGATCGACGACGACGAGCACCGCCGGCTGCTCACCCGCTACGCCACCTGGCACGTGCTGCGCCACCTGCGCGCCACCGCACGAGGAGAACCTATCGGGCACTACCGGCACCAGTCCGCCCGTTACCGGCTTCGCCAATCCGCCGGGTTCCTGGTCAGCCTCGACGGGCAGGGTCTGAGCCTGACACGTGCACCCAGGCCGCCATCGACACCTGGTTCGCCGCCGCCACCCCCCATCAACGTCGTGAGATGCGAGGGTTTCTGGCGTGGAGCATCCGCACTCATCTGCTGCCTCGCGTGCAGCTGCCGCGACCGCTCGAGGCGTCGCCGTCACCGGTCAGCCACCGCCAGCGCCTCGAGCTGATCCGACGCGTGTACGACGGCACCGAGATGGACCTGACCGAACGCGTCATCGCCGTGCTGATCCTGCTCTACGCGCAACCCCTGACCAGGATTGTGCGCCTGAGGATCGATGACATCACCGTTGACGACGACGACGCCAACGGTGGCAACCGCCCGACGATCCCCGGCACGCCGAGTGACGCTGGGCCAAGGATGGCGATCCGGCTCGGCGACCCCCCGGCGCCGATCCCCGCGCCGTTCGACCGGCTCGTCGGCGACTACCTCGCTGCCCGGCCGAACCTGACCACCGCCACCAACCCCGACAGCCGATGGCTGTTTCCCGGCCGCCGCGCCGGGCAACCCCTGCACCCCACCTCGATCCGACTTCGCCTGCAACGCCTAGGGATTCCCAACCTGAACAGCCGCTCCCGTGCCCTACGCGAACTGCTGCTGCACGCTCCGCCGTCCGTGGTCGCCGGGATGCTCGGCTACGCACCCCACCGTGCCGAATCGATCGCCGCTGAAGCCGGCGGCACCTGGAAGCACTACGCCCCAGGCGAGCACACCAGGCGAACGACGACGCGCTGACGACGCCTGGCGCCCGATCGTCGCGGTCGCAGGTCGACCGGCGCTGCCAGACAGCAGTGTCCGACACGACTCCACCGCGTTGCGCTCCATCAAGCACGATGGGCCGAGCACCGCGCCAGTCGAACAGACGCCTCCCCACTGGCGTCACTCGCGGCGGCGTAGCGCGTTCGCGTTTGCCCGGGTGAACGGCCACCGTGCACGTGCTCAGCCGTGCGTCCCGATGAGGGTGAGCTGGCGCCGGTGATGGTGGTAATGCTGAGTCGGGTAGTGGTACAGCTCGCGCAGGGTCATGACGTCGTGGAAGTAGGGGTCCCAGCCGACCGGGAAGTGCATGCCGCGGGACAGGTCCTGGTCGCTGCGTCGGTCCAGGGAGCGGTGCAGGTCGCGGGTGACCCGGCCCATGAGCCGTTGCATGCCCGGGTAGCCCAGGACCCGGGCACCCCCGAGCGAACCCAGATAGTTGACGGTGTGAAACGGCCGGGTCGCCGCGTTCAGGACCGCGGCGAACCGGCGGGATGCGCTGTCGGGCAGCCGGGAGAAGCCGCGGACCAACCGCAGCAGCACCGTCACCAGCAGGTAGCCGAACAGCATGTGGAACAGCAGTTGTTCGTTGGTCCACTTGGTGCCGGCGCTGGGTTGGCGCATCTCGGACACGGCCGCCCGGTCGATCAACCCGACGAAGTCGGCGCGCACCCACTCGAGCTCATCGTGGAGCTCCTGTCGCTCCATCGCAGCCTCCCGGTCGCCGCCGGAGCAATGATCAGAACCTGTGGATGGCCCTCGGCCTGGTGACGTGAAGGAGCGCACCTTCCCGAGGATGATCTGAAGTCCGAAGCTCTGATCAGGACCGGCGTTGGCGCGCTGGTTCGGGAAGGTACGCCCATGCTCAAGGTAGTCCACGAGGAGAACGAGTCCAACAAGCACGCCCCGGCCGCGGTGGGTGGGTCGCTGCTGGACGAGCTGGTCCGCGACGGTGCCCGGCAGATGCTCGCGGCGGCGTTGCAGGCCGAGGTCGCCGCCTACGTCGAGGCGTTCGCGCGACCAGGTCGACGAGGAGGGTCACCGGCTGGTGGTCCGCAACGGCTACCACGCCGAGCGGGAGGTGACCACGGCGGCGGGGGCGGTGCCGGTGCGGCAGCCGCGGGTCAACGACAAGCGCATCGACGAGGAGACCGGGCAGCGGAAGCGGTTCTCCTCGGCGATCCTGCCGGCGTGGGCCAGGAAGTCCCCGCAGGTGGCCGAGGTGCTGCCGCTGCTGTACCTGCACGGCCTGTCCAGCTCGCGACTTCGCGCCGGCGTTGGAGCAGTTCCTCGGCTCGGCCGCGGGCCTGTCGGCGGCGACGATCACCCGGCTCACCGCGCAGTGGCAAGACGACGCCGCCGCGTTCGACAAGCGGTCGCTGAAGGGCACCGACTACGTCTACTGCTGGGTCGACGGGATCCACCTCAAGGTCCGCCTGGAGCAGGACAAGGTGTGCCTGCTGGTGATGATCGGCGTCCGCGCCGACGGCAGAAGGAGCTGGTCGCGTCTGCCGACGGGTTCCGCGAGTCCAGCGAGTCGTGGGCCGACCTGCTGCGCGACTGCAAGCGCCGCGGGATGCGCGCCCCGGTGCTCGCGGTCGGTGACGGGGCGCTGGGGTTCTGGAAGGCGCTGCGCGAGGTGTTCCCCGACACCAAGGAGCAGCGGTGCTGGTTCCACGTCCGGGCAACGTCCTCGCCGCGCTGCCCAAGTCGGCGCACCCCGGCGCCAAGACGGCGCTGGCGGAGATCTACAACGCCGAGGACAAGGACCACGCCGCAAGGCCGCCAAGGCGTTCGAGACCGACTACGGCGCCAAGTGGCCCAAGGCCGTCGCGAAGATCACCGAGCGACCTCGACGTGCTGCTCGCGTTCTACGACTTCCCCGCCGAGCACTGGATCCACCTGCGCACCACGAACCCGATCGAGTCGACCTTCGCCACCGTGCGGCTGCGGCAGCGGGTCACCAAGGGCCCCGGCTCGAGGGCCGCCGGCATCGCGATGGCGTTCAAGCTCATCGAGTCCGCACAGGCCCGCTGGCGGGCCGTCAACGCGCCCCACCTCGTCGCCCTGGTCCGCGCCGGCGCGATGTTCGAGAAGGGCAAACTCGTCGAACGACCCGACGAATCAACGAGGAGATCGGAGGTGATCAGCAAGTCGCGTGACACGCCGATCCACAGGTCTTGACTATTCCTCTCGCCGCCGTCTGATCCCAGGCTAGGAGCCTTCGGGCAGATGGCCCGGCTGCCCGGAACATCGCAGTGGTCACCCGGATGGGTTGATGAGCGCGGCGAGGTCGGCCAGCGTTGCGGGCACGAGCCGGTAGTAGGCCCACTTGCCCCGCTGCTCCCGGGTGAGAATGCCGGCGTCGACGAGGATCTTCAGATGGTGGGACACGGTCGGTTGGGTCAACCCGACCGGCTCGGTCAGGTCACACACGCACGCCTCGCCGTCTTCGTGCGCGGCCACCAAGGAGATCAGCCGCAACCGCACCGGGTCCGCGACCGCCTTCAGCAGCGCCGCCAACGCCGCCGCCTCGTTCACCTCGAGCACCCGGCCCGCCACCGGTGAGCAGCACCCGCCCAGCAACGGCAGCGTGGTCCGTTCGGCCGGTTCGGTCAGCGCAATTGACATGAAGCGAGTGTTCCATATCCATTGACGAAAGTCGATGCGTGCGGCACCCTGATGCATAGATTACTTTCGATGCAATCAAACCTAGGGAGGGCGCGATGACGCAGTCAGTCGACGAGGTCCGTGAGCAGGTGCGGTCCCGGTACGCCGCCGCTGCTGAGGCGGTGACGAAGGGACAAGCGTGCGGCTGCGGTGAGGGCGACTGCTGCCCGGACGGCTCGTGCTACACCGGCCAGGCGTTGGATCAGGAACGTGCGGTGTTCGGCTCCGGCTTGTACGACGCCGGCGAGCAGGGTGAGCTGCCGGCGCAGGCCGTGCTGGCCAGCCTCGGCTGCGGCAACCCGGTCGCGGTCGCCGACCTGCGCCCCGGTGAGACGGTGCTCGATCTGGGTTCCGGCGGCGGGATCGACGTGCTGCTGTCGGCCCGGCGGGTCGGACCGGACGGGTTCGCCTACGGGGTGGACATGACCGACCAGATGCTCGAGCTGGCTCGCGCGAACGCCGCCAAGGCCGGCGTCACCAACGTCGAGTTCCGCAAGGGCACCATCGAGGACCTGCCGCTACCGGACGGGTCGATCGACGTGATCATCTCCAACTGCGTCATCAACCTGTCCGGGGACAAGCCGGCCGTGCTGCGCGAGATGATCCGGGTGCTCAAGCCAGGCGGGCGGATCGGCATCTCCGACGTGGTCGCCGAAGACCACCTCAGCGCCGACGACCGGGCCGCGCGCGGCTCGTTCTCCAGCTGCAACGCCGGCGCGCTGTCCAAGCAGGAGTACCTCGACGGGTTGGCCGCGGCCGGGTTCACCGACGCCGCCGTACGCTTCACCCACGAAGCCGAACCCCAGATGCACGCCGCCATCATCACCGCCACCAAACCCACCACCACTGCCGTGGCTGTGGACGCCGCCGATGCGGTCCCAGTAGCCGACGCGCGTTGCGACGCGGTCGAGCAGACCAACTGCTGTGAGCCACACGCCAAGGCGGGCTGCTGCGGCGGCACCGGCGCCAGCACTGGTGGGGGCTCCGGGTCGGCGTCCTGCGGCCGCCGATGAACCCCAACGCACCCGGCGAGCCGGTGGATGTGCTGGTCGTCGGGGCGGGCCAGGCCGGGCTGGCAGCGGGCCGGGCGCTGCAGCAGGCCGGGTTGCGCTTCAGCATCCTCGAGGCGACCGACCAGGCAGGCGGGTCCTGGCCGCGGTACTACGACAGCCTGACGTTGTTCTCACCGGCCCGCTTCTCGGCCCTGCCGGGACTGCCCCTGCCGGGGGACCCGAACCGGTACCCCACCCGGGACGAGCTCACCGGCTACCTGCAGGAGTACGCCGCCCGGTTCGACCTGCCGGTGCGCACCGGCGCCCGGGTCGTGCGGGTGGTGTGGGACGGCACCGCCTTCGCCGTGACCCTGGCCGGCGGCGAGCAGATCGCCGCCCGTGCGCTGATCGCGGCCTCCGGAGGGTTCGCCCGCCCCGTTCTGCCGGTCTTGCCTGCCGCGCGAGCAGTACACCGGTCGGTTGTTGCACGCCGCGCACTATCGCCGGCCCGACCCGTACCCCGGGCAGCGGGTCGTCGTGGTCGGCGCCGGCAACACCGCGGTCCAGGTCGCGGTCGAACTGGCCGAGGTCGCGCCCGTCACCCTCGCCAGCCGCCGCCCGGTCCAGTTGGTACCGCAGCGGCCCCTCGGGATCGACGTGCACTACTGGACCCGCTGGAGCGGTCTGGAGGCACTGCCGCTCGGCCGGCGCGCCGCCTCTTCGTCCCGGGTGCTCGACGACGGCCGGTACGCCGCCGCGTTCGCCGCCGGCCGCCCCGACCGGCGGCCCATGTTCACTCGGTTCACCCCCACCGGCGTCCAGTGGGCCGACGGCACCCTCGAGGACATCGACGCGGTTCTCCTGGCCACCGGGTACCGGCCCGGCCTGGACTACCTGGCCGGGACAGCCGCCCTGGATGCGGCCGGGTGGCCGGTGCACTGCCGCGGGGTCGGCCTGAGCGTGCCGCGGCTCGGGTATGTCGGGCTGCCCGGGCAAACCGGGTTCGCCTCGGCCACCGTCCGCGGAGTCGGCGCCGACGCCCACCGGGTCGTCGCACGTCTGACCCACGCGCTGCGCAGCCGCACCTACGCGCCGGCGACGTGTTCGGTGCCGGCTCTGGCCAGCCGGTGAGCACGGTGAGGGTTGTCCGGTCAGCGCAGGTCCACCCCACCCGCCTGGGTGTCTGCCCGTCGTGGTCGACACGCTGGTGATCGGTGACCGGGTCGGGCACTGCCAGGTCAGGGGTGCCCGGTTTGGGGCAGGGTGGCCAGGTGGTGTTCGGCGTCCAGGGCGGCCGAGCATCCAGTGCCGGCGGCGGTGATGGCTTGGCGGTAGGTGTGGTCGACCAGGTCGCCGCAGGCGAACACGCCCTCGACGGTGGTGCGGGTGGAGCCTGGGTCGACCAGGACGTAACCCTGCTCGTCGAGGTCGACGACGCCTTTGATCAGCTCGTTACGCGGGTCGTGCCCGATCGCGATGAACAACCCGGTGACCTCCAGTTGGGAGGCTCGGCCGGTGCGCGTGTCGCGCAGCGTCACCCCGGAGAGCTTGTCGTGGCCGTGGATGCCCAGCACGTGGCTGTTCCACCGGAAGGTGACCCTTGTCGTTGGCGAACGCCCGTTCGGCCATGATCTTGCCAGGCGCGTAGCTGTTCGCGTCGGTGGATGATCGTCACGGTGCGGGCGAACTTGGTCAGGAACAGGGCCCACTCGATGGCCGAGTCGCCGCCGCCAACGACGCCGATGTCCTGTCCGCGGAAGAAGAACCCGTCGCAGGTGGCGCACCACGACACGCCACGCCCAGAGAGGCGCTTCTCGTCGGGCAGCCCCAGCTCGCGGTAGGCCGAACCCATCGCCAGGATGACCGCGTGAGCCCGATGCTCGGTGCCTTCCCCGTCGATCACGGTCTTGACCGGCTCGGTCAGCTCGACGGACACGATGTCGTCGGTGAGGATTCGGGTGCCGAACCGCACCGCCTGTCGGCGCATCGCCAGCATCAGGTCCGGGCCCATGACCCCGTCGGGGAAGCCGTGGAAGTTCTCACCTCGGTGGTGGTCATCAGCGCGCCGCCAGCGGTGACCGACCCCTCGAACAGCAGCGGCGACAGGTTGGCCCGGGCGGCATACACGGCAGCGGTGTACCCGGCTGGGCCGGAGCCGATGATGATGACGTTGCCGATGCTGCTCACGCGCTGGCCTGCACCGGGGTGACGCCCAGGTCGGTCAGCAGGTCCAGGACGCGGTGTTTGATCTGGTCGCGGATCGGGCGGACCGCGGGCAGGCCTTGACCGGCCGGGTCGTCCAGGACCCAGTCCAGGTAGCGTTTGCCGGGGAAGAACGGGCAGGTGTCACCGCAGCCCATGGTGATCACCACATCGGATGCCTGCACGGCTTCGGTGGTGAGGATTCTGGGTTTCTCGGCGGTGATGTCGATGCGGTCTTCGAGCATCGCCTCGGCCACCGCCGGGTTGATCGCCTCTGCCGGGGCGGACCCGGCGGAGCGGACCTCGACCCGCCCGCCGGACAGGTGCTGGGTGTAGGCGGCGGCCATCTGCGAGCGGCCGGCGTTGTGCACGCACACGAACAACACCGACGGCGCACTGGAAGTCGGCGGCTGAGAGGTCATGAGTGGTGTTCCTTCCGAGGATCGCAGGGTTAGGGCAGGACAGCGCGCAGCAGGGTGGTGACGCGGGCCTGGATATCGTCGCGGATCTCCTGCACGGTCTGGATGGGTTGTCCGGCCGGGTCGGGCACCGGCCAGTCCTCGTAGCGTTTGCCGGGGAAGATCGGGCAGGCGTCGCCGCAGCCCATCGTGACGATCACGTCGGCGGCCCGTACCACACTGTCGGTCAACGGTTTGGGGTACGCCTCGGTGAGGGAGACGCCGCGTTCGGCCAAGGCCTGCACGACCAGCGGGTTGAGCTGGTCGGTCGGGGCGGACCCGGCCGAGCGGACGTGGACCCGGCGGGCGGACAGCTGCTCGGCCAGCGCGGCGGCCATCTGGGAGCGGCCGGCGTTGTGCACACACACGAACAGCAGCTCCGGCACCGCCTTGACCAGTCGCCCCTCGGCCTGGGCGGCGGACAGCAGCGCCTCCTTGGCCTGCTTGGCCACCAGGATCGGCAGAAACGTCGGAATCCGCGAGACCGGTTCGAGCAGGGCGCGGGCATCATCGACGGCCCGGGCGATACTCGCCGGCGGGAACACCCCCTCGTAGGAGTAGGCCAGGTCGCGTTTGAGGTCCGCGTACGGATCAGCAGCGTCGGTTCGGGGGCGGGTCACGTCGGCTCCACAGTCCAAGTAGGCGATCGGTCAACGGGTGGCGTCGGCTGGGGTTGGCGGCCATGCCAGCCGTTTGCGTAGCCACAGCGCGAGATACACCAGCGCCAGCAGCACCGGGACCTCGATCAGCGGGCCGACGACCCCGGCCAGCGCTTCCCCGGAGGTGACGCCGAACACGCCGATGGCCACCGCGATGGCCAGTTCGAAGTCGTTGCCGGATGCGGTGAACGCCATCGTCGTGGTCCGCGGGTAGGTCAGGTTCAGCCGCCGCCCCACCACCAAGCCGAGGGTCCACATGATGGCGAAGTAGCACAGCAGCGGCACCGCGATCAGCGCGACGCTCAGCGGCTGGGAGGTGATCGTGTGGCCCTGCAGGGCGAACAGGATCAGCACCGTGAACAGCAGCCCGTACAGGGCGATCGGGCTGATCCGCGGCAGCAGGACCTGTTCGTACCAGTCCCGTCCTCGGCGCCGCTCCCCCACCGTGCGGGTCAGGTACCCGGCCAGCAGCGGGATGCCCAGGAAGATCAGCACGGTGCCGGCGATCGTCCAAGCGGACACGTCCAGGGCCGCGCCGGGCAGCCCCAGCCACCCAGGGAGCACGTTCAGATAGAACACGCCCAGGGCCGCGTAGGTGACCACCTGAAACAGCGCGTTGAGCGCGACCAGCACCGCGGCCATCTCCCGGTCGCCGCAGGCCAGGTCGTTCCACAGCAGCACCATGGCGATGCACCGGGCCAGCCCGACCAGGATCACCCCGGTGCGGTATTGCGGATGTTCGGCCAGGAACAGCCACGCCAGCGCGAACATCACCAGCGGCCCGATCACCCAGTTCAGCGCCAGCGACGCGGCCATCATCCGCCGGTCGGCGGTCAGCAGGCCGATCTCGTTGTAGCGGACCTTGGCCAGCACCGGGTACATCATCGCCAGCAGACCCACCGCGATCAGCAACGACGTCTGGCCGACCTTGACCGCGTCCAACGCCGAGCTCAGCCCCGGCACCACCCGCCCCAGGGCCAGACCGGCCAGCATGGCCAGCCCGATCCAGGCCGGCAGGAACCGGTCCAGCCGTGACATCCGGGCGACGACGGCGGCGCTGTCATGGTGTGCGTGCTGGGTGGGCGTGTCCACAGAACGACTCCCTGATCGATGGTTCTCTATGTAGCCGAGTGAACCCGAGCATATAGCCCGTTGTCAATGTGACGTACACTAGGGTGGTGAACACTCCCCTGGCGGTCAGCAGCGACGTGGACGTGTGTTGCGACGGCGCCACGTGCGAGCTGATGCCCGCCGATCAGGCCGCGCAGCTGTCGGCGGTGTATCAAGGCGCTGGCCGACCCAACCCGGATCCGGTTGGTGCAGTATCTGGCGGCCTCCGGCGGTGGTACCGCCTGCGCGTGCCACCTGCCCGCGGCGCTGGGCATTAGCCAACCCACCCTGTCCTTCCACATGAAGAAGCTGCACGAAGCCGGCGTGGTCCACCGCCGCCGGCGCGGACGGTGGGTGCACTACACGGTGCAGCCAGAGGTTCTGTCCGCGACGCGGGATTTTCTGCACCTCCCCAAGCCGGGCACGCCGAACTGCTGTTAGGACCGAGGGACCTGTCCCTGCCGGTTCTGCGGGGGCGTCCGGGCTGGTAGGAGCAACCGACTCGGCTCGGGTCATCGACCGCGGGCGCATGGAAGGGGCGAGGCCACACGCCGGCCGTTCGGCTCTCACCCAGTCTTGGACCTACACGGCTTATCGCGTGGCCGGCTGGCAGCCGCAGTCTGGTGGGGCGGTGTACTCCATGGGCACGCCACGGGCGTCGAAGGTCAGCGTGCAGCATTGTCCGAGAAGGTCGGCCAGCCGGCGTCGCCCACGCTGGACTCGGGACTTCATTCCCGACAGGGAGACGCCCTCGTGCCGGGCGGCGCGGGCCTGTGGCCACCCGTCGAGATCGATCAGCTGTACGGCCCGGCGCTGCTCGGGTGCCAGCGCGCCCAACAGTGGGTGCAGGCATGTGGCCAGTTCGGTGAGCACTTCGGGTGAGTCGGCCAGCGACGGGTCTTCGGCCGGTGGGTCTGCCGGCGCTGCCTCGAGCCGCTCGCGGGATCGGCCGGCGCGGCCGTACTCGTCGATGACGGCGTTGCGGGCGACCCGCAACACCCAGTGGGGGAAACGCTCCTGGTTGTCGATCGAGTGCGCAGACGCGTGGGCCTTGAGCAAGATCTCCCCGACTAGGTCCTCGGCCCGGTGCGGATCGGCGATCCGCCGCCCGACGAACGCCCGTAGCTGGCCGATCACCTCGCGCCACATCGCCTCGGTGACCGCTGAGCGGTCCAAGGTGGCGCTCGTGTCCATGGTTCCCACCGTCCCGGGCACCGCTGGGGAGTGCCTCACCCCTTCTGACGACACTACGGCGTCCAGGACGCACCACGCCGGGCGTCGCTCGCGCTCAGCGCCGAACGCCGGGCCCCGGGCGGATGCCGCGCAGTGGTGGCATCGGCCCGGCGCAACGGTGTTACGCCTTCCGGGCGGTGAACAGCAAGAACTC
>CAVRXF010000020.1:0-186987 GCA_963724925.1 uncultured Actinomycetota bacterium | reverse complement strand
GTTTGGTGTTCCAGCCCTTGGCGACCGGGCGGGCCCCGGCGTAGGGCACGAAGTGGTCATCGACGAAGTACACCGGGTCGGCGGCCGGGTCGGCGGCCGGGTCGGCGGCGCAGCATCCCGGCCGCGAACGCCCGCTGCAGCGCCAGCGGTCGGACCCGTCGGCCAACGCAGCCAGCCGGGTCCGCAGTGTCTTCAGTTCGGGGACGGCCGCCAGCCCCAGGGCGGCGCCGGCCTCGGCCCGGCGCAGGTGCTTGCTGCCCTCCACCGTGTCGATGCCCAACGCGAAGCCCCAACGTCGCGGTAGACAGCACGGCCAGGTCGTCAAAGCAGCGGGCCGGTCCCACCGGTCAACGTGGCGAAGATCGCCTCGGCGCCGACCCGGTCCAGGTAGCCATACAGCAGCATCGCCCCGGCGTACCGGCAGCGGTGCGTCCCGGTGCTGATCCGGGCCGAACCCGCGAATACCGACCCGGCACAGGCCGGCTCGGCCACCCCCGCCTCCGGCCCCGCCTCCTCGGTGGCCTCCTCGGCTGCCGCTCGCTGGCTGCCCGGCGGTCTGCCCGGTGGACTGGGCGGTGGACTCGGGCAGGGTGTCCTGGAGGGGGGCCGGGCCAACCCGGGCGAGCAATTCGCTGATCACCGAACGGGCCACCCCGAACCGGTCGGCGATCCGCTGTTGGCTCCACCCCGCCGCCGACAGTTCACGAGCCGCCCGGGCCTGCCGGTCGGTCAGCTTGGGCGGGCGGCCACGGCGAGGCACCAAACCGGCCGCCCGTGCGGGCCCGGCCCCGCAGCATCGAGACGTACGTCGCGGTCAACCCGAACACCGCGGCGACCTCGTCGATCCCGCCGACCCGCGTCGGTCAACGCGACGATCGCCAGGTTCCGCATGCCCGCTGTCATCGCTGTCGTACCGGTAGACCAGCACCCGACCCAAGGTCACCAGCACCTGCCCGTCGGCGACCTGCAGGCGCAGCACGCCCGGTTCGGGCATCCCGTCGAACTCGACCTGACCCATACCCGTCAGCATACCACAATCTCAACTGATTTCCGACGGTTTGGTGCAAGGAGAAAGCCCTGCTCGACAGGGCCTGTCAGTCACCTACTACCGGAGGTCTGAGCCTGTTCGAACCTGGCGAGGGGGAAACCCTGGAGTGCGGGTCGAACCACCTTACCCCTAGAAATCCTGCAACGTCCCGCGCCGGGATCTTGGTGCGCATCCGGGCCCGTGGTTGCCCTGTGCGTCAGGAGTCCGACGCAGGCGTGGCGAGAAGTTGTTGTCCCCGTCGATGAAGTTCGACATCTACCTGCAGCTGGTTCGTGGGGAACCCCGATCAACCGGACGGCGGCCGCCGCGGGGGTGGATGGCTCGACAATCCCGCGGGTGCATACCGTGGCGAAGGAGGGCGCGCTGGCGGGGTTGGCAGCGTCCAAACCGGGCTCGGCAAGTCTGCCCGGGAGATCGAGCTGGAGCAGGCCGAGCCGAGATCGCCTGGCTGGCCGAGGCTGTAAGGAGCTGGGGGTCAAGCTGACCCTGGGGGTCGAGCCGCGGCGGGTGCACCGGTGGCTGGCCCGCCGGGCCCGGGCCGAGCTGGGCGACTTCGCGCCCCCGGCTTGAACGAGGCGAATACGCGGGGTGGGATCGGATCACGCATGGCGGTAACGTCTGCAACGAACCCCAGTCGAGGGGGTCCGACCCTATCCTGAACAGCCGAGAGGCAAAACCCTTGAAGGTCACAATCGACTCCAGCGAGGCACTGGCCGACACCCTCCGCGTGATCGGGGCTGTTTACAACGTCACCCTCGCGCAGGTCCACGAAACCACCGGCGCCCCGAAGCCCGAAGGCAGCGTCAGCGCTGCACCCCCCTCGCCAAGCTCGGATCGCAAGCAGGCGCGCCAATCGCGCACCCAGAAGCCCCCTCAACCGCCGGCAACCCGCACCCGGCAGCGGCCGGCGCCCAAAGCAGCCGCCGCTCCAGCGGCCGACATCCGCGTTTGGGCCAAGGCCAACGGACATTCGATCAACGACCGAGGGCCACTGTCGGCTACCGTCAGGGCCGCATACGCGGCCGCCCAGACCGCCTGATCTCAAGGCCGGGTTTGCGTCTAAGTTGCCGATAAAGATCGGCGTGTCTATCAGGCAACATCGGACGGGTTCTTCGGGTTCTCCTCGGCTTCCGTGGGTCGGTTGACCTGGGTTGAGAAGCGAATCGCTTTTCGACTGTGCGTGATTTACGCCTGGCTGGGGGTGCAGGTGACGCGCACGTCCGGGGTCCTACGTTCGGCGCTTTTGGGTTGCTCGCAGCGTCGCAGCTGCGCAAAGGGGAACCTATTCTGCGGGGGGGCGGGCCAAGCGCTGGCCTCGGTGTTGGGCGGCGCTCGGTGTTGGGCGGCGCCTGAGCCGCCGGGGTGACCAGCGGGTCTTGGTCCACGCCGCAAGATCATCCGCCGCAGCGGTGAACGTCGGCTTTGGGGTTCTCGCTCAGCGTCTGCCAGATGCACACTCGAACGCGATAAGCCGGGGGAGCCTGGCGTCTGTCCGGACCGGACTTGCACCGGCCGGCCATCGAGTGCTCGTCGTTCGGCTACGCCGTGAACAATCCGTCCTGCTCATCGCGTCCATGCTGCTGGACGCGCGTGGATCACGGCTGAACGAGCTGAATATTCGGCTCTCGTGTCGTATCTGTGGGTCACTCGGGCCGGTGTTGGACCGGGTAGAGGTGGGCAGTAGCTGCCAGGTTGCGCAGGCACCGCGATCATGACTGCGGACTTGAACCCGACCGGTTGCCTGAACACACAGCCGACCGGGGGATCGGACCTTCCGGCGATTCGACTAGACGGCTCCCCACTGACGGACACGCGCCGGGAGACATCGTTGAGCCGGACGCTCGACTGCGCGGTCGGTCGCCAGTGAACCGCGCAGCGGCCGGCGGCTTCGCACCAAGTGGCCGGCGAATCGCCCGCATCGGATGAGGCCGGTGCTGCCGCGTCAATGCCACGGTGGGGCCGCCAGGAAACCCGCAAAGGAGCCATCATGGGATGCCTGTTCGTTTTGCTTGCCGGCGTTTTTCCGCGTCTGGCCCTTTTCATCGTCTGGGTGGCACGACCCAACATGGTGAACGTCGCCTTCGGCTCGTGGATTTGGCCGCTGCTGGGCATCATCTTCCTTCCCTTCGCGACCCTGATGTACGTGCTGCTGTACACCCCTGGCATCGGCCTGACCGGGTGGGACTGGTTCTGGGTTGTCTTGGCCGGCATCCTCGATGTGGCGCATTGGGGTGGCGGATGGACCCAGCGACGGCAGGTGCCCGGCTACCCATCCAGCGGCCCAGGGATGCGTCGGCCGATGCCACCTGCGTGATGGCCGCGCTCCAGTTCTGGGTGTGGGTCGCTGTGATTGGGTCGCCATCCTGGCCTGCGTCGGCCTGCTCTACATGCGACACTCCTCGGGCGGTCTGGTCGGCGTGACCGTCGCTCGCTCGGCGCGGTGTTCGGGCTGGTGGGCCGGCTGGCGGTCTGGCTGTTCGCGCTGACCGCTATCCTGCTGGACGCGTTCGCCATCCACGGCTTACTCGTCCACTGGCCGAAGGGGCTGGCGTGTGACGGTCCTGATCACCGTGGCAGCCGGTTGTAGGCGCGCTGCTGGAGGTCCCCGCGAACGCTGGCAGAGTGCGGGCATGGCGCGAGCACGAGAGTGACGTTCGGAAAGGGAGAGCGACGGATGGGCAAGAAGTCGAAGAAGACCAAGAAGGCGGACACGTCGACGGAGTCGCAGGTGAGGATGCCGACACCGGGCGCCGGTGAGGGGGACGCGGCCCCCGCTGCCAAGCCGCAGATGACGAGGAAGGAGTACGAGAAGGAGATGCGGCGCCTGCAGGGCGAGTTGGTGGCCATGCAGGAGTGGGTCAAGGCCGCCGGCGCCAAGGTCTGCATCGTGTTCGAGGGCCTGGACTCGGCGGGCAAGGGTGGCACCATCCGGCGGATCACCGAGCGGACCAGCCCGCGGGTGTTCAAGCACATCGCCCTGCCGCCCCGACCGAGCGTGAGAAGTCGCAGATGTACATCCAGCGCTACATCGCCCACTTCCCGTCGGCCGGCGAGGTCGCCATCTTCGACCGCAGCTGGTACAACCGCACCGGCGTGGAGCCGGTGATGGGCTACTGCACCCCGGAGCAGACCGCGAGGTTCCTCGAGCAGGTGCCTGCGGTGGAGAGGGCGATGGTCGACAACGGGATCATCCTGGTCAAGTACTGGCTCAACGTCAGCGTCGATGAGCAGGCCCGGCGGCTGGAGAGCCGCATCGACGACCCGCGCAAGGTCTGGAAGCTCTCCCCCACGGACCTGAAGTCCTACAGCCGCCACTACGCGTACTGCCGGGCCCGGGACGCCATGTTGGCCGCCACCGACACCGGATGGGCACCGTGGTACGTCGTGGACAACGACGACAAGAAACGCGGCCGGCTCAACATCATCTCCCACCTGCTCGCCCAGATCCCCTACCAGCCGCCCCCGCCCCAAGAGGTCACGATGCCCAGCAAGCCCAGCGCCCGCGGGTACGTGCAGCCGGATCTGCCCCTGCACCGCATCCCGACTCCCTTCTAGGGGTGGGACGCGGACGCGGATGGTGACCGAGAGGAAGGACCAGACGATGACGGGTAAGACGGTGGCGTCAGGCGCGGGTGAGACGGCGGCCGGCGCCGAGGGCACCACCGAGCGGTGGTACGCGCTCTCGGCTGAGGATGTCGCCCAGCGTCTTGGTGTGGATCCCGCCAGCGGTCGCTCGGCAGCCAAGGCCGATGAGTTGTTGAAGAGGGACGGGCCGAACGCACTTGCTGCCGAGAAGCCGCCGCCGGGGTGGAGACTGTTCCTGGCCCAGTACCGGTCCTACATGCAGATCATTCTGGTCGGGGCGGCGATTGCCTCGATCTTGATCGGCCAGATCGCCACCGGCATCGCTGTGCTTGCGATCACGGCGCTCAACGCGTTGGGGGGGTTGCGCCAGCAGGGCAAGGCGGAGAGTGCCATGAACGCGCTGCAGTCGATGCTTAAGACGTCAGCGCGGGTGCGCCGCGATGGCACCGAGGTCACGGTCGCGGCCGATCAGGTGGTCGTGGGCGACGTGGTGCTGCTCGCGGCGGGTGATGATGTGTGTGCTGATGGGCGGCTCGTGGCGGCCACCTCGCTGCAGATCGATGAGTCGGCGTTGACCGGCGAGAGCGTTCCGGCCTCCAAGAGCACCGAGGTGATCACCGATGAGAACCCGGTCTTGGGGGATCAGTCGAACATGGCGTTCATGAACACGCCGGTGACGCACGGCAGCGGCGTGATGATCGTGACCGGGACGGGCGCGGACACCGCGGTGGGCACCATCTCTGGGATGCTGAAGTCGGCGCCTAACCTGAAGACCCCGCTGACCAAGCAGTTGGACACGTTGACGTTGTGGATCGCGGGGGCGGCTGGGCTGACCATCGCGATCATGTTCGCCCTGGGGATTTCTCGGGGGGACTCGACCCAGACGATCTTCACCACGGCCATCGCTTTGGCGTTGGCTGCGGTGCCGATGGCCATGCCGACGGTGCTGCAGGTGATCCTGTCCAGCGGGTCCAGGGATCTGGCGGCGCACGGCGCCGTGGTGAAGAGCCTGGACTCGGTGGAGACCTTGGGCTCGACCTCGGCGATCAACTCGGATAAGACCGGCACGCTGACGATGAACCAGGTCACCGTCGTGGAGGTGATCGACCCCACCGACCGGTATGCGATCAGCGGGATGGGTTACGGCCTCAACGGCGAGGTCCACCACACCGCGGGCAACACGAACACCATTGAGGCGGCGATCCTGCCGTTCCTGATCGCCAACGACGCCAAGCTCGTCGACGGCAAGGTCGTGGGAGACCCCACCGAGGGGGCGCTGCTGGTCCTCGGGCACAAGGTGAAGCTTGACATCGAAGGCACGCAGGAGGCCTACCCTCGCCTGGCGACGCTGCCGTTCGACCCCACCTACAAGCTGATGGCCACCTTCTGCGACGCCAAGGACGAGACCGGCAACCCGGTCGTTCGGGTCTTCGTCAAGGGTGCCGCCCCGGCCGTGATCGGGCGGGCCACGACCGCCCTGGCCAAGGGCGAGATCCGTTCCCTGGGGTGAGCAGCAGAACACCCGGGCCGACCAGCAGATGGGTCGCCTGGGCGGCAAGGGCCTGCGCATCATGGCCGCGGCCATGACAGACATCGACCCCACCGGTTTCGACCCCGAGGGGGATCTGCTGTCCCTAATCCAGGGTCTGCAGCTGACCGCGCTGGTCGGCATGATCGATCCCCCCCGAGCAGAGTCGCTGGACGCGGTCCGATCCGCCCAGGACGCCAACATCCGGGTGCGGATGGTCACCGGGGACGACGTCGTGACGGGTGCGGCCGTGGCCAAGCAGCTGGGCATCCCCGGGCAGGCCATCCTGGGCACCGACCTGGCGGCGATGTCCGAGGCCGAGCGTCTTGACCGCATCCAGGACATCGGCGTGGTCGGACGGGTGGCCCCCGAGCATAAGGTGCTGATGGTCCAGACCCTGCGCACGAAGGGTGAGGTCGTGGCCATGACCGGCGACGGGGTCAACGACGCCCCCGCGATCAAGGCCGCCGACATCGGCATCGCGATGGGCACCGGCACCCAGGTCGCCAAGAACGCCGGTCGCATGATCCTCACCGACGACAACTTCGCCACCATCGTGCGTGCCGTCTCCGAGGGGCGCAAGCTCTACGACAACATGCTCAAGTACATCCGCTTCATGCTCGTGGCGCTGGTCACCTACGTGGTGACCTTCCTGTTGGCCAGCCTGCTCAACATCGCCGGGGGGCAGCCCTTCTCCGCCGTGCAAATCCTGTGGATCAACTTCCTGATCACCGCACCGGTCGGCATCGCGCTGGGCCTGGACAAGGAAACCCCCGGGCTCATGAAACGCCAGCCGCGACCACGGGCCGCCTCGATCATGACCCCGGCCGTCATCACCACGGTCGGCCTGGTCGGGCTGTTCATGTCCCTGGCGATCGACGGGCTGGTCGTGGCCGGCAAGAACCAGTACAACAATGCCGAGATCGCCAGCACCATGGGCCTGGTCGCGTTCTCCCTGATGCTCGTGGTCGCAGCCTTCGAATCCCGCGACGAGAAGGCCTCGATCCTGCGCGTGGACACCTTCGACAACCGGACACTCAACATCACCGCCGTGGTGGAGATCGCCCTCGCCGTCCTGATCGCCCGCGGCGCCGCGCTCACGTCACTGCTCGGCGCTGCGGCCCTCACCAGCACACAATGGCTGTTCGGAGCCCTACCCGCCCTGGTGCTGTTCATCGCGTGGGAACTCGCCAAGGCGATAGCCCGCCGCCGAACACGCAGCGTCCAGCAGACGGTGCCCGCAGACCTCACGCCAGCCGCCGCCGCCGCGTGACAGCCCCAAGGAACCCGAGCGCGGTGGCGCCGCGCGCAAGGCGGCGGTCCGTGACCTGCTCAACCGGCGCCGCAATCGGCTGGCCAACTTTGATCGGGTGAGCCGCTCACCGACGGCGTGTTTGACGTCGTCCTGGCCATCCTGGTCCCCAGATCGCAAGTCACCAAGGAGTTGTCGGGGGTAGTCACTGCGCCCGGCGCTGGCAGACTTCGGCCCACGCTGATCGCCTGGATAATCAGCTTCCTGATCACGAGCATGTGCTGGGTCGCGCATCGCGACCCTTCTCCCGTCGCCGGAAGGTCAACGGCCGCAAACGTCATGTCGTTGTCGACCTCGAAACCGTCGGTCCCTCGATCAGGCTCCAAACCCGGTCAGCACCTGCCGGGTGTCACCGTCCACGGTTTCACACTGGTCTACTCACCCGCCGGTACGCCGGCGGGTGGTCAGTGGAACTGGGGGATGATCAGGTACAGCCCGTAGAGGACCAGCAGCCCGGAGAGGGCGACGCAGGCGTACCCGGAGAGGGTGGCGGCCGGGCTGCGTTGGCTGTGTGCACCGTCGGTGTGCAGGCTGCTGTTCCCGTTGGAGGTCAGGGCGACGACGCCGAGGGAGAAGATGCCGACGATCGCGATGGTGGCGACGACGGTGGTGACCGCGACCAATCCAAGAGAGGCCCAGTCAATGGTCATCGGATCGCTGCTTCCGTGCCAGGGATGAGTGTGGAGTTCCTGGTCGAGGAGATGTGGTTCATGCCAAGACGGCGGCTTTGTTGGGGTTGATGGTGACGTCGGGGGAGTCGTTGACGTTGTCGCTGGAGACCGGGGCCCGCTTGGAGATGGCGTAGATGGCGCCGACGGCGGCGACTAGGGCGGCGAACACGATGATGAGCCCGGTCGTGCCGGTGAGGGCGATCGCGGCGGCTGCGGCACCGACCATGGCCGCGGCGGGCAGGGTGAGGACCCACCCGTAGAGGATCTTCCTGGCGGTGCCCCAGCGCACGTGGGCCAGTTTCTTGCCGACGCCGGAGCCGACGATGGATCCGGAGCAGACCTGGGTGGTGGACAGCCCGAAGCCCATGTGAGAGGAGGCGAGGATCGCCGCGGCGGAGGTGGTTTCGGCGGCGAACCCTTGAGGGGCCTTGCACGTCGACGATCCCCTTACCCATGGTCCGCATGATCCGCCAGCCACCGGAGTAGGTGCCCAGCCCGATCGCCAACCCCGCGGTGGCGATGACCCAGAACTGCGGCCCGGTGCCCGATTCCTGATACCCGGCGGTGATCAGGACCAGGGTGATCACGCCCATCGTCTTCTGCCCGTCCGACGTGCCGTGCGCTAGCGCGACCATCGACGCGGACACCGATTGGGCGTGCCGGAACCAGCCCGCCTGCGGCTCCTGATCCGCCCTTGTGATCATCAGGTACAGGAAGAACGTCGCCAGCCCGGCGGCCAGTCCGGCCACCACCGGGGCCATCACCGCGGGCAACAAAATCTTGGAGACGACAACCGAGAAGTTCACCCCGGACGCCCCGGCGCCGATCAACACCGCTCCGATCAGCCCACCGAACAGGGCGTGCGAGGAGCTGGACGGCAACCCGAACAGCCAGGTCATCAGGTTCCACAGGATCGCCCCGACGAGCCCCGCGAAGATCATCGTCGGGGTGACCAGCGCGTCGTTCACGATCCCACCGGAGATGGTCTTGGCGACCTCGGTGGACAGGAACGCACCGGCCACGTTCAGCACCGCGGCGATCAACACCGCGACCTTAGGCTTGAGCGCTCCGGTCGCCACCGAGGTGGCCATCGCGTTCGCGCTGTCGTGAAACCCATTGGTGAAATCGAAGACCAACGCGGTGATGATCACCATCGACACCAAGAGCAGGGTTGTCGTCACAGTCGGGTCGCTTTTCGTTGCGGGACAAGCAGAGCGGAAACGGCACGGCGCGCCGGACCCGATCGCGGCGCGGGGGTCGCAGCGAACCGTAACCCTGTCGCATGAACAGCTGGTAAACCATGGGGAAGCAGCAAGTTCCGGTTGCCCGCTCTAACGGTGTCCGCGGGGCCTGAACGTCTCATGCCTGCGCCGACCTGATCACCGACGTGGGTTCGAGGACGTGCCAACTGAAGTCAGCCGGGACCCCGGCGCTGCGGGTGTTCTCGACCGCGGCATAGCTGCGCTGATGGTGGTCGGTCGGGCGGTGTCGGCGATGGTGACCAGCCCACGAGCCACGTAAACGCAACGGCAAGCACCCCACCCCGGGTCGGTTCCGCACCCGGGCCATCACCGCCGGGGTGACCCCAAGCCTGCACATCGATGACAAGCACACCACCGTGGAAGCAGTACCACAACGACCCGCGCGACTTCGGACTGTCCAAACGGCTGACCAACCTTGCCGCCCTACGGCAGGTCGGCTTCACCGCCAACCGGCGCCTACTCGGCGTCCAACGCATCAGCCACGACCCGATCCGCGGCGCCCAGGCGTTCCCCGACCTGACCACCCCGATCATCACAGCACCGGCACCCGCATCGGACTACGGTTGGGAAACGCCGCGTGCCCGCACTGCTGCAGGCCCTGCTCATCCACCGGCTCCTGCCCAACGGGTTCACCAACCGTGACCTACGCGCACCGCTGGAGACCCTCCTCGCCACCACGATCAAGGACGGATGGTCTAAAGGCCCTGCGGGTTCTCGTCGAGGATGCCCTGGGCGGCCTCGGCGCCGGCCTTGGTGGGCTTGCCCTTGAGGATGAGCTCGAAGCCGACCGCGATCAACGCGCCAATGATCGGTCCGACCAGGTAAATCCAGTAGTCGGTGAGGTTGCCTGCGACCAGCTCCGGGGCGAACGAACGAGCCGGGTTCATCGACGCCCCGGACACTGGGGCACCCCACACCGACACCAGACCGATGTAGGCGCCCACCGCGATGGCTCCGTTGATGCCCACGTTGCGAGCCCCAGACGCGGTGCCAAGGATCACGCTGACCAGGCCCAGGGTCAGCACGGCCTCGGTCAGCATCGCCACCCACGGGCTGACGCCCTTCGTGGGCTCGGTCGCCCCGTTGAGGATCCCGCCGTACATCAGCTGCAGGAACCATGCCGCCAGTACCGCACCGACCACCTGCGCCAAGAGGTAGCCAGGGACCCGGCGCCAGGGGAAGTTCCCGCGGACCGCGAAAGCGAGCGTGACGGCAGGGTTGAGATGGGCACCGGAGATCGTGCCCATGAAGAAGATGATCCCCATCACCATCATCCCCGGAGCCAGAGCCTTCATCGCCAGGGTCAAGTCACCCCCGAATGCGGTCGCCCCGATGACCCCGCCGCCGGCCGCGACCAGAACCAGCAGGAACGTGCCCCACACCTCGCTGAACAGTCGCCGGTACTCGAGTTTCGCGTCGTCGAACTCCACCTCCCGAAGACGGGCCAACTGCGTCCGCCTTTCCAACCACGCCAATAGCGGCTCGCCGCTCGCACTCGGGTTCTCGCTCACAGCCGTCATGTTCCTCGTCGTCAATCGAACTGTCCAGCCGGCAAACGCGCCCAGCGCAGACCCCCCGACTGGTTTACGTCAGCGTTCGTGTCGCACTTCCGGTTTTGTCGCTGTTCGCCCTGGCGGGCGCGGGCGGCCCGTTCCGGGCTGAAAATGAGGGGCCGGTCGCCCGTTGACGTCGAGTCTCCCTGGCCCTTCGAGGCCCTGGTTCAGTCGGGCGCCCGGGAACTGCGCTTGTGGGCCCTTCACTGTTGCTTTGGAGCACGCGGGCTAGCTTCGCCGTTGCCCTGGCACCTCCCACGGGCGGCCGTGTGTCGATGGTGGCCAAGGTGAGGGAGGTGGCTGGGATGGACGTCGAGCACGACGATCAGCAGATGGCCCAGCTTCGTCCCACCCGAGCCGACCCGGGTGTTGCGGGACCTGACCCGACTCTGGTCACCAACACGCGGCCCGCCGACAACACGGCCGACGCCGCGGCAGGCGCGTCGGCAGCAGTAACTCCCCAGGACATCAGGTCTGCGAGGATTAGACATGACGGCACCGGAGTGGGTCGACCGCGCGGATCGGCAGATCGCCATCGTTGCGCAGGTGGCGCCCAAGATGTTGCACGGGCCGCCAACGCACAGGGCCCACATCGACCCCCGGTACCTCATCGCTCAAAGCCACCTGCGGTGGGCGGTGTGGTGCGTCGAGTCGCTCTACCAGCTGCGAGACTTCATCGATCTGGACGACCCCCGAGGCGACAACCGCACCCCGCTCGGGCATCGCCGTGACCCAACCGCGTTCGGCCACATCATGTGGGCCGCTGTCACGGCCATGGGAGCACTCGACCGGGTCGCCGCCGCGTTCGCAGCACTCCACCTCGACCTACGCGATGACGGCACGGTCCACAACTTCAACTCACTGTGGGACGAGCGCAGGAAGCTCAAGTGCGAACCGGTCCGCGAGTGGCAGCGCGCCGTACACCACGACCCGGCGTACTGGGACCTGCTCAAGCTGCTGCGACCCCCCCTGACCCGCCAGACAACGCGCATGCCCCTCCATGTGTCCGCTGGCCCTTTGCCTTCCGATGATCAGCAGCCCGCGCCCTACGACACACCTGAGTTGATCATCGACACCACCAGCCGATCCATCGGCGTGGTTGAACTCCTCGACGAGGTGCTCCCCTCGGCCGAGAAGCACGTCCGGGCCGCCCTGGGTTTAATCGAGTCGCTCGACGCATTCCCGCCGCTAAGCTCGCTCGCCGTTCACACCACCCCCCAGATAACTCGTGATCCACGGTGACAACCGGCCCTTCGAAGCCCCCCGTCCCACACGTCGAGCACACCCCCCACTCCACCCAGATGAGTGCACGCAGTGCCCGCTGCACCGCAGGGTCACCTCCCTCGGGGGCGCCCATCGCGATGCCGATGTGCGCTGCTGTGAGGGCGGGGGCCTGGTTGACTCGGTCGCCGGTCATGCCGCCGACGAGCTCTGCGTTTTGGCCTTCATGGCCCGGATCAGCTGCGACTTCTGTTCGGGGACCATGCGGGCGAACACGCTGACCGTGCGGACCCGCCCGGCCAGCTGGCGGCCTGGGATGAATCCAGCCTGGTGGCTACGTAAGGCACGATCTCGGAGGTCAAACTGGGCGGTCGGTTAGGTTCGTGGATCCGCGTCGGACTTGGAATAGGCGTCTTCTGTGTTGAGGGCGATCAGCACAGATCGTCCAGTGGCCTGGACCGCGGGCTTGGGGTGACGTCGCTGGCCGCCCGGGGTTGGCTGCGTGGCTGGGGCTGTCGGGTCAGTGCGCGGCGCGCAGGGTGGCGAGGATACGCGGATGGCCGTCGATGTCGGGCTGGTCGATGATCGTGACGTCATCGAGGCCGACGATGCGCCCCAGCCGACGCAAACTCTCGGGGGGAAACCCCCAGTACAGGTAGTGGTCGCGCGGGTACACGTCGCCGGGATTGTGAAGCTCGATCGCTGGGGTGGGGTCCGGCAGGTGCGAGCCGTACGTCTCCAGCACGACCTCGCCGCCGGGGGTCAGCACGTCGGCGAGCGTCTGCAGCAGCCCGATCGGGTCGGTCACCCGGTGCAGGATGCCAAAGCACAGCACCACATCGAAACGCTCACCCAGCTCGCGTACGTCCAGCGCGTCCATGCGGTGGTAGTCCACACGCGAGTCCAGCACCTCGGCGATCGCGTGAAAGCCGGCACCGCCGGGCAGCGTCACCCCGAACCGGGTGCGCACCCAGGCGACGTACTGCTCGTTGTCGACCGCGACGACCCGGCGGGCACCGCGGGCCTCGGCCAGGAAGCTGTAGAAGCCGTCAAACGCGCCGACGTCCAGCACGCTGCGTCCCGCGAAGCGGTCCGCACCGAGCACCGCCAGCCGGTAACCGTGGTCGCGTGAGATGCCCCGGGTGTAGATCCCGGGTGCCAAGGCGAAGGTGTGAAACCACAGCGGCACCAAGTCGCGGACCCGCTCAGCCCGCCCTGGCGGGGCGCCGATGGGCAGCACGTCGGCGACCACCCGCTCAGCAGGCGACGCCTGCGGGATCGGCTCGATCGGTTCGGACATGACTACGGCCTCCACCACATCACCTCAGCTCGGCGTTAACCCGCGACGACCTGTCTGTGTGCCGTGGCGTTGGGGTGTCCGGCGGGTCCGCGGACGGCACTGTAGCAGTGGGTGTGTAGTGTGCCGTGGACGCGGGTCTACGGGGAAGCCGTTGGGTAGCTCAATGGCCGGTGTTGGGCCATTCTTTTCTTGGATTGGGGAGCGTTTCTTCTCCCCTGGAGAACGATATCCTGCTTTGAGTTTCCCTGGGAGGCAACCGGGAGTCCTAGGGCATCGCTCGCACCACGATCTTCCACGACGCGCCCAGGTGCTCGGTGAAGCGGCGCTTCGGGTGCGGCGAAGCCCGCTTTGCGCAAAGCGCCGGCTTGCCGGCGCACCCTCCTTCGGAGCCAGCGCGCAGCGCTGGCTGTCCTGCCCGAAGGCCACGCTGGCAGGATTCCCCACGTGGCCCCCACGCGCAACACCTCAGTCTACGTTTCCGCAGGTCAAACGGCATTTCTGCTGGTGGGCGATACTGGGTTCGAACCAGATCGCACCGCCGACGGAAACCAGGTACTGACCTTTGTCCCTGGCCCTGACTCATCGGCGGCTTTGGGCGGCACCCATTCACGCTTCGTCCCACACCATGCTCTACAGTCGCAGACCACCGTCCCGGCGTGTGATTCGCTTTCTCCGTAGCGCATCGAGCACGCCGAGCGGCACCCACCCACGAGCGCAGAGCTTGGCAGCTAGCTCATGCGACGCCGCCCAGCCGTTCGCTGCGAGAAAGTCGCGCCGACCCTGTCCACCCGGCGGCCCCTTCGGTGCTTATGGGGGTGATAGCCGTTACGGGTGCGTGGTACGTCAGGAGAAGCGTCATGGAGAACGTGTTGACACTGAACGAGGTGGCCGAGATGATCCGGGTCCCCCGAGCCACGCTCAGGTACTGGAGGCACCAGGGGACCGGCCCCATGAGTTTCAAGATGGGTCCCCGCAGGGTGATGTACAGGGAACGCGACGTGCTCGATTGGATCGATACTCAATACGCGCAGAGTGGCATGCGCGATGCCTGAGTCGCTCAGCATCTGCTAGGGGCTACGCCAGGGGGACCGGTCGAGCGGGGTGCTCGTGCGTGAAGGCGATGCCGGCATGCTCGCATCGGGCCGAAGCGGGCTGACGGCACATACCGTGCTCTTCTTGCGCGGTAAGTCAGGGAAGGACTCCGTGGGACATTCAAGCGCAAGGTCGACGCTCCGGCCAGCGCACCGAATACGGCCCGCCTGGACCTGGTCGCTTCTCTCAGATCGTGGTTGGCCAGCGACCTGGCGACATCCGTAAAGGTGCTCATCGGAACGATGGGCGACTGCGACCAGGGGCCATCTGCGTGTCGCCCGCTACGACGCCGCCCGGCCAACCCCAAGGCCGGTCACCCTTCGGCGCTCCCAGCAGGCCCTGTTCGTCTGCTGCTGGACGCGTCCTGCTTCCTCGGTCGGCGCCAGGGACACCACCGTCCTGCACGTGGCCGCCGCCAACTTGCCGGTCCTGACTGAGATGGTTCCGGCGTATGCCACCCGCGCGTCGGCTTCGACGAACACGGCATCCCTACGACTCGGCGTCCGCCGTCAGCCTCGCGGCAAGCGCCGCCTGGTCGCCAACCTCGCACACGTCGATGCGATCAACGGCCCGATCAGCGTCCGTTTTTGGCACCTTCAAACGGCGGAACCCGTGCCCGGGCCTGGCCTCATCCTCAACGTCTACCGGCGGCGGGGTCGATGAAGATGAAGACCCCAAAACGTCGAGATCCTCCGCTTCCGGTTCGACGCACGGCGCACGTAAGAGTGTTCCTGCTTGACGTGCCCTCGACGCACAGGGGCCGGGCAGGTGTGCTGCCACACCGTGGCCTCGCGTGTCGACCACCGGCCGAGTCAACGTCCCCCGTCCGATCACGGCAAGGCCGAAGCGAGAACGACGGCCGGAGGGGCCCTGCTGGATTTCCTCTCGCACCTGGCCGTGACCCATCCAGCGCCGCACCCAGGCCCCCGGAAGTACGGCCCTGGGGGTCGCTCCCAGTCCGCAGAAAGTCCGCAAGAAGTCCGCAAGCCACCAACGCTCGCCAACGCTCGCAGCGACGTTTGTGCAGGTCAGCGCCCTACAGCCAACATCACCAACGCTGCCCGTTCATGCGAGAGAAGTTCGAGATGTATTTCGACATCTAGCGGCACGGGTCCTGGCCCCACCGAGC
Source organism: uncultured Actinomycetota bacterium (assembly GCA_963724925.1). Classification (GTDB taxonomy): domain Bacteria; phylum Actinomycetota; class Actinomycetes; order Actinomycetales; family Dermatophilaceae; genus Phosphoribacter. The sequence goes on along the minus strand of CAVRXF010000020.1, from coordinate 171,286 downwards.
CGGTCGACGGTCAGCCACCGGCACCGACGCCGAAGGCGAGAACAAGTGGGTCACCGCCGGCATCGTCCAGGACGCCACCGAGGTGCTCGCCGCAGTCTTCCACGAAGCAGCTCGGCGTGACCCCCAGCGGCGCCGCCGCTGGGTCGCCCCCGTCGACGGCAGCACCACCAGATCGAGACGATCAACGCCCACGCTGCCACCGCGGCAGACGCCCATTGGCTCAGCGGTAACAGCAGTCTCACCCGTAGGGTTCTTGGGCCGGCATTCGTCTGGCTACCCGGCAGCGGGTCGGGCAGCACTGGCGACCGATGGCCCTTCGTGCGGTCGCCGTGCCCGCAGGATGATCTTGGTCAGTTCGCCCAGAAGGAGCAGGACGATCCCAGGTACAAGGCAAATCGCCCACTGTTGGCCGGTCAGAGGGGTGGTGTGGAACACGTCCTGCAGGACGCGCATCTGGGTGATCAGCATCGAACCGACGGCCGCCCACGCGAAGGCCCACAGCAGCTTGGGGTTGGACAGCGTCGCGGCTCCGAATGCACTGTCCTCGGGGAAGCGAAGGTTCAGCGCGAGGAAGATGTTCATCAGCCCCAGGCCCACCACTGCCATGGTCTGACCGACTTGAAGCGAGTCGTAGTTGGTCTTGCCGATCTGGACCAGGGCCAGCGTCGCCGCTGCCATGAACAGGCCCGCCACGAACAGGCGCAGCATCATGGCCCTCACGATGATCGGCTGGTCAAACGGTCGCGGCGAGCGGCGCATGATGCCCGGGGTGGCGACGTCCAGTCCCATGACCGCGCCGATGGGCGCCACGATCGCGATGTGAATCCAAAGCACCTGCGAGGGGATGAGCAGCGCGGTGCCTGCGATAGCGAACGCCGTCGATCCCAGGAAGGCCAGGATGAACATGAAGAGGTTTGCGATCTGAATGCGCAGGAACTTCTGCAGGTTGTCGTAGACGAGGCGTCCCTGCTCGACCGCGGCCACGATGGTGGCGAAGTTGTCGTCGGCCAGGATCATCTTGGCCGCGCCCTTGGCGACGTCGGTGCCGGTGATCCCCATGGCGATGCCGATGTCCGCCGCACCGATGGCCGGGGCGTCGTTGACGCCGTCGCCGGTCATCGCGACGATGTTGCGCTTGGCCTTGAGCACCTGGACCAGCCTGACCTTGTGCTCGGGTGCCACGCGAGCGATGACGCCGATCTCGTCGACCTGGCTCGCCGCTTCGGCGTCGTTAAGCGCGGCGAACTCCGCTCCGGTCACCGCACGTCCCTCGATCCCCAGCTCGCGCGCGATCGCCTCTGCGGTGACGGCGTGGTCGCCGGTGATCATGCGGACCCGTATGCCGGCTCGCTTCGCTTCAGCGATGGCCTTCGTCGCCTCCGCGCGCGGCGGGTCGACCTCGCCGACCAGCGCCGATAGCTCCAGGTCCTGCATCAGCGCCATCAAGTCTGCCGCGGGGTCGAACGTGGCCGGGTCGAACTCGCGTTGGGCGAATGCGAGCACACGCAGACCCTGGCCCGCGATGCGCTCGTTCTCGCCAGTCACGCGATTACGCATGTCAGCGGTCAAGGGCGCGACCTGCCCGTCCGGCATACGTGCACACGTCGACCGATCAAGCAGGACGTCCGGCGCGCCCTTCACGTAGGCCCGCACGACCGGGGCGCCGTCGGCGCCCGGCATGTTGTGGAAGGTGGCCATGAACTTGTAGTCGGAGTCGAACGGGACCAGCGCGACGCGCGGATGGTTCACGCGGAATGCCTTCACGTCGAGGCCGCCCTTTTGTGCCAGCACGTAGAGCGCACCCTCGGTGGGATCGCCAACAACCGTGCCCTCTTGGATGTCAGCGTCGGTGCACAGCGCGCAGGGAAACATCACGTAGTCGAGGTTGCGCTCGGCGTCCCCGGTGGTGCGCCGCACTTGCCCCTCGAAGCCGTAGCCCTCGCCGCCGACCGTGTAATGGTGTGCGGCGGTCGTGATCTCGCGAACCGTCATCTGGTTCATGGTCAGCGTGCCGGTCTTGTCGGAGTTGATCGCCGACGTGGAGCCGAGTGTCTCGACCGCGGGCAGGACCTTAATAATCGCATTCTGTTTGGCCATGTTCACCGATCCCACCGAGAGGATGGTGGTCACGACGGCAGGTAGTGCGTCGGGGATCGAACCCACCGCCAGCGACACGCCGATCCCGAACAGGACGGTGAACGACTGGCCCTGGGCCAGTCCCATCACGACGATGGCGATGAACGCGAACAGAGCCGCGGCGACGATGAAGATCGTGAGGCGATCCACCTGTTTGGTCAGTGGCGTCTTCTCGACCTTCTGCTCGGCCAAGAGGTTGGCAATGTGCCCAACTTCAGAGTGCATCCCTGTCGTGGTGACGAGGAGCTCGCCATGGCCGCGCGTGACGTTCGTGTTCATGAAGGCCATGTTGATGCGGTCCGCGATGGGAACGTCTGGGGTCGTGATGGCGTCGGTGCTCTTGTCGACCGCGACGCTCTCGCCGGTGAGGGCGCCCTCCTCGACCTGCAGGGTCGCAGCGACGGCCACGCGGCCGTCGGCGGGAACTCGGTCCCCGGCATCCAGCAGCACGATGTCGCCAGGCACGATCTCGGCCGCGGCCACCTCCGACACATCTCCGTTGCGCCGCACCTTGGCCACGGCCTTCATCAGTCTCCCGAGGGAGGCTGCCGCCGCCTCAGCCTTGCCCTCCTGGTGGTAGCCCAACCACGCGTTGAGCAACGTCAGCAAGAAGAGCCCGACAGCGGTTCCGTACTCGCTGATGAGCACGCTCACGGCAGCAGCCACGACGAGGACGATCTGCATCAGGTCCCCGTAGTGCTTGAGGAACTGCCTCCAGATCGGCAGGGGCTTTGCCTCAGCCAGTGTGTTCGCTCCGTACTGCTGAAGCCGCTGCTGTGCCTCGGCGACGGTAAGACCCTGACCAGGATCCACCTGAAGCCGGGTTGCCACCTCCGCTGTCGTCAGCGCGTACCAGGGCACGTCAGTATCGCCCTGTGGAGGCGGCCCGGACATAGCGCCGGTGTCGGTCATGAGCTTCTCCTCGCCAGGCGGTCCCCGGATGACTGATTCATCGGCGGGATTGCGCGGGGCCGTCCCCAGAAGGGGTCGGAATGTATCTAAGTGGTAGCGCCGGAAGGGCCGCGACACGGAACACCCGTGCGCTCACCCGCTCGACGATCCGCTTAATCGTCCCGCCCTTGCTGGCCGTCCCGACCTTCGAAGACGACGCACGCCTTTGCTTGCGACCTCAGCTCATCGGTTGCGTCACGGTTCTTGCCGGGTCGCGTCTTGGCCACCTCTGACCTCCGATGGTCGGTTCAAGACTCATCAACCGAGTGGGCCGCGGTCCGCTGTTCAGGGTAGTCGCCTCGGCCTGGCTCAGTGCGCCGGCAGGCCCGAGTTCCGCATCTTGGTCAGCATTCGAGTGCAGTGCCTCAGCGCTGCTCATAGCCAGCTGCATCCACCGGAACCGCCAACGAGTACCCCGACATCCGTCAGGCGGCCTCCCCCGGGGCTGTGGGCAAGGTCGCGTGGATCTGCTTGCGGGTTGCGGCGCGACCCCGTGGTGGTCTGCGCGGCCTGGAACTGGCGGACGAGCGCTGTCCGCCGGACGGCGCCCAGAAGTACCGGGTTGCGTGAGCGCACGGTCTACCCGCTGGGATGGTGCGGCAGGATGTGCTCGACGCCGTTTCGGAGGACGAATGCCCACGCTTCTGCTCATTGCCGCGGTCCTCGCTGGGGTGATCATCCTGACCCCGCTCGCCAACCGACTTCAGGTGCCCTACCCGGTGCTGCTCACCGTGTTCGGGTTGGTACTGCCGGTCCTGCCCGGAATCCCAGAGATCCAGTTCGAACCGGACCTCATCCTCCCGGTCGTGCTGCCGCCGCTGCTCTTTGCCGCGACGCAGCGCGCCACGGTGCGGCAGTTCCGTGTGGACGCACGGCCGATCCTGCTGCTAGCCGTCGGGCTCACCGTCGCCAGCGCTGCGGTCGCGGCGACGATCGGGCACGCGGCGGGGCTGGGCTGGGCGGCGGCGTGGGTGCTCGGGGCGGTTGTCTCGCCCCCGGACCCCGTGGCTGCAACTGCGGTGGCGCGGCGGCTGAACCTGCCCCACCGTCTGGTCACCCTCCTGGAGGGGGAGGGCATGTTCAACGACGCAACCGCCTTGGTGATGTATGCCGCGGCCGTCGCCGCAGTCGTCACGGGCCGGGTCAGCACGGCGAATATCGGTCTGCGCCTGGTGCTGGCCGTGCTCGTCGGCATCGCCGTCGGCCTGGGCCTCGGCCTGGTCACGACGTGGGCTTTCGCCGCGCTGCACGACGGGTCAGCAGAGACGACGGTCACCGTGGCCATGCCATTCGCGGCATACCTGCTCGCCGAGCACGTGGGTGGGTCCGGGGTCCTGGCGGTCCTCGTTTTGGGCCTCTTCTTGCGCAGCTACGGACACCCGGCCATCACCGCCGGGGGGTGGCTCCTCGGACGCGCCGTTTGGCGGTATGCCGACTACCTCATCACCAGTGTGGTCTTCGTGATGATCGGGTTCGAGCTCACCGTCGTGCTCGTCGGCAGCAGGCCCGACCAGGCAACCCTATGGCTGGCGACCGTCGTGATCGCGGCACTAGTGGTGCTGCGCATTGGTTGGATGTTCCCGGCGGTCGCCCTGGCCCGCTTTCGCCTGCGCCGGGCCAACGTCTCCGCGCCGTACGGTCGCCAGGAGACGACCATCGCCGCCTGGGCCGGCATGCGCGGGGTGGTAACCGTCGCCACCGCGTTGGCCATCCCCCTGACTACCGAAGCCGGAGAACCGTTCCCGTTTCGGGACTCGATCGTCCTGATCGCGCTCATGACCGTGCTGGTGACCTTGGTGCTGCAGGGGCTGACCCTCGCACCGCTGGTGCGCTGGACCGGTGTCGGCATCCCCAGCAATGCACACAAGGAGGTCGCCGAGCTACGCATCAGGGCGGCCAAGGCGGCACTGGAGGTCGTCCGCACCTCGGCGGCGGAGGGCGGCGTCCCGGACCCGGTGCATCGGGCGGCCGCGCTGCGCTACAAGGGATATCTCGCAGCCCAGGGCGCCCTTGCTGACGCACTGGGCCGCGGCGACGACGAAAGCATCGACGAGGACTATGCCGATGCGCTGGATGCCCTGCTGCGCAAGGCCAGTGAGGCCGAGCGCGACGTCGTGCTGCGGGCCCGTCGACACGGCGAGGTCAGCGTAGAAGCCGCGGACGAGGTGCTGGCTGACGTCGAGGCACGCGCGCTGCGCGAGCTGTCGTAGCGGGGCCGCTCAGCCCGGCCAACGCACCGAGCGCGCTGGCCGGGCGCCGCCTCGTCTCATGTGGTCTGGGCCAGCACGGTGCCAGTCATAAAGCCGACGAACAGCTCGGGTTGCTCGAAAAGCGGCCGGTGGCCGGAGCTGTCCAGGACGGCGAGCTCCTTGTGTGGGGCGGACAGTGCGGCGTACCACTGCTGGAAGGGCACCGAGCGCCCACGGGCTTCGTGCGCTCCTTGGGCGAAGTAGACCGGAACCTCCAATGTGGTCGCGTCGATGCGCAGGTCTACCCCCTGGATATGGGGGTAGATCACGCTGAAGGTGTCCATGAACGCACCGAGCAAATGGACCTGGTCGATGAGGGCATACTCCGGGACAAGAAAGTTCTCAGAGAACCCGCCTTCGCCTTCGCTGTTGCCACTGTGGTCGTAGGGATAGACCTCATGCTCCTGAGCCAGTGCGGTCTCGTAGTCGAGCATGTTCTGGTACGGCGGCGCTCCGATCGTCGTGAGCCGGTCGGCCAGCGCGGCATTGTTGCTCTGCCGGGCCCAGGCGAGGGTGTCGGCGTAGAAGATCCGGTCGGTCTCCAGTGGGCTGCCCATTTGCCCGGTGCCGATGAACGCTGTGTACAGATCCGGGCGCTGCTGCACGGCGAGTATGCCAAGGATGGTCCCCCAGGACTGACCGAGCAGATAGAGCTTCTCCTTGCCGAACCGCTCCCGCAGATAGTCCGTCGTCGCAATCGTGTCAGCCACGGCAGCGTTCAGGGTGTAGGTCGAGGTCGGGTCCAGGGCCGGGTAGGAGGTTCCGCTGCTCCGCTGGTCCCACGTAGCCACACTGAAGCGCTCCTCAAGCGCGGCGAGGTGGTTGCGCATCGCGCCGCGTTCCGACCCTCCGGGGCCGCCGGCGAGGAAAAGCACCACGGGATTGTTGCTGCTGTGTCCCCGGATCATCATGCCGAGCGCGCCTCCGTTGACGTCGATGTCAACCAGCTCGGCGACGCTGTCAGCGGGCGCCCCGTTTGTGGAGGTGATCGGGGCGGTGCTGGGCGGACGCGCGAGCACGACGGTGAAGGCGAGCAGCCCGGCCCCGGCGACGACCGCGACAGTGCGCCGCGCGTAGCGTGCCCAGCGCCGACCGCCGAGCCGACTGGTGACCCGACGCGCCACTCCTGCTCCGATCGCCGCACCCCACAGAATGGGCAGGGTCGACACCAGGGCATGGAACCCCCGTCCGACGCCGAAGGCGAGCCAGCCGTACAGACTTGTGTGTATGCCGTCCACGGTCGGCCCGTCCGTGCCCACCCGCATCAGTTCGAAGGCCGACGCGAACAGCAGCGGTGCGCCGAGCATCGCCCAACGGGAGCGGCTGGCCAGCCCGGCTGCCCCCCCGACCAGAACGCTGATCGCGATCGACCACAGGGCCTCACCCGTGGTGAGCGGACCTCGTGGGGTCCACCACCCGGCCAGCAGACCCCAGCCGATGGCGACAGCAGCAGCAAACAGCCAGCCCTTCCGTCCGCCCGGCATGGCACTGAGCACGGTTTCGCGCGGCATCGTCTGTAGGTCGGTCATGTGCTCGGCCTCCTGGGAGCGCGCGTGCACACGTCCGGTGCGCCGTGACCTGCGCGCTCGGTCGGGCATGCGCCCTCGTCGCTGTCGCCCGATCCACCCTGGTGATCGTCTGGCACCTGCTGTCCAAACCCGGACTGCGCTATCGCGACCTCGGTTCGGACTACTTCACCAACCGCATCGACCGAGAACGCCGAACCCGCAACCACGTGCGTCAACTCCAAGCGCTCGGCTTCGAGGTCACCCTCAGCGTCGCCGCCTAACGTAACCACCTCCACCCGGCCCGTTCCCACCAGCCCGCCGAGACGACGAACTCCCCGGCGGTGGTTTCCTGCTGCCGCCGGTCAAGTGGATTTACCGGTCAGACCCTCGGATCACTGACCGAGGACACCCCACGGTCGCCGCCCTGCTCGGGGTGAATGGGTCCTTCACATCGCCGACGGGATGGGTCAACGGGAACCTGTACGCGAACTTCCTTCCGCTCATGATCCTGCTCATGACCATCGGGTACGGGGCTTCGTGCATCGCCGCGCCAGTCCGAGGACGGCTCCCTTGGCCTGGTAGCCACACTGCCGATCAGCAGACGGCGGCTCGTCTTTGAGAAGAATCTCACCCTGGCGCTGCTGGCGCTCCCGCTAGCCCTCGTGACCATGGCCTGCATCCTGCTAGGACGCTACTACGAACTCACCCTGCCGACCGCGGTGGTAGTGGGCACCACGGTCGCGGTCTGGATCATGGGGGTGGACTTCGGCCTCGTCGCGATGGTCGTCGGCAGACTCGCCGCCAGCCGCGGGCTCGCCCTCGGGCCCACCTCAGCACTGGCAGCAGCGTCCTTCCTGGTCAGCTCGCTAGTGCCGGTCGTGAGCTGGGCCCACACCATCCGCCCGTTGTCGTTGTTCTACTGGGCGGTCGGCGGCGACCAGCTGACGTCCGGGCCGTCGGCGTCGGCATTCGCGGTCCTGGCGGGCGTCGCCGTCGTCCTACTCCTCGCCACCGTCCGGCTGATCGGCCGATTGGACATCCAGTAGCGGGCGGCATCGGCGCTGACGCGCCCTGACAACGTGGCCCAACCTCGCAGTATGGTCAAGCCAGCCACGATTACCCCGAACCACCGCGAGGGTGGACGAGGTGCTCGAGCGCCTCGCCGGGGCTTGCGAAGGAGACCGCCATGTCCGAGCACCACCTCGACGTTGCGGCCCCGCTTCGAGTCTGCGAGCTCACCATCGAAGACGGCTTGGACATCGCGATGTGGCGCGCCCCGGGTCCGTGGACCGTCGAGGACTCGCTACTCGCGCCGCGGCCCGACGAGGGGTACTGGGCGGTCCGCGACGCCGGCAACCAGCTTGTCGGGTACTGCTGCTTCGGCGAAAAGGCCCGCCCGCTCGGGCTACCCGCCAAGGTGGGCACACTCGATGTCGCACTCGGCCTGGATCCCAGCCGAATCGGCCACGGGTTGAGCCGGCTGTTGGCGACGGCAGTTATCGAGCGCGGGCGCGAGGTGGCCGACGAGCGCACGCTGCGCTGCGCGGTCGCGTCGTGGAACGCGATCGGCCGGCACACCACCGAGGCGACCGGTTTCCAACTGGTCGGCACCCACGAGGTGAAGGGCGGCAGCCGGGTGGTCTCCTACCAGGTCTACGAGATGTGAGCCTCGTGTATGCCGTTGTGCTCGCTCACCCGCCGCCCTTCCGCAGAGCACCCCGACGACCATTGGCCGGCGACACGCCGGGGGATCGGCGCGCCGGATCCACCAATGGTCGTCGCCCTGCACGAGCATGAGGCCGCGGACCGGCATACGAGCGTCGTCGCGGCGTCTGGGAGCCGGACCCACCAGCGTCGCCCTCGCGAAACCGCCTGGATGAGACGATGATTGACCAGCGGGGCCACGCGCTGAGGCTCATGCGAAAGGATGCGAGGTGCTGGCATGGCAACTGCAGGCGCGGTTGAGGCGGCCCCGGGTGGTGCCATCGGCGGGCCGGAACGGTGGTACGCCAAGGACGGGGACGCCGTTCTCGCTGCTCTGAGCAGTGACGGACAGCAAGGACTGGGGTCCGGCGAGGCAAAGGACAGGCTGGCGAGGTACGGGCCGAACCAGATCACCAGCGAGAAGCCGCCGTCCATCTGGGCGGTCGCGTTCGAGCAGCTGCGCGACCCCATGAACCTCATGCTGGTTGCGGTAGCCGTGGTCAGCCTGCTGATTGCTCAGGTATCTACGGCGATCGTCGTGGCGGCGCTGGTTGTGCTCAATGTGGTCCTGGGTGCCCGGCAGGAGCTCAAGGCCCGCCAGAGCGTCGACGCTTTGGCCAAGATGCAGGTGCCCCAGACCAAGGTGGTGCGGGGTGGTCAGCTGCTGCTGGTGCCAGCGGTCGACGTCGTCCCCGGCGACCTCGTGCAGGTCGAGGCCGGCGACATCGTCGCGGCTGATGGGCGAATCCTGCGCTCGGCAACCTTGGAGACGCAGGAGGCGGCGCTCACCGGCGAAAGCGCGCCGATCCCGAAGGACGCCGGGGTGCTGCCAGATCAGGACGTCACTCTCGGCGACCGCTCCAACATGCTGTACCAGGGCACGTCGGTGACCCGAGGAACGGCGTCGATGGTCGTGACAGCGAGCGGGATGCAGACCCAGATGGGCCAGATCGCCACGATGCTCACCTCGGTGACCCGCAGTCGATCTCCGCTGCAGCGCGAGCTGGACTCCCTCACCAAGGTGCTGGGCATCATCGCCTGGAGTGCCGTCGCGGTGATCGTCGTCGTGGGGCTCGCGCGCGGCATGCAAGCGGGCGACGTGCTGCTGCTCGGGACGGCCATGGCCATCTCGGCCATCCCCACGGGTATGCCGACCTTCGTCTCTGCTCTGCTGTCCTACGGTGCCAAGCAGCTGGCCGAGGCCAAGGCGGTCGTGAAGAACCTGACCGACGTCGAGACGCTCGGTTCGACCAGCGCGATCAACACCGACAAGACCGGCACCCTGACGATGAACCAGATGATGGTGTCCGAGCTCTACGCCGGTGACGCGTGGTTCTCCGTCGATGGTGAGGGCTACCGCAAGACGGGGGCGATCCGCTCCGTGGCGGGCACCCCGGTGCCCGACTTCACCAGGCTGGCGTACGCGCTGGTCCTGGACAGCGACGCGACCGTGTCTGACGCCGGCGACGTCGTCGGCGACCCCACCGAAGCGGCGCTGATTGTGCTGGCTGCCAAGCTGGGTGTCGACGCCGAGGAGACCCGCCGCACGTACCCGCGGCTGGCGGAGGTCCCGTTCGACTCGGAGTACAAGTTCATGGCCACGTTCCACCGAGTGCCGGTCGAGGGCGGCACGCAGGTGATCGAGCTGGTCAAGGGTGCCCCCGATATCGTTCTCACCCGCTGCTCCGAGTCAGGTGGGCCGCTGATCGGAACGGTGCCAATCGGCCAATCGCGGGCAGGCATCGAGGCGGCCAACGAACGGCTGGCCGAGAACGGTCTTCGGGTGCTCGCCTTCGCTGCCCGCCTCATCGACGAGACCGACGTCTCCGGCGCACTCAGCGACCCGATGAGCTACACCCACGACCTGTCGTTCGTGGCCATGGTCGGGATCATCGACCCGCTGCGCCCGGAGGCCAAGGAGGCCGTGCGCATCGCCCTAGGCGCTGGGATCGACGTCCGGATGATCACCGGAGATCACGCCGTCACGGCGCGGGCCATCGGTCAGTCTCTGGGCCTGGGTCCGGGAGCCATCAGCGGGGCCGAGCTACAGATGTCCGACGAAGAGCTCGGCCGCCGCCTCCCACAGCTGCACGTCTTCGGACGGGTCACCCCGGAAGACAAGCTGAGGTTGGCCCGCGTCATGCAAAAGCTGGGGCTGATCGTGGCTATGACCGGCGACGCGGTCAACGACGCCGCCGCCTTGAAGCAGGCCGACATCGGCGTGGCCATGGGCAGCGGCAGCGAGGTCACCAAGCAGGCCGGGCGGATGATCCTCACCGACGACAACTTCGGGACCCTTGTTCATGCCGTCGAAATCGGCCGCACGGTGTACGCCAAGGTCGTCTCGTTCATCCGCTACCAGATGACCCAGCTGCTGTCGCTGGTGTTCCTGTTCCTGGCCGCGACCGCGTTCAACATCAACCAGGGCGTGGCGATGACGCCGATGATGGTGCTGTTCCTCAACTTCTTCGTCTCAGTGTTCCCGGTGATGGTCATCGCGTTCGACCAGGGCGACCCTGACATCATGCAGCGCCCGCCGCGCGACCCGAAGGTGCCCATCACCAACCGTACGGCGATTGTGCGCTGGGTCATGTATGGGGCGGTGCTCTTCCTGGTCTCCTTGGTGCCGCTCATCGCCGGCCCCGACAAGCCCGCCACCGACCACGCCACCGCCTCCATGACGATGAGCTTCGCCGTCCTTGGCCTGGGCACGATCCTCAGCGGTCTCGTCATGCGCCGCGACCCGACGAGCGGCCTCAGCGAACCGGTTCTGTATGCCGTGAAGATCCTGGCCATCCCGGCCGTCCTGACCGTGCTGGCCACCGAGCTCGCCGTCATGCAGCGGATTCTGATGACCGAGTCACTCACCGGCCTGCAGTGGCTGGCGTGCGTCGGACTGGCCCTGCTGGTGCCGATCGTCGTCGAACTGGACAAGTGGGTGCGCCGCCGTCGCGCGCCCGCTGCCGCTCCCATCGAGCCCACCCAGGCGCTGGAACCGGCCCGCGCGCGGCCCGAGCACTAGCGCTGGGCATGGCCGCGAGCCAACTACGCGCCTTCACCGCCCCTCACCGCGAGTGGTCAGACGATGTCGAAACTCGAGGGGTTTGACGGCATCTATTGACCACTCGGCGGTGCTTGAGAGCTAGAAGAAGTCCCCGCCGAAGCCGCCGCTAAAGCCATCGAGGTCGGTCCCGAAGTCGGCCTGCACGTCGCCCCACGCCTCGTCGCCGGCGGCGTCCGCGCTCGGGTCCTCATTGCCGGCCTCGTACTGCGGATCTCCTTGAGGGTCGGTGGTTTCCGTGCCATCAGCGGCCTGCGAGCCAGCGGCTTCGACGGCCTCCGGCGACTGCTCGAAACCACCCAGCAGCACATCGGCGAGCGCGGAACCCACCACGACGCCAGCGATAGTGCCGAGCATGGACCCAGCGAACATCCCGCCCAGACCGAGTCCTGGTCGCCCGAACGTGTTCTGCAGATAGCCCGGGTGCGCCAGCTCCGCCCGCGTGGCCGCACGCGCCATGACCTGCGGCTCGTCCACCTGCGGGACCTCCTCGGGCGGCAGCGTGCGGGTCATCTCGGCGAGGATCGCCTGGCGCTGCTGGGGGGTCAGGCGGGCGAACGCCTCGGCATGGACCTGCTCGATCCGCTCTGGCGGGGCCGTGCGCAGCAGGTAGCGGTACCGCGCGATTGCGGCCCGATCCTCGGCGGTCTCACCGGTCGTCGAGTCCTGCGGAGTGACCGACCCTGCAGTCCTCCGGGGAGGAGGGTATGCCGTGACTGCGCCACTTCGCCGCGTTGGCCCCGGTGCCGTCTCGGTCCGCCCGAAGAGTCTGTCGAAGAATCCCACGATCAACGTCCCCTAGTCCTCGCCGGCACACTCCGCTTCGCAGCCGGTCTAACTCAACAACGTACCGACCAGTAGCCGTGTTCCACGTCCGTTTGGCCTCACCGAGTGGTCAGAAGATGCTGCTAAGCAGTGCGTTTGACAACACCTACTGACCTCTCGGCGGGGGGCGTCCCTGTACGGCTGGCGCACTAGCCGTCGTGCGGCACCGACCAGGTCAGCGCGGTGCCCTGGCGATGGCGTGACTCGACCGACAGCAAGCCGCCGTGCGCCTCGGCTCGCCCACGCAGGTTGGTCAACCCGCTGCGGCGGTTCGAGTCCCGCAGCCCCCGACCGTCGTCTCTGATGAACAGGTCAACCCGGCCGTCGCGGGCCCGAACGTCAACCGAGACCGCAGACGCCTTCGCGTGCCGAGCCACGTTGGACAGGCCCTCGCGGATGACGGCGAGGACGTCGGCCCGCAGCGGGTCAGTCACGTTGTCCAGCGAGCCTTCGACGGACACCTCGGGAGCAAACCCGAGCGGCTCGGCGAAGCCATCGGCGAGCTGTCGGATCTCGGTGTCCAGGGCCACATACCGGCCTTGGTGGAGCTGGAAGATCGTCGCGCGGATGTCCTTGATGGCCAGGTCTAGCTCGTCGACCGCCTCCGCGATGCGGGCTTGGACCATCGGGTGCACCGCAACGCGGCCCGCCGACTGCAGCCCCAGCCCGGTCGCGAAGAGGCGCTGGATGACCACGTCGTGCATGTCGCGTGCGATCCGCTCCCGGTCTGCGAACAGCCCCATGCGGGCCTCGGCGCGCTGCGCACTGGCCGCGGTGAGCGACAAAGCCGCCTGGTCGGCATACCGTTTGAGCGGCTCGGCTGCGTCGTAGGCGACGTGCCCCTCCCCCTCGCCCCACCCGACGATGAGCAGGCCGACGGCGCGTTCGCCCACGGTCATCGGCACGATCGCGGTCTGGCCGTGCACGGGCAGGCCGGTGCCCTCACGCAGCAGCCCGGCGGGCGGGTCAGCCACCGACTCGCCCGGCTTGGAGAACAGCAGCAGCGGTTCACCCGTCTCCAGCACCGCGAACCAGTGGCTGGCCGTGAGCGCCGTTCCGACGACGACGGTGGCTCGCTCGTCGGGCCCGGTGACCGCCTCTAGGGCCAGCCCGCCGGTCTCCTCGTCGACCAGGGCTACCGCGGCCATCTCGGCTTCGGCCACCGACTTGACCCGGCTCACCAGCAGGCTCAGGGCGTCGCGCTGGTTGTGTCCGGAGAGCAGGACTTGGCTCATCTCTCCGAGGGCTTCCGACCACTGTTGCTGGCGGTGCGTGGTCTCGTAGAGACGCGCGTTCTCGATGGCCATGCCGGCTGAGGCGGCCAGCGCCACGACGAGCGCCTCGTCGTCTTCGGTGAAGGCCAGCCCGCCAACCTTCTCGGTCAGGTAGAGGTTGCCGAACACCTGCCCCCGCACCGGGATCGGCACGCCGAGGAAGGTGGTCATGAGAGGGTGGCCCTCGGGAAAGCCCGCCGCGGCTGGATGCTCGGCGAGGTTGTCCAGCCGCAGCGGTCGCGGGTCGTTGATGAGCAGGCCGAGGATGCCCTCGCCGTGTGGCGGGTGGACCATCCTGGCAACCTCGCGGGGGGTCATCCCCTCGGCGACGAACTCCATCAGCCCACGGCCGTCGGGGCTGAGCACACCCAGAGCGCCGTACCGGGCGCCGGCCAGCTCGCAGGCACCACGGACGATCCGCGCCAGCACCTCGGCGAGGTCGAGGTCGCTGCTGACGGCCAGGACGGCGTCCAGCAAGGTCGCGACGGCAGTTCGCGACCTGGGCAGCCGCAGCGCATGGACGTCAGTTGCCACGACGATGATCGTATGCCGTTCGCGCCGTGCTGTATGACGCGGCGCAACCGCCGGGGCGTCGCCAAACTCCTTGAGTTGTGGCAGCTCAACGATGCATCATGGAGCACGCAACAACTCATGGAGTTTGCTCGGCGCCCCCCGCAAGACGGCGAAGCCCCCTCGGCGGTTCCAAAGGGACGACGCGATCAGCTTGCCAACGGCACCGTGATGACCTGGCAGTCGCCGTCAGCCTTGCACTGCGTGGCCATCTCGCCCCAGGAGCCGCCTTCACCGACGATGATCACGGACGCTGAGTGCGCCAGCTCCACAAGCGTGGGCGTGGGGTCGCCGGTCACCAGCTCGAACCGGCACGGTATGCCTCGGAAGCCGCGCAGGGCCCGCACCGCGGCGCGGAATGTGGCTTGGTCGGCGTCCGCGCGCTCGTGCGGGGTCAGCCCCTCGTGGACGATCTGGATAAAGCGAAGCCGGGCCCCGCGACGGCGCGCTTCGGCCACCGCGACCTGGGCGATTCCGTCGGCCCGCCCGTCGTTCGCCAGCCCAGCGACCACGTCACCAATAAGCCCCGGAGCGTAGGGGATCGCCGAATGTGACCGGCTGGTAGTCATGGGCCGATGGTGCGCCTGCGCCTCAACGACCCGTCAGGGCCAAAGGTCCCCAACCCTGCGGGTTGCCCTGGCGGGCAGGCGCGTCAGAGCTTTTGGCCAGGCCCGGACGTCGGGTGCGTCGCGGCATACACGGCCGCCTGGGTGCGGCTGTCCATGCCGAGCTTGTCGAGGATCGACGTGACGTAGTTCTTCACCGTCTTCTCGGCGAGGAACATCTCGTCAGCGATCTGACGGTTGGTCATCCCCTTGGCGATGTGCTCGAGGATGCGGCGCTCCTGCGGGGTGAGCGACCGCAGCCGCGGGTCGACGCTCGGCCCGCTAAGTGAGGAACGGACTCGCGCCAGCACATTGGGGGCGATGAGCTGCTCCCCCGCCGCCACCCGGCGGATCGCGGTCACCAGGTCGTTGCCCTTGATGTCCTTGAGGACGTACCCGGAGGCGCCCGCGAGAACAGCCGCCCGCAGGGCCTGCTCGTCGTCGTAGGAGGTCAGGATGAGCGCGCGCAGCGTCGGGTCGACCGCGCGGATGGCGCGGCATACGTCGATGCCCGACCCGTCGGCCAGCCGAGCATCCAGGACCGCGACGTCTGGACGCAGCGCTGGGATACGGCGTTCGGCCTCCTGCGCCGACCCGGATTCGCCGACGACCTCGATGTCGTCAGCGAGCTCCAGCAGCTCGCGCAAGCCACGCCGAACAATCTCATGGTCGTCGAGAAGAAAGACACGGACGCTCACCAGCCAAGGGAACCACATTCTGACAGGCGTCAGCGAACCACCGCCACGGGACAGGTCGCATCGTGCACCACGTGGTGGCTCACCGACCCAAGCAGCAGCCCGCGGAAGCCGCCGAGCCCCCTGCTGCCCACCACGACGAGTCCGGCCCGGCGGCCTGCCTCGGCCAGCACCGAGCCGGCGTCGCCCTCCACGACCCGACCGACGACCTGCACCTGCGGATGGGTCGTGCCCAACCGCTGCACGATCCGCTCCACCGGCTCGCGAGCCAGCGATTCGGCCTTGGCCCGGTTCTCGTCCTTGCCGGTGAGCGACCACCCAGCCGCGAGCGGACCGTGGCGCGGCAGATGCCAGGCCGACAACACCACGAGGGGAACCACCGCGCGTGCGGCCATGTCAGCAGCAAACGCAACGGCGTCGCCAGCTTGGCGCGACCCGTCCACGCCGACCACGATGCCGTGCTCTGCATCGAGGCGGTCCACGGCACCGGGCCGCACGACGACGACGGGACAGTGCGCGTGCGAGGTGACCGTGACCATCACCGACCCGAGTAGCGCTGTCGCGACGTCCCCATGGCTGTGGCTGCCGAGCACCACCAGCTCGGCGTCTTCGGACTCACGGACCATGACGGCGGCTGGACTGCCGACCTCCACGGCCGTCTCGACACTGTCCACGCCGCGGTCCCGAACCGCCGCGGCTGCGACCTTGGTGATCTCGTGCGCGGACTCGAACACCTCCTCCGGTAGCGCGCTGGCATCCCCAGTAGGCCCGACGAGGACGGCCGGCATACTCATCACGTAGACGATGCGCATGTCGGCGTGGCGCCGGCACGCCTCGCCGGCGGCCCATTCCAGGGCAGCCTGCGAGTCGGGTTGTCCGTTGCTGCCGACGACGATCACGAGCGTCTCCAGGGGAGAGGCACTGCGCGGGTAGTTCATTCTGTGCCCTGCACAGCGCGCGATGACGGCGACTGCGACCCGGGTCACCAATGGATCAGCGGTTAGGCGTCGTGGTAGAACACCCGATCCACGACCGCACGGGTGCGGCGGGCCTCACGCAGGTATGCCTCGATGAGCGAGGCCCCCTGTGCCGGGCTCCCGGCCCGACGATCCGCCCGACGCCGTCGGCGTCGCGCACGTCGCTGGGCACCGCGTCGGTTGGCCGCCCCCGCCACAGCACTGCGGCGTTGCGGACCGCGGCGGCGGTCCGCCAGCCCGAGCGCAGCTGGGCGGCGTCGGCGGTCTCGAGCAGGCCGGCCGCCGCCGCCGCGTCGATGGCGTCGAAGTGTTCGACACCCGCAGCCCCGGCTCGTGGGCGGCGTGCCGCAGCTGAAGCAGCTGGACGGTCCACTCGACGTCGGTCAGGCCGCCGAGCCCGAGCTTGAGGTGCGTTCGCCGGTCCGCGCCGCGGGGCAGCCGCTCGGACTCCACCCGCGCCTTCAGGGTGCGGATCTCGCGGACCTGCGCGGCGTGAGCCCGCCCTCGGGCCAGCGCAGCGGGTCGATGAGCGCCGAGGAAGTCGCGGCCAGGTCGGGGTCGCCGGCGACCGCACCGGCGCGCAGCAGGGCCTGGAACTCCCAGACCAGGGCCCAGCGCTCGTAGTAGGTGCCGGAACGAGGCCAGGCTGCGCGACAGCGGGCCGCTCTTGCCCTCCGGCCGCAGGTCGAGGTCGATGGTCAAGCCCGTCCGGGCCCATGGCGCTCGAGCAGCCGCACCATCTCCTGGACGACCGAGACGGCCTGGCGCTGGCCGCGTCCTCGGGAACCCCGTCGGCGGCTGCGGTGCACGAAGAGCACGTCGGCGTCCGAGCCGTAGCCCATCTCGGCGCCGCCGAGCCTGCCCATCCCGACGACGAGCATGTCTACCTGGTCCGGGCTGGCGCTGTCGTCGTCGACCACGCCTTCGGCGACCTCGAGGACGACCTCCAGGGTCGCGGCGGCGAGGTCGGAGAGGGCGACCCGACGTGCGCGAGGGTGAGCTCGCCGGTGAGGTCGGCCAAGGCGATGCGGAGCAGCTCGTGCCGCCGGAGCCCCCCGACCGCCGCCATGGCGACGTCCGGGTCGCCTTGCGGCGGGCGCGCCGCGCATCGTGAGCGGCGAGCGCCTCCTGGGTCGCGCGGCACGAGCCCGTCCGGATCGCCGAGGATCGAGACCGACTCCGGCGGCGCGCACCAGCAGGTCCGCGGCATACCGGCTGCGGCCCAGCACGTGCGCCAGCCGCTCGGCGGCGCTGCCCTCGTCGCGCAGCATCTTGAGGTACCACTGGGTCGAGCCGAGCTTCTCGCTGACCCGGCGGAAGGCCAGCAGGCCGGCGTCGGGGTCGGCCTCGTCGGCGAACCAGCCGAGCATCACCGGCAGCAGCGTGCGCTGGATCGCGGCCCGGCGGGTGACCCCGGTGGTCAGCGCCTCGAGGTGGCGCATCGCCCCGGCCGGGTCCCGGAAGCCCAGCGCGGCCAGCCGCTCGCGCGCGGCCTCGGGGCTGAGCGAGCCGGCGTGATGTCCAGCCGGGCGGCCGCCGCGAGCAGCGGCCGGTAGAAGAGCCGCTCGTGGATGCGGCGCACCTCGCGGGCCTGGGCCTGCCACAGCTCGACGACCGACCTGACCGGGTCGTTGCGCAGGCCCATCGCGCGGCCCAGCCGGCGCAGGTCGGCCTCGTCGGTGGGCATGAGGTGCGTCCGGCGCAGCCGGTACAGCTGGATCCGGTGCTCGAGCGTGCGCAGCAGCCGGTAGGCCGTGTCCAGGATCGCGGCGTCGTCGCGGCCCGACGTAGCCGCCTCTGCGCAGCGCCGCCGAGCGCCTCCAGCGTCGTGGCCGAGCGCAGCGACTCGTCGGCGCGGCCGTGCACGAGCTGCAGCAGCTGCACGCTGAACTCGACGTCGCGCAGCCCGCCGGGCCCCAGCTTGAGCTGGCGGTCGGCCTCGCCGGCGGGCACGTGCTGCTCGACCCGGCGGCGCATCGCCTGGACGTCCTCGACGAAGTTCTCGCGGCCGGCGGCCTCCCAGACGAGCGGGCGCAGCGCGTCCTTGTAGGCCCGGCCCAGCTCGACGTCCCCGGCCGACACCCAGGCCTTGAGCAGCGCCTGGAACTCCCACGTCTTGGCCCACCGCTCGTAGTAGGCCCGGTGGCTCGCGACGGTGCGCACCAGCGGGCCGTGCTTGCCCTCGGGCCGCAGCGCCGCGTCGACCGGCCACAGCGTGCCCTCGGCGGTGGACGCCGAGCAGGCGCGCATGAGGCTGGTCGCCAGCGCCGCCCCGACGCGAACCGCGCGCTCCTCGTCGGCTCCAGCCGCCGGCTCGGCGACGAAGATGACGTCGACGTCGCAGACGTAGTTCAGCTCGCCGCCGCCGGTCTTGCCCATGCCGATGACGGCGAGCCGGCAGCCTCGTGGCCCTCCCCGAACTCCTCGCGGGCGATCGCCAGCGCGGCCTCCAGCGCGGCCTCGGCAAGGTCGGCCAGCGCCTCGGCGGCGACGGGCAGGTCGCGACCGGGTCGGGATGCGACAGGTCGAGGGCGGCGATCCGCAGCAGCTCGCGCCGGTAGGCGACCCGCAGGGCGTCGTATGCCGTGCGCTCGGCTCGCCGCTCGGGCCGCGACCGCGGCGTACCCGCTCGCGCAGGCCCTGCCGCCGGGTGCGCCGCTCGGCGTCGGCGACGTCCGACCAGTGCTCGGGGTGGACCGCCAGGTGGTCGCCCAGCGCGCCGTGACCCCCCGAGCACGGCGAGCAGCCGGGTCCGTCGGCCGAAGGCCGGCCAGGCCTCGCTCAGGCGCGCCGGGTCGCCACCGTGCGCAGGCGCGCGCCGGGCCAGACGGCTACCCTCGGCAGTGACGCCATCAGCCGGCGCACCAGGCCCAGGGCGCCCAGGTCGGGGTCGGCGACGGCGGACAGTCCGTCGGCGAAGCCCTCGACGACCGTGGTGCGTGTCGGAGTCGAGAACCCGCGCCGAGCGCCGGGTCGCTCAGCAGCTGGTGGACCGGCCGGGGTCGGCGAACCCGAGCCGAGCCAGCTCCCCCGCGAGGCTGCTGGTGCGCTCCACGAGGAATGCCGGCGTCTAGAGCCGCGGCAGGTAGCGGTCGCAGCTCGAACGGGGTCACCTGCTGGCGGTACTCGTGCCACTCCTGGCGCTTGTTGCGCAGGAAGAAGTCGAAGACGTGCTCGCCGAGGGTCTCGGCGACCAGCTCGCTGTCCTCCATCACCTCCAGCGCCCGCCCGAGCGAGGAGGGCAGCGGCTGATGCCCATCGCCCGGCGCTCGGCGTCGGTGAGCTGCCAGACGTCGTCCTCGGCCTCCGGCGGCAGCTCGTAGCCCTCCTCGATGCCCTTGAGGCCGGCGGCGAGCAGCACCGCGAACGCGAGGTAGGGGTTGCACGCCGAGTCGAGCGAGCGCACCTCGACCCGGGTGGTGTTGCCCTTGTTCGGCTTGTACATCGGCACCCGCACCAGGGCGGAGCGGTTGTTGTGGCCCCAGCGTGAGGTAGGCCGGCGCCTCGCCGCCGCCCCAGAGCCGCTTGTAGGAGTTGACCCACTGGTTGGTCACGGCGGTGATCTCGGCGCCGTGGCGCAGCAGGCCGGCGATGAACTGGCGGCCGGTCTGGCTCAGCTGGTAGGGCGCGCCGGCCTCGTGGAAGGCGTTGGCGTCGCCCTCGAACAGGGACAGGTGGGTGTGCATGCCCGACCCGGGGTGCTCGCGGAACGGCTTGGGCATGAACGACGCGAAGATGCCCTGCTCGAGGGCGACCTCCTTGACGACGGTGCGGAAGGTCATGATGTTGTCGGCCGTCGAGAGCGCGTCGGCGTAGCGCAGGTCGATCTCGTTCTGGCCGGGCGCGCCCTCGTGGTGGCTGAACTCGACCGAGATGCCCATGGTCTCGAGCATGGTGATCGCGGCCCGGCGGAAGTCGTGGGCGGTGCCGTGCGGCGACGTGGTCGAAGTACCCGGCGCTGTCGACCGGGACCGGGGTGACCGCTTGCCGCGGTGGTCGCTGCTCGAGCAGGAAGAACTCGATCTCGGGGTGGGTGTAGAAGGTGAACCCCTGGTCGGCCGCCTTGGCCAGCGCGCGCTGCAGCACGTGGCGGGAGTCGGCGAAGCTGGGCTGGCCGTCGGGAGTCAGCAGGTCGCAGAACATCCGGGCGGTGCCGGGGTTCTCGCCGCGCCACGGCAGCACCTGGAAGGTCGAGGGGTCGGGCTTGGCGAGCATGTCCGCCTCGTAGACCCGCGCGAACCCCTCGATGGCCGAGCCGTCGAAGCCGATGCCCTCGGCGAAGGCCCCCTCGAGCTCGGCGGGGGCGACCGCGACCGACTTGAGGGTGCCCAGCACGTCGGTGAACCACAGCCGGACGAACCGGATGTCGCGCTCTTCGATGGTGCGGAGGACGAACTCCTGCTGGCGGTCCATGTTCCGATCCTGCCGCACGGGTGTTTCGTGTGGGTTAATCACACACGGGGCTCCGCTGCGTCGCACGTGCACACCGACGACCGTTGGTCTCCAACACGCCGACGGTTGGGCAGGTGACGGCCACCAATGGTCGTCGTTGTGTACCCAGCCGGTGCTCCCTAGAGTCGGGAACCGCGCGCCAAGGCTGCCAGCCAGCCCGTGGCTCGGCGAAGGCGCCGCACGGCATACCCACGAAGGAGGGGTCATGAGCAACACGTACAGCGTCACCGAGGTCGTGGGCAGCTCCCCGGACTCGATCGACGATGCGATCCGCAGCGCTCTCCGGCGGGCGTCGAGCACGGTCCGTCACCTGGACTGGTTCGAGGTGACCCAAATCCGTGGCCATCTCGTCGAGGGCGAGCTGGAGCACTTCCAGGTCGGCCTCAAGCTCGGCTTCCGCCTCGACGGGTAGACCCCGGCGCCGCCAGTCCGGCGCGCAACCGCGCACCGCCTCGAGGTCCGACGATGTCGTGACCTGGATAGGAGCATCTACGGACCTTTCACGAGATGTGCCCCTTCGATGAGCCGCGGCTCAGCTTGTCCAGGGCAGGCCGAGCACGGACGAGATGGTCCGCACGACACCGTTCTCGGTGTTGGGCGGCGCCACGTAGCGAGCCCGCTCCCGCAGCAGCGGGTGCGCGTTGTCCATCGCGAACGAGTACTCGCGCGGCGTCCATCATCTCCAGGTCGTTGAGGAAGTCCCCGAACACCATCGTCTGGGCCGGCGTGATGCCCAGCGCAGACTGGATGCTGCGGATCCCGGCCCCCTTGTTCGTCGCCGGGTCCATGACGTCCACCCAGTGCGCCCCGGACACCACCACCTGGGCGCGGTCGCGAACCCGGCCAGCGCGGGCGCCGTGACCGCCTCGGCGGATTGGAAGTCGTACACCGTGACCTTCAGGACGCCGTCGTCGGGCCGGTCGAGCAGGTCGGCCACGACCTGTTGGCTCGCGTAGTACTGGTCTACCTTCTCGCGGAACGGCGCATCGACGCGCTCGAGGTATGCCGCGCGCTTGCCGCAGACGACCGCCCGACATCGGCTCCGCTCGCCGCCAGGCTCCCGGATGGCGACGGACCAGCTCGTCGACCAGCGCGGCGATCCATCGTCTGCGAGCTGATCTCCCGGGTGCCTTGCACGACGTAGGCGCCGTTCTCGGCGAGGAACACCATCTCGTCCGCGACCGCACGAAACCGCGCGTAGAGGTTGGCGTACTGCCGCCCGCTCGCCACGCAGAACAGCACGCCCCGACCGAACAGCTCCCACCAGCGGCCAGAAGTGCTCGTGCAGCGCCTTGTCGTCGTCGAGCAGCGTGCCGTCCATGTCGGCGGCGATCAGCCGGATGTCGGGCCGCGGATCGAAGGTCGGCAGGTCGTCACGCTGTCATCGCCCCAGCGACCGCCTTCGCCGCGTTATGGCCGGGTATGCCGGACACGCCGCCGCCGCGGCGAGCGCCGGCGCCGGCGAGGGTCAGCCCGGCATACCGCGTCTCGCACCCCCCAGGTGCCGACCTCGTCGGGGCGCTCGGCCCACGGCCAGCGCAGCGCCCGGTGGAAGATGTTGCCGCCGGGCAGGCCCAGGTCTGCTTCCAGGTCGAGCGGGGTGTGCACCTCGATGCACGGCTTACCGTCGCGGTCGCCACCAGCAACGGCTCGATCGGCTCGCCGAGGACCGAGTCGAGTGAGCGCAAGGTCGCCGCCAGGGCCTCGGCCCGCGCGCGCGTCGTTGTCCTTCGCGGAACAACCGCGCCGGCAGGTGCAGGCCGAACACCGTGAGCGTCTGCGCATCGGTGCCAGCCAGCGACGGTCCGAGGATGCTGCGGTCGGTGAGGGTGTGGCAGTAGACCTCGCACGGCAGCGAGCGCAGGGATGCGACCGGCCGACGCGTCCGCGTATGCCGCCTCGAGCTGGGTCAGCGACTCGTTGACGTGGAAGGTGCCGGCGAAGGCCGCAGCGGGGTCGACGGCCGGGTCCTTGAGGCGGGGCAGCCGACGCAGCAGCAGGTTGACCTTCAGCTGCGAGCCCTCCGGGCGCCTCGCCGTCGGCCAGCGCCGCTGCGCCCCGGCCGCGTCCAGCAGCCGGTCCAGCATCGTCGGCGCGCACGCGGCCACGATCGACCGCGCCCGAGCCGAGCGCACGCGACCCGTCCTCGCGCCAGCTGACCTCGCCCGACGGGTCGACCGCAGCACCTCGCAGCCCACCCGCAGCTGGGCCGCCCGCCGTCGACGGCGGCCCGCTCCAGGGCCGCCGTCACCGCGCCCATCCCGCCCACCGGCACGTCCCACTCGCCGGTGCCGCCGCCGATGACGTGGTAGAGGAAGCAGACGTTCTGGACCAGGTCCTCCGAGTGCACCGAGGCGAACGTCCCGATCAGCCCGTCGGTGGCGACGACCCCGCGAACCACGTCGTCGCGGAAGTACTCCCAGATCAACGACCCCAGCGGCACCTGGGTCAGCGCGGCCCACAGCTGCTCGTCGTCGACGAGGGAGCGCAGGTCCCGCGGCGGAGCGCAGCGGCTCGAGCATGCGTCGGCCAGATCGCGCTCGGCCAGCCGCCCGATCCGCGCATGGAACGCGCGCCACGCGGCATACTCCTCCTCGCCGAGCGTGAGCGCACGGAAGGCGCGGGCCGTGGCGGTCTCGTCGGCGTTGTCGACGAGCAGCCCCCAGCCCGGGTCCTTGGGGTCGGGCGTATAGGAGGAGTACCGGCGGCGCGCCAGCCGCAGGTCGAGGCCGAGGTCGTCGACCAACCGGCGCGGCAGCAAGGACACGAGGTAGGCGTAGCGCGACAGCTGCGCGTCGATCCCGTCGAAAACCGGCGCGGAGACCGCAGCGCCTCCGACGTGTCCGAGCTTCTCCAGCACCAAGACCCGCCGACCCGCACGAGCCAGGTAGGCCGCGGCGGTGAGCCCGTTGTGCCCGGCACCGATGACTATGTCGTCGTATGTCACTGGATGACGATGTCGTCGTAGGTCACCCGCGACCCTCAGGCCTGGTCGCTCCTCGTCGTTCGACTGGCCGGACGTGGCGCCGCGGTTGCGCCACTCATGGTCCTCCGCGTCCCACTTCTCGGTCTTCTGGCGCGCCGTCTGAGCGCGTGAGCAGCGTCCTCGCGGCTGTCGTACGGACCCATCACGTCCTCGGCCATGCTGCGGTTGTCGTCGTCTTCCACCTGACGGGTCCGGACGTTGTACCAGTAGTGCACCTTCGCCTCCTCGCTGACCTTGCGGGTAGGTCTCACCGTATGCCGTGCGGTTCGCCGGAGCGCGGTGTGCTTCGCCGACTTACACTCCCGGTATGCCGGTGACCTACTCCAGCGTCCAACCTCACCAGATGAGCCCGCGGCGGCCGGTGCCGCCGTCGATCCAGCGACCTGAGTACGTCGACAAACCGGGCCCGCAGCGCTACACCGGTTCGGAGGTCAAGGATGCCGAGACCATCGCGAAGATGCGCATCGCCGGCCGGATCGCTGCCCAGGCGATGGGCGCGGCTGCGGCGGTCATCGCGCCAGGTGTGACGACCGACGAGATCGACCGGGTCGGGCACGAGTTCCTCCTCGACCACGGGGCATACCCGTCGACACTGGGCTACCGCGGGTTCCCTAAGTCGCTGTGCACATCGGTCAACGAGGTGATCTGTCACGGCATCCCCGACGCGCGCCGACTCGAGGACGGCGACATCGTCAACATCGACATCACGGGCTACATCGATGGCGTGCACGGTGACACCGACGCAACCTACCTCGTAGGTGACGTCGAGCGAGGAGTCGCGCCTGCTCGTCGAGCGCACCCACGAGGCGATGATGCGCGGCATCAACGCCATCGCGCCAGGTCGGGCCATCAACGTCATCGGGCGGGTGATCTCCGCGTACGCCAAGCGGTTCGGCTACGGCGTGGTGCGTGACTTCACCGGCCACGGGATAGGCAGCGCCTTCCACAGCGGCCTCATCGTGCCGCACTACGACGCCGCGCCGGCCTACGACACGGTCATGGCGCCGGGCATGACCTTCACCGTCGAGCCGATGCTCAACCTCGGCACCCACGACTGGGACATGTGGGACGACGGCTGGACGGTGGTCACGCGCGACCGGCGCCGCTCGGCGCAGTTCGAGCACACCGTCCTGGTCACCGACACCGGCAGCGAAATCCTGACCCTGTCCTAGCCCTCTAGGCATGGATCCTGCGGCGGTAGGTGGCCATGGCGAAGGTGTACGCGAGGATGAGGATGCAGACACACCAGGCAAGGGCGATCCAGATGTCGGTGCCGACCGGCTGCTGTGTGAACAAGTCGCGGATCGCGTTGACGATGGACGTCACCGGCTGATACTCGGCGAACTGCTTGTAGCGCCTCTTCTGCTCGATCGAGCCCGTGATGGGCTCGATCCACCGTGCGGCCATGTCTAGTTGCCTCCTTCGTGGAGCCGTTCGAGCCGTTCTGTGAGGAAGCTCCAGGTCCTCCAGAACTCTTCGAGATATTCCTGTCCCCGAGCGTTGAGGGAGTACACCTTGCGCGGCGGCCCCTTCTCGGACGGGACCTTCTCCACGTCGACGAGGCCGCGCTGCTCGATCCGGACGAGAAGCGCGTAGACGGTGCCCTCGGCGATGTCCGAGAAGCCCTGATCCCGCAGCCACGCCGTGATCTCGTAGCCGTACGCGGGCCGGCCAGACAGGATCGCGAGGACGATGCCTTCCAGCGTGCCCTTGAGCATCTCCGTCACCTGCTTACCCATGGAACCCCTCAACTACTCAGCGTTACTGACTACTGGTAGATAGTAACACTGAATAGTGGCCTCGCAAGATCCAGGCCGCACGTGCCGTCGCCTGCCGCCGGGTTGAACTCGCCAATCAGCTGGCCGCACACTGGGGCATGGACACGGCGAGCCTTCGGAGCGTGCAGGCACCTCTGAAGGAGCGCTACCGTTCCGACCCCGACCAGGCCCGTACGCCGGTGCTGGCTCGCGGGCAGGTGGGTGACGAAGGGATCACGTGCGTTGTCGAGGGCTGGTCCAGTCCAGTGCGGGCCGGGCTGCATCGGGCCACCGGGGGCACCGGCGACGACGCTTGCTCTGGCGACATGCTCCTGCAGGCGCTGGTCGCCTGTGCCGGAGTGACATTGCGCAGCGTGGCCACCGCCATGGGTCTGACCCTGCGCTCGGCACGATTACAGGCCGAGGGCACTTTCGACGCCCGGGGCACCCTGGGGATCGACCGCACCGTCCCGGTAGGCGTTCAGGACGTCGTACTGACCATCGTGCTGGACACTGACGCCGACGACGAGGCGCTGCAACGGCTGGCCCTCTCCACGGAGCGGTACTGCGTTGTCGGCCAGAGTTTTCGAGAATCGCCCCGGTTCGTGGTATGCCGGGTGCCCGGCGGCCACCCTGCCGGTGCGTCGTCGGCGGATGGCCAGAGCGAGTAGGCCGCAGCCGGCTGCGGCGGTCTCCATTGTCTTGTGGCTCGCACGTACGGAACGAAACGTTGGGTAACCGTCCCCTAGGAGCGCGTATGCCGGCCAGACAGGCGAGCACCCGCCTCTCCTGGGAGTCGGCCGCGGCGTTCCGACGCCATTTCTGGAAGCCGCCCCGGGCACATGGCGATGTCATCGAGGGACGCGAGGTCAGCTTCCTGGAACTCTTCTATGACCTCGTCTACGTCGTCGTCGTCGCCCAGGCGGCCCACCATCTCGCGGGTGGCGTGACGTGGGCGGGGGTTGGCCGGTTTGCCGTCGTGTTCGGGCTGATCTGGCTGGCGTGGATCAACGGGGCCGTCTACCACGACCTGCACGGCCGAGCCGAGGGGCGGACCCGGACCTACGTCTTCCTCCAGATGGGCATCCTTGCGCTGCTCGCGGTTTTCACCGGCGAGGCGACGGCAGGCGACGGCCCGGCCTTCGCCGTCGTCTACAGCGTGTTTCTCTTCCTGCTCGGCTGGCTCTGGTATTCCGTGCGCCGCCAGGACGACCCGGCGTTACGTCCTGCGACGACGCCGTACATCGCCGGCGTCCTGGTCTCGGCCACGGTCGTCGGGGCCAGCGCGCTCCTACCCGACGGCGCGCGCTTGGCCGCCTGGGCGCTCGTGGTCTTCGGATGGCTCGCCGGCATCACGCTCTTGGACTGGCGGAGCGGGGCCACTAGGGATACCAGCACCAACGCGAGCGAGTCGATGATCGAGCGCTTCGACCTGTTCACCATCATCGTGCTCGGCGAGGTGGTCGTCGGTGTCGTAAACGGCATCGCGGATGCCGGCCGTACGCCGATCGCCGTCGTCACCGGCATCCTGGGGCTGGGGATCGGTTTCGCGTACTGGTGGAGTTACTTCGACCTTGTGGGAGCGCGCCGGGTGCGTTCAAAGCGGGGAGCATTTTCGCGGTGGCTCGTCGGCCACCTCCCGGTGACGATGACCATCGCCGCGACTGGTGCGGTCATGGTCAGCATGGTCGAGCACGCGTCCGAGGGCCACGCTCCGGCTCCCGCCCCCATGGTGCTGTCCCTCTCGGTGGCAGTTGGCGTCCTGGCCCTGGTCTTCATCGCGACGTCGCTTCTCGATTGGCGGGACCTCGCCCCGGTCTACCGCTCTGTGTCGGTGGCGCTGGCCTTGGCGGCCTTGGTCGCCCTCCTACTCGGCTGGCTCGCCCCGCCACCATGGCTGCAGATCCTGTTGCTGACCCTGGTGCTCAGCGCCGCCTGGCTCTTCGGCATACTCACTTGGTTCTCGTTCACCCAACCCGACGGGGCCTCCCCAGCCGAGGCCGGGCTAGGCCCACGACAGTAGGTCGATCGGCGCAGCGGCCGTGGGTCACTGAGCCGTGTTCGACCCAGTTGGATTGGATGAGAGGTCAATCGCCGAGCCCGGTGCCGACCTTGCGGGCAGCGGTGATCCAGTCGTGGTCTGGCGGTACGTACTTGACCTTGCCGGCCACCTCGGCCAGCGGCACCGGCTTGGTTTCCTCTCCCCGTGCGGCGACCATGTAGCCGAACTCTCCCTGGGCGACCAGGTCCGCCGCGGCGGCACCCAGCCGGGTGGCCAGCAGCCGGTCCGCGGCGCACGGGGCGCCGCCGCGCTGGACGTAGCCGAGGATGGTAACTCGTGACTCCAGGCCGGTGACTGCCTCGAGCTCCCGGGCGAGCTGGAAGGTGTGCTCGCGTTGGGCGTCCTCGACGTTCCTCAGGTGTGCCTTGGCCGCCCGCTGGGCTTCCGGTGACTTGGCCGAGCGGACCAACAACCTGGCTGCCTCATGGTCGGCCGCGCCGTCCACGTCCCGCGCGCCCTCGGCGACGGCGACCACGCTGAAGTTGCTGCCCCGGGCGGTCCGCTTCTCGATCGTCTCGGCGATCCTCTCGACGCGGTACGGGATCTCCGGGATCAAGATCACGTCGGCTCCGCCCGCCAAGCCCGCCCCCAGGGTCAGCCACCCCGCCCGGTGCCCCATCAGTTCGGTCAGGATGATCCGGTGATGGCTGTGCGCGGTGCTGTGG
This sequence comes from uncultured Actinomycetota bacterium, assembly GCA_963724925.1. Taxonomy (GTDB): domain Bacteria; phylum Actinomycetota; class Actinomycetes; order Actinomycetales; family Dermatophilaceae; genus Phosphoribacter. Next base: position 142,809 of record CAVRXF010000020.1, on the reverse strand, counting down.
ACGCGGTCGACCGCCTCGGTGGCGATCTCCATCGCCGTGGCGAAGCCGAAGCTCGTGTCTGTCATGGCGATGTCGTTGTCGATGGTCTTGGGCAGGTGCAACACGTTCACGCCGGCGTCCGCGAGCCGCTTGGCGTTCTTGGCGGTCCCACCGCCGCCGAGCAGAACCAGCGCGTCCAAACCCTCCCGCTCGCAGTTCTCCACCACGGTCGGCACCATGTCGCGGACCTCGCCATCGACCTCGAAACGGTGCACCTTGTCCCGACTCGTACCCAGGATCGTGCCACCGATGGTGAGGATTCCCGATAACGCGGACCCGTCCAGCCGCACATACCGGTTCGTGACGAGTCCCGTGACACCATCGCGGAACCCCAGCAGCTCCATCCCGTAGTGCCCGATTGCCGTCTTGCCGAACCCGCGGATCGCCGCATTCAGACCCGGACTGTCGCCACCAGCCGTGAGGATCCCGACCCGACGTGTCCTCTTCTTCGCCATGACCAGCCCCGTCCCACTTCGGCAACCCTGCCAGTGTGGCAGAGCCCGTCGGACGCGCCCATGGCGCGAACACGATCACGCTCTGGCTCGCTCGAAGGTCCGGATGCCGACCCGACGTCCTGCATCCGGGGCAGCCGCACCCCGCCATCTTCCAAGACGCCGTCGATCACACAGGTGGCCTACAAGCTGGCCAGGGCCGACCCCTCGGCTCACCGTCGAGGGCTGGAGGCGTCGGAACTCTTTCGCTTTACCAACTGAGCTACGTGCGCTGAGACTCGGTTACGTGGGCTGGAGATCTCAGCCTAGTTGCGCCCCGCCTCGCAGTTCGCCGTGAACGAGCTCGTCTGCCGGGGGAAGTCCTTGCGGATCGAGCCAGCCATCAGCGGAAACACCAGCTTCAGGAACCCTTCGGCCGCATGTCGAAGGTGCCGGTCATCGTCGTGGCGGAGGCTGCCTCATCACGAACCGCAGGGCACCGGTGATGTCCATGCCCTTGCCGGTGACCTCGCGGTGAGCCGGCTGGAGCGCGTGTACTCAGTGATAGTGGCCGTGCGGGACTGTCCTCGGTTGACGGTGCTGAACCGCGGCAGCACTGCGGCGCGTCGGCACGCGGCGGAGTGGGGCACCTTCGACACGGGCCGCCAGTGAGTGCTTCGTGGAGCAGGTTCGGTCGATAAGATGGAGTCCTACTCCACTGGAGGTGCCAGACGAGGACCACGCGGCAGATGAGCGTGACCCTGCCCCACGAGATGGCCGACATGGTGCGCGCCAAGGTCACCTCAGGGGAGTACGCATCCGAAAGTGAAGTCATCCGTGACGGTCTTCGCGCCCTCGCAGCACGGGACCGAGCCGTCGAGACGTGGCTGCACGATCAGGTCATCGCGGCCTACGACCGCCTGCAAGCCGACCCAGACAGCGCCCTGACCGCCGAGGCGGTCCGTGCCCGCCTGGGTGCCATGCGCACGCAGTGAACCATCTCGTTCGGTTCGCGCCCGAGGCCGCAGGCCAGCTCGACGACCCGTACTCGTACATCAGCCGCTCAGCGACGCCGGCGATCTCGGCCGGGTTTCTCGATGCGATCGTGGACCACTGCGAAGAACTCGCGACCTTCCCGCACCGCGGGACGGCACGCGAGGACCTTCTCGACCGGGACTGCGGACCATGTCGTACATGAAGCGTGTGGTCATCGCCTTCACAGTCGACAACTCAAGGGAGCAGGTCACAGTCCTGAGCGTCTTCTACGGCGGTCAGGATTTCGAATCAGCCCTCAACGACCCCGACGAGTAGCCCGCTACGCGGCTACTAGACAATTTCCTGTAGGACCGGTGTCGGGCCAGACTCAGGTCCAGGTGTCCGGCGGGATGCTCTCCTCGCGGCTGCCCACCAGCGTGATCGGTGTGGCTCTTTATCGGTTTGCGTTCCGTCGGGCACCGTGCCGTGCGCGTGGCTCCAGAGGGGACTGCCCTGCTCGTAGTAGCAATGCCCGCCCGGCGTCATCAACAGGCGAGTGCGGAAAGGCGGAGCGAGCTTATGGCGAGCGTGTTCATCGGGGTTGATCCCCACAAGTTGTCGGCGACGATCGAGGTCCTCGACGAGCGGGAGACGGTGTTGGCGACCGGCCGGTTCGGTACCGATCGGGGCGGATACGCCGCGATGCGCCGGCAGGTCGCGGCGTGGCCGGCGCGGGTGTGGGCGGTGGAGGGCAGCAACGGCGCCGGGCGGCCGCTGGCGCAGCGGCTGCTGGCCGACGGCGAGCACGTGCTCGACGTGCCCGCGAAGCTGTCAGCGAGGGCCCGGTTGTTCGACACCGGGCACAACCGTAAGACCGACGCCCACGACGCGCACGCGGTCGCGGTCGTTGCGGTGCGGACCAGGGGTTTGCGGGTGTTGTCCTACGACGAGCACCACGAGGCGCTGCGGATGCTCGTCGACCGGCGCCAGGAGCTGACCCGCAGGCGGATCCAGACGGTCAACCGGTTGCAGCGGCTGCTGTCCGAGTTGACCCCAGGTAAGGCCAAGAAGGACCTGACGGCCTTGCAGGCCAAGGGAATTCTCGCCGGTGTGCGGCCGCGGGACCTGGCCGGAAAGACCAGGCGCCGGCTCGCGGTCGAGCAGCTGACCGAGCTGGTCGCGGTGGACAAGAAGATCAAGGCACTGACCAAGGAACTCAAGGTGATGGTCATCGCCACCGGGTCGACGCTGATGGACCTGCCCGGCGTCGGGCCCGTCGTGGCAGCCCGGGTTCTGGCCGACGTCGCGGATGTGGCCCGGTTCGCCGACCGCAACCGGTTCGCGTCCTGGACCGGAACCGCACCGATCGAAGCATCCTCCGGCGAGATCGTCCGCCACCGGCTCTCCCGGGCCGGCAACCGGCGGATGAACCACATGATCCACATCGCCGCGGCCACCCAGATCCGCCTCGACACCCCAGGACGGACCTACTACCGGCGCAAGCTCACCGAGGGCAAGACCCGGATGGAGGCCATGCGCTGCCTGAAGAGACGCATCTCCGACGCCATCTACCGCCAGCTGCTCGCCGACGCCATCGTCGCCGCGGCTGCGGGCGCCAAGACGGGCCCGGGAGGGCACCGCGGGGCGTCTTCAGAATCCAGCGCGGCCGGCTCACACCCGCACACCGGCACTTCGGATCAGCCACTTCCCGGACCCGCACCCACGACGCTACCGGCCGCCACGACCCGCGCGAACCCCCGCCCGGGATCGGCTCCCCAGCCAACGCGCCGACGCGCCGGAGCCGTCAAGGTGGAGCGCCCCACCGGACGAACGACCTTGACGGCGACAAGCGTCGGCGCACACTCAAAGGAGCCGAACCCGGCCCCTTGACAACAGAGGGGAGCCGATAAGACGCGAGTTGATCGGCATGACAGAGCGGTGTTCACCCGAGACATCCGAACGTTGCCATGCGTGAGCGTCGGTGCCGTCGCATCTACGCGGATCGGGTTTCGGTGAAGCGGAGGGCGTCCGCCCCCTCGCCAGCGAGTTGTTCTAGGGCGGCGGTGCGGCCGGTGAGCAGGAGCAGGATGGCACCGATGGGGCCTGCCACCTCGGGTCCTTGGCCGTGGCGCCAGTCGGTGTCGGTGGCGGTGAGCCGGCAGCTGGCCCAAGGCAGTCGGCGGTTGACGTTGGCGAGCCGGGTGTCGCGGGTGTCCCATCGACGGGTCGCGGCCAGGGCGCTTAGCCAGGGCCGCATGGGCAGGTCCAGGCCGAGAGGGATGGCGATGTCCTGGCCGTGTACCAAGATGTCGGTCAGGGTCTCCAGCGGCGTGAGGCCGGGATTGTGTCGGCGTGACCCCATGCCGTTCCTGATCCCTTCGATGATCTGCTCGGTGGACAACGCCTGTGCGTGCAGGACCCCGGCGTCGTGGATGATGTCGTTCAACGCCAGTCTGCGCAGCATCCGCGGGTGGCGCCCGATGAAGCCCACCGCATCACGCACCCGCTGCTGCTGCATCGTCAGGTGTGCGGCGACGTGTCGTACCGTCCAGCCGTCGCACAGCGAAGGGTGGTCCCACTGCTCCGGCGTGAGCCCCTCGAGCAGGGCTGCGGTCCGTGCTCGCTGGTCGTCGATCCCGGCCCACAGTTCGTCGGTCTCGGTGGTCGTCAGGGTTGTCATCTGTTCCTCTTTCAGGTGAAGACCGGTGGCTGGATGCGGGTGCGCTTGAGCTCGAAGAACTGCGGGTAGCCGGCGAGCAGTCGCGCACCTTCGAACACCTGGAGCGCGTGGCTGCCACGCGGGATCGCGTTGAGGACCGGCCCGAAGAACGCCACGCCCTCGATGCGGGTGATCGGCGTCCCGACCTCGCCTCCGACCAGGGCCAGGGCAGCGTCGTGGCTGACCCGCATGGGCGCGTCGTACCCCTCCGACTCCATCGCGTCCTCCAGCTCCGCGGGCAGCCGGACTTCCGCCAGGGCCGCACGCACCACCTCGTGATACTCCGCAGCGGTGGGTCGGCGCCACACGTCGAAGACACGGGCTCCGAACGCCGCGTAGAAGTCGGCAAGCGCCTCCGATCCGCGCTCTATCGTCACGCCCGCTGCCACCCGGGCGGGCCCGCGGCTCGCCTCGACGTTGCGCCAATACTCCGGCGCGACGTCCGTGCGGTCCTGGTTGAGCAGGTACAGGCTCAAGACGTGGTGCCGTACCGTCAGCTGCCTGTGCCGGCCCCACATCGTCCAGCCAGCGGGAGGCGGTCCAGGAGTAGGGGCACACCGGGTCGTACCAGATGTCGACCACCGTGTCGCTCGTCGCGCCCATGACGCCTCCAAGGCTAAACTGGTCCTATCAGCGAACTACTCTAGTTCGATGATAGGACTTTGTGAAGGGATCACATGGAGCGCGAACTGCCGGCCAGCCTGCTGATGTTCATCGCCTCGCGATCGGCCGCCAACCGCATCTTCGAAGCGCTCCATGAACGTGGCTTCGACGACGTGACCATCGCGCAGAGTCGGCTAATGATGGGCATCGACCCCGAGGGCACCCGGCTGAGCGTGCTCGCCGAACGCGCCCAGATCGCCAAGCAGACGGCAACCGCCCTGGTCGACAAGCTTGAGCGCGCTGGGTACGTCGAGCGCGTCGCCGATCCCACGGACGGCCGGGCGCGCTTGGTCCGAATGACCTCCCGCGCGAAGGAGGCGATCCCGCACGCCCGAGCCGAGGAGGACCGCATCGAAGAGGAGTGGCGCGCACACCTCGGCACTAAGCGCATGCAGCAACTCCGCGAAGCCCTCACCGACCTACGAAGGATCACCGATCCCTACCAGTGATCACCAAGGTTTGATGGGTCGCGAACCGGGGGCGCCAGTACCTTGGAGCCCTGACGCCGTGCAACGGCGCATGCGCTCCACCGGCGAAGTGACGCATCTCGATCGCTGGTCTTGCGGCTCATGAGCGGCCCAGGATGCACGTGCGGTCGTGTGCGCCTGGTCCCGAACGTGACCCGGTTCAGGTTCCTGCCGCGCGTCTGGGTGCTACGTCTCGAGCAGCTCAGGCAAGAGACGCGTGGTTCTCGTCGGTCGGCTGTTCGCTTCGAGGTTGATGCTCCCTCGGTCTCCGGCGGGAGCGCACCGAGTGGGGCGGATTAGGCTGCCGAGGAGTTCACCTGCTGCGAAGGGACCGCCATGTCCGAGATCCCCGCCACCATGCGCCAGCTCCGCAGCCTGGTCACACCCGGCGGCGAGCTGCAGCTGTCGGTCGGGAGGGTGGACACGCCGCGGCCGACAGAGCGGGAGGTGTTGGTGCGGGTGGAGGCGGCGCCGGTCAACCCCTCCGACCTGGGGCTGCTGCTGGCGATGGCTGAGGTCTCCCAGGCGGTCGCGGGCGGATCAGCGCACGAGCCGACCGTGACGGCGCCGATCGCGCAGCCGGTCATGCGCTTGCTGGCGGCGAGGGTCGGCGACGCCATGACGGTGGGCAATGAGGGGGCCGGCGTGGTGGTGGCGGCGGGGGAGTCGCCGGAGGCGGAGGCGCTGCTCGGCCGGACGGTGGGGTTCCTCGGCGGGGCGACGTACGGCGAGTACTGCCTGGCCTCGCCGCGGATGTGCCTGCCGCTGCCCGAGGGCGCGAACGCGGTTGACGGAGCATCCTCGTTCGTGAACCCACTGACCGCGCTGGGGATGGTCGAGACCATGAGCCGGCAGGGGCACACCGGGTTGGTGCACACGGCGGCCGCGTCCAACCTCGGGCAGATGCTCAACCGGATCTGCCTGGCCGACGGCGTGCCCCTGGTCAACATCGTCCGACGCCCCGAGCAGGCCGCGCTGCTGCGGGAGCAGGGCGCCGTGCACGTCTGCGACTGCAGCGAGGCGACATTCGATGCTGATCTGGTCGCGGCGGTGCGCGACACCGGGGCCACGCTCGCGTTCGACGCGGTCGGCGGGGGGCCGTTGGCCGGCCAAATCCTCAACGCCATGGAGGCGGCCATTGTGCCGCCCGACGCGCCGTACAACCGCTACGGCAGCGACGTGCAGAAGCAGGTCTACGTGTACGGCGCGTTGGACCCGCGGCCGATCGAGCTGCGCCGGCGGTTCGGCTTCGCCTGGGGCGTCGGCGGCTGGCTACTGATGCCGTTCCTCGCGCGGACCAGCCCCCAGGACCTGGACCGGCTGCGGCATCGGGTCGCAGCCGAGCTCACCACCACGTTTGCCAGTCACTACACCGACGAGATCTCGTTGCGCGAGGCCCTGGACGTGGAGACGCTGCAGCGCTATGCGCGACAGGGCACCGCGCAGAAGTTCCTGCTTCGACCGCAGCGATGACTCGACGGCGCTTCCGAAGTGGGAAGCGAGCCTGATCGCGGGGCCACGCCCGGTGGACGGCATGCGTGTGCCGTTTGTGCAGCTCCAGGTGCGGAGAGACCTGGTCGCCGTCGCGGCGGAATGCAGCACCTTCTGTCCTCCGACCGGGGGCGGACTACCCGGCGGGCTGGATTCCGGTCCAGGCGTGGACCTCGCACTGGTGGTCTGCGTTGTTGCCGGTGCTCAGGACCGTGCCATCGGCGCGCAGGCCCAGGCTGTGGGTTGATCCGGCCGCCGCGGCGATGACGTCGCGCCAACCGCCTGTGTCACATTGGCCGTGGCTGTTGTCTCCGGCGGCCAGGACTCGACCCGAGGCGGTGACCCCGACGGTGTGATAGCTCCCTGCAGCCACCGCGACCACGTCCTGCCAGTCATCCACCGCCCAGCCACCCGATGCCTCTTCCCCGGCGCTGATGACTCGGGCGTCACCGCGCAAGCCCACGGTGTGCAGATACCCAGCCGCGATCGCGGTCAGGCCGCGCCAGGTGTCGATGTCGCACTGCCCTCGGCGGTTGTTGCCCGCAGCCACGGCGGTCCCGTCCAAGCGGAGCCCGACGGAGTGCCAGTCACCGCAGCAGATGGCCACGACCTCACGCCAGGCGTGCACGTCGCACGCCCCCTCGGACCTTCGCCCAGCCGCCAGGACCGTGCCATCGCCGCGCAGTCCGAGCGTGCGCCGCCAACCCGCCGCCACAGCGACGACGTCCCGCCAGGTGTCCAGGTCGCACTGCCCGTCATCGTTCCACCCCGTCCCCAGGACCGTGCCGTCGGATCGAAGCCCGACCGTGTGCGACCGTCCCGTGTTGCCCGCCTCGTGCACGTTGCCTGCGGCTACGGCCACGATGTCCACCCACCCGACGACGTCGAGTTCGCGGGACCTACCGTCACCCACCGCGACAACAGTCCCATCCCCACGGCGACCGACCGAGTGACGTCTCCCAGCCGCCAGGGCCGCTCTGGTCCACATCTCATCCCTATCCGATCGCCCCACGGCCTCAACGGCACTCATCACGACCTCGTGGGCAATGCCAGTCTGTCAAAATACGCACCCGAGCGACTCGCGGCGAAGTGGGGCACTACCGGAACCGCCTAGCTTAGCTAGACGGGCCCTGTGCCAGGCCGGGCTAGTGCCCGTTCCCAGCTGGGATGTCGGCGGGCAGCAGCTGGTAGGCGGGGTTGGCCACGGCGAGAAAGCCGTTGTGGTTGCCGATTCGCCCCTCGACCCGCACCAGGACACCCGGCTCCAATCCCGCGATCCGGCGACGGCCGTAGAACATCAAAGTGACTCCGCCCGACTCGTCCACGAGCTCACAGCGCAGGATGGGAGTCGTCCCGACCGGGGATGCCTGGACGGAGCGGATCCTCCCTGCAGGATCGCCGTGCGGCGATGCGGAGCCTCGGCGATGGTCACACGCTCGTCGGGCAGGTGCCCGATGTGATCGACGGCGGGCGGTGTCCAATCGTCACCGGACGCCGCGGTGCGCACCGATGCGGCCGGTGGCGTGGCGTTCCTTCGCCGCAGAACCCGCGATGGCTGGGTCGCGTCGAACGGCACGATGGTCGCCGCAACCCCCCGCACCTGCGACACGCTGGCCGCGATCTCGTCCGCGGTCCGGTCGTGGAGCAAGCGTCCGAGAAGGGCTCCGTACTGCCGACGCGGCAACAGCACCGTGACCTGGGTGTTCCGGTCGGCCAGCAGGATCCGTTCGGCGAGCTCCAGCGCGGCGCGGGGCAGGCGCCGGTCCGGGCAGTCGATCAGCTCGAGCGCGAGCTCAATCCCGCCATGCTCATCCCAGGTGCGCTGCAGCGCCTCGGCGTGGCCGGCGTCGATGACGAAGTGAACGACGCGCAGCTGCACCGGGCGCAGGCTGCGGGCGTAGTCCAGGGCCCGGATCACCGCGAGGTCGACGTTGTCGATGAGCACGACGATGACGCTTCGCCGGGTCACGGCCCGCAGCCCGCGCGCCGCCGGAACCGCGACCAGGATGGCGGCCTCGCGCCGGTACGCCTCGCGCAGCCGCAGCAGCAGGACCACCAGGATCGGGAACAGGACGACAACCAGCCAGGCGCCCTCGGTGAACTTGGTGACCGCGAAGACCACGACGATGAGGGCAGAGGTCGTGCCGACCAGGTCGTTGACGATCGCCTTGAGTCGCCAGCGGTCCGGGCGCACGGTCCGGAAGTGCTTGGCCATCCCGAAACCCGCCAGCGTGAAGCCGGTGAAGACCCCGATGGCGTAGAAGGCGACCAACTTGTCGACATGCGCACCCGTGCCGAGGATCAGCGCCAGCGCCAGGACAGCAAGCAGGACGATCCCGTTGGAAAAGGCCAGCCGATGCCCCCGCTTGGTCAGCCACCGAGGCAGGTACCCGTCGGCCGCGACGAAGTTCGCCAGGAAGGGGAAGCCGTTGAACGGCGTGTTCGCGCCGGTCCACAGGATGAGCATGGTGGCGAACTGCACGACGAAGAACAGCACCTGCCCGAGCGTCGAGTCGCCCAGGGCCGCCCTGGCGACCTGGGAGATGACCGTCGGAGACCCGCTCTCGTAGGCGACCGCGTGCGTCTCGTGGGCCAGCCACGAGATGCCGGCGACCAGGGTCCCGAGCAGCACGCTCATCACGACGAGCGTCCGGCGGGCGTTGAGCCCTTGGGGGGTCTTGAAGGCGCTGACTCCGTTGGAGATCGCCTCCAGCCCGGTCAGCGACGACCCCCCATTGGCGAACGCCTTGAGCAAGATGAAGACCGCGCCGATGGACAGCAGCGGGCTACCCTGCCCCATCGGGTACGCGCCGCCGGCCGTCTCGGGGTCGTACTGCGGAAGGTCCCCGGTGATCTCACGGACAATGCCCACCAGGATGACCACGCCCATGGACGCGACGAATAGGTAGGTCGGGAACGCGAAGGCCCGCCCGGCCTCGCGCAGCCCGCGCAGGTTGCCGTAGAAGAGGACGACTACGACGCCAGCGGTGATCTCCAGCTGGTAGCTGGTGAGGGCAGGTAAGGCCGAGGTCACCGCGGCGCTGCCGGCGGCCGCCTGCACGGCGACGGTGACGATGTAGTCGAGCATCAGCGCGACGGCGCCGACCTGGGCCACCACGGGGTTGAAGTTGCCTCGGGCCACGGCGTACGACCCGCCGGCCTGGGTGTAGGTGGTCACCACCCACCGGTAGGTGAGGGTTACCAGCAGCAGGACCATCAGCACGACACCGGTCAGCGGCAGCAGCAGCCCGTATGCCGCCAGACCGAACAGCGGCACCAGGATGAGCAGGATCTCCTCGGAACCGTATGCCGATGAGGAGATGCAGTCGCTCGAGAGCACACCCAAGGCGAGCTTCTTGCTCAGCCGCTCATGCTGCAGCCGGGTCGTCGTCAGGGGCGGCCCGAGCAGGGCGCATTTGAGGCGGTAGGCCAGGCTCTCTGGGGCTTCGATGCCCGCGGGGATCGCGTCGGGCCGCGCGAGGAAGCTCGGGGCCTGGTCGGTGACGATTGGGGGCATCGAGGACACCAGACCATCGAAGGCCCCACCGGACGCACTGACCAAGGGTCCTAACGACTTCTTAACGCGAACGTGAGGCGAGCCACCAAGAAAGGCATCGGTCCCGGCGCGGCCGGCGTCGGCTCATCACGCCCTCGGCGGTTTGCGTGCCCGGACGGCCGACAGGAACGCCGAATGGCTCCAGGTGAGGTCGCGCACGCTCTTCTCGAAGCCGCAAAGACGCCATCGAACTGCTTGCTGAGCTTTAGCTACTTCGCCCCGAAGAATGGCTCTGGGTAGGGGTGGGACACAGGTCGGCAGGATCGAGTACGACCCTTCCGCGATCTGCCCAGCAGGCGTTTCCGGCCCCTGTCCCGGTCCCCTCCCGTCTTGGGAGGGCCGGGCAGGTGTGCCGGGTCGGCCGGGAGCGCGGGAGGAGGTTATGCAGAGGTCCTGGAGGAGGGCAGTGGGTCCGGCGGTGGTCCGGTCGCGGCGGCGCTGGGGGCTGGTGGTTGGGCTGATCGACGACGGCTGGGCCGAGTTTGGGTTGCCGGGCGCCTCTGCTGGATCAGGTGGGCGATCTTGACGCTGTTGTGCGCCAGCACGCCCGGGCCGCACCAGGTCTGGGTGCCGGTAAGGTCATCGAGGCGGGTGCGGTCGAAGCCGTAGCGACACTTGGGGTAGCAGATGCGTCCCTCGCTGCCGGTGCGCCACTTGACCAGGCGGCGGAAACCGCGGCGGTGCTCGTGCTCGCGGCGGGCCGTGGAGGGCTTGCCCTTGCGGGGAATGACCACGGTGGTCACGCCCAGGTCGGTCAGTTCCTGGTCCACCTTAGCCTCGCCGTAGCCGTGGTCGGCGGTGACCACGTGTGGTGCTCGACCGAGCAGCGTCTTGATCCGCCCGATGGCCGGGGCGAGCAGCGGAGCATCCGCCGGGTTGCCCCGGTGCACGACGATCGGGCGGGCATCCCGTCGTGAAGGGACACCAGCCGGGTCGCCGAGGCCGGGATCGCCCCGGCCAGCCAGGTGCGGGTCTGGGCCACCACCTGAGTGGCCCGGCCCAACATCACCTGCAGCTCATCGATCGCCCAGGCCAGCCGCCCCGAGGTGCCCGCACCGCGGCGGGCCACATGGCGGCGGGCATTGACCAGCACCCCGGTGGCCTCGATGACGCTGGCCTCGGCCAGATCGGCCAGCTCGCCGGTGATCCCCAGCACGCTGGCCTTGGCCTGCTCATTTGCGCAGCTTCAGGTGCGCAAAGATCGACCGCGCCCGCCGCCCGACCGCGATCGCGCGGACCAGCAGCCCGGAGTCAGTCGGGTAGGCCACGTTCGCCGGGACCACGGTGGTGTCCGCGCGGACCTTGTCGGTCTTGACCACCTTGGCCGCTGCCGCCTTGGCCAACAGCGCCGCGTTCAGCTGCTCGATCACGCTCGCGCCGCAGCGGGCGGTCAGCTTGCCCAGCGTCGACGGGTGCGGCACCCGTGTCCCCAGCGGGATCCGGCAAAACCGCGACCAGCAGATCGAGTCGGCCACCTCCCGGCACAGGCTCTCGTAACCCAGCCCATAGCGGTGCTTGAGGAACATCATCCGCAGGTAGGTCTCGATCGGTATCGACGGGCGGCCCATCACCGCAGAGAAGTGCGCCCGGTACGGCTCGAAGAACACTGGGTCCTCAAGCACCGCGTCGACGGCCGCCAGCTCCGCCGGAAGATTCTCGTAGCCCGGCGGCAGGATCGTCTCCCACAACGTCTGCTGCCCATTGGTGGTAACCAGCATCAGGCCTCACTTCCCTTGTGACATAAGGGTCCTGGACCAGGATCTCGTCATTCGACCCCACCGCCGGGCAGACGCGCCGACGTTTGCCCAGGTCAGCGGCCCAATCGCCCCCAACTAGTGGCTTCCGTTGGGCGGTGCCGCGTCCACCTCAAGGCCGCGTGTGACTGCGGGAGCCCCCGGCAAACGGAACCCATGGGTCTGCCAGGCGCCACGGTCGTGAGGAACCTGATGGTCGCAGTGATGGCTTGCAACGCCACCTCGCCGAGGCCGGCGGGGGGCAGCTCGCCTCGCCGACGTTCAGCGGCCTCACACTGCCGGATGTCTTGGCCGGCCAGGGCCGCGCGCAGAACCCGGTCGTCGACCGCCCACTCGTTCAGGCGGTCAGCTCCAGCGGGATTCCGTCGCTACGACCCTCGGGCTCATCGGGCAGCCGCAGACCCAGCCGAGCCGCAAGTAATGACCCACCGGGTCGGTCAGGAACGAGACCAGATCATCCAGGTCCACATCCCCGCCCGCGTAGGGAAAGCTCGACAGCGAACGGGGCGATGCTCCTCGAGCAGCACGGTGGTGCGCCGGGGCTCGTCCGTTGACTGACTGCTTGCGGGCGCTTTCAACTTTGCGTCTTCGGTCGGTCGTACTCGCGACGGCGTCGCGTGGGTTGGAATGTTCTGGAACGGCCTGTTGAGCAGGCTGTTGATCGCACGGTGCAGCCGCTGCTGGTTCGGGATGATCTCTGTTCTGTTCACCTTGGGTGTCATGGGAACCGACCTCTACGGGGACCCAGAACTTCGCAACCGAGGACGACCACGAGTGGCTCGAAGACGCAGGACGAGTCGGGGCTGATACGGGGGCGGTCTCGAGCCCCGGGGTTGACTCTCCGTTGTGTAGTCCGGCGGTGGGCCGGGTGTGGCGGGTTGAGGAATCGGCGTCGGGGAGCTGCTGTCGGCGACGGGGGCCAGGCTTGTTCAGGGACTTGGCGATCGGGTGTCCTCCCGAGGTGGGGCGTCGGTGGGCGACCCGTGATCGGCCAGGAAGGCACCGACCTGATCAGCGAGAAGCACGGCGACTTTCCGCTGTTCCAGTGTTGGTCGACGGGTGCGGGTCGCTGCGGTGAGCAGGTAGTGGCCGCGGGTGACTCCTGCGGCGCTGACGATGAGGCCTATCTCCTCGTGGGTTGGCAGCCCGTCTTGTTCGATGTTGAGGGTTTGGCCGCCTCGACTGAGGGAGCCGTCGTGGTCGATTCGGGGTGCCTGTGGGCTGGGTTGGGTATCCGGGACGAAGTGGCATCGGTCAAGGTCAAGCACCTGCCGGATCTGCTCGGCGACCCGATGGATGATCTGTTCCGGTGTGGATTGGCGATCGCCGATGATTTCGGCGGTTTGGTGGACGCCCTCAAGGTACCCGGCTCGGCGACTGGCCCGGCCCTGTTGGCGCCGGCCCCACAGGGCCAGTTCGGTGACGCCCACTCCGACAAGTACGAGCAGCACAGCGGCTTCGACGTCGTTGGGGTCGTAGATGTCGAATCGCTGGTAGGGCTCGGTGAGATAGAAGTCGAACGCGGCGGCGCTGGACAGCGCCGCCATTAGTCCTGCGAGCCGGTCCCCCATGGCAGCCACGGCCACGACAAAGAGCACGAGAACCAGCACCGCGGTGGCGTTGGTGACGCTGTCCTTGAAGGCCCCCAGCGCCCAGCACAGCAGTATCGGCACGATGCCGCGGCGATGATGAACAGGGGGCGGACCCGATAGTAGTAGGGGTCAACGTTCACAGGATTCATCCAAACAGCCGGGCGAGGCGAACACGAAGGGTTCTAACAACATCCTGACAGCCCCGTTCACCGACCGGCGAATCCGCGAAGGAGGCAACCCGGCACGCGACGGTGTCGCCTGGCAACGCTTCGGCATGCGGCGCGGTCAGGGGGCGACTGGTCGGTGTCGCCGGGCTGAAAACGGTATCCCATGCCCGGTTCGGTCAGCAGGTGGCGGGGTCGGCTGGGGTCCAGTTCGAGTTTGCGGCGTAGCTGCGCCATGTACACGCGCAGGTTTCCGCTGGCCGCGTCGTAGGCTGGCCCCCAGACTTCGGTCAGCAGGCGTTGTCTGGCTCACGCAGTTTGCCGGGGTAGCTGAGCAGGACTTCAAGCAGGTGCCATTCGGTTGGGGTGAGCCGGACCTGGGTGGTGGTGGACTCCTCGGTGAAGGTGACCCGGTGGGCTGACAGGTCAACGGTCGTTGGCCCGAATCTGATGACCGGCTGCGGGTCGTCGGCGGAGGCACGCCGCGAGACCGCCCGCATCCGTGCCAGTAGCTCATCCACCCCGAAGGGCTTGGTGAGGTAGTCGTCGGCGCCGGCGTCCAGCGCGGTGACCTTGTCGGCGCTGCCGCTGCGCCCGGACAGGATGAGGATGGGGGCCGCGCTCCACCCGCGAAGGTCGCGCACGACCTGCACCCCGTCCAGGTCTGGTAGCCCGAGGTCGAGAATGACCAGGTCCGGTGGCTGGGCGGCCGCGACCGCGAGGGCTTCGGTGCCGGTGGCCGCCGTGACCACGTCATAGTCACGGGCTTTGAGGGTGATGCTCAGCGCCCGCAGGATCTGCGGTTCGTCATCGACGACCAGAACACGCATCACGTGCCGGGCCGGTCGCTGGACAGGGACGGGTCCTGGGTGGCTTGCTCCCGATAGCCTGGCTCGGCGCCCGTTCCTGACGCGGTGGGATCCGGGGCTGCGGCGGGCAACGAGACGACCATGGTCAGGCCACCCCCCGGGGTTTCCTCCGGCTGCAAAGAGCCGCCCATGGCCTCGGTCAGCCCCCGGGATAGGGCCAGCCCAAGCCCGATTCCGGTGGTGTTGTCGGTGTCGCCGAGGCGCTGGAAGGGGGTGAAGACCCGGTCCAGGTCGGTGGATGGGATGCCGGCGCCATGGTCGATCACCCGCAGCTCCACCCGGTTGCCCAGGCCGCTGCCGGTGATGATGGGGGGCCGGTTGGGGGGGCTGTATCGAATGGCGTTTCCCACCAGGTTGGCGATGACCCGCTCGAGCAGGCCGGCATCGGCCTGCACCATGGGCAGGTCGTCAGGAACGTCGACCACGACGCTGCCGCTGTCCGAGCCGAGGTGGTCAAGTGCCAGGGCAACCACATCCTCGAGGGCAACCGGGCGACTGAGGATGGCCAGCGCGTCGGCGCGCAGTCGGCTCATGTCCAGCAGGTTGTCCACCAACCGGGCCAGGCGGTCCAACGACTCGTCCGCGGTCATCAACAGCTCGCGCTTTTCGCCCGGCGTCCATGCCACGTCATCGCTACGCAGGCTGGTGACGGCCGCCTTCGCCGAGGCCAGCGGGCTGCGCAGGTCGTGTCCGACGGCCGCCAGCAGCGCTGTGCGCATCCTGTCGGCCGCGGCCAACGGGCCGGCGGCCGCTGCGGCCTCGCTCAGGCGCGAGCGGTCCAGGATGACGGCCGCGTGGGCGGCGAAGGCAGCCAGGACTCGCTGGTCCTCGGCGTGCAGCGGCCGGCCACACAGGCCGAGCATGAGCGATTCGCCGGCAGGAACCTGAGTGTCCGCGTCCTCGGGCCGCTCGCAGCGGCCCTCACCGGCGGCGGCCCTAACGACCCACGGATCCATGGAACTGCGTATGGCGGTCGTGGGTGGGCGGTCGGCGCTGTGGATCTTCTCCAGCAGGGTGACCGAGGTGAGGCCGAAGGCCTCGCGGACCCGTTCCAGCAACGCGGGCAGCGCGGTCTCTCCGCGGAGCACGCTTCCGGCCAGGGTGCCCAACGTCTCTGCCTCGGCGGCGGCACGGGCCGCCTGCCGGGTGCGTCGAGCGGCAAGATCCACCACCGAGCTCACCAGGGCCGCGACAACGATGAACACACCGATGGCTAGCGCGTTGTTCGCTGTCCTGAATGGTCAGGGTGTGCAGGGGCGGCACGAAGTAGTAGTTCAACAGCAGGGAGCCGAACAGCGCGGCGGTCATCGCCGGCAGGAAGCCCCCCACCAGGGCCACCACGACGACGGCCAGCTGCAACAGCAGCACGTCGCTGACGAGATTGAGCTGCTCCCGCGCGGGAATCAACGCCAGGGTCAGCAGCGGGGGCAGCAGCAGCGCCAGCGCGAATCCCTGCAGTCGTCGCCGGCGTGGCAGGCTGCCGTGCGATCGCGGCAGGCCGCGGCCCTTTCCCACCTGCGAGTGGGTCACCAGGTGCACGTCGATGTCGCCGGAACCGCGGATGATCTCGGCGCCGATGCCCGTGCGGCTGAGCAGCCCAGCCAGCCAGGAGCGGCGGCTGACGCCCAGCACCAGCTGGGTGGCGTTTTCGGCGCGGGCGAACTCGAGCAACGCAACGGGCACGTCGTCGCCGATGATCTGGTGGTAGCTGCCGCCCAAGGTCTCCACGAGCCGTCTCTGCGTGGCCAGGTCGGCTGGGCTGGCGCCGATGAGCCCGTCGGAGCGGGTGACGTGCACGGCGAGCAGGTCGCCGCCGGCCGAGCGGGCCGCCACCCGGGCCGCCCGGCGGATCAGGGTCTCGCCTTCGGGTCCACCGCTGAGGGCGACCACGACGCGTTCGCGCGTCTCCCAGGTCTGCCCGATGTCGTTCTCTTCCCGGTAGAGCTGCAGGGCTTCCTCGACCTTGTCGGCGGTCCACAGCAGGGCCAGCTCACGCAGGGCGGTGAGGTTGCCGACCCGGAAGTAGTTGCCCAGTGCGGCGTTGACCTTCTCGGCGGGGTAGATGTTGCCGTGCGCCATCCGACGACGCAGCGCTTCGGGGGCCATGTCGACCAGCTCGACCTGATCGGCGGCCCGCACGAACGCATCGGGCACCCGCTCACGCTGCGGCACACCGGTGATCTTCTCGACCACGTCGTTGAACGACTCCAGATGCTGGATGTTCACGGTGGAGATCACGTCGATCCCAGCGGCCAGCAGCATCTGGATGTCCTGCCACCGCTTCTCGTTTCCAGACCCCGGGACGTTGGTGTGGGCCAGCTCGTCGACCAGGGCAACCGCGGGGTGGCGCGCCAG
Source organism: uncultured Actinomycetota bacterium (assembly GCA_963724925.1). Taxonomy (GTDB): domain Bacteria; phylum Actinomycetota; class Actinomycetes; order Actinomycetales; family Dermatophilaceae; genus Phosphoribacter. Next base: position 125,734 of record CAVRXF010000020.1, on the reverse strand, counting down.
CACCGCGTCGAGGTCCATCTCGGTGAAGCTGGCACCGCGGTAGGAGACCTGCTTGCGGGGAACAATCTCCAGCCCCTCAAGCAGGGCCGCCGTGTGCTGGCGTGCATAGGTCTCAACGAAGCCCACGACCACGTCGGTGCCGCGTCGGGCGCGCCGGCGACCCTCATCGAGCATGGCGTAGGTCTTGCCGACCCCAGGGGCAGCACCCAGGTAGATCCGCAAACTACCGCGTCCCATGTGCCAGGTCCCTCCTCACTGAGGTCGTCGCGGTGCGGGCCACGCGCTCATCGGGGGATGCCATCCAAGGCCATGTTCAGCTCAAGGACGTTGACCCGAGGCTCGCCCAGGAACCCCAAAAGACGCGGCTGGGTGTGCTCGGCCACCAACGCGCTGACCGTGCCCGGGTCAAGCCCGCGCTCGCGGGCCACCCGCGCAACCTGCTCGGTGGCATACCCGGGGCTGATGTGCGGATCGAGCCCTGAGCCGCTGGCCTGCAGCGCGTCCGGGGCCACCATCTGGGGCGGCACACCGTCGAGGGCAGCCGCGGTGTCCGCACGCTGCTGGATGGCGGCGATCAGCTCGGGGTTCTCCGGGCCGAGGTTGGAGGCGGACGTGGACAGCGGGTCATAGCCGGCACCGGCCGCCGATGGCCGGCTCTGGAAGTAGGCCGGGTCCGCTTCCAGCACCGGGTTGCCGTCCGCGTCGGTCTTTGGTTGCCCGTTTTCCAGGACCGCACGGGTGAACCCTTGCCCGATGAGCACAGAGCCCACGGTTGTGTCGTCTCGCGACACCAGCGAGCCGTTGGCGTTGGAGTTGAACAGCAGCTGCGCAACCGCGGTCATGGCCAACGGGTAGGCCACACCGACGATGAGGGTGAGCACGAGCAGCGAGCGCACCGCGGCCGCGAACACTCGCAGGGTCGAGGAGGTCTGGGTTGCCACCGAATGGTCTTCCTTGTCTTTGGTTTAGCCGATGCCGGGGATCTGCGATACCAGCAGGTCGATGAGCTTGATCCCGATGAAGGGGGCGATGATGCCGCCGAGACCGTAGATGAGCAGGTTGCGTCGCAGCATCGCCCCGGCCGAGGCCGGCACGTACTGCACCCCGCGCAGCGCCAGCGGGATGAGCCCGATGATGATCAGCGCGTTGAAGATGACCGCCGACAGGATCGCGGACTGCGGCGAGGACAGGCGCATGATGTTCAGCGTGCCCAGGCCGGCGAACACGCCAGCGAACATGGCCGGGATGATGGCGAAGTACTTGGCGATGTCGTTGGCGATGGAGAACGTCGTCAGCGACCCGCGGGTGATCAGCAGCTGCTTGCCGATCTCGACGATCTCGATGAGCTTGGTCGGGTTGGAGTCAAGGTCGACCATGTTGCCGGCCTCCTTGGCGGCCGACGTTCCGGTGTTCATGGCGACCCCGACGTCGGCCTGGGCCAGAGCCGGCGCGTCATTGGTGCCATCCCCGGTCATGGCCACCAGCCGCCCGCCTTGCTGCTCGGCCTTGATCAATGCCATCTTGTCTTCGGGGATGGCCTCGGCCAGGAAGTCGTCAACGCCGGCCTCCTCGGCGATGGCTTTGGCGGTGAGTGGATTGTCTCCGGTGATCATCACGGTGCGGATTCCCATCCGGCGCATCTCCGCGAACCGCTCCCGCATCCCCGCCTTGACGATGTCTTTGAGGTTGACCACCCCGAGTGTGTGAGCGGCGTGGCCCTGGCGTTTCTCGGCGACCACCAGCGGGGTGCCGCCGCTGGTGGAGATGGCATCGACAATCGCCCCGACCTCCTCGGTGGGGTGTCCGCCGTGGTCACGCACCCACTTCATGACCGCCGCCGCCGCGCCCTTGCGGATCTGCCGTTCCCCGTCCAGGTCCACCCCGCTCATTCGCGTCTGCGCGGTGAAGGCCACGAAGTGGGCGGCACTGAGCTCACCGGCGTGACGTTCCCGAAGTCCGTGCGCGGTCTTGGCCAGTACCACGATGGAGCGTCCTTCGGGGGTCTCGTCGGCCAGGCTTGCCAACTGCGCGGCGTCAGCCAGCACGGCCAAATCAACGCCGTCCACGGCCAGGAACTGGGCCGCCTGCCGGTTTCCCAACGTGATGGTGCCGGTCTTGTCCAACAACAACGTGTTCACGTCACCGGCGGCCTCGACCGCCCGGCCGGACATGGCCAGCACGTTGTGCTGCACGAGCCGGTCCATGCCCGCGATGCCGATGGCCGACAGCAGCGCCCCGATGGTGGTGGGGATGAGGCACACCAACAGTGCCACCAGCACGATCAGGGACTGCTCGGCGCCGGAGTACATGGCGAACGGCTGCAACGTCAGTGTCGCCATCAGGAAGACGATGGTCAGGCTGGCCAGCAGGATGTTCAGCGCGATCTCGTTGGGTGTCTTCTGCCGGGAGGCGCCCTCCACCAGCGCGATCATCCGGTCGATGAAGCTTTCGCCCGGCTTGGCGGTGATGGCCACCACGATCCGGTCGGACAGCACCTTGGTGCCGCCGGTGACCGAGCTGCGGTCCCCGCCGGACTCGCGGATCACCGGGTGCGGACTCACCGGTGATCGCCGACTCATCGACGCTGGCCACACCCTCGACGACATCGCCGTCACCGGGGATGATCCCCCCGGCCTGCACCACCACACGGTCGCCCAGGCGCAGCTCGGGTCCGGGCACGCTCTCCTCGGTGCCATCGGCGCGCAGCCGCCGGGCCATGGTCTCGGTCTTGGCCCGGCGCAGGGTGGCGGCCTGGGCCTTGCCGCGGCCCTCGGCGACGGCCTCGGCGAGGTTGGCGAAGATGACCGTGAGCCACAGCCACCCGACGACCGACCAGGCGAACAGGCTCGGGTCGGTGATCGCCAGCACCGTGGACAGCGCCGCGCCGACTTCGACCACGAACATGACCGGGCTGCGGACCATGATGCGCGGGTCCAGCTTGCGCACCGCCGCGGGCACCGAAAACAGCAGCATCTTCGGGTCGAGCAGGCCCGCCTGCACTCGCGTCGGGGCCTGGGGTTCGCTGCTCACGGCTAGGGGTCCTTTGTCGGAGTGCGGGAACTGGGGGGTGGGGTCGGTCAGGGTGGGCATCTATAGACCCTCCGCCATCGGTCCGAGCGCCAGCGCGGGAAAGAACGTCAGCCCGGCCACGATGAGCACCACCCCGATCAGCATCCCCACGAACAGTGGGCGGTGCGTCGGCAGGGTGCCCGCGGTCGCCGGCACCGGCTGCTGGCTGGCCAGTGACCCGGCCAACGCCAGGGCCAGCACGATCGGCACGAACCGGCCGGCGAGCATGGCCAGCCCGATCGCGGTGTTGTAGAAGCCGGTGTTCGCGTTCAGCCCGGCGAAGGCGGATCCGTTGTTGTTGGTCCCGGACATGAACGCGTACAGCACTTCGGACAGGCCGTGTGGGCCGGGGTTGAGGATCGAGTCCTTCGGGCCCGGCAGGGCCATCGCCAGACCGGTCGCGCCGAGCACGATCACCGGCATCGTCAGGATGTACAGGGAGACCAGCTTGATCTCGCGGGAGGTGATCTTCTTACGCAGAAACTCCGGAGTGCGCCCGACCATCAGCCCGGCGACGAACACCGTCACGATGGCCATCACCAGCATCCCGTACAGCCCAGTGCCAACCCCGCCGGGGGAAACCTCACCCAGACCCATGTGAAAGATGGCCAGCCCGCCACCGAGCGCGGTGAACGAGGAGTGGAACGAGTTGACCGCGCCGGTGGAGGTCCCGGTGGTGGAGGCCGCGAACAACGCGGAGGCGGCCTCCCCGAAGCGGGTTTCCTTGCCTTCCATCGAGGCGCCGGCCAGCTGCAGCGCCGTGCCTGGATGGGCGGCCTCCAGAATCGAGATGCCGGTCACGATCAGGGCCCACAAGGTGCCCATCGCCGCCAGGATCGCGTATCCCTGCCGCTGGTCCTTGACCATCCGCCCGAACGTGTACGTCAACGACACCGGGATGAGCAGCAGCAGGAAGATCTCCAGCAGGTTCGAGACGGCGTTGGGGTTCTCGAACGGGTGCGCCGAGTTCGCGTTGTAGAACCCGCCGCCGTTGGTCCCCAGCTCCTTGATGGCCTCTTGCGAGGCGACCGGCCCGCCGGTGATGGTCTGCGACTGGCCAACCAAGGTGGTGACCTCGGTGCCGGAGGAGAAGTTCTGCACCGCGCCCAGCGCGATCAGCGCCACCGTGGCGACCACGGCGATCGGCAGCAGGATGCGCAGGCTACCCCGGATCAGGTCCACCCAGAAGTTGCCGACCCGATCGGTGCGCGAACGTGCGAACCCGCGCACCAGGGCCACCGCGACGGCCATCCCGACCGCAGCCGAGACGAAGTTCTGCACGGCCAGCCCGGCCATCTGGGCCAGATGCCCCATCGTCGACTCGCCGGAGTAGGACTGCCAGTTCGTGTTGGTCGTGAACGAGGCGGCGGTGTTGAACGCCTGATCGGGGGCGACACCGGGGAATCCAAGACTCAGCGGCAGGTTCGGTTGCAAGCGCAGCAGCGCGTACAACCCCAGCACGCACACCCCCGAGAACACCAGCAGGGAACGTGCATAGACCGGCCAACGCTGATCGGCCGTGGGATCCACGCCCATCACCCGGTAGATGACCCGTTCGGCGCGGGTGTCATGCTCGCTGGTGTACACCCGGGCCATGTACGCGCCCAGGGGCTTGTAGCACGCCGCAAGAGCGGCGATCAGCAGACCGACCTGCAAAAGGCCGGCGGTCGTGTCTGACATCTCAGAATCGCTCCGGGAACAGCAGGGCCACCAGCAGGTAGCCGATCAGCAGGACAGACAGGGCCAGCCCGGCGACGTTCGCGATGCTCACAGACGCTCGACCCCCCTCACCAGCAGCGCCGCCACCGCGAAGAAGGCGACGGTGAGGGCCACGAAGACCAAGTCGTCCATGCAGACTCCAATCATCAGGTGGCGCTTTCGACCACCCGAGCAGTCTTAACCAACGCAACCGCCCACGGCAGCGGTCCTAACGAAGCCCTAACTCCCACCCCGCAAATCCTCACAACCCCTTAACACCCAGGACCCAAGGCGGCTGGTTTGATGAGGCGGGACTGTGAGGTAGAGGCCGGGGGCACTGTCGAGGCCTCCTCGGGAAGGCCGCAGATCGCCAGGATGCGGTTGGGGCTGCGGTGCACGTCTAGGTCGACGCCGGCGGGTAAACCGCAGGGTTGGGACAGCACCTTCGTGGTCGCGGCTGGCAGGTGAAATCGCGACCCCCAGCTCTCAAGAAATACGATGCCCGCAGTCGCCCCCAGGTCTAGGAGATTCGCGCAGATGAGTGCCGACACCGCCGGCCGCACGCGCACACCTGCGCGAGCAGCGCTAACGGTTGGTGCATTGGGCGTCGTCTTCGGTGACATCGGCACGAGCCCCATCTACACGATCCAAACGGTCTTCAACCCCGAGGACCCGCACCCAGTGGCCGCTTCGACTGAGAGTGTCTATGGCATCATCTCGCTGATCTTCTGGTCGGTGACGATCATCGTCACGGTCAAGTACGTGCTGCTGGTGATGCGCGCCGACAACGACGGGGAGGGCGGCATTCTCGCGCTCATCACCCTGATCAGACGCCAAGGAAGCCCCGGAGGGGGGCGGACCAAGGCCACGTTGGCGGCGCTCGGGATCTTCGGCGCAAGCCTGTTCTTCGGCGACAGCATTATCACCCCGGCGATCTCGGTGCTCTCGGCGGTCGAGGGTCTCAAGGTCGTGCAGCCGTCGCTGGAGCACCTCATCGTGCCGATCACCGCGGTGATCATCATCGTGCTGTTCGCGGCGCAGCGGGTTGGCACGGCGCGGGTGGGCCGTCTGTTTGGCCCGGTCATGATCGTGTGGTTCGCGGCGATCGGGGCCTGCGGCCTCGGCGGAATCGCCGGACACCCGCAGATCCTCAAGGCGCTCTCCCCGACGTACGCACTGGGCTTCCTCATCGGCCACTTCTCGATCGCGTTCTTTGCTCTTGCTGCGGTCGTGTTGGCCGTCACCGGGGCCGAGGCCCTATACGCCGACATGGGCCACTTCGGCCGCACCGCGATCACCCGCGCATGGCTGCTCCTGGTGTTCCCCGCCTGCATTCTCAGCTACCTAGGCCAGGGCGCGCTCGTGCTCGGGGACCCTAACGAGACGATTAGCAGCCCGTTCTTCCTGCTGGTCCCCGCCTGGGGGCGCCTACCGATGGTGCTGCTGGCGACCGCGGCCACGATCATCGCCTCCCAGGCCGTCATCACCGGCGCCTTCTCGGTCTCCCACCAGGCCGTCCAAATCGGCTACCTGCCGCGGCTGCGCATCAACCACACCTCCGAGCAGACCATCGGCCAGGTCTACGTCCCGTGGATCAACTGGGCGCTCATGGTCTCGGTGCTCACCCTCGTATTCACCTTCCAGACCTCGGTCGCGCTTGCGTTCGCCTTCGGGATGGCGGTCACCGGCACCATCACGATCACCACGCTGCTGTTCTTCCACGTGGTGCGTCACCAGTGGGGCAAACCGCTGTGGCTGGTGCTGATCGGCGCTGCCGCGTTCCTCATCGTCGATCTGCTCTTCCTGACCGCGAACTTGACAAAGCTCACCCACGGCGCCTGGCTCCCGCTGCTGATCGGGGTCACCGTGTTCACGGTGCTCACCACATGGCAGCGCGGCCGCGAGCTGGTCACAACGCAACGCGAGCACGACGAGGGGCCTCTGCAGGGCTTCGTCGACGAACTGCACGACCTGCGGCCCCCGCTGCCACGCGTCCCCGGCACGGCGGTGTTCCTGAACCGCGGCAAGAGCACGACCCCGCTGGCGATGCGCGCCATCGTGGAGCACAGCCACATCCTTCACGAACAGGTCGTGATCCTCTCGATCGAGACGCTGCCGGTCCCTCATCTTGCAGCAGCCGACCGCATCAGGATCGACGATCTGCGCTACGAGGATGACGGGATCACCCACATCAGCGCCCGGTTCGGGTACATGCAAGAGCCCAACGTCCCTAGCGTGCTCCGCCTGGCCTCCGCACGCATGCCTTTGCAGGCTTCTCTAGACCCCGACCAGGTGTCCTACTTCCTTTCCACCATCGACCTGCGCGTGGGCGACGCACCCGGCATGATCCGCTGGCGCAAGCGGCTCTTCGTCGCCACCTCCCGAATCACCGCGGACGCGGCGGAGTACTTCGGCCTCCCACGCGAGAGGACTGTCATCATGGGATCGCGAATCGAGAATCTAGATGAGGCTCTGTCTTGACACCATGTCTGTGGCTGGCCAGCTCGGCGGCTGCTGACCGACCCGTTTCCCCGGGAGCGGTCATGCCGGGTCGTTGGCCCCGGCGGGACTACCGAAGGGAGTGGCGTTGTGGACGTTCGCCTGATCACCAATGAGGGGGTTGAGCAGCGTCCGGTGCAGGAGCTGGCGGCGTTGCTGGACCGCGGGGATGGTTTGGTCTGGGTGGACATCCCCCAGTGTGATGAGGAGGCCACCCGGGTGCTGTCGGAGGTGTTCGCCTTCCACCCCACGGCGGTACAGGACTGCATCGAGCGCAACCGGGTGCCCAAGGTGCACGCCTACCCAGATCACGTGTTCTTCGTCCTGCACGCCCCCGAACCGGGGAAGCGTGGCCATGTGCACTACATCGAGCTCGACCAGTTCGTCGGGAAGCATTACTTGGTGACAGTGCACGGACCGCTCAACCCGGCGGTCGACCCGGAGGTGGCCCTGCGTGAAACTGGCGCGGTGCTCCGACGGATCCAGGCCGGGCGATTGACACCCACCACCCCGTTCGAGCTGTCCTACGCGATCGTGTCGGCCCTGGCCCGCCACCAGGAGGACTATGTGGAGACAGTGACCAGTGACGTGTGGCAGCTCGAGCAACGCGTCACTGGCGGACACATCGACGATCCCGAAGAATTCATCAATGAACTGTTCCGAGCCCGCCACGGGCTGCTCGCCGTGCGCACCATGGGCGCGCTGAGCGCGGCGATCTACGGGCGGATGACCACCTTGGCCCGGATCTCACCCGACGGGCAGCGGCTGGTGGCCGACCTGGCCGACCAGTTCGACCGAGTACGCAGCGTGGCCGACGGTCAAAAGGAGTACCTGCAGGGGGTGATCGAGTTCTACCAGACCGTCCTGACCCTGCACGCCATGCTGGTGGGGCAGGCGCAGAATGAGGAGGTCAGGCAACTCACCCGCGCCAGCTACACGCAGAACGAAGAGATCAAGAGGATCTCCGCGTGGGCGGCGATCTTCTTCGCCCCCACCCTCGTTGGCACCGTATACGGCATGAACTTCGACCACATGCCCGAACTGCACTGGGACTTCGGCTACCCCTTCGCGTTGGTCCTGATGCTGCTCGCGTCGGCTGCGCTCTACTTGGTGTTCAAACGGCTGAGCTGGCTCTGATCGCGCGCCGGGCCAAACGTGTAATCACCCGGGTTGTCCAAGGTGAGCAGGTCGCGATGGGGGACGCGGACCACGGCGCTGAAGCAGGAGCAGATGGCAGCCCCAGAGAGGTGATCCCGCGTTGGCGGCATCGGGGCGGACGCTGAGGACGTCGTCGAAGGACCTCGTCCCGGTGCGCTACCAGCTGGGGGCGCGCACCTGCAGCAGTACCAGCAGGGATACCGCGAGGGGTACGCGAGGGTGAGGAAGAACGCGCCTACGGCAGGGGCAAGTGCAGGCGCGGCGCGGCGGTGCTGAACGCCCACGAGCAGATCCGGCAACCGCCCGGCGCCGGCAGGAGCGGTCCACCCGTCGAACGCGGTGAAGAGTTTGGAACACCACCGCGTTGGTAGCCACCAGCTGGTCGACAAATCCGCACCGGGCGCACCGCCCGGCGGCGCCGACGTCGGGCCGGTGGGGGCGGGCGGCTCCGATCCAGGCCGCGGTCAACACGTTCACGAGAACTCCCCAAAGTGCGCGGTTGTGCACGTCATCCGAAAAAGGTGCTCCGACGGCGGGTTCTGTGACAGCCGCGACAGGGATTCGCCTAGGCCCAAGAAGTCGAAAGCATCATTAGGACACGTGTTCTACACTGGGTTGATGGCTGCAGGACCTGGGCCGCCGCTGGGTGGAGTACCTCTGAAGGACCGGCCGGTGTCCACGGGCCCCACTACGCGGCCAGCTCCACCCCGCCGACGAAGGCACTGCTGGGTCACCCATCCGGAACATCCCGGCGAGGAGCTAGTCTAGGGGCCCCGCCTACTGGTCAGTTCGGAGTGTCGACAGCCGCCGTCAGGGAGGCCAGCCGCGCCTCGGGCGATCCGACCAGCTCGACGACGCCGGCGACCGCGCCCAGCAGTTCGTCGTCGTCGCATAGCTCGAGCAGGTGCTGATCCATCGCGGTACGCAACCGAGGATCCTCCACATCCGGGACCCAGACATCCGGTACGCCCGCCAGCGGCAGCACAACCAACAGATCAACGTGCACCATCGCTGCCGCCGTCATCATCCGCAGGTCCTGGCTGACCCCCCTGGCCACCGTGACCCGTCCCAACGTCACCAGGGCTTCCAGATAGGCAAGGAAGTCCAGCGGACCGCGCTCGGCGATCACGTCGACTCCTGACGGCAACGCGATCAACCGCTGCGCGGCCACGACGAGCTGCTCACGGAACGAGGCTGGCGAGCCAGGGTCGAGCACATCGACCAGGTCAAACGGATCCGGCAGCACCTCGAACCGCGGATGCGCCAACGCGAAATCGGACACCAGGGTGCTCTTGCCACTGGCATGAGTACCGCAGACAACGATCCGCACCGCCGAATGCTACCCGGGTGCTCCTTCAGCCTGCTGTGCTCGTACACCGCCACGCCAATGCGCACCGCCGCACACGCCGACCCCTGCAGCCACAGCCCGCAGCCGCAGGCCAGCAGGTCGACAGGCGGCGGAAGGGGGCACCTCCGGAGTTCGGGCTCATGGCACTGTCGGCGCGGGTGTCAGGCGGGGTGTCGGACCGCATGGCGGACGTAGACCACGCCGTTGTCGAATCGACGGTGGTCCAGCAGCTGGAGGTCAAGTCGTACGCCTCGAGGCAGCGCCGGCTTGCCGCCGCCGACGAGGGCCGGGCACAGCAGCAGCACGCACTCGTCGACCAGGCCGTGCCGGAAGGCCTCGGCCGCGATGCCCGCGCCTCCGATGCTCAGGTCCGATCCGGAGGTCTCCTTGAGCCGTCGCACCGCCTCGGGCTCGAACTGCCGCTCGATCCTCGTGCGCGCGGTGGACACATCGGCCAGTGAGGTGGAGTAGACGACCTTGTCAGCGTCACGCCAGATCCCGGCATACTCGCGGACCACCGGGGGCTCGTTCGTCAACCAGTCGTCGCTCTCCCACACGCGCATCGTCTCGTACATGCGTCGCCCGTAGAGCGACGTGCCGATGTGCCGCTCGTGCTCGTTCCAGAACGCGTGCACGCCCTCGTCCGGCACGGACCAGTCGAACGAACCCGTCTCGTCCTCGAGGAAGCCGTCGAGCGAGATGTTGGCGGCGTAGATCAACTTGCCCATGGAGCCCTCCGCCCAGACGAGGGCACCAGCGTGCGACCTCATACAGGCACAGTCAACAGCATCGACTTCGAACGATGAGCCCCGCCGGCAGGAGAGCCTGCCAGGGCGCCGCCGCCTACGTTGGCCGTCCGCACCGGCGCTCGCTCATCAGCGGTGAGGATGGTCGGCTCGTGTGCGGAGCCAAGTTCGCCGTCTAACGCCAGGGGGCTGCCACAGACGTTGACGCTCGCCCGCCAGCCAGCGGATGGGAGCGAGGGCCTGACACGACCGAGTTCTCCAGAGTGTCGCTGCAGGTAGTGACCTGGACCAGTGCCACCGTCGATTGTGGTGCTCTTGGCCCACGCTCGGAGAAGCCGAGGATCCTGGGGCCATGGGGACGCGGACTGCCTCCAGCCGCAAGTCGGGCATGCTCCCCGGCCCGGGGCCTAATCTCAGTGCCTCAACGCTGTGCTGTGCGTCCTACTGGGCGGGAAGGACGCGCGCTCATCGGCAGAATCGGAAGCAGCTTTCGCCGGTCGAGCCGGTTGTCGGCGTAGGTCGGGCTCAGCTGGCCTGCATGCGTCGCAGTTGATCGACAAGTGCGGGAATGTCGGTCGTTGCGACAGTCCACAACTGATCGGGGTCGATGCGATGGTAGTGGTGGCTGAGGCGATCGCGGATCCTCGCCATCGACGTCCAGGGAACGTCCGGATGCTGGGCTCGTACCTCGTCGGACACTGCTTTTGCCTGCCTCACCGACGATCTCCAGGCACCGTTCCACCGCGCGGCGCAGGGCAACGTCGGCGTCGAACGCGGTGCGCCCTCGCGCGGTGATGTTGTTGATTTCGTCGGCGGCCATGAGCATGTCGGCCAGCCGGCGGGTGTCGGAGCGACTCACAAGGGCCACAGCGTCGCGGCGGATGTCGACGTCGCGATCGAGTAGGGCGCCCGCGGAGATGACGTCGACCTGCGTCCCCAGCAGGTCCTCCAGGGCCGCCTCGAGAGCAATGAGGTCAAGCAGAGAACTCGCGGGTTCGAATTCCACGAGTAGGTCGATATCGCTGTCGGCGGTGTCGTCACCGCGCGCGACGGACCCGACCACGGCCACGGAGCGACCCTTGTGGGAGCGCACCAGGTCCTGGATGGCCTCGCGTTGGTCCTTCAGGCGCTGCAGGCGGCGATGCGCCGTCCCCGAGCCTGTCACCATGGTCCCAGTGTAGGGCGGCGAACGGGTTCTCCTCGGGTTTCTGTGGGTCGCCAGACCTGAACATAACGGGCAGTTCACTGGAGGTTTGCGATGGGACCCGTTGTGGGGGTTGGGGATCGCGCTGCTTACGGGACCGCCCCTCCAAGCTCAAGGGTGCTGCGCATCGCGCACGCGACGGCCTGCGGCCGCCCTTGACCTTGGAGCCTCTGCGGCCCCCTGATGCAGCAACCGTCGGCAGGCCAGGGCCTGCCGCGCGTGACGCGCGATCCCCGACCCCCACAACGAGACTCGTCTCCCGACGTCTCATCGCCCACGGTGCAGGCTGAAGGAGCAAGGCAGGCGATGCCGGACGTTTGGATGGGTTTGTCTGTGCGGCGCGACCCACAGAAACCCGAGGAGTCCCGGCGAACGCCGGTCATTTCCGGCCGTGCGACGGCAAGCGGTTCCCACGCCGCCGTGGCGGTGGCCGGCCCCAACTTCGTTGGTCGCAACAGGAACAGCCCCACCGGTGCACTGCGGCCCAGATGGGCCACCACGATGTCCGAACCGCATGATCCTTCTCAGCGAAGGCGGATCTCGCGTCGCGGGTTCGGTATGCAACGTCCGACCATCGGCAATTGCGCATCGTGCGCACCACCCGAGCTGAGCTCGTCGACATCTCGGCGCATTGTCGAAGGGCCGTCCCGGGCGGGCACGCCGACTCTGACCCTTCCGGCGAACCCGGCGATGATCGCCGAGGTCTGCCACGGGCGGGTCAGCGGCAGTAGGTGGCTGGCCCGCCGGACGGTGACCACCCGCGCGTCCGGCGCCTGGGCCGCATACCGATAGGCGTGGATGCCGATCTGGTCGAACTGACCCCTGACGATGAGCACCGGGCAGCGCACATCGCGAAGCAGCTCCGGCCGCCCGCCGGCCAGCACCGCCGCCCACGCGGCGCGCACCGCTTCGAACCAGTAGCCGTCCTGCTCGATCGCAGCAAACACCTCCGCCGGTGCCATCTTCGAGAGCAGCCAGTTGTTGAACCGGGTCACCCGCTGCTCCCCCGCCCGCTCGGTGGCCCACCCCAGGAGCTGGAATGCCGCGGCGCCGGCTCCTCGTGGCACCGCGGTCGCCCCGATGAGGATCAGACCGGCGAGCCGGTCCGGGTGCGCGGCGGCGTAGGTCATGGCGACGTAGCCGCCCAGCGAGTGCCCGACGAGCACGACGGGCTGCCCGGGCGATGCGTCCTCGACCGCCTCGGCGACGACCGCGACGGCCGCGTCCATGGTGAAGGGCTCAGTCGCCCGCGCGCCGTGGCCCGGCAGGTCCGGCAGGACCACCTCGAACCGCGGTTCCAGCCAGCGCCGGTGCGCCGACCACTGCACGTGGCTGACCCGCGTCCCGTGCACGAGGATCAGCCGGGTCCTCACCGCGGCGGGTCGGCGGACGGCATACCGACTCCGGCCTCTACCGTCTGGCCCGCGGCCACCAGGTGTGGCGGGATCGGAACAACCTCGAAAGTGCCCTCCGGCCCCGCCGTGACAAGCGGCCGACCGCTGACGTGCGCCTCCACGAGGTGGGCGATCAGGTCGGGTGCGCTGTAGTTCAGGGCGTGCGCCCCGTGCACCTTGACGGCCTGCACGTGGGGCAGCGCATTGAGGACGAACACCCGGCCGATGTTCACCAGCGGGTCGCGGTCTCCCGCGATCACGAGCGTCGGCGCCACCAGGTTGTGCAGGCGCTCGAGCGTCGGGTAGCGCGTCATCGCGCGGAACAGGGACAGGCTCTGCAGCACGCCGAACCGAAGGTAGTCGCGCGTGGCGATCGGCACCATCGACGGCGGCTCACGAAGCCCGTCCATGGCCATCTGCCGCAGCGCCCGCGGCAACGGGATGTTGTTGGGTCCCCCAGCTGGCGAGACCAGCACCGCACGGTCGATGCGATCGGGAAACGTGGTGGCCACTTCCACGATGATCGGACAGCCAAGGGAGTTGCCCACAAACGTGGCTCGATCGATCTCGACAGCGTCGAGGTAGGACACCAGTGCCCGGGCCAGCCCAGGCAGGTCGAGCCCGCGCTCGGGCCGCACGCTTCGTCCCATCCCGGGCAGGTCTGGGACGAACGTGCGGTGGCGCGGCGCGAGCAGCGCGGCCGTCGGCTCGAGGTAGGTCCCGGAGATGCCGAACCCGTGCACGTGCACGATCGGCGTGCCGTCGTCGCCGGCCTCCGTGTGGACCCGGTGAAAGACCGGCAAGCCGTCGACGATGACCCAGCCGGGCGTGAGGGGAGGCAACGGCTGGCGGGGCATGGGACCAGTATTCCGCGTCGGTCAGTGGCCGAGGCGCAGTTTGAGCGTAACGACGGCTAGGCCGATGGCGGCGGTTACCCCCGCATACCACCATGCTCCTGGACCACGCGGGGAAACGGCCCATCCCACGAACGCGCCGAGGCCGACGAGCTGCAGGATGGCGACGGCGACGGCCAACCACACTGCCAGCCGAGGGTCGAGCACCCCGAGGCGCCCGACCAGCAGGATGGCTGCCGGAGGCAACGCAGCAAGCAGGATCGGCAGGCCGTCTAGCATGGCCCGGCGCAGCTCCATGCGGTCCGGGGCCGCGTCCGTGCGCATGCGGTCTCCGACCACCTCGGCATACAGGTGGGCCACCCACGTCGCCAGTCCCACGCCGGTGACCAGCTCCCAGCCCCATCCGGAGGCCACCTCGACCGCACTGATCAACGGCAGCGCGGCGAGCACCAGGATGGTGCCGTAGGACGCCGCGCTCACCTGCTCGGCGAGGCGGTCGCGCGGCAGGTCCGCCAGTCGACTCCACAGAGGCATGGGCCGTCTCAGTCGCGAGGACCCGAGTGCGCCATCAGGGCCACTTCTGATTGTCCTAGCAGCCAGGAAGGCGCTCGGCGAGGTAGCCCTGCACCTGGTCGACCGCGATGCGGTTCTGCGTCATGCTGTCGCGCTCGCGAACCGTCACCGCGTGGTCGGTGAGCGTGCCGAAGTCGACGGTGACACAGAACGGCGTCCCGATCTCGTCCTGTCGGCGGTATCGCTTGCCGATGGCGCCAGCGTCGTCCGAGTCAACGTTCCAGCTCTGGCGCAGCTGCTGGGCAAGGTCACGGGCCATCGGGCTGAGGTCGGCGTTGCGCGAGAGCGGCAGCACGGCTGCCTTCACCGGCGCGAGGCGCGGGTCCAGGCGCAGCACGACCCGCCGGTCGACGCCGCCCTTGGTGTTGGGCGCCTGGTCCTCGTCGTAGGCATCGACGAGAAAGGTCATCAGTGAGCGCGACAGACCGGCCGCGGGCTCGATGACATAGGGCACGTAGCGCTCACCGGTGGCCTGGTCGAAGTAGGACAGATCCTGGCCGGAGTGCTGGGTGTGCGCAGTCAGGTCGAAGTCGGTGCGGTTGGCGATGCCCTCCAGCTCGCCCCACTCGGAGCCGACGAACCCGAAGCGGTACTCGATGTCGACGGTGCGCTTCGAGTAGTGCGAGAGCTTCTCCTTCGGGTGCTCGTAGTGGCGCAGGTTCTCGGCCTTGATGCCCAGCTCGAGATACCAGCGGGTGCGTTCGTCGATCCAGTACTGGTGCCAGTGCTCGTCCTCGCCCGGCTTGACGAAGAACTCCATCTCCATCTGCTCGAACTCGCGGGTGCGGAAGATGAAGTTGCCCGGCGTGATCTCGTTGCGGAACGACTTGCCGGTCTGGGCGATGCCGAACGGTGGCCGCTTGCGAGCGGCCTGCTCAACGGTTTTGAAGTTGAGGAAGATGCCCTGCGCGGTCTCGGGGCGCAGGTAGTGCAGCGACGAGTCGTCCTCGACGACCCCGAGGTGGGTGTTGAGCATCATGTTGAACGCACGCGGCTCGGTCCACTGCCCGCGGTTTCCGCAGTTCGGGCAGGCGACGTCGACGAGCTCGACCTCGTCGGGGTCCTCGATGCCCTTCTTGGCCGCGTGGGCTTCCTGCAGGTGGTCGGCGCGGAAGCGCTTGTGGCAGGAGAGGCACTCCACGAGTGGGTCATGGAAGGTGCCCACGTGTCCCGAGGCGATCCAGGTCTGGCGGGGCAGGATGATCGAGGAGTCCAGCCCGACGACGTCCTCCCGGGAGGTGACGACGGCCTTCCACCACTGCCGGCGGATGTTCTCCTTGAGCTCGACGCCGAGCGGGCCGTAGTCCCAGGCCGACCGCGTCCCGCCGTAGATCTCGCCGGACGGGAAGACGAATCCCCTGCGCTTGCACAGGTTGACGACGGTATCCACGGTGGACGCGCTCGCTGACATGGGGCAAGGCTAACGTCCCGTAGCCTGCTGGCTGTGAGCATGTCGTTCCGGTCTCGGGTCGAGCACGCGTCGGTCCCGCTGGTCGCCCGCCTGAGCCGGGTGCCCCGCGTCGCGGCCTTCCTCGCCGTGCTGGCTCTCATGGTCGCTGGCGTGCTCGTGCCGCGTATCGGGTTCATGTTCACCCTCGTCGTCGCGTTGTTCGTCTTCTGGCTGCTGTTCCTCACCTGGCCTCGGCTCACGCTGCCCGAGCGGATGATGCGCATCGCGGTTCTCTTCCTCCTCGTCGCAGTGGCGGTCGTGCAGGCCTTCCCACGCTGAGGACCGGTGCACTAGTTGACAATGATTCTCATTTACTTCACCATCGCGGTATGCCGTGTCGAGCCACCCTGCTGCGCCTTGCCCTGGCCGGCTGGGCTGCGCTTGTGCTGGCCGCTTGCTCGGGTGCGGGCGGGCCGCCCCCGGCAGGCAGCACGGCTGCCGGGTCGGACGGCCGCCTGAACGCAACCGCGTCGTTCTACCCGCTCGAATACGCGCTGACCAAGGTCGGCGGCGACCACCTGGCCGTCAACACGCTGACCAAGCCAGGCGTCGAGCCGCATGACCTCGAGCTGACCTCCCAGGACGTCGCAGGGCTGCGTCGCGCAGCGCTGGTCGTCTATCTCGGCGGGCTGCAACCGGCGGTCGACACCGCAGTCGCGGCGCAGGCCAGCGCCACCGGCTTCGACGTGGCGACGGTGGCCAACCTCGACCTCACCCGGGCCGCTGGTGCCCCGGCCGGCGAGGACGCCGGCCGGGACCTGCACTTCTGGCTGGACCCCCAGCGTCTGAGCACGGTCGCAACTGCGATCGGCGAGCGTCTTGCCCAGCTCGACCCGCCGCATGCTGCGGACTTCCGGGCCAACGCGGCGGCGCTCGCGACCGAGCTCGGCGACCTCGACACGGCATACCGCACCGGGCTCGCCTCCTGCGCGAACCGCCAGCTGGTGACCAGCCACGCAGCCTTCGGCTACCTGGCGGGCCGCTACGGCTTCACCCAGGTGCCGATCGCCGGGCTGAGCCCGGACCAGGAGCCGTCGGCAAAGGCGCTCGCCGACGTCACCGCGACGGTCCGGGCCGCCAAGGCAACGACGATCTACGCCGAGACGCTCGTCGATACCAAGTACGCCCAGACGATAGCGACGAGCACCGGGGCCACGCTTGCCGTGCTCGACCCGGTGGAGGGCGTTACGGCCAGCTCAGCCGGCTCGAGCTACCCCGAGATCATGCGTGCCAACCTGGCGGCCCTGCGTGCGGGACAAGGCTGCTCGTGACGGCGCGCCCGACGAACGGACCGGTCATCTCGGTGCAGCAGGCGTCGTTCGGGTATGCCGACCGCACCGTCCTGCTCGACGTCGACCTCGAGGTCCACCCGTCGGAGGTGCTCGCCGTGCTCGGGCCGAACGGGTCGGGCAAGTCCACCCTCGTCAAGGGCCTGCTCGGGATCTGCGAACGCAGCGGCCAGGTCGAGCTGTTCGGCGTCCCGGCCGACGACTTCCACGAGCACCATCGGATCGGGTACGTGCCGCAACGGCACACCCTCTCCGGGTCGGTGCGCGCAACCGTCGAGGAGGTCGTCGCGTGCGGACGGCTCTCGCGGCGCGGCCTGTGGCGCCCCAGCCGCGCGGCCGACCGGGCCGCCGTCTCGCGCGCGCTCGAGGTCGTGGGGATGGCCGACCGGGCCAGCACCGACGTTGCCAAGCTCTCCGGTGGGCAGCAGCGTCGGGTGCTCATCGCCCGTGCCCTGGCCGGCGAGCCGGACGTGCTGGTGATGGACGAGCCGACGGCTGGGGTCGACGCGCGGGCCCAGCACGGGCTCGCCGAAGTCCTGGCCCGGCTGGTCGGCGAGGGCGTGACCATGCTGGTCGTCACGCACGAGATGGGGCCGATCACCGAGCTGGTGACCCGGGTGGTCGTCGTCGACGAGGGGCGGGTCAGCTTCGACGGCCCCCGCGAGGTCTTCCTCGCCGGCGCGGACAGCCTTCTGCACGAGCACCACAGCCACCACCATGACGACGAGCTTGCGGACCGGTCTCGGCCGTTGGCGCCGAGCGGTCCGCTCGATCGGGAGGGGGCTCCATGAGCGAGCTGCTCGGCCTGGACTTCATGCAGCGGGCCCTCATCGCCGCCGTGCTCGTCGGGCTGGCGGCCCCGATGGTGGGCATCTTCCTGCTGCAGCGGCGCCTGGCGCTCATCGGCGACGGCATGGGCCACGTCGCTCTCACCGGGGTCGCGATCGGGGTAGCCACCGGCTCCGCCCCGGTCCTCACCGCGCTCGTCGTCGCGGTGGTCGCGGCGGTGCTTATCGAGCTGGTCCGTGCCAAGGGCGGCACCTCAGGGGACGTCGCGCTCGCCATCATCTTCTACGGCGGCATCGCCGCGGGCGTCGTCATCTTGGCCAAGGCGCCCCGCACCGCTTCCGCCAGCCTCACAGCATACCTGTTCGGGGCCATCACCACGGTGCAGCCGGGCGACCTGTGGGTCTTCGGGGCGCTCGCCGCGGTGGTCCTGGGAACCGTGCTGCTGTTGCGCGAGCGGCTCTTCGCCGTGGCCAACGACGAGGAGTACGCCAGGGCGGTCGGGCTGCCGGTGCTGCCGCTCAACATCACCCTCGCGGTGCTCACGGCGGTGACGGTCGTGGTGTCGATGCGAATCGTGGGGCTGCTGCTCATCTCAGCGCTGATGATCGTGCCGAACGCCGCGGCGCAGCTGGTCGCGAGCAGCTTCCGGACTGCGCTGCGGTGGGCGGTCGCGATCGCGCTGGTGAGCGCCGTCGGCGGGGTGGTGCTGTCCTACTTCGCCGACACCCCGTCAGGCGGCACGATCGTGTGCCTGTCGATCGTGATCTTCCTGGTCGTCGCGGTGTCGCAGGCCCTCCTCGACCGGATCCGCCGACCCGGTCACCGGGAGGCCGAACGCCACCCGCACGAGCACGGCCCCGAATGCGGGCACGAGGCGGTCTGGCATGACGGCCACGTCGACTACCTGCACGACGGCCACCGGCACGCCCCACACGAGGGCCACTACGACGAACACGCCCACTCGGGCACCGGAGAGGCGCACTGATGCCCGAGCCCGAGCGCCGGCTTACCCGCCAGCGGGCGGCCGTCGCCGACCTGCTCGAGCGCACCGAGGACTTCACCTCTGCCCAGGACCTGCATGCCCGGCTTCGCCTGAGCGGCAACCCGATCGGCCTCGCCACCGTCTACCGCACCCTGCAGGCCTTGGCATCGGACGGCGAGGTCGACGTGCTCCGGGGGCCAGACGGTGAGGCCGCCTACCGGCGGTGCAGCACGGGGCACCATCACCACCTGGTATGCCGGTCCTGCCGGCGCACGGTGGAGGTCGAAGGTCCGGCCGTGGAGGCTTGGGCCGACCGAGTGAGCCGCCACCACGGGTTCCGCGACGTCGCGCACACCGTGGAGATCGTCGGCACCTGCGGCGACTGCGCCGGCTAGCCGTTGGACGTAAGCCCGAGCAGACCGCCCTGGGTTGGAGCGAGCCCGTCAGGGCCGGCGAGCGCGGTCGACCGCCCCGCCGTAGCGGCGGTCGCGCGCGGCATACGTCTCGATCGCAGCCCACAGGTGGCGTCGGTCGAAGTCCGGCCACAGCGTGTCGAGGAAGACCAGCTCGGCGTAGGCCGACTGCCAGAGCAGGAAGTTCGATGTGCGCTGCTCTCCCGATGAGCGGACGAACAGGTCGACGTCGGGCATGGTCGGGTCGTCCAGGTGCCGGGCGATGGTGCGCTCGTCGATGGCCCGCGGCGAGAGCCGCCCGGCTTCGACCTGCTCGGCGATCCGCTGCACCGCGTCGGCGATCTCGGCGCGGCCACCGTAGTTCACGCAGAAATGCAGGGTCAGCCCGGTGTTGTGCCGGGTCAGCTCCTGGGCGACCTCCAGCTCGTGGATTACCGAACGCCACAGTCGCGGCCGCCGGCCCACCCAGCGCATCCGCACGCCCCACGAGTGCAGCTGGTCCCGGCGACGGCGGATCACGTCGCGGTTGAAGCCCATGAGGAAGCGCACCTCGTCGGGCGAGCGGCGCCAGTTCTCCGTGGAGAACGCGTATGCCGACAGGTGGCTGGACGCCGATCTCGATGGCACCGGCGACGACGTCGAGCAACGCCGCCTCGCCGGCCTCATGGCCCTTCGTTCTGGGCAGTCCGCGGGCGTTCGCCCAGCGGCCGTTGCCGTCCATGACGACGGCGACGTGGCCCGGGACCAGCTCGGCCGGCAGCGTCGGGGGCGTCGCTCCGGACGGGTGCGGGAAGGGGCGCTGGTATGCCGTCACGCGGGGTTCCGTTCGATCGGGCCGGTCCGTTCCACGGCGCGGGTCCGTTCCCCAGCGCGGGTCCGTTCCACATGGCGCAGGGAGCGCACCCCGCGCTCGAGGTGCCACTGCAGGAATGCCGCGACCAGCCCACTGCCCTCGCGCCGCTCGACCGGATCGCTGGCATCGGCAACCGCCCAGTCCCCGGATAGCAGCGCCGCGAGCAGCTCGAGAGTGGCCGGCGCCGGAGCCGCGCAGCCGGGCGGACGGCATACCGGACAGACCACCCCTCCTGCGGCGATGTTGAACGCACGGGTGCGGACCGGGCGCGCCGCACTTCGCGCAGTCGTGGAAGCTTGGCGCCCAGCCCGGCAACGGCGAGCGAGCGCAGCAGGTAGGCGTCCAGGACCAGCCCCGGCTCGTGCTCGCGGGCGACGAGTGCGGCCAGGGCACCGGCGAGCAGGAGGTACTGCTGGGTCGAGGGCTCGTGCTCCTCGGTGAGCCGGTCGCAGGTCTCGACGACGGCTGTCGCGGCGGTGTATGCGGAGTAGTCGCGGCAGATCGCGTCGCCGTGCGGAGCCAGCGTCTCGGCCTGGGTCACCGTGTCGAGGTTGCGCCCCTCGTAGCACTGCAGGTCGATCACCATGAACGGCTCGAGCCGAGCGCCGAACCGCGATCCGGTGCGGCGCACCCCCTTGGCGACGGCGCGCACCTTGCCGCGGGTGCGGGTCAGCACCGTGATGATCCGGTCGGCCTCCCCCAGCTTGTGGGTGCGCAGGACGACCGCCTCGTCACGGTAGAGCGGCACGAGGCCCATTGTGCCTGGCGGGCCCAGTGGTCGATCACCTGGCTGCCGCTCATGCCCGAACGGTTGTTCGACAGCGTGGTAGCGTGGGACGCATGTCCTTAGTGGTCCAAGGCTCGCTGCTCGACCTTGGCGAGGAGCCGTTGCTGGGGCGGTTGGGCGATGCGGTGGTCCGGAGCCAGCTCAGCCATCGAGCCTGGCTCGACGTGCGCCCCGGGTGGCTGAGCGGCTCCGACGTGCTCTTCGATGCGCTGCGCGACGTGGTGCCGTGGCAGGCCGAGCGGCGTCAGATGTACGACAACGTCGTTGACGTCCCGCGGCTCACCAGGTTCTACGGTGCCGATGAGGCCCTGCCGGTCGCGCTGCTCGACGAGGCCCGCAAGCGGCTCAACGCCCACTACCGGGAGGAGCTCGGCGAGGACTTCACCACCGCGGGACTGTGCCTGTACCGGGACGGGCGCGACAGCGTTGCGTGGCACGGCGACCGGATCGGTCGGGGCTCGACGCACGACACCATGGTCGCCATCCTCTCGCTCGGGTCGGCCCGCGTGCTGGCCTTGCGCCCGCGCGGCGGCGGTTCGGCTGCGCTACGCGTGGCCCTCGGCCACGGCGACCTCGTCGTCATGGGCGGCTCGTGCCAGCGCACCTGGGAGCACGCGATCCCCAAGACGGCCAAGTCCGTTGGCCCGAGGATCTCGGTCCAGTTCCGCCCGACAGGGGTGCGCTAGCGACCCCGCCAGGTCCGCCAGCGATAATCTCCCGATGGTCGCTCTCAGACCCACCAAGGCTTCGGTCGCGGTCATTGGGGCCGGGGTCGGGGGGATCACCGCCGCGCTGATCCTGCTCGATGCCGGCTTCGACGTGCACGTCTACGAGCAGGCGCCCGCGTTGGCGGAGGTGGGGGCCGCACTGCAGGTGACCCCGAACGCGTCCCGGATCCTGCACCGGCTGGGGCTTGCCGACGCGCTGGCGGACGTGGGTGTGAGGTCCTTGGCGTGGCATCACCGCCGGTGGGACGACGGTCGCACCTTGCTTCTGACTCCCCTCGGTGGCGCGTTGGAGGCCAGGTTCGGCTTCCCGCACTACCAGCTGCGTCGCGCCGACCTGCTCGCGGTCCTGCTTCGCGCCCTACCCGCGAAGCGGCTGCACGTTGGCCGTCGGTTCGCCGCGTTCGTCGACCACGGCGACCGGGTGGAGGTGCGGTTCGCTGATGGGCACCTGCTTGACGTCGACGTGCTCATCGGTGCCGACGGCATCCACTCGACGGTGCGCACCCAGCTGTTCGGCCCGCAAGCCCCGCGCTTCACCGGATGCGCCGCCGTGCGTGCGCTTATCCCGGCGGACCGGGTGCGCGACCTGGCCCTGGAAACCACCTCGCAGGTCTGGATGGGTCCGGGCAAGCACCTCGTGCACTACTTCGTCAGCGGGGGTCGGCTGCTCAACGTGGTCGCGGTCATGGAGCGCGAGACGTGGACCCGCGAGTCCTGGAGCGACCGGGGGAACCCGGCCGACGCGGTGGCTGCCTTCGAGGGCTGGCACCCGCAGGTCCGGCGCGTTCTTGAGGCGGTCGACGACGTCTACATCTGGGCGCTGCTGGACCGGGCCCCGATGCCTCGCTGGTCGATTGGCCGGGTGACGCTGCTGGGCGACGCCTGCCACGCGATGCTGCCCTTCATGGCGCAGAACGCCGCCCAGGCCGTCGAAGACGCGGCCACGCTGACCGCCTGCCTCGCCGAACGGCATACCGACCTCGGCGACGCGCTGGTGCGCTACGAGCGGCTGCGGATTGCGCGGACGGCCCGCCTACAGGCCTTGTCGGCGCAGAACAAGGCCCGATTCCACCTGCCAGACGGACCGCAGCAGCGGGAGCGCGACGCCGATATGGCCACCGGCACCACGGACTGGTCCCACGAGGCAGTCGAGTGGATCTACGGACACGACGCCGGGATGCTCCTGCCGAGCTCACCGACGCAGCGGCCTATCCCGGCCGCGGAGTTGCGGCCGCACCGAACTGGACGGGACTAACATCGGTGCTGTCGATCGGAGGCCGACGTGGGGGCACCTGTCTGGATACTTCTCGCTACCGTGCTGACTCTGGGCGCCGCCCCGGCACCTGCCATGGCAGCCGACACCGTGGGCGCGCCTGGCGTCGGTGACCCGTTCTTCCCGCTCGCCGGCAATGGCGGGATCGATGTCATCAACTACCGCCTCGACCTTGCCTACGATCCCGCGAGCCGCAGGCTCAGTGGAACAGCGACCCTGACAATCCGGGCCACCCAAAACCTCAGCCGGTTCGACCTCGACCTTCGCGGGTTCGACCTCGGACCGGTCACGATCGACGGGACCCAGGCCTCGGTGGCCCGAGACGGCCAGGAGATGATCATCTCGCCGAGGAAGACGATCCGCGACGGAAGCGTCTTCTGCGTAGTCGTCCCCTACGCCGGTCAGCCGCAGACCGTCATCGACCCGGACGGCTCGAGCGAGGGCTGGGTGCCAACCGCCGACGGCGCCGTCGTCGTCGGCGAGCCGCAAGGTTCCCCGGGGTGGTATCCGGCCAACGACACGCCCAAGGACAAGGCGACCTACACAGTCCGGATGACGGTGCCGGAGGGGCTCACGGCGGTGGGCAACGGGTCCTTGCAGAGCCGCACGACTGCCAACGGGACCCACACGTTCACCTGGCGGGAGGCATACCCGATGGCTCCCCATCTAGCCACGATCACCCTGGGGCGCTTCGATGTGACGACGGGAAGCACCGCCAGCGGGATCCCGACCTACGTCGCGGTGGACCCCCGACAGGCATCCTCGGCGGCCGTGCTGCGCAAGCTGCCCGCGATGGTTTCCTTCCTTGAGCGCCTGTGCGGACCGTATCCGTTCGAGACGGTCGGCGCGATCGTCGACGACGCGCCCGAGCTCGGCTACTCGCTCGAGACGCAGACCAAGCCAGTCTTCGACCAGGCACCTGACGAGGCGACCCTGCTGCACGAGCTCTCGCACATGTGGTTCGGTGACGCTGTCACGCTGCGCACCTGGCCCGACATCTGGCTGCACGAGGGGTTCGCCACGTGGTCGGAGTGGATCTGGACCGAGCGACACGGCGGCCCGTCGGCCGCCCAGCAGTTCAAGGACTACGCCAGCACTCCGGCCCTGCAGACCTCGTTCTGGAACCCGCCGCCTGGCCACCCGCGCAGTCCCGCCTTGCTCTTCGACGGCACGATCTACATTCGGGGAGCCATGACGTTGCAGGCGCTGCGCGAGCGGATCGGTGACGACGACTTCTTCGCCGTCCTGCGCACCTGGTACTCCCAGCACCGTTACGGCAACGCAACGACCACCCAGTTCATCGCCCTCGCGGAGCGAGTCAGCGGACAGCACCTCGGGCAGTTCTTCCACACCTGGCTCTACCAGCGGGGCAAGCCCACCGGGCTGGTCGATGGTTCGTCGGCCGATGCTACACCTGAGCGGCGGCGTTGATCACCGAGCAGGATCCGCTGCACCTTCGGTCATACCAGACGCGTGACATACGCCGCGATCGGCATGACCGAACGGCGTGAGCCCGACCGCGCCCCTGCCTGACCCGTCAGTGCACCGACACCGACACGTCGTCGCGGATGGCGCGGTTGACCGCCGAGACGACCGCCTTCAGCGACGCCGTCACGATCGAGGAATCCACCCCAACACCCCACAGCACCCGCTCGCCCACGGCGCACTCGACGTACGCCGCGGCCTTGGCTTCCTCGCCGGCCGAGAGCGCGTGCTCGTGGTAGTCGAGCACGCGGATGTCCGCCGGTGCGTCCGGCAGGGTGGCGATCGCGTCGATGAACGCGTCGATCGGTCCGTTGCCCGTGCCGCTGATGGTCCGGTCCTCGGCTCGGTCACGCAGGGTCGCGGTGAGCGTCGTGACGCCCTTGTGCGAAGAGTCCGACGTCACGTTGACGAAGGACAGCCGCCCCCACGCCCCCGCCTTGCTCGGCAGGTACTCGTCGCGGAACTTGTGCCACAGCGCCTTGGGTGTGACCTCCCCGCCCTGCTGGTCGACGTCGCGCTGGACCACTCCGGAGAACTCGATCTGCAGCCGCCGCGGCAGCTCCAGGCCGTGTTCGCTCCTCAGGATGTAGGCGACCCCGCCCTTGCCGGACTGGCTGTTGACCCGGACCACGGCCTCGTACGAGCGGCCCAGGTCGTGCGGGTCCACGGGCAGGTACGGCACCGCCCACGGTATGCCGTTGATGTCGGTCTGCGCAGAGGCCGCGTCCTTCTCCATCCACTCCAGGCCCTTCTTGATGGCGTCCTGGTGCGATCCGGAGAAGGCCGTGAAGACGAGGTCACCCCCGTAGGGGTGACGTTCGTGGACGCTGATCTGGTTGCAGTACTCGACGGTGCGGCGAACCTCGTCGAGGTTGGAGAAGTCGATCTGCGGGTCGATCCCCTGGGTGTACAGGTTCATGCCCAAGGTGACCAGGTCGACGTTTCCGGTACGTTCGCCGTTGCCGAACAGACACCCCTCGATCCGGTCGGCCCCGGCGAGGAACCCGAGCTCGGCGGCCGCGACCCCGGTGCCGCGGTCGTTGTGCGGGTGCAGGGACAGCACGACCGAGTCGCGCCGGGCGAGGTGACGGTCCATCCACTCGATGGAGTCGGCATACACGTTTGGCGTGATCATCTCGACGGTCGCCGGGAGGTTGACGATCATCTTGTGGTCGGGCGTCGGGTCGATGACCTCGATGACCGCGTTGCATATCCGCGCCGCGAAGTCCAGCTCGGTGCCGGTGTACGACTCCGGCGAGTACTCGTAGAAGATCTCGGTGTCCGCGATGGTCTCCTGCAGCTTGCGCACCAGCCGGGCACCCTGCGTCGCGATGTCGATGATGCCATCCTGGTCCATCCCGAAGACGACCCGCCGCTGCAGGGTCGACGTCGAGTTGTAGAAGTGCACGATCGCCTGCTTGGACCCGCGGATGGCGTCGAAGGTGCGCTCGATGAGGTGGTCGCGGCACTGGGTGAGCACCTGGATGGTCACGTCGTCGGGGATGTGCCCGCCCTCGATGAGCTCGCGGCAGAAGTTGAAGTCGGTCTCGCTGGCCGACGGGAAGCCGACCTCGATCTCCTTGTAGCCCAGGCTCACCAGTAGGTCGAACATGCGCTTCTTGCGCTCGGAGTTCATCGGGTCGATCAACGCCTGGTTGCCGTCTCGCAGATCCACGGCACACCAGCGCGGGGCGTGGGTGAGCCGCGTGGTCGGCCAGGTGCGGTCAGGAACGTCGACGACGACCTGCTCGTGGAACGGCTGGTACTTGCCGAACGGCATACCGGAAGGCTTCTGTGGGTGATGCATGGTGGCGCCTCGTCATCCTCGTCAGGGGTCTGTGCGCGGCCGGGGCACGGCGGACTCCGCGACGAGGGGGGCCGTCAGATCAGGCCTCGCCGCGGCAGGGAAGCAGGAGCACCAGCGCCACGGGGACAGGGTATGCCGCGCGCGCACGAATCGTCCAATCCCCCGCCCTGGCGGGTCGCCCGGACGGCGCGAGCGTTGCGCGCTTTTGGGCCGTCAGTGGCGGCAGGCAGGATGGGTGCATGGAGACGACCAGGGCCCACTGCACGATCATCCCGCCGTACCTGCTCGGGCGGCTGGCGGACAGCGACAACGCACACGTGGCGCGGTGCGCCCAGCGCACCATCGGCAGCGATGCCACGGTGCGCGAGCGGCGCACCATCGTCTCCGAGCGCGCCGGGCGCGACCCCAAGGGCCTGGTGCCCCCTGACCTGGTCCGGCGAGCTCGCGGGCTGGACTCGGGCCGGCGCCCGCAGGTGACGGCCACCGTGCCGGCCGTGCCGGAGCGCTCGATCCACGATGCCAAGCACGGCACGGCCCTGCCCGGCACGCTGGTGCGGGCCGAGAGCGCCAAGCCCGTCGACGACGTGGCCGTCAACGAGGCCTACGACGGGCTCGGTGCGACCTGGCAGATGCTGTGGACGGCGTACCAGCGCGACTCCCTGGACGGCAAGGGGCTGCCGCTGGTGGCGAGCGTGCACTACGAGCGCGACTACGACAACGCGTTCTGGGACGGCGCGCAGATGGTCTTCGGCGACGGCGACGGGGTGTACTTCGACGGGTTCACCTCCTGCCTCGACGTCATCGGGCACGAGCTCACCCACGGCCTCACCCAGTACACCGCCGGGCTGACCTACGTGGCCCAGTCCGGCGCCCTGAACGAGTCGGTGTCCGACGTGTTCGGCTCGCTGGTCAAGCAGCTGCGGGGCGGCGAGACCGCCGATCAGGCCGACTGGCTGATCGGCGCGGGGCTGTTCACCGACAAGGTCAACGGCGTCGCACTGCGCTCGATGAAGGCGCCTGGCACGGCGTACGACGACCCCAACCTGGGCAAGGACCCACAGCCGGCGGACATGGACGGCTACCAGGACCTGCCCCACGACGCCGAACACGACAACGGCGGCGTCCACCTGAACTCCGGTATCCCCAACCGGGCCTTCGCCCTGGTGGCCACGGCGATCGGGGGCTACTCGTGGGAGGCGCCCGGGCAGATCTGGTACGACACGATCACCGGCAAGGGCATCCCTAAAGACGTCGAGTTCGCCGAGTTCGCCGAGCGGACCATGGCTGCCGCCAGGAAGCGCTACGGCGCGAAGTCGACGCAGGCCAAGGCGGTGCACGACGCGTGGGTCACCGTCAAGGTGCTCCGCTAGGCGTGCCACTCCCGGGCAGCCCGTCGAGGAACCACGCTCGGCGCATGCCGGGCGCTCGGCCAGGTTCGATGTAGAACTCCGTCGAGAACGCTCGCGCGAAGCCGTCCGCATCGAGCCCGAGCCACCTGGCCGTGTCGGTCACCTGGCTGGCGTGCGATGCGAGCGAGGCGCGTCGCTGTTGCAGGTATGCCGTGACGTCGACCTCCCAGTGGATTTCGGCCTCTGGCGTGCCCAACGGGTTGCCGTCGTCCATGGGCGCATCGACATCCCATTCGACCTCCGGTTGCTGGGTCTGGTATTCCGCGACTTCCGCCCGCAGCCGGTCCCGGTTCATGGTCGCCTCGAGCAGCCGCGGCCGAGGCCCGCGGACGAGCTCGACGGCCCGGCGAACGACCCGATGCACCTTGACGTGGTCGGGATGACCGTAGTTGCCGTGCCAGTCGTAGCCGACGACGACGTCGGCCGCCTCCTCGTCCAGCAGGGCAGCCAGTCGACCGGCGGCCTCGTCGAGGTCGGCGGTGTTGAACGCGCTCTCGTGCCGGTTCTGGTCCCAGCCGGTCATCCCCGAGTCGGCGTACCCGAGCCAGGCCAGCCGGGCGACGCCGACGGCGCTCGCGGACGCGTCAGCCTCCCTCCGGCGCCGGTCGGCAATCGTCTCTCCGGGCCCCAGATCGTCCGGGGCCTCACCGTGCTCACCGTTCGTCGCGATAGCGGTGACGACCCGGTGCCCCTCGGCGGCGGCCCGGGCCATCGACCCGGACGTCAAGGTCGCCTCGTCGTCTGGATGGGCATGGACGAACACGAGGGTGGCCATGCCGCCCATCATGCCTGGTCGGAAGGTAGTGACGGCGCTGCTCTTAGCACGTGCGGGCTGCTGTTAGCCCTGGCTACGGGGGTAAGCGCACCGGTTTCGTGCCAAGAGCTCGGGATTTGTCCAAGAGCCCCGGGTGCGTGGTCTCTCATTGAGGCTCCGCCAACCTCAGTCAGTACCCCAGCCGCTGCAGCTGCTTCGGGTCGCGCTGCCAGTCCTTGGCAACCTTGACGTGTAGGTCGAGGTAGACCTTCGAGCCGAGCAGCGCCTCGATCGCGGCGCGGGCGTTCGTGCCG
Source organism: uncultured Actinomycetota bacterium (assembly GCA_963724925.1). Classification (GTDB taxonomy): domain Bacteria; phylum Actinomycetota; class Actinomycetes; order Actinomycetales; family Dermatophilaceae; genus Phosphoribacter. The sequence continues at coordinate 96,858 of CAVRXF010000020.1, read as the reverse complement.
ACCTCGCGCAGCCGCGAGCCGCCGCGTCCGATGACGATGGCCTTCTGGCTGGCCCGCTCGACGTAGACACTCACGCGGACGTCGAGCATCGGCTGGCCCTCCGGCCGGCCCTCGCGGGGAACGATCTCCTCGACGACGACGGCGAGCGAGTGCGGCAGCTCGTCGCGCACTCCCTCGAGGGCGGCTTCGCGCACCAGCTCCGCGACGACCACCTCGTCGGGCTGGTCGGTGGCCAGCTCTTCCGGGTAGAGCGGCGGGGAGACTGGCAGGAACGAGGTGAGCAGGTCGCGCACCACGCTGACCTGCGCGCCGCTGGCCGCCGAGCACGGCACGATCTCGTCCCAGTCCCCGACCTGGTCGATGGCGACGAGATGCTCGGCCAGCCGGTCGCGGTCGACCAGGTCCATCTTGGTGGCGATGGCCACCACGGCCCGGCCTTTCGCTGCGCGCAGCTGCGCCAGCTCGGCCGCGATGAACCGGTCCCCGGGTCCCACTCGCTGATCGGCCGGCATACAGAACCCCACGACGTCGACGTCCTGCAGGCTCTGGTGGACGAGGTCGTTGAGCCGCTGGCCGAGCAACGTCCGGGGACGGTGCAGCCCGGGCGTGTCCACGAGGACGAGCTGGGAGTGCTCGCTCGTCGAGATGCCGCGGATGGTATGCCGGGTCGTCTGCGGCTTGGACGACGTGATGGCGACCTTCTGCCCGACCAGCGCATTGGTGAGGGTCGACTTGCCGGCGTTGGGCCGCCCCACGATGCAGGCGAAGCCGGCCCGGAACTCACCCGCGGAGGCCCCTGGCGGGCCGCCTTCAGTCGGCATGGGCTCAGTCGGCATGAGCTCGGTCCCTATCGCCCTCCGGCGCCTCGGCAGTCGGCTCGAGCGCACGAACGATGACCGTCGCGATCCGGTGGCGGCGCCCGGCCATCCGCTCGGCAGTGAGCGAGAGGCCCTCGACGTGCGCGGTCGAGCCGACGATCGGGACCCGGCCGATCGCCTTGGCGAGCAGACCCCCCACGGTGTCGACCTCGTCGTCGTCGATGTCCAGCCCGAACAGCTCGCCGAAGTCGTCGACGTCCATCGAGGCCGGCACCCGCAGCGAGCCGTCCGGGAGGGGCTCGACGCCGGGCTCCTCGCGGTCGTACTCGTCGGCAATCTCCCCCACGATCTCCTCGAGGATGTCCTCGATGGTGACCAGCCCGGCCGTCCCGCCGTACTCGTCGACGACGATCGCGAAGTGGTTCTGCTCGCGCTGCATGTCGCGCAGCAGGTCGTCGACCGGCTTGGACTCGGGCACGAAATGCATCGGCCGCTTCAGGTCGTCGACCGGCAGGGCGGCCGCCTTCGGGTCGTCGGCCACCCGCTGGACGAGGTCCTTGAGGTAGAGCAGGCCCAGGACGTCGTCATTGTCCTCCCCGACGACCGGAATGCGCGAGAAGCCGGTGCGCAAGAACAGCCACATCGCGTTGCCTAGCGTCTTGTCGGACGGGATGGTCACCATGTCGGTTCTGGGCACCATCACCTCGCGAGCCACGGTGTCGCCCAGCTCGAAGACCGAGTCGATCATCTCCCGCTCGTCGTCCTCGATCACGTCGGTCTCGGACGCCTGGTCGAGCAGGTCGCGCAGCTCGGACTCGGTCTGGAACGGTCCGTCCCGGTAACCCTTCCCGGGCGTTACCGCGTTGCCGAGCGCGACGAGCGCCTGCGCCAGTGGTCCCAGAATGCGCCGCAGACCGCGGGTCAGGGGCGCCGCGGCCAGCGCCACCCGGTCGTAGTGCTGTCGGCCCAGAGTCCGGGGAGACACCCCGACGACGACGAACGAGACCACCGCCATGACGGCGATCGAGATGGCGAGTGCCTGGCCGATCGAGTCGACGATGCCGATGACGGTAATCGTGATGAGCACGGCAGTGGCCGCCTCGGCCACGACCCGAAGGAACGCCAGGACGGCAAGGTGCGGCGCGGGCTCGGCCACGACGGCGAGCAGTGCGGTGCCTCCGGGCCGGCCCTCGTCGGAGAGCTCCTGCGCGCGCACCCGGGACATCCGGTAGACGGCCGCCTCCGCCGCCGAAAGCAGAAAGGCCGCAATGGTGCTCACCACCGCGGCGGCGACCAGCCCGACGGTCATCGCCCCTCGTCCGGCGAGGAAGGTCAGCAGCAGCTGGCGCTGCAGCTCAGACATCTCGCGTTCCTCGGCCAGCTCGCCGTGGTCGTAGCCGAGCAGGTGCAGTATGCCGTGCGTCGTGAGCAGCAGCAGCTCCTCGATCGGCGCGTGGCCCGCTTCGGCGGCCTGTCGCTCCGCAACCGTGGGGCATAGCACGACATCGCCGAGGACGCCCTCGTCGGGAGCCTCCCCTTCGCGGCCTGGCCGCAGCTCGTCCATGGGGAAGCTCATGACATCTGTGGGGCCGGGAAGGTCCATCCACTGGGTGTGCAGGACCTCCATCGCGGCTTCGTCGACGAGTGTGAGGCACAGGTCGGCATCCGGGTGAACGCGCATCTGGTCCAGCACGTACCGGGCGCACGCCACGAGCTCGAGCTCCTCGACGGCATACCCGCACTCGTTGAGGACGTCGACGCTCACCGCCGGCCAGACCTTGGGTAGGGGGCGCTGACCGGGCGGGCCGACTGGGTGCGGCTCGCTTCGTCGCGCTCGTACGCGTCGACGATGGCGCTGACCAGCCGGTGGCGCACCACATCGGCCGAGGTGAGCTCGGCGAAGTGGATGTCCTCAACCTCCCCGAGGATGCCGCGGACCTGTCGCAGGCCAGAGGCGGTGCCGCCGGGCAGGTCGACTTGGGTGATGTCGCCGGTGACGACCATCGTCGAGCCGAACCCGAGCCGGGTCAGGAACATCTTCATCTGCTCGCTTGAGGTGTTCTGGGCCTCGTCGAGGACGATGAAGGCGTCGTTGAGGGTGCGCCCTCGCATGTACGCCAGCGGTGCCACCTCGATCGTGCCCGAGGCCATCAGCCGGGGAATGGTATCGGGGTCGGCCATGTCGTGCAGCGCGTCGTAGAGCGGGCGCAGGTAGGGGTCGATCTTGTCGTTCAGGGTGCCCGGGAGAAACCCCAGCCGCTCCCCTGCCTCCACGGCCGGCCGGGTGAGGATGATCCGGTTGACCCGTTTGGCCTGCAGCGCGGCGACCGCCTTCGCCATCGCGAGGTAGGTCTTGCCGGTGCCGGCCGGGCCGATGGCGAAGACGACCGTGTGGGCGTCGATGGCATCGACATACCGCTTCTGGTTGAGCGTCTTCGGGCGGATCGTGCGGCCCCGGTTAGAGATGATGTTCATGGTCAGCACGTCCGCCGGGCGCTCGGCAGTCTGCGCCCGCAGCATGCCGATGGAGCGCTCGACCGCGTCCCGCCCGAGCGACTGGCCCGCGTCGAGCACGACAAGCAGCTCGTCGACGAGCCGCTCGACAAGGGCAACGTCGGTGCTGGGACCCCGCAGCGACAGCTCGTTGCCGCGCACGTGCACGTCCAGGCGCGGGAAGTTGCGCTCGATGGTGGCGAGCAGCTGGTCTCTGGGGCCCAGCAGGGCGACCATCGGAACGGACGGCGGGATGGTCAGGGTGTGGGTCGGTCGCGCCGGGCCCCCCTCGGGGACCGGCTCCGGACGATGCTCGACGTCTGCCATCTCGGCGACCAGTCTACGTCCGTGGCGCCGTCGCGGGCTGCCGCGTCAGCCTGGCGGCCAGGTGAGCTGGCGGCCTCCGATAACGTGCACGTGGGCGTGGTAGACGGCCTGGCCGGCCTCGCTGCCGGTGTTGCTGAGCAGCCGCCAGCCGCGGTCCAGCCCTTCCTCGTCGGCCACGGTGGCGGCCAGGTCGATCACGTCGACGAGCTCATCGGCATACTCGACCAGCTCTCCCAGGTCTTGCACGTGCCTGCGGGGAACGACGAGCACGTGCACGGGCGCGACCGGCTCGATGTCGCGGAACGCAAAGCTGTGCTCGGTCTCCGCGACGACCTCGGAACGCAACTCGCCGGACACGATCTTGCAGAACAGACAGGTCGGCGCGCTCACACTGGCGAGACTATCTGTCAACGGTCTGGTCCGCTGAGGCGTCGGAAGGACGTGACCCCGATCAGTGCGCTCGAACCGACCTCGAGCACCGAGGCGCTCTCGGCCGACGAGGCACTGACCGGTCTGTATGCCGTCCACTGGCAGGCTCTCGTGCGGCTGGCCTGGCTGTTGCTGCATGACCAGCAGGCCGCCGAGGACGTGGTTCAGGAGGCCTTCGTCGCCACGCACCGCCGGTGGCCGCATCTTCGCGACCGGCAGAAGGCGCTGGCCTACCTGCGGACCTGCGTGGTCAACGGCGCCCGCTCGAGGCAGCGGCACGACCGGGTGGTACGTCGCGAGACGACGGCCGAGGCCACCCGGGCCGACGCCTCAGGCCGGGCCGTCGCGCCGAGCGCCGAAGCGAGCGCCCTGCGACATCTGGACAGTGCGGTGATGCTCGCCGTGGTGCGGGCGCTGCCCCAGCGCCAACGCGAAGTCCTCGTGCTGCGCTACTACGCCGACCTCACCGAGGCGCAGATCGCCGACACCTTGGGAATCAGCGCCGGGTCGGTCAAGGCCCACGCGCACCGAGCCTTGGCTAGCCTGCGACTCCGAGCGGAGGAGGGCTCATGACCGGAAGGGCGGTGCAGCGATGACGGACGACATCACGCCAGGTCGCTTCACCGACCTGGAGGACGGCCTGCGCCGCGGCTTCGCCGAGCAGGCCACCTCGATCGCCCCCAGCGAGCGCCTGGCCCAAATCCAATCCGAGATCGCGGCCACCGAGCGACGGCGGGTCCCCCCTTGGCTCGCACCGGTCGCCGCCAGCGTCGCCGTCCTGCTCGTCGGCGGCCTGGTGTGGCTGCTGATCGTGCGCCCCAGCGGACCGGGTCCGGTCGCTGTCGTCACCGACACGGCGAGCAGCACCACCGAAACCACGGCGACACCGACCCCGACGGCATCGGCGCCCGCGCCGCAGCCGACCTCGCAACAGCCGCCGTCCCCCCTGGCGTCGGCCGGTTCGCAGGCTCTGCCGGTGTACTACGTCGGCCCGGGCACGACGGCAGTGCCCTGGCTGCTGTACCGCACCTTCCTGCCGGAGCAGCGGGTGAGCACCGACCCCTCGACGTTGGCTGACGCCGCGGTCCGAATCGCGCTGTCGGGGCAGGACGACAACGGGCGCTCGCTCACGGCATACGAGGGCTACCAACAGCCTTGGGCGCCCGGCACGACGGCGAGCACGACGGTCGGGGCGGACGAGATCCAGGTTGTGCTCAGTGGACCGGGCCGGGCCGGGCTCACCCAGGACCAGCAGCGCATCGCAGTGCAGCAACTGGTGTGGACCGTCACGGGCGCGGCCAGCGCGAACCGGCCCGTCCGGGTGACGACGAGCTCCGGTGCGCCCATCTTCGAGACGATGTCCGGCGGGGTGTTCCGGCGGCCGGCGGCCGCGTACGAGGACCTCGCTCCGCTGTGGATCACCGACCCCAGCCGCTACGTCCCGGTGCCCGCCGGTCACCCCGCCGTGGTGGGCGGCCAGGCCTGCGTGTTCGAAGCCCAGTTCGCCTGGGAGCTCTCTCGCGGCGGCCTGGCGATCAGGTCCGGGACGGCGACGGCCAGCTCCGGTTGCCCGGAGCGTGGGACCTACTCGATCGACCTAGGGGTCCTGCCCGCAGGCGACTACTCGATTCGGGTGTTCGAGCGCAGCGCCAAGGACGGCAGCGTTTTCGCCGAGACGCGCTCCCCCTTCACCGTCGCTGGCGGCTAGCGGCGGGTAGCTCGAATTGCCGGTCGCGGAACGCTCATTCGGGTGCGCCCAACAGCTACCCTGGTACGAAACGCACCGTGAACCGAAGCCTCCGCAATCCGACCAGGGTGAGGCTGCATGGCACGCAGGGCTGGCGATGGCGCCACCGACGGCGCGAGCCTCTGTCCGGCTGCCCGCATCCAGAGTTCGCTAGCCACCCCCGAAGCGCTCATCGACGACCCGGCTGCGTTGCAGCCCGGCTTCGTCGTCACCGTCATCGGCGACGTGCGCGTGGATGTCGTGTCGGCCCTGCGTAGCCGCCGCTTCACCCAGCTCACCCACGACCACCACGAGCCCGCAGCTGTCGCGACCATCGTCGGTGGCACCGCGATGAGCTTCGCCAGGGCGGCTGCTGCGCACTTCGCCGAGGTTCGAGTGATCGCCGCAATCGGCGACGACGAGTGGAGCGACACCATCTGGGCGGCAGCCAGTCAGATCGGCGTGCGCGCCTGCTTCGAGGAGAAGCGCGCCGTCGCCAACGGGCTGGTCCTCATTGTCCGAGACGCACCCACCCCGGAGAACCCAGGCGGAGTCCGCCTGCTCCTCGCACAGGAGCCCTCACCCTACGACCACCTCGACGTCGACCTGGTGCGGCGCCGGGAGGAGTTCATTGCCACCTCGGACGCGCTCGTCATCGACGGGTACGCGCTGCTGAACGACCGCTCCGCCGCGGCCGTCGACCTAGCCACCCAGATCGCCGTCGCAGCCGGCATCCCGGTCAGTTTCGACCTGGTGCCCCACAAGATCGACGAGCGGCTGCCGGCCTGCCGGATCGACCCGTTCCTTCGCCGGGCGTCGATCAGCATCGCCGAGGCACCCACGCTGGCGCGGCTGCTCGGCTTACCGCCACCCGACGCGCCCTCGCTTGCGTATGCCGCGAGCCTGGCCGAGCGTCTCCCCGAGGGGCAGCGGGGGGCTGGCCAGACCCGGTTCATCCGGTTCGGGTACGGGATGATGGAGGAGACAGTGGCGGTTGGCGCCGGCCATCCGTCGGTCTACTACCACACGGGGTATTCCCGGCAGGCCGACGGTTCCGGGTACGGCTACCGGGTCGCCGCGGCTGAGCTCAAGTGGTGGCTCGCCGACGCCACGTCGGAATTGGCGGTTCACTAACGCCCCTGCTGAGCACCAAGCCCGCGAGTGGAGCCGAATGGTTGTTTCCGGCCCGGTTTGGCAACCATTTGGCTCCACTCGCGAAGGGTCGACCCCAAGGCGGGCTCGTTATGTCCAGCGGAACCGGGCGCTGAGGACGGCCAGCGCCGCCGGACCGGCGGTCGACGAGCGCAGCACCTCGCGGCCCAGGCGCACCGGCATACCGCCTGCGGCCACGAACCCGGCGAGCTCGCCATCCTCGATGCCGCCCTCTGGGCCGACGACGACCACAATCGTCCCGACCGACGGCAGGGTGGCCGACGCAATCGGCCTACTGGCCTGCGGGTCGAGCACCAGGCCGAGGGCGGCATGGCCAAGCAGAGCCTCGACCTCCGCCTGCCCTGCCACGGCACCAACCTCGGGCACGTAGAAGCGACGCGACGTTTTGACGGCGCTGGTCACGACGGCCTGCCAGCGCGCGCGGCCTTTGCCGGCCCGCTCGCCGCGCCACTGCACGACGGCGCGGGCGGCCTGCCACGGCACGACGACGTCCACGCCCAGCTCCGTCGCGGCCTCAACTGCCTGCTCGTCGCGGCCGGCCTTCGCCAGGGCCTGGACGAGGACGAGCCGGACGGCCGGCGCCGGCTCGGTCTGCAGGTCGAGGACCAGAGCGGTGACGGTATGCCGGTCGCTTGCGACGACCTCGGCCAGCGCCCGGCGGCCCGCGCCGTCGCCGAGGAGCACCCGCTCGCCAAGCGCCAGGCGGACCACGGAAGCCGCGTGCCGCCCTTCGGAGCCGTCGACGACGACAAGGTCTCCTGGTTGGCCAGCCCCGAGCGCTGCCGTGGGCACGAGGAACTGCCTGGCGGTCACCGCGGCCGACCCCGAAGCGTCAGAGCCCTTTCCACGCATCGCGCAGCTTGCCGAACAGCCCCTTGTCGGCCTCGGCGAGCCGGCCGACGGGCCGCTCCTCCCCACGCAGGGTCGCCAGCTGGCGCAACAGCGCCTCCTGCTGCTCGGTGAGCCGGATCGGGGTCTGCACGCTCGCGTGCACGATCAGGTCGCCGCGGCCGGTGCCGCGCAGGTGGGTGACCCCAAGGCTCTTCAGGGTGAACACCTCGCCCGCCTGCGTTCCGGCCCGCACGTCCAACGGGTGCGTGCCGTCGAGCGTCTCAAGCTCGATCATCGTGCCGAGAGCCGCTGCGGTCATGGGGATCTCGATGGTGCAATGCAGGTCGTCGCCCCGTCGCGTGTAGGTCGGGTGGGGGGCGACCGCGACCTCGACGTAGAGGTCCCCGGGCGGGCCACCGCCGGTGCCGACCTCACCTTCGCCGGCCAGCTGGATGCGGGTTCCCGAGTCGACGCCCGCCGGCACCTTGAGGGTAAGGGTGCGCCGGGTGCGCACCCGCCCTTGGCCGGAGCACTCGAAGCACGGATGGGTGATGACGCTGCCGTACCCGTGGCACGCCTGGCACGGCCGGGAGGTCATGACCTGGCCGAGGAAGGAGCGCTGCACCGTCTGGACCTCACCGCGACCGTGGCAGATGGCGCACTGGCGAAGGCCGGTGCCGGGCTGAGCGCCGTCACCGTGACAGCTGCTGCAGCGCACGGCGGTCTCGATGGTCAGCTCTTCCTGCGAGCCGAAGACGGCTGCGTGCAGCTCGACCTGCATGCGCACGAGCGCGTCCTGGCCCCGGTGCACGCGAGAGCGCGGACCGCGTGCGGTCGTGGCCGCGCCGCCGAAGAAGGCGTCCATGACGTCGCTGAAGGAGAAGCCCTGCCCGTTGAACCCGCCAGCCCCGGCCTGGGCGAAGGGGTCGACGCCCATGTCGTAGGACCGGCGCTTGTCTGGATCGGACAGCACCTCGTAGGCCCGCGAGACCTGCTTGAACGCCTCCTCGGCCTCGGTGCCCTGGTTGACATCGGGGTGCAGCTTGCGGGCCAGCCGGCGGTAGGCGCGTTTGATGTCCTCGACGCTGGCGTCGGGGGTGACCCCAAGGTCCTGGTAGTAGTCGCTCAACGAATGTCCTTGTCCTGCAGCAGCGGTCAGGGTTCCAGCAGGTAAGAGACGTACGCCGCCACAGCGCGCACGCTGGCCATGGCAGCCGGGTAGTCCATCCGCGTCGGGCCGAGCACCCCGAGCCCGGCGAGCACCTCCGAGCCGACGCCGTAGCCGGTCGACACGACCGAGGTCGAGCGCAGCCCCGCGTGCGGGTTCTCGTGGCCGATCCGCACCGCCACGGCGTCGCGCCCGTGGCCCAACGTGCCGAACAGCTTCAGCAGCACGACGTGCTCCTCGAGGGCCTCGAGCACCGGGCCGATCGTGCTGGGGAAGTCACCGCCGAGGCGGGCCAGGTGGCTGGTGCCGGCCAGGACCACGCGCTCCTCCCGCTCCTCGACCAGCGCGTCGTCGAGAGCGCCGAGCACCGCGCGGACCGCGTCTCGGTCGGCCGGGTCGAACCGGTCGGGCAGCGAACTCAGCCGGGCGGACGCCTGCGGGAACGGGTGGCCGCTGGCCTCGGCACCGATCTCGGCGCGCAGGCGGCCCAGCAGCACCTCGCCGCCCTCCTCGTCCATGGCTCGCCCGAGGTCGACGACCCGCTGCTCGACGCGACCGGTATCACCGATGAGCACGACCATCACCCGGCCGCGGCCCATGGGCACAAGCTCGATGTGGCGGACGGTCGAGCGGGTGAGCGACGGGTACTGCACGACCGCGACATGGTGGGTCAGCGACGACAGCAGCCGCACGGTCCGGTCCACGACGTCGTCGAGGTCGACTGCGCCGCCAAGGAAGGTCTCGATCGCTCGTCGTTCGGCCCCCGACAGCGGCCGCATGCTGCTGAGCCGGTCGACGAACATCCGGTACCCGGCGTCAGTCGGCACCCGGCCGGCGGACGTGTGCGGGGCGTGGATAAGCCCCTCCTCCTCCAGCAGCGCCATGTCGTTGCGCACGGTCGCCGCGGAAACGCCGAACTGGTAGCGCTCGACCAGCGCCTTGGAGCCGACCGGCTCGCAGGTGCGGACGTAGTCCTGCACGATGGCCCGCAGCACAGCCAGCCTGCGTTCCTCGCTCATCTCACCTCCCCACGACGCCTTGGGATGCCGGTTAGCCGGCTCCCCGTGCCCAGGTCCCGCATTGGCACTCTCACCGGCTGAGTGCCAGTCTACGCCGTCTTGCCGCCTGCCTCCGGATGCCAAGCTCAGCCCAGCATGGTGCGGACCACCGTGTCGGCGAGCAGTCGTCCGCGTCCGGACAGCACCAGCCGGTCGTCTCCGGCTGCCGTTCCGTGGAGCAGTCCCTCTGCGACCAGGCCGGACACCGCACGCGCCCCCTCGGGCCGCAGTGCCTCGATTGGCAGCCCCTCGGCCAGCCGGATGCCGAGCATGACCCGCTCGTCGTAGCGCTCGTCGGCTGTGAGCACCTCACGGCCGGCCGCCGGGGAGGTGCCGTCAGCGAGCCGAGCCCCGTATGCCGTGGGGTGGCGCACGTTCCACCAACGCACCCCACCCACGTGTGAGTGCGCGCCGGGACCGAAGCCCCACCAGTTGGCTCCCCGCCAATACCCGATGTTGTGCCGACATCGGTGCTCCGGTAGGCGCGCCCAGTTGCTCACCTCGTACCACGTGAGCCCCGCCGCGGACAGCATGGTGTCCGCGAGCTCGTACTTTGCGGCCAGGTCGTCGTCGTCGGGAGCCGGCAGCTGCCCTCGGCGCACCCGGGCAGCCAGCCGGGTGCCCTCCTCCACGACCAGCGCGTAGGCCGAGACATGGTCGGGCTGCAGCGCCAGCGCGGCCGTCAGGCTGCGCTGCCAGTCCCGCATCGACTCCCCCGGTGTCCCGTAGATGAGGTCGACGCTGACCGCGAGCCCGGCGTCCCGCGCCGCGCTGACCGCCGCGCCCACATTGTCAGGGTGGTGGGTGCGCTCGAGCGTCGCCAGCACGTGCGGCACCGCGGACTGCATCCCGAGGCTGACCCGCGTGTACCCCGCCGCCGCGAGCACGCGAAGCAGGCGCGGGGTCACCGAGTCGGGGTTCGCCTCGACGGTCACCTCTGCGTCCGAGGCCAGGCCCCACCGCTCGCGTATGCCGTGCAGCAGGCTCACAAGAGCGTCACCTGGCAGCACGGTCGGTGTCCCGCCGCCGAAGAACACCGTCTCGACACGCGGGACGTCCGGCCCGAGCACCGAGACGGCGAGGTCTAACTCGCGCTGCACCGCCTCGAGATAGACCGGCTGGGACGAGCCGGGCGCACCGGAGAGCTCAGCGGGGGTGTAGGTGTTGAAGTCGCAGTACCCGCACCGGACCCGGCAGAACGGCACGTGCATATAGACGCCGAGGGGTGCTGGCGGCATTCGTCCTAGCGCGTCCGGCGGAAGTTCGCCTGTGACGGGCGCGGGCTCGCCCTCGGGCCGGCGGGACAGCATCTCGTAATTCTCCCAGACCGCCGCAGGCCCTCTCGTCGTCGATCAGCAAGAGCGCACCGAGCACCGAGATGCTGCCACGCTCGGCGGCTCTTGACGCTCGGTACTGATCCGCCGCCAGGCAGCCTGATCCGAGGTAGCGCTGGGTCGGCATCGCCGGTGCGGCCTGAGTCAGCACATCAGTCACACCAGCAACAGCGGTAACAGTGGCATGACGAAATTCCGGATCAACCACCGGATCCGGTGTGCAATCTGGAATTCGGCGCTCGCGGGAGATGCGGGGTGCTGCTGCTCGGGCGCGGGCCTCGCAGTCGCGCCGTTAGCGGAGGCGATCAGGACCCAGCTGGGCAGCACCGGGATTCTCCCAGACCGCCGCACCCGGCCTATCGTTCATTGCGTGCACGACATCCGGTGGATCGACCTCGACGGTTGCGTCAACATGCGCGACGTCGGGGGCATCCCCACGCTCGACGGCGGCCGGATCGCCGCCAACCGGCTGATCCGCAGCGACAACCTGCAGGACCTCACGGCGACGGACGTGGCCCGGCTCGTCGACGACATCGGGGTGACCGACGTGGTCGACCTGCGCAGCTTCGTCGAGCTGGCGCGAGAGGGCGACGGCCCGCTGGCCGCATGCCCGAAGGTCCGCCTCCACCACTTCACGTTGTACGCCGCTGACTCGCACGAGGGCGGCATACCTGCCGGCGAGCGGGAGCTGCCCTGGGCCAAGGGCCGCGACGGAGCGACGACGACCCCGGCGGATCTCGACCACGACGCGCACTGGTCCGGGCACTACCTGAACTACCTCGACGAGCGGCCGGACAGCATCGTCGCGGCGCTGCGCGCCATCGCGGACGCCGAAGGCGCGGTGATCGTGCACTGCGCGGCCGGCAAGGACCGCACCGGCACCATCGTCGGGCTCGCCCTGACGGCCGTCGGTGCGGTGCCTGCGGCGATCATGGCCGACTTCGCCGCATCCGCCGAGCGGGTGCCGCTTATCCTCGAGCGGCTGATGCGCCGGGCGGCCTACGCCGACACCATCGTCGGCAAGACCGTCGACGAGCAGTCGCCGCGCGTGGAGACGATGGCGCGCCTGTTGGGCACCCTGGACACTCGGCACGGCGGTGTCCTGGGCTGGCTGGCCGCCCAAGGCTGGACCGACGCCGACACCGCGCGCCTGCGAGCCAAGCTGCGTCAGTGATCAGCCTGCCGGAGCGACCTCGCTGACCGGCTCACGGCGGGCCGCCCGACGCGCCCGGAGCCGCTCGACAATGTCGAAGAGCACCGGTACCAGCACGAGGGTCAGCACCGTCGAGGACACCAGACCACCGATGACGACGATCGCCAGCGGTCTAGAGATGAAGATGCCTCCGCCGGTGACGCCCAAAGCCATCGGGGCGAGGGCACAGATGGTCGCCAGCGCCGTCATGATGATGGGACGCAGCCGCAGCCGGGCACCGTCGATGATGGCGTCCTGGACGCTCTCACCACGGCTGCGGTACTGGTTGATCAGGTCAATGAGCACGATCGCATTGGTCACCACGATCCCGATGAGCATGAGCAGCCCGATCATCGCCGGGATGCCAAGCGGCGTGTCGGTCAGCAGCAGCAGCCCCAACGCACCGGTGGCCGCGAACGGTACGGACACCATGAGGATCAGCGGCTGCAGCAGGGACTTGAAGGTCGCCACCATGATGAGGTAGACGATCGCAATCGCCATGAGCATGGCCAGGCCGAGCTGGGCGAACGACTCCTGCTGGCGCTCGGACACGCCCCCGAGCCGCACCGTCACGCCGTCGGGAAGCTGCACCCGGGCCAGCCCGGTGCGCACCGCCGCGGTCGTCGCTCCGAGGTCGGAGCCGGACGGGGTCGCGGTCACCGTGGCAGCTCGGGCTCCGTCCACCCGGGCGACCGACGCGGGCGAGCTCGTCATGCGCACGGCGGCGACCTGGCCGAGATGCACCGGGGTCGCCTTGGCGGTCTGGGCGTCCTTGAGCGCCTGCGCCACCTCCTCGGACTCGGCCCGCTGTTGCCGGCCTTTCGCCTGGCTCTGCAAGGCCTTGGCGATACTGTCGTCGACGGCCTTCTCCTGCTCCTCGGCCGCAGTAAGCGACTTCTCCAGTGCTGCGATCTGGGTCTGCAGGGCAGCGGCGGGGTTGGCCGCAGTCGCCTGCGGCGCCAGCCCGGGCGGCAGGGAGGCGAGCGCAGCGAGGTTGGTGCGCAGGTCGGAAAGCTGCCCGTTGATCGTGTCGACCTGGCCGGAGGCCTTGTCGCGGTTCTTGCGCAGGGTGGCGATCTGGTCGGTCAGCGCGGCCTGCTGGTCGGCTTGGCTGCGATCCTGCAGCGCCTTCTGGCGGTCCTGGGCCGCGTCGGCTGCCGCCTTGCGCGCGTCCGCAGTCTGTTTCGCGGTCACCGGCAGGACCAGGTTCTGCAGCTCCTCGACGCTGGTCAACGGCTCGCGCGATCGCAGCAGCACGTCCACGCTGGTGTCCTCGATGCTGATGCTGCCGACGCGCGCTCCCTTGACCGCCTGGGTGACGGCATTGCCGACCTGGGCCTGGGCCATCCCGACGTTGGCCGCGGCCGCGGCATCGAGGTCGACCTTGAGCATCTGCTTTGCGTCGGTGAGGTCGGTGCGCACGTCCGCCAGATCGGGTATGCCGCGCAGCATCCCGACGACCTGGTCGCTGGCCGTGCGCAAGGCGGCGGGGTCGGAGCCCTCCACGACGACCGCGAGGGCGCTGCTCTGGTTGCCGGAAACCACCTCGACGGTGCCCACGTCGGGGAGCTCGCCGATCTGGGTTCGCAGCCGATCAGCGACCTGGCCGCCCTGGGAGCCGACCTTGAGGGTCACCGACATGGACGCCTCGTTGGGCCCAGACAGCGAGCCGAAGAACAGCTGCGACGGGTTGCCCCCCACCGTCGTCTGGAACGACTCGACGGTGGGCTCGGAAAGTAGGACCTGCTCTAGCCGCCCGGCCGCTGCGTCGGTCTGGGCCAGGCTGGTGCCGGCCGGCAGCTCCTGCACCACCCGTAACGTCGTGGCGCCGGCCTCACCGAGGAAGTCGGTCTTCAGCCGCGGAGCCAGGGCAAGGGTTCCCACGAAGACCAACAGGGCCAGCCCCACGGTCAGGGCGCGGTGGCCAAGCGCGACTCGCAGCACCGGCAGGTAGGCCCGCTGCAGGCGGGTGCGCGGCGACTCGTGGCCCCCCACCAGAGATTCGTGCTCAGCCTCTTGCTCAACGGGCTCAACCGGCTCGGCGGGTGCTGCGTCGGGTGTCGCTTCGGTCTCGGCCGGCTCCGGCGGTGGGCGCATGAACCACCACGCGAACACTGGCACCACGGTGAGGGCGACGAGGAGTGAGGCAAGCAGGGCGATCGTCACGGTCACCGCGAACGGCCGGAACAGCTCCCCGGCCTGACCTGAGACCAGCCCGATCGGCAGGAAGACGGCAACGGTCGTCAGCGTTGAGCTGGTCACCGCGCCGGCAACCTCACGCACCGCCCGAAGGATCGAGGGGGGCCCGAACTCCCCCAGCCCGTGATGGCGCTTGATGTTCTCGATGACGACGATGGAGTCGTCGACCACGCGCCCGATCGCCACGGTGAGGGCGCCCAGCGTGAGGATGTTGAGGGTGTAGCCGCCGGCTCGCAGCCCGATCAGCGCCATGACGAGCGAGAGCGGGATCGAGATGGCCGTGATGAGCGTGAGCCGCACCGACAACAGGAACACGAGAATCACGAGCACCGCAAAGAGCAGGCCGAGCATTCCCTCGACGCTCAGGTCGTGGATCGAGTCCTCGATGTAGGGCGCCTGGTCGAAGACGGTGACGAAGGTGGACCCGTTCCCGAGCGCCACCTTCAGGTCCGGCAGCGCCGCCCGCACCCCCTGCGACACGGTGACGGTGTTGCCTGCGGGGGTCTTGGTCACCGCCAGCGTGAGCGACGGTTTGCCGTTGACCCGCGAAACCGACGTCGTGTCGACGGGCTGCGCACGTACATCGGCGATCTCGGACAGCGCCACGGGACCGTCGGTGCCCTGGACCTGGATGGCCGCCACCTCGGCCACGCTGTGCAGGGTCTTGCCCACCTCGACGTCGAGGGTGTTTCCGCCGGATGGCAGCGACCCGGCCGGGATGGCGATCCCGCTCGCCGCGAAGACCTGTGGCAGCGTCCCCGTGTCCACCCCGAGACGGTCCTGGTCGGCTGGGCGCAACGTGATCACGACCTGGCGCTGCTGCTCTCCGCCGATGGCGACGTCGCGCACCCCGGCCACCGACTTCAGCCTGGGCACGACGGTCTTCTTCAGCTTGGCCGAGAGCACCTCGGGCGAGTCCGTCGAGGACACCGACAGCAGCACGATCGGCACGTCGTCGAAGCTGCCGGCGAACACGGTCGAGGTGAGGTCGGCGGGCAGCTGCGACTTGGTGGCATCGACGGCCGAGCGCACGTCGGCCACGACCTTGTCCGCGTTCGTCCCGTAGTCCCACTCGATCCGCACCTGCGACAGGCTGCTCGCGCTCTTGGAGGTGACCCGGGTGACGCCGTCGACCGCCTTGACCGCGTCCTCGACCGGTCGCGTGACCTCCTGCTCGACGACCTCAGGTGCGGCACCGGCATACACCGTGACAATGCTCGCCGAGGGGGCGTCCAGAGAGGGGATGAGCTCCTGCTTGAGGGCCTTCGCGGCGACCAGCCCGACGACGAGAAGAACCACGGTCACCAGAACGACGACGGTTCGGTTGGCCAAGCTCGCACGGGTCAGGCGGATCACTGCCGTAGCGTAACCACCCGAGAAGGCGCGGCCGGCCACACTTGCGCAACAGGGGGTCGCGCCCACCCGGCCAGCGCCCTACGAGGGCGGGTCACCGCTTCGGGGGGTCTGGCTCGCTGGAGAGGGCCGCGATGAAGGCCTCCTGCGGGACCTCGACCCGCCCGACCATCTTCATCCGTTTCTTGCCCTCCTTCTGGCGCTCGAGCAGCTTGCGCTTGCGGGTGATGTCGCCGCCGTAGCACTTGGCCAGCACGTCCTTGCGCAACGCCCGGATCGTCTCGCGGGCGATGATCCGAGAGCCGACGGCCGCCTGGATGGGCACCTCGAACTGCTGGCGCGGGATGAGCCTGCGCAACGTCCCAGCCATCCGCACGCCATACGCGTAGGCCTTGTCCTTGTGCACGATCGCCGAGAAGGCGTCGACCTGCTCGCCCTGCAGCAGGATGTCGACCCGGACCAGGTCGGCCACCTGGTCACCGTCGGGCTCGTAGTCCAGGGACGCGTACCCCCGCGTGCGCGACTTGAGCTGGTCGAAGAAGTCGAAGACGATCTCGGCGAGCGGGAGGCTGTAGCGCATCTCGACCCGCTCGGCCGACAGGTAGTCCATGCCGCGCAGCGCGCCACGTTTGCCTTGGCACAGCTCCATGATCGGGCCGATGAACTCGCTGGGCGCGAGGATCGTCGCGCGGACCACCGGCTCGTGGACCTCGCGGATTTTGCCGCCCGGGAACTCGCTGGGGTTGGTCACGGTGACCACCGTGTCGTCTTCGAGGACGACCTCGTAGACGACATTGGGCTGGGTCGCGATGAGGTCCAGGCCGGACTCACGCTCCAGCCGCTCGCGCACGATCTCCAGGTGCAGCAGGCCCAGGAATCCGCACCGGAACCCGAACCCCAGCGCCGCTGAGGTCTCCGGCTCGTACACCAGGGCCGCGTCGTTGAGCTTGAGCTTGTCCAGCGCCTCACGCAGGTCGGGGTAGTCCGAGCCGTCGATCGGGTACAACCCGGAGAAGACCATGGGCTTGGGGTCGCGGTAGCCGCCGAGGGAGGAAGCGGCGGGCGCGGAGGCGTTGGTCACCGTGTCGCCGACCCGGGACTGGCGCACGTCCTTCACGCCGGTGATGAGGTAGCCGACCTCGCCCACGCCCAGGCCCCTGGACGGCTCCGGCTCAGGGCTGGACACGCCGATCTCGAGCAGCTCGTGGGTGGCTCGCGTCGACATCATCAGGATGCGCTCGCGCGGGTTGAGGTCGCCGTCCACCACCCGGACGTACGTAACCACGCCACGGTAGGTGTCGTAGACCGAGTCGAAGATCATCGCCCGGGCCGGCGCACGGGGGTCGCCGACCGGATGCGGCACCTGGCGGACGATCTCGTCGAGCAGCCACCCGACTCCTTCGCCGGTCTTCCCGCTGACGTGCAGGCAGTCCGAGATGGCACAGCCGATGAGCCCGGCGAGCTCAGCGGCATACTTGTCCGGCTGAGCCGCGGGCAGGTCGATCTTGTTGAGGACCGGGATGATCGCCAGGTCGTTCTCCATGGCCAGATACAGGTTGGCCAGCGTCTGCGCCTCGATCCCTTGAGCCGCGTCGACGAGCAGGACGGCACCCTCGCAGGCCGCCAGCGAGCGGGACACCTCGTAGGAGAAGTCCACGTGCCCAGGTGTGTCGATCATGTTGAGCGCGTAAATGTCTCGGTCGGAGGGCTCCGCTGCGCTCACGGCCCACGGCATGCGGACCGCCTGGGACTTGATCGTGATGCCGCGTTCGCGCTCGATGTCCATGCGGTCCAGATACTGCGCCCGCATGGCCCGAACATCGACGACACCGGTGAGCTGCAGCATCCGGTCGGCGAGCGTCGACTTGCCGTGGTCGATGTGGGCGATGATGCAGAAGTTGCGGATCCGATCCGGCGGCGTCGCATGCGGCGGCAACGCGGTCGTGGCGCGGGGGGACACAGGCGGTGGTTCCCTAGGACGGCGGCTCGGGGTGCGGCCTTAGTGTCCCACGCGGCCCCGGCCGCTCCCGCAGACCGGGGTCAGGACAGGCCAGGGCGGCCGAGCCACATGCTGTCTCAGTAGTTCACAGGGAGGCAGCCTTCCTGGCCATCGCCGACTTCCGGTTGGCGGCTTGGTTCTCGTGGATCACACCTTTTGAAACGGCCTTGTCCAGCTTCGCCGACGCGGTCCTGAGGGCGGCGTTTGCGGCCTCCGGGTCGCCGGTCGCAGCCGCTTCACGGAACTTGCGGATCCACGTACGCAGCTCGCTCTTCACGGCCTTGTTGCGCTCGGTGCGCTTGGCGTTGGTCTTGATTCGTTTGAGCTGGGACTTGATGTTGGCCACGTTGGGTCTTTCTCGGTCGGGATTCCGGGCGCAGACGCAAAGAGCAAACTTACCAGCGGGGCCGAGTGCTCCCAACCGGCAGGCTACCTGCCACGTCCAGCGCCCCGCGCCCCGGCGAGCTCCAGAAGGGCGCGCTCCACGGCATACACCGGGTCGCGGCCACCCCCCTTGACCTCGACGTCCGCGGCCGCCACCGACTGGATGGCTCGGGCGAGCGCGGGTCCGTCCCAATGCGAGCTGGAGCGTCGCGCCTTGTCGACCTGCCAGGGCGCCAGCCCGAGCGCCTTGGCCACCTGGGCCGAGCTGCCGCGGCCGGCAGCTGCCACCTTGACCACCGTGCGGAGCTGCGCGGCGAGAACGGCGACGATCGGGACAGGGTCCAGGCCGGTGGCGATCGCGTGCCGCAGCAGCCGCAGGGCCTCCCCCGTCTGTCCGGCGAGCGCAGCATCGGCCACCCGGAAGCCGGTCGCCTCCACTTTGCCGCCGTAGTAGAGATCGACGACCCGATCGTCGATCACACCGTCGGTGTCGTCGGCGAGCTGCTGACACGCGGACGCGAGCTCGCGCACGTCGCGGCCCAGGGCCTCGACCAGGGCCCGGACCGCATCCGGCGTCGACTTGCGTCCGAGCCGCCGGAACTCGCCCACGACGAAGTCGGCCTTGTCGCGGTCGGTGCGGATGGCCGGGCACTCGAGCACTTCGGCTCTGCGCCGACGTAGCTCGTCGAGCACCTTCTTGCCCCGTTGCCCCGAGCGGTGGACCACGACGAGGGTGACCTCCTCGGCCGGCAACCCGAGCACGTCGAGCGTGTCGGTGAGCAGTTCGTCGGACGCCTCCTCGAGGCCGTCCAGGACGATGGCCCTGGCGTTACCGAACAACGACGGGCTGGTATGCAGCGCCAGCGCCCCCGGCTGGTACGCGGTGGCCGCGACCCGGATCACCTCGAGATCCGGATCGCTCTTACGAAGCCGGGTGAGCAGGCCAGTGACCGCGCGCTCGGCCAAGACGGCTTCTGGGCCACTGACGAGCACCAACGCCGGCACGGTCGAGGTCACGCGCCCAGCCTGTCACGCGCAGGAGACACTCGGCGCGGGATGGCCTACCGTTGGGCCACAGTGGTAGCTCACCTACAGCCCGAACCGGTGGCCGTTCGTGTCGACGAGCAGGTCCGGATGCGCCCTCATCCGGCGCTGCGCGGCTGGGTCGCGGGCTACTCGGCATACCGCCAGCGGGGCGTGCCACCGATGGTCCACCGCGGTCTGCCCTCGCCCTACCTCACCCTGATCTTCACATTCTCGGTGCCACTGCACGTCGCGGCTCATCCGGACCCGCGGCAGGCCGGCGGCAGCTACCGCTCGCTGGTAGGCGGGCTGCACACCACGCCAGCCATCATCACCCACGACGGCGAGCAGGCTGGCGTGCAGGTCAGCCTGTCCCCTCTTGGCGCCCGGGCGCTGCTCGGGCTGCCAGCCGGTGAGCTCGCCGGCACCGACCTGCACGGCAGCCAGGTGCTCGGCTCGGTGGCGGACGAGATTCTGCGACCGGCTCGAGGGTGCGGCATGCTGGCGGCAGCGGGCGGCGGCGCTCGACGGGGTTCTCGTCCGTGCCCTAAACCGGCGGGCGGACCGGCCGGCGCCCGAGGTATGCCGGGCTTGGCAGCTGGTAGTCGCGTCCGGCGGGCGGCTCAGCATCGCTGAGCTGGCTCGCGACGTCGGCTGGAGCCCTCGCCACCTGCAAAACCAGTTCCGCGCGGAGACTGGTTTGACCCCCAAGGCGGCGATGCGGGTCACTCGGTTCGACCGGACTCGCCGGCGGATGCGCCCATGGTCGGCTCTGGCGTCTGCTGCGGCTGAGGGTGGGTACTACGACCAGGCCCACCTGGCGCGGGAGTTCCGCGGGCTGGCCGGCTGCTCGCCGAGTGAGTGGCTGGCAACCGAGTTCGCAAACGTACAAGCCACCGTGGACTCGGCACCGCCAGACTGAGGCCATGACCGATGAGACTGCACCTGCCCCCACCGTCTGGCCGAGCGTCCGGGCCCGCGACGCCCGGGCCCTGATCCGGTTCCTCACCGACGCACTCGGGTTCGAGGCCACCGTCGTGCACGGCGAGGGCGCCGTCGTCGACCACGCGGAGCTGTCGTGGCCGCTCGGCGGGGGCATCATGCTCGGGTCGGTGCGAGAGCAGGGAGCTGACCAGGTGGGCGCTCCCGGAACCATGAGCGTCTACGTCGTCACGGACGAGCCCGATGCGCTGTGCGCACGGGCGAAGGCAGCGGGTGCCGAGATCACCCGCGAGCCGTCTGACACCGACTACGGCTCGCGCGACTTCGGACTGCGTGACCCCGAAGGCAACCAATGGTCGTTCGGGACCTACCGAGGAGAGCCCCGCCGAGGCGGCTCGTAGCCGAGCTGGCCGGGCTGTATCGGCCCGTGGCCAGCTCCCCAGGTAAGGCGGCAGTTCCCGGGTAAGGCGGCAGACAGGTCCATATGGCGGCACCTACAACTGCCGCCGTGTGCACCTATCTGCCGCCTCCCGCTCGGGGAGGATTCTGCCGCCTCAGGGGGATCTGCTAGTCGCCGAACAGCTGCGCCTCGGGCAGAGCCAACCCCAGCTGCGCCAGCCGTGCCGAGATGACCGCTGCCGGACGCTCGAAGTGCTCGGCGAGCTCCTCGAGCGCGATCCCGGCCTCGGCAGCGTCGCGCAGCTCGCTTTCCTGGGCGCTGGTCCACGCATACCCACCGGTCACTGCCGTGCGTGGCGACGGGACGGTCGGCGGAGCGCCCGCCGCCTGCGGCACGGCTTCGTGCGCCGCCCGCAGGCTGGGGTCCAGCACGGGTAGCGGCTCCGGCGCCAGCTCGTCGAGCCGGCGCAGCGCCGCGAGGACCATCTCCCGGTCGGTCGTCGGCCACAGCGGCGGCACGGAGCGCTGGAGGAACCCGGCATACGTAGCCGAGATCATCCGCGAGTCGAGGAAGGCGACAACACCGCGGTCGTCGTGGCGGCGGATCAGCCGTCCCGCACCCTGCGCCAGCCGCAGAGCCGCATGCGTGGCCGAAACCGCCATGAAGCCGTTGCCGCCCATGCGCGAGATCGCCTGGGTGCGTGCGGAGGCCAGCGGGTCGTCGGGCCGCGGGAACGGGATGCGGTCGATAAGCACGAGCTGGCACGCGGAGCCGGGCACGTCGACACCCTGCCAGAGGCTTAGCGTGCCGAAGAGGCAGGTTCGTGCGTCGCGGCCGAACGCTCGGACCAGCGTCGCCAGCTGGTCCTCGCCTTGGCAGAGCACGTCGATGGCCGTGCCATCATCGGCAAACCGCTGGCGCAGCGTCTCGGTCGCGGCCAGGGCGGCGCGCATCGACGAGAACAGCCCGAGGGTGCGCCCGCCGGCTGCCCGCACCAGCGCCTCGATCTCGTCCACCACTGCGGTGGCGGTGCCGTCGCGGCCGGGCGCTGGCAGCTGGGCGGCAACGTAGGCGATCGCCTGGCGGCGGTAGTCGAACGGGCTGCCGACGTCCTGGCTGGACCAGGCGGGCGCCTCGTCACCGCGAAGCCCGAGTGCTCCGGCGACCGCGTCGAACGTGCCGCCCAGTTCCAGGGTGGCTGAGGTGAGCACGACAGTGCGGCCCGGGAAGATCGTTTCCCGAGCGAGCCCGGCAACGCTCATCGGCGCCACCCGAAGGACGGCCCCGCGGCGCGGGTCGTGGGCCACCCACACGACGTCCAACGGCCGGCCCGCGAGGATTCGCTGGGCCGTCTCGAACACCTCGTCGACGCCAGCGCGGGCCACCTGACGAGCCCCGTCGGCGGGAGCGCCGGGTACTGGTTTGAGGTCGCTCTGCAGCTCGCGGGCGGTGTCGTGGACCCTTGTAACGGCGAGCACCAGCGAGTCCGGCAGGGCCAGGACGCGACCCTCCGGCATACCGTCCAGGACGCTGCCGAACAGCTCTCCGGCCGCTTCGGCCGCTTCGCTGCGTTCGCTGAGCCGAGCGCTGCGCTTCGCCGCCGCCAACACCGCTGCGGCCGTGAGCTCGTCGGTGACCGTCGAGGTGATCCGGTCGGTCAGCTCGTGGGCCTCGTCGACGACGAGCACATCGTGCTGGGGCAGCATCTGCAGACCCTCGAACGCGTCGATGGCCATGAACGAGTGGTTCGTCGCGATGATGTCGACGTCCTGGGCTGCGTCGCGCGCCTGCTCGACGAAGCACTCCTCGACAAGGGGGCATTTGCTGCCCAGGCATTCGTACGCGGACACCGACACCTGCCGCCAGGCCCGCTCGGACACTCCGGGGACGAGCTCGTCCCGGTCCCCCGAAGCCGTGGCCTGCGCCCATTCGCGCAGCCGGGTCACCTCGCGACCAAGGCGGGACGCGGCCTGGTCCACCTGCTCCACGGTGAGCAGACCGTCGTCGTCCCACTGCGGGAAGCCGCCGGCGAGCTTGTGGACGCACAGGTAGTTGCGCCGCCCCTTGACCATGGCGAAGGTGGGGCGCCGCCCGAGCAGCGGCGCCAGCGCGTCGGCCAGCCGGGGCAAGTCGCGGTCGACGACCTGGGCCTGCAGCGCCAAGGTGGCGGTTGCGACGACGACCGGCCGCCCAGTGTCGATCGCGTGCACCACGGCCGGCACAAGGTAGGCGAGGGACTTGCCCGTGCCCGTCCCGGCCTGCACCAGCAGGTGCTCCCCTGAGTCGATGGCGTGCTGGACGGCGTGCATCATCTGCACTTGGCCCGGGCGTTCTGATCCATCAAGGGCTGCGACCGCGGCATGCAGCAGCTGGTCGAGGGAGGGCACGGGGCCAGGGTATGCCGGCTGGTTCGGCGCCCGGGCGCTGTACACAACGACGTGCCAGCGCCCGAGGGTCAGCCGTTGTCTGTGGTCTCCACGTTGTCTGTGGTCTCCACGTTGTCTGTGGTCTCCACGTTGTCGGTGCTCTCCACGGTCGCTACCTCTGCGGCCGGCGCTGCTGGTGCGGCAGGGGCGGCCTTCTTGCGGGGCGTGCGCTTCGCCGGGGCGGGCTGCGCAGTTGCGGCGGCTTTGCGGCGAGCAGGCGTGGCCTTCTTGGCGACCTTGCGCGGCGCGGCCGCCTTCCTGGTCCGTGCCGGAGCACTGACCGAGAGCGCCACCGCGGAGGGCGCAGACGGCGTAAGGACCTGTTCGACGTCCATGACGTCGAGTAGCTCCTCGACCGCGTTGCGGTAGTAGCCTGGCCAGTCCCACAGCTCACTGTCCGGGAACACCGTGGGGCACCCGACGAAGCCGATCTGCAGCTCAGCGGCATACGAGCTGCAGGTGACGTTGTGCGCGAGGCCTTGGCCCAGGAACGACACCGGGAGGAACTCGGTGATATCCGCGCCGTACATGTGGAACCGCTTGGACGGCCCGCGGATGTTGGAGATGGTGAAGTTGCCGCCCATCGACGAGCGCTTGATCAGCGCCTCCGGTGCGTAGTCGACGGTCTTGTACATGGCATCCCACATGAGCTGCGGCATCATCCGGCTCATGTCGATCATCATGTCGGTCGGCATCGTGTCGAAGTTGGCGCGGGACTCGGCGACGTTTCGACCGCAGACCTTGAGCCGCTCGACCGGGTCGGACAGGTGAACCGGGAACTCGGTCAGGAACATGGAGGCGTAGTTGGCCCAGTAGTTCTCCTCGCCGCCGCGACGCAGCGAGTAGGGCGACATGAGGACGAGTGCCTTGTCGACCGGCTCCCCGTTGGCGATCAGGAACTGCCGAGCGGCCGACGCCGACAGGGAGGTCACCAGGGAGTGGAAGGTCACCCCGAAGTACTTGCTGATCCGCAGCAGGTCCTGCATCGGCAGGGTGACCCATGCGTAGCTGCGCTCGGCGGTGATCTTCGCGTTGAACTTGCTGACCGGCACCATGACCCGCGGCTGGATCGGCTGCACCTTCGTCGCGTCCTCACCGAGCTGACCGTTGACCACCTTGGCAAGCGGACGGCCGAGGGCCCCTGGGAGTATCCGCGCGACGAGGGCCGGCGCCGCCATCGCGCCGTCCTCGCGGATCCGCTTGCCGACCCACTTGAGGCTGTCTTTCTGGGTTTCGAGCATGTCCTTCGGCATGAGCAGGGTCCGGGTGACGCCCTTGCGCACCATCTCGGTCTTGGCCTGCCGGTCGGACTGCAGCGGCTCGGGGTAGTCCTTCTCGTTGGGAGCGAACTCGTCTGAGTAGTCAGACAGCAGGCCCAGGACGCGCTGCATGGTGCCGCCGTCGCATGCGGCGTGGTGGATGCGCATCAGGTGGGCCTGCCGGCCGCCGGACAGCCCGTGGAAAATTGTGTAGTCCCACATGGGCTTGGAGCGGTCCAGCCCGGTCTCCATGATGTCCGACGCCGCTCGTGCCAGCTCCTTGTCGGTGCCCGGCGCCGGAAGCATCTGCTCGCGGACATGCTCGCGCACGTTGACCGTGCACTCGCGCCAGTACTGGTTGTTGACCCCAACCGGGGCGCTGTCAATCCGGCGACGCAGCGGTGGAAGGACCTTGAGCCGGTCCTGCAGCCGGGCGACCACCGAGCTGATGTCGGCCGCGTCGTTGGTCTCGGTCGGCTCGAAGATGAACAACGACCCCATGATGGCCTTTGCGGTCTTCGAGTGGTCGTACGCGTACCACATTCCGTCGAAGCCAGAGAGGTGCTGCATGGGGTCATCCTTCCATCACGGCTGTGCCAAGTTTGGCCAAGACCCACGCCGCTCAGAAGTATCGGCCACGGGCCACCATCCCAAACTTGCCACGGCGGGCGGGACGAGGGAATACCCGTCCGGCGTGATCTCAACCTCGCGATTTACAGGCCGAAGGTCACGGGACCTCGTGGTCAGGTCAGGTATGCCGTGAGCTCGGCTTGATCTCGCTGGTGCACCTTGGCCAGGACGCGGGTGCCCGCCTCGGTGTGCGTGGTGGAGAGCACCTCGCCCCGGGCGTGGACGAGGCTGAGCAGGTCTCCGCGCTCGTAGGGCAACAGCACGTCGACAACGACATCAGGTCTGGGCAGCTCGGCGTCGACCATGGCGCGCAGGGTGTCGACGCCCGCGCCGGTGCGGGCGGAGACGACGGCCGCGTGCCGGTGCGTGCGGGTGAGCCGGTCGAGGACCCCAAGGTCGGCAATGTCGGCCTTGTTGACGACGATGATCTCCTTGACCTCCTCGCCGCCGACCTGCGACAGCACTTCGCGGACCGCCGCGATCTGCCCCTCCGGGTCCGGATGGGAGCCGTCGACGATGTGCAGCAGCAGGTCCGCGTCGGCGACCTCTTCGAGTGTCGAGCGGAACGCCTCGACGAGTTGGTGCGGCAGGGACCGGACGAAGCCGACGGTGTCGACGAGGGTGTAGTCGCGCCCGTCCATGGTCTGCGCACGGCGCACCGTCGGGTCGAGCGTCGCGAACAGCTGGTTCTCGACGAGCACGCCGGCGCCGGTGAGCCGGTTGAGCAGCGATGACTTGCCCGCATTGGTGTAACCGACGATGGCCACGCTCGGCAGGTGGTTCGTGCGCCTGGACTGGCGTTTGGTGTCCCGACCGGTCTTCATGGCGGCAATGTCACGCTTGAGCTTGGCGACGCGGGTGTTGATCCGCCGCCGGTCCAGCTCGATCTTGGTCTCGCCCGGGCCACGGGAGCCGATGCCCTCGCCGCCGGCGACTCGCCCGCCGGCTTGGCGCGACATCGACTCGCCCCAGCCGCGCAGGCGCGGCAGCAGGTACTGCAGCTGGGCCAGCTCGACCTGAGCCTTGCCCTCACGGCTCTTGGCGTGCTGGGCAAAGATGTCCAGGATCAGGGCGGTCCGGTCGATGACCTTGACCTTGACCAGGTCCTCGAGAGCGCGGCGCTGGCTGGGGGCCAGCTCGCTGTCGCAGATGACCGTATCTGCCCCTTCAGCGAGCACGATGTCGCGCAGCTCATGCGCCTTACCTTTGCCGAGGTAGGTCGCGGCGTCCGGGCGCTGACGACGCTGGATCACGCCGTCGAGGACGCGCGAGCCGGCGGTCTCGGCAAGCGCGGCAAGCTCGCGCAATGAGTTTTCGGCGTCCTCGACGGTGCCGTCGGTCCAGACGCCCGCCAGGACCACTCGCTCGAGGCGCAGCTGGCGGTACTCGACCTCGGTGACGTCCTCGAGCTCGGTGGACAGCCCTTCGACGCGGCGCAGCGCGGCGCGCTCTTCCCGGTCGAGCTGGCCCGCGTCGAGGAAGCCGTCGTAGCGCTCGAACTCGTCAGCACCGTCGGTCAGGGCTGCCGCACGAGCACTGAGCGGCGTTGTTTCGGTTCGTCTCGTCATAACCCTCCTAGCCTGACATTGAGAACAGCCTGACATTGAGAACAGCGTGACATCGAACACAACATCCCGAGCGGGCCACCGAATTGGCCCGCGCTCACCCGGAGCGACGCACCGGCCCGGCTAGCGTGGTCCGAATGAGCGGCGAGCACTACTTCACCAGCCGGCCGATCAGCCTGGGGGACGTGCGGCCGTTGCACGTGCGCCTGGTCGGGCGGTCGGTCACCGTGCAGACCGCACCAGGTGTGTTCTCCCCAGACCGGCTGGACATCGGAACCGCCGTTTTGCTGGACACCGTGCCGCCGCCTCCGCTGGCGGGTGCCCTGCTCGACCTGGGCTGCGGGTGGGGACCGCTCGCGCTGACCATGGGCCTGCTCTCGCCGGGCGCCGCCGTGTATGCCGTAGACGTCAACGAACGGGCGTTGGACCTCACGCGGCGTAACGCCGTCGCCTTGGGTTTGACGAGTGTCCACGCTTGCCTTCCAGACCAGGTCCCGCCCGACCTGAGGTTCGCCACGATCTGGTCCAACCCGCCGATCCGGGTCGGCAAGGCGGCGCTCCACGAGCAGCTGAGGGGTTGGCTGGCGCGGCTGGAACGCCAGGGCACGGCATACCTCGTCGTGCAGAAGCACCTCGGCGCGGACTCGCTGCATCGCTGGATCACCAGTGAGCTCGGTATGCCGTGCGCGCGCATCGCGAGCGCCCGCGGCTTCCGGGTCCTGGCCGTCACCCGATAGGTCACGGAGTCGACGGGCTGGCGTCAGCGTTGCGCCCAAGCAGCGGGGCTGCGGGTCACCTAGGACCACGATGGTCGGCCGGTATCCGGGTGTCGCTGTCATGTGCTGTGTGAGGGCTGCCATCCGTAGATGAGGTGACCGACTCGGGCGCCGGCGGGCTCCGGATCGCCCCCAGTTGCTGTACGCCGCCGGCACCAGGCCGGTCCTGACCGGCGCTCGCCTCGCCCGTCGGCTCATGCTCGGCGACAATCCCGGCCAGGTCATCCCGGGTGGGGTAGTTGGGCAGGGTTGGACGCCAGCCGGACTCGTACACGGCACGAGCAAGCGGCTCAACCGGGTTCAAGCAACTCGGCAGTGCGCTCATGCTCAGGTACGGCGCGACCGCCACACCGATACGCGGATCCGCTGGTATGGCCGCCAGGATGAGGTCAGAGGGAACGCGTTCGGTGAGGTCAATGTCCTCACCCGCCCACCGTCGGCGTTTCGCTTCGTCCATATGGACGTGGTCTTGCACCCAAGGGCGCATCGTCGCGTCGCACCAGGCGCCGAACGCCTCTCCAGCGCTGGTGAGGTCGCACCCGTGGACATCGCACAGTCGCAGCAGTTCCGCGACCTGCACGAGGGACGTGGCCAAGCCGCGGCCGAAGTTCGGCGTCGTCGTAGCCACCGAGTCGCCGACGAAGAACAAGCCCGACAACGCCAAGGCTCCGTCCGGGCCGCGTTGGCTGCGGTAGTGATTGAGCAGCCGGCCGCCGACGAGGACCGGGGTGATCGGCTTTGCCCGCTCGGGGTCGGTCCACGTGGCCACTCCGGGAATGGCACGGCAAGCCGCCTCGTAGGCGCTTTCATGGCGCAGCCCGCGCAACCGTAAGTCGTCCGCTGGGCGCACCAACACCACCGAGAAGATGCCGTGCTCATAGAGAATCACAAGCACCTGAAAACCCACGAAGTCCTTCAGCCAGGCCGTCCCGGTGCTCAAGGGGCCTGGCTCAGCGCCGGGCAGTAGCTTGTACTGCCGCTCCACGTAAGCGATACCCGTGTCACCGCCCAGGGTGGACCTCTCACGCCACTGCTGCGAGACTCGGCCCACCCTGCCGGACGCGTCGACGACGAGATCGGCGGGCACGTCGGTTCCATCGACGCGAACGCCGATCGCCCGCCTCCCGTGCGCCCTGACGCGCTCCACATGCCCTTGACGCAGGGTCAACCCGGGTGTGACCAGTGCCGCCTCACGCATCGCTCGCTCCAGAGTGGACCGGCGACAACGCAGTCCACCCGACATGGTCGACCCGTCAGGCAGGGTCGTCGTCACCGGCTCAGCGCCCGCCTTCAGGACCCGCTCGTAAGCGGTGGGTGCCTCGGCAAGCAGCACCGAGCCGACCTGCGGGCGAACCACGTGCGCTTGGTGAAATTGCATGACCCCGTGGCGGGGCCAGGTGCCGTCAGCCTGGGGTCCGGCATCCCGCTCGACGATCGTCACGAGGTGACTGCGCCGGGCCAGACCCATGCCAAGCACGAGCCCGGTCGGACCAGCTCCGATAATTACGCACTGCATCGCGGCCCCCAGACACCTGGTCGTCATATCGCGTCTGCCGTCGACACGGTAGTTCAATTGGTCCGTCGGCTGAAGCGATTTAACTTGGTCGTGCGTCTTCCATCTTCCGGCGCGGCCACTGCTGAAGCCGACCAAGATTGCTGCCAAGCGCTTCTGTGGCTGCATAGCAACCCGTTACCGGCACGTCGAGCAGGTGCATCGTCAGGCGAGAACGGTCATCACCGTGATGGTGCCTCGGTTCGATCAAGCGAAAACCGAAAGGATGGCCGGGTGTGAATGGAGTAGCCAGTCCGCGATTCTCGAAAACGTAGCAGGTCGTGACCACGAGCACTGGTCCGCACGTACTGGCCCGCACGCGAATAGGACCAGGAGATCCGGTGAGAGCGGGACCTGCGCCGACTATGGTGCCTCTCCGCTGCTCGTGTAAGACTCGCGAGGTGAGCGAGCAGGAAGCGGGCCAGCTTAACCGTCCCGAGATATGGAGTTCTGTGGCGCCCGGCTATGACGATGCAATCGCGCCGATCATGCGCCCTTACGCAATCACCACCCTGGATTTGTTGGGGTTGACCGGCGGCATGGCCCGGCGCCGGCTGCTGGATGTCGCGGCCGGTACTGGCGTAGTGGCAATAGAGGCGGCACGACGCGGAGCGGACGTTCTCGCGACCGATTTCGCCCCTGGGATGGTGGGCGTGATGCGCCGCACCTTCGCCGCCGAAGGTCTCGGGGCCCGGGCCGAGGTGATGGACGGCCAGGCGCTGGGCCTGGAAGATCAAAGCTTCGATGTGGGGACGTCGACCTTCGGGCTGATCTTCTTCCCGAACCCGATGGCCGGCCTGCAGGAGCTGCGCCGGGTGCTGCGGCCGGGCGGCCGCGTGGGGATTGCCTCATGGGACATGACCCGGATCGGGCTGCCGCAACTGCTGGGTGCCGCCCTGGCCCGCGCAGTCCCTGATCTGCCTGCACCTACACCAGCGCCGTGGGCGAATCTGTGCGAAGCGGCAGGGCTGGCGCAAGCTCTGCGTGCGGCGGGCTTCACCGACGTCGCGGTGCACCAGGTGACCCATCACGCGCGACTGCCAGATCCTGGGTTTTTCTTCCGCCATCTGCCCGACTGGACTCCGCCGCTGCGGCCGCTGTTCACCAGCCTGCCTGCCGAGGCCATCGACCGCGCGGCCGCAGCATTCGGTGATGTCGTCAGAGAGCACTCGACGAGCGAAGGCATGCCGCAGGGCGCCCTGATCGGCATAGGAGCGCGAGCCGATACAGCAGCGAAGCACAGCAACGCCCCCCAATAGGGGCAACACGGCTACCGCCGCCACCCTGCGCTGGCGCTGGGGGTCGAGGAGGGCGCTGGCCAGGGACTAGGGGGTGCAGCTTGCCCCACGAACGTGCCACCAGGCACAGGCCGGGACTGGCCTGGCCGACACCCCAGGCCCGGGCTCACAACGCCGTGGTCCCGTCGGCGACCAGGACCGCCGGGCCGGCCAGGACGACAGTGCCCTCGGGCGTCGCCGTGACCATGAGACGCCCGCCGGGCACGTCGACGACCCAGCTGCAGTTGTCCGGCGCCTCGCCCTCCCACCACCGTGTGGCCAGGGCAGCCGCCGCGGCACCTGTTCCACAGGAGCGGGTCTCGCCGACGCCGCGCTCGTGGACCCGCACCGCCACGTGTCCAGAGCCCTCGACCCTGACGAACTCGACGTTGATGCCGTGCTCGGCGGTCGGGGCCACATGCGGCGGTTCGGAAAGGTCGAGCTCGGTCAGGTGCAGATCGGGCGGCAGGATCACGACAGCGTGCGGGTTGCCCACGTCCAGGCGCAGGGCGGGTAGCTCGCGGCCACCGCGGCTCTGCACGACCGCGTTGAACCCCTTGCTGCGCGCAGCAGATGCGTCCAGCACCGACCACGGCCCGAGGTCGACGGCATACCCCTCTGCGGTGCGCTTCACCCGCTTGAGGCCAGAACGCGTCGCGATGCTGAACTCGTCCCCTGACTCGAGCCCTTCGCGGTGAAGGTAGGCCGCGAATACCCGCGCACCGTTGCCGCACATCTCTGCCAGAGAGCCGTCCGCGTTGCGGTAGTCCATGAACCACGCAGCGTGCGGCGCAAGGGGGCGCACATCCAGGTCGTCGGCAAGCCGGGTCGGGACGACGCGGATGACCCCGTCCCCACCGACGCCGGCCCGCCGGTCGGTGAGGGCACGAACCCGGTCGGGGGTGAGGGCCACGGTAGCGTCGAGGTCGGGCACCACGACGAAGTCGTTCTCGGTGCCGTGCCCCTTGGTGAACTGCAGGCCCATGTCAGGCATTGTCCTTGATAAGCGCGAGAGCCCGGTCGAGTAGGTCCGCTGCGTCGGCGGGCAGCCAATGCACCCGAGGGTCGGCGCCGAACCAGGACAGCTGCCGCCGGGCGAACCGGCGGGTGGCCACTGCGGTCTGGGTCTGCGCCTGGTCGCTCGTCAGGTCACCGGCACGCTGCGCGATCGCTTGGGCGTAGCCCAGCGCCATGCGGGCCGTGCCACCGTCGGCCAGGCCCGCGGCCAGCAACCGGTCGACCTCGTCGACGAGGCCGGCCTGCCACATCCGGGCGACCCGCGCATCGATGCGCTCATCGAGCGTGGCGCGCTCCAGCGCCAGCCCGATCACGACCGTCGGGCACACGTGCTGTCGAGGCGGCAAGGAGGCGCTGAACGGTCGCCCAGTTACCTCGACCACCTCTAGGGCTCGAATGATGCGGCGGGCGTTGCGCGGCTCGATTGACTGCGCCGCCGCAGGATCCGCGCCTTCTAGGCGGGCCTGCATGGCATCGACGCCGACCCGATCCAGCTCGGCCTCAAGGGTGGCTCGCACGTCGGGGTCGGTCGGTGGGATGTCGAGGCGGTCCAGGGCCGCGCGAACGTAGAGCCCGGAGCCGCCCGCGAGGATCGGCACACCGCCGCGCGCCGAGATGAGAGCGAAGTCCGATCGTGCCGCTTGCTGGTAGGCCGCGACGCTGGCCTGCTGCCAGACCTCGAGGACGTCGATCTGGTGGTGCGGTATGCCGTGCCGTGCCGGTGCCGGGATCTTGGCCGTCCCGATGTCCATGCCTCGGTAGAGCGCCATCGCGTCGGCATTGACCACCTCACCGCCGAGGCGGCCCGCGAGGGCCACCGCGAGCGCCGACTTTCCCGTCGCGGTGGGACCCACGACGGCGACGACCGGGCGGCGGCCGGTCCGCGCCGCGGAGCTCACCACATCTGGGCAGGAGACGGCTGGTCGCCGGCGTCGGTGGGTGTCGGTACGGCGACGTCGGGCGCTTCGTGCCCGAACGGGTCCGGGTCGACTCCGGGCAGCCAGGAGAGCCCCGGCTTGCCCCAGCCGTGCGCTCTGGCGGCCTTTCGCGCCTTGCGGGCCTGCTTCTCGTCGAGCCGGTCGAGGTAGAGCTTGCCGTTGAGGTGGTCGACCTCGTGCTGCATGCACCGGGCGAACCAGCTGGTCGCCTCGAAATGCACCGGCGTTCCGGAGACGTCCAGGCCAGCGACGCGCGCCCACTCGGCCCGCTTGAGCGGGAAGTGTTCACCAGGCACCGAGAGGCAGCCCTCGGCGTCGGTGTCGTTGTCCGGCCGGTCTTCGGGAATGCGGCTCAGCGACAAGATCGGGTTGACGAGGACACCGCGCTCCGGGACGTCGTCGTCGTTGGCCATCGCGTAGACGAAGACGCGCAGGCCCACTCCGACCTGCGGGGCCGCGAGCCCGACGCCGTTGGCGGCATCCATGGTATCGAACAGGTCCGCGACCAGCTCGCCAAGCTCCTCGTCGAGACGCTCGACAAGGGCCGCGGCCCGGTGCAGCACCGGCTCGCCGGCGATGAGAACGCGACGCACGGCCATGCCACAAGTCAAGCACGGCCGTCGACTGAGCGCCCGAGCAACCCACGGCCCTTGCGGTAGCGGTCCAGGACCACGTCGATGACCTCAGGTGCCGAGCCGAGGGGGTCGGTCACGATGTCGGCGCCAGCCCCGCGCAGAATGCCCAGGAAGTGACCCGGCGCCAGCAGGTATGCCGCCACCGCCAGTTCGCCGCCTGCGCGCGCACGAAGGGTCTGCACCGCATCGGACACCGACGGCGCGTGGGCGGCGGCGAAACCCAAGGCCACCGAACCCGGGCGGATGGCCGCGAGCTGCTCGCGGGTCGTCTCGGCATCCTCGAGGGCCCGGCGCCGACTTGAGCCAGCGACCGCCAGAACGACCGGTTGGTCCACGGGAACCCCGGCCTCCCGAAGCCGCCTGGCCAGCAGCTGGGCCAGTCGCGGGTCTGGGCCGAGCGGCCGCGTTGCTACCACGCCTGGATGGGATGCGGCGGCGGCGCGGATGTCGGCCTCGACGTGGTAGCCCCACGACAGCAAGAGCGGGACGAGCACCAGCGGAGGCGCTTGGCTGCTGCGGCCGGCCAGGAGGGCGGCGACCGAGGGCTCCTGGACGTCCACGTAAGCCAGCCGCACGTCGACCGCGGGCAGCGCTGCGGTCACGGCCCGTTCGATGGCGCGGGTGACATCAGCGCCAGCAGCATCGCGCGTGCCGTGCGCACAGAGCACGAGCCCCGGCATCCGGCCCGCGGCGTGGTCCATGCCCAGCAGCCTGCCAGTCCCGGCGGCTGAGCCTCCATCTGCTGCTGCGGGCACGGGTTAACCGTCGGCCTCCTGGGTACGGTGTGCATGTTGGCTGCCGATCACAGGAGGGATGGCCCATGAACGTCTTCGACTCGGCCAAGGACAAGCTCGGCCAGGTCATAGGAGAGAACGCCGACAAGGTCGAGGAAGTGACCGACAAGGCGCTCGACAAGGCCGCTGAAATAGCCGGCGACAAGACCGGTGGCCAGTACGCGGAGCAAATCCAGCAGGCCCGCGAAGCCGCGGACGAGCAGATCGGCGAGCCGGTGAACCCGGCGGAGGGCGCGGTCTCCGAGGATGCGCCCGACGCTGCCCCCGAGAGCGGTGCCGTACCCCCGCTGGGCGGTTAACCAGGGCCCGAGCTGGTCAGCAGCGTTCGGGAGCACCGCTCGTCCGACCCCCGGGCCGGACGAGCAACGGCATACCGATTGAGACCTTTGGCAGGCGGCGCTCTGCGGGGTCACCGGCCTGCGTGTCCGCCCACGCGGCCCCGCCCGCGGTGCGTCGCAGGGAGTAGGTGCCGCCGCGTTGCGCGGAGTCCGCGACGAGGTGGTGCGGCGCGCCGTAGGTGACCTCGACCGTGGCCAGATCGCCAGGGCGAGGCTCGTCCGGCGCCCTCACGCCGGGCGGAATGCAGAAGTGCACCAGCCGGTTGTCCCGCGCCCGGCCTGAGCGGCGCCGGGTCTCGGCATCCTTGCGCCCTTCTTGGGGAGCGACGAGAACCTCGACCTCCCGGCCTTCGAGGGCCCGGTTGCCGGCCCAGGAGATCTGCTCCTGCAGGTCGACGAGCCGCTCGAAGCGCTCCTGCACGACCGCCTTGGGCACCTGGTCGGCCATGGTGGCGGCAGGTGTGCCCGGGCGTGGCGAGTACTGGAACGTGAAAGCGCTGGAAAACCGCGCTGCCGCAACGACATCGAGCGTGCCTTCGAAGTCGGCTTCGGTCTCGCCAGGGAAGCCAACGATGATGTCGGTCGTGATGGCGGCGTCGGGAAGCCGCTCGCGGACCGCGTCCAGGATGCGCAGGAACCGCGTGCTGCGATACGAGCGGCGCATGCCGGCCAGGATGCGGTCCGAGCCCGACTGAAGCGGCATGTGCAGGCTGGGCATGACGTTCGGTGTCTCGGCCATGGCATCGATGACGTCGGAGGTGAAGGCGGCCGGATGGGGGCTGGTGAAGCGAACCCGCTCCAGCCCGTCGATCTCGCCGCAAGCGCGCAGGAGCTTGCCGAAGGCACGCCGGTCGCCGAACTGCACGCCGTAGGTGTTGACGTTCTGCCCGAGGAGCGTCACCTCGACGACGCCGTCCGCGACGAGCGCCCGGATTTCGGCGAGAACCTCGTCGGGGCCGCGGTCCTGTTCGGTGCCGCGCAGGGACGGCACGATGCAGAACGTGCAGGTGTTGTTGCAGCCCACCGATATCGAGACCCAGCCGGAGTAGGCGCGCTCGCGGCGAGTCGGGAGGGTGGAGGGGAAAGTCTCGAGACTGTCGAGGATCTCCACAGCGGCTGCCCCGTTGTGCTGGGCCCGGTTGAGCAGGGCCGGAAGCGAGCCGATGTTGTGGGTGCCGAAGACGACGTCGACCCACGGGGCTCGGTCCACGATCGTGGCGCGGTCCTTCTGAGCCAGGCAGCCACCGACCGCGATCTGCAGGTCGGGGTTGCGCAGCTTGGCCGCGCGGAGCTGGCCCAGGTTGCCGTACAGCTTGTTGTCGGCGTTCTCCCGCACCGCGCAGGTGTTGAAGACGACGACGTCGGCGACGTCGGGGCGGCTTGCTGCCGGGACGCTCGCTAGGTCGACGTAGCCCGCCGTCTCGAGCAGCCCGGCGAGGCGCTCGGAGTCGTGCATGTTCATCTGGCACCCGTGGGTGCGCACCTCATACGTCTTGGCGGCGGTCATGGCAGGCACCAGGGTATGCCGGGCACGCGGCTGTCGTCGCCCTTGCTCAGCGCCCGTGGAACTTGCGCATCAAGCCTGTCGGCTCCGGCCGGGGGCAGGCGCACCGGTCCGCCTGCGGCACTCCGGCCAGCGCTTCCTGGACGTGTTGCCCGCAGCCGGCCCACGAGACCTTGCCACACCGACGGCAGGTCACCGGGTGGCACATGCTCGTTCCTCCTGAAGTAGATATCCCGCCAAGGCTAACCGGCTGCACGCAAGACGGACACCCGGCATACCATGTCGTGTGGAGCCGAAGGGTTGCACGACATGCAGGTCAGGCCGCTAGGACCGTTGGGGTTGGTCCCCGTCCTGGACCCCAAGAGCGACCGCCATGAGCGAGCGGCGGCTGCTCGTGCCGGTTTTGGCGAAAATCGCCTTGAGGTGGTCCTGGACAGTGTGGGGTGACAGGCACAGCAGGCCAGCCGCTTCCCGAGTGTCCGCGCCGTGGGCCAGCGCGGTGAGCAGCTCTCGCTCCCGGCCGGTCAGCCCGCTCGCACGACTGAAGACGTCGAGCCGGTCCTGCGGCCCCATGGGTTCGATGGTCACCGCGATCACTCCGTCCGGCGCGAGCCGCGCCGCCCGCACCGTGACCCAGAGGCCCTGGCTCAGGGCAACCCGTCCCATCGCCTGGTTCGTATCGACGTCGGCCTCCGAGGCGAGCAGCTGTGCAGCGACGTTGTAGGCGCAGGCTGGGATCGGCGCCCCTTCGGACCGGGGCAGCAGGACGCTCAGCCAGTCCGCCGAGCCGGCCGTCTGCCCGAGGATCATCAGGTTCTCGTCGAGCAGCAGCACGACCGGACCGGACGTCGGCTGCCGCGCTGTGGGCACCGCCCGGAAGGTTCCCGCCTGGCCAAGCCGGATGGCTCGGGTGAGCGTCGGCGCAATGTCGCTCAGGACGGCGACGTCGTCACCGCCGTAAGGGACGTGCGACCACAGGTCCAGGAAAGCCCAGGTTCCGTGGCGGTCCCGCAAGACCATGGAGGCGACGTCCGCCACGCCGTATTGGCGCTGCGCCTCGCGCCAGAGCAGGCTGTCCGCGGCCCGCTGGCCCAGCAGGGCTACCGACTCCAGGGCGGACCACCGGTTCGTGTCGGTCAGGTACTTGAGCCGGATGACCCTCGGCAAGTCCACCAGGTCGGGCACCTCGGCCAGCGGGTCGGTACCGACCGTCGTAGCCGGGTCGGTCAGCACCCACGCGTACCAGTCGAACCCAACGGTGCGTCGCAGCTCTTCCAGAACCGCCGAACGCAGCGTGCGCAGATCGGTAATGTCGAGTGCGAGGCGCTCGATCGCGGCCAAGCTGCGCCGTGGCGAAGCGCCCGGGAGCATACCGTCAGGCTAGGCGCTCGACAGTCGGCGGCAGAACCCCAGACAACTGGGATACCCGGCTGGGCGAACGCGTCACACCCTGGGTGGCATGAGCACACTGCACATCGAGCACCCCATTACTGACTACGCGGTCTGGAAGGAGGCCTTCGACACGTTCGTCGACGTTCGACGCTCGGCTGGAGTTCGCGGCTACCGCGTGCGCCGGGCCGTAGCGGACCCTCACTACCTCGTCATCGACCTGGACTTCTCGACCGCTCAGCAGGCCAGTTCGTTCCTGGACATCCTGCGCAGTCGGGTCTGGTCCAACGCTGCCGCGAGCCCGGCCCTGGGCGGCGAACCTCGCACCCGAGATCCTCGAGACGCTGGACGTTGACTAGCCGGATAGGCGCGTTCGGGCGGTCAACCGTGCGCTATGCGTCCCGGCTGACCGCCCGAAAACGTCGACTTTGTGACGTGTAGCAGTTGAGCGCTCAGTCACGCTGGTGCTCCGGCGCTGCGTTGACCGCGTCGCGGACCACTGTGTATGCCGTGTCGGACGGGTATCCCTTGCGGGCCAGCATCGCGGCCAGACGCCGGGCCTGGACCTGAGGGTCCAGGCCGCCCATGGTCCGTAGCCTCCTGGCGACCAGCTCTTCGGCCCGGGCTCGTTCCGACTCCGGGTCGGGCACCCCGAGCGCGGCCTTGGCCACTTGGTCGTCGACGCCCTTGTCGCGCAGCTCTCGCCGCAGTGCCACTCCGGACAGACCCTTGGT
This sequence comes from uncultured Actinomycetota bacterium, assembly GCA_963724925.1. Lineage (GTDB taxonomy): Bacteria > Actinomycetota > Actinomycetes > Actinomycetales > Dermatophilaceae > Phosphoribacter. The sequence continues at coordinate 59,175 of CAVRXF010000020.1, read as the reverse complement.
GCGCCGCCGAGACTGCACCAACAGCTCGGCGAAGGCGGCGTCGTCGACGAGTCCGACCTCCGTCATTCGGTCCAGGACCGCGTCGGCCACCTCGTCGGCGCACCCGCGTTTGCGCAGCGCACCGGCGAGCTGAGCTCGGCTACGTGGTCCCAAGGTGAGCTGGCGCAGCACGATGGCGCGCGCGACCGACATCGGGTCCGGCTCCGGGTCATCTGCGACGGCGGGATTTGGCACCTCGGGCACTGCTTGTTCGGTCATGCCAACCGCGCGTATTCCGCGCGTTTGGCATGACCGAAGCGCTTCGGATGCCCCTGGCCCAGGTGAGGCCGACTCGGCGAATCAGCCGGTGCCGAGTGATCGGCGCGCTGCGACGGCATACCGGTCAGAAGTCGACCGGGACGTCGGCGACCGCAGGCTGGTCGACCTTCGGCCCGACCCCGAGCTTCTCCTTGATCTTTTTCTCGATCTCGTCGGCGAGGTCGGGGTTGTCGCGCAGGAAGGCGCGGGCGTTCTCCTTGCCCTGCCCGAGCTGGTCGCCCTCGTAGGTGTACCAGGCGCCGGCCTTGCGCACGAAGCCTTGATCGACGCCCATGTCGATGAGCCCACCCTCGCGAGAGATGCCCTGGCCGTAGATGATGTCGAACTCGGCCTGCTTGAACGGCGGGGAGACCTTGTTCTTGACCACCTTGACCCGGGTGCGGTTGCCGACCGCCTCCTGGCCGTCCTTGAGCGTCTCGATCCGGCGCACGTCCAGCCGGACCGACGCGTAGAACTTGAGCGCCTTGCCGCCGGTGGTTGTCTCGGGCGAGTTGTGCACCATCACGCCGTCGACAAAGTAGTTGTGCGTTCCGCCCACCTCGATGTCGAACCGGTGCATCGAACGAGTGCGCGGTTTGACGTGCACGTCGAGAACCCTTGCTGGCACGAGCAGCTGACGAGGTTCGACGAACTCGGATGTGATCTCACACCTGCCCTGGAACCGAGGTAGCAACTTGTAGGCCATCGACGGATGCACGTAGGGAGCAACCAGTGCCTGGAAGCGCTCGGTGCCCCGGGTGGTCAGCTGCAAGACCGCTTTGGCTAACGCGCCTCGGAGGAACACCCGCGAGTCGATGCCATGCTCGTCGCGTAGGTAGTCGACCACCCGTGCACGGGTAGCCGGGGTCATCGCTTCGACGCCGATTTCGATCCTGCCGCTGCCTCCTTCGGTGCGTTGCTGTAGCCCCTTGGACCGGAGGGTGAAACAGCCGTCATCCATAAACCAAATGGCCACGGCCAGAGGCGTCAACGCCTTGAGGTAGTCATCGCCGAAGTGCTTCTTGCCGTCCCCCCAATAGACAACTTCACGCAGTTCGTTCAGCTCCGGCAACGGAGTGAGGTCGACGTGGACCGCGCCATTGGGGCGGACCGAACGGGTTTGCGGGATGTTGCCCAGCAAGCCCGCTTTCCACTGCAGGTAGGCCACCTGCTTGGGGCCATGCCCCATCCGGAACCACACGCCACGGCGACCTCGGGTGTTCGGCGCAAGGTGACCGTCGCCCATCAGGCTGCCGAGAACGACCTGCCGCTGCTGGTCCGATAGCCGGGCCGTCTCCTGCACTATGACCCGGTCGCCCGCAATAATCTCGCCGGCCAGCCGCCAACCCCCCGGAGTGCGGATCTGATGGTTGGGCGTGGCGGCGAACTGCGAGCGGCCATTGCCACCGGAACGCTCGACGGTGAACTGCAGGAACTGCTCGGTGACTCCGTTGTCGAACCAGCCGGTCACCGGCCGAGCGACGATATGACCGCTGACCGGGTCGTAAGTGTTCACCTCAACCGGCATACGTTGATTGACGATTGTGCCGATCTTTTCCGTCGTCCCGTCGGCCAATGTGACGCGGGTGCTGTAGGAGAAGCACCCGAACATCACGCCGATCTTCTCGCGCAGCTGGTTGATGAAGATCGCCGTGGTGCCGGTCGAGTTCAGTGCACCGGTGATCTTGCGCAACGCCTGGGACATCAGCCGGGCCTGCAGGCCGACGTGGCTGTCGCCCATCTCCCCCTCGATCTCGGCTCGCGGCACCAAAGCAGCCACCGAGTCGATGACGATGACGTCCATGGCCCCCGAGCGGATGAGCATGTCGGCGATCTCGAGCGCCTGCTCCCCCGTGTCGGGCTGGCTGACCAGCAGCGCGTCGGTGTCGACGCCGAGACTCTTGGCGTACTCGGGGTCGAGGGCGTGCTCGGCGTCGATGAAGGCGGCGATCCCACCGGACTTCTGCGCGTTGGCCACCGCATGCAGCGCGACCGTTGTTTTCCCACTGCTCTCCGGTCCGTAGATCTCTACGACCCGGCCGCGCGGCAGGCCCCCGATCCCGAGCGCCACGTCGAGCGCGATCGAGCCGGTGGGGATGACCTCGATCGGTGGGCGCACGTCGTCGCCGAGGCGCATGACCGACCCTTTGCCGTACTGCTTCTCGATCTGGCCCATCACCGCTTCGATGGCCTTGGCGCGCTCTTGCTCGTCGCCCTTGCCGCGCTCATGGCCAGGTGTCCTGCCGCGGTCGATCGGAATTGCCATACCACCCACCGTTCCTTCTGCTCGAGAGTCCGCCATCCATAGGCGACCCGCGCGACGCGTCCGGCTGGGCCGAAGCGTGTTGTCGAGTCGGACGATAGGCGCCGCCTCTGACACCCCGTAGACCTGCCTCGCCGGCTGTGGACGACGGGACATCAGGACGGACACCTGTGGACAAGCCTAGGGAACACGTGTTCGACAAACGCAGCGACACGCCGACGCCCAGCCAGTTGGAGGTGCGAACGTGCGCAAGAGCGCTCGCTTTCACCTCCGTTGCTCGGCTTTACCTCCAGCTGGCCGGTAGTTGGAGGTGCGAACGTGCGCAAGAGCACTCGGTTTCACCTCCGTTGCTCGGCTTTACCTCCAACCGATGAGAGGCCCGGGGTGCCCAGCGATCGATGACCTACGACAGCAGCAGCCGCTCCACCCGCCGCGCCGAGCCGACCACGCCGACCAGCCCGAGCACCGCCAGGTAGGCGACGTGCCACAGCAGCCCCGGGCCAACCTCGCCGAGCATGAGCCCGCGCACGAGCGCAACCCCCTGGTACAGAGGGGTCACCTGCACGATCGGCTGGGCCCAGGTCGGGTATGCCGTGAGTGGGAAGAAGGTGGCCGACAGCAAGAACATCGGCTGGATCGCCAACGTGACGTAGTCGAAGTCCACCCACGAGCGCATGAACGTCGTGCAGAACATGCCGACCGCCGCAAAGGCAAGGGCGATGAAGACCGCCGCAGGCAAGGCCAGCACCGCCCATCCGGAGCACACCAGCCCGACCGCCCAGGCGATAAGCAGAAAGGCCAGCGAGTAGATGCCGCCGCGGATTAGCGACCAGACGATCTCGCCGACCGCGACGTCACGCGGTCCCATCCGCGTGGCGAGCACCGAGTCGTACAGTTTTGCGTACTTCAGCTTAAAGAAGACGTTATACGTGGAGTCCAGCACGGCCGCGTTCATCGCCGACGAGGCGAGCATCGCCGGGGCCACGAACACGGCATACGGGACCTCCAGGCCGCCCGCGGTCCGCACCGTCCCGACGAGGGCCCCCAGGCCGATGCCCAAGGAGAACAGGTACAGCACCGGCTCCGCGAACCCGGTCACGAAGGCGACCCACTGGCGCCGGAAGCCCAGCGCGTTGCGCTCGACGAGCATCCGCGCCAGGCCCGCCCCGGCCGGGATCGGCACGGCTCGGCTCAGCCTGCGCAAGGTCAGGGCGCTCACACGACCAGCCGCCTTCGAAACGACCGTGCGGCCAGCCACCAGCCGCCCGCGAGGAAGCCACCCAGCAAGGCCACCTGGCCGAGCAACACGGCCCACTGGATGTCGCCGAGAGCGAGCGCCCGGCATGCATCGACACCGTGGTAGAGGGGCGTGACCCAGGCGAGCGCCCGCAGCCCGGGGGGCAGCGACTCGATGGGAAAGAACGTGCCCGAGAAGAGCATCAGGGGCGTCACAACCAGGCGGAAGGCGATCGTAAACGCCGTCTCGTTAAGCGCCCGCGCGGACAGGGCGCTCATCATCGAGGCGAACCCGAGCCCGGTGAGGACGGCGACCGGAAGGCTCGCCAGGACCCACCACGAGCGGAGCGCACCGAAGGCGGCCGCGACGACGAGGAAGATCGCGGCCGCGCTGGCGACCTGCATCGCGACATTGGCCAGATGCGCCCGCAGGATGTCGCTGGTGCGAGCCGGGGTCGCCAGCATCGCATGGTAGGTGCCGTTCCACCGGATGGCGCCCAGCACCGGCCAGGACGACTCCCCGAACCCGGTCATCATGGCCTGGCTCGCGAGCAGCGCGGGGGCGACGAACAGCAGGTAGGGCACCTGCTGTCCGTGCCATGTGATGCCCGCGCCGCGGTCGACGAGCGAGCCCAGCCCGAAGCCGATCGACGCCAGCATGAGCACCGGGCTCACGAGCCGGCCGAACACGCTCCCACGCCAAATGCGGCGGTACACCCGCAGGTGGTACTCCAAGATCGGCAGCCATCGACGCCCGCTCGCCAGCTCAGCCGGCACCACGGCATACCCCTTCCTCATCGGCGTGGCGCTCATCAGTCCACCAGCGTGCGCCCGGTGAGGTGCAAGAACACGTCCTCCAGCGACGAGCGGCGCACGAGCGCCGACAACGGCCGCACCCCCCGTTGGTGCGCAGCGGCGAGCGCCGCGTCGCCGTCCTCGGTGTAGAGCAGCAGCCGGTCGGGCAGCGCCTCGACCCGCCCGCCGACCTGCGCGACCTCGTCGGTATGCCGGCCAAGGTCGTCGGCGTCGAAGCGCAGCTCGAGCACCTCGCGGGTGCAGTAGCGCTCGACGAGCTCACGCGGGGAGCCCTCGGCGACGATGCGCCCCTTGTCCATGACGACGAGCCGGTCACACAGCTGCTCGGCCTCATCCATGTAATGGGTGGTGAGCACGAGCGTGACGCCTTGGCGTTTCACGCGAAACAGCCTGTCCCACAATGCATGCCGGGCCTGCGGGTCCAGGCCCGTGGTCGGCTCGTCGAGCAGCAGCAGACGCGGCTCGTTGATGAGCGAGCGGGCGATGGTCAGCCGGCGCTTCATCCCACCGGACAGCGGCTCCACCTTGTCCTGGGCTCGGTCCGTGAGTTGGGCGAAGTCCAGCAGCTCACGCGCGCGGCGGCGCACCTCGGCCCAGGGCAGGCCGAAGTAGCGCCCGTAGACCCACAGGTTCTCCTCGACGGTCAGCTCCTCGTCGAGAGTGTCCTTCTGCGGCACCACCCCCAGCCGGGCCCGGATCTCGGGGCCGTGCCGCCCCGGGTCCAGGCCGAAGATGCGCAGGTAACCCGCCGTCGGCGGCGACACGGCAGCGACCATCTTCATCGTCGAGGACTTGCCGGCGCCGTTGGGGCCGAGGAACCCGAACGCCTCGCCGGCCTCGACCTGCACGTCGATGCCGTCGACGGCGACCAGCTCACCGAAGCGCTTGGTGAGTCCCCGCGCCTCCACCAGCGCTGCGTCAACGGATGCGGAGCCGCTCGCCGTGGGCATTCTGCGAGGCTAGCGACTGCCCCCGACCCTGACGCAACGGTTTACGTCAGACCTGGGATGACTACGATGCCTTCGGAGAAAGGGGAGCAACACATGAGCCGTACTGCCCGACTGGAGCTGGACGGAAAGACCTACGAGCTGCCCATCGTCGAGGGCACCGAGAACGAGCTGGCCATCGACATCAGCACCCTGAGGAGCCAGACCGGTTACATCACTCTGGACGACGGGTACAGCAACACCGGTTCCTGCTCGTCGGCAATCACGTTCATCGACGGCGACAAGGGCATCCTGCGCTACCGCGGCATACCCATCGAGGAGCTGGCCGTGAGCTCCTCGTTTGTCGAGTCGGCGTGGCTGGTGATCTTCGGCCATCTGCCCACCGTCGAGGACCGCGACCGGTTCTCGCATGTGCTCGCCGACACCAGCCGTCTCGACGAGAGCATGCGCAAGCACTTCGACGGTTTCCCACCGAATGGCCACCCGATGGCGATCCTCTCGGCGATGATCAACGCCCTTTCGACCCACGAGCCGGCCTTCGCCGAGACCAGCGACGGACTCGAGACCGCCGCGGCCCGGCTGATGTCCAAGGTGCGCACCATCGCCGCGGCCTCCTACAAGGCCTCCGTCGGCGAGCCCATCCGCTACCCGCGCTACGACCTGAAGTACGTCGAGAACTTCCTTCACATGATGTTCTCGGTGCCGTACAAGGACTACGAGCCCACCCCCGAGGTCTCCCGCGCGCTCAACCTGTTCCTCACCCTGCACGCCGACCACGAGCAGAACTGCTCCACGAGCACGGTCCGCATGGTCGCCTCCAGCCAGGCGAACATGTTCGCCTCGTGCGCAGCTGGCGTCTGCGCCCTGTGGGGGCCGTTGCATGGTGGCGCGAACGTCGCCGTCATCGAGATGCTCGAGCGGATCCGCGACGAGGGCGTGCCGGTCGCGGAGTACGTCGATCGGGTCAAGGCCAAGGACAAGAACAGCAAGCTGATGGGCTTCGGCCACCGGGTGTACCGCAACTTCGACCCGCGCGCCAAGATCCTCAAGCAGGCCGCCGACGACATGCTGCAGGGGATGAAGATCACCGACCCGCTGCTGGACATCGCCCGGGAGCTGGAGGAGGCGGCCCTCGACGACGACTACTTCGTCGAGCGCAAGCTCTACCCGAACGTCGACTTCTACAGCGGCATCATCCTTCGGGCCATCGGCATCCCTCTGAACATGTTCACCGTCATGTTCTCGATCGGGCGGATGCCCGGGTGGATCGCCAACTGGAAGGAAATCCACGACGACCCGGTCGCTCGCATCTACCGGCCGCGCCAGGTGTACGTGGGCAGGCCGCTGAGCCCTTGGCTGCCGCGCGAGGAGCGCGTCGACGAGGACTGAGCGGGCCGCGGCCGCGCACGGAGCTACCGGGGCTTGCGCGGGGGGCGGTCCGTGCCGAACCGGCGGTTCGGCGGCACGTCGAACGCGTCGCACACGGCTAGCCACACCTCCCGTGGCGGTATGCCGTGCGCCAGCGCCTGCTCGACCGTGCGGCCACCCAACGACCCGAAGGTGTGGTCGTGAGCGAGCGACCCGGCATACCCGGCTCCGAACTCCTCGCGCATGAGCGTCCAGAACTGGCTTTGGCGCACCGCAGGAGTTTCGCACGCAGGGTGGGTGAGCGGCTCGGGAGCCGTTGTCGGTGGGCCATGCGAGGGTGGACCTCGTCATGACCGGTGATGTGCTCGAGCTCTTCTCGCCCGCCACGGCCGACTGGTTCCGGGGCGCGTTTGCTGCGCCCACCGAGGCTCAGCGTGGCGCCTGGGAGGCCATCTCGTCCGGCCGGCATACCCTCGTGGTCGCCCCTACCGGCTCGGGCAAGACCCTCTCCGCCTTTCTCTGGGCCTTGGACCGGCTGGCCACCTCGGCGCCCGCCGGTGGCGAGCGGCGCCGCTGCCGGGTCCTCTACGTCTCGCCGCTGAAGGCTCTCGCCGTCGACGTCGAGCGCAACCTGCGCTCACCCCTGGTCGGCATCGGGCACGCGGCGACCCGGCTCGGTATGCCGGTGCCAGCGATCCGGGTGGCGGTGCGCTCCGGCGACACCCCCGCCGGTGACCGGCGAGCGTTTGCCAAGGCGCCGGCCGACATCCTTATCACCACGCCGGAGTCGCTCTTCCTGCTGCTGACCTCAGCGGCCCGGGAGGCCCTGGCCGGGGTGGAGACGGTCATCGTCGACGAGGTGCACGCTGTCGCCGGAACCAAACGGGGAGCCCATCTCGCGGTGACCCTGGAGCGGCTCGACGCGCTGCTACCGCAACCGGCCCAGCGGATCGGGCTCTCGGCGACGGTCCGACCCGTCGACGAGGTGGCGCGCTTCCTTGCCGGGGGACGTCCGGTCGAGGTCGTCGCACCGACGTCGCGCAAGGCCTGGGACCTGCAGGTCGTCGTGCCGGTGCCGGACCTGAGCGAGCTCGGACAGCCCACCGGAGACCTCAGCGGACCAGCCGCCGGGGAGCCCCCTCGCGCCTCGATCTGGCCGCACGTGGAGGAGCGGATCGTCGACCTGGTCGCGGCCCACCGCTCGACGCTGGTCTTCGCCAACTCGCGGCGCCTTGCCGAGCGGCTCACCGCACGGCTCAACGAGATCCAGGCAGCCCGGCTGGAGCAGCTCGAGGCTGCTGACGCGGTCGCACTAGCCGCCGGGGCGCCTCCGGCTCAGATCATGGCCCAGTCCGGCGCCGGCCGAGGGGCTCCGGCCCTGCTGGCCCGGGCGCACCACGGCTCGGTGAGCAAGGAGCAGCGGGCGCTGATCGAGAACGACCTCAAGGCCGGCCGCCTCCCGGCCGTCGTCGCCACCAGCAGCCTCGAGCTGGGCATCGACATGGGGGCGGTCGATCTCGTCGTGCAGGTCGAGTCGCCACCGAGCGTGTCCAGCGGGTTGCAGCGGGTCGGCCGGGCCGGGCACCAGGTGGGCGCCGTGTCGCGCGGCGTGCTGTTCCCCAAGTTCCGCGGCGACCTGGTGCAGACCGCGGTGGTCGTCGAGCGGATGCGAGCCGGGGCCATCGAGGCCCTCCGCGTGCCCGCAAACCCGCTCGACGTGCTGGCTCAGCAGGTGGTCGCCATGTGTGCGCTGGACGACTGGGCCGTCGACGCGCTCGAGACGCTGGTCCGCCGCGCTGCGCCGTTCAGCGGCCTCACCCGCCTGGTCTTGGAGTCGGTCCTGGACATGCTCTCGGGGCGCTACCCCTCCGACGAGTTCGCCGAGCTTCGCCCGCGGATCGTGTGGGACCGGGTCGCGGGCACGCTCTCCGGGCGCCGCGGCGCCCAGCGGCTCGCCGTCACCTCCGGCGGCACGATTCCCGACCGCGGCCTGTATGCCGTGTTCCTGGCCTCGGGCGACGGCCCCGGCCGCCGAGTCGGTGAGCTGGACGAGGAGATGGTGTACGAGTCGCGGGTCGGCGATGTGTTTACGCTGGGCACGTCCGCGTGGCGGATCGAGGACATCACCCACGATCGGGTACTGGTCACCCCGGCGCCTGGGCAGCCCGGTCGGCTGCCGTTCTGGAAAGGCGACACGATTGGGCGTCCTGCCGAGCTGGGGCAGGCCGTCGGGGCCTTCGTGCGGGAGGTCACGACACTGCCGGCGCCCGCTGCCCGCGCACGAGTGCTCGCCGCGGGCCTGGACGAGTGGGCTACCGACAACCTGATCGCCTACCTGAGCGAGCAACAGGAAGCGGTGCGGCACGTGCCGAGCGACCGCACCATGCTGGTCGAGCGGTTCCGCGACGAGCTCGGCGACTGGCGCGTCGTTGTGCACTCCCCGTACGGCGGGCCGGTCCATGCGCCGTGGGCGCTCGCGGTGTCGGCCCGGTTGCGCGAGCGTTTCGGGGTCGACGTGCAGGCCATGCACGGCGACGACGGGATCGTTTTGCGACTGCCCGACATGGAGCTTGACACAGCAGCGCACCGCGACCTCGACGCCGAGCTGCTCGAGCTGGTCCTGCTGGACCCGGACGAGGTGCCCGACCTGGTCACCTCGCAGATCGGCGGGTCGGCCCTGTTCGCCGCCCGGTTCCGCGAATGCGCCGCTCGCGCCTTGCTGTTGCCGCGCAGACGTCCTGACCAGCGGCAGGCCCTGTGGCAGCAGCGCCAGCGGGCGGCGGCCCTGCTGCAGGTCGCCAGCCAGTACCCCTCCTTCCCAATCGTGCTGGAGGCGGTCCGCGAGTGCGTCCAGGATGTCTTCGACGTACCGGCTCTCGTCGAGCTGATGCGGCGGGTCCGGAGCCGCGAGGTCGCCACGGTTTCTGTTGAGACCCAGCAGCCCTCCCCGTTCGCCCGCTCACTGATGTTCGGTTACGTCGCCCAGTTCCTCTACGAGGGGGACTCGCCGTTGGCCGAGCGGAGGGCAGCGGCGCTGTCGCTCGACCCGACCCTGCTCGCCGAGCTGCTCGGCCAGGGCGCCGGACTTTCCCTGCGCGACCTGCTGGACCCGGCAGCCATCGCGGCGACCGAGGCTGAGCTGCAGCACCTCGCACCCGGGCGGCAAGCCCGCGACGCCGAGGACGTCGCCGACCTGGTCCGGGTCCTCGGGCCACTGCCGACCGACGAGGTGGTGCGCCGGGCCGAAGGGGGTGACCGCAAGATGGTCGGCGGCTGGCTGGTCGACCTCGAGGCTGCTCGCCGGCTGATCCGGGTGCGCATCGGCGGCACCGAACGGTGGGCTGCCATCGAGGACTCGGGCCGGCTCAGGGACGCGCTCGGGGTCAGCCTGCCGGTCGGCATACCGGAGGCGTTCCTGGCCCCCGAGCCCGACCCGCTCGGTGACCTGGTCCTGCGTTACGCACGGACGCACGGGCCGTTCCGTATCGACGGCCTGACGAAGTGGCTCGGCTTGGGTCCGGCCGTGGTTCGCGATGCCCTACGGCGCCTCGTCGGGGCGGGGCGGATCGTGGAGGGCGAGCTGTTGCCCGAGGCCGCGGGGCCTTCGACGCCGGGGGCCGTGGACTACTGCGACCCTGGCGTGCTGCGGCTGCTGCGCCGTCGTTCCCTGGCGGCCCTGCGAGCCGAGGTCGAGCCCGTGTCGGGAGCCGACCTGGCCCGGTTTCTGCCGGCGTGGCAGAGCGTGGGCTCGCGGCTCCGTGGGCCGGACGGCGTGCTGCGAGCCGTCGAGCAGCTGTGCGGCGCGGTGCTGCCGGCCAGCGCTCTGGAGAGCCTGGTCCTGCCGGCTCGGGTGATCGAGTACCAGCCGGCTCTGCTCGACGCGCTGATGGCAACCGGCGAGGTGCTCTGGCAGGGTCACGGCGCACTCGCCGGCGACGACGGCTGGGTGTCGCTGCACGTGGCCGAGCTCGCACCCGTCACGCTCGCTCCGACCGAGGCCACGCAGCTCGGGCCGACCCATGAGGCGGTCCGACAGGCCCTCGGCTCGGGGGGCGCGTACTTCTTCCGCACCCTTGCCGAGGTCGTCGCGCCGACCACTGGACCGCTGGCCGACGCGGTCCTTTCTGACGCCCTTTGGGACCTGCTCTGGGCGGGGCTGCTCACCAACGACACCCTCGCGCCGCTGCGTGCCTACCTGGCCGGCGGGCGCACCGCGCACCGCACGAGAGCCGCGGGGCCACGGCGCAGCCGGTATGCCGGGCGACCCGGCGCCCGCACGGCGCTTCCTCGGGCGGCGCCGCCGACGGTGGGTGGGCGCTGGTCGATGCTTCCGTCCCGAGAGCCCGACGCGACGGTCACGGCATACGCCCGGGCTGAGGTGCTGCTGGACCGTTACGGCGTGCTGACCAGGGGAAGCGTTGTAGCAGAGGATGTTCCAGGTGGATTCGCCGGTGTGTACCGAGTGCTGAGCGCCGCGGAGGAGGCCGGCCGGGTGCGGCGGGGCTACTTCGTCGAAGGACTCGGCGCGGCCCAGTTCGGCACGACCGGAGCCGTCGACCGCCTCCGCGCGGGAGCGCGACTCCCCGGCGAGGGACCTGCTGGTGGTGCGGGCACCAGCCTCGTCCTGGCCGCCTGCGACCCGGCCAACCCGTACGGTGCGGCGCTGCCCTGGCCCAACCGGGGGTCTGATGATGCCGGCACCGGTCGGGACACACCCCGCGGCCACCAGCCGGCGCGCAAGGCCGGCGCGCTCGTGGTGCTCGTCGACGGCGCCCTGGTGCTCTATGTCGAGCGCGGCGGGCGCACCCTGCTCACCTGGTCCGACGAGCTGCCCACCTTGCAGTCCGCCGCGGACGCACTCGCCCTCGCAGTGCGTGAGGGCGCGCTTGGACGGCTCACGGTCGAACGCAGTGACGGCGAGCGGCTCCTGCGCTCCGACCACCCGCTCGTGCAGGCACTGGCCCATGCCGGCTTCCACACGACGCCCCGTGGCCTGCGGCTGCGCCGATGACTCTGCGGGCAGCCGGCGCAGATGCCTGAGGGCGACACCGTCTGGCGCACCGCCGCGCGGCTGCACGAGGCGTTCGCCGGGAAGGTCCTGACCACGGTCGACCTGCGCTGGCCGTCCCTGTCGACGGTGCGTCTTGCGGGCGCGACGACGACGCAGGTCCTGGCCCGGGGCAAGCATCTGCTGCAGCGTCTGGACACCGGAGTCAGCATCCATTCGCACCTGCGCATGGACGGCCAGTGGCGGGTTGAGGCGACGGCGCGGGTCACGGCCCGTCGGCTCGCCGACCCACGGCTGCGCGCCGTTGTCGGCACGACCGAGTGGACGGCGCTGGGGCTGCGGCTGGGGATGCTCGACGTGGTGGCCACACCCGACGAGCCCACCCTCGTCGGGTACCTTGGCCCGGACCTGCTCGGCCCGGACTGGGATCCTGACGAGGCGGTCCGGCGGCTGGCCGCGTCCGGCGCTGACATCGGGTCGGCGCTGCTGGACCAGACCAACCTAGCGGGCATCGGGACCTTGTATGCCGCCGAGTCGCTCTTCCTCGAACGGTTGAACCCGTGGACCCACGTGTCGCTGCTCGACGCGGAAGCCCTGGCGGCGGTGGTGAACCGGGCCCAGCGCCTGCTCGACACCAACCGGCGGTATGCCGTGCAGACCACCACAGGCGAGCGGGCGCAAGGGCGCACGACCTGGGTGCACGGCCGGTCCGGACTACCCTGCCGCCGCTGCGGAACGACGATCCGGGCGGCGAACATCGGCGTGGCGCCCAAAGAACGGGTGCTGTTCTACTGCCCCAGCTGCCAAGTTGGGCTGGCGCCGACTCCGTAGCTTCGGTCATGCCAAACGCGCGACATACGACGCGTCTGGCATGACGAACCAGAGCGCTCCAATGACGCCTACGCGGCAGAGGCAGACACCTCGTGGCTGGGCGGGGCAACCGGAAGCACGACGGGCGCGGACACCGCCTCGGACCTGGCCACCTTGCTCGAAAGCGTGGCGAGGATGGCCGACAACGGCACCTCGAGCGCCGAGCAAATCGCAGCGAGCAGCTCGGAGGAGGCTTCCTTCTCGCCTCGCTCCACTTCGCTGAGGTACCCCAAAGAGACGGAGGCGCGGGCTGAGACCTCGCGCAGGGTGCGTCCCTGCACCTGGCGGAGCTCGCGAAGAACATCACCCAGCTCACGACGCAACAGGACCATCTCGCCCTCCTCCCTCAGTCCCCACCACGATAACGTGTCGTTGCGACAACATGCCGCCTAGCCGAAGTATGCCCTGTCCAGCGCTTTGGCGGCAGGTTAGCCCAACGCCTTCGTGAGCAGCCCCAGCGCCCCGACCACGGCAGCCTGCCGGATGGCACTGCGGCCGCCGCTCAACGACAGTCGCCCGACGCGCTGGCCCGCGTCCGAGTCGACGGCCACGAACACCGCACCGACCGGCATACCGTCAGACGGGTCCGGGCCTGCCACACCGGTTGTCGCAACCCCCCAGTCCGATCCCAGCACCCGCCTGGCCCCGCGGGCCATGTCGAGCGCGACGTCGGGATGGACCGCACCAACCGCGGCCAGCAGCGCAGGGTCGACACCGAGCACGCTGGCCTTGACGTCGTTGGCGTAGGCGACCACGCCACCACGCACGACCGCGGAGGCCCCCGGCACGTCGACGAGCCGTGCGGTGAGCAGCCCCCCGGTCAGCGACTCTGCGCATCCCAACGACTCGCTGCGCTGAATGAGGCGAGCGATGACCTGCTCCGGCGTCATGGCTGCCCTCCGGCAGCGCGCCTGGCTGCCCGCTGGCTCGTACGACGCAGCACGCGTGCCTGGAACAGGTAGTCCAGCCCGGTCGCAACCGTGACGAGCACGGCGGCCGCGAGCACGACGTAGGCGACCCACCGCCACAGCGCCTCGCCGGGCAGCACCCAGAGCGGGGCGACCAGCAACGACAGCGCCACCGCCTGCAGGACGGTCTTGAGCTTGCCGCCCCGTCCGGCCGGCATGACGCCATGGCGGATCACCAGGAACCGCACGACGGTCACCGAGATCTCCCGCCCGAGCACCAGAACCGTCACCCACCAGGGCACCTCGCCGAGCAACGAGAGCCCCACGAACGCCATGCCCAGTAGGGCCTTGTCGGCGATCGGGTCCGCGATCATGCCGAACGTGGTCACCTGCCCGCGTGAGCGAGCCAGCTTGCCGTCCACCCGGTCGGTCAGCATGGCGACGAGGAACACGACCAAAGCCATCAGCCGGTATGCCGCGTTGCGTCCGCCGTCGGCGAGCAGGAACCACCCGAACACCGGCACCAGCAGGATGCGCGCGACCGTGAGGACGTTGGGTAGGTTCCACGCGCTGGGAGCCGGCACCGGCGCGGGCGTCACCGGGGGACCACCCGCAGGTCGACGCCTTCGGCGGCGACGACGGTCGCAGCGACAAGGTCCCCGGGCCGCAGCGGGTGCCCGTCCGGGGCCGCGGCATCCGCGTCGAGCAGGCAGGTCCCGTCGACGTCCGGTCCCTGGAACTCGGCGCGGCCCTCCAACTCGGAACCCTCGCGGGCGTCGACCAGCACGACGACCCGCTCGCCGACGCGTTCCTGCGCCCGCTGCGCCGTGAGTTCCTCGACCAGCCCGGTCAGGCGGGCGACCCGGTCGGCGACGATGTCCTCGTCGAGCTTTCCGTCGAGTGCCGCCGCCTCGGTGCCCTCCTCGTCCGAGTAGCCGAACACGCCGACAACATCGAGCCGGGCCGCCTCCAGGAAGCTCTCGAGGGTTCGGACGTCCTGCTCCGTCTCGCCGGGGAACCCGACGATGACATTGGAGCGGAAGCCCGCCTCCGGGACCACCCCTCGGATGCGCTCGAGCAGGTCCAGGAAGCTGCCAGCGTCACCGAAGCGACGCATCCGGCGCAGCAGCGGACCGGAAGCGTGCTGAAACGAGATGTCGTAGTAGCACGCGACGCCCTCGGTCTGCGCCATCGCCGCCAGCAGTCCGGGGCGGACCTCCGCCGGCTGCAGATACGAGACGCGCACCCGCTCGATGCCGTCGACTCCGGCGAGCGCCGGAAGCAGCGCCTCGAGCAGGCGGGGGTCGCCGAGGTCCTTGCCGTACGACGTCGAGTTCTCGCTGACGAGGAGCACCTCACGCACGCCACGCTGGGCCAGCCACAGAGCCTCGGCCAGGATGTCCCCTGGCGGCCTGGACACGAACGAGCCGCGGAACGCGGGGATCGCACAGAACGCGCACCGACGGTCGCAGCCACTGGCGATCTTGAGCGGGGCCCAGGGGCGGGTGCTGAGCCGCTCGCGCACGATCCTCGTGGCTGGAGGCCGGTATGCCGGTCCGTCCGCCAGCGGTAGCGATCGGCGCCGGTCGCGGGGCTGGTGCGAGCCGACGCTGCCCCCCGTGAGCAGGGTCTGCAGATGTGCCGACAGCTGGGGGTAGGCGTCGAAGCCCAGGACCGCGTCCGCCTCGGGCAGCGCCTCGGCGAGGGTCTGGCCGTAGCGCTCGGCGAGACAGCCCACGGCCACCACCGCCTTCGTGCGGCCCGTCTTCAAGTCGGTTGCCTCGAGAAGGGCGTCGATGGAGTCCTTCTTGGCGGCTTGCACGAAGCCGCATGTGTTGACTACGGCGACATCGGCCAGGGCGGCATCGTCCACCACCGACCAGCCATCGGCAGCCAGCTGGCCGGCGAGCTGCTCGGAGTCCACCTCGTTGCGCGAGCACCCGAGGGTGACCAGGGCCACCCGGCCCCTCGGCGACTGCGACATGCCGTCACTCTAGTTGGCGGCACTCCCCCAACCGACCCGCCCGGAAGCGCCCCCTCCCTCACCGAAAGGTCACTAGATGCTGTCAAACGCCCCGAATAACAGCATCTTCTGACCACTCGGCGGGGGTGGAGGTGGAGGGCGGGGGTGGAGGTGGAGGCGGCGGGGGTGGTGCTGGTGGCGGGGCTGTCGCCGTCGTACTCCGGGAAGTCCTCGCCGCGAAGCAGCGCGAGGGTTGCGGGCAGGTCGTCGGGCCGCACCAGCACGTCGCGGGCCTTGGATCCCTCTGACGGTCCCACGATGCCGCGGGTTTCCAGCAGGTCCATGAGCCGACCGGCCTTGGCGAACCCGACCCGCAGCTTGCGCTGCAGCATCGACGTCGAGCCGAACTGGGTCGTCACGACCAGCTCGGTGGCTTGCAGCAGCAGGTCGAGGTCGTCACCGATGTCCTCGTCGATCTGTTTACGGGCCGCGGCCACGGTGACGTCGTCGCGGTACTCCGGCCCACGTTGCTCCGTGACGCTCGCGACGACCGCATGGATCTCCGACTCGGTGACCCAGGCGCCCTGCACCCGCATCGGCTTGCTGGCCCCCATGGGCAGGAACAGCGCGTCGCCTTGCCCGATGAGCTTCTCGGCGCCCGGCTGGTCGAGCACGACCCGGGAGTCGGCGAGAGACGAGGTCGCGAAGGCCATCCGCGAGGGCACGTTGGCCTTGATGAGACCGGTGACGACGTCGACCGACGGGCGTTGGGTCGCCAGCACCAGGTGGATCCCCGCCGCCCGGGCCAGCTGGGTGATCCGCACGATCGACTCCTCGACGTCACGCGGCGCGACCATCATCAGGTCGGCGAGCTCGTCGACGATGATGAGCAGGTAAGGGTAGGGCGCGAGAACCCGTTCGGAGCCGGGGAGCGGCTTGACCCGGCCTAGGCGCACCGCCTTGTTGAAGTCGTCGATGTGCCGGAACCCGAACGACGCCAGGTCGTTGTAACGCTGCTCCATCTCGCGCACCACCCACTGCAGGGCTTCGGCGGCCTTCTTCGGGCTGGTGATGATCGGGGTGACCAGGTGCGGGATCCCGTCGTATGCCGTGAGCTCGACTCGCTTGGGGTCGACCAGGATCAGGCGCACCTCATCGGGCGTGGATCGCATCAGGATGGACGCGATCATCGAGTTGACGAAGCTGGACTTGCCCGCCCCGGTGGCACCAGCGACGAGCAGGTGCGGCATCCGGGCGAGGTTGGCGATGACGTACCCGCCTTCGACGTCCTTTCCGACGCCGATGACCATCGGGTGCTCGTTGCCCCGGGCGGTCTGGCTGCGCAGCACGTCGCCGAGCGAGACCGTCTCGCGGTCCGCGTTGGGGATCTCGATGCCGATCGCGGACTTGCCCGGGATCGGCGAGAGGATGCGCACGTCAGCCGAGGCGACGGCATACGCGATGTTCTTGGAGAGGGCGGTGACCCGCTCGACCTTGGTGCCCTGGCCCAGCTCGACCTCGTAGCGGGTGACGGTCGGGCCGCGGGCGAAGCCGGTGACCTGCGCGTCGATCTCGAACTGGTCGAAGACGTTGGTGAGCGCCTCGACAACCCGATCGTTGGCGGCGCTACGGGTCTTGTGCGGTGCGCCGGGGGCCAGCAGGGCCGGGTCGGGCAGCAGGTAGGTGACGTCGCCGGAAAGCGGTGGCTGCTCGACGCGCTGGGGCAGCGGGTTGGTCGGCAGGTCGGTCGAGAGCGCGCTGTGGCTGACCGGGGCGGTGGCATCTGCGCTGGCTGGGCTCGCTGCGGTGGCTGCCGGAGCGTCCGCGGACCGCTGCACCCGGGCGCGCCTGCGGGCCAGGGGGCCCACCTGGGCGGCCTGCTCGAAGGCCTGGTCACCCGCCCGTGCCCCCTCGAGCTTGGGCGCGCCGGAGGCCGGCTTACCGGGGGCGTCGGTGTCGGCGGCCGCGGGCTGGTGGCCGAGCAGCCGGTCTCGAAGCTGTTGCAGCCGCAGCGGAATCATCCGAACCGGCGTGGCGGTCATGACCAGCACGCCGAAGAGTCCGAGCAGGGCGAGCAGCACATAGGCACCGGCCGGGGAGACCGCCGCGGCGGCGGGGCTGGAGGCCAGGAAGCCGATGATCCCACCGGCGGCGCGCATGCGCTCCGCCCCTTCCGGGGGGGTGGGTATGCCGTCCGCCAGGTGTGCGACGCCGCACGCGGCGAAGGTCAGGGCGATGGCGCCGACGAGGATCCGGTTGGTCGAGCCGTCGTCTTTGGGGGTGCGCAGCAGCAGGATGCCAAAGGCCAGTAGGACCAGCGGCAGGGCGTAGCCGATCCGGCCCAAGGTGCCTGCGGTGACGGCGTGCACGACGCTTCCCACCGGCCCGGACAGGCCCCACCATTCCCGAGCCGCGACGACCACAGCCAGCGCGATAAGAGCGAACCCGACGCCGTCCCGATGGTGTTCGGGCCCGAGATCGTGGACTGCCCCACCGGCCCGCCTGGCTGCCCCACCGGCCACCTGGGCTACCCCCATCCAGGCGCCTCGGACGGCCCGGCCTGGCCAGCCGCCTACCCGAGCGCCGCGCGGTCGGCGACCTCGGGGCGTGGTGGGCCGCCCGGACGGCGGCCGGGAGCTCGAGCGGGCGCTTTGCGGGCGCGAGCCAGCGTTTGACGGTCGAGTCGCCATGGTGGCGAGGCTACGCCAACCGTCACGTGCGGCTCATCTGCCACACGGGCACCGCTGCCGAGGTGCCCCCGAGGTCTAGCGCCGGGTCCTGCCGCAGAACGGCCGTCTGAAGGCCGCGAAGCGCTGTGCTGGGCTCGACGCCCAGCTCGTCGAGTCCGTGACGCAGCCGCCCGTAAGCAGTGAGCGCGTCCCGTTGCCGTCCGGCGCGGTAGAGGGCCAGGATCAGTAGCGCATGTACCGGCTCGTGCAGGGGATACTCGTGCGCGACACCGCCGAGATCGGTCAGGGCATCGTGGTGGCGTCCGAGGGCCAGCCACGCCTCCGCCAGCGACACCTGGGCGTCGACCCGCAGCTGGATGAGCCGCTCGGCCTGGGCGTCCATCCAGCTCGACTCGACGACGTCGCTGAGCGGCTGCCCGTGCCACATGGCCAGCGCCGCCTGGAGGGCGCCGGCGCGATCGCCGGGGTCCGCCAGCTGCGTCGCGTGCCGGACCAGGCGCTCTGCGACCGCAGCGTCGACGCCGTCGTCGCCGAGGTCGAGCAGGTAGCCGGGCCCCCGAGTGCGGATCGCGTCCGGGGCTCCGATCAGACGGCGCAGGTACGACACGTGGTACTGGAGCGCGTTTACCGCGGTCCGGGGTGCATGCTCGCCCCACACCACATCGATCAGCCGGCCGGTGCTCACGACGTGGCCGGCGTGCAACGCGAGCACCGCGAGGACGGCCTTGCGACGGGCCCCGGACAGGGGCGGCTGATTCGCGCCGCCCGTGACCTCCACCGGCCCGAGTACTTGGACCCGCACCGCGGCGGCGATCCGAGGCGGGGACGTCGACACGGACCCCACCTGCTGGCTCTCGCGCTTCGCGAGGGCGAGCTCCTGGGTAGCCACCGCCGCGTCGCCTGGGCCGCCCCGCCGGGCGAGCGCCTCCGCGAGTCGGTGCCGCGAGAGGCAGGCGGCCGGCCAATGGGCGAGGGCCAGGTTGCGGCGCACGGCCGCGTACAGGTGCTCGACGGCCAGCTCTGACTTGCCCATGGTCAGCGCGGCGACCCCGAGGGCCTGCTCCACCGACCCGAAGCAGGACACGGCCAGGCTGACCTGCATCGGGAGCTCCCTGAACGGCATGAGCAGCCGGTACGCCGCCTCGGCCGTGTCAGCGTCCTGCAGCAGCGCCGCGGCCTCCACGGCCCCGTACATCGTGACCAGCCAGCTGCTGGACGACGGGACCCGGCTCAGGTCCCCGCCGCCGAGGCGGGCGAGCGCCCCCGCCGCCGACCTGTGGTCTCCCGCTGTCGCTGCCGCGACGGCGAGCGCAGCCACATGGGACTCGTCGATCGCGCCCAAGGCCGGCGAGTGCACCTGCGCGGCAAGGTCGGCATGCAGCTCGCCCACTCGTCCCTGGAACCACCGGATCGCCAGCAGCTGGCCGCGGAACCACGCATCGGAGTCGAGATCACCACAGGTAGCGCCCAGCTGCCGGCACTGGATGGCCAGGGACTCGGCCTCGACGAGACGCCCGGAGCGGATCGCCAGCATGACCTCAATCGCCTTCACGACGAACGACACCGCGAGGTGGTCACCGGACGCGAGCGCGTCGTGGACCTCGGCCAGGGAACGCTGGGCGGCCCCGTCGCTGGCAAGAAACTGGTCGACGGCGCGCCACAGCAAACCCATCAACCGGTCACTGCGCCGTCCGGTGCGGGCCGCGGTCAGCAGCATCTCCTCCGCCAGCGCTGCCCGCCGAGCGCCGTGCTCGGGACCGAGGATGCAGTGATGGGTCAGGCTTAGCACCAGGGCCGTCGTCCGCGGGTCATCCTGCCGCCGGGCCTCGGTCAGCACGGCCGACACCGACGCATGTCCCGCCACCCGATAATCCGCGTCCGCCGCGAGCCTGGCCCGCAGCTGGAGTGCGTGGTCGCTGCCGCCGTCGGCCTGTGACAAAGCGCGACGCTGCCAGGAGAGCACCTCCGCCCGCGAACCGGCTCGGCGGTACTCGTCTACCCAGAGCCCGCCCAGTCCGATCGCCGCCTCCGCCAGCGCGGCTTGGTCACCTGCTCGCTGGGCCACCTCGCAGGCCGAGCCGAACAACCGCCGGGCCGCCGCCAGGTCGCCCAGCTCGTGCAGCGCATGCGAACCGCGCGCGATGAGCGGTCCGACCTCAACCGTTGTTACCTCCGGTCCCATGACCGCCCCCTCAGGCAGCGCAGCACAAACCCGCCGCTGGTCATTGGAGCGCCATCAGTGCAGTCCTGATACGCCCGGGCCTCAGTGCCGCCTCAGGGCCGCCTCAGGGCCGCCTCAGGGCCGCCTCAGCGCCGCCCCCGAGGCTGTTGCCACAGGAACCGAACACCAAGGAGATGTCATGAACATGAAACGGTTGATCATCCGGGGCGCCGTCGTAGGAGTCCTGGCCGGCTCGGCCTTCTTGCCGGCCGTCGCATCAGCGCAGGCCGCCGGACCCCTGAGCTGCGCGACAATCGAGCAGCGATACAGCGATCTGATGGGTCTTTACAACTACAACAACAGCCTCGGGTCGATCTGGTCGCACAGCGACCTCGCGACGGCCAACTACTACTACGGCCTGGGCAACATGTACTGGAACTCCGCACAGACCTACCTGAACATGAACAACGTGCAGGCCTGCTGACGCGGCGTGATGATAGGTAGCGTCCTGCGACTGACGGCCGGCCGGGGACACCCGAGCCGGCCGTCAGTGCGCCGTCTCGGTCGCCGGGATGCCGGAGTGTCATGCTTGGTGTGTCGCATCACCTTCCGTTATGGTTTCTCCCAAGGTCATGAGCGCCAGCGTCAAGCCCCGGCTCGCTGGACAGCAACCCTCCTCCGCGGTGGGGTGCTCCGGGTGACGACCTGGTCCGTCGCCGAGTGGCCGCGGGCAAGCGCGGACTCGTGTGCAACTCGGGTCCATGGACCCAGGAGCGCGCATGGCCGCCATCGCCACCCTCACCGACCCGAGCACACTTCCCGACCCCGCCACAATCGCCGCTGGCGGCTGCTCCTCTGCCCCGGCAGCCGAGCGCCTGCGCCTGGTGCCGCGACCCAGCACCCCGGCATACGAACCCGAGCGCGGGGCGGTGAGCACCCCGTTGCCGGGCACCGTCAGCGACGGGCTCGTCGTCCCGACGGCGTTCGGGGCACGGGAGTACGCCAACCTCGACCACGCAGCGTCGACGCCCGCCCTCGGTGTCGTCAAGGACGCGGTCGACCGGGCGCTGCGCACCTACTCCTCAGTGCACCGGGGCAACGGCTACGCAAGCCGGGTGACGAGCGCGTGGTACGAGCAGGCCCGCGCCGAGGTGGCCAGCTTCGTCGGAGCGCGCGGTGACGACCTGGTCGTCTTCACGCGCAACACGACCGACTCGTGGGGGCTGCTGGCCAGGGTGCTGCCACACGACACCACCGTCGTGGTCTTCGCATCCGAGCACCACTCGACGCTGCTGCCATGGTCTGCGGAGCGGACCGTGTCACTGCCGGTTCCCCGCGACCGCGAAGACGCGATCCGGCGCCTGGACGCCGCGCTCGCCGCAGTCACGACCGCGCACCGGCTCGTCGTCGTGGCCGGCGCCTCCAACGTCACCGGCGAGGTCTGGCCGCTCGACCGGGTCGTCGACGTGGCCCACCGCCACTCGGCTCGGGTGGCCTTGGATGCCGCCCAGTACGCCCCGCACCGGCGCATCGACCTGGCGGCGTCCGGCATCGACTACGTGGCGTTCTCCGGGCACAAGCTCTATGCCCCGTTCGGAGCCGGCGTGCTAGCCGGGCGAGCCGACTGGCTGGAGGCGGCCGAGCCGTACCTGGTCGGCGGCGGCGCAACCGCGAGCGTGACCGCGGAGGGCGCGACGTGGACCGGCGGTCCCGGGCGCCACGAGGGCGGCAGCCCCAACGTGATCGGCGCCATCGCCGTCGCGGCCGCGTGCTCGGCGCTCGCCGCTCATCGGGCCGACATCGCGCTCTACGAACATGCGCTGGCCGAGCGGCTGCGCCGGGGCCTCGAGGCAGTCCCCGGGGTCCGCACGCACTCGGTCTTCGGCCCTGGTGGTGACCGGGTGGCCGTCGTCGCGTTCACAGTCGACGGGGTGGACTCCTCCCTGGTGTCGACGGCTCTCTCCGTCGAGCACGGCATCGGGGTGCGCGACGGCAAGTTCTGCGCCCACCTGCTCGTGGACGCTCTGCTGTCCGATGCCCCGGAGCTGACTCCCCGCACCGCCGTGCGCGCCAGCCTGGGCCTGGCCAACCGTCCAGAGCACGTCGACCGGCTGGTCAAGGCGGTCGCGACCATCGCCGCCGACGGCCCCGCGCTCTACTACGAGTTCGGGCCCGACGGCTGGGCGCCGCAGGACGACCCGCGAGAGCAGGTGATCGAGGCGCCCTGGTAACCAGCAGGGTGCCGCACGGCATACCGGGGCTGTGCGGCTCAGGCCTCGATGACCACCGGGATGATCAACGGTCGGCGCCGGATGGTGCCGCCGACCCAGCGGCCCACCGTGCGCCGGATGATCTGCGCCAGCTGGTGCTCGTCCGTCACGCCACCCTCGGTGGCAGCCACGATGGCCGCCTCGACGTGCGGGATGACCTGGTCGAGGATGGCCTGGTCCTCGACGAAGCCGCGCGCCGTGATCTCCGGACCGGCCGCGATCTTGCCCGTCGCGGCGTCGATGACGACGACACAGGTGATGAAGCCTTCGTCGCGCAGGATGCGGCGGTCCTTGAGCAGCGCCTCGGTGGTGGCGCCGACCGAGGAGCCGTCGACGTAGATGTACCCGCACGGCACGGCACCGACGATGCTCGCCTGCCCGTCGATAAGGTCGACGACCACGCCGTCCTCGGCGATGAGCACGTTCTCGCGGGCCACGCCCGTGGCGAGGCCAGCTCGGCGTTGGCGAACATGTGGCGCCATTCGCCGTGAACCGGCACGACGTTGCGCGGGCGGACGATGTTGTAGCAGTAGGTCAGCTCTCCCGCGGCCGCGTGCCCGGAGACGTGGACGCGGGCGTTGCCCCGATGCACCACGGTCGCTCCCAGCCGCATGAGTCCGTTGATGACTCGGTAGACGGCGTTCTCGTTGCCCGGGACGAGCGAGCTGGCGAGCATGACCGTGTCGCCCGGCCCGACCTGCGATCCGGTGGTCGCGATTGGCCATCCGGGACAGCGCCGCCATCGGCTCGCCCTGGCTGCCGGTGCAGACCAGCACGATCTCGTCGTCGGGCAGCCCGCCCAGCTGCTTGACGTCGACGAGCACGCCCGGCGGGCACGTGCAGGTAGCCCAGATCGGCGGCGATGCCCATGTTGCGCACCATCGACCGGCCGACCATAGCCACCTTGCGTCCGGCCTTGGCGGCCGCGTCGAGGACCTGCTGGACCCGGTGCACGTGGGAGGCGAAGCAGGCCACGATGATCCGCCGCTGCGGCGTGCCGGAACACCCTGTCGATCGCCGAGGAGATGTCCCGCTCGGGCGCGGTGAACCCGGGCACCTCGGCGTTCGTCGAGTCGACCAGGAACAGGTCGACTCCCTCCTCACCGAGCCGGGCGAACGCCCGCAGGTCGGTGATCCGGCCGTCGAGCGGCAGCTGGTCCATCTTGAAGTCGCCGGTGTGCAGCACCGTCCGCCGCCGGGGTGCGGACCATGACGGCGAGCGCGTCGGGGATGGAGTGGTTGACCGCGACGAACTCCAGGTCGAAGACGCCGAGCCGCTCGCGCTGGCCTTCCTTCACGGTGAGGCTGTACGGCGTGATCCGGTGTTCCTTGAGCTTGGCCTCCACCAGGGCGAGGGTGAGCCGGGAACCGATCAGCGGTATGTCGGGCTACGCGCGCGAGCACGTACGGCACCGCCCCGATGTGGTCCTCGTGCCCGTGGGTGAGCACGATCGCCTCGATGTCGCCCAGCCGTCCGTCCAGGTAGGAGAAGTCGGGCAGGATCAAGTCGACGCCCGGGTGGTGGTCCTCCGGGAAGAGCACCCCGCAGTCGATGATCAGCAGCCGGCCGTGGGTTTCCAGGACGGCCATGTTGCGCCCGATCTCGCCGAGCCCGCCGAGCGCGACGAGACGCAGCCCGTTGCCGGCCAGCTGGGGGTGGGGGCCGAGCTCAGGGTGGGGATGGCTCAACGGATTCCTGACCTGGTCGAGACCTTCGCGCAGCCGCGCAAGGTCGTCTCCGGAGGACTCCAGCAGCGGCATCCGGACCGCCGCCGAGTCCAGGACACCGAGCTCGACCGAGGGCCGCCTTGGCCATGATGGCACCCTGCGAGGTGTTCATGATCGCGTCGACGACCGGCACCAGCCGCCGGTGGATCTCGCGCGCCGTCTCCATGTCGCCGACCTCGACTGCTCGGATGAGCGCGGCGTAGCTGGTCTCCTGAGACATGCCCTACGACGCTGACGATGCCGACCGCGCCGATGGCCAGCATCGGCAGGTTGAACTCGTCGGCGCCGGAGTACCACTGCAGCCCCGTGGCGGCCATGACCTTAGTCGCGGCCCACAGGTCGCACTTGGCGTCCTTGACGGCGACGATGTTGGGGTGGCTGGCGATCCGGATCAGGGTTTCCGGGTTGATCGGTATGCCGGCGCGTGACGGGATGTCGTAGACGAGGACCGGCAGGTCAGTCGCCTCGGCCGCGGCGGTGAAGTGGGCGACCAGCCCGGCCTGGGTCGGCTTGTTGTAGTAGGGGGTCACGACGAGAAGCCCGTCGCTCCCGCGGCGGCGGCCCGCCGCGCCATGTCGACGGTGTGCACGGTGTCGTTGGAGCCGACCCCGGCGACCACGTGCGCCCGGTCACCCACCGTGCTGGCGACGATCTCGATGAGCCGGATGCTCTCGTCGGCGCTGAGCGTGGGGCCTCGCCGGTAGTGCCGTTGACGACGATCCCGTCGTGGCCGTGCCCCAGCAGGTGTTCGGCGACCTTCTCCACCGCTGCCTCGTCGACCTCCCACTGGGGACATCGGGGTCACCATCGCGGTCAGCACGCGACCGAAGATCGGCGTCGTCATGCGAGCAAGGGTAACGGGCCGACCGTTTGTTCACGTCGTGGGACCCAGGCGAGGCGCTACCCGCTCGGGGGTTCGGATAGCGCCTCGCTAGTGACGAATGGTCCCGGCAATGCCATCGGTCCGTGGGCAATCAGTTCCCGGTGTGACGCGGATCACACTTCCCTCGAAAGTGCTACCTTGCGGGCGTGCGTCAGTACCTCGACCTGCTCGACCATGTGCTCGCCACGGGGGTCGACAAGACCGACCGCACAGGTACCGGCACGCGCAGCGTCTTCGGCTACCAGATGCGGTTCGACCTGGGCGAGGGGTTCCCCTCGTAACCACCAAACGGCTGCACCTGCGCTCGATCTTCGGCGAGCTCATCTGGTTCCTCCGGGGCGACACCAACGTCGGCTGGCTGAAGCGACCGGGGTATCACGATCTGGGACGAGTGGGCCGACCCGCGGGTGACCTCGGCCCGATCTACGGCTACCAGTGGCGCTCGTGGCCGGCTCCGGACGGACGGCGCATCGACCAGATCGCCCGGGTTGTGCAGTCGATCCGCTCCAACCCCGACTCCCGCCGGCACATCGTCTCGGCGTGGAACGTCGCCGACGTCGATGCCATGGCACTGCCCCCGTGTCATGCCCTCTTCCAGTTCAACGTGCGTCCCGCGAGCACCCCGGCGGAACCGGCATACCTGGACTGCCAGCTCTACCAGCGTTCGGCCGACGTGTTCCTCGGCGTGCCTTTCAACATCGCGTCCTACGCCCTGCTGACCACGATGGTCGCGCAGGTGACCGGCCTGGCGCCGGGAACTTCGTGCACACCTTCGGAGACGTCCACCTGTACACCAATCACGTCGAGCAGGCGCGCCTGCAGCTCGCCAGGTCACCGCGACCACTGCCAACCCTTGTGCTGGCGCCCCGCGCGCACCTCGACCAGTTCGACCTAGACGACGTCGAGGTCCGAGGCTACGACCCGCACCCGGCCATCAGGGCCCCGATCGCCGTCTGAGAGGCCCCATGACGATCGCGATGATCGCGGCGGTGGCGCGCAACGGCGTCATCGGCGACGGTGACCGCATGCCGTGGCACCTGCACGAGGACCTGGCTCATTTCCGGACCACGACGATGGGCCACACCCTGCTCATGGGTCGGCGCACCTTCGAGGCCATCGGACGGGTGCTTCCCGGCCGCCGGCACGTGGTCATCACCCGCGACCGCTCCTGGCACCACGGCGATGTGGAGGTCGCGCACTCCTTCGAGGAGGCGCTGGCGCTGGCCGGCCCGACCGAGGTTTTCGTCGCCGGAGGGGGGCAGATCTACCGGCTCGGTATGCCGTACGCACAGCGGCTGGTCATCACGCAGGTGCACGTCGACGCGGAGGGCTCGGTCACCTTCCCGCCGATCGCCCCTCGCGAGTGGGTGGAGACCTCCCGAGCGCCCGGCGAGGAGTTCGACATCGTGGAGTACCTGCGCCGCTGAGCCAAGCCAGGGGGCGCCCCTCAGGCGTCGTAGTCCAGCTCGACCTCAGCCGTCACGGGGTGGGACTGGCAGGCCAGGATGACCCCGGCCTCGATCTCCTCGGGCTCCAGGGCGTAGTTGCGGTCCATCCGGACCTCGCCGGACACCAGCCGCGCCCGGCAGGTGCCGCAGACCCCTCCGGTGCACGAGTACGGCGCGTCGGGGCGCGCCCGCAGCGTGGCGTTGAGGATGGTCTCGTCGAGGGTCGGCATCGGGATCACCGTCGTGCGCCCGTCGAGGCTCACCGTGACCACAGCAGCCGGCGGGGCGCCGACGTCGACCACGACTTGGGCGGCGGTGGGGGCGCCGGCGTCGTCGACGTGGAAAATCTCGTGATGGATGTGGTGGACGTCGATGCCACGCTGCTCCAGCAGCTCCTGGGCGGCGGTGACCATCCCGAACGGGCCGCACAGGTAGAACTCGTCGACCTGCTCGATCGGCACGAGCACCTCGAATACCCGCTCGAGCCGGTCTCGGTCCAGCCGGCCGTGGAACAGCTCGACGTCAGGAGCCTCTCGCGACAGGACGTGCACGAGGTGCAGCCGCCCGGCATACCGGTTCTTGAGGTCTTCAAGCTCCTCGAGGAACATCACCGTGGCCGTGCGCCGGTTGCCGAACAGCACGGTGACCCGGGACTGCGGCTCCTCCTCCAGCGCCGTGGTCACCAGCGAGATGACCGGGGTGATGCCCGACCCCGCGGCGATGGCCAGATGATGGCGGGCCGACTGCGGCTGCACCGGGCAGGTGAACGACCCCATCGGGGTCATCACCTCGAGCACGTCGCCGACCTGCACGACCTCGTTGATCCAGGTCGACATCCGTCCGCCGGGCACCTTGGCCGACGCCACCCGAAGAGTGCCCTCGCGCCCGGCCGCGTGCCTGGACTGGCAGATCGAGTACGACTGGCGCACGGCCTCGCCGCCCAGCGTCGCGCGGATGGTCAGGTGCTGCCCGGGCTCGAACTCGTAGGCCTCGGCGAGCTCCTCCGGCACGGCGAAGGTCAGCGCGGTCGCGTCGTCGGTGAGCTTGTCGACCTCCACGACGGGCAGAGCATGGAACGTCGGGCGCCGGGTCGGGTGTGGCGTGGTCAGCAGTCCGGCCATCTGCTCAAAGGGCCTTGAACTCGTCGAACGGCTCGCCGCACGCGTCGCACCGACGCAGCGCCTTGCATGCCGTGGACCCGAAGTGGGCCACTTCGGTGGTGCGCTGCGACCCACAGCGGGGGCAGGCCACGGTATGCCGTCCGAGCGCTACCGGCACCGGGCCCGCCTGGGCGACCTGGCCGGGTGGGGCAATCCCATACTGTCGCAAACGCTCTCGGGCATCCGGGCCGATCCAGTCAGTGGTCCAGGCCGGGATGAGCTGGGTGTGCACAGAGGCTCGAAGGCCATGGGCGCGGCATACTCGCGCGATGGCGTCCTCGATGGCGCGCATCGCGGGGCAGCCCGAGTAGGTCGGCGTGATGACCACCTCGACGACGCCGGCTTCGGCGTCGAGCGTCAGCTCGCGCAGGATGCCGAGGTCCTGGATGCTCACGGCAGGGATCTCGGGGTCGGGGATGTCGCGTACCGCGTCCAGGACCTCCCCGGTGAGCGTGGTCTTTACCTTCGTCTCCACTGGGACCTCACCACACCTTCGCCGCCGGGTCGGACCGAGCGATGTGCTGCATCTCCGCGAGCAGGTAGCCCATGGCCTCCGAGTGCAGCCCCTCTCGGCCTCCGCGCGAGCGCCACGTCGGCGACGGCGGCGGCTGCAAGGTCGCCTCGGTGAGCACCGCTTCGACCGCCGTGGTCACCGCCGGCCGCAGCGACGAGGGCAGCACGCCCACCCCGGCGGCCACTGCCATGACCGCGGCGTCATCGTCGTCGAACATCTCGTCGACATAAGGGGCGATCCAGTCGACGCCGGCCTGCATGCGCTCGTGCGACTCCCCGGTCCCGTCGCCAAGACGCACCGTCCACATCGACGAGTGGTCGTGGTGGTAGCGCACCTCCTTGAGCGCCTTCGCCGCCACCCCGCGCACAGTCTCGTCGCTCGATCCGCTGAGCCGGCCGTAGAGCTCGCGCTGGTAGGCCGAGAACCACAGCATCCGGGCCAACTCGTGTGCGAAGTCCCCCCGTGGCTGCTCGACCAGCTGCACGTTGTGGAACTCGCGTTCGCCCCGGAAGAAGGCCAGGTCGTCCTCGGTGCGTTCGGTGCCGTCGATCGACCCGGCATACGTCAGAAGGGTGCGCGCCTGACCGAGCAGGTCGAGCGAGACGTTGGCGAGGGCCATGTCCTCCTCGATCATCGGTGCCCAGGCCAGCCACTCGCCCAGCCGGTGCCCGTAGACCAGGGCGTCGTCGCCGAGCCCGAGCACGTAACGGGCCTTGGCCATGCCGGAGAGGCCGTCGGTGGACGGGCTGCTCGGCGACCTTGGGCTCACGGCTCCGACTGTATGCCACGCCCCGTGGGCCGCCCAGCAGCTCGTGACCGGGAGCACTGACCAGGAGCACTGACCAGGAGCACTGACCCGGCCAGCCCGGGTTGCCCACGTGTGAGGATGGCGCCGTGGCTGGCCGGCTCTGGAGCATCCGACGCTCGCCGAGCCCACGCATCGTCGGCGTAGACGTCGCGCGTGCTCTGGCGCTCGTCGGGATGATCGCCACCCATCTGGCCGCGCCGTTCGGCCCCGACGGGCTGGTCACCGTGGTGCAGCAGATCGCCGGGGGGCGCTCGGCCGCACTGTTCGCAGTACTGGCGGGGGTGAGCATGGCCCTCGTCACGGGCGGGACGGCTCCGGTTCGGGGAAGGCTGTTGTTCCGGGCCCGCTGCGCGCTGGCGGTACGCGCCGTGCTCATCGCCGCGCTAGGGCTGTGGCTGTGCCAGCTCAACTCGGGGATCGCGGTGATCCTGCCCTACTACGGGGTGCTCTTCCTGCTGGGCCTGCCATTTCTGCGGCTGCGGGCCGGTGCGCTGGCGGCGCTGGCGGCGGCCGTGGCCGTGGTGGTGCCCGTGGCCAGCCACCTGCTGCGTCCGCACCTGCCGTCGGCGTCCATCGGCCAGCCCACCGTCGATGACCTCGCCTCCCCCTGGGCGTTGCTTGCCAACCTGACCTTCACCGGCACCTACCCGGCCGTGGGCTGGACGGCATACCTGTTCCTGGGCATGGCCCTGGGCCGCCTGCCCCTTCGGCGACCCGCCGTGGCTTGGTGGCTGACCATCGGGGGTGCGGGGCTCGCGCTGGCCGGTTGGCTGGTCGGCCACCTTGCCACCGGGTCGCCTGTCGCGCAGTCGGCGCTGGCCGGCTCGCTGCCGCGGCTGCTGCCGTGGCCGGCCGTCGAGCAGCGGCTGATCCAGGGCCTGGCCGGCACGACGCCGACCGATACGTGGTGGTGGCTGCTTGTCGCGGCTCCGCACTCGACGACCACGTTCGACCTGGCCCAGACGGGGGGCAGCGCGATGGTGGTACTCGGCTTGTGCCTGCTCGTGGCCCGCCCTTGGCCGCGGTTCTTGGCGGTGGCCGGTGGCGCCGGGGCGATGACCCTCTCGCTCTACACCCTGCACGTCGTGCTGGCCTCGACGGTCCTGCCACGAACCGCCCCGTATGCCGTGCCGAAGCATGTGCTGCTTGTCCTCGGTATCGGGGCGGCCTTCGCCGCGGCGCGCCTGCGCGGTCCGCTCGAATGGCTGGTCGGTGGCATCTCCGCCGCGGTTGCGTCGCTGGTCGACCGGGCCCTCGGGTCACCGGCGAGGGCTGTTGCGGAAGATCCTGCACGCCATGATGTGCAGGATCTTCCGCGGTAGCGATGCGGGCCTGCGGCGCTAGGCCGAAGGTCCGGATGTTGTCGCTAGCGCCTGGGCCTTGAGCGCGTCGAACTCGGCCTGGGAGATCGCCCCTGAATCGAGCAGCGCCTTGGCCTGAGCGATCTGCTCGGGCGCGTGGGCCGACGGGGCGGCGACCTGCCTGATGTACCGTTCCTGGGCCGCCTGCCGATGGGCTAGTGCGGCCATCTGCCGCTCCCCCATGCTCTTACCGCGGGCGATGAGGTAGATCAGCGCTCCGAGCCAGGGTAGGAAGATCAGCACGATCGCCCACGCCGCCTTGCCCCAGCCACTCAACGTGTGGTCCCCGAACAGGTCCATGACGCATCGGAACCACACGATGATCGCGGCGACCCAGATGAAGAACCAGAAGCTCCACAGCAGGACGCTTCCAAAGGTGGGGTCAGTTGTGTTCATCGTTTCTCTGCCTCTCGTTCGCGCTTGGCGGCCCCTTCTCATCCTGGGAGAGCCGGGGCCCATGTTAAGCATCGCCGATCGTGCGTGTGGCTGCCTCACCCTCACCGGGTAGATCGCCACCGGGCGACGAGTTCGGGTCGAACACGTACGCCGTGAGCAGACCGACGCCGATCCCGAGGGTGTACCCGGCCACCACCTGGGTGAGGGTGTGCACCCCGAGCATGAGCCGGTCGATCCCCACGACGAGCGCCAGCACGACACCCACGACGAGGATGACGCGGCGCAGTGGGCGCATCCGCAGAACCACGGCCGACAATAGGGATGCCGCGGTGACGGCCGCGGCGATGTTCGAAGCGTGGCCGCTCGGCATCGCGCTGGAGGCGTACTGCAGGATCGGGTCCTCGACCACTGGCCTCGGCAGGTCCACGACCAGCTTGAGCAGGTTGGTGAGCACGGAGGTCCCGGCCATGACCAGCCCGAGGTAGACGGCCGCCCGCACCTGCTTGTTGGCCACCAGCAGGCCGGCCGCCACGGCGGTCGCGATGGCGCTAGCTAGGGTGCCGAAGGCATCCGGAGATCCACGTCAGCGGGGGCTCGAGCCACGGGGCGGCCGCACGCCACCATTCGGGACCGATCAGCAGAGCATGGTCCCAGCGGTCGAGGGTTTCGGGGGACCGCGTGGCGAGGACGCACAGAGCCAAGCAGACCAGAAGGGCGGCGCCGCCCCAGGCCAGGAATCCTCGCCTAGCGGCGCGGGGGAATGCCACCTAGCCAAAGGTATGGCCACGGGACTCAGAGGTACTCGACGTCCTCGGGGATGTCGTAGAACGTGGGGTGGCGGTAGACCTTGTCGGCCGACGGGTCGAAGAAGGCGTCCTTCTCGTCGGGGCTGCTCGCGGTGATGTCATTGGCGGCGACGACCCAGAGCGAGACGCCTTCCTGTCGGCGGGTGTAGAGGTCGCGCGCGTTGCGCAGCGCCATCGCCGCGTCGGCTGCGTGGATCGAGCCGACGTGGACGTGGTTAAGGCCCCGCTTGGCGCGCACGAACACCTCGTAGAGCGGCTCGGCGGTCTGGCTCACGCTGCACTTCCTTTCCCGCCGGCGGAAGAGGCGGCCGAGATGCGCTCCCGGGAAGCAACCTTGGCTGCGTACGCAGCGGCGCCTTCGCGCACCCACGCACCCTGCTCATGGGCAGTGACCCGCCTGTTCAGCCGCTGGGTGTTGCACGGGCCGTCCCCGGCGAGCACCCGCCAGAACTCGTCCCAGTCGATCGGGCCGTAGTCCCAGTGGCCTCGATCCGCGTTCCACTGCAGCGCTGGGTCGGGCACCGTGACGCCGAGGCGCTGGGCCTGCGGGACGGTCATGTCGACGAACTTCTGGCGCAGGTCGTCGTTGCTGAACCGCTTGATGCCCCAGGCCATCGACTGGGCGGTGTGCCCCGCCTTTGCTGCCTCGCCACTGTCCGGCGGGCCGAACATCATCAGGGCCGGCCACCACCAGCGGTTGGTCGCGTCCTGGGCCATGGCCTGCTGGTCTGGTGTGCCGCGCATGAGGGTCCAGAGGATCTCGAAGCCCTGCCGCTGGTGGAACGACTCCTCCTTGCAGACCCGGATCATCGCCCGGGCATACGGTCCGTACGAGCACCGGCACAGCGGCACCTGGTTCATGATCGCCGCCCCGTCAACGAGCCAGCCGATGGCGCCGGCGTCGGCCCACGTGACCGTCGGGTAGTTGAAGATCGAGGAGTACTTCTGCTTGCCGGTGTGCAGCAGGTTAAGCAGCTCGTCGCGGTCGACGCCGAGGGTCTCCGCGGCCGAGTAGAGATAGAGGCCGTGCCCGGCCTCGTCCTGGACCTTTGCGGTGAGGATCGCCTTGCGCCGCAGCGACGGCGCCCGAGTGATCCAGTTGCCCTCGGGCTGCATGCCGATGACCTCGGAGTGGGCGTGCTGGGCGATCTGGCGGACCAGGGTCTTGCGGTAGGCCTCCGGCATGTCGTCGCGCGGCTCGATCCGCTGGTCGGCGGCGAGCAACGCGTCGAAGCTGCTGCCGACCTCGGCGCGCCGGTCCTGGTGGGCTGCCGCCGCGTCGATGGCGCCGTCCTCTGCCGCGTTGAGCTGGCCAGCACCCGGGTCATCAAGATGGTCATCAGGGTCGCCGAAGTCGTTTCCGTACATGCCCCCAGTATGCGAGGTCGCTCTCGTCGCAGCCACAGTCTGGCCGGTGGCAGCGGTCACGTCCGGCCCCCACCGTCACGGCTCGGTGTTGACGTACCAGCGCTCGTTCACCCGAACCAGCCCGATTTCACCCAGGTACGCCGCAAGGTCGGCCGATATCTGCCCGTCCGGGATAGTGGCCGTGTCGCCGTCGACCGCCACCTCGGTCACGGTCGCTGCGCGCAGCTCGGCCAGCTTGTCCGGCGGGATCACCTCGTTGACCAGGGTGTCGTATCCGGTGCGGCACAGCACAACGTCGTCACCTGACAAGGGCTTGCCATCGAAGGCGACGACCGAGCAGGCGGCGCTCGTGTCCTTTGACCCGAGGGCCCGCAGGAAGTCCTGAGCCGTCTGGTCCGGACCCGGCGCGGACCCCGAACAGGACGCGATGACCGCGAGCCAGACGATGAGGGCAACCGGCACGGCATACTCGCGCCACCGGCGACGAAGGGGCGGACCCGGCATACGACCATCCAAACACCGGCAGTGGTCGACACCGCCACTGGTGCGAGGATGACCCACGTGACGCAGGACCGGCCAGAGGCGGCTCGCCCGGAGCAAGCAAGCGTACGGCCGGCTGGGCCGGCCGACGCGTTCGCTGTCGGCAGCGTCCAGGCAGCCTCCTGGCGGCAGGCGTATGCCGGCCGGCTTGCCCCGGAGGTCCTAGCCAGCTTCGAGCCGAACGCCCTCGCAGCGGTGTGGCGCCAGTCGCTGGAACAGCCGCCCACCCCGCGCCACCGGTTGCTGGTGGCCTGCCGCGGCCGCGACGTGGTCGGGCTCGCAGCCATCGGCCCCTGTCCGGACCCGGACACGGACGAGCGGGTCAGCGAGCTGCTCGTACTGGGCGTCGATCCGGCGGCTCGCCGAGCCGGGCACGGCTCCCGCTTGTTGCAGGCCGCCGCAGACACCGCGAGAGGGTCGGGGGCCACCATCCTGGCGACCTGGGTCTTGCGGGACGACGCGTCGACCCGCGAGTTCCTCCAACGGGCTGGGCTCGAGCCCGACAGTGCCTGGCGCGACCGAGGGATCGACGACGCCGGCCACAGGCTGCGCGAAGTGCGCCTCGTCGCCTCGCTGACCGACCTGGCTCCAGCGACGTCCGACGAGCTGGCACGGAACCCCACCGGGAAGGACTGAGATGCCCACCGACTTCACCCTCGACGGCCACGCCGGGACGATCGCGGCGCGCCGATGGGACAGCACCGAGCCGCGCTACCTCGTGCTGCTCGTCCACGACTACGGCGAGCACATCGGCCGCTACGAGCATGTCGCCCAGCGCCTGGTGGCTGACGGTGCCGTCGTATACGGGCTCGACCACCAGGGTCACGGGCGCAGCGACGGCGAGCGGGTCCTCATCACCGACTTCGAGAAGGTCGTCGAGGACCTGCGGCTGTTGCACAAACGTGCAGCCAAGGAGCACTCCGGCCTGCCCGTCGTGCTCATCGGGCACTCGATGGGCGGCGCCATCGCGACCCGCTACGCCCAGCGGTACGGCAAGAAGCTGTCCTGTGTCGTGCTCTCGGCCCCCGCCATCGGCGAGTGGGCGGCGGTCGATGCGATGCTGGCATCCGAGGAGGCGGCGTCCGCGCCGATCGACCCCGTTGTGCTATCCCGGGACCCCGCGGTGAGCAAGGCGTATGCCGAGGACCCGCTGGTCTGGCACGGCCCGTTCAAGCGGCCCACTCTTGAAGCGCTGCGTGACTTCCTCGCGGCAATCAACTCCGGGCCGCCCCTGGACGACCTCCCGGTCCTGTGGCTGCACGGCAGTGAGGACCGGCTGGTGCCCTACGACGGCACCTCGACGGGGTGGAGCCACGTCGCCGACGCCGGCTGCGAAGCCTCGGCATACCCCGGTGCCCGACACGAGGTCTTCAACGAGACGAACAAGTACGAGGTCCTCAGCGATGTCGTGGCGTTCATCGGGCGCCATGTCGCGCCGGTGCGGGTCGGTGGCAAGCGCAAGAACCGCTGAGCTTGCCGTGGAACGGTCCGAACGGCGATCCGTGCTGCGTCAGGCCATGTCGGTGGGCGTGGCCACAGGTGCCTACGCGATCAGCTTCGGAGCGCTCGCGGTGGCTGCCGGGCTGGACGTCTGGCAGACGTGTGCCCTCAGCGCGCTGATGTTCACCGGCGGGTCGCAGTTCGCTTTCGTGGGCGTCGTGGCCGCTGGCGGAAGCGGCGCGGCGGCCGTGGCGACGGCGACGCTGCTTGGGATCCGCAACGGGCTCTACGGACTTCAGGTCTCGCGCGTCCTGCAGGTGACCGGCGTTCGCCGGGTGCTGGCCGCGCAGCTGACCATCGACGAGTCCACGGCCGTCTCGTTGGCGCAGGACTCCGGTGCGGCTCGTCGGCTGGGGTTCTGGGTCACCGGGGCGGCGGTCTTCGCGTTCTGGAACGTGTTCACGCTCGTGGGAGCGCTCATCGGCAACGCCCTGGGCGACCCGCGCAGGTACGGGTTGGACGCGGCAGCGGCGGCGGCCTTCTGCGCGTTGCTGTGGCCGCGGCTGCGCTCACGGGACGCGCTGGCCACCGCGGGGCTTGCCGCAGTGCTCACCGCCGTCACCGCACCGCGAGCGCCGGCCGGCATACCGGTCCTGGTCGCGGCAGTGGCCGCTGTCGCCGTCGGGGTGGCGGGGCGTCGGGAGCGAGTCCGGTGAGCATGTGGGCGACCGTCCTCGTTGCCTGTGGGCTCGCGTTCGGCACGAAGTACCTCGGCCATGTCGTGCCGGCGCGCTGGCTCGCCGGGCGGCGGATGCGCCGGATCACCGGGCTGCTTCCGGTCGCCCTGCTCACCGGTCTCGTGGTGGTGCAGGCCTTCCTCAGCCCCACCGGGGCGCTGACCTTGGACGCGCGCGCTGCGGCGGTCGCGGTCTCGGTCGTGGCGCTGCTGCTGCGCGCGCCGTTCATCGTCGTGGTCGCTCTAGGTGCTGCGACCGCGGCAGGGCTGCGGGCGCTGGGCTGGGCGTAACGGCTCACCCGATGCCGAGGTAGTGCTCCAGGCCGACCGTGAGGCCGGGATGCTCGCCCACCCGGCGGATGCCCTCGAGGACCCCTGGCATGAACGACTCACGGTCGAACGAGTCGTGCCGGATGGTCAGCGCCTCACCGGGGTTGCCCATGAGCACCTCCTGGTGGGCCACCAGCCCGCGCAGCCGGACCGAGTGCACCGGTATGCCGTGCAGGCGGGCCCCCCGGGCCCCGTCCGGGTCGTGGGTGGTCGCGTCGGGCACCGGCGCAAGGCCGGCCTGCTCTCGAGCCTGTCCCACCAACTGGGCGGTTCGGGCCGCCGTGCCCGACGGGGCGTCGACCTTGTTGGGATGGTGCAGCTCGATGATCTCGACCGACTCGAATAGCCGCGCGGCTTGTTTGGCGAAGATGGTCAGCAGGACCGCGCCGATGGCGAAGTTCGGGGCGATGAGGACTCCGACACCGGTGCCCGACCGCGACGGGGGCGCTTGGGCCAGCTGGGTCTTCACGTCCTCGATCGTGTCCTGGGTCCATCCCGTGGTACCGACCACGACGTGGACTCCGCGCGAAATGCAATGCGCGACGTTGCCTGGCGCGGCGGTCGGGACGGTGAAGTCGACGGCGACGTCGGCCCCGCCGAGGTCAGCCAGCTCGTCATTCTCGTCGAACGCCCCGACGAGGCGCAGCCCATCGGCGCTCCCGACGGCACGGCATACCGTGTCGCCCATCCGGCCCTTGGCGCCCAGCACCGCGACCGCGATCTCACCGGTCGCGCTCCGCCTCGCTCCATGGTCGCCTTCAGCTGAACCCTCGCCTACCGGCTCGCTCAGACGTCGCCGCTCGATCTCACCGGTCGCGCTCCGCCTCGCTCCATGGTCGCCTTCAGCTGAACCCTCACCTACCGGCTCGCTCAGACGTCGCCGCTCCATCTCACCGGTCGCGCTCCGCCTCGCTCCATGGTCGCCTTCAGCTGAACCCTCACCTACCGGCTCGCTCAGACGTCGCCGCTCCATCTCACCAGTCGCGCTCCGCCTCGCTCCATGGTCGCCTTCAGCTGAACCCTCACCTACCGGCTCGCTCAGACGTCGCCGCTCCACCTCGTCCGTCATAGCGCCCAGGGTATGCCGTGCCACGATGGGCGCCGTGGAGCTGGAAACCGCTCTGGATGAGCTGTACGCGCTCGTGCCTGACGCATTCCTGCCGCGGCGCGCGGAGCTGGCCGCGCAGGCTCGGTCGTCGGGCGATCGCGAGCTGGCCGACGAGATCCGGCGGCTGCGCAAGCCCAGCGTCGCCGCATGGGCGGTGAACCGGATGGTCCAGACCCGGCCTGCGGACGTGGCCTCGCTGACCGACTTGGCCGGGCGACTGCGTGCGGCGCAACAGTCGCTGGACGGCACGCTCCTGCAGCAGCTCGGGCGTGAGCGCTCCAGGCTCGTGGACGCCCTGGTCAAGGCGACGGCCGACGCGGCGCGCGACGACGGGGCTGCTCTGTCTGCCGCGGCGAGCCGGGATGCAGCCGACACGTTCGTCGCCGCCTTGGCCTCCCCGGACGCAACAGCGGCCGTTGTCTCCGGCCGGTTGACCCGCACCTTGACGTATGCCGGGTTCGGCGACGTCGACCTCACTGAGGCGACGGCCCGGCCGCTGCGCGCCCTGCCAGACGCCAAGTCGCGCCCTCTGGCTGCTGGCGACTCAGGCGAACCTGACGAGGCCGCCGGGGCGGATGCTCAACCTGCGGCCGACCCCGAGGTCGCCAAGGTGGAGGCTCGCTTGCGGGCGGCGATCGCGGCCGCGACCGAGTCCGCCCAGCGGCGGTCTGTGGTCGGTGCCGAGCTCGAGCTAGCCGACAACCGGGTAGCTCAGCTGGCTCGCGAAATGGCGCGCGCCCGGGCGCACCGGGACACGACGGCCGAGGCGCTGGCGGCGGCTGAGGTCGCCGACGAGGACGCTCAGGCGGAGACCCAGGCTGCGCGGGAGGCTCTTGACGCGCTGCGCCGGGGCACATCGCCCAAATAGGACCCCCGGGTGCGACCCCAGCCATGACCCCCAGCCCATCGAGAGGTGCGACTCCCCCCATCGACAGGTCAGAGGATGCGGCTATCCGGGGTATTTGACAGCACCTACGGACCTCTCGATGCAAAGGACCCGGCATAGGAGGCAGGATCAGCGGGTGAGCCAGATTCGCCGCCATCCCGAACGCGCCGTCACGACCCGCGACCAGCTCTACGGCATCCTCGACGCGGGCTGGGTCGGGACCCTCGCCATCGCGACCGACGCAGCCCCGCAGGTGGTTCCGTTGCTCTACGCCCGGGTCGGCGACGCCATCGTCATGCACGGCTCCACCGGCGCGGGCACCCTGCGCGAGGCAGCGGGTTGCGAGGCCACTTTCTGCGTGACGCTCCTTGACGGCTTCGTGTATGCCGAATCGCTGTTCGACTCCAGTGCCAACTACCGCTCGGCCGTGGTGACCGGGCCGGTCGAGCAGGTCAGCGGAGCAGCCGCGGAGCCGACGCTGCTGGCGATGGCCGAGCACCTGATGCCCGGGCGGGCCGCGGAGGTCAGGGGCTTGACGGCCAAGGAGCTGGCCGCGACAAGCGTACTGAGGCTGCCGATCCGCGACGGGTCCTGGACCGCCAAGGCCCGCACCGGTCCGCCGATGTCGCAGCCGGGAGACGACCCGAGCGGGTGGACGGGCGTGCTGCCGCTGCGGACCGGGTTCGACGCCCCGACCGCCACTGCGGCGGACGGCATACCCGTCCCCGACTCGGTCCGGCGACGCCTGGGCGTGCAGGCCTAGCGTCAGCCCGGTGGCGTCATGAGGCCCAGCTGGACGAGCACCTGGAGCTGGTCGAAGTACATCCGATGTTCGGTGGTCTTTCCGTCGCGTACATCAAAGACACTGACGACGGGGAACGCCAGACGCTGCCCGGTCGGTGGCATCTCGCTGCCGTCCGGCATTGGCAAGGGCCCGGAATGCGTGCCACTCCAGTCGTACTCCATCACCGCTCGGTCGCCTTCGACAATCAGGTGACGCACGGTGATGCGCTTGTCCGGGAAAGCCGACCGATCTCCCCGAAGCCGCTCATAGATTGCGGGCCGACCGGTATAGCTGTCTCTGGGAGTGTGCTCCACGGCGTCTTCCGAGTACAACGCCGCCAAGCTGTCGATATCACCGGAGTTGTAGAGCTCGATAGATCCCTCAACGAGCTCTCGAGGTGTCGTCACGACGAGTCCTTCCTCAGGGCGGTTCATAAGAGCTCGCGACCGGAACGAGCAAGCGGGTTCTGCACGACTACGGCTGTTACCTCTGGGCGACCACACCCAATTGCAGCATCACCGGCAACTGGTCGTAATACTGTCGGACCGCAACGGTCTTGCCGTCCCTCAACTCGAAGACAGTGGCCACCTGAATCGTGAGCCGCTGGCCGGTTGGGGGCAGCTGGGAGCCGTCCGATAATGTCAATGGACCGCTGTGAGTTGCTGTCACTTCGCCCTCGCATATCACAGTGTCGCCGTCCTCAACCCAGCGCAGAACCCGGACCTGCTGATCGGGGAACCCCGCGCGCATTCGGCGATAGCGATCGCCAATGGCCGTAATGCCGTTGAGCGTTTCCACGGGGTTCACTTCGACACCGTCGGGAGCCCACCGGTTCAGCAGCTCGTCGAACTCGCCGCTGTTCCACAGCTCAAGGCCGCGCTCCACATTTTCTCGGGCTGCACCCATGGCGTGCTCCTGTCACTGGTTGATCAGATTGCCGCTCACTGAAAAGCGAGGGATGGTCCATCGCGGAAGCGCTGACATCGCCATTCGAGCTCGACCGGCGTCGTATTGGATGTGGTGGGATTAACACGGAAACCGCCCCCGATGCCCGTGTTCACCAGAACGCTATTCCCGTGCCGGGCCCACGTCAAGGCGGTCGCGACTCTTCGAAAACGGCCAACCGCTAACCAGCCAGCTCCTACCCTGTGCCGCACTTTGACCGCCCTGCCGGTCGAATTCGCGAGCACTGGGCCGGGTTCGCGACGTCGCGGAGTTCGTCGGGGGGCTCGGTTCAGACGCGGGCCTGGTCCCCGTTACCGGGCTGTCCGGCATCGGGCGGATTGAGCTGCCCGAGGTGCTCGTATTCGAGAGGTCGGTAGATGCAGTCATCCGGGGTGTTTGACAGCACCTACGGACCTCTCGATGCCGAGCCGGCGTAGCGTTCTGGCCCAGGATCGACCGGGCGCAGGTGCGCGCGAGCCCCCGCTGGTCTGCTTCGTCCCATTGGGTGTCCTACTGGCGTTGGATGCATACATGAGGAGCGCGCGATCGAGGCAAATGCAGTCCCTGCCGCCCGTAGGCGCAGCGGACGACGGCGTTCACGAATCCTGCCGACCAGAGTGGCGCGTCCGGACTAACCGTCGGTGAGGGTTGGCGAGAGGTGTCGGACCGCCCGGCTAGCCTGCCGATGCAGCGCCCACGTCAAGCCCGATGGGCGCGGAAGGGACCGAACATGAGCACTCCGCACATCGAGCAGCCAGACGAAGCCCAGTTGCCACAGGAGCGGGCCGACCTGTTGGACACGCTCGGCAAGCACCGGATGCTGTTCCGACTGACAGCGCGCGGTCTTACCGACGAGCAGGCCAGCATGCGTAGCACCGTGAGCGAGCTATGTCTCGGCGGGCTCATCAAACACGTCGCCTCGACGGAGGCGACCTGGGTCGACTTCATCGAGCAGGGTCCGGTCGCGTTCGAGGGCGACCCCGACTACAGCAAGCGGGCCGCCGACTTCCAGATGCTACCCGGTGACACGCTCGGGCAGATCCTGGCGCGCTACGACGAGGTAGCCGCTCGCACCGACGCCCTGGTCCGGTCGCTGCCGAGCCTCGACCAAGCACGCCCGTTGCCGCCCGCCCCGTGGTTCCCGCCCGGCGCGAGCTGGACCGCCCGACGGGTCTTCATCCACATCGTTGCTGAGACGGCCCAGCACGCCGGACATGCAGACATCATCCGAGAGGCGATCGACGGCGCGAAGTCCATGGGGTGAGCGCTACGGCACGTGAGCAGGTGGGCCGGTGCTATCGCTAAATGTCGGCCATCCAGAACCTCCACGGCCGCGGTCGCTCGTAGCGCAGCCCGCCCTGGCCATCGGCGCGGCCAGTGAGCAGGAAGCCGGCTCGCTCCAACGCCCTGCGGCTTGGGATGTTGTCGTCGGCCGCCCGTGCGCGCACCGATGCCCCAGCCGCTTCAGCGGCGGAAACGACCAGCAGCAGGATGTCCGTGACGAGCCCGCCTCCTCGGGCGGCCTCGACGAGGCCGTACCCGATCTCCACCTGGCCCCGCTCGTCTGGCGGTGCGACAAAGCCGCACGTCCCCACGACCGACCCGTCGCTGCGGCGGATGACCAGCCGGGCTCCCCATCGGCGCTCCGTCCATCCTTGGGGGGCAGCCAAGCCGAGCGCGTCGACGTCATCCTGGCGAGGAAAACCCCTGGCCCACAATGGATCACGCAGACCGGAACGCATCGCCTCGGCGACAGTTGGCGTCACCAGCGGCAGCTCGACGTAGCGCCCGCGTAACGGCTCCTCGTCAAGCGGCCGCACGGCATACCCTCGCGGCCGCGAGCGGTCCGTGATCCAGTAGCGCCGCCAGCCGTCGCGAATGTCCTCCAGGACGCCCTCGGCCCCTTCGATGGTGCGGATGGACGCGGCATTGTCGTCGCGGCAGCACAGCAGCACCGGGTTGAGCCCGAGCGCGGCTGCCTGCGCCAGGATGAGCGACAACGCAGCCCGGGCCACACCCTGGCGCCGCGCGGTGGGCCGCACGGCATACCCGATGTGGCCGCCCTGGCTCAGCAGCAGCTCAGTGAGCTCGTGGCGCAGGTTGATCATGCCGACCAGCTCGCCGTCCCGCGCGATCCACCGCGACGTACACCGCACCCGTCCGATGGGAACGTGGCGGCCGGACTCCTGGTCGGCCATCGCCCGGACCCACAGGGCGAACGTATCCGGGTCGGCCATGCCCGCGATGGCCGAGTCGGGCAGGCTGGACCCGTCCAGGTGGGCGCCCTGGAACTCCGAAATGAGGTCAAGCCACTCCCGATGTCGGGAGATATCGGGACGGACCAGGTGGATCACCCTGGCAAGAGTAGGCGTGACACCATCGAGCGGTGACTCGTTTCGCACCAGCCGAGCGTCAGGCCCTCTGTGACACCTTGCTGGCCGTCGGCCCCGAAGCTCCGACGCTGTGTCACCCTTGGCGCGCCTGCGAGCTGGCCGCACACCTCATCCTGCGGGACAGCCGACCGGACCTGATCGTCGGACAGTGGGTCAAGCCGCTGCAGGGCCGGCTCGACAGAGCCACCCAGGAGCGGGCCAAGCAACCGTATGCCGAGCTGGTCGCCACGGTCCGTGGGGGACCGCCCCGCTGGACGCTGACCGCTCTCCCGCACTTCGACGAGGCTACCAACCTGCTGGAGTTCTTCATCCATCACGAGGATCTCCGCAGGGCCGCTCCTGGATGGTCGTCGCGCGAGCTGGACGCCGACCATGAGGCGGCGCTCTGGAGATACCTGCGAGGGGCGGCGAAGTTCCTTTACCGCCGGGCCACCGTGGGAGTCGTCCTCGATGCCGCAGAGGTGGGCCGGGTCGAGGCCCGGCCAGCCACCGAGCTGGGGTCAGTGGTCCTCGAGGGGCGGGTCGGCGAACTACTCCTCTACAGCAACGGCCGCCGGTCGGTAGCAGCGTGTCTCTGACCGGCCCGACCGAGGCGGTGCAGAGCCTCGCCGCCACCGACCTGTCGATCTGAGCGGCCGGCACCCCCTTCCCGCCTGACACCGGCCGCTCAACGGAGGTGAAGACGTGCGCTAGACCGCTCGGTTACACCTCCACTGCTCGGTTTTACCTCCGGCCAGCCGGATCAGATGAGCCGTGGCGCAGCACGGCGACGACGAAGTCGGAGTCCGGCGTGAACGGGCGCAGGTCCCAGGTCGACAGCAACAGGTCGGGCACCAACCCGACGAGGGCGACGTCCTCGAAGAACTCCTCGTACGGGTACCCCCGCCCCGCCCCGAACCCGATGACCGCCCGGCCTTGCGGGTCGAGGTGCTGACAAAGCCGGTCGAGCACGTCGCGCCGGGTGCTCGGCGCGACGAACGTCATGACGTTGCCGGCGCACACGATCGCATCAAACGGCTCAGGTATGCCGTGCGCGGGCAGGTCCAGGATGGCCAGGTCGGCGACCAGCCAGGCCGGCCCCGGATGGTCGGCTTCGGCCGCGGCGATCAGGGCGGGGTCGACGTCGACGCCGACGACGGTGTGCCCGACCGCATGCAGGTGGGCGCCGATCCGGCCCGGCCCGCAGCCAGCATCGAGCACCCGCGAGCCACGCTCGAGCATGGCGTCCACCGTGCGAGCCTCGCCGACGATGTCGACGCCGTCGGCCGCCATGCGGCGGAACCGCTCGATATACCACTGGGAGTGGCCGGGGTTCTGGGCCAGGGTGCGCTCCCACAGGCTCGGCTCGCGGCTCATCGCACGGTCATTTCCTTCGCACTCATCGCACGGTCATCCCTTTCGCGCTCATCGCACGGTGTCCACTCATCGCACGGTGTCCCCTCTCGCACTCATCGCACGGTGATCCCTGCTGCGCGCATCGCGTCCTTGACCTCGGCAACGGTTAGGTCACCGAAGTGGAACACACTCGCCGCGAGCACTGCGTCGGCGCCGGCGCGCACCGCGGGCGCGAAGTGCTCGGCTCGCCCGGCCCCACCGCTCGCCACGACGGGTATGCCGACGGCGGCCCGCA
The DNA here is from genome assembly GCA_963724925.1 of uncultured Actinomycetota bacterium. Taxonomy (GTDB): domain Bacteria; phylum Actinomycetota; class Actinomycetes; order Actinomycetales; family Dermatophilaceae; genus Phosphoribacter. The sequence goes on along the minus strand of CAVRXF010000020.1, from coordinate 15,114 downwards.
CGGCGGCGATCAGCTCCAGGTCGAACCCGTCCAGCGTGCCGTCGGCGTCCATGGAGTTGAGCAGGATTTCGCCCGCACCCAGCTGCTCGGCACGCGCGCACCAGGCCACGGCGTCGAGGTCCACAGATTGGCGCCCCCCGTGGGTGGTCATGACGAAGTCGCCTGTCGCGGTGCCGTCCGCACGGCGCCGGCGGCGCACGTCGGCCGACAGCACGAGCACCTGCGCCCCGAAGCGGTCGGCGATCTCGGCAACGAGCTCAGGCCTGGCGATGGCCGCAGTGTTGACCCCGACCTTGTCGGCACCGGCGCGCAGCAGCGTGTCGACGTCGTCGACCGAGCGCACCCCGCCGCCGACGGTCAACGGGATGAACACCTGCTCGGCCGTGCGCCGCACCACGTCGTAGGTCGTCTCGCGGTCACCGCTGCTGGCCGTGACGTCGAGAAAGGTGAGCTCGTCGACCCCTTGCCGGTCGTACAGCTCGGCCAGCTCGACCGGGTCACCGGCGTCGCGCAGGTTCTTGAAGTGCACTCCTTTGACCACCCGCCCGGCATCCACGTCCAGGCAGGCGATCACCCTGATGGCCACGTTCACGGGGCCAATGTAGTTGCCCCGATATCGTGGTCGCCCGTGCGGTTGGACCTCGGCGACCCCGCTGACAGACAGGTCCTGGATGTCGTGACCTCGCTGGCCCATGACGTCAGCCCGCAACGCGGCAGGCCCGTCGTGGTAGCCGTCGACGGGCCGAGCGGGTCCGGGAAGACCACCCTGGGCGGCGCGCTCGCCCGGGCGCTGCCCGCAGCACTGGTCCACATGGACGAGCTCTATCCCGGATGGGACGGCCTGGCCGAGGCGGTCCAGCTGGTGACCCGGCTCGTGCTGGAGCCGCTGTCGCGGGGCGAGCGCGCGGCATACCCGCGGTGGGACTGGGCCCGCGCAGACTGGGGCGAGACCGTGGCGGTGCCCCATCATCGCTTTCTCGTCGTCGAGGGGTGCGGATCGAGCGTGCTGCCCGCCGGGCGGTATGCCGCGGTGCGGGTCTGGGTCGACGCGGACCGGGACGTGCGGATCCGCCGCGGGATCGAGCGCGACGGCGAGACCTTCCGCCCGCACTGGCAGCGGTGGGCGCGCCAGGAGGACGCGCTGTTCGCCGCCGACCACACCCGCGAGCGGGCGGACCTCGTCGTCGACACGTCGCGGCTGGCCTAAGCGCTAGGATGCCCGCCAGCCCATGACGACACAGCACGGCGGGCACTCCCCGCATCTACCGGAGATTGCGCTACCGCCGCAGTGGGTGATAGCCGCCGCGATGCTCGCGGTCGCCGTCAATCTGCGCGTCGCGATGGCCAGCGTGCCCCCCCTTGTCGAGCCGATCACCGGGCAGCTGCACCTGTCCAACGCTGCAGTCGGCGTGCTCACCACCTTGCCGGTGCTTTGCATGGGCCTGTTCGCGCCGGCCGCACAGTGGCTCAGCACCCGCCTCGGCGCGGTCGCGTCGGTCCTGTATGCCGTGATCTGCGCCGGGCTGGGCAGCTTCGCCCGGCTGTGGGGCGCCAACGTCGTGGTGCTGTATGCCGGCACGTTCGTCCTGGGCGTCGGCATCGCCGTCGCGGGGGCGTTGCTCCCCCGGCTGGTCAAGGCGCTCTTCCCCCCGGAGCGGTCCGGGACGATGACCGGCCTGTACATGCTGGCCATGATGGGCGGGGCCACCGCGTCCGCGGCGCTCGCGGTGCCTCTGGCCGACTGGCTGGGGTCCTGGCAGGCATCCCTCGCCTCCTGGTCGGTGCTCGCCCTGGTCGGCACCCTGGCCTGGGCTCCGTTCACGCTCACCGCGCAGCGCCACCGAGCCGCCGCGGCGCCGGCTGTCGAGCACGTGCGGCTGCCGTGGCGCCATCACACTGCGTTGCTGCTCGCGGCCTACCTGGCAGTGCAGTCGTGGCTGTTCTACTCGTCCCTGGCCTGGATCGCGCCGACGTTCGTGGCGAGCGGATGGGCGCGACGTGAGGCCGGGTACCTGCTGTCGGCGTTCGCGCTGGCCCAGCTGGTCACCGGGCTGCTCGGGCCGGTGCTGGCCGACCGGGTGCCCGACCGTCGCCGGCTGCTCGTGCCGGCCGCGATGCTGTCGACGCTCGGTCTGGTGGGCATATGGCTGGCCCCGACGGGCGCACCGTGGCTGTGGGTGGTCGTCGTGGGGCTCGGGCAGGGAGCCGCCTTCTCGGTTGGGCTGGTGCTGCTCGTCGACTACGCCGAGACACCGGCCGCGAGCGGGCGCCTCACCGCCATGTGCTTCTTCGTGTCGTACACCCTGGCCTCGATCGGACCGTTCGCGATGGGCGCGATCCGCGACGTCACGGGTAGCTTCGCCGCCGTATGGATGGTCCTGGTCGCGCTCATGGCCGTGCAGATAACCCTGGCGGCGACGCTTCGGCCCGGCCTGGCCCGGGCGCAGTGAGCCTTCGGGCGGGCTAGCCGAGAACGGCGATGAGCCACCAGCCGAGCGCGCAGGCGGCCAGGCCAGCCACGACACTGGCTGCGACGTTGGCGACGGCCGCGAGCCACGAGCCGTCCTCGACGAGGCGGATGGTCTCGAACCCGAACGTCGAGAAGGTGGTGAGGGCGCCGCAGAAGCCGGTGCCGCCGAGGGTGAGCAGCCACTGCGGCAGCCCAGCGTTGGCGCCACCCGACAGCAGAGCACCCAGCACGAACGAGCCGGCGACGTTGACGGTAAAGGTCCCCCAGGGGAGCACGCTGTCGTGGTGCGCCTGGACGTACCGGTCGGTGAGGTACCGCGCCGGCGCCCCGATCGCACCGCCGAGCAGCACGAGCACGAAGGTCATTGCGGCGAGCCCGGGCCCGAGTCGGCGTCGTGCCGACCGGCATACTTGATGACCTCGACGTCGTCGAGCATGACCAGGCCCTCCCTGACAAGCTCGTCGATCTGGGGCAGGAACGCGCGGATGCGCTGCTCGGAAGAGACGATGACGATCGAGACCGGCAGGTCCTCGCTCAGGGACAGCAGCCGGCTGGTGTGGATGCGGCTGGACTTGCCGAAGCCCTCGATCCCGTGGAACACGCTGGCTCCCTCCAATCCCGCGGCGTGGGCCCGGTGGACGATCTCGGTGTAGAGCGGCCGGTGGTGCCACTGGTCGGTGTCGCCGACGAAGATGGTGAGCCGGGTTGCCTTGCCGTGCAGCGTCATCTGGTGCTCCTCAGGGTGTTCCCGGCGGTTCGGGGTGGGGCCCCCTGCCGCGCCATCGCTCGACGGCACCGCGAGCGAGGACCAGTCCGAGCCACGTGGCTGGCAGCCCCGTGGCAAGGGTGCCCAGCAGGTACTCGGCGGCGCGTCCCGTCTGCCCGGTCATGGCCAGGTCGAGAGTCTCCGCCATGTACGTCGAGAACGTCGTGTAGCCGCCAAGGACCCCAATGCCTAAGAACGGGCGCAGGTAGCGGCCCGGCGTGACCACGTCGGTGACCACAACCATGAGCACGCCGATGGCCAGGGCGCCGGTCGTGTTCGCCGCCCAGGTGGCCACCGGCAGATCCCCCGGCGCGCGCGGCACGAGGACGGTCAGGCCCCAGCGAGCGAGGCTGCCCAACGCGCCTCCGACGGCGATGACCAGCACGACGTCCCATCGCCCGCTCCGCCTCACTGCTCGGACGCCTCGCCGAGCGCCGTGACGAGCGCAGCCAACCGCGACGCCTCCGCCTCCGAGCGCTTGCCGTCCGCGCGCTGGATCGCCATCACTGAGACGGTGTCGAAGTCGTCGAGCTCCAGGGTGGGCCACGGCATACCGAGCCCGAACTGCACGCTGAGGATCTGCGCCCAGACCAGCCGGCGGGTCGTGAACAGGTTGCGCACCACCAGTGTCTCGCGAGTGGGCACGGCGCGGATCGTCGCGTACCGCCAGAACAGGGCCGCGAAGGCCCAGCCCACCGAAGCCAGGAAGACACGGTCCACCGCCCCCCAGTGCACCGCCGGGGTGTCGACGATGAACGCGGCGACGAGCCCGAACACGGCAATGGCAGCCACCGAGAGGGCGATTGCGACAACGCGGCCCCGGCGGGGTCGGAACACCGCGAACGGGTCGTCTTTGCTTGTCACTGTAAGTGGCCGGTCACTGGCGGCTACTAGGTCACAGCCGGCAGGCGGCGATGTCCGTAACGAGGATGGCGCGGGCCCCCACGTCGTACAGCTCGTCCATCACCCGGTTGGTCATGCTGCGCGGCACCATGGCGCGGACCGCCTTCCATGCCGGGTCCTGCAAGGGTGACACTGTCGGGGACTCCAGCCCGGGCGTGACCGCGCAGGCCTGGTCGACCAGCTCGGCCGGCACGTCGTAGTCCATCATCACGTAGTGGCGCGCCGTGACGACGCCCTGCAGACGGCGGCGCAGCACCCCGGCCCCGTTGTCCTCGGGTACCTCGACCCGGCGGATGAGGACCGCCTCCGACCGCAGATCGGTTCGCCGAAGACCTCCAGTCCCTGGCCACGCAAGGTCGCGCCGGTCTCCACGACATCCGCGATGACGTCGGCGACACCGAGGGTGACGGCCGTCTCGACCGCACCGTCGAGGCGCACGACCGTACGCCCGAACGCCCGCCTTGTCCAGATGGGCCTGGACCAGGCCCGGGTAGCTCGTCGCCACCCGCCGACCCCCGACGTCGGCGACGCTCGACGCCGCCCCTGCGGGCGCGGCATACCGGAACGTCGAGCCCCCGAAGCCGAGGGAGATGACCTCGACGGCACTGCTGCCGGAGTCCAGCAGCAGGTCGCGACCGGTGATGCCCGCGTCGACGGTGCCCGACCCCACGTAGATCGCGATGTCACGGGGGCGCAGGTAGAAGAACTCGACGTCGTTGTCGGGGTCGAGCAGGGTCAGCTCGCGGGGGTCCCGGCGCACCTTGTACCCGGCCTCGTGGAGCATCTCGACGGCGGGTTCGGACAGGGATCCCTTGTTGGGCACGGCAATTCGCAGCATCGGTCTACCTGGTCGGCGCGGGTCAGAGGTGGGCGTAGACGTCGTCGAGGGTAAGCCCCTTGGCGAGCATGAGCACCTGCACGTGGTAGAGCAGCTGGCTGATCTCCTCGGCGGCGCGTTGAGCGCCCTCGTGCTCGGCGGCCATCCACGCCTCGGCCGCTTCCTCGACGACTTTCTTGCCGATCGCATGCACGCCAGCATCCAGAGCCGCCACGGTGCCCGAGCCGTCCGGCCGGGTCACGGCCTTGTCGGCCAGCTCGGCGTAGAGCTGCTCGAAGGTCTTCACGGGCGCCCAGCCTAGCGAGCGGCGGTATGCCGGTATGCCGTGCGGCCGCGTGCTGGGCCGACAGGACGCTTCCCGACGCCCCCTCCCCCGCCGAGAGGTCAGTAGGCGCGGTTAAGCAGCCCGAATAGCAGCACCTACTGACCTCTCGGCGATGGTTCTTGGGCCCCTCGGCCCCCTTGGCCCCCGTGGCAGCGCTGGAACTCGACGGGGCGACCGCGGCTACCTGGCTCTCCCCCTCGGCGCCTTCCCCCAACGAGAGGTCAGTAGGTGCCGTTAAGGAGCCCGAATAGCAGCACCTACTGACCTCTCGGCGATGGCTCAGGGGCCCCTCGCCCCTTTGGCCCCCGTGTCAGCGCTGGACCAGCACGGCGCGCGCCGCCTTCACCTGCACCTGGGTCACCGGCCCTTGCAGGGTCACGGTGTCGGGTATCGGCGCCCAGTCGCCCCCGCCGACCCGGAAATCCGCTCCGATCATTACTGAGACGTTGACCGGGACAGTGCCCGTGCTGCGGTACTGGTGGGTGATCGTGCCGGTCGGATAGACGCCGCCAGGCAACGGCGTCGGCCCGAACTCGGAGCCGTCCCCGAAACGGTACACATAGCCCACGAGCTTGGGCCGGATGTCCACCTGGTAACCCAGCATCCGGCCCGGGTCGATCGGGTCGACCTCACCGGGCTCGAAACCCTCCGCCGACCAGATGACCTGGTAGTAGGTGTCCAGGCCCACCAGCGTCACGTTGTTGGCGGGCTCAACCCCTACCGATGCGCTCGCCCAGGGGGTCAAATGGAAAGCCTGCTGAATCATGGCCATGGTGAGCATAGGTCGCGCATTGGGGGCGACATCGGCGTGACAGGTGACCCCTATCATCAGCCACGGCTCGACCACCGCACCATTCTTCGTCCCCTGACGCCAAATGCGCACCAACGGGCCCGGACTATCCGCCGGGTTCGTGCAGGCGGTCACCGCATATGCGCACAGGGTATCGGCTGCCGGTAAACCTGGCGGCGCCATTGTACAGGCCGTCGTAGACGTGTACGAATAGCGTACAATCGTGGCTGGATCGACCGGCGCTCCGTCACCTTTATCGCCTTCATAGGCGGGTTGATTGGCGAGATCGCTAGCGTTCGCCATTGATGTGTTCACCCCTTGGTTGTTTCCAAAGCATGCCATCATCGCTTCTCCGCCACAGCCTGACGGACTCACCGCCTGTGCTGTGCTCGGCCGGCAACAGCACAACGAGGCGAGGAAGAGCACAGCAAGAAAAGCTAGACGTCGGTACGGTTTGCGTCTCATGAAGGTGTCCCCAAGGCTTGGCCTTTGGTGACTCGCCACCCGTTGGCATGGTTCAGAGTTAGGGCAAGGTTTGCCTTCGCCGGCTGCACTGACCGAATGGTCGCGCCGTACGCATCAACGACCCTGGCAGCCTCTTGTTCTCCGAATACCAGCACGACTGCACCCTCCACCTCCGAGAATGACTGTACAACGACGGCTTTTTCAGCTACGGGCAGTCCCTCATAACGTTGACCCAAGTTCGCGTACTCCTGAGCCGTTTCTGTGACGGCTGAGCATGTTGTGCATTCCGACGCCGAAAGCGGTGGCAACAGGTTCGGATTCTGGGGTTTGCCAACTCTTGTTCAACTGCGCAATGAAGTACTTGGTGAACTCCTGTGCGCCCTCGGGTGTGTTCGCCCTCGCCGCGGCCGGGACGTTCGGGTCGGTCGTCGGAGCCGCCGTCGTCTGGCTCGACGAGGGCGTCGGCTCGGCCGACGGGCTGGCCGAGCCGCTGCTGACGGACGGACCCGTCGTCTGGGCCGACGGTTCAGCCGTACCCGAGCATCCGCCGACGCCCAGACCCAGAGTGACCAGAACCACCAAAAGCATCAAATTACCCCGATACCGCACCAATCGCCCTTCCCTCGGCGGTCTCTACGCTGCCCCGAGTATGCCGAGAACCCCCAAATCCCGCGCGTCGTCATCCACAGGGGGAGCGCCCGCCTCTGCTGCCTTCGACAGGAGGCGCGGCGGCACGAATCACAACGCAAACCCTCCTATCGAACGCGAGTCAGCGTTCAGCCGGGCGGTGGCGCGTCTCCATCGGCGTCGAGGTCTGTGCCGGCAGTTGTCAGCCCAAAGCGGCATTTGTTTCTGCCGCCTTGCACGGGTTTCTTCCGACTTAGGAGGGATCTCCCGACAGCCACTGCGGCGGGAAATCCGAACGCCGCTGGCCCCTGCCTCAGGACGCGCGAAGCCGGGACGGGACGCGAACCCGCATCTGCCCCACGCGGCGCCGATGGCGGCAACTGCCTGCCGCAGCAGTGTCGAAGGCGACAGGGATCCGACGCACCTGGCGACAAGCCCCCACCGAACCGGGCCCGGTCCCCGCTGGTCTCGATGGGAGACCCAACCACCCGAACGGCGGCTCTAACCCTCCCATCCAGGCCGCTCACTGCTGGACCAGCACGTCGCGGGCATCGGATCAAGGGTGGTGCTGAAGGAGATGGACTCCCTGCGGCGTCAGTTCATCGGAAGGCCAGGTCGTCGACATAGATGGTCGCGTTGAGGCTGGTGACCACCATGTTGATCGTCGCCCGGGTGGCCCCCGCCGGCGCTGTGTACGAACCGGCCGCCTTCACCCATCCATTGGTCGGCCCAGACCACGTGCTCACCGTCTGCGCCGTGCCGATGGGGGTGTTGGAGGCATTACGCCACACGATGTTGAACTGAAAGGTGAACAACGGATCACTGGTCGCCGGCATATTCACCCACCCGGCAAAGTCGTACGAGGTGCCGGCAACGACCGCAGGGTTGGCGGCTGCTGGGACTGGTCCGATCGTGTACCCAGGGTTGCCGGAGCCCCCAGTGAGCCGACCACCCACCGCGCCACTACGCGCCCCCGCCGCCTGGCGGGTGAACCGGGTACTACTGGTCCAGGAGTCCGGCCGGTTGTCCCCGTTGGTGTCCGTCTCGAACCCAGGGTTGACAATCAGGTTCGCCTTGGCGGACATCGCCACACTCACCACCGCCGACGGGCCTGACTCCGCGCCCGAGCCGTTCACCGCGGTCACCCGGTAGAACGAGGTGTTCGCCGGCGCCAAGGTGTCCTCCCACGCCGAGGCCGACACCACCCCCGCACTCACCTTGGTAAACGTGCCGTTCAACGCACTCGAGCGGTACACGGCATATCCCGCCACCCCAGCATCGGTGTTGTCCGCCCAGTCCAACCCCACTCCAGTCGCCGAGGCAGTCGCCGACAACCCCGACGGCGCCACAGGCGGCGCTGCGGCGGTGGTGAAGGTCCAGGTCACGCTGGCTGCCAGTGCGTTGCCGGCGACGTCCTTGACACGAGGGTCGGTCGTGCCGCCCTTGATTGTCGCCGTGTACTGGGTGGACGCCGCCAAGGACGCGGTCGGTGTCAATGTCGCGGTTCGGGTCGTCGCGTTGTAGGTCACCGCCGCCGGCACCTGAGCGCTTCCAGGCCCGGTGAGGGTTACCGTCGAACCAGACACGGTGGCCGGGTCAAGGGGCTCGCTGAACACGGCAGACACGGCTGTCGTGGTCGGCAGACCTGTCGCGCCAGCCGCAGGGGACGTGGAGGTTACGGTCGGTGCCGTTGTGTCCGCGGGAGGCGTGGTCGTGAAGACCACGTCGACCCAGTAGTTGCTCGACTGATACGTGTTCGAGGGGAAGGCGCTGGCCGCGCCGTAGGCATAGACGCCGTTCGGGCCGTCCAGCCCGTCACGGAGGGCGTGCAGTGGCGCGTTGTCGACACCGGCGCTCGCGAACCCGCCGTTGTCGCCGGCATACATGCCGCTTGCTGTGTGGTAGGACGCGACATAGGTGGTCCCGGCGGTTACGGCGACCGGTGCAGGGAAGCTCACCTGCTGCCAGCCCGTGCTGCTCTCGCCGCTGAACACCGCGCTCGCCAGCTGGGTGCCTCCAGCAGTCCACAGCTTGCCGGTGTGCGTACCGGTGTTCTGCGCGCCCTTCCAGAAGCGCACGCCCGTCAGGTACCCGTTGACGTCCGAACGGAACCGAACCCCGAGCTCAACAGCGCTCGGGTCGTTCTCGACCTGGTTCACCGGCGCGGCCGACGTCGGCCAGATGGTGCAAGGACAGGTCGGTCCGGCGGCGGTGGTGAAGGTCCACGTCTCGTCGGCGGCCAGCCGGTTGCCGGCCAGGTCCTTGACCGTTGGGTCGGTGGCGCCGCCTTTGAACGTGGCGCGGTAGGTCGTGCTCGCTGCCAGGGAGGATGACGGAACCAGCCGCGCGGTGCGGGATGGTCCGTCATAGGTCACGGTGGACGTCACCACACCGTTTGCCGGGTTGCGCAGCTCGACCGTGGCCCCCGTTACGGTGTCCGGGTCGACGTCCTCGCTGAAGGTCGCCGATACGGCGCCATTCAACGCAACGCCGGTTGCGCCAGCCGCGGGGCTCTTGGACGTGACCGTTGGTGCGGTCGAGTCGCCCTGGTAGCTGGCCACGAAGGTGCCTGCCGCCGCGCCCACGAAGGCGTAGGTGACGCCCTTGATGGTCCGGGTCGTGTATGTGACCGAGGCGCCGTTCCGAGTCACGCCCTGCAGCGTCCCCGCCGTCGTGGAGAAGGGGACCATGAGGTCGAGGTCGTTTGCCCCACTACCCTGGTCAACCGTAAAGGACAGCTGGCCGGAGTTCCAGGAGATGTTGCCGAAGGACGAGGCGTTGCGCCCGTCGAGCCAGGTGAGCATCTGCTTGGCCGACACGACCGGTACCCCATGGGCCTTGGCCGAGTTGACCACAGCCGTCGCCTCGTTCGAGTCCACGGCGTCGGTGTGGGCGTTGATGGTGAACGCACCGTAGTAGCCCTCGGGCCCCGTCGCCTTGTCGAGCAAGGAGTTGATGGTCGCGGGGTAGGTCTGCCCGGACTCGTCGGTCATCTGCGAGGTCGCCTGGTAGACGTCGATCATCGAGCCGCTCGTGTCGGCGAACCGCATCGGCATGCCTGAGCCGGTGAAGAAGCCCGGGCGGTCCTGGATCCAGCTCGGCGGCCAGTAGTAGTAGTTCGTGTCGAGGCGGATCCCGCGCTCGAGCTCGACGGTCGGTTGGGTCGACCAGTCGCTCCAGGCGATGCAGTGGGTGCGGCTCGTCGTCGGGGAGGGTATGCCGGTGTACTTCCCCCCCCATTGGGCCAGCTGGCCGTGTAGAACGAGCGCAGCGAGCTCGGGGTGTAGTCGCCACAGTCCGTCGACAGCTGGAGCCCGACCTCGAAGCCTTGGGCGGTGTATGCCGCGGCCTGGCTGTTGGTCAGGGGTGTCGAGGGGTAGATATACGAGGTTCCCCGGATGCACTCCCAGTCTGCTCACCGAGCAGCCGGCCGGGCTGTCGTCGGCGAACTGGTCGAAGCGTCCAGCCGTGCCGCCGTTGCCATGGTCGTCCCCGGTCATCACCACGGCCGCCTTCAGCGCGCGCGGCAGGTACCAGAAGCGCGGGAGCGGCTTACGGTCGGCCGTCATTCAGATGGCCGCCTATCCTGATGCGCCCATACACGACCCCCCCACAGTCGCCACTCGTGCCCTGCCAGATAAGACACTGGCCGACCTTCGCGAGCTTCGGCGTGATGCGCTCCATTGGCGTGGCTCGAGTACCCATTCTTCCGATAGGGGTCGTAGGGGTAGGGGTTCGACATCACGCCTCGGTCAGCAGCACGAGGTCGAGCAAGTCCACGCCGTATTTCCCCTGCTCCGTCCGCACGCTCACGGGCGTCCGCGCCTCGCACGCCTGCTTCGCGAGGCTGGCGATGCGGTCGCGGATGGTGCTCGCCTCGCGGCCGTCGCTGAACGCCACGGTGTATTTCGTGACGGCGGGGTTTTTCGTCGCCTTCGTGCCGATGGACTCGACGAAGACGCCGCGCGTCTCCTCGCGCGCTTCGACGCGCTTCGCCGTGCGGGCGGCCGCGGCGGCGAGGCCGGTGTCGGGTTCCGTCACCCACGGCGGCGGCTCGTCATCGGTGCGACGTACGCGGTGCCGGCACGGCGCTTGCGCGGCCTCGGCGTCGTCGTCTTCTGGCGCCACGCCGACCATCGCCATCAACGCATACCGCCGCCCATAGCGTGATGGCCGAGCCCACCGACTGCGGCGCCCATCGCCCGCCTGCATCGTCAGCACGTCCTCGCATCCACTGCCCCGAGCGTGCAGCAGCATGCGTCGTAATCGTCACGCGCTCGGGTAGTCCGGCAGAGGCACTGCACGCCTGCACGCACGACAGACCGTTCACCGCGAGCGGCTTGCGAATCGCGTCCCACACCGAGGCGAGCGTCGGCATACCTGTTCTTGAAGTGCGGGTTCAGGCCGTCCTTCGCCGCGCCCTCCATCATGCCTTGCGCCTTCGCGAGCGCGCCGGCTAGCTCGTTCACGTCGTGTCTGATTCATCATTACTCCTCACTCCTCCAGACCGTCACCACGTCGCGGAACGCGTCGTCGAGATACCACTGCCGCTCAGTCTCCCGCCGCATCGTCGGCGGATGCAGCGTCGCAGACCGCCGGCCCATCCGGCCGCTGCTCGCGGATGTGCACGCGCAGGATCTCGCCGCACTGCCGGCACCGCTCCGCCACCCACTCGTCGCGCTCCGGCTCCGAGCTCGTCCTTCCTACCATGAGACCCGCCAGCACAGCAGCGCCACGCTGGCGCCAGACGATATGCAGCGCCGTAAACCATCCTGACGCCATCGCTAGCCTTTGCCATTCGAGGCGTCAACATGACAACCCCACGAGCAGCGCCTCGTGTTCATGACGTGCGAGCCTGATCCACCGTCGTCCGCGCTCCGTCATTCGCCGCGGGGCCCGCCCGACCGCCGCGATGCGCGCCTTCGCCGCGGCGTAGGCCGTCCAGTCCAGGCGCTCGACCCCGCGCCAGTAATGCCCCTCCGGGTCCAGCGCCGCATACAGGGCCGCAAACTCGTCGTCGCGTAAACTCCACGGTGACGCTCATTAGTCCTTCACTCCACTCGCGAACGCCGCGCCGAGCAGGAACCCGATCAGGATCCCCACCCACGCCGCGCACAGGATCGCAATCACGCACTCACCGCTTCCCCTTGCCGTGCGCCATCGGCCGCGGCTCGAGCCAGGCCGCGACGGGAATCCCCATCGCGCGCTCAATCCGCACCGCGTCCGCCAGCGTCGGAATCCGTTTGCCGTTGAGGATGAGGGAAACGCTGGACTCGTGGAGCTCGAGCAGCGCCGCCAGGTCTTGCTGGTTGCGGCGCGCGCGGTGCATCCACTCCCGCAGTTGATCGGCCCCTGATTGCATGGCCGCGATTTACACAGGTTTTGCTCGGCTGTCAACTCTCTTGCGAGAGGCGTAATCTTAGCGCGTGGGCCGAACCGGGGAATCGACCAGCCGCCCACCCCGAGGAGTTGGAGGAGCCAGAGTAACGCGATGAGCGCCAGCAGCAGGAGGACGACCTTTGAATATTCGCGGGGACCGCGAGTTCGACCATCACCCACCGCACCACCATCACGATAAGGACGAACAGGAGGAGCGTGATTAAGAGACCAACGAGGCTCATCGTGGACACCTCCACCGAGGATGTGGCGGCGGGGCCGCGTGTCCCGCCGCCACATCGGGTTTACTGTTCGCTCGGCACGCCGACCGTCGGCGGCCCAAATACCGACGGCCTGCCCGCCGGTAATCTGGATGTCCACCTTGTCCCCGGTGATGAGCGTGACGCCGTCCCCGAGGTCGGCGTCGGCCTCAATCCACACCTGGCACGCGCCCGTGTGCACCGCCTTCACCGTCCCCGTGTAAGGCGTGGCCCGCGGCCACCGTGGCCGTCGCCGGGTCGCTCGACTTCCAGGCGACGTTGTCCACCGCCGCCGGGTCGCCCTTGGCGTCCCACCGGGACGCCGTAGGTGAGATCCACTTTCTGCGTATTCGTGAGCACAACCAGCATGTGAGCTCCTACAGGAAACTGAGGAAACGCTTGTTCGGACACGGGACCAACGACGTGCACGGCCCATCGCGGCTTCCCGCGGCCGTGATAGATGTAACAACACCGCCGTAATGATCGGATCATTTCCATTCACTGCACCGTCACCGTGCGCGGCGCCGTGGTCACCGCCTCGCAGCCGAGGGTGTCCTTCGCATAAACCGTCATCGCATACGGGCCCAGGATGCGCGGCACGGAGAAGTACATCCCCATCGACGCGCGCAAGTCCGTCCCCTGCTGCTCGCCCACGACTTGCGTGCCGAACCGCACCTGCTCGAGCACGACGGGCCGCGGGGCATTGAGCACCTGGAAGGCGACGTTGCCCTGCGCGCCAAGTGCCACCGTCTGCGTATAACTCTTCACCGAGATCGTCAGCGGCGACCCACACGGCGGCGTGGTCTGCGTGGTCAACGTCAACGGCGGGGCGGAGGCTGGCGACTCGAGGCCGGCCGACTGCGCGGTCAGCGTCACGGTATGCGGCCCCGGCGGATACGACGGCATGGCGCCGACACAGCTCTGCGTCGTGGGCTCGGCCGTCGCCGTGCACGTCACGCCCGTCAGCGCGCGCCCGTTCGGCGAGACGTCGTCCTTCGCGAGATACGTATAGCTCTGCGCCGTCTGGGGCGAGGGGGCTTGAATGTCCCACGCATACCGGCTCATGGGCGTGACTTGCCCGTGGAGCACCGCCGAGCCGACCACGAGCGCGAGCAGGAGGACCGGCCGCTTCATATCGCCTTGCCGTCGGTGTAGCGAGCGCCCCCGCCGAACCCGCTCGGTGGGAGTGGCCCAGGCGTGCACAACATTTCGTAGACCGAGCAGATCCGCCGTGTCCTCCGTCGCGAGTCGGCCATCGCCGGTATTGCCGTTGTTGAACAGCGGCACGCCGCAGAGCTCGAACGCATCCCAGTTCACCGTCTGCGGCAGGCCCCAGAGGCCGCCCTGCATCGAGTCGCACGCTGACATCATGTCCCGCGCGCTTGCATCATGCCCGCGGTCCACGCCGGGTCGCATTGATACAACAGCCGCTTCACGCCCACGGCAATGCAGTCGTTCCAAAACTCCGTGCTGTGGTGCGGCCCGTCCGGCCCGAAGTCCGCATAGCCGGCCTGCAAGTGAATATCCACGCTCACGCCCGCCGGCACGCACACGGCGGCATCGTGGTGGATCATCTCGCGGAAGTGCTGCGGCGTGTTGAACAGGCTCGCCTCCCACGCCGGGCAGATATGCGCCGCCACGTTCGCCTTCAGCAGCGCCTCGAGCACGTCGTCAATGGCTCGTGGGTCTGGGTTCGCCCCGTCGTAGTCCTTGCTCCGCAGGAAGTGGCAGACATACGGCACGCCGAGATCCTGGATGCGCTTGCTCCAGTCCACATACTCGTCCCGGCTCTGCCCGTTCCCGTGGTCCCAGGCGTCCGGCCACGAGCGCCACCAATGCGTGTAGCCGTAGCTGGCATACGTGCGCACGCCCTGCTCGAGCCAGGCGAGGCCGTAGCGGTTGTCGAGGTAGGTCAGCATCCGGTTCTGGGCGGCCCCAGACGCCCCGCCAGGAATCGGCACCAGCCCGGGCAGGGTCAACCCCCAGAGGTTCGCGCGCATGAAGTCCACGGCCGGCCCAGGCGGCGGCAGGGCCGTCAGGGTGGTGTGCACGGGCAGCGGGGCCCCGGTGTCGGGGTCCGTTGTGGCCTGGTCGAACGCCGGCAGCGGAGGCCGCACAATCACCGCCGGCGGGTTAGGGTTTGTGGGCGGGTGCCCCACGAGCGGCAGCGCATACTGCGCGCGGTACTCGTTCAGGTGCTTCGTCTTCGACGTCTCCCACGGCACCCCGCCCACGTAGTAGTCCCACGCGGCCCGCTGGGACATCACCGAGGTCATGCCGCCATCGTTGATGCC
>CAVRXF010000019.1:0-43808 GCA_963724925.1 uncultured Actinomycetota bacterium | reverse complement strand
AGGTGAGGCATGTCAGGCATGTGCGGTCGGGGGGTGATCTGTGGTATGAGCGGCCGTGTTCTTTGGGGTGTCATCGGTTGGTGTCCCTGATTACTCGTCGGAGGCTTTCTCGGGCGGCGGTGAGTTCGTCTTCGAGTTGTTCGGCGCGGCGCTGGGCGGTGTCGGCCTGGGCGGCGCGGGCGTCGCGTTCGGCGAGGTACTGGCGGTTCGCGGCTTCCAACGCGGCGACCCGTGCGATGAGTTCGGCCCGGTCGGGTTGTTCGATCTCGGCTCCGAGTTGCAGCCGCAGTCGGCCCCGGAGTTTGTCGAGATCTGTTCGTAGCCGGTGGATCTCGTGTCGAGCGACGGCGAGGTCGGTGCGCAGGCCGGCGGCTGTGACCGGCTGCTGACCGGTGCGGGGGCCGGCCGCGGGGGCGGGGCGCCGTCCACGGCTTGGCGCTGTCGGGCTCGGGCGGCGTCGAGGTGTTCTCGGATGCCGTCGGCGTAGACGAGCCAGGTGGACACGCCCGCGGCGGCGGCGACCGCGGCGGCGGTGATGGGTTGTCCGGCGGTCTCCATGGCCTTCATGGTCTGCAGGACGCGTCGGCGTTTGTCGTTGCTGTCCTTGGCTCGGGCCGCTTTCAGTGCTGCGGTGCGGTCGGTCATGGTGGTCATCCGGTCTGGGTGGTGGGTGCGGGGTTCACGGTCAGTGGGAGCCGCCGGCCGGCCCGGGCCCGGCGCAGCAGGCGGCTGGCCTGTTCGACCTCGGCGCGTTCGTCGGATCCGAGTTCGGACAGCCGGTGGTGCATGGTGTCGGCGACCGTGGTGAAGGCGTCGATCTGCGCGGCGAGGTTGGCGGTCACGTAGTCGGCGGCGCCGATCGCGCGGGCGGTTTCCAGGTCGGCGCGGAGGCTGGCGATGTGCTCCTGCAGGGCGGGTAGGTAGGAGGGGTCCGGCCGGTAGAAGCCGCAGCCGGCGCATTGGAAACGGATCGGGCAGGCGCCGCCGCCGGCGGTGACGTTGGACGGTTCGGTGCAGTTGCCGAACGGGACGGACACCGAGGCCCGTTGGTAGGCAGTGGGACTGGTGAACGGGGCGGGGTTTCCGTTGGCGTCGGTGGCCAGCGACCCGACGGAGCGGATGGCCTGTTGTTTGCGTTTGAGACTGATTCGGTAGTAGCCCATGGTGGTCGCTACTGCGGCGTGATCCATGAGCTCCTTGAGCACGTCGACGGGTACTCCATTGTCGGCGTGTCTTTGCGCGTAGGAGTGGCGCAGTGCGTATGGCGTCACCTGGGACCGGTCGAACGGGGCCGGGTGTCCGTCGGGTCCGAGCAGTTCGCCGTCGATCCTGCCGATCTTGCGGACCCAGACCTTGAAGGCCCGGCCGACGGCAGCGGGTGGTCAGGTGCCCGTGCCCCTGTTTGGCCCGTAGTTGCGGGCTCGGGAACAGCCAGTCACGCAGCGCCGGCGGGGCGGGCAGCAGTGCGCGGTGATGTTGCCAGGCCATCACGACTTGGGCGGTCTCGGTGGTGATCGGCAGCCGGCGGCGCATCCGTCCCGCCTTGTGGTTGTCGTAGATGAGGTTGTGCTGGCCGTCGATGACTTCCAGGCAGTCGATGTGCAGGCTGACGACTTCCCCTGGGCGCCGGCCGGTGTCGCGCAGGAGCTGATAGATGGTGCGGTGCATTTGTTGCAGGTCGTCGGCGGTGATGAAGCCGGCCCCGCCGGCTGGGCCCAGTAGCGGCAGGTTGTCGTCGAGTTGGCGGATCACCGTGTCGGGGAGGGCCTTGCCCAGTTCGTCCTCGTTGGGTTCGTCGCGCCACCCGGTGGCGGCGGCGGGCCGGGCGGAACTGGTCGGGGACCTGGGCCAGCAGACCGCTGGCCCGGCCGTGTTCGATGACCTCGCAGAAGCTGGTAGAGCAGCAGGTTGCGACGGCTCGCCGAGTACACACGTGCCGTCGGCCCGTCGCAGGTCGGACATGGCGTCGATGATGCGGGTGAAGTCGGCGGCACCCAGGCTCGGTCGGGTCCACCCGCCCGGCGGCGGTCAGGGTCTGGGAGGCGGCCCGGCAGGCGCGCAGCGTCTCCCGGAGCCGCTGCAGGTAGGGCCGGGTGGTGCGGGCCCAGTCCTTGACCGACTTCCCGCAGCCACGGCAGCTCGATGGGCCGGAAATCGACGACTCCCGTGGGTCGCCGGCCAGCGACGTGAACCGTTG
This sequence comes from uncultured Actinomycetota bacterium, assembly GCA_963724925.1. GTDB lineage: Bacteria > Actinomycetota > Actinomycetes > Actinomycetales > Dermatophilaceae > Phosphoribacter. The sequence goes on along the minus strand of CAVRXF010000019.1, from coordinate 41,611 downwards.
GCGTGCAGGCCCAGCAGCGCCACCTGCCAGAGGTCCCCGGCGAACGGGTCGGCGCCGGTGTGCTGCGACCCAGGCCCGGTCCAGGTGCCGACGCAGGTCGGTGAACAGTCCTCGGGTCGTCGAGTTGTATTGCACGCCGCCGCTCTCGCAGACCGCTTCCGGGTCGGCCTCGCGCAGCGAGGCCGCCCCGGTCAGCCGGCTCAGCAGGATCCGCACCTGGCGTCGGATCCATCGGCAGCGGGGACAGGTCACGTTGTTGCAGCGCGTAGAGCACCTCGACGCCCAGCAACTCGGGCAGCCCGGCCAGGCAGAACTGGTGCACCCCGAGCAGGGGTTGCTCCGCGGCCACCCACCCGGCCAGCCCATCGTCCGACCGTCGGTCCGGATCGGTTCGCAGGTAACGCTTGTCGTGGAAACGGCAGAGCCCGCGGCGGGCGAGCTGCTCGCGGGCGCAGCCGGCGACCAGGCAGTCCTGGGCACGCGGGAACGGGCGGGCCCGGGCGGCGAAGTCCGCCACGGACTCGGTCGACCCGGGCCGGCGCCAGGCGTGTTCGTGCCGTAAACACAACCCGGAGCAGTGCAACTCGCTCTCGCAACCGGGCACCGCGCAACGCCCGACGGGCAGCAGCGGGCGGATGGGATGCCGGGGCGGGTCGGCGTCGTAGTCCTCCCAGCTGAGCCCGGCGCCGGTGCGGGCCCGCCGGCACCCGTCGCAGCGTCCGTGGTGGTGGCGGGTCGCGGTCGGGCAGCCCGGGGTCCGGCACGGCCACGCCGCGGTCCGGTCGCTGTGCAGATCACCGGTGAACAGTTTCGCGGCGCCGTCCCATTCCCCCGGCCGCCACACCGGATCCAGCTGGGCGCGCAACCAGTCCAACCAGCCCGCCCCGCCGGCGCTCGGGTCCCGGCCGGGCCGCCGGTCCCGGCCGGGGACGCCGATCAGTTGCGGCGCGGGCCCGGTCATCGGTACTGCTCCCCGGCAGCGACGGCCGTGACCGCGCGGCGTTTGTCCTCGTCCCGGGCGTGCAGGTAAACCGTCGTGGACGCCAACGACACGTGACCGAGAAGTGCTCGCACCACGTCGATGTCGACCCCGGCGCGGATCCAGTTGGTGGCCGCCGTGTGGCGCAGCATGTGCGGTCGGACCGGGAAGCCGCACTCACCGGCCAGCCGGTCGAAGAACCGTTTCGCCGCCCGGTAATTCATCGGCGCACCCAGCGGCTCGTGATACAGGTTGACCAGCACCATGTCGTTGCCGGTCCCGCCCACGGTCTGGGCGCGCTCGTACTGGTAATCGGCGTAGGCGGCGAGCACCGCGTCGCTGGCCGGCACCGTGCGCGGGAACCGGGACTTCGCCAACGCGCCGTTCGGGTTCGCCCGGTGCCGGACGTGGACGTGGGCACCCACCGTGGCGCAACCCAGACCGCGGGAGTCCGGCAGCACATGCATGTCGCACCTGCGCAACCCGAGGGCCTCACCGATGCGAAGGCCGGTGTGCAGCAACAGGATCACCAGGAACCGCTCCCGCGGCCGGCGGCAGCAGGCCAGCACTACGGCCGTCTGCTCCGCGGAAAGCGCTTCAGGGAAAGGTGTTTCGGCTCGCGCCTTGAGTGATCGGGCACGCACCGCGCGGAACTGCCCGGACTCCCCGGTGTCGAAGCCCGGCGGGGTGAACCGCAACCACCGCGGCTCGGAAAGCCGTTCGGCCACGATCGGCTCGACCAGCCCGGTCCGCGCGCAGAACCGGAGGAACTCACACACCGCGGTCAGCACGGCGTTGACCGTCGAACCGGACCGGATCCGACCGCCCCGGCCCGGGCAGATCTCGAGCCACCGTTTGAACCGGGCCAGATCCGGCAGGCCGATCTGCCGCCAATCCACTCCCTGGGCCTGGCACCAGCCCAGGAACAGCGCCACCCGCCCGGCATAGGCCCGGATCGTGTGCGGCGACCGCGTGGCGCCCTGCAGGCACCGCAGGAAATCGCTGGCCTCCCGGTGCAGCAGCAACTCCGCGTCGAGCACCACCCACAACTCGCTGCCGTCCACCGGGGACACGGCGCGCTCGGCCTGGAACACAGAACCCATCGAATCTGTCACCGGCCGAACGTAACTCGGGGCACCGACAGAGGTTCGAATACTTGTCAGGCACGTGAGCTTTTTCCCCCACAACGCACGTCCCTCATCGGAAGGGCAGGGGAGATAACGTAGGTGTGCCGCAGCATGTGCGGGTGCATCCGAGGTAGCCGAACTCCGGCGACGTCGGCCAGGCGATGCAGCCGTCGGGTGGCGGCGTGTCGGTCCATGCGGGTGCCCCGTCGGGTGCGCAGGATCGGCCCGTGGTCCCGGCCGGCGACGGCACGGTCGATGGCTCGGCCAACGGCAGGTGGCAGGGGGGTCAGCACGACCTTGCCGCCCTTGCCGGCAACGCGAAGGACCCGGTGGCCGTGTTCCTCGCCGAGGTCGCCGATGCTGGCGTTGCAGGTTTCGAAGATCCGCAGCCCGAGCAGCCCGAGCATGGCCACCAGGGCGAAGTCGTTGACGTTGCTCGAGTCGCGGGCCGGGGCCGCGGGCCGCATCGCTTCGAATTGCAGGTGGGTCAATCCGAGGGTGGGGGATTCGGCTGGCACGTTCGGGCGGCGGACATGCTCGGCCGGGGAGTGCTGCCAGGACCCGTCGATCACGCAGGTGGCGTAGAAGCCGGCCACGACCGAGAACCGGCGGCCGACCGTCGAGGGCTTGAAGTGTCGGATCTCCTGCATCCAGCGGATGTACAACTCCAACTGCGGGCGCGTGACGGTGAGAGGGTTCTGGCTGTGCTCCTGGCACCAGGTCAGGTCGGCACGCAGATCGGAGTCGGCGTGCACCCGGGACCGATCCCTGAACCGAGACAGGTACGCAGCTACGGCGCGGGGCAGCGCATTGGGCACGGCTGAGGGTGAGTCGGCAATCAGAACAGGATGAGGCGTAGTCATCCACCACGATGAGCGGACGGTGGACGGGCAGCTGGAGGTGCGGCGTGACGCGCTACTGCTTGGCGTCCCAAAGCGGTGGGCGAGAAACGGCGGCATGGCGATCGAGCGGTGCCTCGGTGGGTCCATGACGATGTGAGCTTGAAGGCGAGCGGTCCTTCGCGGGGTTCACTCCTCGTCAAGGACCCGGTCGTCCGCACGGCTGCCTTCCGCTCCAATGCTCGCGCTGCCGTAGATGTGCGTGAGGTTCAGCAGCACGTGCGCCGTGCTGTGAGTGCCATGCTCGCGATGCGGACGGTCCTGGCCAGGGTCGCTCAGCAGCCGCCCTGGGTGCACGCCCCTCGACGACTCAGAGAGCACGGCGTGATGCCTTAGACGGTGCGGGGTCGCCATGGCTCGTGCTCGTGCGCGAGCCAGACCAGCTCGGGGTCGAGCGCGCGCACCCGCAGCTGACCTTCGGTGTGCGGCTCGTCGAGCTCGCCGAACCACACCGCGACGTCGCCGCCGACGACGACCGGACGCCCGCCAGTCTCGACGACGACCACCTGCATGCCGCGTGTGTGGCCCGGCGCCGGGACGAGTCGCAGCCCGGGAAGCAGCTCGCGCTCGCCGTCGACCGGCACGTAGCGCACGCCGGGCGCCTCGACCCACTCGCGAATGGTGTAGCCGTCCTCGCTGCGCGCGTCGTCGAGCTCCCGACGCTGGACGTAGATCGGCCTGCCGGCGAAGAGGTGGTTGCCGCCGCAGTGGTCGAAGTGCAGGTGTGTGTTGACGACGATGTCGATGCCGGCGAGATCGAAGTCCTGCTTGCTCAGCGGCCGGAGGCGGGGATCGAGGTCGGCCACCGCCGGATGCAGTTCCGTCATGCCGGTGTCGACCAGCACGCGCGCATCGGGATGGTCGATGACGTGCACGTAGACCGGCATCCGCTCGCCCTCGGCGAGCAGGTCGGCAACGAAGACTGGCGTGACGGTGATCGAGGCGGGGGCGTTCATCGCGTACCGACCGCCGCGCTGAGCGTGGCCGGCAGGTCGAAGTGCTCGAACACCGCGCCGTCGAAGGTGACGATCTCGGTGACGACCCCGTCCTGCACCCGCAGGACGTCGATCGCCAGCGGTTCGTACGCGGCGTCGCCCGGCTTGCGCACGTAGCCGGCGACCGCGGGCTGACCGTTGGCGCGGGTGACCACGCACCGCATGCTGCCGAACGCCTCCGATCCGAACCCGCCGTCGATCCAGCCCTGCACGACCGTGCTTCGGCCGGTCCAGACGCCGGGCGTCGGCGGCATCGAGAAGCGGACGTCCTCGTGCATGAGCGCGGCCAGGCCCTCGGCGTCGGCGCGCTCGCTGCACTCGACGTAGCGGGCGAGCAGCTCCCGCTCGGCGGCGGTCGGCTCGGCGGCGTGTTGCCACGCCTCGCGGTCCTCGGGCAGGCTCTCCCGCAGCCCAGCCCGCGCGCGCTGCAGCGCGGAGTTCACCGACGCCTCTGTCGTCTCGAGCAGCCGCGCGGTCTCCCTCGCCGAGCAGCCGAGGACGTCGCGCAGCACGAGCACGGCCCGCGGCAGCGGCGCGAGGTGCTGGATCGCGGCGATGAACGCCAGCTCGACGGTCTCCTTGGCGAGCGCCACGTCCTCCGGGCCCTCGCGCCGGTCGGGCAGCTGCTCGAGGAGCTCGTCGGGATAGGGCTGCAGCCACGCGACCTCGCCGCTCGCGCTCGGCCGCCGCGGGCGCTTGTCGAGCGCGTCGAGGCAGGCGTTCGTCGCGATCCGGTACAGCCACGCGCGAACCGACGCGCGGCCCTCGTACGTCTCGCGCCGGCGCCACGCGCGCAGGAACGCCTCCTGGACGAGGTCCTCGGCCTCCTCGAACGACCCGAGCAGCCGGTAGCAGTGCACGTGCAACTCGCGGCGGTGCGGCTCGACGCGGGCGCCGAAAGCCTGCTCGTCGAGCGGCCGGAGGTCGTCGGTGATGGAGCTCATGGTGTGTGTGACGGCGGGCGGCCCGAAAACTCATCACTCGGCAGCCATGCAGGTCTCCAGGAGCGTTGCCGAGGACGTCGCCTCCCGTCGGTGGCATGCGCCGTCCTCGCTGCGTCGTCGACCTCACGCAGTCCCGGCGCGTGGCGGTTGCTCCAGCACGCGAGGCCGGTACTCGACCAGCTGGATGCGGCGGTCGAAGGTGCGGTGGTCGATCATGTCGAGGGCGACGTCCGGATACCCGTCGTAGATGCGCTCCGCGCCCGTGGCGCCGGTAATCACCGGGAACATCACGATCCGGAACCGATCGACGAGCCCGGCTCGCAGCAGCGACCTGCACAGGCTGACGCTGCCGATCGTGCTCAGGAGCCCGGAGCCGTCCTGCTTCATCGCCCGGACCGCCGCGGCGGCGTCGCCGCGCACGAGCATGCTGTTGGCCCACGTCAGCGGCTCCTCGAGCGAGGAGGAGAACACCACCTTGGACGCGTTCGTGAGCCCACCGAGGGAGGCCTCCTCCTCGGCCCGGAACTCGTCGGTTCCCGCCGGGGTCACCCCGGCGGCGAAGCCCGACATCAGCCGGTACGTGTTCGCACCCATCAGGTAGGTGACAGCGGGCTGCTCTTCGAGCCAGGTCAGGTACTCGGGGCCCTCCAGACCCCACCAGCCCGGCCACCCCTCCGCTGACGCGTAGCCGTCGAGAGAGGTGATGAAGTCGACCATCAGCTCTCGCATGGTGATCTCCTCTTGAGTTACAGGGTGTCGGTGGGTACCCGAACCGGAAGCGGGGTAAGGCCGCCGGGGTCGCACGCCCAGCACTGCCGGTGCCGACCGCCGCCGAGGCGGTGAACCGCCACGGCGGCAGCCTTGCACCGGTGCAGTGGAGGCCACCGTAAGACCGGCGGCAATCATCCCACGTTTCTGGGTTGTCGAGCGGCCGCCGCAGTGCGATGATCCGAGCCGGTGTGCACGTCGAAGAGGTGCCGGTCTTGCGGCAGCCGTGAAGGACCCCGACGAGCCGGTTGCCGAGCTACGGTAAGTCCGGCGAGAGTAGCCAGCCTCGGGGCGACCAAAGTCGGACGACCCGAAGGGTAACGTTCGCACCGCGGCAGAGTCGGGCGACGTAGCCGTCCTCAGTGCGGCACGAGCGGACGTTCAGCCCGGACGAACCTGCTTCATCGCGGAGTGGGCCGGCGCGCTCGATGCTGTGTTGCTGGCACCCGGGGCAACCCAGCGGCCATCCCAGGCTCCGGGTTTCGGCGGGTCGCTCTGGCGCACGACCAGTGCTTGTTATGGCCAGCCGACGCCCGGCGCGGGTGCGTCGGCGACGAGGACCTGTCCGGTTCTGGCCTTGATGACGTCCTCGACGCCCTCGGTGCCGCGCCATTGGGCCGTCAGCATGAACAGTGTCCGGCGGTCGGGCCCGCCAAGCATCGTCGCGAAGCACGAACGGTCCGAGCTCGATCGTTTCGAGAATTCCGCCGCCCTCGCGGATGCGGGCGCAGTCGTTTGTCATGCTGCCGCTGGAGGCCCAGATGCACCCGTCGGCGTCCAGGCAGATCCCGTCCGGGCCGACCCCGTCGGCCCAGACCCGTCGATTCGACAGCGTGCCGTCCCCGGCGATGTCGAAGGCGGTGAGCCGGGCAGCGAACGATTCGGCGACGATGAGGGTCGTGTTGTCCGGCGTGATGACCATCCCGTTCGGGAAGGCGAGCTCGCGTGCGACGTCACGGACCTCACCATCGGGGGTGACCAGCGCGATCTTTCCCGGCGCCTGTCCGCTGGTCAGGACAGTGTCGAAGTCGGCGAAATCGAAGTTGATCGTGTTGACGTAGACGTTGCCGCGCCCGTCGACCGTGATCTCACTCCAGCCGTAGGGCGACAGGTGGCTCAGGTCGGCATGGCGCGCCCGAGAGCCGTCGGGCTCGACGCGGACCAGCTCGCTACCGGTGATGAGCATTCGATTGTCCGGCAGCCAGTTGACCGCCCAGCCTTCACCCTCAGGTCCGCGGCCCACCACCTCGCTGCCGCCGTTCAGGTCGACCGCGACGATCTGGTCGGCGCCCCAGTTGGAAAACCACAGTCGGCCCTCGTGCCAACGAGGGGACTCGGGCATCGCCAGGCCGCTGAGCAGCACACGAGGCTGCATGACCTGGGAGGAACTGCGAGCCATCCGACCCCCATTCGACGAGCGGTTCTTCCGAGAGATTAGACCTCCGCGGGTGGCACAAGTGGTCGGTGCGCGGGCCGAACAACCCGACCGTGGCTGCTGCGGGCGGCCCACGCCCCCGAAGCGATCAAAGGTCACCCACCAGTGAGCTCGCACCGCACGAGCTCCCACGCAGCCCCGGGCTCCGCGTGCCGGCGGCGCCGCCGCCACGGTTACGTCGGGGGTGGCGCCGCCGCGCACGTTGACCCGGCACGCATGCTGGCTCAACGGCCCGCGGTGAAGCCGGCGCGCCACCAGGGCTGCTTCACAGTCCGTCCGAGCTCGCGCTTGGCCCTTGGTATCGGACGAGCCTCGGGCGCTCGTGGTGGCGTTGCCGCCTGAGCCGCCGGATGGATGGCAGGATGCGCTGATGGGAAAAGGTAGGGGTCGCCAACCCCATCGCACCGCGACGAGGCGAGCGTCGCTGTCGCTGCTGGGCAGCGGGCCGACGTCGATGGCAGGCTTGGAGCAGGCCGCGGGCGGGGCCGGCGGGGATGTCGACGTGCCGCAGGACCCGATCCGGCACGTGACCGTGTCCTTGTTGGCGGGGATCGCCGAGGCGCGCAGCCCGCTGGCGGCTGAGCTGGTGCTGTGTGGGGCGTTCGGTGCTGTGGCGGCAGGTTTGCCCGAGGCGTCGGATGAGCAGCAGCGACTCGAGGCGCTGGCGCTGATGCTGAGCCAGGTGATCGGCCACGCTGAGACGCTCGCGAGCGTGGAGGCGTTGGCGTTGCTGCGGGTCTGTTCGGTGCTGGGGCCGGCGACAAGCCGCACCGCGGCGCGGAAGAGCGCGGGCCGGCTGGCGGCCGCCGGTGTGGCCGACCGTCCGTGGGCGGGCAGGGTCGGCAGCCCGGGGATGCTGCGGGCGTGGCGCTACGGGGACGTGTTCGGGTCCCAGTCCTCGGTCGGGGTGCTGTTCGACTACCGAGGCCGCGAGCATGCCGTGATGGTCCTGGTCGATCACATGTTGGGTGGCGGAGTCAAGGACTGCTGGGTGACGGAAGGGCGGCCGGCCACAGACATGCGCAACGCCGTCGCCGCCGCGATGGCCGGTGAACCGGACACGTTCTTCGAGGACATCGACGCCACCGCCGCGGCCGAACTGCTTGATGTGGCCTTGGGATGTCCCCCGTGCCCTGAACAGGAAGACCGAATCCAGGACGTCAACGACTACCTCTACCTGGTACGGGCTCGGGTGGAGCATCTCGCCCGAATGGCCGGGAGACCCCCGATCAGTTACCGCTGACATCCTGTCCGCCCCAGCCTCAGACCTCCGGAAGTAGTTGATGACTAGCCCTGTGAGCAGGGCTTTCTCTTGGTGTAGCAGCGTCGGAAATCAGAGAAGATCTGCTAGCCTTGGTGCCATGGTTCAGTGCGCGTTGGAGGAGATCGCGCAGAGCCGGGCGTGCTGCGCCTGCACGCCAGCGATGGGCAGGTCTTGGTGAGCTGCGGACGCTCGGTGCTCTACCGGTTCGAGGTGGGCGACACCGGGATGCGCAACCTGGCCATCGTGGCACTGACCGACGCCGGCCGGCGCGTGGATGAGGTGGCCGCGGTGTTCGGGTTGACCGCAACATACGTCTCGATCCTGCGGGGCCGGGCCCGCACCGACGGGTCGGCCTGTTTGGTGCGTCGTCGGGGCCGCCCACCCAAACTGAGCGACCGGCAGGTGGCCAAGGCCCGGGGCTGGGCGGCGGCGGGGTGGACCCAGCAGGCCATCGCCGACCGGCTCGCGGTGGCCCGGTCGATGATCAGCGAACTGCTCGCGCGGGTGGGCCCGGCGCCGGTGCAGGAAGTGCTGCCCGAGCCGGACTACGCCGAAAGCCCGAGACCGCGCCGAGCGTGGCAGAGCGGTCGGCCGACCACTGAGGACCGGTGACGCGGGGGCGAGGCGGCTGGCCCGGTGGCGGGTTCGTCTCGGATCAGCCACCGGCGTCATTCCCCTGCCGGTATGCCGGGGCGATGCTGTTGCATGGCTACCTGGACCGGGTCGGCGCGGAGGGGATTCTTCGCCGCGGTGACCGGTGGCCCGGCCCGCCGCTATGACGACGTGGCGGTCCTGTCCACCGCGACGCTGGGGTTCGCGTTGGGGATCGACACCGTCGAGGGGGCCAAGCACCTGCGTCGAGCCGAGGCCGGCGCGGCGGTCGGGCTCGGAGCCGTCCCCGAGCTGAAGACGCTGCGGACCCGGCTCGAGCCTTGGCGGACGGCTCGGACCCGCTGGCGGTGCAGCGGGCCTTCGCCGCCGGGATGCTGGCCGTCGACCCGGCCGGCGACCCGGTCTACTTCGTCGATGACCACTTCGTGCCCTACGCCGGCGCGCGGCCGGTCGCCAAGGGCTGGAACACCAAACGCCGCCACGCGGGGCCCGGCCGCGACGACACCCTGCTCGTTGATTCCCGCGGCCGCGTCGTCGTGTTCGGCTCCGGCGAACCGACCGGACTGTCCACGACCCTGCCCGGCGTGCTGACCCAGCTACGGGCCCTGATCGGCCCGGACGCCCCGGTGCTGCTCGGGTTCGACCGGGGCGGGGCCTACCCGGTCACCTTCACCGCCTGCCGCGACGCGGGCGCGGACTGGGTCACCTACCGACGGGCCCCGCTGGCCGACACAACCGCCACACCGAGACGGTCTTGGACCGTGCGCGACGGCAAACGGATCGACCTGACCTTGGCCGACGAGAGCGTGCAGATCAAGGGGTACGGCCAGGCCCGTCAACTGACCCTGTACGAGGCCGGCGCGCCGGTGCTGCAGGTCCTGACCAGCGACACCCGCGCGACCGGCGCGGACCTGCTGTGCTGGCTGCGGGCCCGGTGGCGAATCGAGAACATGTTCAAGTACGCGTCCGAACACAACGGCATCGACGCCCTCGCCGACTACCGGATGGACATCGCACCAGATACCCGGATGGTGACCAACCCGGCCCGCCTCGCCGCCCGCAAGCAGGTCAAGGCGACCCAGGCCGAGCTCGCCGCGGCCGAACGGGCGCTGCCGCAGCTACTGAACGGCGACGGGACCCCGAAACAGAAGAACGCCGCGCTCCCCGGCGCGCACCAACGGATCCGGCACGCCCAAGCCGCCCTGGCCGACGCGCAGGCCGCACTCAAGCCCATCCCGGCCAAGATCGCCGCGACCGAGCTGGACCCAGACGCGAAACGAGCCCGCCCGCAGCCGGCCCGCCGCGGCCTGCAGATGGTGCTGCGGCTGCTCGCGTTCAACGCCGAAGCGTGGCTCGCCGAGCACTTGAACACCTACCTGAGCGATCCCGACTGGGGGTCCCTCCCGCTTCGAGTACCGCGCCATCACCCGCCACCTGCTTCACCTCGGCGGACAGGTCGAGTACACACCACCCGGGATCACCGTGACCCTGGACCGGCCCGACACTCCCCGAATCGCGCGCGCCCTGCACCTGCTTACCGAAGAGCTCAACACCACGCCCGCGCGGCTCCCCGGCGACCGCCGCCCCCTCACCTACCACGTCACGCCCGCTTGAATCTCAACAGCCAACCCGACCCTACTTCCGGAGGTCTGAGCCTGCGATCGCGCGGGCCGCCTTCCACAACCAGCCACACGGACCGAAGTCCCCCCGCGCGGCAAACCGCGCGTCCGCGCGCGGCGGCAATAGCGGACGACCCGAAGGGTAGCGTCCGCCGTGCGGCATGTGCGGATGCTCGGGGCACGTATCTCGAGGCCGGTGCCGGACGTGTATGGGATCGTTTGGTGCTCAGCACCGGACTCGTGTCCTCAACTCGACGACACGCGGCACCGTGACGGGGCACCCACGGCACGACCGAAAAGGACCTCCACATGGACATGAAGCTCGAGCTGGTAGTCGTGCCCGTTGCCGACGTCGACCGGGCCAAGGCCTTCTACAGGGATCGTCTCGGCTTCATCGAGGACGTCGACGTGCAACCGGCGGCTGGCGTGCGCGTCGTGCAGCTGACACCACCAGGTTCGGCGTGCTCGATCGGCATGGGCACCGGCTTGCCGGTCTACGAGGACATGACTCCGGGATCGATCCGGGGCTTCCACCTCGTGGTGGGCGACATCGAGCAGGCTCGCGCGGAACTCCTCGGGCGCGGTGTCGAGATCGGTCCGGTCGAGGACGTGGGTGGAGGCGTCAAGTACGCCGGGTTCAACGACCCCGACGGCAACACCCTGACATTGCAGGAGATGGCCTGGCGCACGGGCGACGGCTTCTAGATCGAGCATCTCGATCCACTGAACGTCAGCGACCCTCCAGGCACTCACGGCCGCTTCCGAACATGGCGCGACGGCCACGGGCCTGGGCGACCCGTCCAGCCGCACGCCGGAAACCCACGTCAGCAAGCCGCTCCGTCGGCGGCAGAAGGGTGCGCTTGCGCCGGCGACTGGCTGGCACCATACAAGCGTGATGCTTACGCATCCCGGTTGCGGTCCGTGACGACTGTTCTCCGCCGCCACGCGTCGCGTGGCTGACCGGTCAGTTCGATCAGATCCGGCGGGTCGGCGTGCACCGGTGGCGGCGCAGGCAAGGAGAGAACAGATGCTCAACAACGAGCCGACAGCCCAACTCGTCGAGGAATTCAGCCAGCCGGATGCCACGGCCGTTCCATGGGCGGAAGTCGTCGCCGTGTTGGGCTCATCGGAGATGTTCTGGTTGTCGACGGTGCGCCGCGACGGTCGTCCGCACGTGGCGCCGCTGCCGGCGATGTGGTTGGACGGCAAGCTGCACTTCTGCACCGGCGCCCACGAACAGAAGGCCAAGAACATCGAAGCGAACTCTAGTTGCGTTCTCACCACCGGAACCAATTCGTACCGCGCAGGCCTGGACATCGTGGTCGAGGGCACCATCGAGAGGGTCCGCGACAACCGTACGCTCGAACGCTTGGCCGCCATGTGGAAGGACAAGCTCGACTGGGTGTTCGAGGTCGGTGACGGCGTGTTCCTCGACACCGAGCCGGGACATATGGCTTTGGTCTTCGCGGCCACGCCGTCGAAGATCCTGGCGTTCCGAAAGGACCCGTACAGCCAGACACGCTACGTCCTGTGACGCCTCCGGTCCGGCACGATCGTGACGGTGCGGCAAGAGTCGGACAAACCCGAAGGTCCGTCCTGCGTGCGGCGATCCGTGCGCTTCCGCGGTGTCGTATTCGGCTGATCTCGTTCGTAGTGTGTCAGAAGGCGACACGGGGGCCATCTCACCAGACCGTCGCCGCCATTCTGGGCACACCTGTTGCACGCCCCACCCAACACAAAGGAACGCCAATGCGCACTCTCATTAGCACCGCCTTCATGTCCCTCGACGGCGTGGTCGAAGACCCCGGCGGCCAGTCCGACTACCGCAACGGCGGCTGGACCTTCAAGAGCGTCGACTTCGTCCCCGAGGCGTACGCGCTGAAAGGGTCGGAGCAGCAGGAGTCGACCGCCATCTTGATGGGCCGCATGAGTTCGAGTTGTTCAGCCCGGCCTGGCCGAACATGGAGGACTTCGCCCACTACAAGAACCTGCCGAAGTACGTCGTCTCAACGACCCTCACCGAAGACGACCTCGTGTCCGACTGGGGACCGACCACGATCTTGCGTTCGCTGGACGATGTCACGGCACTCAAGGAGTCGGAGGGCGGCCCGATCATCATCCACGGCAGCGTCACCCTCAATCACGCCCTGGCTGACGCTGGCCTGATCGACCGCTACAACCTCCTCATCTTCCCACTCCTCCTCGGCGCAGGCGAGAGGCTGTTCAGCGACACCGACAAGGACGCCCAGAAGCTCCGGCTCGTGGACAGCGAGGTGTTCAGCAACGGCATCCAGAAGAACATCCTCGACGTCATCCGGTGAGCCTCCAGTCGTGCTGCCCAGGGTGGTCAGCAGGGCCGAGCACGTGAACGCACTCACATCGGCAAGGGCGGGCGGTTCGAGGGACCAGGTGCAGCGGCTCGGCGTCGGGCTCGCCCGCAGTTGTCACCGAGCGGTCGGCGGTCGTGCGATCTGGGCTGTGTGGGTGCTGTTTGGGTGCGTCACGTCGGCTGACAGTCCAGGTGAAGGCGCAGGCCCGGGCCGAGCTCGGTGGCGACCCGTTCGCACCCGACGAACCCAACAGCCGCGTAGAAAGAGACGCGTGGGGGTTTCCGACAACCCACAAGCGTTGGCGCCCGGACTTGCGCACGGTCTGAACGGCGTCCTCGATGAGTCGCCGTGCGACACCTCGCCGCTGCCAGGGCGGGTCGACGAACAAATCCTCCAGCTCGGGCTCGCCGACGCCTCGCGCGGTCACCGTGGCGAAGCCGAGAATCGCTTTCCCGCGCTCGACCGCGGCAACCGCTATGCGTGTGCGGCCCGCGCTGACGCCTTCTCCGGCAAAATGGAGGAACTCGGGGCGGGCCAGCAACACTGGAGCGTCAGCGGAGTTCGACAAAGAGGCGGACCGGAAAATCCGCTGGAGTTCGGGCAGATCCGCCGGGACCGCAGTGCCGATGGTGGTGACAAGTTCCCCCGCGCCGCTCATGGCACACTTCAGCATCGGCTCCGGCTTCCGTCAACCGCGCCCGAGCCTGCCGGGTCTCGTCCCCCCTCACCTCAGAGCACATGCAGCCCATCCCGCTCACGCCGCTGCCAGGATGGCCGTCTTGCGGCTACTAGACAATTTCCTGTAGGACCGGTGTCGGGCCAGACTCGGTCCAGGTGTCCGGCGGGATGCTCTCCTCGCGGCTGCCCACCAGCGTGATCGGTGTGGCTCTTTATCGGTTTGCGTTCCGTCGGGCACCGTGCCGTGCGCGTGGCTCCAGAGGGGACTGCCCTGCTCGTAGTAGCAATGCCCGCCCGGCGTCATCAACAGGCGAGTGCGGAAAGGCGGAGCGAGCTTATGGCGAGCGTGTTCATCGGGGTTGATCCCCACAAGTTGTCGGCGACGATCGAGGTCCTCGACGAGCGGGAGACGGTGTTGGCGACCGGCCGGTTCGGTACCGATCGGGGTGGGTACGCCGCGATGCGCCGGCAGGTCGCGGCGTGGCCGGCGCGGGTGTGGGCGGTGGAGGGCAGCAACGGCGCCGGGCGGCCGCTGGCGCAGCGGCTGCTGGCCGACGGCGAGCACGTGCTCGACGTGCCCGCGAAGCTGTCAGCGAGGGCCCGGTTGTTCGACACCGGGCACAACCGTAAGACCGACGCCCACGACGCGCACGCGGTCGCGGTCGTTGCGGTGCGGACCAGGGGTTTGCGGGTGTTGTCCTACGACGAGCACCACGAGGCGCTGCGGATGCTCGTCGACCGGCGCCAGGAGCTGACCCGCAGGCGGATCCAGACGGTCAACCGGTTGCAGCGGCTGCTGTCCGAGTTGACCCCAGGTAAGGCCAAGAAGGACCTGACGGCCTTGCAGGCCAAGGGAATTCTCGCCGGTGTGCGGCCGCGGGACCTGGCCGGAAAGACCAGGCGCCGGCTCGCGGTCGAGCAGCTGACCGAGCTGGTCGCGGTGGACAAGAAGATCAAGGCACTGACCAAGGAACTCAAGGTGATGGTCATCGCCACCGGGTCGACGCTGATGGACCTGCCCGGCGTCGGGCCCGTCGTGGCAGCCCGGGTTCTGGCCGACGTCGCGGATGTGGCCCGGTTCGCCGACCGCAACCGGTTCGCGTCCTGGACCGGAACCGCACCGATCGAAGCATCCTCCGGCGAGATCGTCCGCCACCGGCTCTCCCGGGCCGGCAACCGGCGGATGAACCACATGATCCACATCGCCGCGGCCACCCAGATCCGCCTCGACACCCCAGGACGGACCTACTACCGGCGCAAGCTCACCGAGGGCAAGACCCGGATGGAGGCCATGCGCTGCCTGAAGAGACGCATCTCCGACGCCATCTACCGCCAGCTGCTCGCCGACGCCATCGTCGCCGCGGCTGCGGGCGCCAAGACGGGCCCGGGAGGGCACCGCGGGGCGTCTTCAGAATCCAGCGCGGCCGGCTCACACCCGCACACCGGCACTTCGGATCAGCCACTTCCGGACCCGCACCCACGACGCTACCGGCCGCCACGACCCGCGCGAACCCCCGCCCGGGATCGGCTCCCCAGCCAACGCGCCGACGCGCCGGAGCCGTCAAGGTGGAGCGCCCCACCGGACGAACGACCTTGACGGCGACAAGCGTCGGCGCACACTCAAAGGAGCCGAACCCGGCCCCTTGACAACAGAGGGGAGCCGATATGACGCAACGCCAGTACGGGCGGAATGCGGCTGCGGGCGTCACCGTGAGCGGCAGCACAGGGTCGCGGTAGACCCCCAGGGGGATGATTGAGGGTGGTGGACGACCGCGGATGGAGGGGTCGAAGTGATCGGGACAGGCACGGCCACGCTCCGGCTTAGCCTCGATCCGTGGAGCGGCTGGCCTGCTGGGTCTGGTTGAGTTCGGGCGGGGGGTCGGCGGGGAGGGGCGTGATGGTGCCGCTGGTTTGCCCAGCGTTTCCAGTCGGGTCTCCGGTCGTGCCTGCGCGGCGGTGGTCAGGGTTCAGGCGGCTGCTGGCGGCGCGTGCGCTTGACCGAAGACTGCGGTCCAGATGGCCAGCCATCGTTGTGCCCAGGGCCAGTGCTGGGGCAGGTGCAGCACGGGCCGGCGTTGGGGTTGGGCCAGTCGTGCGGGGACGTGCACGATCTGGCGGCGAAGGGTGGCGCCACGCGCGGCCGGTGGCTGATGTGGGTCGAGGGTGTCGGCGGCTCGCAGCAGGTTGTGGGTGATCATCGCGCACAGTGCCCAGGCGTAGTTCGATGCGAACCGGCCTGAGGGCAGGTGGGCCAGCGGCCCGTCGATCAGGTCGGCGAAGACCGTCTCGATGACCGCGTGTCGACGGTGGGTCAGGTCGGCTTGCACGGTCGGCTCGGTGCTGTTGGTGAAGAACGGGTGGTAGCGCCACACCGGGAACAGCTCATCGAGTTTGGTCTGGTCGCGGACCCGGCGCACCACCAGCCGGGCGGTGACCGGGTGGTTGGTGGAGCCGAACGCGGTGAAGGTCGTCTCGGCGACCTCGGCGTCGGAGAGCAGCTTGCCGGTGTCCGGGTCGAGCACGGCGCCCGGATACTGCACCGGCGTCCACGCCTCCTCAGGGATGGCGCTGATCGCGGCAGCCACGGTCCGGTTCTTGGTCAGCACCACCGAGAACCGCACCTTCGCCGTGACGCAGGCGCCGACGACCGCGCTGTTGCCGTAGGCCGAGTCGCCGCGTACCAGGATCGGCCCGGTTGCCCCGGCGGCACGGGCGGTGCTGATCGCCTCGCGGACCATCGACGCCGCGCCTTTACCCGAGCCGGCTTTGCCGGCCCGCAGTCGGATGCCGGCGATCACCGGCGCCGCCTGCTCGGTGCTGATCGTGGTCGCCAACGGCGACAGTCCTTTGCGCAGCACCTGCTTGCCGGCGATCTTGGTGTGCCCGAAGCTGGCGCCCTGCTTGGCGTGCCCGTACACCGGGCGCAGCAGCGAGTCGATGTCGATGAACGCCTGGGTCTCGATCCCAGCCAGCAGCTCGGTCCGCGTGGCCAGGTTCACCAGATGCGCCCGCGCCGCCGAGGCCAACTGCAGACAGTGTCCGTGGGTGAACTCCCGCAGCAACTGCCCCAAGGTGGCCGGCGCATACACCTGCTCGAACAGGCGCTGCATCCCACCCGAGCGGACCACCTGCAGATCGTCGATGCTGTCTGCGCCCGCGGCCATCCCGGCAATGATCGAACTGAGCTTCCCGGGCGGGTTCACTCCCGCCGAGACCACCCGCGTTGCACCGAGCTCGACCCGCTCGGCGACCAGCTCCGACAGCCCCGCCTGCTCGGCCAAGGCCATCACCGGGACCAAGCCGGCATCCGACACCAGATGCTCATCGTCGAACAGCGGCGTGGCCGTGGACCACGTGTGCGATAGTTTCACTTCCAGTGCCTTCTGGATTCAGGATCAATCAGGATTTCGACACTCCCGATTCTCCTGTCCCAGAAGGCACTTCCACGTCAGCCCCGCCGCATCACCACGGTTGATTCGCGGTCACTCCACGGATCGAGGCTTAGAGGCTCTGGTGAACGCCTGCGGCTGCGGGTTGTGGAGGCTCCGGACCCGCTCGCCTATGTGCGCGAGTGCTGCCGGGCATCGGTTGCCGTGGAGAAGGCCATGGGCGAGGCGATTCGCGACGCCCTCGCCGCCGGACATAGCTGGGCCGAGGTGGGACAGGCGCTCGGCGTCGAAGCCAACACGTCGGTCGGCGTCAGGGAGCAGTACGACGCCTCACGAAGTTGGATGCGGACGAGGTTCTGGGGCACGGACGGGGAAGAGACGAGATGAAGCGCGCACTGATGTCACTGGCCGGGCTCTACCTGCTGTTCGCTGTCATAGGCCGGTTCGTGGAGGGCATGGGAGCAGTCGATTGTGGTTGCGCCGACGACTGCTGGTGCAAGCGTCCAGTCCTCAGCACCTTCCGCTGGGTGTTCCCCTGGGGCCACCGCTGTCAGCGATGATCGGATTGCTGAGCGGATCGCGGAATGAGCGGTCTGTTCAGCGATCCTCGATGCCGTACTCGGCGTTCAGGTTGAGCACGTAGTGCCCCGAGATCCAGGGGGAGCGAGGTCAAGCACGACGACGAGGAGAACATTTGGCTCGATACAACCAATGAGCACGTGCTGCCTCTTGCCTTCGACGGTGTTCCACGCATGTGAGACAACGCCCTGCGAGAAGTCGTAGCCACCAAGATCGGTCGCGGGGATCTCCCCTGGAACTTCGCGGGCCGCGATGGCCGCCCGTCAGATCGCCCCGGCCCTGGCCGCCGGCTGCATCGTGGTCCTCCAGCCGGCAGCCGAGACGCCGCTGACCGCGCTGGCCATCGCCCGGATCCTCGCCGACGCTGGAGTCCCCAGCGGGGTCGTCAACCTGGTCCCCACCACCGATGCGCCGGCGGTGGTGTCCACCTGGGCTCCAGGACGAGCGAGTCCGCAAGATCTCCTGCACCGGCTCCACCCCGGTCGGCCGCGCCCTGCTGAAGCAGGCCGCGGACAGGGTGGTCAACGCCTCGATGGAACTGGGCGGCAACGCGCCATTATCGTCACCGACGATGCGGACCTCGATGCTGCCGTGGCGGGCGCAATCCAACCGATCCCCGGCGGCCACGAGCTGTGGTTCGGGAGGATGGTAGTCGGACTGGGCATGGGGTTCCCCACGCGGCGACCTGACGGACGCCCGGACCCCGCCCGCCGCCCAACGCAGCCAGGCACCCGGACCGCATCCACGCTAGGCCCGTACGACTCGTCCACGCTAGGCCCGTACCACTCGTCCGGGCCGCGTTCGCAGGCGGCGCAAGAGACGCAGGGCACAGCCGTGCGCCTCACGCTGATGATCGGGCGGAGCCCGCGGCGCGTTCGCCGAGGGTGGTCACACTTGGCCGGGCTCGCGCGTCAGTGCGGTGACCAGCACAGGTGGAAGGGTGGAGGCGGTGGACCAGACAGACATGTTCGAGGCTGAACGACCGCGCCTGGTATGGATCGCGAGCCGGGTGCTCGGCGACCATGCCGAGGCCCAGGACATCGTGCAGCAGGCGTGGCTGCGGCTGCACGGGACGGACGCCGAGATCGACAGCCTGCCGGCCCGGCTGACGACCGTGACCACCCGGCTGTGCCTCGACCGACTGCGCTCACGCACCCCGGTACCTGTGGATGACGTCGAGCCCGGCCCGGCGGGTTCAGCGGCTTGCGGTGTAGGAGTGCGCTCCGGCTCCCGCCAGGGCGCCTCCGTGGACGATGAGGTACTCCTGGCGGATCGGGCGGCCCTCGAAGTAGCACTCGAGGATCTCCCGGGTGCCGGCGGCATACCGGGCCTGGGCGGCGAGTGAGGAACCGGAAATATGGGGCGTCATGCCGTGGTGCGGAGCACCGCGCCACGGGTGGTCGGCGGGTGCCGGCTGGGGGTACCAGACGTCTCCTGCGTACCCGGCGAGCTGGCCGGATTCGAGGGCTCGTACGACGGCGTCCCGGTCGCAGATCAGTCCGCGGGCGGTGTTGATGAGGTAGGCGCCGCGCTTCATCGTCGCGATCAGCTGGTCGTCGAACAGCCCACGCGTTTCGGGGTGCAGCGGCGCGTTGATCGTGACCACGTCCATGGTCGGGACCATCTGCTGCACCGACTCGTGGTAAGTCACGTTCAGCTCCCGCTCCATGTCCTCGGGCAGCCGGTGCTTGTCGGTGTAGTGCAGCCGTACGTCGAACGGGGCGAGGCGGCGCAGCACCGCCAACCCGATCCGACCAGCCGCGACGGTGCCGACGTGCATGCCCTCAAGGTCATACGAGCGCTGGACGCAGTCGGCGATGTTCCACCCGCCGTCCAGCACGGTCTGATGGGAGGGCAGGTAGTTGCGCACCTGGGACAGGATCATCATCACCACGTGCTCCGCGACGCTGATGCTGTTGCAGAACGTCACCTCCGCCACCGTGATGCCTCGCTCGATGGCCGCGTCCAAGTCCACGTGGTCCGACCCGATACCCGCGGTCACCGCCAGCTTCAAATTGGGGGCGTTCGCGATCCGCTCGGCGGTGAGGTAACCCGGCCAGAACGGCTGCGAGATGACGATCTCGGCGTCCGTCAGGTGCTGCTCGAACTCGGAGCCTGCCCTGTCCTTGTCCGACGTGACAACCAGTTCATGCCCTTGTGCCTCGAGGTAGTGTCGCAGCCCCAGCTCACCACTCACGCTGCCAAGGAGTTCCCCGGGCGTGAAGTCAATCGCCGAGGGTGTGGGCAGCGTCTGCCCGTCCGGGTAGCGGTCCAACTGCGGAAGGCCATCCCGCGCGTACTCAGGTGGGTACCCCGAGTCAGGGTCGTCATAGAGGACACACAGAACCTTCGCCATCGCCTCTAAAGTCCTTTCCGATGCCCCGGCAGCATCATGGGAGCCTCGGCGGCAGCGGTGCGGCTGCAGCCTCGGGGGATCATGCCCAACGAGCTCGCGTCAGCGTCGTCTCTTCGCTCTCCTCACCGGGAGCCTCCGCCGGAACGAGAAGGTGGTCATGGGCATCCCCCCTTGTCCTCGGCGTTGAAGATCTTCGACAGCGCGGCCCTCGTGCCCGGGTGCGCCGACTGAGGCAGCGCAGCAAGGCAAAGATGCGGGCTGATCTAGGGTGCCCGATAACCTCACGAGTGGCCAGAGGATGCTGTGAACAATAGGGCGGATAGACCCCAGGCCAGCTTCACGGCAACGCTGCGGCCGCGCTCGCGCCCCGACGGTGGGCTGACCCTCACGAGCCGGGTACAGGACGGGCAGGCCGGCCACTACCTGACCTACATCGACCCGGCCACCAAAGAGCTGACGGCGCTGGCCGTGCACGGTTTCGCCGAACATCTCGACGTGTGCGTCCAAGGCGAGCAGCTGAGAGCCGAACACGCCTTCTGGGTCTTCGGATTGCCGTTTCTCGTGCTGCACTATCAGATCGTGCCAAAGAGCCCCGACCCCGCGAGTGCAATCACAGGCCCGTGACTGGGCTGCGGCCGCTCCACAGCAACCCCTGGGTCGTAGATGGCGCCCCAAGGCCAAGGAGCCCCTCGCGATCCTCCAGAACCGGGGACCGTTCGACCGTCCGAGGCCGACTGACCGTTGGCTGCGCAGCGGAACGCCACCGCCCGAGTGCCTCCTTCCATCGCATGGAGATTCCCACCGACGAGGGCACCTTTATCTGGACAGCGTCCTGGATGTGGGCGCCCGCCGGATCGTGGGTTTGGTGAGTGGGGGGGTGCCTGAACTGTCCGGCGGACGCCCAGCATGTCGTAGCCTCGAATCATGTTTGCCGCGTTGGGGAGCTTCGTCGCACGCCGTGCCTGGTTCGTCATCGCAGGGTGGGTGGTCGCAGCTGTTGCGATCATCATGACGGCGCCTGCGCTGCAGTCGACTCAGGATGAGTCGGAGTTCCTTCCAGCGCACTACGAGTCGGTCAAGGCGTTGACCCTCCAGCAGGAGGCCTTCCCGTTGCGCGGCGAGATCGGTGCGATCATCGTGCTCGACCGCGAGGACAGGCAGCGGCTCAACCCCGCGGACCAGGCCGACGTTGCCTCGATTGCGAAGGACCTCGGTTCCAAGAAGTACGACACCTTCGGCCAGTTCACTGCCGGACCCGTCTCTCAGAACGGGCTGGTCCAGGCCATCTTCGTGAGCATGAAACCGGGCAAGGACGCCTTCGACGTTCCCGCGACAGAGGACGCCAAGCAGCTGCGTAAGGACCTTGCCCCCCTCGTCGAGCCCACCGAGCTGCGCTCGGGCGTCACTGGCCCAGCCGCGCAGGGGCTGGACTCGCAGGAGGCGTCGCAGCGGACGCTCGCCCTCGTGGGCATTACGACGGTTGCGCTGATCTTCGGGCTGCTCATCCTGATCTTCCGCAGCGTGATCATCTCGATCATGCCGCTCCTCGTGGTCGCTCTCGTCTCGCAGGTGGCGATCGGGCTCATCGCGTTCGCCAATGAGGCGTTCGATCTCAAGGCGGACAGCTCAATCGAGGTCATCCTGCTGGTGGTGCTCTTCGGCATCGGCACGGACTACATCCTGTTCTTCCTGTTCCGCTATAGGGAGGCGCTGCGCAACGGGCAGCCGAGCAAGGCAGCGGTCGCGCATGCGCTCGAGCGGGCCGGCGAGGCGATCGCGTCCGCCGGCGGCGCGGTCATCGTCGCGTTCCTGGCCCTGTTGCTTTCGTCCCTGAGTCTCTTTCGCTCGATCGGCCCTGCGCTCGCGATCGCTGTAGCGGTCACCGTGGTGGCGGCACTGACGCTCGTACCTGCGGTGGCGTCATTGGTCGGCACGAAGATCTTCTGGCCGTCGAAATCTTGGAAGGTCGAGCCCGAGGCCGCCCGCTTCCGGGCCATCGGCACTGCCCTCGGGGCGCACCCGGTCCGGTTCGCGGTGGTGTCCGGTGGCGTACTCGCCGTCCTCACGCTCTTCGCCCTGGGCTTCCGGCCAACCTTCGACTTCTCCGACACCGGGGGCTCCAAGGACGCCGAGTCGACCGTGGCCCTGCAGACCTTCCAGCAGGGGCAGCCGAGCGGCGCTGCGGACCCGACCTCGGTGCTGCTGCGCTCCACGGACGGTGGACGCCTAGAGGACGCCGAACTGCAGCAGTATGCCGGTTCGCTGGGCCAAGCCACCGGCGTGAGCAGCGCGGCGCTGGCCGACCGCACCGATGACGTTGCCGTCTTCAGCCTGGTTCTCTCGGACGACCCCGCGTCGGATGCCGCCCTGGCGAACGTACGAGGGCCGATCCGAGACGCGGCGCACACGTCCGCCCCTGCGGGCACCGAGGCGCTCGTCGGTGGCACCACCTCGATCTACCTTGACCTCAGGGCCGCCATGAACCGCGACTACGCGATCGTCTTTCCAGTCGCCGCCCTGCTGATCATGCTGATCCTGGCCCTGCTGCTGCGCAGCGTCGTCGCGCCCCTGTACCTCATGGCCTCGGTCGGTCTCGGGTTCGGCGCGACGCTTGGTGCCACCGTGTTGCTTTTCCAGGGGCTGCTGGGCCAGGACGGCCTGATCTTCCTCCTGCCGATCTACATCTACCTGTTCGTCGTTGCCCTGGGCACGGACTACAACATCCTGATGATCGCCCGCCTGCGCGAGGAGGCGCGGGGCGGCCTGCAGCCCAGGCCCGCGGCGGCCAAGGCCGTCGAGCACGCAGGTCCGACCGTCGCCGCCGCGGGCGTCATCCTCGCGGGCACGTTTGCCTCACTCATGCTGGGAGGCAACGCCCTGTTCCAGTCGCTGGGTTTCGCGCTCTCCTTCGGCATCCTCGTGGCCTCGTTCGTCATGGCCCTGTTCCTGACGCCGTCACTGACCGCGCTGATCGGCCACGCGGCCTGGTGGCCAGGACACGGCGACGAGGCGAAGGAGCCCCACATCCAGATCGCAGAGCCCCACGTCATCTCCGACCCAGCCGGCAGTGTCGAAGTCTGAGCGAGTTTGCAGGCCACCCTGGCGCAGCGACATCACGTTCCCCCCCAGCAACCACAGGTTTACCCTTGACCCCACCGGCGGCGCGGACGCGAGGTGAGCCCAGGAGTCCACTCGGCGAGCGGGCGCAGCGCCACGTCCTGGTAGAAGCTCGAGAGCGTCTAAGCTAAGCGCCCCCTGCGATGAGGAGGCCGAACGGCTCGAGGCCGAGCCTGCCGAGACCGCGCGGGTGCCAGTCGGAGCGCGGCCGTGCCGGCGTCTTCGTCCGTGGGGCCCAGCCAAGGCGCCCGCCCCCGGGGGGACCTCGCATCAGGCCCGCGGCGCAGCGGTGACGACGACGACGTTGTCCTCGAACGACCAGTGTTAGCCTGCCCCGTGCTCGTTCGGGACGCGGATGACTTTGCCTGAGCAGCTAGCGAGCGAGATCCAGCGCGTGCCGCCGGGTGCGACCAGGTCCGCTGGTAGCCACCGCTTGAGGTAGTTCCGCAACCCGGTGATCTCCCACGTGGACAGGTTCCCCAGGCGTCCGTGGTGCACGTCCGTGTGTGAGCACGGAGCTGGGACACAGACACTCGCTCATCGGCAGATCAGTGCGTCTTTCTGGGCGGTGTGCAGCACCTGCTAGCCACGCCCTTTCTGGGCGATAGGGGCGTCCTGCCGGGCGCGCGTTCTGTGGCCGGATACCGGGCTCACCGCTCGCAGCCCCACCCGGGAGCCTCACTCTTGGGCGCTAACGTCGGCAGTGTGCGGTCCTCGTGCCGTCGGCCGTCGGGCTGGGCCGTCGCGCCAGGTGTGTGCTCACCAAGCGCCTTGACTGGACGGAACACGGCACCGGCGGACTCGGCCGCGAGGGCAGCGGCGACGACTGCGCCGGCGTGCTTGGCAAGGATCTGCCTGGCCGGTAGGGGCACGGCGATCTCGCGGTTGTGGTGCAGGTCGCCTGCCTGGACCCAGCCGGCCAGGGTTGGTTCGTCCTGTCCGGAGGCGGCCATCGTGTGCGCGGCCCTGGCTGCGACGGTGAGCTGCGGGTCCTGGAGGGCGTCGCAGACCACGTGGGCGAGGTCGACGCCGGCGGTGAGACTGTCGCGCAGACTGGCTGCGGCGGCGGGCAGGTCGACGCGGCTGGCCATGACGGCAGGCGTGGTGAGCCCCGCCCCGTCGTGGGTGATGTCCCGCAGCGCGGCCTGGACCTCTCGGGCAGCTGGCAGCAGCTTCGGGTCGGGCTGGCGATGGCGCCCCTGCAACGGTTCCAGGTCGGCGCCCACGGTGCCCCAGGCCTGCTCGAGCGCAGCCAGCGCGGGCGCCATCCGTTCGGTGTGCTGCGGGTCGAGGGCGCCGCGGCTGGCGGCGGCCGAGCCGATGATCGCCGTGGCGACGGTGATGTCCCGCTGGACGCGAACGATCCAGGTGAGGTTGACCGCGGTCGCTGTCCCCGCGAGGGTGCGGTGCGCCTGCACATCCCAGCGCACCAGAGCCTGCTGCAGACGGGCCAGTTCGACGGCGTCCCGATGCTCACCGGTCAGGGCCGTGGGCCAGCGGGACTGCAGATAGGACCCGGCGAGCCGTTCGACGGCCGCGACGCGTTCCCGGGTGTCCTGGGCTCGTCGCGGCGACTCGCCGGGACCGAGGGCCCGGTGCTGGCTCAGGCGCTGGCGCAGCGTCTCGGCGTACCGGTCGAGGCAGACCGTCACGCTGTGCGCCGACACGTACAGCACGTGCATGAGCCGGGTCCGCGCCGCTTCGGAGTCCAAGTGGGCTGCTGGCGACAAGGCAGCGATGGGGTGACGCCGACCGGCGACGAGCTGCGCGGCGCGGCTCAGGGACGTCGCGATCGACTCAAGGTGCGGGTCTGCTGGCCCAGCGCCGGGCCACTGAGTGCGCCGCTGCGTGCGGTGCAGCGCCTCGGTGAGCTGGCGGATTCGGCGCATGCTCGGGTCACCGTCTCGGTCAGGCATGGCCGACCAGAGCTCCGCCGCGGCCTCGACCACCTCGCCCCAGGTACGGGCCCGCGCCGTCGCCAGGTCCGCGGCTGGGTTCCACAGGGCGGCACGGGACGTCACGTCGGTGTCGAGCAGCAGCTCGCCGACGCTGCGGGCGTCGACATCGTCCGGGTCCGAACCGTCGCCGGTCACCGCGAGACCTCACCGGCGAGCGTGCACAGGGCGACGATGATCCCGGAGGCCCCGCGTGGCAGCTGCTCGATGGGGTGGCGGCGGGTGGCCGCCTCCGCGGCGAGGATCAGGCCGGCCATGTCAAGCTCGGCGGTGGACTCCTCGAGGACGACGTCGTCCAGCTGGGCCGCTCGTTCCGGGGGTATCAGCGCGGTCGCCTCCGCGGCGATGATGTCGGCCCCCAGGGCGGTTGAGTGCGCGGCTAGGTCGGTCGCGGTCTGGCGGTAGCCGCGGTCCGCGGCCTCGCACAGCAGGACGATCACCTCCTGCCACGTGTCAGCTGGGGTCACCGGTTTGGTCTGCTCTTCGGTCATGTCACTGCGCTCCTTCCGTTTGTGGGTCGCGACCATCAACCCAGACCCGGCAGGGGACCCGGAGTCCTCGCTGGCGCCTTGGGGATGACGGCTGGCGTGTCGGTGCCGGTGTGGACACTGACCTCACCTGCCCGAAAGCGGGGAGAACGCCGGTTGGGCGTCACAAGGAAAGTGAGTGGGGGGCATGGCCCGATGGATGGCGAAGGCGCTGGCGGTGGCACCGGGGCTGGTCGTCAGCACCGTCGTCACGTCGATGGTTGCCGCCCTGCTGCCTGCCCTGGCCGGCGGCGGCGTCTTCGTCGGTGGACTGGCCGTGACGCTGCTGCTGGCGGCGGGCCGTGGGGAGCGGGCCGCCGCTCGCCTTCTGCTGCTGTCACGGCCCGCGCGCCCCGAGGAACTGCGGCTGCTGGCGCCGGCCCTCACCCTGGTGTGCCGGGCCGGCCTGGGTCCACCGGTGATCGAGCTGCGCGTGCGTGACGGGGTGACGTCGGTCGCCGCGGGCGGGATGGGCCGACGCACCGTGGCGGTTTCGGCGGGGCTGCTGGAGGCGGTGGCGGATCGGGTCCTGCCCCAGCAGCAGGCCGCCGCGGTCATCGCTCACGCGGCGGCCATCACCCGCGGCGGGTGGGTCCGCTGCGACGCGGCGATCGCGTTCTGGTCCTTGCCGTGGCAGGTGTTGCAGGCGGTGACCACGGCGGTGGCGAGTGTGGGGCGGCGTCTTCCGATGACGACGTTCGCGTGGCGGATGCGGGCTGTGGTCATCGCGATCGCCGTCGTGCTGAACGTCCAGGGGGCACAGCCGATCCTGGCTGCCCTGGTGGGGGCTCTCGGCGTGCTCAGCTACGCGGTGCCGCACTGGCAGCGGCAGTGGGATCAGGCGCTGCTCACCGCAGGTGACCAGGCCCTGGTCGCGGCCGGGTTCGCTGCCCCGTGGGCCGGCTTCCTGCGTCGGTGTCCACCGTGCCCCCGTCTGCGGGAGCGGCTACGAGTCCTCGACCCTGTCGACCGGCCCCCGTTGGGGGTCGTCACCGCCCCTTGAGCGCGACCCCGCGTGGGCAGCTGACCATCGGCTGCCATCCGGGCATAGCTCATCCGCCCGGCCGCCCGCCCGGGATCACGCGTAGCAGCGGGCCGGGGCCGGTGGCCACGTGCGCCGAGGAGGTCCTCGAGCACGGCGCAGGCCGCGGTGAGCCAGTACCCACTCGTCTGTAATGCGGCCCGGCCCGGGCAGGGGGTGCTGAGGGCATCCAGGGACGCCTCACGGAGACGCCGAACGACAACGAACTGGCGCCAGTGCTGGTCCAGTTCGCGAGAAACCCAGTCCTGGCTGGCCCGCGTGTCGGTCACCGCCAGGTGCGATGCTGTCGCCTGCGTCTGGGTCACCGCGACCATCCCCGTGACGCCTCGTCGGGGGGACCCTGCAGGCCGTCGCGTTGCTGAGCAGAGCGCAGACGATCGCTGGCGGCGGCGATCTGATCGATGTACCCCAAGGAGCGGTTTGCGCCTGCGGAGGCGTGTTCGACCGTCCTGGCCAGATGGCGTGAGACCTCGTCTGTTCGTGCCACAGCCCGGCCGGCTGACTGCACCCCGGCGTCCAGCTGCAGCGCGACGCGCAGACGCACCGCCTGCTCGTCCAGGCTCGGACGCTCAGGTAAGCTCTCGGCCTCCGCGGCTGCCCGCATGTGCACGCGGGCTGCCTGAGCCAGCGGCGCGGCCAGTTCGATGAGCCCGGCGAGATCCTCTACCTTCGTCCTCAGCGCGCCTGCCTGGACCGCGACCGGCAGCGGCTCCCCCTGGGTCTGCTCGAGTTCGTCGATGAGGTGGCTGGCGGCATCGACGTGATGCCGAGCGAGGCCGAGGTGATCCTCGATCTCGGCGGCCGTCCTGGCCACCACGGTGCACTGCAGGCGGGCCTCATCCAGCCGTTCGGATGCGGTGACCAGGTAGGCCCCGTGCTGCGGCTCCTCGGAAACGACGCGGGCCCTGGTGGCGTCCGCCCCGGCCTCGTCCACCGCCTGCTCGACTCGGCGAGCCCGCACACCAAGCTCGTCGACCCCCCACCAGGCATGACGCAGGGTGGTGCTGGCGGCCGCCAACCTCGTCTGGATCTCGGTGTGCAGGTTTCCTTGGTCAGTCATCGACATCACCTGCACCCTCGGGCCGCGACGGCGCGGGGGTATCCGCCGGGCGTCGCGCGCACGTCGCGACCCGGGTCAGCTCGTCGACGACGTCCAGGCCCCGCTGAACGTGAGCTCGGACGGTGGTGAGGTTCGGCTGGTCATCCAACGCAGACCCACTCTCTCTCCCGCTCGAGAACCCACGACGGGAGGGGCAACCGTGCGCCGGGCTGTCCCCCGGTGCACTCCTGCTCAAGCGAAAGCGGTCCCAGCCGGTTTCGGACTCACCTGCGCCGCCGGACTTCCCCAGCCACACCACGGACACAGTTGGCCCAGAGGCTGCCCGGCCCGCGATCAGCCCTGGTCAGCCCTGGTCAGCCCCCAGCCTCAGGCTGGCGGCCAGGAGGTCTCGAGGCACCTCGTATGCGCGCCATGCCTTCGTCGAGAGCGGTTCCCGACCCCCTCAGGCGGATAGTCGGCGCCGGTCTCGTTGGTGACCCCCCAGCACACCGTTGCCGCGTCCGATCACACAGGGCTGCACCTCGCCGAGCTCGGCCAGCATCCGCAACGCCCGGGACACGTCGCAGGGGTACCTGCCGCGCACGTGACGGTGACAGTCGCCCAGGCACTCCTCGCCTCTGGTGTGGCAGCTGCACCTGCGGCGGAGCCACCCGGGCCGCCGCGGCGGTCGTTAACGGCCCCTGCACTCGTGTGCACGGCCGCGAGGAGCTGGTCAGGCAGGGCACGGGCGACCGGCCACGCTCATCGTCGAGCCACCAGCGGCCTGGTCCACACCATGGGTCATCAGCGTCATCGCGGTCCCCGGGTGTGGTTGGGGCCCACGCACACCCGCCGGTGTGTGGCGTCGAAGAGGTCGGCGTGGTCGCCGGCGGTACGGCAGCAGTGACCGGGATGCGTCCAGTTCGTCTGTGTGCAGGGCACGACCGCGCACATGCAGACCTCCGCCGGCCACTGGCTGGCTGCCACGACGTGGCTGGCGACTTGGCGGACCGTCTCGGCTGCCCGCGCACACCCCTCGGCTTCCAAGACGCGGGCCGAGCTGGCGGCGGCGATCGGGTAGTGCTCGAGGGCTTGTGGGTGGCCGCTGCGGCGCAGGGGTGGGACCGTCGTGGTCATCGCAGATCACCCCTGCACCACGAGCAGCCGTAAGCGTCGGGCGCCGTCGAAGGCGTCCTTCAGCACGACGACGATGTCGCGCTCATCGGCGGTGGCGGTGGCCACGATGAGGCCGTCGACATGATCGGCGCCATGCAGGAACGCTGCGACGTCGGCGGCGGCGTGTTCGCGGGTGAGGTCCTCGACGATGACGTGCTCGGTGCAAGGGTCGCTCATGGGTGCCCTCCGTGGGGATCGAGCCGCACGGTTGCCTGCTCACGCTCACGCGGCGGGAACGGACCGGATCGACAGGGCGCGACCTGGCCTGCAGGGGCTGGGGACCACGGGCCGGCTGTGTGCTGCGCGGTGGACTCAGCGGCCGCGGACGCCCGTGTGGGCAGGGCAGGCAGGGCGTCGGCCACGTTCCACACCCACTCGCCGCAGGCATCCAGTGACCCGCTGGCTGGGGCTGCTGGCTCGTCGGTGCACAGGTGCAGCGGGGCTGGACGGTCGGTGTCGGTGAGCACGACGGCCGGGAGCGGGTCAGCCGCAGGCAGCGAGAACCGCAAGGCCACCCGGAACCGACGCCGCTGCTCGACCAGCGAGTCGAGCAGGACCTTCGTGTACGGGTCGCTGCAGGGCAGCCACTGCTGTGTGGTCGGCATGAGGGCGATCTGCTGGGCGGTGGCGCAGCCGCCGCGACCGACCGCGAACGTGGCGATGGCGATCAGGTGGCCGTGCTCGTCGGCGGTCCACAGGTCCAGCTCGCCAGCGAACCGGCGGGTCATCCGGTGGTGTAGGTCCTCGTCGAGGAACACGGGGGCGTCGGGCATGTGCTTGAGCAGCAGCTTGTGCCCGTGCCGCGAGGCCTGGATCGTCTTCACCTCGGCGATGAGGACCATCAGCTGTTGCACGCGCCCAGGCCGGGGCGCGGCGCCCTGCCAGGCCGTGATCCTGCGGGCGCGAGATCTCGGCCTTGTGCTCCACCCGGAACGGCTCGGGTAGGTAGACCCGCTCGGCCAGCGGGTGGCCCTTCGCGCGGGTGGTGCGGGCCGCCTCACGCAGGTGCCAGCTGACCACGCCCCAGTGCCGCTTGCCGGCCATGCCCGGGCTCCAGGCCACCAGGTCGGCCTCATGCCACAGGAAGTCCAGCAGGGCCCGCAGGCTCAGCCGTCTCCCACCGGTGGCGACGGTGTCGGCCACGACGGCGGTGGGGGCCACCTCGGGTGCGGCGCGTTCGCCGACGGACAGGCGAAACCCCAGCCGCAGCAGCGTGTGGCCACTGTCGGGGTCGACGCGGACAGCGTCGCCGAGCAGGTGGCCCAGCCCGCACAGGTCCTCGGGGGCGTACGAGGGACACGTCCGGGAGTGTTGGGAGCCGGTGTCCGGCATGCGTTTGACGATGAACCGGGCCCCGACGCGGGTCACGTACATCGGCACCCCGTCGCGGGTGCAGCAACACACTGGCCGCTGCCGCATCGTGTACGCCTCGCCGAGGCGGTCCTGGCCCTGGGCGGTCCCCGGGTGGACGAGCAGCCCGCCGAGGCGATAGCTGCGGGCCCGTGCCTCCCCGTCCTCAGCCTCGGTGAACCGGTGAGCCGCGTTGGGTTCCACAGACACCTCCCGAACCTCGTGCGTCCATAACAGGCTTTCTTCCCTGCGGCGCTCCATCGCCCGCTGCGACTCGCAGCGGGCCCAGCGGCCCGCACCAGCACTGCCGTTCAGCGGGCGGCGGCGGCGACCGCCTGGGCAGGGACAGGGGCATGCCCAGCGCCACTGCAGGTCATGCCGGCCGGGGTCGGGCGGCGCACGCTGGCGGCCGCGACTTCGGCCCACTCGACCCCGACGGCTGTCGGCGTCCGTGGCGCAGGCCGGCCCGCGGGCATCTGCTCACGCTGGCGCCACCGCAGCACGGTGCGGTCACTGACACCCACCCGGTCGGCGATCTGCGGATCCGACGCGCCCGCGGCGGCCAGCGCCCGCACCGCCATGGTCCGCTCGGCCCGGTTCAACGGCGGGCTGACCCCCGGGTTGTCGACCGGACGGCGGACCGCGACCAGGTCGATGACCCGGGCACCAGGCCCCGTGTTGGCGTCTCCCTGCGGCCGGGCGCCCGGGTCGTCGATAGAGGCCTCGTCCCAGGCCAGCGGCGGCGCGTAACCGAGGGCCTTGGCCCACCCCCGGGTCTGCGGCGAGGGACCCGGCGTCATGCACAGCCGGTCGTACACATCACGCACCTGCCGCCATCGCTGCACCCCGACCAGGTCGCCATCACAGGTCAGCAGGCGGGGTGTGTTCCCCGCGCCGGCGGCCGCGAGCTCGTGGTGACTCCACCCCATGGCCAACAGAGCCTGGGCCCGTCGCACCGCGCCGACCCGAGGGACGTGGCCGGTTGCCTGTGCGGAGTACACCCGCTGCAGGGAGAGACCAGCCACCCGCTCTGCCGTCGCCCGCTGCACGTGTGCACGGGAGCCATCCAGGATCGCCCTCACCCCGGTGTCGCTCAACCCCGTGGCCCGCGCCAGCGCACGCACCGGCACATGAGCCTTCAGCAGCCGCGCCAACCGGGCCCGAGTCGGCCCGGCGTCGGTGTACCTCATCTGGCCCGCGGCACGGTCGCGCTGATAGGCCACCTCCCACACCTTCCTATACGCCACCAGACCTCCCGAGAGTCGATGACTCCCTCAAGCACCGCGTCGGCCGGTTCGGACTCACACGCCGGCCGTCAAGCGCCGGCAAGCCACCGAGTGAGCGTCGCCGGGCGCTCCAAGGCCCGTCGTGCAGCTGCGGGCCGGGGTTCGCGTACATCGACTGGGGGCGCGCACCGCTCGTGGTGAGCGAGCTCGTCGCTGACCCGGATCGGACTGTCAGAACCCCCGGACATTCTTGGACCCGAAGGACAAACCGCTCGGCAACGCGGGCTCGCAAACCACGGACACACTCAGGGGGCTCAAGCACATGACCCAACAGACCCGGTCAGCGCCCACCACGCCCGGTGCGCCACCAACCGACGATGCCGAGACGTGGAGGCGGCGGCTGGCCCGGCGAGTGCGTCGCGGCTGCGTCAAGGCGCTGCCACGGGCCCCGTACGGCACCGAGAAGTCGGTGTGGGTGGTGCTGTTGGCGGCGATGACCCGCGACGGGGCCGGCGTGCCGCTGATGGGCGGCGACCCGGACCACGCGAGGTTGGCGCGGCGGATCGGGCTGCTGGCCAAGGAGCTCGGGCACCCCTACCAACTGTCCGGGTCGACGACCGGGCTGGATCTGATGACCGCGCTGCGGTGGAAGGACCGCGACAGCTTCTTCGCCCGCCACCAGCCGGTCCCACCGGCGCTGTCCAACATCGAGGTGGACCTGTCCTGGAGCCGCAAACCCACTCAGGACGAGCTCACCCACGAGTTCGTGCACGCTTACGACCGGTCCGGCTCCTACCTGGCGGGGGTGGCCGGGCTTGAGCTCGGCGTCGGGCCAGCCACCCATCACCCGGACGGGACCGTGTTCACCCCGCGGGTGCCCGGCTACTGGCGCATCGAAATCCCCGAGGCTGGCGACTGGCGCCTGCCCAACCTGCTGGACCCACGCGGCGGCAACGCCGGCAAGGTCCGCTGGGTGACCACCCCCGGGCTGGAGTTCGCCTGGGAGCAGGGCTACCAGCCGGACATCCTCGAGGCGTACACGTGGGCGCAGCGGGCCCGCATCCTGGACCCCTGGTATGAGCGGATCCGCGACGCACGCGAACACCTGGACGTCGATGACCCCGACGCTCAGGTCGCCCGTGACCAGCTCAAGGCCATCTACGCCCCGACCATCGGCATGCTCGGCTCCCAGACGCACATGGCCACCCGCAGCGGGTACGCCCCCGAACGACGCCACCACATCGTGGCCAAGGCCCGCACCAACATCCTGCGCCGGGTGGTCAAGATCGGCCAGGACACCGACCGGTGGCCGGTGGCGATCGTCGCCGACACGGTGCTGTACACCTCACCGGATCCGGACCCGGCCGCCGCGTGGCCCGGCGGGCCGCAATGGTGGGGCAGGGCCCTGGGCCGGTACAAGGTGGAGGCCTCCGGGCGGCTGGCCGACCAGCTGAAATACCTCACCGGCGGCCCGTACCGGGGCAAGGACGCCCTCATGGAGCGCGGCGGCGGGGGATAACCGATGGCCCTGAGCAAGGACCCGACCTTCGACCCGCAGCTGCGCGGGGCGCTGTACACCGGGTTCACCGGCACCGCCGGCGCCAACCCCGGGGTCGACCCGCAGGACATCACCGGGTTGCTGCGCACCGTCGGCGGCGCCTCCACCCGCACCCGCACCGGCATCGACCTGACCCGGGCCGCCCGGATCCTGGGGGTGAGCCGGCGCACCGTGGAACGCTGGGTACGCACCGAGCAGACCGGCATCGGGCAGCGCCCCTCGCCCGCGCACCGCAAGAACCTGCTGACCCGGGCCCGCCAGACCGCCACCACCAAGGCCGGCCGGCGGGCCGCGCTGGCGCCCGCCCGAGCCAGCCAGGCCGCGCTCACCCGCGGCGCGAAACTGACCATCAGCGGCATGCAGGGACCCACCAGCAAGGACTACATGCGCGAGCGGGTCACCTACAGCGCTGACCCCCGAGCAACTGCGGGCCGGCCTGGACGCCTACGAGAACGGCGGCGACAAAGGGTTCATGGCCTGGGCCGCCGGTCACTGGGAGGACCGGGGCGATGGGCAGCCCGGGTACATGGAGGACTGGCGGTTCGGGCAGGTCACCCGGATCGGGTTCGAGTTCCCCGACGGCGGCGGCTGGTGAGCCCCCGGGCCGGGCCGCTGTGGACCCGGGCGCGGCTCGAACGGGTCATGCGGCTACGGTTCGGGACCAACCGGCGCGGGCACGCCGACACCGCCGCGGCCGCCGCCGCCCTCGGCGTCTCGCAACGCACCGTGCAACGCTGGCTGCACGGTGCGCACGGCCGTTCCCGGGCGCATCTACCGCCTGCCCGGCTCGAGCAGCTGATCGGGCTGCTGCTGCCCAGCGAAGACACCCGCCGCCGGGAAGGCCACCAAGCCGTGTATGCCGCCGAGGCGATCGAGAAACTCACCTTGGGTAAGGGCGGGTCGCGGCAGGTGTGGCAGCGGCAACGTTGGCTTGAGCCGCACCTGGTGGTCGTGCTCGAAACCGGGCGCCGGCGCGAGCAGCGGATCCGCCAGATCGCGGTCAACCGGGTGTCCAGCACGAAGAACCCGATCGGTCGCCGCGGCACGGTCATCGACCAGGTCGTGGTGCCCACCCGCTTCCACGCCACCGTGCTGGTCCACCACGTGCTCACCGCCCTGGCGCCGTGGCGGTTTCAGGCCGGTCCGGGTGATGTCGAGGCGGGCTTCACCCAGGCCTGGCTCCCCGACGCCCCCGCCACCCAGCTCGGCCGCGACGCCAACAAGCTGGGGCTGACATGACCCCATCCGGGCACCGTAACGTCGGCCTTGGCTGCGCCGCGACGATCAACCACTCGAACCTGCGCACGTTCGTGCAACGCAACTTCACCCCAGGGACCGGATCGCGTTCGACCGGTACACGGTCGGCACCCACCAGCTGCACGAGACCACCCGGTACGCCGCCGGTGACAGCGCCGGGCGGGTCACCGTCTTCGAAATCCAGACCCGCCGCGGGGCCTACCTGGGGGTATTCGGACTCCCAGGACAACACCGCCCACCTGCTGCCCCGCGGCGGCCTGCGACAGCAGGTGGTGGGCGCCACCGAGGCAACCCGGACGGGCGCCGGACGGCATCAGCGACACCCGGATCGTGGTCCAGCTGCGCGACATCACCCCCGAACCCGCACCCCCACCCAGGAGGCAGCCATGAGCGACCCCGTGACCGACGCGCAGGGACGTGAAGTGTTCACCGTCCACCCGCAGCTGCTGGCCGGAGGCGCCCCGTACCGCAAGCTCGACCCGCGGCGCCTCGAGCGGGCCCGCCCGAGCGAGCAACGCGCCGAGGACGATGAGCGCTGAGCTGCTCACCTCAGTGGCCATCGCCGCCGCACTGGTCGGTGCCGGGGCGGCCTGGGTGCTGCGCACCGGCGGCTACCGCACCGAGGCGGACACCCCCCGGCAGAACCCGCTGCTGTGGTGGTGGCTCGTGCCTACCCTGATGCTGGCCTGGGTGGGCATCGCCGCCACCGCCGCCGACCCCCGCCTGCTGACCGGTGACCTGGTCTACGCCACCGGGGGACTTATCGTGGCCGGCGTCGACCTAGACGTGCACCGCATCCCCAACCGCATCCTGGTGATCTGGGCCCCGGTGCTGGCCGCGGCCCTGCTGCTGCTGTGCAGTCCGTGGCGGGTGGGGATGCCTTGCAGCTGGTCACCATCGCCCTGGCGGCGGGCGGCCTTGGCGGGTTCTACCTGATGCTGGCGCTCGGCTGGTCCATGGGGCTGGGGGACGTCAAACTGGCCGCCGTCACCGGGGCGGCGCTCGGCGCCCACGGCTGGGACCGGGTGCTCACCGCGACGGTGGCCGCGTTCCTGGGCGCCGGCGCGGCCGCCGCGTCCTGATGCTGCGCGGGCGTGACCGGCAGACGCACATCCCGTTCGGGCCAGCCATCGTCGCCGGTGCCCTGCTCGCGTTATTGCTCACCGGGTCCGCCCCGCCGGCTGCCGTCTCGGGTTCACAGTGATCGCGACCCTCACCCCGCTTGCACCTAAGCCTCAATCCGTGGAGTGAGCTGAGTCATTGGTGCTGCTGCGGCGGTGCTGACATGCAAGTGCCTTCTGGGACAGGAGAATCGGGAGTGTCAAGGTCCTGATCGCTGCAAACCCCAGAAGGCACTGGAAGTTAAACTATCGCACCCGTGGTCCAAGGCCACGCCGCTGTTCGACGACGAGAACCTGGTGTCGGACGCCGGGCTTGGTGCCGGTGATGGCACTGGCCGAGCAGACCGGGCTGTCGCGAGCTGGTCGCCGACCGGGTCGAGCTCGGACAGACCCGGGTGGCTTCGGCGGGGGTGAACCCGGCCGGGAAGCTGAGTTCGATCATCGCCGGGATGGCCGCGGGCGCGGACAGCATCGACGATCTGCAGGTGATCCGCTCCGGAGGGATGACGCGCCTGTTCGAGCAGGTGTACGCGCCGGCCACGTTGGGGCAGTTCCTGCGCGAGTTCACCCATGGTCATTGTCTGCAGTGGCCTCGGTGGCCCGGGCGCATCTGGTGGCGCTGGCCACGCGGACCGACCTGCTGGCCGGAATCGAGACCCAGGCGTTCATCGACATCGACTCGCTGCTGCGCCCGGTGTACGGACACGCCAAGCAGGGCGCCAGCTTCGGGCACACCAAGATCGCCGGCAAGCAGGTCCTGCGCAAGGGCCTGTCGCCGTTGGCGACCACGATCAGCACCCGGTCCGCGGCGCCGGTGCTCGCCGGGATCCGGCTGCGGGCCGGCAAGACCAGCTCGGGCAAGGGCGCCGCGTCGATGATCCGAGAAGCGATCAGCACCGCCCGCGCCGCCGGGGCAAGCCGGGCCGATCCTGGTCCGCGGCGACTCGGCGTACGGCGATCAGCGCCGTCGTCGGCGCGTGCGTGAAGGCGAAGGTGCGCTTCTCGGTAGTGCTGACCAAGAACCGCAGGGTGGCCGCCGCGATCAGCGCCATCCCCGAGGACGCGTGGACGCCGGTGGCCTACCCCGGCGCGGTGCTCGACCCGGACACCGGCCAACTGATCTCCGACGCCGCAGGTCGCCGAGAGCACCTTCACCGCGTTCGCCTCCACCAAGCAGCCGGTCACCGCCCGCCTTGTGGTGCGCCGGGTGCGCGACCAAGCCAAACCAGCACGAACTGTTCCCGGTCTGGCGCTACCACCCGTTCTTCACCAACAGCACCGAGCCGACCGCCGCGGCCGACCTGACCCACCGTCAACACGCGGTCATCGAAACGGTATTCGCCGACTTGATCGACGGACCCCTGGCACACCTACCGTCCGGCCATTTCGCGTCCAACCACGCCTGGGCACTGTGCGCGATGATCACCCACAACCTGCTGCGAGCCGCCGACACCCTCGACCCCGCCACGCTGGCTCGCCGCGCCGCGGCGCCACCATACGCCGCCAGATCGTGAAGGTTCCGGCACGACTGGCCCAACCGCAACGCCGACCCGTGCTGCACCTGCCCAAACACTGGCCCTGGGCACAACGCTGGCTGGCGATCTGGACCGCCGTCTTCGGTCAAGCCCACCGCACCCCCCGCAGCCGCCTGACCCCCCGACCACCGCCGCGCAGGCACGACCGGAGAACCAACCGTGGAAACGCTGGGCAGACCAGCGGCATCCTCATGCCCACCCCATCGGACACCACCAGAAACCGAATCACCCCCGACCCATCAGCCACTCCACGGATTGAGGCTAAGGCCCGTCCGAAGGCCTTCAACGTAAAGACCGGCAGACGTGCAGCCGGGCTGACCGCGCTGCTGCTGGGCGCGCTGCTGGTCGGGACGGGATGCGGCGGCCCAGACCCGTTCACGACCACCGACGGGCAGAGCCCGAGCAGCAGAACCCCACGCGTGGTGAGCGAGTCAGCACGCACCCTGGCGAACTTGGCGACCATCACCGCTCGGCCCTCCCCGCCCGGGTATGACCGGTCCTGCACAGCGGGGCACGAGTGCGTGTTCGGGCCCGCCTGGACCGACGACGTCACCACCGAATACGGGCACAACGGATGCTCGACCCGCGACGACGTCCTGCGTATTCAGCTGCGCAACGTGCTCACCAAAGCCGGCACAAACGGGTGCGTGGTGACCGCCGGAGACTTGGACGACCCGTACACCGGCGCCCAGATCCATTACACGAAAACAGGCGGCGCGAACGTGGCCGTCGATCACGTGGTGGCTCTAGCGGTCGGCTGGGACCTCGGCGCGTACCAGTGGAGCCTGCCGCAACGACGCAACTTCGCCAACGACCCGCGCAACCTGCTGGCCACCACGGCTGGCGCCAACACCGCCAAGGGGGACCGGACCCCCGCCCAATGGCGCCCGGCCACCGCCGCCGGACGGTGCCTATACGCCCAGCGATACATCGACGTGTCAGCGGCCTACGCACTGCCGGTCACCACCTCAGACCGCGCCGCACTGCTGGAGAACCTGGGCGAGTGCAGCGGCGAGCCTTCGCCGAGGTCCTGAACCGAGGTAGGGACTGGAGGACATCACCGACCGTCGGTCGCCGGTAGGCAGCGTCTGGTAGACGGGTTAGACCCGGTCGTGGACATGTCGGTAGGTCAGGTGGGCCCAGGATCGACTGCGGGTTATCCCGGAGCCTTCCGTGAGCGCCTCGGCCACGTGCTGCCAGGACAGGCCGTCCCGTCGGGCGCGGCCGACCGCCGCCTCCAGGTCTTTCGCCGGGCCGGCGGCCGCGGCCACCAGCGCCCGGTACGAGACGAGGAACTGGCCCCGGGGATGGTGGGCCAACCAGTGTTCGATTTGTGCGCTCCCTGATGCGCTGACGCTATCTCCGTAGCGTGTTGTCTTCCCCGGGAGGATTCCCTGTAGCGCCGCTATTCTTTTTAATCTTCACTACTCACCTCTAATCCAACTCTCACTCTAATACTTATAACAACTCTCAGCTTACATAATCCTTATCCCTTGTTTCAACCAACTTACGGCGCGCTGCTCGTCGGTCAGGATCTTGGTGACGGTCTTGCCGCGCACAGTGCGGGTCCACTGGGTGTAGGGCCCGTGCAGGGTCGGTGGGTCTGCCTTGCAGGCACAGTTGCTTTTGCCGCAGCGCATCAGCCGGACCACGACCGACCCGGGCAGGAGCCCGTCGATCTGGGCGAGCGCCTCGGCGAGGGCCTTGCGGGTCGCGGCGAATGGCGGTTCTGGTTGGGGTGTGCTCATCCTTCGTCTCCTGACGTCAGGGGCGGATGTCCACCATTCTCGATCCTACAGCGGGCACACTGAAGGGAGCCGATCTCGAAGCCACCGAGCAGGAGGAGACCTCGATGCCGACCAGCCGCCCCGACACCACTGAGACCCCCGCCCTCCAGAGCGCCGAGATCCCTGAGCAGGTCGAGTCTGCTGTGACTGCGTTCACCGCGAGCCGTGACCGCTTCGAGCAGCTCTGCTCGTTCCTGGGCGAGCAGGAAGCCGGGAGCCTGACCCACGGCGAGCTCGAGCAGAGGTTGAGCATCGATGTGCGTGAGCTGGTCCGGCAGCTCTACCAAGACCACCTGGACCTGCGCACGGTCCGTGAGCAGCGTCGAGATGACCTCGTTGACGCCGACGGTATCCGGCGGGGCACTGTCGAGACCGGCCATGCCCGGCCGCTGCAGACCATCTTCGGTGCCGTCGAGGTCACCCGGCTGGCGTATCGCCGGCGCGGCGGAGGCAACCTGTATCCCGGCGACGCGGCGTTGAACCTGCCCCGTGAGCGACACTCCCACGGGCTACGTGAGCTGTCCGCGATCGAGTCCTCCCGAGGAAGCTTCCAAGAAGCCCGCGAGGCGATTCAGCGGGCCAGTGGAGTGCAGCTCGGCAAGCGTCAGCTCGAACAGCTCGCGGCACGCGCCGCCACCGACGTCGAGGCCTTCTACTCCCAGCCCACGCGCACCCAGGACCCGGCCACCGAAGCCGATCTGCTGGTCCTGTCCGCGGACGGCAAGGGCATCGTGATGAGACCCGACGCGCTTCCCCCGCCACCGCCAAAGCAGCCCGACACGGCACCGCCAAACTCGCGACACGACTATCCAAGGGCGAGAAACGCAACCGGAAACGGATGGCCGAGGTCGGTGCGTCTACGACCTGAGACCACAGGCCCGCACCGCCACCGACATCATCGGCCGCGACGACCAGGCGCTCCGGCCGCGGCACCCAAGGCGACCAACAAGTGGCTCACCGCCAGCGTGGTCGACAACGCAGCAACCGTCATCACCGCGATCTTCGACGAAGCCCAGCGCCGTGACCCCACCGGGAAACGCACCTGGGTCGCCCTGGTCACGGCGCCAAACATCAGATCGACTGCATCCAAGCCGAGGCGAAAGCGCGGCAGGTCAACGTCACCGTCGTCTGCGACTTCATCCACGTGCTGGAGTATCTGTGGTCCGCGGCCTGGTCGTTCTTCACCGAAGGTGACACCGCCGCCGAGAAGTGGGTCGGCCACAAAGCCCTCGCGGTTCTCAACGGCCAGGCATCAACGGTCGCCGCCTCGATCCGGCGCAAGGCCACCACCCTCGACCTCGACCCCGCCCGTCGGCGCAACGCCGACCGCTGCGCCGACTACCTGCTCGCCAAACGCGACTACCTGGACTACCCCCAGGCACTCGAACAAGGCTGGCCGATCGCCACCGGCATCATCGAAGGCGCCTGCCGACACCTGGTGAAAGACCGCCTCGACCTGACCGGAGCACGCTGGGTCTCCACGGCGCCGAAGCCATCCTGAAACTCCGAGCCCTACGCAGCAACGGCGACTTCGACGCCTACTGGCGCTACCACCTGAGCCAAGAACGACAACGAGTTCACCAGCGTCGCTACGCCGACACGACAATCCCAACCGCCGCATGACACCCCTCCAGGGGAGCCGCACCCGTTCATTTCCGCTTGGGAGAACAGCGCTGGCGCGGTTGGCGACGGGGACGGCTGCGGGGCAGGCATTCCTAGGGTCAGCCGTGGGCGGCGGCGAACCGACTGGGTGCGGCGGGCCTCCGAGGCGGCCGCGCGCAGCGACGACAGGGACGGGCGGGCCCCCAACACCTGCTCCATGCGGTCGGCGAGCTGCAGGTAGGTGTAGATGGGCTCGGTGCTCACTCCCGCGAGTGTAGGAACCGGGCCTGCGAAACCCGGGGCCATCGATGTTGTCGCCGGCCGGTCTGGACAGAGGCGGCATGACCTCGGCCGCGGCCGCCAGCCATTGGTCGGTGGTGGTGCCGGGCCCCAGATCGGTCACAAGCTGACCTGGTAGGTCGGCAGTGCCTAGGAACGTCTGGGTCCGCAGCAGGCAGCGCAGACATCCGACGTCGGCGATCGGGGGGGTCCTTGCCGGCGACCGCCCGCCCGCACAGCGTCGCGAACGGCAGCCGGTCCGGGCGGCTGGCGCGCAGCGCCGGGCTGGACACCACCAGGTGGGTGTCACGGTCACTGGCGGCGGTGACGGTGTGAAATGGCAACGCGTTCATGCTGCTGTCTCCTTCGAGGTGGGCCGGGTGATGTGTAACGCCAACGCGAGCCACGGCGAGTACGCCGCACGCCGCTCGCCACGGGTCCAGCTGATCCTCGTGCAGCACCTGCGCCTGTACCGGCACCGGGTGCTGGCGAAGCACCGCGTACGAGGGGCGGGCTGGGTCAGCATCCGGGTGCCGAATCCTCGCCGGCGCAGCCCGGCCAGGATCTGCAGCCGGTGCGCCTGGGCGCTCCACGTCGAACGCGGTGAACACTTTGGACACCACCGCGTTGGTAGCCACCAGCTGGTCGACAAATTCCGCACCGGGCGCACCGCCCGGCGGCGCCGACGTCGGGCCGGTTCAGTCGTCCACCCCCGATCCAGGCCGCGGTCAACACGTTCACGAGATCCCCAAAGTGCGCGGGTTGCTATACGTCATCCGAAGAAGGTGCTCCGACGGCGGGTTCTGTGACAGCCGCGACAGGGATTCGCCTAGGCCCAAGAAGACGAAAGCATCATTAGGACACGTGTTCTACACTGGGTTGATGGCTGCAGGACCTGGGCCGCCGCTGGGTGGAGTACCTCTGAAGGACCGGCCGGTGTCCACGGGCCCCACTACGCGGCCAGCTCCACCCCGCCGACGAAGGCACTGCTGGGTCACCCATCCGGAACACCCCGGCGAGGAGCTAGAAGGCCTGCTGTTGGCCTGGGCCAAGGACGAGCAAGGGT
>CAVRXF010000018.1:0-63666 GCA_963724925.1 uncultured Actinomycetota bacterium | reverse complement strand
TACGGCCGCCATCACGCTCTGGTCTGTCTGCGGCAATTCGTGCCGCATTTCGGCCAAGGTCGCGCAGCCATTGTCCTGCCGAAGAACTCCCACGGCTGCGACATTGGCAATGACACCGAACCGCTTAGGAAGCCACGCCAACGATACGATCGGCGTTGGAGTAGTGGGACTTGAAAAGGAACGGCGATCCAGGAGGAATCACACGGAACGACGCCCACCCCTAGGCTGCCAGAAGTCCACCTCGGTAGACCCCTGTGCACGCAGGAACGATACCAGTCGCCATTGGTTACCCCGACATAGGCGCGCACGTGCCGAATGGCGCCGAATCACGTCTCGCTTGCAATACACCGGCGCAGGGGCGGTTCGGTCATGCCAATCGCGGCGTATACGACGCGTCTGGCATGACCGGACCTGGGTCAGTTCCTCTGCCAGGGTTGACGTCACCTGTGGCCGGGCGCCATCAGGTAGTCGGGGAAGCGGCCGTCGGGTCTGGGTCGGCGCGATTCGTGCTAGTTTTCCGGATGCCTCGTCGGACAGGAACTTCTGCGGTCGTCGCTGAAGTCGGAGTCGCGATGTAGCAGCCGATGGGGAGCGGCTCGAGCGGGGCCATGGTGTCGTTGACCAAATCCCGCATACCGCGTCCGCCCCGTCCTCGGCCACCGTAGGTGGCGAGGTACAGGTCGCTCTGCAGGGAGAGGGCCATGTCCAAGGCCGCTCGGGGGCCCGAACCATGTCCACCATAGCCAGAACGCCTTGATTGTGGGCAGCTCGGTGAAGGCGGGCAGCAGGGCCGGTCCCACCTCGGGCGTCTTGCCCACGAGGTAAGCGTTGTCGACGGTGTAGCGATGCCCCGACGAGTGCGCGGACCTGCTTGGTCCGCACTGCGCCATCGTCGTCGGCACCGCGACCCGGCTGACCAGCGCCTGGTCTGCGACCGGGCACGCGCCAGCGGAACGAGCGAAACAATGGCATCCTCCGGTCGTCCTCGAAGCAGACCCCTTCGACGACGATCACCGAGCCTTCGTAGGCCACTCGGCCGGAAGCGTGGGGTATTCCGATCCGCCACGATCTCCACGCTGTCCGGGACGTCCGATCGCGCCTGGTGGAGCCAGCTGAACACTTCGGCGGCCACCTCTTGGGGATAGACGAACGTCGACTGGGTGAGGCTTCGAAACGCCGGCGCGCACGCAGGTGGAAGCGCACGACGACCCGGGGAAGCCTGGCCCGGCCCCTCGTGCGCCCAGAACAGGTCGGCGTTCTGCGTTGGTCGCACGGACAAGCGCACCGTCAGCCATCACACATCAACGGCCTCGACATCTCGCACGCCGAGTTCCAGCCGCGACAGTTCGAGCCCATCCCGCCCTGCAGCAGGAAGCCGCCGATGCCGACGGTCGGAGAGTGTCCGCCGTCGAAGTGTTCCCCGCGCCTGCAGGAACGGTTAAGCTCGGCGCCACGATGGACCGCCGGGCCGGCCAGGACGGGGCCCGAGGCATCCTTGACGTCGACCCGTCGGCCGCCTAGGTCGATCAGAAGCCATCGTTACGCAGGCTCCAGGCGGCCCAGCTGTGTCCGCCCGAGCGCACGCTCACCTGCGAGCCCCGGTCCGGGCCAGCGGCTACCCGGCACGACGTCGTCCACGTCGGGCGCGAACAGGACAGCGGGCGGGCTACGCGCGGGCCGACGCTGGTTGAACACCGCCCTGCCGCAGCCTTGTCGAACCCGCCTGTACCGCGCTCAACGAATGCGCCAGTGAATGCTGCCATGACGCCGACCCTAAGCCTCGATCCGTGGACGCTGTGGGGGCATTGTTCGGGGTGTGGTGGCGGGGAGATTTTGGTGGGCTGGGCCGCGCGAGTCTGCTGGTCTGCCCAGCTTTTCCAGTGGGTGGGGTCTCCGGTCGGGCCTGCGCGGCGGGTGAATGGGCACGGCGAGGGCGGGCGGGCCGGTGGTGGGCTGGAAGACGTTGCGCCATAGGGTGAGCCAGGGTTGGGCCCAGGGCCAGTGCGGGGCAAGTGCAGGGTGTGGACGGCGTTGCGGTCGGGCCAGCCGGGCCGGGACGGTGACCAGTTGGCGGCGGAGGGTGGCGCCGCGGGCGCGGGCCTGGTTGGGCCGGTGTGAATCGCCCCGGGTTTGCTGGAGGGTCTGATTCCACGGAAAGGTGGAGTTATGCCAGCGCCAAGGAAGTACCCGAACGAGCTGCGTGAGCGTGCGCGCGGATGGTCGCAGAGGCGA
This sequence comes from uncultured Actinomycetota bacterium, assembly GCA_963724925.1. Classification (GTDB taxonomy): domain Bacteria; phylum Actinomycetota; class Actinomycetes; order Actinomycetales; family Dermatophilaceae; genus Phosphoribacter. The sequence continues at coordinate 61,434 of CAVRXF010000018.1, read as the reverse complement.
TGAGCGAGGACTCGTCGCTGTCGATGAACGCCGCGGTGAAGCGGATCGGTCCGCGGATGGGGGTGGTGCCAGACACGTTGCGCGGCTGGGTCAAGCAGGCCGATATCGACGCGGGCCGCCGGCCGGGCCATGCACCGGGGAGGCGGAGCAGCTGCGCGAGCTGAAGGCGGAGGTCCGTGAGCTGAAGCGGGCCAACGAGATCCTGCTGGCGGCCTCGAGTTTCTTCGCGCGGGAGCTGGACCCGCGACTGCCGTGGTGATCGCGTTCATCGACGAGCACCGGTCCCGTTTCGGGGTCGAGCCGATCTGCCGCGTGCTGACCCAGCACGGCTGCCAGGTCGCCCCGAGCACGACTACGCCGCCCGCAACCGGGCGCGGTGTGCCCGGGCCTGCCGTGACGTGCTGGTCCTGGCCGAGGTCACCCGGGTGCACCGGGCCTCCCGCGGCGGGTTGTACGGGGCCCGCAAAATTTACCACCAGCTGCGCCGTGAGCAGGTCAGGGTGGCGGGCCGCCCGGTGGCCCGGTGCACCGTCGAGCGGGTGATGAGAACCGCTGGGCTGCAAGGGGTTTCCCGGTCCCGCCGGGTTCGGACCACGGTATCCGACCCGGGGGCGGCACGCCCGGCAGACCTGGTCGGTCGGGACTTCACCGCGCCGGCCCCGAACCGGCTCTGGGTGGTCGACCTCACCTAAGGGCTCGCGTCACAATAACCTAGGTTTTGGGGTGTGAGAGCCCTACGGTTCTGCTATGGCGGAGCGTGCGCAGCTGGCGGAGGCGGCGGCCCGCCGGTATGCGGCGTTGCGGCTGCATCTGGATGAGCGGCAGCGCCGGCTGCTGCTGGGCAGCGAGGCCGTCGAGTTGGGGTGGGGCGGGGTGAAGGCGGTGGCTGGGGCCACCGGGGCGCATCCGGACACGGTCGCGCGGGGCAAGCGTGAGATCGAAGGTGAGCCGCAGCAGGCGGTGCGGGTGCGCCGGCCAGGGGGTGGTCGCAAGAAGCTGACCGAGACCGACCCTGAGCTGGCCGCGCAGCTGAGGGCGTTGGTGGAACCGCAGACCCGCGGCGATCCGATGTCGCTGTTGGTGTGGACGACGAAGTCGACCAGGAACCTGGCTGCTGCGCTGGCTGCGGCGGCCATCCGGTGTCGGATCGGACGGTGGCCCGGATGCTGCACGCGATGGGCTTTAGCCTGCAGGCCAACAGCAAGGTCATCGAAGGTCGTCAGCACGAGGATCGGGACGCCCAGTTCCATTATCTGGCAGGGCAAGTCGCCCAGTTCAGCGCGGCGGGGCAGCCGGTCATCTCGGTCGACTGCAAGAAGAAGGAACTCGTCGGGGAGTTCAAGAACGAACACGGCTCTCCCGGCATGAGTGTGGGTCAGATCGCGGCTCGTTCGTGAGGTAGGACGAGGTCGATCGGTCCGCAGGTGAGCATGACTAGGGCGAGTGCGGCAGCGGGTGAGTGGAATCCGTAGGCCCGTCGGATGATCAGGCGGACGTGGTTGTTCAAGCCCTCTGCCCGGGCATTGTTGATCTTCAGTCGGATGGCCGCCAGGATCCGTCACGATGCTTGCGGATGGTCTTGGCGACCTTGACGAAGGGAGCGAGCCGGGAGCGGCTGGCCTTGGAGCACCACCGGTCGATCAGCTCGAGGGTCTCCTCGGGGTTCAGGTCGCCGGAGAAGATCGCCCGGAAGGCCTCCTTGAGGCTGTAGGCCCGCCACAGGTCACCGCCGCGGTTGCGGAGCTGACGTAGCGTCGCGGCCTGGTCGTCGGTGAGGTTCTCGGGGCGTTTGAGCAGCGACCAGCGGGCGCCCCTGAACTTCTTCGCGGCGGCCTGGTCGGGGAGCTGGCGCAGCTGGTCAGGTCGCCCGGCGCACCACGTCCAGGGCGTCGGTGACGAGCTTGACCGCGTGGAACGGGTCGATGCAGATCACCGCCTGCGGGGCGTGCCCTTCAGAGCGGGCGCTCTTCAGGAACGCCGCGCCCATGTCCATGCTGATCGCCTGCAGCGCAGCGGATTTGGTCTCGTCGAGCTCGTCGAAGAACGCATCGAGGGTGGCGGTGTCCTTGCCCTCGGCGCCCCACACGATCTTCTTGGCCGTGTGGTCGGTGACCAGAGTGAGATACCGGTGGTGCTTGCGCCAGCTCACCTCATCGACGCCGATGTTCACCAGCCCGTCTAAACGCCGGGGTCCAGGCCGTCGGCGACGACGCGTTCGCAGATCCGCCCGACGCTGTCCCAGTCCACCCGGGACAGCCGCACGATCGTGGTCTTGTCGGTCTTGGTCGCCAGGAACGCGATGAGGTCCTCGAAGTCGCGGCTGAACCCCGAGCGGTGCCGGGCGAACGGGACGGCCTCGACCCTGACCCCGTGGGCCGGGCACGCGAGCCGGCGCAGACCGGCCCGCACCAGGACCTTCCAGCGACCCGTGTCGGTATGCCGCCAACGCGAGAACACCGGCCGGGTGTCGTAACAGGCCGCGGTGCTGAACGTGCACTCCGGGCACTGCAACCGGCGGCGCCGCAACGCCACATCCACGACGAGCCGCTCGTGCTCGAAGCAAACCTCCGTGACGCTCACCCCCGGCAGGCTCAGCAGGCGGTTGAATGCAGTCGTGACGCGCACGGGTGTCCCTTGTTGGCTGCGTGTAGGAACCTCCAAACCTAGGTCCACGCCCGTGCGCGTCACCCGACGCTCAGCCCGCGTACCGGATTCCCTTGCCAGCAAGGCAGTCCGTCGCCATCAGGCCCGGAATCGACCCACACTCGATGCCGGGAGAGCCAGATTCCCCCGGGCCACCCGACCCAATGAATAGGTGGCCGAAGCCGTGGCGCGGGTCGGTACGACCTGGCTTGGAGCGTCCTTTGGAACATGGGCACCCGTCGGGCAGCAGGATGGGGTTACTGGTCGAGGGAGTCGCTTGCTGGGAGTAGTTCCAGGACACCCGCCGTACTTGTTGAACGCGATGCGGTGGAGAGCGCCGAGAGCGCCTGGAGCTGACAGACGCGGTTTCGGGCTGCGACTGGAGTGGCGGAGCTAGACGAGGGTGCTCTTCACCTCCGCGATCCGCCCCAGCAGCCCGTTGACGAACGCCGGGGACCCGTCCGTCGACAGCTCTTTGGCCAACAGCACCGCCTCCGAGATCGCCACCGCATCGGGCACCTCGTCGCTGCAGACGACCTCCCAGGTGCCGATGCGCAGGATGGCCCGGTCGACCGCGGGCATCCGCTCGACCGTCCAGCCATGCGAGTACGTCGCCAGCAGCTCGTTGACCTCCGACCAGGTGCGCACGACCCCCTCGACGATCGTCACGGCATACTCAGGCAGCGGCGCCGGCGTTGTCGGGTGTGCCAGCCGCTCGCGGAGCAGCGACTGCACGTTGACTCCGCGCTGGTCGGCCTCGAAAAGCAGCTCCAGCGCGCGTTTTCGGGACTTGGTCCGGGCGCCCATGCGGTATGCCGTGCTGTGCTGACCGAGCGCCGGCTCAGTCGTTGACCCGGCCGAGGTACGAGCCGTCGCGCGTGTCGACCTTGACCCTCGTGCCGGTCTCGAGGAACAGCGGGACCTGGATCTGCGCGCCGGTCTCCAAGGTGGCCGGCTTGGTGCCGCCCGTCGAGCGGTCGCCCTGCAAGCCCGGATCGGTGTGACTGATCTCGAGCACGACCGAGGCGGGCAGCTCGACGTAGAGCGGCGAGCCGTCATGGGTGGCGACGATGGCGTTCTGGTTCTCCAGCAGGAAGCTCGCGGCGGTGCCCACCACGGAGTCAGACACCTGCACCTGGTCGTAGGTGTCGGTGTCCATGAAGACGAAGTCGGACCCGTCCTTATACAGGTACGCCATGGTGCGCTTGTCGACGTTCGCCGTGTCGACCTTGAGCCCCGCGTTGAAGGTCCTGTCGACGACCTTGCCGGACAGCACGTTCTTGAGCTTCGTGCGCACGAACGCCGGCCCCTTGCCGGGCTTGACGTGCTGGAACTCGACAACGGTCCACAGCTGGCCGTCGATGTTGAGCACCAGCCCGTTCTTCAGGTCGTTGGTCGTTGCCACGAAGACTTCGCTTTCGTATGCCGGGCACGCCTGCGCGCGGTCAGCTCCAGGGGATTGGCCGCAAGCCTACCCGCCACCGGGCACGGACACCCAACCGCGCCCCGCCCCTGCGGCGTCAGACCCCGACCGTGAGCTGCGCGGTGTAGCCGCCTGAGGTCGACCCGGACATCGTCGCGAGCTGGTGGACGCCACCGTCGTTGCCGAACACGTTGTCGCGCTGCAGGCGACCCGGCTGAGGTTGGTCACGCTCTCGCCGTAGCCGCCCGTCGCGTACACCTCGTTGCAGGTCGCCTCTGGCAGGGCGATCTGCGAGGTCTTGACGATCCGCCCGCCGTCGGTTGCGTCGCCGACACTGCTGGTAGACCTCGAAGTGGATGTGCGGCCATCGTCCCGAGTAGCAGGCCGGGAAGATCGAGGTGAACGTCGCCGTGCCGCCGGCGTCTGTGGCCTGCACGCCGCGCAGGTAGTTCTCACCGCTGACGCCCTGGGAGTACATCGAGTACCGGCCGTCGCGGTCGCAGTGCCACACGTACACCGCGGCGCCGGCCATCGCGGCGCCGGTCTCGGCCTCCTTGACGGTGAGCTTGATGGTGAGCGGTATGCCGGCTGCCTTGGTCGTCGAGGACCCGAAGCTCGACGTGATGTCACCGCGCACGATGCCGGAGTCGTCCAGGACGTTGGCACCGTTGGAGCCGTCCCCCGGGTATGGACCTGCAGTCTCGTCGGGAACTTCGGTGACCGAGCCGGACGAGGCGCTCGAGCCGGTCGCCGTCGAGCTCGATGCACGCTGCGGGCCTGAGGTCGCGGTGGAGGTCGACGTGCCGCCCGATGTCGTGAGCGCCGCACGCCGCGGCGCCCGCCAGCACGCCCAGGCCGCCGACCAGGCCCAGCACCGCACGGCGCTGCAGGAGGGTGCCGAGGTCGAACTGCAGGCCGCGGTCGTGGTCCTCGATGTCGTCCTCCGGGCCGGACACGTTCGCTCGGCTCGTGCTCGCTCATGGCGCTCCTTCACGATGGCCCGGCTGGTGCCGGGCTTGTCCTTGCCGACGCTAGGCGAGTGGTCGCCCGAGGACCTGTCCCGGCTCTATGCCGGTGCTGTGAGCCGGCCGGCTGACCGTTCACGGCCGAGTCGATGTGAAAGCGGCAGGGTTTCCGCACCGGTATCACATCGACTGAGCCGACAGCAGGTTGGCGATCTCGCGCGCCACTTGGTCGGGGGACTTCCCCGAGGTGTCGACGCGCAGGGTGCTGACCCGCTCGTAGGCGGGCCGGCGCTCGTTCATCATCGCCGTCCAGGCGGCCCGCGGGTTGAGACCGAGGTGCGGCCGAGGTTGATCCAGACCGATCCGCTTGGCCGCGTCGGCGATCCGGACGTCGAGGAACACGACGACGCGCCCCTGCAGCAACGGCTCGACCAGCGGGTCGAGCACCGCGGCAGCCCCCAGGCTGAGCACCCCCCGCTCAGTCGCGAGCGCCCGCCGGACCTCAGCGCGCTCCAACGTCCGGAACGCGCGCTCGCCGTCGTCGACGAAGATGTCGGCGACGGTGCGGCCGCTCGCGCGCTCGATGGCCTCGTTGGTGTCGTGGAACGGCAGGTCGAGCGCCTGAGCGAGGGCCCGGCCGGTGACCGTCTTTCCGGCTCCGACCGGCCCACAGAGCACGACCGCAGGCCCCGGTGCCGCAGGCGCGACGCGAGCCGTCACAAGCGCGGGCGCGGTGCGCGGCGCGGGCGGCCTCCTGGAGTCCAGGGACGGCATACCGGTCGGCGGGTCCGGCGTGCGCAGCCAGGTCAGGACGAGAGAGACCAGCATGTCGGTCGAGTGTTCCTTGTTGCTCCCGAGTCCGCATGTCGATGCCGAAGGTCGCCTTGATGGTCGGTGCGTTGGTGATCCGGAACAGCGCGAGCGCGCTCATCAGCAGATGCAGCTCGATGCCGCGGACGTCCCGCACGAACTCGCCACTGGCCCGGCCGCGTTCGAGGATGTCGTCGACGAGCAGCACGATGGGCAGGTTGAGGTCAGCCTGGCGAGTGGAGGTGCGCAGGTTCTGGGCATCCAGGCCGTTCTCGACGGTCACAAGCCGGGCCAGGTGCGGGTGGCGGTCGTGGTAGTCGATGGTGTGCCGGATCAGTGTCGCCATCGCCAGGCCGGGTGGCATTCTCGCCCAGCTCGAGCGCCTGCTCCCGGGCGCGGATGTCGGCGTAAGCCTTCTCCAGGACGGCCGTGTAGAGCCCGCGCTTGTCCTGGAAGTAGTAGTAGATCATCCGCTTGGTCGTGCGGCTGCGGGCCGCGATCTTGTCGACCCTGGCACCGAAGAAGCCGTCGCGGGCGAACTCCTCGGTGGCCACCGCCAGCAGGTCAGCCTGGGTCCGCTCCGGATCGCGACGGGGGACGCTCGTCTTGCTCAAGACCGGCCCTCCTACCGACGCCGCGTCCGGGCGTACAGCCCGATGTTGGCGACCAGGCCGAGCACGCCGACGACGAGGAACAGCCAGCCCCAGCCGGCGCTGTCCGCCGACCCCGTCGTGAGCATGACCACGCCGAGGATGATCAGCACGACGCTGACGACGGCGCCGACCCGCGGGTCGGTAGTGAAGCCCATGGCATTGAGGGTATGCCGTCGCGCCGGCATACCGGCTCAGGCCGTCCGCCCGCGGCGGCGCGACAGAGGCGCCCTCCTGCCGCGACCCGTGGGCTGCCGTGCAGCGGTCAGCGGGCGCCGGCCTGCTCGCGCCGGGCGGCCCGGTCGCGCTTGGCCTCGGCGATCGACTCGTCACGCAGCCGGTTGTACTCCTCCATCGACACCGGCTGCGGCCCCGGGACACCGAGGTCGGCGCTGCGGAACCGGTAGGTCTCGGAGACTGGTATGCGGCGTACGCCGCGATCAGTGTGATCGCGAAGGTGATCGCGCCGACGACCAGCCAGACGTTGGCTGAACCGGGGGGGGCCACGATGGCGAAGACCAGCGGCATCGCCGAGCGTGATCGCCGTGCCGAGGTTCTGGGCGATCGCCATGCCGGTGACCCGGGTCTTGGGTCGGGAACTGCTCGGGGTAGAACGCGGGGAAGACCGCGTTGTAGCCCTGGTACACCGCGCCCCACATGACCAGCGAGAACACGATGGCCAAGCGCGACATTCTGCTGGCTGATCGCCCACAGGTAGCCGAACGACATGAGCCCGGAGACCACGGCACCGATGATGATCGTCGGACGTCGGCCGATCTTGTCGGCGAGGTTGCCGACATAGGGGATGACGACCACGGCGACGATGTTGCCGAGCACGGAATCCACAGGTAGACGCTCGCCTCGAACCCGACGCCGTAGGCCTTGTTCGTCGCGTACGTCGCGCCGAAGATCGAGGTGGTCACCGGGATGATGTTCGTCAGCGCCATGCAGATGACGCGCACCATCGGTGCCAGGGCTGTCCCGGAACACCTCGGCGATGGGCGATGCGGGACCCCGCCCTTGGCCTCTTCCTTCTCGAAGGCCGGGGTCTCGGCGACCCGGCGGCGGATGATGTAGCCGGCCACGACGACGACCGCGCTGAGCAGGAACGGAATCCGCCAGCCCCAGGACTCGAACGCCTCCTTGGAGCAGGTACGTCGCCAGCGGCAGGAAGATCGCTGCGGCGAAGATCTGGCCCGCCTGGGTGCCCTGCAGGGTGAAGCTGCCGAAGAAGCCCCGGCGGCCGAACGGGGCGTGCTCGAGGATCATCGTGCTCGCGCCCGGAGATCTCGCCGGCAACGGCGAAGCCCTGGACGAGACGCAGGGCGATGAGCAGCGCCGGGGCGAGGAAGCCGACCTGCTGGTAGGTCGGCAGCAGCGCGACGAGGAACGTGGAGGCGCCCATGAGCAGCATGCACAGGACCAGGACGTTCTTGCGCCCGTGCTTGTCGCCCCAGGAACCGAGGTAGAAGGCGCCGATGGGCCGGGCGACGTACCCGACGAAGTAGGTGCCGAGGGCCCCGATGATGCCCATCCTCGGGTCGTTCGGGTCGAAGAACACTGTGGGGAAGATCAGCGCCGCCGCTTGGGCGTAGATGAAGAAGTCGTAGTACTCGAGCGCGCTGCCGATCCAGCCGCTCGCGGCCGCCTTACCGTGCTGCTTCTCGTGTGGGACTGAGTCCGCTTGTGCCATCTGCCGGTCACCTCCTGGCCTGCCCGCATGGGCCGAATGGGTGCTCGCCCGGGGCCCGGGCGGGGGTGGTGCTGGTTGAGTTGTCCCGGCGACGTTCGGGGTGTCCGCCGGGTTGTGCTGGTCCGCCGAAGGGCTCAGCCGACCTTGGTGCCACCCACCATCGCTCGGAGGTGGGCGTTCATCCGGTCTCCGTCGGGCCGGACACCGGTGAAGATGAAGAAGGCCTCGTAGGCCTGTTCGGCTGCCATTCCGCCGCCGTCGACGGTCCGGCACCCCTTGGCCCGAGCCCGCCGCAGCAGCTCGGTCTCCAGGGGGAAGTAGACGATCTCGGAGACCCACCGCTGGGGGCTGAGCAGCTCGTCGGGCACTGCGCAGCCAGGGTGTGTCGCCATCCCGGTCGGGGTGCAGTGCACGACCCCGTCGGCGTCCTCAGAGCGCGACCGCCAGGTCGCTGCCGACATCGACCCGGTCCGCCCGAGTACAGCTGGGCCATCCGGGCGACGAGCTCGTCGGCCTTTCCGGGCACCGCATCGACGATGGTCAGGTGCTTGACGCCGAGGTCGAGCAGCGCATAGGCCACGGCCGCGCCCGCCCCCCCGGCCCCGAGCTGGACAACCCGGCTGCTGGCCGCCTCGGGCAGCTGCCGCGCGAGCGGGCGCTGGAAGCCGCACCAGTCGGTGTTGTGGCCGGTGGCCTGGCCGGCCTGGATGACCACGGTGTTGACCGCGCCAAGGGCGCTGGCCCGGTCCGACAGGGCGTCCAGGTGCGGGAGGATCGCCTGCTTGAACGGGTGGGTGACGTTGAACCCCGTGCAGCCGAGTCGCTTGGCCCAGGTCAGCACGTCGGGCAGGTCCGACGGACCTAGGGCCAGCTCGAGCGTGTCGACGAGGTGGTAGCTCACCGACATGCCCAGCTCGCGACCTTCGCGTTCGTGCATCGCGGGCGTGAGGGACTTGCCGATGCCCTCCCCGATGAGGAACAGGCTGTGTGTCACCAGCTTTTCGGGTACCACGGTGTACCTTCCTGCGGGTCAGGCGGGTGCGGGATGGGTGGCCGGCGCGTCCGCCGGGCGGGGGTGGGCGGCGAAGTAGGCCTTGGCACTGGCCAGGCAGCGGGCGGCGTGCTCGGCGGCGCCGTACTGAGCGACCCGTTCGTCGTTGGGCAGCTCGATCGAGTAGACCATCTCGGGCATGTGATGGACGTAGTCCGCGACCGGTATGCCGCCCTCCCCCACGTAGGAGCGGGCCGCGCGGAGGATGTGGGTCATCTCCTCGAGGTCGGTGGGGATCTCCCCGGGCGCGTCACAGAGGTGGCAGAAGTTGAACCACTGTGCGGGCAGTCCATCGAGGTCCTCGACGTTATCGCGGGAGCGATGGATGTGGTGGATGTCGATCATCAGACCGGCGTTGGGGGCGTTCACCGTCTTGAGCACGTCCACGGCCTCGGCGAGGGTGCGAACACCGGCAATGGGCACGAACTCGAGGTTCACGGACATGCCGAACTCGCCGGCCAGCTCGCGAATCTCGGCGAACGTGCGCAGGTAGTAGTCGCGGTCGCTCGTCCAGATACTCGAGAGCACCGCCCTCGCGCCCAGCTCCGCGCCCTTCTCCAGCTCCGGCCCGTACCGGGCCCTCGGGTCGAGGCCGTCGACCACCCGCGCGAGCTCGACATCATGGATGCGCATCCCGGTCTCGTCCAACGCCGCCTTGGTCGCCGCGAACAGGGCCGGGTTGCTCGCCAGTGAGTAGTTGGGCTCGCCGGGAAGTCCCATGTAGATGACCCGCGGGCTCACGTAGTCGTAGCCAGCCTGGCTCGCAATGCGCACCAGCTCGGGGGTTTCGCATCGGATGGCCGTCAGGTGGGCCAGCGAGAACTTCTCATTGGACATGCCGTCGCATCCTCATTCGGTTGACACGTGGTGGATTTCCTTACCCGGTGAATAAATGTCCATGATGTTCCAGTGCCCCGCCGTTGGGGTCGGGACGTTGACCATCCGGACGTCGATGACGACTGGTGCGTCCAGCGCGACGGCTCGCTCCAAGGCCGGCTTGAACTCGGCCGCCGAGCTGACCTTGATCCCCTCGACGCCGTAGGCCCGGGCGATCGCCGCGAAGTCGGTCTCCACGGGCCCGTTCTCGTTCTCGAAGACGGTGCCGTAGGTGGTGTCGAAGTGCGCCTGCTCCAGGCCGGCGATGGTCCCGAAGGCGTTGTTGTTCATGACCACCCAGACGGCCGGGATGTTCTTCTCCCGCGCGGTGTAGAGCACGGCAGGGTTCTGGCCGAAGCCGCCGTCGCCGACGAGGCACACCACGACACGGTCGGGGCAGGCCAGCTTGGCGCCGAGGGCCGCGGGAGCCCCAAAGCCCATGGTCGCGTAGCCGCCAGGTGTGAAGACCGACCCGGGCGTCAGGATGTCCATCTGCTGGGCCATGCCGTTCTTGTTCCAGCCGACATCCGTGGTGACGATGGCGTCCCGGGGCAGCACCTGCCGAGTCTCGGCGAGGATTCGCTCCGGACGCATCGGCCAGGCGTCGCTCGTCTCGCCCTCCTGGTTCTCCGCGCGGAAGGCCTGCCGGTTACGCCGAATCTCCGCGACCACCTGCTCGCGCTGGACGCCGTCGGGGGCCAGCCGCCGGGCGGCTCGGACGAGGGCGGCGATGGCCGGCTTGAGGTCGGCGACCGCGCCGATCTGCACCGGGTAGTTGCGCCCGAGCTCGGCGGGGTCGATGTCGATGTGCATGAGCTTGGTCGGCGGGATGCTGAAGGTGTACTGGTCCTCCCAGGAGCTGCAGTCCGCCTCGGAGAAGCGAGTACCCAACGCAAGGATCCAGTCGGCCTTCTGGCACATCTCGTTGATGAAGGTCGTGCCCCAGAAGCCGGTCATGCCCAGGACCATGGGGTTGTCGTCGGCGACGACGCCCTTGCCCATGAGCGTGTGCGCCACCGGTATCTGCAGGTGGTTGACCAGCTCCTCCAGCTCGTCGGTGGCGTCGGCGAGCACCGCCCCGCCGCCGACGTAGAGCAGCGGGTTCTGCGCTTCCAGCAGGTTCCCGACGATCGCATCGGCGGTGGCCTCGTCGAGGCTGGGTCGAACCAGCTGCTGCGAGCCGGCCATGACGCGGTCGAACAGCGCGACGTCGACCTCCTTGGAGAACACGTCCATCGGCACGTCGACCAGCACCGGGCCGGGGCGTCCGCTCTCGGCGAGGGTGAACGCCTTGTCGAGGACCTCGGCAACCAGATGCGGGGACTCGACCCGCCACGCACGCTTGACGAACGGGCGGTAGATCTCGTACTGCTGCGCGTCCGCATGGAGGTTGACCTCCTGGTGCGGGTGCTTGCCGAAGTAGTGTGACGGCACGTCACCGGCGATGACGACCATGGGCACCGAGTCCAGCGCCGCGTTGGCGACTCCCGTGGCGGCGTTGGTCAGACCGGGGCCCAGATGCGACAGCACGACCGCGGCCTTCTTGGTGGCGCGGGCGTACCCGTCGGCCGCGTGCGCCGCGATCTGCTCGTGGCGGGTGTTGACGAACTCGATCGGCGACGTCGAGAGCGCAGCCAGCACGGCGATGTTGGTGTGGCCGCACAGGCCGAAGATGTGCCGGACGCCGCGCCATTCCAGGTAGCGGACCAGCTGGTGGGAGATCAGGTCGGTGCTCATCAGGACTCCTGCGGGGCCGAGCCCAGCGTCGGCGTGGTCACGTGGTTGCGGTCATGTCGGGGACGGCCCGGCGCGGGACCCCGGTGTAGCGGTACGGGATGGTCTTGGGCATCGGGCCCTTGATCCGTCCGCCTTGGCTCTGCTGCTCCCAGGCGTGGGCCAGGATTCCGACCGACCGGGAGAGGATGAAGATGCCGCGGCCCAGCTGCGGGGCGAACCCGAGCTCGGAGTAGACGACCGCTGTGACCCCGTCAATGTTCATCGGGATGAGCGAGCGCCCCCGGCTGATGCTGGCCTCGACGGCCCGGCCGATCATGGCGAAGTCGCCGGACACGACTCCCGCCGCTACGGCGTCGTCGACCAGCTTCAACAACCGCGGCGCCCGCGGGTCGAGCGGATGGAAGCGGTGGCCGAAGCCAGGGACGTACTTGATCCCCTCCTCCTCCCGCCACCGCTTCAGCACCGCGTCGGTTGCCCGCTCGAGGTCCTCCGGACCGGACCTGACATCGGCGATCTCGCGGTACAGCTGCATGCACTGCTGGCCGGCGCCACCGTGGATGTCGTCGAGCACGTTGATGGCCGAGGCCATGGCGCCGTTGAGCGGCAGCCCGCACGTCACCGACATGCGCGACACGGCGATCGCCGGAGCCTGCGGGCCGTGGTCGACCGCGGAGACCAGGGCGGCCTCGAACAGCGTCGCCTGAGCGCGGCTGGGCAGCTCGCCGCGCAGCATCAGCCAGATCATCTCCGGGAAGGTGACATTCCCGATGAGCTCCTCGATCGGGTAGCCCCGCATCGAGAATCTTGCCCGGGTGGATGTCGATGATGTCCGTCGACCACCACGACTCGGCGTCGGCGAGGATTTGTTCGGCGGTCAGCTCGGTCATGCGCTACCTCCCGTGGTCCGGTGCGGCTCTGCTGCGCTCAGGTGGTGATGACCTCGCCCTCGGGCTCCAGCGCCGGGTCATAGAACGAGCCGAACAGCTCCTCGTCCGAAGGCTTGTCCTCCTTGATCGGCGTCGAGACCCAAGTGGCGTTCATGTAGTGCTTGAGGCTGACGTTCTCCGAGATCACGTTGCCTCCCCAGGTGCCGCAACCCAGGCTGGAGGTCATCGGCATACCGTTGTTGAACGCCCCGGCGTTGGCCTTGGACTGCGGCTGGCGCACCATGATCCGCGAGACGGGCGCCGCCTTGCCGAGCCGGTCGATGTGGTCCGGGTCGAAGGAGTAGATGCCGCAGGAGTGGCCCTTGCCGCCCACCTCGTAGACCGCGCGCATCATGTCCAGCGCCTGGTCGAAGCCCTCGTACTTGTAGAGCGCCAAGAGGGTGGTGAGCTTCTCGCTGGAGAACAGGTGCTCCTTGCCGATGCCATCGCCCATGACCATGATGAACCGCGCGTCCTCGGGGATGCCGAAGCCGGCGATCTTGGCCAGCTGCTGAGGCGCGATGGCGACCGTGTCCGGGGTGCGGTGCCCCTCGTCGTCCCACATCACCTCGCGCAGCATCGCCTTCTCCTCCTCGGAGGCCAGGTAGCCGCCCTCCTTCTGCAGCTGCGTGACCATGGCGTCGAACTTGCTGGCCTCGATGATGAGGTTGCCGTCGGCCGAGCAGCCCGAGCCGAAGTCCGAGGTCTTGGACAGGCGCGAGTTGCGCGCCGCTTCGGGGACGTCGGTGGTCTCGTCGAAGATCATCGTCGAGTTGCCGGCGCCCACCCCGTATGCCGGTGTGCCCGAGCTGTAGGCGGCCCGCACCATCGGCTGTCCGCCGGTGGCGATGATGACGTCGGCGCGCGCCATGAGGGCCTGCGACATCGGGATGTTGACCTTGGTGAGGCACTGCAGGATGTCCGCCGGCGCGCCCTCCTTCTCCAGTGCCTCGCGCATGAGTCGCACGGTCTCGAAGGAGGTGTTCTTGGAGCGCGGGTGCGGCGAGAAGATCACGACGTCGCGAGCCTTGATGCCGTAGACGGCGTTGCCCGCCGGAGTCAGGTCGGGGTTGGTCGTCGGGACGATGCAGGCGACGATGCCGGCCGGCTTGCCGTACTTGACGATGCCCTTCTCGGGGATCTCCTCGATGACTCCGACGCTCTTCTGCCGCAGCGCGTCCCTAAGCACGCCCCGGATCTTCATCCGCTTGCCCATCCGGCTGACATGGTCGCCCAACCCGGACTCCGCGATGCCTTCGTTGACGAGGCCCCCTCTCTGTCAGGCTGGTGTGAGACACCCCAGCGGTTGTGGGGTAGCCGTGAGAGGGCGGGGAACGGAAGCGGATCATGTCCGAAGAATCAGGTGTTGATCCGGCGCCGATGCCGGTCCGGCGGACGTACACCGCGGAGTACCGTGCGCGGGTCCTTGCCGAGTACGAGGCCGCCCCGCATGGGCAGAAGTCCGCGGTGCTGCGTCGGGAAGGGATCTATCAGACGCTGGTCGCGGAGTGGGCCAAAGCACGCGATGCTGCCGCGGCGGGGCAGACCTACCGCCGCGAGCGTAGGCCGCGGTCGAAGGACTCGAGCGCGGCTGGTCGGGCGGTGAAGTTGGAGGCCGAGAACGCCCGGTTGAGGCGCCAGCTGGAACGCACGCAGGGCGCGTTAGACCTCCAGTAAGCGTGTGGCGTGTCTGGCGGGTTCTGGACAGCACAAAGGCCTTACCTTGCGGGGGTTTGCGGTCTCAACGCAGCCCGGCGAGGAAGGCCTTTGTGGTGAAGAAGATAGCGCAGCAGCAGAGCCGGCGGAACGCGGCGCGACGTGGGCGTCGGGTCGCTGCCCGGCACCGGCTGGCCCGGGGGTGGAGTTCCCAGCCGGCGCCGATGCTGTCCACGGGTCCGGTGCATTACGAGGTCGGCGGCAACGTGGACGCGACCTGTTTCGGGGGGATCGCGGCGGTGCATCGGCTGGTGACCCGCCTCGGTTTGCCCGAGGCGATCGACGCCGACCTGGAGCTGTTGAAGGTGCACCTGCCGTATCACGAGTCCGATCACGTGCTGAACCTGGCCTACAACGTGGCCTGCGGCGGGACCCGGTTGGAGGACATCGAGCGGTTGCGCCACGACATCGCCTACATGAACGCCCTGGGCGCGGACCTGATCCCGGACCCGACCACCGCCGGGGACTTCTGCCGCCGCTTCAGCGCCGATGACGTGACCACCTTGATGGAGGCGATCAACTCGGTGCGCCCGAAGCTGTGGGATACCCGCGGCCGGGACCTGCTCGGCCCGGTGGCCTACCTGGATATCGACGGCACGATCGCGCCGACCACCGGGTCGCGTAAGCAGGGCATGGACATGTCGTACAAGGGCATCTGGGGGTACGCCCCGCTGATCGTGTCGCTGGCCAACACCCGAGAGGTCCTCTACCTGGTCAACCGGTCGGGCAACGCCCCCAGCCACCAGGGGGCGGCCGAATGGATCGACAAGGCCATCGATCTGGTCAGCCCGCACGCACCCCGGGTGTGCCTGCGCGGGGACACCGACTTCTCCCTCACCGCGAACTTCGACGCCTGGGCCCAGCGGGTCGACTTCGTCTTCGGCATGGACAACTCCACCGCGCTGCGCTCCCGGGCCGAGGCCCTGGACGAGTCCAGCTGGGCCCGGCTGGAACGGCCCGCCCCCTACCAGAACGCGACCGGGCAGGTGCGGGCCCGCCGGGCGGACACCAAGGCGGCGATCGTGGCCGAGCGGGAGTACCTGAACCTGCAGCTGGGCCACGAGGACGTCGCCGAGTTCGACTACCAGCCGGGCAAGTGCACCCGCCCCTACCGGGTCGTCGCGCTGCGCAAGAACATCAGCCGCGCCCGCGGCGAGCAGGTCCTGCTCGATGAGATCCGCTACTTCTTCTACATCACCACCCGCACCGACCTGAGCGCCGAGCAGGTCGTCGAACTGGCCAACGAACGCTGCGACCAGGAGAACGTCATCGAGCAACTCAAGAACGGGGTCAACGCGCTGCGGGTCCCGCTGTACGACCTGGTCTCCAACTGGGCCCACATGGTCATCGCCGCGCTGGCCTGGAACATCAAGTCCTGGTTCGCGCTGATGATGCACCGCAAGAGCGACCGGCGCGACTACATCCGGATGGAGTTTCGCCGCTTCCTCAACACCGTCATCTTCATCCCCGCCATGATCATCCGCCGGGCTCGGGGCATCACCATCCGCCTGATCGGGTACACCCAGGCCATCGACCGACTGCTCAGCGTCTGGGCAACCACCGAACGCACCCGCTTCGGCTGACCGCCACCCGAACCCCACGCCCCGAGGCGGACCTGGCCCGGGCGAACACAGCTGCCCACGACGCAAAACCCGACGCCGCGCGCCTGCCCAACCACCCCAAAAACCTGCTGGACGGCCCTCCTCACCCCTCACGTCCTCATCCAGCACGACCTTCAACACCCCACGAACACCGCCAGCCGGCTCAACAGCCAACCCGCGACCCCCATCCGGCCAGATCACCTCGCAGGAACACCCGGCACGACCGACTCGCTTATTTGAGGGTTAGACGTGATGGGAAAAGCGCACAGGCTCTTGGAGCTGCTCTGCGAGAGCGGCAGCGACGAGAGCCACCCGGCGGGGATGGGTCGGAACCGGTGAGCGCGGACACGATCCTGGGTGAGGCGTTCGCGGCGATGCTGGCGCTGGGCGTGTCGGTGGCCGCGGCGTGCCGGGTCACCGGCAGGTCCCGGGCCAGTCACTACCGGCGGCGCAACCCGCCGGCGCGGACCTCGGACCCGGTCCCGCAGGCCGAGCGGGCCAAACCGCCGGGGACCTTGACCGTTGCCGAGCGCGCCCAGGTGCTGGAGGTGATCAACTGGCCGGCGTACCAGGACCTGTCGGTCTGCCAGATCTGGGCCAGGGAACTGGACGAGGACCGGTACTACTGCTCGATGTCCAGCATGTACCGCATCGCCCGGGCGGCCGGCCAGACCCGGGAACGACGCCGCCTGGCCACGCACCCAGCGAAGGTCAAACCCGAGCTGGTGGCCACCGGCCCGACCCAGGTGTGGTCGTGGGACATCACCAAGCTGCGCGGCCCCGCCAAGGGTGTCTGGTATCACCTGTACACGCTGCTGGACATCTACTCCCGATACAGCCCCCACCACATCGTCTGCGCGGCCGAGGACTCCCTCGTGGCAGCGGACTTCATCGACGAGGCCATCGGCCGCAACGGGTCCGCTCCGCACACCGTGCACGCCGACCGGGGCACCTCGATGACCTCCAAACCGGTGTCCGCGCTGCTGGCCGATCTGGGCATCACCCGGACGCACTCGCGCCCCAAGGTCTCCAACGACAATCCGTTCTCCGAGGCCCAGTTCAAGACGCTGAAGTACCTGCCCGACTTCCCGCACCACTTCGACTCACTCGCGCAGGCCAAGCAGTTCTGCGAAGGCTTCTTCACCGAGTACAACCACGTCCACCGCCACTCCGGGATCGGCTGGCACACAACGGCATCCGTGCACTTCGACACCTACCACGACATCGACCAGCAGCGCACACGAACCCTCGAGCGGGCCTGGCGCGAGCACCCCGAACGCTTCACTCGCCGACCACGACCACCACGAATCGAGGCCAAGGTCTGGATCAACAAACCGCCGAAGCAGACCCCAGAAACCAGCGACCCGACCACGCAAACTGTCTAACCATCAACTGTCTCACTTGACTTGACAAATTCCGGGCGGGTGAAGGTCGTCTTGTTCGCCACCGCCCACGCGACGGCCTGGCAGAGTCGGTCCACCCGCTCCTGGTCGTAGGTCGCGATGATCGCCAGTGCCTTACGCGCCTTCTCGAAGACCTCGTCGAGCTCCTGCTCCTGCTCGACGGTCAGGCCCTTGCTGTCAGCCATGCTTTCCTCCAGCTAGTCGATGGACGAGAACCGAGAACCGGCTCGCTGACACGAATCTGGTGGGCGCCCGGCTGCCGGTTCGGCCCGACGGCCGGGGCCCTGCCACGTAGTCTGGCGCAAGTCGCCGGTTAATACACTAACTAGTTAGTTAAAAGTTCCTCGTGGTGACCCACCTCACTACGACACGAAGGACAGGGCGCGCTGTGGCGTGCGGGTGTCCATGTTGCGGCCCCGGTTCTGGTGGTCGTCGATCTCCGCGGCGCACCCGATCATCCGGGCCAGCAGGAACGCGGTGAAGGCGGCGTTCTCCAACGCGGCGTTCGACAGCTCGCCGCCCCGGTACTGCGGCCACAGGATCTTCAGCAGCAGTGTCGCGATCAGGGCGTCGACGTTGACACAGAAGACGTTTCGAGTCGCCCCTTCGTCGAACAATGCCTGCACCAGCTCGCGGTAGTACTCGTGGAAGACGTTGTACTCGCCGCGCTCGCTCATCAGGGTGCGGACAAACTCCTCGCGCGGATCGATGTTGACCGCCTTGCCCTTGAACACCGGGTGGTTGACGCACGGAATGGCCTGGCGTCCCCGCAGCCAGCTCCTTGCGGTTGGCCTTGGCATGGGCATAGTCCCGGGCGAACTGGTGGGCCATCTCGGCGAGGGCGAGCCCGTGCCCGGGGTCACCAGGGTCGGCCAGATCGGCGTCGGCGAAGCGCTCGAGCAGGAAGGCGATGCCTTCATAGCCGTTGCCGCCGTGCGAGTACCCGGCGTGGGAGAGGAAGCCGAGCATGGCCTTGTTCAGCTGCACCCGCTGGGGAGTCTGCGGGCCGTCGGCCGACACTGCGCCCTTGGCTCCCTGCGCGGTGATCGCCCCCGGCCCGTTGGTCAGCAGCAAGCCGGTGAGCATGGCAAAGCCGCCCACGACGTCCTTCGACGGCACGTGACCCAGCAGGCTCGCCGCCGCCAGCTCGGTGAGCGAGCACTGGCCGAGAATCTCCTGGGTCGCCACCCCGCAGAACCGTCCCGGCTCATGGGCTTCGACCGGCGCGCCCAGCCCCGACGATGACGCCGAACAGCTCCATCCACCAAGGCAGCTCCTCGACGGTGACCCGGGTTACCCGCTTCTCGGTGAGCCCGTCCCACGCCAGCGTCATCATCATCGCCGCCATGACCCCCGCCGCGGTCGGGTGCCCGCCGAGCTGCTCCAGCCAGCGCAGGAACACCGACGACACGGCCCGGGCGCGAAGCCCGCCGAGCAGCTCCTGAGCACGGGGGTCGGGCTGCTCCCCCACCACGAGCTGTCCCAGCTCGGGTGTGGGCTGGTATGCCGTGAGGTCGGCGTCCGCGTCGGTCGTCAGCCCTGACCCCGCGAACAGGTCCAGCAGCAGGGCGGTCGCGCTGCGGGCGGGCAGCGAGTGCCGCGGACCAGCCAGGGCGACGGCCGCCCCGATCACCGTGTTCGGGGTGTTGCCGGCCTCGCGCGCGGCCTGTACGGCGGCCAGCGCGGTGCTGCCATGCAGGTTCATGTGGCTAAGGACGGCGACATTCACCAGGCTGGCGTCGCGTTCGTCGGCTCGGCGGCCCAGCAGCGCGAGGACGATGTTGGCTTCCATGGGCTGCTGGGCGGCCTGCAGGATGGACATGCCCCGCAAGCTGGACACCTGGGTGTCGGGGTCCATGAGCGACACCCCGGAGGCGTCCTTCATGGACTGGCGAGCAGGCAGCGCACCCACCTGGGCGTCCAGGGCCTGGATCTGGCTGTCGTAAGGCGGCATGGCCACGACGTTAGGCAGGTCCAGCTCCGGCGGTAGGTCGATCCCGCGGGCCCGCCCGAACCATGGCTTGAGGTTGAGGCTGCCTTCGGGGGCGAAGTCCGGACGGGCCGCGTTCTCGCTCATGACGGCGGTGAGGGCCGCGGGGATGTGGGCGATGTTGGTGACCACCGCTCCCCTGGCCGAGAACACCGGGCTCTCCGGGGTGAACAGACTCTCCACCCCGAACTTGTCCATCAGCCAGCGTTCCTTGGACTCGGCGCCGTCGCCGCCGCCGGCGATCGCCCCGGCGTGCCCGACGGCCCGGGTCAGGGTGCTCTTCCACCGGCCGACCACACAGGCGACGACCGGCTTGGTGAACTCGGCGTCGTGCTCGTAGTATCCGCCCGGCTCGACGTAGAGGACCGCGGCCTTGCTGCGCATGTCGTTAGCCAGCGCGAACGCGAACTCCGGTGCGGCGTAGTGGATGTACACGTCCTTGCCGCTGGAGATCAGCGTCGTGGTGCCCCACCCGGCCATCCGCAGGTAGGTCGCGATCGTCGTCGTGAAGTTTCCGGAGTTGCTCAGGATGGCGATGGACCCCTTGCGCAGGGCTTCCTCGGGCGTGTTGCCACCGAGGGCGCCGCCGATGCGCACGTGGTTCCATGCGTCGGCCACGCCCAGGCTGTTGGCGCCGAAGATGTCGATCCCGTTGGACTGGCCCATGGCGCGGATTTCCCGGGCGTCGTGGGCGGGGATCTTCTCGGTGACGATGAACACCTTCTCCAGGTCCGGGTTGACCCGGATGAGCTCGCCGACGCCGTGGCGCGCGGCAGCCGGAGGGAGGTAGACCACGCCGCAGTTGAAGGTGTGCCCGTCGGAAAGCCCGTTGAGGACGCTGTTGTAGACCGGGATGTCCCCGAGGGTGGTCTCCATGTGGGTGCCGCCGCGCCCGGGCGAGGTGCCGAAGACGACGTTGCCGCCGGAGTACTCATGGCTGACCGGGGTGACCTCCGAGGACTCGCCACCGAGGATGTTGAGCACGCACACCCGGTCGTTCCGCGTGGCGATCTGGGCCAGTGAGCTGATGCCGACGAAGAACTTGAAGTCGCCGACGCCCTTCTTGTACATCGTCTGCGCCCCTTCCTGCGATGCGTTCTGAGAGAGCCGATCAGCTCGCGAGGCCCTGCTGCGCCCGAGCGACCTGGTCGCGCCCGGACTGCTTCATCCACGCGTCCGCCGCAATGGCGTAGCGGATGACCTCGCTCATGTCGGAGTCGAACCCGAACATCTTGTAAGGAATGCGCAGCGACTCGAACGTGTCCCGCATCGACCCCATGCCCCGGATGAGGTTCGGGCCGCCGCGTCCCACGACGGCATACAGCGGGGTCGGGCCGTGCGCCGCGAAATGCTCGCGCAGCGCGTCGCTCATGGCGCGGAGGGTCTCGAAGATGTCGGTGTTGTTCGCCTTGCCGCCGATGATGAACAGCACATTGGTCTGATGCAGCCAGTAGCGGTAGCAGATCCGGGACAGCTGCTTCATCTTCTCGTACGGCGGGTTGCCGCCGAAGTCCGAGGAGATGATCGCGTCGTCGCCGAGCATCTCGCTGACCAGTGAGTTGGCGCCACCGCCGAAGGTCGGCGCGAGGATGGTGCCATTGGGGTTGATGACGTAGACGTCGCTTTGCCCCTGGTAGGTGCGCAGCTGGTTGACCTCGTGCTCGAAGTCGGTGTAGTTGACCGAGAACAGCGCCCGGGACAGCCCCAGGCGAGCCACCCGCGGGTCGTCGCGGTCGAAGCCGCACTTGAAGTCGCAGGCGACCGGGGTCAGCCGGCCGCGGCGCTCGGGCCGCATGCGGATCGGGTTGAGCTCGAGGGTCGTCATCCCGAACTCGTGGAACAGCTCCCAGAGGTTGGGCAGGTGCTGCACCAGCGGGGAGACGATCTGGGTCGGGGCCTCGAGGCTGGACAGCGCGTTCGCCACGATGAACGCCTTCATCCCGGTGAGGGCTTCGAAGGGCACCTGCGCGACGAGGCCCTTGTCCAGCTCCTCGATGGCGACCCCTCCGTGGTGGGTCAGGGTCATGGTCGGCGCGCGGAAGTGGGTGGAGTCGGTGAGCGAGAAGTAGACCTCGTGCTCGGCGGGGACGAGCGCCTCGAAGGTGACCCCGTTGGCTTTGGCGACGGTGTTGCCGACCTTGTGCTCGGCGAAGTAGAGCCGCTCCTTCTCCTGCAGCGCCGTCGCCAGGTCGCTGGCCCGCCCGATGAGGCCAGCTTTGCCCTTCTTGCCGACGCCGCCCTTGAAAACCGGTTTGATGAGTATCTCGCCGTGTTTGGAGATGAGGTCCTTGATCTCGTCCTCGGTCGCGGCCGGCCCGAGCACCTCGGCGGTGGGGAAGTCGGCGAACTGCAGGAGCCTCGCGCCGTGGAGCATTCCGGTGAGCTGCATGGTCTCTCCGTTGAGTGCAGGTCCATCCTCCGGACAGCTCGATCCTAGGGGTGACCTGCGTCACCGCGACAGCCCAAGGCCCCCAAAGTACCCACCGGTTCAGCAAGCGCCGCACAGCGCGCGGTATGCCGCGTGGAGCAGCTCGTCGGAGGGCCCCTCGAGCCGCCCCGGGTGGGCCAGCGCGTCAAGCACGACGAAGCGCAGACGAGACCCCCGGGCCTTCTTGTCGCGGCGCATGACCGCACGCAGCGCGTCCCACCGGTCCGGGCGATAGGTGACCGGCAGCCCAAGTGCGCTCAACACCTGACGATGCCGCGCCGCAAGCGCCGCGTCGGTCCGCCCGGCCAGCTCGCCCAAGCACGCGGCATACACCAGCCCGACGCTGACCGCCTCGCCGTGCCGCCAGGAGTAGCCCTCGACCTGCTCGACCGCGTGGGCGAAGGTATGCCCGTAGTTGAGGCTCTCGCGCAGGCCGCTCTCGCGCAGGTCGGCGGCGACCACCCCCGCCTTGACCGCGACCGAGCGGGTCACGAGCTCGGGCACCGACGGATGCGTCGCGACACTCACGCCCTGCGGGTCGGCCTCGATGAGGTCGAGGATGACCGGGTCGCCGATGAAGCCGGTCTTGACCACCTCGGCGAGCCCGGCGACGAAGTCGGCGCGCGGCAGCGAGCTCAGCAGCTCGAGGTCGCACAGCACGCCGGCCGGCGGGTGGAACGCACCGACGAGGTTCTTGCCCTCGTCGGTGTTGATGCCGGTCTTGCCGCCCACGGCGGCGTCCACCATGGCGAGCAGCGTGGTCGGCACCTGCACGACGGTGATCCCACGCAGCCAGGTGGCGGCGACGAACCCGGCCAGGTCGGTGACCGCACCCCCGCCGACTCCGATCACG
Source organism: uncultured Actinomycetota bacterium (assembly GCA_963724925.1). Lineage (GTDB taxonomy): Bacteria > Actinomycetota > Actinomycetes > Actinomycetales > Dermatophilaceae > Phosphoribacter. The sequence continues at coordinate 38,669 of CAVRXF010000018.1, read as the reverse complement.
ACGTCGGAGCGGGTGAAGTCGGCCTGTCCGAGGGCTCGCCAGACCTGCCCGGCCACGTCCGCCGTCTTGGCCGCCTCCGCGTCCGGCACCTGGTGCAGGTATGCCGTGCGGCCCGATCCGCGCACCTCGGCGGCCAGCCGTTCGGCCAGGTGACGCACGGACGCCGAATGGACCACGAGTGCCGAAGCCACCCCGTCGGGCAGCAGCGGGACGAGGGTGTCGCGCAGGTCGCGGCCGATGACGACGTCGTACTGGTCCCCGACGGCGACGGTTTCCCGCACTCTTTCTGCAGGGCTTTCCGGTTGGTGGGCGCCCACCAGGTCAGCCCGGCAGACCAAGCGCCACGAGCGCGTCGGCGAGCTCGTCCTCGGTGGGACAGACTCCGGCCTCGGGGGCCCCGAGCTCGTCCAGGACGACGAAGCGCCACCCCCTGCGGTACTTCTTGTCGTGGGGTAGCGCGGCCAGCAGGTCGGCCAGCTCGACGTCGAGCGTCGTGGGCAGCCCGAGCCCGGCCAGTACCTCCCGGTGCGCTGTGACGCCGGCCGAGTCGAGCCGCCCCAGCCGATGGCTCAGGTGCGCCGCCGCCATCAGGCCGATGGGCAGCGACGGGCGTGGGTCGCCCGCGAGGACGGTCTGATCGAACGCCTTGGAGAAGGTGTGACCATAGTTGAGGTGGACCCGGCCCCCTTGCTCACGCTCGTCGCCCGTGACGATGCCGGCTTTGATCTCGACGCTGCGGCGAACCACTTGCGCCACGGCGTCGGGGTCGCGAGCCAGGATCGCGCCTCGCGCGTTGCTGAGGGTGGTCAGGAACGCGGGGTCCTCCACGAGGGCGTGCTTGACGATCTCGGCCAGCCCGGCCTGGTAGTCCGTCCGCCCCGGCGCTATGGCCGTCGCCACGTCGCAGACAACGACGACCGGCTGGTGGATCGCGCCGAGCAGGCTCGGCCCTTGCGGCAAGTCGACGGAGCATTTGCCCCCCACGGCCGAGTCGGCCTGCGCCTCAAGGGTGGTCGGGACGAGCGCGTGGGCCATGCCCCGGTTGAACGTCGCCGCGAGGAACCCGGTGATGTCGCAGGCCGGCTCGCCCCCCACCCCGACGAGCAGGTCGCCGCGGTGCACCTGCAATGTGGCGAGCTGCTCGGCCAACGCCGCAACCGACGCGATGCTCCTGGCCCGCGCGCCGTCGGGCAGGCTGACTTGGCGCACCGGCATACCGAGCTGGTCCAGGGCCTCGGCGACGGTGCCCGCGACGTCCGTGTCTGCGGGGGCGGACAGGACGAGGACCTGCTCGGCGTCCGGTAGCTCGGGAAGCAGTCGCCCGCATTGCTCGAGCAGGCCCAGGCCGACGTGCACCCGGTAGGAGCCGCCGGGCGGCGCCACGAGCAGACCCTCGGTGCCGTCCAGCTCCGCGGTCCCGGTGACCTGGGCGATGATCTCCAGGGCGATGTCCTCCACGCGCCGGCCGGTGGTGCGCGAGATGAGGGTGGCGGCTTGCTCGTAGACCGACAGCCGGCCGGCATACAGGTGCGGCAGGCTCGGGCTGTGCAGCAGCGGGCGGTACTCGTCGCGGCCGACGCGCACCATCGCCTCGTCGTAGTCGACGTGCAGGTAGACCACGGTGTGGCCGCGGAGGTTGTCGCGCGTCGCCTCGCGACCGCAGGCGCCGCCACCGAGGGCGAGCACACAGGGCGGGCCCAGCAGCAGCTCGCGGATGCATGTCCTGTTCGATGTCGCGGAACCTGGGCTCGCCGTCGTTGGCGAAGATCTCTTTGATCTCGCGGCGCTGCTGGTGCTCGATGACCAGGTCGCTGTCGACGAAGGGCAGGCCCAGCCGCTCGGCCAGCATCCGCCCGACGGTGGTCTTGCCGGCTCCCATGAACCCGATGACGACGATCACTGCCCGGCCCACGTGCGCATGAGGACGGGAATGCTCGCCAGGTAGGCCGCGTGGTTGCGTCGCGTCTCGCCGACGCTGTCGCCGCCGAACTTCTCCAGGCCCGCCTGGGCGAGCACGAGGGCAGTCATCGCCTGCGCGACGACACCCGCTGCCGGAACGGCGCACACGTCGCTGCGCTGGTGGATCGCCTTGGCCGGTTCGGCGCTGCTGATGTCGACGGTGTCCAGCGACCGGGGCACAGTGGAGATCGGCTTCATCGCAGCCCGCACCCGCAGGACCTGACCGGTGCTCATCCCGCCCTCGGTGCCGCCGCCTCGGTCGGTGCGCCGCGTGATCACGCTTCCCGCGTCGCGTTGCATCTCGTCGTGCGCCTGGGACCCCCGCCGACGGGCCGTCTCGAACCCGTCGCCCACCTCGACCCCTTTGATGGCATGGATGCTCATCAGAGCTCCGGCGAGCAGCCCGTCCAGCCGCCGATCCCAATGGGTGTGCGAGCCGAGCCCCGGCGGGACCCCGTAGGCGAGCACCTCGACGACACCGCCGAGGGTGTCCCCGTCGTTGTGCGCGGCCTCGATCTCGGCGACCATCGCGGCCGACGCGGCGAGGTCCAGGGTGCGTACCGGGTCGGCGTCCAGCGCGCCCACGTCGTCGGGTGTGGGCAGGGGTGCCACCCGCGACACGCCTGCGGTGCCGATGGCGACGGTGTGCGACACGATGCGGATGCCGTACGCCTGCTCGAGCAGCCGCGCGGCCACCTCGCCGAGGGCCACCCGGGCGGCCGTCTCCCGCGCCGACGCCCGCTCCAGGACTGGCCTGGCGTCCTCGAAACCGTACTTCTGCATCCCGACCAGGTCCGCATGACCTGGGCGGGGCCGGGTGAGCGGCCGGTTGCGCGCGATCTCGCGCTCGGCGTTCACGTCGTCGGCCGCGGCATACTCCTGCGATCCACCGGGTCCGGGCTCATCACCGCCTGCCACTTGGGCCATTCGGTGTTGCCGATCCGGATGGCGACCGGCGAGCCGAGGGTCAGGCCGTGCCGCAGGCCGCCGAGGAACTCAACCTGATCCTGCTCGAAGCGCATCCGGGCGCCGCGCCCGTAGCCCAGCCGGCGCCTGGCCAGCGCGGCGGCGACGTCGACGCTGGTGACCGCCACTCCCGCCGGCAGTCCCTCCAGGACGGCCACGAGGGCCGGACCGTGCGACTCCCCGGCCGTCAGCCAACGCAGCATGAGTGGGATCCTCGCATGTCACGATCCAGTGGCCGGTACTGCGCCGCCCGGAAAAGCACACCAGGCACAGCAACCACATTGGTAACAGCGCCACGACGAAATTCCGGATCAACCACCGGATCCGGTGGTTGATCCGGAATTCGGTGATCAAGGAGGGAGCCCGGAACCGGGGGCCAGCACCGCCACGGCCAACGCGCCCAGCAGCATGAACGGCCCGAACGCGATGTGCGTCGTCAGGGTCATCCGACGAGTGACCAGCCCGACTGCCGACACCAAGCCGGCCAGCATGAAGGCCGCGACGAGGGCCAGCGCCGGCCAGCCCGGCTGCACGTAGCCGAGCGAAAGGCCGACCAGCCCGCCCAGGGTGGCGTCGCCCCAGCCCAGGGCGCCACGGGACAGCAGGACGAGGGCAAGGTACCCGGCCCAGGACAGCAGGCCCGCGGCCACGGCCCACCCGAGCGCACCCCAGTCGCCAGTGCTGACCGAGGCCACGACCTGCAAGGCGAACACCGCCACGATCGCCGGAAGGGTGAGCCCTTCCGGCAGCCGGTGGACGTCGAGGTCGATGTGGGTGAGCGCCACCCCAACCACCCCGAGCAACAGCAGCGGCGCCAGCGCCGCACTCACCCCGAACCGGTTGGTGAGCAGGCACCACACGAGCGGCACCGCAGGTACGACGAGCCACCCCCCGAGCGGCACCAGCTGTTCCGTCTCGTCGTCGAGCCGGTATGCCGCGCCGGCCAGAGCGCGGTGCAGCAGGACGCCGACGACGAGCCCGGCGACGGTGACGACGACCAGAGGTAGGGCGCCCGTCACCCAGGGTCGCGCGCCGCGAGGGCCTCCTCAAGCGCGGCCCGCATGGCCTCGGTCGGGGCCTCGTGCCCGGTCATCAGCTTGACCTGACCACGGGCCTGGTGCAGCAGCATGTCGGTGCCCTGCGCAGACGCGTAGCCGCGCTCACGGGCGACCTCGAGCAGTGCCGTCGGCTCGCCGTAGACGCAGTCGAGCACGACGCCTCCCTGAGGTGCCGCGGGCAGGGTGTCGAGCAGGCCGGCATACGCGGCACCAGGCACGGTGCCGACGATGACCTTCGCGCCCTGTGGCCAGGCCCCCATGGCCACGCCCTCGGCCTGCATGCCCAGCGACCGCGCAAATGCGGTGGTCTGGGCGCGGACCTCGTCGCGCACCATGAAGCTGACCTTGCCTGCCCTCATCTCCGCCAGCGCCTCCAGCGCGGAACGAGCGGTGGCGCCCGCCCCGACGAGCAGGGCCTCGTCGACCTCGCCCACCCCGATCTGGTGCAGCGACTCGATGATGCCGTAGACGTCCGTGTTGTAGCCGCGCCACCCCCGCTCGTCGCGCACGATCGTGTTGATCGCCCCGACCCGCCGCGCCAGGTCCGAGGCGGTGTGCACAACCTGGAAGGCGACCTCCTTGAGCGGCATGGTCAGCGATAGGCCGCGGTAGGTCGCGTCCAGCGCGCCGAGATGCGTGACGAACCCGGCCTCGTCGACCTCGGCCAGGTCGTAGGTCCAGTTGGTGAGGCCGAGGGCGGCGTACGCAGCGGTATGCAGGACCGGGGACAGCGAGTGGGCGATCGGGCTGCCCGCACCCCGGCACGTGACGCGTCTGGACTCAGCACTGGCTCAGCATGGGCTCAGCATTGGCCCGGATTCGCCTTGCACCAGGCCTGGAACTGGGCGACGTTGCCGGCGTGCTCGTCGGCCGTGGTGGCGAACCTGGTCTCGCCGGTGGCCGGGTTCACGGCAACGAAATACAGCCATGGCCCAGGCGCCGGCGCCACAGCCGCCTGGATGGCGGCGGCGCCGGGGTTGTCGATGGGTCCGGGCGGCAACCCGTCGACAACGTAGGTGTTCCACGGGCTCGGCGTGGCCCGCTGGGCGTCGGTGGTGGTGACGGTCCGCGTCCGCGCGACGTAGCTGACCGTGGAGTCCAACTGCAGCCGAGTGTTTGCAGCAAGGCGGTTCTCGATGACCCGGGCGATCTTCGGCCCGTCTTCGGGATTGCGTCCTTCGGCCTCGACGATGCTGGCGATCGTCATGACCCGCTGGGCGGCAGCCCCGTTGACTCCCAGGCGGGCCAGCTGGGATACCGCCTTGCCGACCATCACTCGCAGCTGCTCGGCCGCGGAGTTCTTCGCGGAGAACTCGTAGCTGGCCGGGAAGAGGTAACCCTCGATGTTGCCGTTGGCCGAGGTGGGCAGCCCAAGCGCGGCGGAGTCCTTTGCCGCCGCCTCGTAGTCGGACACCGGATGCCCGGTCGCCTTGGACAGCTGGGCAAACACCTCGCTTGCCCACATGCCCTCGCGGATGGTCACCATGGCGACCTTGCGGTTGGCCGGCTCGAGCAGGACGGCCAAGGCGTCGGCTCCCTTCATCTCCTTACGCATCTCGTACTGGCCAGGCTGGATGACCGACGATCGTGGGTCGGCCTGGAAGGCGTCCACGAACGCTCTGGCGCTCTTGACCACCCCGGCCTTCTCCAACGTGGCACCCATCGCCCGGCCGCTGTCCCCTTCGTTGACCGTCACGGTCACCGACCCGGCGCCTGGACCCGGGTAGTCGCCGCTCTCACCCAAGCCGCTCACCATCGGACGCAGGACGGTCACCGCCAGCAGGCCCGCGCCAGCAACCAGCCCCAGGGTCACGAGAAAAACGAGGAAGCGACGGGCTGTGCGTGCGGGACGACGCGGCTTCCGCTCCGCACCGATCGGGCCTGGCTGCTCCTCGGCGATGTCGAAGGGCCCGGTCTCCCAGCGCTCGTCGGTCGTCATCGCCCTCATCCCTTCGTCCGGGGCTTGCGCCCGCTGCCGGCGACCAGCGCTCCCGGCTCGCGACCCGTGGCCCGCTCGGCATCGAGTGCCGACTGCAGGATCAGGACTGCGGCCGCCTGGTCCACCACGGCCCGATGCCCGCGTCCCGGTATCCCCCTTTCCCGTAGCTGTCGATGCGCCGACACCGTGGTGAGTCGTTCGTCGACCAACCGTACGCGGACCGGAGCCACGAGGACAGCAAGCTCGCGCGCATAGGCACGAGTGCGTCGGGCCGCCTCGTTCTCCCTTCCCGACATGGATAGGGGCAAACCCACCACCAGGTATGCCGTGCGGTCCGGTGGGCACAGCCGCGCGACCTCGTGCTGGTCGGCTCGCGCAGCAGACTCGTCCCGCGCCAAGGTCGCGACCGGCGTGGCTACCCGCCCCTCCGGGTCGCTCACTGCGACGCCGACGCGGACGGCACCGACGTCGACACCGACCCGCACACCGGTCGGCACTCAGCCACCGGTCGGCATACCAGGGCGCGGCCCCGCCGGCATACCCGCGGTCAGCCCTGCTCCCGCAGGGCGTGTTCCACGGCACCAAGCGCCTGGCCCATCAGGGACGGGTCGGTGCCGCCGCCCTGGGCCAGGTCGTCCTTGCCCCCGCCTCCGCCGCCGAGCACCTGCGCCGCCACCTTGACGAGCGGCCCAGCCGCCACCCCGGCAGCACGGGCCGGCTCGTTCGTCGCGACGATGACGACCGGCTTGCCGCCCGACGCGGCCGTCATCGCGACCACGACCGGGCGCTCGTTGGCCAAGCGCGAGCGCACGTCCAGGACGAGGGTGCGCAGGTCGCCCGCCTCGACCCCGCCCCCCGCGTCGTGGGTGACCAACCGCACCGGGCCAACGTCACGGGCCGAGTCGACCAGGCGGGGGGCCACGGCAAGGGCCTGCTGCTGGCGGGCCGCGGCGATCTCCTTCTCGGCCTCGCGCAACCGGGTGAGGATGGCGCTGACCCGCTCGGGCAGCTCCTCCGGGCGACCTTTGAGCACGTCGGTGAGTTGGCCGACGATCGCGTGCTCGCGGGCGAGGAAGGTGTATGCGTCCGCCCCGACCAGCGCCTCGACCCGGCGCACCCCCGAGCCGATGGACGCCTCCCCGAGCAGCTTCACGACGCCGAGCTGGCTGGTGCGCTGGGTGTGCGTGCCGCCGCACAGCTCGCGGGCCCAGTCACCGACCGAGACGACCCGCACCTGCTCGCCGTACTTCTCGCCGAACAGGGCCATCGCGCCGATGTCGAGGGCCTGCTGCTGGGTCATGACGTCGGCGTGGACTGGCAGGTCGTCCAGCAGCACCGCGTTGACCCGCGCCTCGATGTCGCGTAGCTGGCTCACCGGGACAGCCGCCTGGGCGGTGAAGTCGAACCGGAACCGGCCAGGGGCGTTCTCCGAGCCGGCCTGCGTGGCCGTCTCGCCCAAGGCTTCGCGAATCGCTTTGTGCACCATGTGGGTTGCCGTATGCGCCCGCGAGATCGAGCGGCGGCGCGCGATGTCGACCTCGGCGTGGGCCGCCTCGCCGACGGCGACCTCACCGAGGACGACGGTGGCGCGGTGCACGATCACCCCCGGCAACGGGCTCTGCACGTCCCTGACCTCGATGACCGCACCGCGGGAGAACTCGATCCGCCCGGCGTCGGCGAGCTGGCCGCCGCCCTCGGCGTAGAAGGGGGTTCGATCCAGGACCAGCTCGATGTCCTCGCCTGGGCCCGCCGACGCCACCGGGGCACCGTCCAGGACGACGCCGGCGACCCGGCCCTCTGAGACCACCTCGTCGTACCCGGTGAACACGACATCGTGGCCCAGCCGCTCGGCCACCTCGCGGTACACCCCGGTGTCGGAGTGCCCGCTCTTCTTCGCGGCCGCGTCGGCCTTGGCCCGGTCGCGCTGCTGCTGCATGAGCCGGCGAAACCCGGCCTCGTCGACCTGCACGCCCGCCTCGGCGGCCATCTCCAGGGTGAGGTCGATGGGGAAGCCATACGTGTCGTGCAGGGCGAACGCCTCGTCCCCTGAGAGGGCGCGGCCGGGCCCGGCGCTCTTGAGCCGGGCAACGGCGCCGTCCATGATCGTCGTGCCGGACGCGAGGGTATGCCGGAAGGCGGCCTCCTCGGCATACGCGATAGCACTGATCCGCTCGAAGCCGGTGCGCAGGTACGGGTAGGAGCGGCTCATCTGCTCCATCGAGACCGGCAGCAGGTGCGGCAGGGCCGGCTCGTCCACCCCGAGCAGACGCATCGAGCGCACCGCCCGGCGCAGCATCCGCCGCAGGACGTAACCGCGTCCTTCGTTGCCTGGGGTGACCCCGTCGCCGATGAGCATGAGGGCGCTGCGCACGTGATCGGCGACCACGCGCATCCGAACGTCGTCGGGGTGGCTGTGCGCGGCGTCGTGCTGGCTCAGCGCCCCGTAGCGTTTGCCGGAAAGGTCAGCGGCGACGTCGATGACCGGACGGACCTCGTCGATCTCGTACAGGTTGTCCACGCCCTGCAGGACGGCGGCGATGCGCTCCAGGCCCATGCCGGTGTCGATGTTCTTCTTGGGTAGGTCGCCGGCGATGTCGAAGTCGGTCTTGGTGCGCACCGCGGACAGCTCGGACTGCATGAAGACCAGGTTCCAGATCTCCATGAACCGATCCTCGTCGACGGCTGGCCCCCCCTCGGGGCCGTAGTCCGGGCCCCGGTCGACGTAGATCTCGCTGCACGGGCCCCCGGGGCCGGGCACCCCCATGTGCCAGTAGTTGTCGGCCAGGCCGCGCCGCACGACCCGGTCCGGCGTGATCGAGGTCTGCGCCACCCACAGGTCCGCCGCCTCGTCGTCGTCCTCGTAGACCGTCACCCAGAGCGTGTCTGCATCCAGTCCGTACCCGCCGGCGTCCTGGCCGCCGGTGAGCAGCTCCCAGGCCAGCTCGATCGCGCCGGCCTTGAAATAGTCGCCGAACGAGAAGTTGCCGTTCATCTGGAAGAACGTGCCGTGCCTGGAGGTCTTGCCGACCTCGTCGATGTCCTGCGTGCGCAGGCACTTCTGCACGCTCGTGGCCCGCTCGTAGGGCGGGGCCTGCTGGCCGAGGAAGTACGGCTTGAACGGCACCATCCCGGCATTGACGAACAGCAGGTTGGGGTCTTCGTAGAGCAGCGAGGCGCTCGGCACCACGACATGGCCCTTGCTTTGGAAAAAGGCCAGCCAACGGCGTCTGATCTCGGCGGTCTGCATCGGTGTGGTTCCTTCAGTGCGTTCAGCGGGCTGGGTCGTCCAGCAGGGCGCGCGTGGCCCGCGGGTCGAGCCGGGCCCCGGCTGGCGGCACGTCCAAGCCCAGCGCCACCCGCAGCTCACCCTCCCGTTCGGTCATGCCATGGCGAACCACCGCAGCCAGCTCTGCGAGCTCAGCGGCACCCGCGCGCACCGCCGCATTCACGGAGTCGGCCTGGTAGCGCCGCTGAAGTGCTCGACTGCCCGCGAACGCGGCGGCGCCGACGACCACCGCGAAGCCCAGCTTCGCCACGCGGCTCACCCCAACTCACCGTCTGCGCCCATCAGGGCTGCCCGCTGCGGCGCCGTCGGCCCCCGACCGCCATCCGCACCCCGAAGCTGAAGGCGGCCACCTTGATGAGCGGGCCGCCCAACGTCGCCGCGAACAGCGAGGTGAGGGCGTTGACGTTCGCCGACATGCTCGCAACGTTGGTGGTCACGGTGTCTAGGCGAGCCAGTTGCTCGTTGGTCGCCGAGACGGTGCTGGTCACCTCGCCGAGCAACGGGACGCTCTGGTCGGACAGGCCCTTCACGCCGACCCTGGCCTCGTCGAGGATGGCGCCGGCCTTGCCGATCACCGAACCCAGGCGCAGCACCAGGTAGGCGAACGCAAGCGCCGCAAGGGCGCCCGCGATGTCGCCGAGGGTGATCGGGGCCAGCTGCACGCGTTCACCCTAGCCGACCGGCATACCGCCTCCGAGTCGATGTGAAAGCGCTGTCGATGTGAAAACGACACGGAATCCAGCGCGCTATCACCTCGAACCAGGGGGGACCCACATCGAGTCGATGTGAAACGACACGGAATCCGGCGCGCTATCACCTCGACTCCTGGGGCGGCCCACCCCGGAGCCGTTCGCGCAGCCAGGCCAGCCGGGCGGCCAGGCGTTCCTCGAACCCGTGGCCGGTGGGCCGGTAGTACTCGACGGACCCGTGCAGGTCGTCGGGCAGGTACTGCTGGGCGACGACCGCCTCCGGGTTGTCGTGGGCAGACACGTAACCCTGACCCCCGCCGATCTTGCCCGCACCCCGCAGGTGGACCGGCACCGGGCCGCCGCGCCCGGCGCGCAGGTCGGCGGCCGCAGCCTCGATGCCGAGATAGGCGGCGTTGGACTTGGGCGCGAGTGCGTTGTGCACGACCGCCTGCGCGAGGATGATCCGCGCCTCCGGCATACCGATCTGGGCGACGGCGTGCAAGGCGGCGACCGCCGTCTGCAGCGCCGTGGGGTCGGCCATCCCGACATCCTCGCTCGCAGCGATGACGATCCGGCGGGCGATGAACCGCGGATCCTCCCCCGCCTCGAGCATGCGCGCGAGGTAGTGCAACGCGGCGTCGACATCGCTGCCGCGCATCGACTTGATGAGCGCACTCGCCACGTCGTAATGCTGGTCGCCGGCCCGGTCGTAGCGCACCGCTGCCTGGGCCACGGCCTGCTCGGCGTGTGCCAGGGTGATGTGCACGGGCTCGCGCTCGTCGCCAACCGCCAGCGTGTCCAGGGCAACTCCTGCCGCCGCCTCGAGCGCTGTCAACGCGCGCCGGGCGTCACCCAACGCCATCCGGGCAAGATGCGCTCGAGCGTCCTCGTCCACGTCGAAGCCGCCGGCCAGGCCGCGTTCGTCCTTGAGCGCCGCGTCGACGAGAGCGGCAATGTCATCCTCCGACAGCGGGGTAAGGGCGAGGACCACGGACCGCGACAGCAACGGCGAGATGATGCTGAACGACGGGTTCTCCGTCGTAGCCGCGACGAAGATGACCTGGCGGCTCTCGACGCCCGGCAGCAGAGCGTCCTGCTGGGCTTTGGAGAAGCGATGGATCTCGTCGAGAAAGAGCACGGTATGCCGGGCGTACAGCTCACGCTCGCGATCGGCCGAGTCCAGGACGGCACGCACGTCCCGGACCCCTGCGGTGACTGCGGACAGCTGGATGAACCGGCGGTCCGCGACATTGGCGATGAGGTGCGCGAGCGTGGTCTTGCCGCTGCCCGGAGGCCCCCAGATGATGGCCGAGAGCGGCCCGACCGCGCCCTCGGCCCCATCGAGCAGCCGGCGCAGCGGGCTACCTTGGCGCAGGACGTCGGACTGGCCGCGGAACTCGTCCAGGCTGCGCGGACGCATCCGGGCAGCGAGCGGTGCAAACGGCTCCGCTGCGAACAGGTCGTCCTCGGCCACCTCGTGAGCCTGCTGCGCTGGTTGGCCCCACGTCAACCGGCGAGCACGCCGCGCGGGCACCAAGGTTGGGATGGCAGGGTATCCCCGTGAGAGATGGCCGCCACCGCGCCGTTCGCGAGCGACGGCTGGTCCGGCTGGGACGGCTTACCGCGCGTCACCCGTGGCGGTTCGTCCTGGCCTGGACGATGCTGACCGTCGCCGCGTTCGCCATCGCCGTCGGCGGCGTCCTCGGCGACTCCCTGTTCGGTCGGCTGTCCTCCGGCGACCTAGCCGTTCCCGGCGAGGCGCAGACAGTACGCGAGATCGTCTCCGCCGCAGCGCCGCAGGCACGGACCGTCATGTTCGAGGTGAGCGACGTCGACGTGCGCTCTCCCGCCGTGGCAAAGGCAGCGGCGCAGTCGGCTGCCACGATCTCGGCGATCGACGGGGTGGACTCGAGCGCGAACCCGTTCGTCTTCCCTGCAGGCCTGGCCGACCCTCGCGCGGATGCCTTCGTCGGCGACCAGGACGCCGAATCGGGCCGCTTCCTCGTCGTCACGACGCTGGATGCGGGTTTGTCCGACGAACGAGCCGACGAGGTCGAGGCGCAGGTCGTGGCGGCGTACGGAGCGCTGGGTGACACGCTGGGGGGCGCGACGGGTGCCGTCGGCAGCGGCGAGATGCTCTTCGCGCAGATCACCGACCAGATCGAGGTGGACCTGCGCACTGGCGAAGGCATCGCCCTGCCGCTCAGCTTCGCCCTTATGGTCGTGGTGTTCGGTGGGTTCCTCGCCGCTGGTATGCCGATGGCGGGCGCCATCGCGTCCATCGCAGGAGGGCTTGCAGCGCTCTACGGCTTCTCGTATGCCATCGACCTGGACCCGTCGGTCGTCAATGTCGTAACGCTGCTTGGGCTTGCTCTCTGCATCGACTACGGCCTGCTCATCGTGTCCCGCGCCAGGGAAGAGCTGCGGGCCATCGCCCGTGGCCGGCCGGCATCGACACTCACCGATGACGACATCGAGAAGGCGATCGGCCGGACTGTCGGCTCGGCGGGGCGCACGGTCTTCTTCTCCGGCCTGACCGTCGCGATCTCCCTGGGTGGTCTGCTGCTCTTCCAGTCCCAGATCGTGCGAGCAATCGGGGCGGCCGGCATGTCGGTTGTCCTGATCGCGCTGCTCGTCGGGCTCAGCCTGGTCCCGAGCCTGGTCCGGCTCGGGGCGCGCCGGCTGCTGCGCAAGGGAACTGAGGTGGCACCCGACGAAGGCGTGTTCTCCCGGCTGGCCGAAGGAGTCCAGCGCAGGCCCTGGGCGGTCGCCATCGCCTGCGTTGCCGTTCTGGTGACCCTGGCGCTGCCCACCTTGTCGATGCGCCTGACCTCGTCAGGTCACCAGCTCCTGCCGGTCGGCACCAGCCAACGTGACTTCTTCGACGTCCTGGCCGAGCACTACCCTGCTCTTGCCGACCCCGCGGCCACAGTGGTCGCCGAGACCACCCCCGACGAGGCAACTCGATGGGCGCGCAACGAGGTCAGCACCATCCCGCACGTGGTGTCGACGTCTGTTCGCCAGCTCGACCCGACGCGGGTGGCCGTGGACGTGCGCACCAACGGGGCGCCGTTGGACGACAACGCCCGGGCTGTCGTGGATCAGCTGCGCACCGAGCGGGCCCACTTTCCCACCTTGGTGGGCGGCCAGGCCGCCAGCCTGGCCGACTTCACCTCAGCCATAGCGGCCCGGGCCCCCTACGCCATTGCCGCCGTCGTGGTGGCGACATTCGTGCTGCTGTTCCTCATGACCGGATCCGTCGTGCTGCCGCTCAAGGCGCTGATCATCAACGTCCTCTCCCTTGGCGCTTCGTTGGGCGTGGCCACGTGGGTCTTCCAGAACGGCCATCTGGAGGGGCTGCTCGGTTTCACCTCGACCGGCGGGCTGGAGTCGATGATCCCGCCGCTGGTCCTCGCCCTCGGTTTCGGGCTCTCGATGGACTACGAGCTGTTCCTGCTGTCGCGGATCGCCGAGCTCTACCATGCCGGCGAGACCAACGACCGAGCGGTCGTGCTCGGCCTGCAGCGATCCGGTCGGATCATCACGTCGGCAGCCGTACTGGTCGTCATCGTCTTCGCCGGCTTTGCCGCCGGCCGGATGCTCATCATCAAGCAGGTCGGCTTGGCGCTGAGCGTGGCACTCTTGCTCGACGCGACCCTCGTGCGCATGCTGCTCGTGCCTGCGACCATGACCATCCTCGGACGCTGGAACTGGTGGGCCCCGGCGCCAATGCGGCGCTGGCACGCGGCCCACGGCATCGCCGATTAGCAGCGTCCGTCCGGCGGGCTAGCCGAGCCGCGCCAGCAGGTGGTCGCCGACGCGCAGGGCGTTGGCCATCGCGGTGAGCGCCGGGTTCACCGCGCCGATGCTCGGGAAGAAGCTGGTGTCGACGACGTAGAGGTTGTCGAGCTCGTGCGCCTTGCAGTCGGTGTCGAGCACCGACGTCGCCGGGTCGGTGCCGAACCGAACGGTGCCGGCCTGGTGGGCGCAGCCGGCGACCGGGATGTCGTTCTTCATGTAGACGTCGCGCGGGATCAGGTGGTGCGGGTGCATGCCCAGGTGGCTCAGGTGCTTCTTCACCCGGTGGTAGAGCTGCTCCAGTCGGCTCCCGGTTGTTCGGCGTGTAGCGCAGCACGATGTTGCCGTCGCCGTCGAGCGTGACCCGGTTGTCCGGGTCGGGCAGGTCCTCGACCGACAGCCAGAAGTCGACGGCGTGCTCGGCGACGTCGCCGAGCGCGAACGTCGGCGCCAGCCTGGTCTCGATCGGCTTCTCGCCGCGGTACATCGGCGCCGACGACTTGCCGACCATCTGCACGTTGCCCATCGGGTAGTCGAAGTCGTCGTCGCCGAAGTAGTAGTCGTTGAGGCCGAGCGTCTTCTGGAACCGGGTGTCGTTCTTCTCCGTCGAGACCGCCAGGAAGGCGCGGCTGTTGTGGAAGACGTAGTTGCGGCCCGACCTGGTCCGAGCCGTTGGCCAGCCCGTTCGGGTGCGTGTCGTTGGCGCTGGCCAGCAGCAGCTTGGCCGAGTTGGCCGCACCGGCCGAGACCACGACGATCGACCGCACTGAACCGCTGCTCGCGCGCCGTCGACGTCGGCGACGACCGAGGTCACGGTGCGGCCCGGACGGGTCGGTCTCCGAGCCGGCGTACGAGGGCGTTGCGCACCAGCGTCACGTTGTCGTGCTGCAGCGCGGGACGCACGGCGATGACGTCGGCGTCGGACTTGGCGTGCACCAGGCAGGGGAAGCCGTCGCAGGTCGCGCAGCGGATGCAGGTGCTGAAGGCCGGGTTCGGCCTCGTCGAGCATGATCCCGCACGGGGCGTGGAAGGGGTGCAGCCCGACCTTGGCCAGGTCGTCGAACAGCTGCTGGATGCGCGGCTCGTGCGAGACCGGCGGGAACGGGTACGGCGCCGACGCCGGCGGGTCGGTCGGGTCCTCGCCGCGGGCGCCGTGCACCTGGTAGAGCTGCTCGGCCTGGGTGTAGTAGGGCTCGAGCACGTCGTAGCCGATCGGCCAGGCCGGCGAGATCCCGCCGTGGTGCTTGAGCTCGCCGAAGTCGCGCTCCCGCAGCCGGTACAGCGCGGCGCCGTAGAACTTCGTCGCGCCGCCGACGAAGTAGTGGACCTGCGGCTGGAACGCCTTGCCGTCGCTGGTCGTACCAGGTGTCCGTCGAGACGTAACGGTTGTCGACGAAGACCGCCTCGGCGTCCCAGTTCTCGATCTCGCGGGGCAGCCAGTCGCCGCGCTCCAGGATCAGCACCCGCTTGCCGGACGGCGCCAGCCGGTGCGCCAGGGTGCCGCCGCCGGCGCCGGAGCCGATGATGATCACGTCGTACTGGTCGGCCATGATGCCTCCTCAGGTGGGTTCGGTCGCGGTCGCGGTCGGCGGGTCGTCGTCCAGGGCGATGTGCGGGACGTCCTCGGCGTCGTCGCCCCAGGCGATCCGCGTGGGGCGTCGAGGATGCCTCGACGGTGGCGGCGTGGTCGCGGTCGAAGTAGTCCCAGGCCCAGGTGAGGAACGCGTCGGTCTTGCTGTGCACGCCGCTGAGCAGCATCGCGTGCACGCCGAGCCAGGCGGCGAAGGCGATCGGGCCCTCGACCTGGTGGCGGTGCTTGCCGACCTCGGCGACGGCGGCGTTGCGGCCGATCATCGCCATGATGCCCTTGTCCTTGTAGTGGAACGGCTCGGTCGGCTCGCCGTGCACGCTCGCGCAGGATGTTCTCGGCGGCCCACCGGCCCGACTGCTGGGCCACCGAGCCGAGCTGCGGCAGGATGCGCCGCCGCTCGGCGCCGGCCGGGATGTTCGCGACGTCGCCGACGGCGTACACGCCGGGGTAGCCCTCGACGGTCAGGTCCGGGCGGACGTCGATCCGCCCGCCCCGGCCCGGCGTGGGCCCGGCGTCCTGGACGATGGCCGAGCCGCGACTCGCCGCCGCCCCAGACGACGGTCCGGGCCGTGATCGGTGCTGCCGTCGTCGAACTCGACCCGGTCGGGATGCACCGCGGTGACGCCCGTCTCGAGCTTGACTCGGCGCCCTGCCTCGGTCAGCTTCTCGTGCGGCGTACTCGTGCGGCCTTGTCGGAGAACTGGCCCGAGCAGCGCCTGCCCGCGGTCGACCATGGTGATCTGGCCCGGGGCGTCGAGGCGTCCGGTGCTGGCCAGCGCGTGCATCAGCTCGGCCAGCGCGCCGGCTGGTCTCGACCCCGGTCGGTCCGCCTCCGACCACGACGACGTCGAGCGCCCCGACGCCAGGTCCGCGCCCTGCTCGGCCTGCCTCCAGCAGCCGCCGCAGGTGCAGCCGCAGCCGCTCGGCGTCGGCGACCGAGTACAGCGGGAACGCGTGCTCGGCGGCGCCCGGAACGCCGAAGAAGTTCGGCCGGGCGCCGGCTGCCACCACCAGGTGCGACCCGGACAGCGTTCGCCCGTCGGCCAGCACGCAGCGCCACGCTCGGCGAGGTTCGCCGTCGCCACCTCCGCCGTGACGACCTCGACCGTCGGGTAGTCGCGGAAGATCGTCCGGTGCGGCCGGGCGATGTCCTCGGCGGGCAGCTGCGAGGTGGCCACCTGGTAGAGCAGCGGCTGGAACTGGTGGTAGTCGTTGCGGTCGACCAGCGTCACCTCGACACCCTCGTCGCCGAGCGTGTGCGCGCACGCGACACCGGCCAGCCCGCCGCCGAGCACCAGAACCTGATCAGGCATGAGCGCACCTTTCGTGTCTCAGGGCGGCATGGCCAGGGCCGGCCATCGCCACCTGGGCTGTGGACCGCATCATCCCTGATGGGTGACCCGGTCGCCCAGATCGTCGACGCCTTCCTCCGGGAGCAGGCCCTTCTGGTCGAGGATGTAGAGCAGGACAAAGCCCGGCACCACGATCACCACGGCCAGGACGACGACGACCAGCACGGCGGTCAAGGTGCCAGATGGCGAGGCGGCGGCCGAGACCGTCAGACTCTGCGGGCAGCAGATACGGCGACTGGGCGACGCCCCAGGCGACGACGACACTGGCTACCGCGCCCATGGCGGCCACCCGCGCGCCTCGCGCGCATCACGGACCAGCAGGACCAGGGCCACCAACCCCGCAGCCCACCCCGAGGATCACCAGCGGCAGGGCCCGCGAGGTGAGGCCGTCGAAGAGGTAAGGCGCGTCGGCCCGTAGCACGAAGATGCCCGCTGCGCCGACCACCGCCACCGCCACCGCGGCCGCCACCGCCCGGCGACGGAAGTACTGGGCCATCTCGCGGTCGCCCAGCCGGCGAGCGTCCCACACGAGGTAGACGGCGGCGAGATAGGCAGTCGCCGCGATCGCAAGGACGCCGGCCACCGTCGAGGTTGGGTTGATCCAGCTGGCGACCGGGTCGCCGGCGACGCCGCCGGCCGGTACCCGCCCGGACGCTATGCCCCCGGCGATGGCTCCCATGCAGTACGGCACCAGCACCGAGGACAGCGCGAAGGCGCCGCCGAACAGCCGACGCGCGCGGGGGGCGATCACGGCCTTGCGGAACGCAAAGCTCGCCCCACGCAGCACGATGCCCAGCGCAGCGATGGTCAGGGGGACGAACTGGGTCAGGGTGATCGAGGCATACGCCTCGGAGAACGAGGTCCACAGCACCACGAAGATGAAGATGAGCCAGACGTGGTCGGCCTCCCAGACCGGACCGATGGAATGCTCGATCACCCCTCGGGGGCGCTGGCCCTGTTCCGGCCCCCCGGCAGTGAGCTCCCAGAACCCAGCGCCGAAATCGGCGCCGCCGAAGAGCGCATACGCCACCACACGCCACCAGCAGCACGGCGGCCACCGCGGTACTCACTGGATGACCTTCTCATCGGCAACATCAGCCGCCGACGGGTCTCTCGGAGCGTACGGCCCGTCGTGCTCGACGAACCCGCCGGCTCTGCGGAACCGTCGGCTCATCCCGCGCAGGACGAGGATCGTCGTGACGCCAAGCGCCGCATACAGCACAACGATGGCGAAGAACGTGATCCAGACACCGGTATTAGCCGGTGGCCGCGTCCTCGACCTTCATGCGGTTGTACACGATCCACGGCTGACGGCCGACCTCCGTGACGACCCAACCCGCTTCCATGCAGACCACGGCCAGCACCCCGGAGCACGCTGCCGCACGCAGGAACCATTTGCTCGCCGGCATCCGGCGCCGGATGCCCACGACCCGCCGTACCACAGCGCGAGCAGCAGCAAGGCCGTCCCAACGCCCACCATGATGTCCCAGCACAGATGGACGACGTTGACCTGCCGGACGGTCGGCTGCTCGTCCTCGGGAACGGTGTTCAGGCCCTGCACGACCGTGGCCTTGCCGGTGCTCGGGTCGGACAGCCACGAGGCCATGCCGGGGATCGGGATGCCGCCGCTGACCGTGCCTTCCTCGGTGAGCTGGCCCAGGAGGGTCTCCGGCACATCGCTGCTGGTGTTGGGCACCAGCTCGATCGCAGCGAACTTGACCGGCTGGTTGTTGTACACCCAGCGGGCCAGCGAGTCCCCCACGCCCATCTGGACCGGGGCGGCCACCGACGCCACGGTGAACGCGATGACGAATCCCAGGTAGTGGTAGCGGTCGCGGCGTCCGCGAAGCATGCCGGTGGCGTACACCGAGGCCACCAAGAACCCACCCACCAGGTAGGCGGCGACGAGCATGTGCGCCGCCTGCAGCGGCATCGAGTCGTTGAAGATGACCTTGACGGGGTCAACCTGGACAACATTGCCGGCGGAGTCGAGCGTGAAACCACCTGGCGCGTTCATCCAGGCGTTGGCGGCAACCACCGACACGCTGCCGAAGATCCCGGCGACCGCGATCGGGACACCGGACCAGAAGTGCGCCCACGGCCGAAGCCGGCGCCACCCGAAGAGGTAGATCGCGATGAAGATCGCCTCGGTGAAGAAGAACAAACCCTCGAACGCGAACGGCACCCCGAACGCCTCGCCCCAGGTGCCCATGAACCGCGGCCACAGCAGTCCGAACTCGAAGCTGAGCACGGTGCCGGTCACGGCGCCCACGGCGAAGGTCACGGCCATGTACTTCGACCAACGCTGGGCCAGCATCAGGGCATCCCGGTCGCCGTGGCGCAACGCCCGGAAGTTGGCGATGAGCGTCATGAACGCCCACGAGACCCCCAGCGGTACCAGGATGATGTGGAACCCCAAGGTGAAGGCCATCTGCGCCCGGGCCCACGGAACGGGGTCGACGGCGAGCACGGCCGCGAGGCCCTCGCTTGTCGCGATCACGCCGACAATGCTCGCTTGCGATGTCGGGCCTGGCAATCATCCGCATTGGATGATTCGTCATTGCCCCCGAGCCGCTTGAATCTTCCCGGCGCGAATAGGCGCCCGGCGACGTCCCCACGAGGTAGTGCGAAACAGGACGGAGGTAGCGATGACAGCCACGCCTGGCAGCGCGGATCGCAAACCGGCAGACGTGTTCGTGGTCTTCGGGATCACGGGTGATCTGGCGAAGGTGATGACCTTTCGGTCGCTGTACCGGCTCGAGGCCCGCGGTCTTTTGGACTGCCCCATCGTGGGTGTGGCCGCAGACGACTGGAGCGTCGAACAGCTCATCGAGCGGGCGCGCCAGTCCATCCAGGGCACCGGCGAGGCGCTCGACCCCGCAATCTTCGACCGGTTCGCGGCCCGGCTGTCCTACGTAAGCGGCAACTTCACGGACGCCGCCACCTACGGACGCGTCGGCGATGCGATCAAGGGGGCCGCTTGCCCGGTCTTCTACCTGGAGATTCCGCCGTTCCTGTTCGGGACGGTGATCAAGGGACTCGCCGAGGCCGGATTGACCGCGTCGGCCCGGGTCGTCGTGGAGAAGCCGTTCGGACACGACCGCACCTCCGCAGGCGAACTCGCCGATGAGCTTCACCAGTACATCGACGAGTCGCAGCTTTACCGCATCGACCACTACCTCGGGAAGATGGGCCTGGACGAAATCCTGTTCCTCCGGTTCGCCAACTCGATGCTGGAGCCGATCTGGAATCGCAACTACGTGCAATGCGTCGAGATCACCATGGCGGAAAGCTTCGGGGTCGAGGACCGCGGCCATTTCTACGACCCGGTGGGCGCGCTGCGCGACGTTGTCGTCAACCACCTCATGCAGCTGGTGTCCGCGGCTGCCATGGAGGCCCCGTCCCGGGGGGACACCGAGACCATCAAACAGGCCCAGCTCGCGCTCTACCATTCGATCGTCGAGGCCGACCCGGCGCATTACGTTCGCGGCCAGTACGAGGGCTACCTCGGCATCCCCGGGGTGGCTACGGACTCGACCACCGAGACCTATGCCGCGCTGCGCCTTGAGATCGAGAACTGGCGCTGGGCCGATGTCCCGTTCTTCATTCGCACTGGAAAGCGGATGCCGACAACCCAGACCGAGCTACGGCTACGGTTCAAGCGCCCACCACGCATCGGTTTCGACTGGGTGACCCAGCGACCCGAGCCCGACCAGCTCGTGGTCAAGCTCGATCCCATAACCGGCGTACGGATCGCCCTCAACGCCAAGCGTGCCGACGTGGGGGTCGCGCCCATCCAGCTGGACATGGAGTTTGCGGAAGAAGGCGGCGAAGGAGCGACGCCCTACGAGGTGCTGCTGCATGCCGCCATGCTTGGGGACAGCACCCGGTTCACGCGCCAGGATGCCGTCGAGGAGACCTGGCGGATTATGCAGCCGCTGCTGGATGCGCCACCGCCGGTGCACAGCTACGCGCCCGGGTCGTGGGGGCCATCAGCCGCTGACCAGCTCATCGCCCAGGACGGCGGGTGGCACCTGCCTTGGGTCCCGGCCTGAACAACCTGGACTGTTCACTCATGCCGAGGCGCGACAGCGTCGACGCCGGCCTCCTTGCGCTGCTGCTCGCTGATGGGTGCGGGCGCACCGGTCAGCGGGTCGTACCCGCCGCCGGACTTGGGGAAGGCGATGACCTCGCGGATCGACTCGGCGCCGGACAGCAGGGCGCAGACGCGGTCCCAGCCGAAGGCAATGCCACCGTGCGGCGGCGCGCCGAACTGGAAGGCCTCCAACAGAAAGGCGAACTTTTCGTTCGCCTCCTCCTCCGTGAGCCCCATGACCCGGAAGACCCGCTCCTGCACGTCGCGACGGTGGATACGGATCGAGCCGCCGCCGATCTCGTGGCCGTTGGCCACCATGTCGTAGGCGTACGCCAGCGCGTCACCTGGGCGCTCGTCGAAGCTGTCGAGGAACTGCGCCTTCGGCGAGGTGAACGCGTGATGGACCGCTGTCCAGGCGCCCCGGCCGACGGTAACGTCCCCGTGCGCGACGGCCTCGTCCGCGGGCTCGAAGAGCGGCGCATCGAGCACCCACAGCAGGGCCCAGGTGTCCGGCGGCACCAGGGCGCACCGGGCGCCGATCTCTAGCCGCACCGCGCCCAGCAGCGCTCGCATCCGCTTGGCGGGTCCGGCGGCAAAGAAGATGCAGTCGCCGGCAGCCGCGCCGACGTGCCGGGCCAGCCCGGCGGCCTCGGTCTCGGACAGGTTCTTGGCGACCGGCCCGCCCAGCTCGCCGTCGGCGCCGACGAGCACGTATGCCAGGCCCCTCGCCCCCCGCTGCTTGGCGAAGTCCTGCCAGCCGTCGAGCGTCCGGCGCGGCTGCGAGGCTCCCCCCGGCATGACGACCGCACCCACGTACTCGGCTTGGAACACCCGAAAACCGGTGTCGGCGAAGTATGCCGTGCAGTCGGTCAGCTCCTGGCCGAAGCGCACGTCCGGCTTGTCCGTGCCGAACCGCGCCATCGCCTCGGCATACGTGATCCGCGGCAACGGCGTGGGCAGCGCGACCCCGATGAGCGCCCACAACGCAACCACGATCTGCTCGCTCAGGGCGATCACGTCGTCCTGCTCGACGAAGCTCATCTCGATGTCGAGCTGGGTGAACTCCGGCTGCCGGTCGGCACGGAAGTCCTCGTCCCGGTAGCAGCGCGCGATCTGGTAGTACCGCTCCATCCCGGCCACCATGAGCAGCTGCTTGAACAGCTGGGGACTCTGCGGCAGCGCATACCAGGACCCGGGTGCGAGGCGCGCGGGCACGATGAAGTCACGGGCGCCCTCGGGCGTCGACCTGGTCATCGTCGGGGTCTCGATCTCGACGAAGTCGTGCCGGGCCAGCACCTCGCGGGCGGCCGCGTTCACCTTGGAGCGCAGTTTGATCGCCGCCGCAGGGCCGGGGCGGCGCAGGTCCAGGTACCGGTGCCGGAGGCGGGTCTCCTCGCCGACCGTGACCCGCTCGTCGACCTGGAACGGCAGCGGCGCCGACGGGTTGAGCACCTGCAGAACGTCCACGACAACCTCGACCTGCCCGGTCGCGAGGTCGAGGTTGGCGTTGCCAACCGGTCGTTCCCGCACGGTGCCCGTAACCCGAACGCAGTACTCGTTGCGCACGTCGTGTGCGCCGCCCTCGCGCAGCACCTCGTCGCGCACCACGACCTGGACCACGCCCGAGCCGTCGCGCAGGTCGAGGAACGCCACGCCGCCGTGGTCGCGGCGGCGCGCCACCCATCCCGCGAGGGTGACGGGCTGTCCGGCGTGGTCGGCACGGAGCGTGCCGGCCTCGTGGGTGCGAAGCACGGTGGGTTCCTTCGTCAGGAATGCGATCGGGTATGCCGCGAGCACGCCTCGCGCGCCCGGCCCACCATCCTAGGTCTCGCTACGAGTCGGACACCGCAGGGGCTGGATCCGGTGGTGGGCGGACCTCTGCGGCCTGGGCCCAGTCGGACGTCGCGGTCGGCACCTTGAAGCCGATGAATCCGTAGACCACGTCCAGGACCGGGCTGAGCAGGTTGAAGAAGCAGTACGGGAGGTAGGCGCCCGTGGCCACCCCGAGAACGCCGGAGATGTAGGCGCCACAGGTGTTCCAGGGCACCAGGACCGAGGTCACCGTCCCCGAGTCCTCGACCGCTCTGGACAGCACCTGGGGAGCCAGCCTTCGTAGGGCGAACTCGGTGCGGAACATCCGGGCGGGCAGGACCACAGCGACGTACTGGTCACCAGCGATCACGTTCAACCCGATGCCACTGCCGTTGACCGCCAGGATGAGCGAGCCCCGGCGCCGGGCCCGGGTCACGATCGGCTCCAACAGTCGCTGCAGGAAGCGGGCATGTTCCATGACGGCCGCGAAGGAGAGGGCTCCCAGCACCAGCCAGATGGTGGTCAGGAGGCTGGCCATCCCGCCGCGCGAGAAGAGGTCGTCGATCTGTTGCACGCCGGAGTTGCTGACGAAGCCCGTGGCCATGGCGGCGAAGATCGCCTGCACGGCCGTGGCCAACCCGCCGAGGTCGGGCTCGTTGACGAAGGCCTTCACGGCATCTGGCTGGGTGAACGCAGCCAGGATGCCGGCGAACAATGCTGATCCCAGGATCGACAGGAACGGTGGGAACTTGAAGACCGCGAAGGCGACCAGCAGCAGCAGCGGGAGCAGGTTGACCGGGCCGATGTTGAACGCCTGACCGAGCGCCACCCGGGCCGCGTCGGTGCTGACTCCCCCTTCCGGCTCCGCGTTCAGCCCGAGGAACGCGAAGGCGATGCAGCTGATGCCAAGGGCGGGCCCTGCGGTCCAGAACATGTTCCTTATGTGCTCGCCCACGGCCAGTCCCCCACCGACCAGCTGGGGCACCAGGATCGTCGTCTCCGAGAGGGGCGTCATCTTGTCCCCGAAGTAGGCCCCGCAGATCACCGCGCCGGCGGCGATCTCCACCGGCAGCCCCATCACCTTGGCCATGCCGACGAACGCGACCCCGAGGGTGGCGGCGGTGGTCCACGAGCTACCGGTGACCATGCCGACAAGGGCGCAGACCAAGGCAGCGGTCAGGTAGAACCAGGTGGGGGTCACGATCTGGATGCCGTAGTCGACGATGGTCGGGATCGTGCCGGCCATGTTCCAGGTCCCGATCAGCGCGCCCACGGCGAGCAGGATGAAGATGGCGCCCATGGCCGAGGTGACGCCGCCGACGGCTGCATCGGCGACTCCCGCCACCGTGAAACCGTTCTTGAAGGCGATCAGGCTGGCGAACGCGGCGCTGATCAGCAGGGCGACCTGCAGGGGTCCGTTGGTGGCGTCGACCCCGAACAGGGCAATCGTGGTGGCCAGCAGCCCGATGAGAACGATCACCGGCAGCAACGCGTCGAGCATGCTCGGCGCCTGCGCATCCGGTTCCAGCGGGTCACCGGGCCGGTGCTCGATTCGTCGCCCATCGGTCGGCGGCATGGTGTCTCTCAAGCCCCGTGTGCCAGGACGAGCAGCGCGATCCTGTTGCGAGAGTCCAGCATCGGTCACTCCCTCGCCTAGAGGGGGGTCGCGCAGCGGCGGGACGTCATGCAGTGGCCACCGCCACGGCCCTTGCCCAAACTCGAACGCCTCGATGGTATGACCTCGACGCCGCTTGGCGCATCTTGGCGATCGGGTAGCTCACGGCCTATCACCCGACGTCGAGGGCGGCGTCGACGGGACTAGCGGTATGCCGGGTGCTGCGGCCAGGAGGCGTCGTAGGGCCGCAGGGAGGCCCAGCCTCGTGCTCGCGACCCCCACGCCGTGAGGATGCCGAGCATCGCGCCGGGGTTGTGCAGCCGCCCGGCCAGCACCGCGGCATACGCGTCGTCGAGCGGCACCCACAGCACGCGCATGTCGGCCTCCTCCGCGGTGCGGACGTGGCTGCCTGGCGAGGGGCTCAGGTCACGGGCGAGGAAGACCCGGTAGGCCTCGGGGAAGGCTCCGGGCGAGGCGTAGGCGTCGATGAGGACGTCCCATCGCTGCGCGGCCAGGTCGACCTCCTCGTGCAGCTCGCGAGCAGCTGCCTCCCAGGGCGGCTCGCCGGGTACGTCGAGCAGGCCGGCGGGCAGCTCCCAGAGGTAGTGCCCGGCCGCGTGACGGTACTGGCGGATCATCACCAGGTGGTCGCGCCCGTCGATCTCCCGCAGGGCGAGGATGAGCACCGCCCCGGGATGCTCGACATAGTCGCGCAGCACCAGCCCGGCCGCTCCGAGGTCGACCCGGTCGCGACGCACGTCGAAGATGAGCCCGTGGAAGGCCACCTCGGTGCCGACCACTGGCCTGGAGTCTCGCTCGTCGAGCAGGTCGTCGAAGCCACCGACGGGAGCGTCGATCGACACCTCAGCCGACCGGTGCCGGCTCGGGCTCGTGGCGCGCGGGGCGCTCCACCTCGACCAGCCGTTGTTCGCGCTGGCGTTCGAGGGCCGCGCCGACAAGCCCGGCGAAGAGCGGGTGCGCCCGGTTCGGTCGGGAGCGGAACTCAGGGTGGGCCTGGGTCGAGACGTAGTAGGGATGCACCGCTGCCGGCAGCTCAGCGAACTCGACGAGCGACTCATCAGGGGAGGTGCCGGAGAACACCAGCCCGGCCTGCTCGAGCTGGTCTCGGTAGGCGTTGTTGACCTCGTAGCGGTGCCGATGGCGTTCGTCGACCGACGTCGTGCCGTATGCCGCCGCGACGACACTGTCCGGGGTGAGCCTGGCCGGGTAGAGCCCGAGCCGCATGGTGCCGCCGAGGTCACCCGCCCCCTCGACGTAGGCCTTCTGCTCCTGCATCGTCGCGATGACGGGGTGCTCGGTGTGCGGGTCGAACTCGCTGGAGGAGGCGTCGGCGAGGCCGAGCACGGACCGCGCGTACTCGATCACAATGCACTGCAACCCCAGGCAGATGCCCAAGGTCGGCACCTGACGCTCACGCGACCAGTGCAGCGCGCCGAGCTTGCCCTCGATGCCACGCACGCCGAAGCCGCCCGGCACCAAGACCGCGTCCACCCCCGACAAAGCCCGGTGAGCTCCCGTCGGGGTCTGGCACTCGTCACTGGCAACCCAGCGGATGTGCACCTTGGCGTTGTGGTGGAACCCGCCGGCACGCAACGCTTCGGTGACCGACAGGTAGGCGTCCGGCAGGTCGATGTACTTGCCGACCAGGGCGATCTCGACAAGGTGCTCAGGGTCGTGGACCCGTTCGAGCATCCGGTCCCACGAGGTCCAGTTGACGTCGCGGAAGTTCAGGGCCAGGCGTCGCACCACGTAGGCGTCCAGGCCCTCACTGTGCAGGACCTTGGGGATGTCGTAGATGCTGGGCGCGTCCACTGCCGCAGCGCACGCGTCGACGTCGACGTCGCACATGAGCGAGATCTTGCGCTTGATCGAGTCGGGGATGTGCCGGTCGGCCCGCAGAACCAGCCCGTCGGGCTGGATACCGAGCTGGCGCAGCGCGGCGACCGAGTGCTGCGTGGGCTTGGTCTTCAGCTCCCCGCTCGGGGCCAGGTAGGGCACGAGCGAGACGTGCAGGAAGAAGCAGTTGTCTCGACCGATGTCCTGGCGCACCTGACGGGCCGCTTCGAGGAAGGGCAGCGACTCGATGTCGCCGACGGTGCCGCCGATCTCGGTGATGATCAGGTCGGGGGCGGCGCGGTCACCGGTGGCGAGCGCTCGCATCCTGGACTTGATCTCGTTGGTGATGTGGGGGATCACCTGCACCGTGTCGCCGAGGTACTCACCGCGGCGTTCCTTGGCGATGACGGTGCTGTACACCTGCCCGGTGGTTACATTGGCGCTGCCCTCGAGGTCGACGTCCAGGAAGCGCTCGTAGTGGCCGATGTCCAGGTCGGTCTCGGCCCCGTCGTCGGTGACGAAGACCTCGCCGTGCTGGAAGGGATTCATCGTGCCCGGGTCGACGTTGATGTACGGGTCGAGCTTCTGCATGGTCACCCGAAGCCCGCGGGAACGCAGCAGATGGCCAAGACTGGAAGCGGTCAGGCCCTTGCCGAGCGAGGATGCGACGCCCCCGGTAACAAAGATGTGCTTCGTCTGCTCCGCCACGGAAGGCCAGTCTATGGCATCGGCGCAGCCGCCGCTTCATCGACCCTTCCCTCGGGCGCGTCCGATCAGCTCCCTGGCGTGTTCGCGTCCCGCTCCGGTGCTGTCGCCCCCCATCATCCTGGCCAGCTCCCGCACCCGCTCCTCCCCCTCGACCCGGGTCACCGAGCTTGCGGTGACGGTGCCGTCGTCGTCCTTGCGCACGACGTGGTGGACCTGCGCGTATGCCGCCACCTGCGCCAGGTGGGTGACGACGATCACCTGCGCGTGTTCGGCCAGCGCAGCGAGGCGGAAGCCGACGTCGAGCGCGGCCTTGCCGCCCACGCCGGCATCCACCTCGTCGAACACGAAGGTGGGCACCGCGCTGTGCCCGCTCGCCGCACCGCACACCACCTCGACCGCGAGCATCACCCGAGACAGCTCCCCACCCGATGCCGCCTTCGCCACGCTTCGCGCGGGCATGCCGGAATGGGCGCTCAGCTGGATCTCTACGACGTCGACACCGCTGGGGCCGTAGCGAGCCGGGGACTGGGCGCCAGGAAGTGCAAGCCCGTCGGGATCGGCCTGGCGCGACATGGCGACGGTTACTCGGGCAGTGGGCATCGACAGATGGGCCAGCTCGGCCATCACCAGGTCGGCCAAGCGCCCGGCCGCGTGCGACCGCGCGCGGCTCAGGGTGTCCGCCTCCGTCGCGAGTCTCGACCGCAGGGTCGACACCTGCTCATTGAGCTCGCCGAGCCGCTCCTCTGCACCGGCCAGCGTGGCCAGGCGCTGGGCGGAGCGCTGCGCCCACTCGAGGACCTCGTCGACGGAGTCGCCGTACCGGCGGGTCAGCCCTCGCAGGTCGGCTCGGCGCTGCTGCACCCAGGCCAGCCGAGCCGGGTCGGTTTTCAGGTCGGCCAGGTATCCCGCCAGGTCGCCGCCGAGCTCGGCGGTGAGATAGCCCAGCTCCGCAGCGCGTTGCTCCAGCGCGGCCAGCGCGCCGTCGTGACCGGCCTCCCGGGCAAGCGCGGACCGAGCCTGCGCCAGACGCTCGAGCGCCCCCCCGGCCTGGTCGGCGCCGGCATACTCGTCTCCGGTGAGCAGCACGTGCGCCACGGAGGCGGCCTCCCGCAGCCCCTCCGCGTGCGCGAGCCGGTCCTGCTCCTCACCCAACGCATCGTCCGCACCAGGCTGCGGGTCGACGCGCTCGATGAGCTCCAACGCGTCCTGGAGCGCGTCGATCTCACGCGCGTGCTCCCGGTCGCGTTCCCTGAGGGCGGCGCCCTCGGCCTCGGTCGCCGTCAGGGCCCGGAGGGTGGTTCGGTATGCCGTCACGGCGCTGCGGACCGGCGCGCCTGCGAAGTCGTCGAGCACCTGGCGATGCTGCTCGGGCTGGCGCAGTCGCCACTGGTCGGCCTGGCCGTGCACCGCCGCGAGCCATTCGCCGAGCTCGGCGAGCACCCCGACCGGGACGGTGCGGCCCCCCAGGTGAGCCCGCGAGCGTCCGTCGGCTCCGACCGTGCGCGCCAGGACGAGATTCTCGTCGTCGAGCCGACCGCCGGCCTCGTGGACCCGGGCCGTGACCAGCCCACCGACTGGGGCGTCGACGATCCCTTCGACGTGGGCCGCCGCGGCCCCCGTGCGCACCAGGGCCGCGTCGGCCCGTCCGCCGAGCAGCAGGCCAAGGCCGGTTACGACCATGCTCTTGCCGGCTCCGGTCTCGCCGGTGACCACGTTGAGGCCCGGACCGAGCGCGAGAGCGGCGTCGTCGATGACGCCGAGCCCCCGGATCCGCAGCTCGTGCAGCACCCTGTCAGCCTAGGCGCCGGGCCACTCAGGCCGGGGGAGCCGCCCCCCGCGTCGACCCGTTTCCGCGCCATCCCGCGACCGACAGGTCGAACTTCTCGACCAACCGGTCGGTGAACGGCGAGGACGACATCCGGGCCAGCCGAACCGGCGTGTCGCTGCGTCGGACGTCGATGCGCGCGCCCGGCTGCAGGTCGACGTGACGGCGCCCGTCGCACCACATGATGCCGTGCCCCTCGGCGTCCTTGATGACCTCGACCGCTAGCCGGGTCGTCGGGCCGACGACGAGCGGGCGGGCGAACAGGGCGTGCGCCGAGTTGGGAACGAGCAGGATCGCCTCGACGTCTGGCCACACCACGGGGCCGCCAGCGGAGAACGCGTATGCCGTGGAACCAGTCGGCGTCGCGCAGATCACCCCGTCGCAGCCCCAGGTGGACAGCGGCCGCCCGTCGATCTCGACCGTGACCTCGAGCATCCGTTCCCGTGCAGCCTTCTCGATGCTGACTTCGTTGAGCGCCCAGGAGCGGTTGTCGATGCGTCGCCCGTGGCTGACCGTGACCTCGAGGGTCATCCGCTCCTCGACGGAGTACTCCTTTCGGACGAGCCGGTCGAGGGTGGCGTGGAGGCCGTCGACCTCGACCTCGGCCAGGAACCCGATCTTGCCCAGGTTGATCCCGATGAGGGGCGCTCCTGAGCCGCGGGCTACCTCGGCGCCGCGCAAGATCGACCCGTCGCCGCCCACGACGCAGACCAGCTCGCAGCCGCGGGCCGTGGCGGGGTCGTCGACGACGACGATCGGGGCCAGGTCGACGGCACCGAACGAGGCGGCGTCGGCGCGCGCAAGGCACACCTGCACGCCCGCGTCGTCGAACCGGGCCGCCACGGCGCGGATGAGGTCAACCGCGTCGTGCCGGCGAGGGTGAGTCACCAGCAGGACCCGCCGGGTCACGGCTGCTCCATCTGTGCGATCCGCCTTTCCAGGTCAACAGGCGCAAGGCGGCCTGCCTCACGCGGTGTGACCCAGACTAGATACTCCTGGTTGCCACTGCCGCCACGAATTGGGCTGGCCATGAGGTCGAGGGCCCCCAGTCCCGCCTCGCCCGCCACCCGGCATACCGCTCGCAGCGCCTCGAGACGATCGGGCCCGCTGCGGACCACGCCATGCTTGCCCAGGCGACCGCGTCCGACCTCGAACTGCGGCTTGACAAGCAGCACCGCATCGCCGTCCGGCTTCACGAGAGCCGCTAATACGGGTAGGACGCGACGCAACGAGATGAAGCTGAGGTCCGCGACGAGCACGTCGAACGGATCGCCGAGCTGGCCGGCCTGCACGTGCGCGATGTTGACACCCGGGCGCGACTCAACGCGCTCATGACCAGCGAGCCACGGATCAAGCTGGCCGTGCCCAACGTCCAGGGCGACGACGTACTGGGCTCCCCTGGCCAGCAGCACCTGGGTGAAGCCTCCCGTGGACGCGCCGACGTCAAGGCAACGGCGTTGTCGGACAATGAGACCCGCCGCGCCGAAGCGCTCGATCGCGGCGTCCAGCTTGTCCGCCCCGCGACCGACCCACTGCAGCCGAGGCGACCGCACGGTGAGGACGGCACCGGCAGGCACGGTTGTGGACCCCTTCAGTATCGCCACGCCGTCGACGCAGACGCAGCCGTCTCGGATCAGCTGGTAGGCCTGGGATCGCGAGCGAACCAGCCCACGCCGGACGAGCTCACGGTCCAGCCGGGCCGGGCCGCCCACGGTGAACGAGCCGTGGCTCACTCCGGGGCGAGGTCCTTAAGCCGGGTGTTGAGGTCGCGCTCGAGCCGTTCACCCGCCGCGATCTGGGCGTCGACATCGCCAGGGTCGGCCTGGGCCAGGGTCTGCAAAGCCGCATCAACGACCGGGTCGCCGGTCACCGGCCCGACGGCCGGGTCGGGCGAGGCGCTCACCCGGTGCCGGCCGTCTTCTTGGCCGTCGCCTTCCTGGCCGAGGTGGTCTTCTTCGTGGTGGCGCCCTTCCTCGGGGCCGTGGCCCTCTTGGTCGTGGCCTTCTTGGTCGTGGCCTTCTTGGTCGTGGCCTTGTTGGTCGCGGCCTTCTTGGTCGCGGCCTTGCGGGCCGGCGCACCTGTCGACGCCGGCGCCTTCTTGGCAGAGCCCGCCTTAGCCGTTGCCTTCTTGGCGGGACGGACCCGAGCCCGCATCGAGGCCGCGGTCAACGCTGCCGGGGTGTGCTCCTCGACGAAGCGAGCCGCCTCCTCGCGAGCGCCAGCACCGGGCAGCTCTTTGACCAGCTGCTCAACGTCGGCGGCCACCTTGGTCAGCCTGGACTTGAGGACATCCAGGTCGGCGGCCTTGGCCAGGCCCGAGCCGTCTACCACCGTGGTGACTTCGGCCCGCACGAGCGCCACGAGGTTGGCCCGCTGCGCCCTGGCGGTGCTCAGTACCTCCTCGGCCATCCCGGAAACCTGGCTGGTGACGTCGGTCGGGTTGGCCATCCCCGCGACCGAAAGCAGTGCCTGGGCAACCTCCTTGGCCTTCTCCGATGTCGCATCGGTTAGCCCGCTAGCGATCTGGATGTAACCCCGGATGGCATCCATCAACATGACGCACTCCTCGCGCTAGGTGTGCCCCCACGCTACTGCCCACTGGGGCCGCTCGCACGGCGGCCCGCCCACGCGTCAAGCGCCTCCGCGATGGGCAGCAGGACCCCGCGGTCCAGGCCGGAGTCGCGTAGGTCGCAGATCATCGCCACTCCGGCTCGGAGCACGCCTCGCCGGGCTTCGGCGCTCTCGGCGGGAACCGAATCCAGCTCTACGACAAGCTCACCCAGGTTCTGGCCCACGAGGACGCGCTCGTAGCGCCATCCCTCTGCGGCGCGCTGCACGGCCACGTAGGGCTCGTGCAGCTCGTCAAGCGTGAGCACGGCATACGTTGGCGTCGCGGAGCCGAGCGCGAGGTCGGTGACGCCGTGCACCCCGGTGAGCACCCACACCGAGTCCAGGCCGGTTGCCTGGGCACCGACGATGTCGGTCTCCAGCCGGTCACCCACGGCGAGTGTCCGATCGAGTGGGGTCCCCAGAACGTGCGCGGCCTGGGCGTAGAGCGGCGGGAACGGCTTGCCGACCACGACCGGCTCAAGACCGGTCGCCGTGGCGACCGCGGCGACCAGCGTCCCGTTCCCGGGGATGATGCCGCGGTCGATGGGCAGCGTGCGGTCGGTGTTCGTCGCCACCCACCTGGCGCCGGCGCCGACGGCCAGGCTGGCCTCGCCGAGGTCGTTTGCCGTGACCTGGCCGCCGTACCCCTGCAGAACGGCGGCCACCTCCGGTTGGGCGGTTCGAACCGCGTGAAAGCCGACGAACTGCAGCGCCTCGACGACACCGTCGCCCCCCACGGCAAGCACCGTCGCGCCCGCAGGCAGCTCCTGCGCCAATAGGGCGGCCCCGGCCAGGGCAGTGGTGACCACCTCGTCGGCTCGCACGGTCAGGCCGACACTGGCCATCTGGGTCGTGATTGTGCGCACCGTTCGAGAGGCGTTGTTGGTGGCATAGACGATCCCCATGCGGGCCCGGGCCCGGGTCAACGCCTCGACCGCATGTGGGACGGCCTGCGCCCCTCGGTAGACCACCCCGTCGAGGTCGCAGACGATTCCGTCGTAGCCGTCGAGAAGGGACTGGCGAGCCGCCTCGGTCACCCGCCGCCCGCCTCCGTGGCGTCAGCTCGGGTCGTCAGCTGGGTCGTCGGTGCGACGGTCGGTCGCCAGCAGGTCGACGTAGGCGACGCCGTCCAGCTCTTCGAGCCGCTCGGCCGCGTCGGTGGTCAGGTCAAGGTCGGCTTCGACCGCATGCGCGAACCAGTTCCGCGCCATATCACGGTTCCCAAGAGCCAGCTGGGCCTCGGCATACGCATAGCGCAACCGTGCCGACCACGGGCGGCGGGCCGGCGAACGCAGCTGGGGAATCTCCAAGCCAGCCGCGGCGGCCTCGAGCTGTCCCGCGTCTCGGCGGATGCCGGACACCACGATCGCCAGCTCGACCCGCTCGACGGTCCTCGAGGGTGCGGGCCTCGCGGGCTGGCCGCGATCTCCAGGGCACGCCCCGGTCGGCCAAGCGCTCGCTCGCAGTCGACCAGAAGCGCAAGCAGATGCGAGGACCCGGACAGGCGGCGGGCAGTGCGGAACTCGGCAAGGGCGCGCGCGAAGTCGCCCTGGCGGTAGGCGACCAGGCCCAGTGCTTCGCGAGCGGCCGGCACCCGACCGGCCCGGCGCACAGCGGTCTCAGCGTGGGCCCGGGCAGCGACCGGGTCCTCGTCGAGCAATGCGGCGGCCATGACCAGGTGCTGCGCCACCCCTTCGGCGTTCTCCTTGCTCAGGGTGCGCAGCTGGGCGTGGACCGAGCGGTCGAGCTCGCCACCGGTGACTCCGTCAGAGATGGCCGGCTCCGGCCGGCGCCCTCCCATGGAAGCCAGGCGCGGCCCGCCCCGCCGCTCGGGCTGGGCGGTCGGCTGGCTTCGTCGGGGCTTGGCCCCAGTGCCTGGCCCCCCGGCTGTGGCGGCTCGCGACCGCGGGTAGTCCCGCTCGCGGTCGCCACCCGAGCGCCCTTCCCGGCCAGCACCGGACTGCTTATGACGGGAGGCGCCGCGGGAAGCGCCGTCGTTGGCGGCGGGCCGGCCCTTCCTGGAGCCGGTGCGGGCCTGGGCGCGCGAACCGGGGCCGGCAGTGCGCCTGCCCTTGCCGGAGGCCGACCCGGGCTGCTTGACCATAAGACCCTGCCTCGTCCCTCGATCCGCCCCGGTGCGCCAACCGCCCGCCTATCGTAGGCGTTCGCTCACGCGGACGTGACTGCCAGTGCATGGTCGCGGGCTGTGCTCACAGCGGTACCTGGGTTGACACCGGAATGCCCGACGCCCCGGGGGTAACTCCGGGGCGTCGAGAACAAAGTGTGTCCGGCGGCGTCCTACTCTCCCACACCGTCCCCAGTGCAGTACCATCGGCGCTGAAGGGCTTAGCTTCCGGGTTCGGAATGGAGCCGGGCGTTTCCCCTTCGCTATGACCGCCGAAACTCTATGGAGATGTCGAGTCTGGCATCCCGACCGTATCTCGGGAACCGCACAGTGGACGCGAGCACGCTTGAATCTTTGAGTGTGTATCAAGTTATCGGCTTATTAGTACCGGTCAGCTTCACGCATTGCTGCGACTTCCACATCCGGCCTATCAACCCAGTCGTCTAGCTGGGAGCCTCTCGGGGAAACCCCATGGAAACCTCATCTTGAAGCGTGCTTCCCGCTTAGATGCTTTCAGCGGTTATCACTTCCGAACGTAGCTAATCAGCGGTGCTCTTGGCAGAACAACTGACACACCAGAGGTTCGTCCATCCCGGTCCTCTCGTACTAGGGACAGCCCTTCTCAAGTTTCCTACGCGCGCAGCGGATAGGGACCGAACTGTCTCACGACGTTCTAAACCCAGCTCGCGTACCGCTTTAATGGGCGAACAGCCCAACCCTTGGGACCTACTCCAGCCCCAGGATGCGACGAGCCGACATCGAGGTGCCAAACCATGCCGTCGATATGGACTCTTGGGCAAGATCAGCCTGTTATCCCCGGGGTACCTTTTATCCGTTGAGCGACGGCGCTTCCACAAGCCACCGCCGGATCACTAGTCCCGACTTTCGTCCCTGCTCGACATGTCTGTCTCACAGTCAAGCTCCCTTGTGCACTTACACTCGACACCTGATTGCCAACCAGGCTGAGGGAACCTTTGGGCGCCTCCGTTACCTTTTAGGAGGCAACCGCCCCAGTTAAACTACCCACCAGGCACTGTCCCTGATCCGGATCACGGACCGAGGTTAGATATCCAGAACGACCAGAGTGGTATTTCAACGTTGACTCCACCGACACTGGCGTGCCAGCTTCACAGTCTCCCACCTATCCTACACAAGCCGTACCGAACACCAATACCAAGCTGTAGTAAAGGTCCCGGGGTCTTTCCGTCCTGCTGCGCGTAACGAGCATCTTTACTCGTAGTGCAATTTCGCCGAGTTCGTGGTTGAGACAGTGGAGAAGTCGTTACGCCATTCGTGCAGGTCGGAACTTACCCGACAAGGAATTTCGCTACCTTAGGATGGTTATAGTTACCACCGCCGTTTACTGGCGCTTAAGTTCTCAGCTTCGCCGTGAGGCTAACCGGTCCCCTTAACGTTCCAGCACCGGGCAGGCGTCAGTCCGTATACATCGTCTTGCGACTTCGCACGGACCTGTGTTTTTAGTAAACAGTCGCTTCTCCCTGGTCTCTGCGGCCCTTCACGCCTAGCGAGCAAGTCGCTTCACGCTCTGGGCCCCCCTTCTCCCGAAGTTACGGGGGCATTTTGCCGAGTTCCTTAACCACGATTCTCTCGATCGCCTTGGTATTCTCTACCTGACCACCTGAGTCGGTTTGGGGTACGGGCGGCTCGAACCTCGCTAGAAGCTTTTCTTGGCAGCATAGGATCACCCTCTTCCCGCATTCGCGGTCACTATCAGGTCTCAGGCTATGTGAGGTGCGGATTTGCCTACACCTCGCCCTACACCCTTAGACGTGGACTACCATCGCCACGCGGAGGCTACCTTCCTGCGTCACCCCATCGCTTACCTACTACCAGCTCGGGTCGCGCGCTCCACGCAGCCCTGCTCCGAAGGACCTCGGCACGCGCTTCAGGCGCTTAGCATCACCGGGTTCGGTCATGGGCGGTTCTTCGCCGGTACGGGAATATCAACCCGTTGTCCATCGACTACGCCTGTCGGCCTCGCCTTAGGTCCCGACTTACCCAGGGCAGATTAGCCTGACCCTGGAACCCTTGGTTATTCGGCGGACGGGTTTCTCACCCGTCATTCGCTACTCATGCCTGCATTCTCACTCGTGTGGCCTCCACGGCTGGATCACTCCGCCGCTTCCCTCGCCACACGACGCTCCCCTACCCATCCACACGCTTGGACCACGATCCGCAGAGTGTCACGGCCGGGCAATGTGTCAATGCCACAGCTTCGGTGGTGTGCTTGAGCCCCGCTACATTGTCGGCGCGGAATCACTTGACCAGTGAGCTATTACGCACTCTTTAAAGGGTGGCTGCTTCTAAGCCAACCTCCTGGTTGTCACATGCAACTCCACATCCTTTCCCACTTAGCACACGCTTAGGGACCTTAGCTGGTGGTCTGGGCTGTTTCCCTCTCGACTACGGAGCTTATCCCCCGCAGTCTCACTGCCACGCTCTCACTTACCGGCATTCGGAGTTTGGCTGACGTCAGTAACCTGGTGAGGCCCATTGGCCATCCAGTAGCTCTACCTCCGGCAAGAAACACGTGACGCTGCACCTAAATGCATTTCGGGGAGAACCAGCTATCACGGAGTTTGATTGGCCTTTCACCCCTACCCACAGCTCATCCCCTCAGTTTTCAACCTAAGTGGGTTCGGTCCTCCACGCGGTCTTACCCGCGCTTCAACCTGGCCATGGGTAGATCACTCCGCTTCGGGTCTAGACCCAGCGACTAAATCGCCCTATTCGGACTCGCTTTCGCTACGGCTTCCCCACACGGGTTAACCTCGCCACTGAGCACTAACTCGCAGGCTCATTCTTCAAAAGGCACGCCGTCACCCCACAAGGAGGCTCCGACGGATTGTAGGCACACGGTTTCAGGTTCTATTTCACTCCCCTCCCGGGGTACTTTTCACCTTTCCCTCACGGTACTTGTCCGCTATCGGTCACCAGGGAATATTTAGGCTTAGCGGGTGGTCCCGCCAGATTCACACGGGATTTCTCGGGCCCCGTGCTACTTGGGATACTCTCTCAGGAGTCCACGCCATTTCGTCTACGGGGGTCGCACCCTCTGTGCCGGGCCTTTCAATGCCCTTCGACTATGACGCGAATTTCTGACTCCCTGCCGGATCTGTCAGAGCCAGACCGAAAAGTCCCACGACCCCGACCATGCAACGCCTGCCAGCTATCACACGTGACCGGTTTAGCCTGTTCCGCTTTCGCTCGCCACTACTCACGGAATCGCGGTTGCTTTCTCTTCCTGTGGGTACTGAGATGTTTCACTTCCCCACGTTCCCTCCACCCGCCCTATGTGTTCAGGCGGGGGTGACTGGACTTGCCTCCAGCCGGGTTTCCCCATTCGGAAATCCTCGGATCACAGTCTGGTTATCGACTCCCCGAGGCTTATCGCAGATTCCTACGTCCTTCTTCGGTTCCTGGTGCCAAGGCATCCACCGTGTGCCCTTAAAAACTTGAGCACACAAAGATGCTCGCGTCCACTGTGCAGTTCTCAACATACGGGCGGCGACCCTCCACCGGCGCCGACGCCCACGCCGAGCAAGCTCAGCGACGGTTCGTCGCGCGGATGAGGGTCCATGCAGCCGGTGACAGCCGGTCCTGAAGGCTCCGAGCTTTCGCCCGATCCCTCAGGACCCAACAGCGTGCCAGGCACCGACCCACTCGC
Source organism: uncultured Actinomycetota bacterium (assembly GCA_963724925.1). Lineage (GTDB taxonomy): Bacteria > Actinomycetota > Actinomycetes > Actinomycetales > Dermatophilaceae > Phosphoribacter. The sequence continues at coordinate 1,695 of CAVRXF010000018.1, read as the reverse complement.
CCGGCCCACGTTCCACTGCTCCCGCCTGAAGACGAGAGCTTGTACTTGGTGAGCCGGCACCAGGTGCCGGCGCCAACTAATCGATGTTCCACCCTTGAGCACCTGCCGACCGGACATTCGCCGGTCGGACCAGGCTCTGGACCGCCTGACGCGACCAGTGCTCCTTAGAAAGGAGGTGATCCAGCCGCACCTTCCGGTACGGCTACCTTGTTACGACTTAGTCCCAATCGCCAGTCCCACCTTCGACGGCTCCCTCCACAAGGGTTGGGCCACCGGCTTCGGGTGTTACCGACTTTCGTGACTTGACGGGCGGTGTGTACAAGGCCCGGGAACGTATTCACCGCAGCGTTGCTGATCTGCGATTACTAGCGACTCCGACTTCATGGGGTCGAGTTGCAGACCCCAATCCGAACTGAGACCGGTTTTTTGGGATTCGCTCCACCTTGCGGTATCGCAGCCCTTTGTACTGGCCATTGTAGCATGCGTGAAGCCCAAGACATAAGGGGCATGATGATTTGACGTCATCCCCACCTTCCTCCGAGTTGACCCCGGCAGTCTCCTATGAGTCCCCACCATTACGTGCTGGCAACATAGAACGAGGGTTGCGCTCGTTGCGGGACTTAACCCAACATCTCACGACACGAGCTGACGACAACCATGCACCACCTGTATACCGACCTTGCGGGGCACCCATCTCTGCAGTGTTTCCGGTATATGTCAAGCCTTGGTAAGGTTCTTCGCGTTGCATCGAATTAATCCGCATGCTCCGCCGCTTGTGCGGGCCCCCGTCAATTCCTTTGAGTTTTAGCCTTGCGGCCGTACTCCCCAGGCGGGGAACTTAATGCGTTAGCTGCGGCACGGAACTCGTGGAATGAGCCCCACACCTAGTTCCCAACGTTTACGGCATGGACTACCAGGGTATCTAATCCTGTTCGCTCCCCATGCTTTCGCTTCTCAGCGTCAGTAATGGCCCAGAGACCTGCCTTCGCCATCGGTGTTCCTCCTGATATCTGCGCATTTCACCGCTACACCAGGAATTCCAGTCTCCCCTACCACACTCTAGTCTGCCCGTACCCACTGCAAGCCCGGGGTTGAGCCCCGGATTTTCACAGCAGACGCGACAAACCGCCTACGAGCTCTTTACGCCCAATAATTCCGGACAACGCTCGCACCCTACGTATTACCGCGGCTGCTGGCACGTAGTTAGCCGGTGCTTCTTCTGCAGGTACCGTCACTTTCGCTTCTTCCCTGCTGAAAGAGGTTTACAACCCGAAGGCCTTCATCCCTCACGCGGCGTCGCTGCATCAGGCTTTCGCCCATTGTGCAATATTCCCCACTGCTGCCTCCCGTAGGAGTCTGGGCCGTGTCTCAGTCCCAGTGTGGCCGGTCGCCCTCTCAGGCCGGCTACCCGTCGTCGCCTTGGTGAGCCATTACCTCACCAACAAGCTGATAGGCCGCGAGTCCATCCCAGACCGAAAAACTTTCCACACGGTAGCCATGCGGCTCCGTCGTCATATCCGGTATTAGCTCCGGTTTCCCGGAGTTATCCCAGAGTCTGGGGCAGGTTACTCACGTGTTACTCACCCGTTCGCCACTGATCACCCAGGAGCAAGCTCCCGGGTCACCGTTCGACTTGCATGTGTTAAGCACGCCGCCAGCGTTCGTCCTGAGCCAGGATCAAACTCTCCGTTGATG
>CAVRXF010000017.1:0-94535 GCA_963724925.1 uncultured Actinomycetota bacterium | reverse complement strand
CGGTCAGTCACGGGGCTCGAGCAGGTGTTCCAGAGGACTGTCCGCGAGCCGTACTCGCCGAGGCAGGCCATGTAGGCGATCGCGGTGCCCTCGGGAAGCGAGAGATTCCCGTCAACTCGGGGGCTGAACGCACCGTGCGGGTTCCAGACATAGCGCGTCCCGGTCCATGGGGTGTACCAGACGCCGACCGCCGAGTGGCCGTCGGCCGCCCGGTCCTCGACGTACAGCTGCTCGCCGTAGGACACGAAGTAGACAAGAGCGCCGCAGCCGGCAGTGCATCGCGCGCTGTTCGCCGAGGCGGGGGACGCCACTGCGAAAGCGAGCCCCAGCGCGGCCAGGATAGATAGCAGCATCCTTCGACGTAGACCCACACGAACTCCCCGAACTGGTGCTTCTGGTGCTTCGACCGTACGGGCGCCGGACTTCAGGTGGCAAGAGATGACGGCGAGACGGAACTCTCGCCCGGCAAGGCGCAGGTTCGATCATGGCGCGGCCGTCTTGCTGCACTCACGCCAGCGGCCTTGTGTGGCCGACCACACGCCTGCAAAGTTCGCGTCTAGGGCTCTGACCGCCGGAGGTAAGCAGAACCGGGCCGACGTACCGCCCCGAGGGCGGGCTCGTAGATGTTCGACAGTCCGGGGCCTCCTCCTCGTCCAAGTAGGTCGGTGGGTTCTCGACCATCGTGGTGCGCATCTGCTCGAGCAGCTTGGCCCAGGCGCCGGGCCCGAGCGCCACGTCTTCGACGAACCTCTCCGCGGCGCGGGTGTGGTCACCCGCGCGCATCAGGTCAAGCACCGCAGGAAGCGGCGCGTCTGCACCACCCTGGGAATGGGACCCGGTCGTGCCCGGGCTGTCGGTCCAACATTGGGTGGTGAGCTACGACCGCAGGGGGCACAGTCAGAGCAAATGGCCGACGAGACAGGGCACCTTCGCCGAGGACGTCGCCGACCTGGGAGCTCGCGCTGGCCGGTGTCCTGATAAGAAATCCGGACGCCGTAAACGGATAACCCAGGTTCATCCCATGGCCAGCACGCCGCATCCGTTGATCTATCCATGTCCCGAGTCGTGTGGAACTGGGCGGCGAGGAGCTGCGGCATCTGTTGGTGGCGCTTGATGCGGCGCTATGACGCGGGCTGCGTCGAGTGGGATTGGGGAGCGGGCCTTACCCCCGATGGTAGGTCGGGTCACAACCAGGACGGCTTTCATCCTTGTGGCATGGCAGCCGGGTGCGGCATCAGGCCAAGGCAGCGGCGGTAGGCCGCGTGTATCCATCCAGCCGTGGTGTCGGGGGCGAGCACTAGGTCCGACAGCTGCAGTTGTGGGGGTCGACAAGACGGTCATCGAGGATGTGGACTTCGACCAGGAGCAGGGCGTCGTGGTGGTCTCGGTGCGCCCGACGGCGCGGGGTCGGGGCCGGTGTGGGCTGTGCGGTCGTCGGGGGCGTGGCTATGACCAGGGAGCCGGTCGGCGTCGGTGGCGTTCGCTGGACGTGGGCCCGATCTGCATGGTGGTGGAGGCGGACGCGCCGCGGGTGAGCTGCCGCCAGCATGGGGTGGTGGTCGCGTCGGTGCCGTGGGCTCGCCACGACGCCGGGCACACCTACGCCTTCGATGAGCAGGTGGTCTGGCTGGCCACCCAGACCTCCAAGAGCGCGGTGACTGAGCTGATGCGTATCGCCTGGCGGACCGTGGGGTCGATCATCACCCGGGTGTGGGCCGGCACCGAGGCGTTGACTGACCGGTTTGCGGACCTGACCCGGATCGGCATCGATGAGATCTCCTACAAGCGCGGCCACCTGTACCTGCTGGTGGTGGTCGATCACGGCAGCGGCCGGCTGGTGTGGGCGGCGCCGGGACGGGACTCGGCCACGTTGCAGAAGTTCTTCGACGCGTTGGGCCCGCAGCGGTGCGCGGACATCACTCATGTGAGCGCCGATAGCGCGAACTTCATCGCCAAGACGGTCACCCGCAACTGTCCGCAGGCGGTGCAATGCGCCGATCCGTTCCACGTCGTGAAGTGGGCTACCCAGGCCCTGGACCAGGTCCGCCGCCAGTGCTGGAACGAGGCCCGCGGACTGACCGCAAGACCGAGCCGCGGCGCGGCCGCGGCAGGCCACCGGCGGATGCACCACCGCGTGCGGCCAGCGAGCGAGCCAAGGCGCTCAAGGGCGCCAGGTTCGCGCTGTAGAAGAACCCGCAGGACCTCACCGACGGACAGCAGACCAAACTCGCCTGGGTCGCCGCGACTGACCCCGCCCTGCACCGGGCTTACCTGCTCAAGGAGGGACTTCGGCTGATCTTTCAGATGCCCCCTGAGCAGGCTGGCCAGGCTCTCGACCGGTGGGTCGGCTGGGCCCGTCGTTGCCGTATCCCGGCCTTCGTGAAGCTGCAGAAGAGCATCGTGGTACACCGGGCGGCGATCCTGGCCGCGATCGAACACGGCCTCTCGAACGGACGCATCGAATCGGTCAACACCAGAATCCGGCTGATCACCAGGATCGCGTTCGGCTTCCAATCCGCCCACGCCCTGATCGCCCTGGCGATGCTCTCCCTCGGCGGCCACCGACCCACCCTCCCCGGCCGGAAATGACCCACACATCAGTCAGGAGAGCCATTTATGGTCGGTCATCGGCGGCCCCGGGGAGGTGGGGGATCAGCCCGAGCTCGAACACCTCGATCTGCAGGTGCCCGGGCGCTCGGCGGATGTCGACCAGCATCCCGTCGACCTCCAGGAGCCAGGTCAGCGGGCTGGCCTCAACAAGGTCACGGCGCATGAACCGGGCATCGAAGTGGCTCAGCTTCACGCTGTCGCGGATCAACCGGGCCTTGTTCGCCATCGTCGTCTTCTTCACACCCAGCCACTGGCTGAGCTGGTCGGCGGTCGCGTGCGGCGACCTGGGCAGGATCGAACACGAAGTTGAGCTGCCCGACCGCATAGATGACCCCGGCTGCCCAGAATCCGCAGGTCTCCTCGAGTCAGTGGCGAGGGTCGCTTGCGGCCAAGCTTGCCGACCACCGCGCGACACAGGTCGGCGTACTCCCCATCCAAGTGCTGCCGGCATACGGCGTCGGTCACCGCCACTACCTGATCGGCGTACGGCCGCACCGCGCGAGGCACGTCCACCTGCTCCATCCTCGCACCTTCCCCGCCCGGCCTGGCGATCTCTCCGTAAGTCCATCACGCCAGCGGTGCGGCACCCCAGCGTCCACCAATTGGGTTTCTCGACGCCGGCACGCCAGCGTGCTGACGTGGTATGGCGCGACCGGAAGCGACGCGCCCGCAGGCGGCGGACTGACGGGCCGTGCGGTTCGCGGCGGCTGGGGCATTTGAGCCCTCCCCCTTGTACCCCGGCGCAGTTGTGGTCGCGAAGTCCTGGGCGGTCGCGCGCCGCCCGCAGGTGCCGCCGGTCCAGTCACAGCCAACGCCGCACTCGCCGTGTGTAGTCGTCGTACGACGCACCGAAGCGCACGCGCATGAACCGCTCTTCGGGGCGGATCGCGCCCCAGAGGACGAGCAGCACCGCGGCCGGGAACAGCACAAGGCCCCAGAACGTGGGCGTCAACAACGCCAGCCCGAGGTAGAGCGCGAGCAGGCCGACGTACAACGGGTTGCGAGAGAGGCGGTACGGCCCTTCCTGGATTATCGAATGCGTGGCCTGACCCGGCAGCAGTCCGGTCTCGTGCCGGCTGAACAGCCACAGCGACCAGCCGTTCCACCCGACGAAGAACAGCACCAGTGCCGAGCCGGAGGGAACGCGCCACCCGCCAATGTCGACGGGCTCACCCCACAGCAGCGTGGCCAGACAGCCGACGCCCAGGGGCGCGCCGATCGCCACCGGCGGCCAGAGCCGAAACGCGACTGTTTCCGCCCCGGCACCGTGCACGCCCTCATTGTCGCGGGTGGTGGTGGCGATACAAACCTGACCTGCGCGAAGCAAGGCAGAACGCCCCACAGACTCGCTCAAAGGCGGATCCGGTAGCCACCGCAGCGCCGACTGGCGGCAGAAGAACGCTGGTAGCTCAGCACGCTGGCGTGCGTCCTTGCCGTCACCGAGGACATCCCGCAGGCGACCTCCCGGGCGACACAAGTTAGAGAAGTCGCCGTCCGGCGCGCCCTGAGCTCTCGCGGGGAGCCACTCCCTGACTTAGACGGGTCGCGGGGTCTTCGAAGTTGCGCGGTACACGAGAGACTCGCTGGTCCGTGCTTCTTGGCCAGAAGCAGGCGTGGACAACTCTCCGCTGGACTCAACTCTCCGCTGGCAAGCACTGGAGGAAGTCCCGGCTGTGCCGCGTGGCGGTGGCTGGGTCCGGATCGGCAGCGTCTACGCAACCGAGAGCACAGCCGACACGCTGGACTCGCATTTTGAAGGAGTAGCTGAAGCGCTCTTTCCCCCAAGGCAGGTTCACCACCTTGTCGAAACGCGGCAGAAGGACTCATCTGGCGCCTCAGAGGGTTCGACTATAGCACAAGCGCTACCCTGGGTACATGAGCACCGTTGGCCTTACTGGTGGAGTCGCCAGAACGCGCCATCCTCGACACAAGCGTCGTGATCGCGGACGGCGTCGCACCCATTTCTGGTGCGTTCGCGATCAGCGCAGTCACCCTGGCTGAGTTGCACTTCGGGGTTCTGGTCGTCGAAGACCCCGGATGTTCGCGCAGAACGCCTTAGACGGCTGAGCCTCCTGCAGCAGCACTTTCGACGCGCTTCCTGTCGACAAGGCAGTGGCGATCAGTTACGGCCGCCTCGCAGCCGCCGTCGTCGATTCCGGTGGGCAGCCCAGGCGACGAGTCATGGACCTGCTCATTGGCGCTACCGCTCACGCGCACGGCGCGCGGCTCTATACCCGAAACCCAGTGGACTTCGCCGGCCTCGAGATCTCATCGCCGTCGTCGAGGTCTAACGTTGCAGCCGTGGGTGGGTGGCGGCCGCTTGGTTGGTACCGCCGTAACGTCGGTTTAGCGGAGTGACTGGCTTGGCTGGAGCAGTGGCACCGTCACGCGAGGAGCGCGTGTGCAGGCCGAAGTTGCTCATCGCTTCGACCTCGTCAGCCATCAGCGAGGAAAGCCGAAGCAGTAGTCGGCGGGCGGTGGTGAGGTCCCACCTGTGGGACGCGAGGCGGTCGACGATGGGATGCATTGGCAGGGCGATGCGGTCCCGCTGTGCTTGGTAGCAGCCCATCGCGATCTCGGTGGCTCGATCTGATCCCGCGCCCCCTAGGACAGCGGCCGTGAGCAGCTCCGCGTCGCGCAAGGCGTCGGTGATGCCGTGGGTGGAGAGCGGGTCCTTCCACCAGCCGGCGTCGCCGACAAGAGCCCAGCCAGGTCCGTATGGACGCCGCAGGAGAGCCGGCATCCCGCGGAATACCCGCACCGGGCCGTCACGGGGCGCAGCTGCGAGGTCGGCAAGCCCCGCGTCGAGTCGTGCAAGCAGCCCTCGCTGGGCGTCGGCGGGGCTGCCCCGGCGGACCGCCGCGGCGAGCACGTGTTTCGGGGCGCCGACGAACACGCAGGCCAGGCCGCAGTTCGTGGGGATGACTCCGGCGGACAGCCCGTCGCCGTAGTACCAGTGGTAACCGTCGAGGTGCGCAGCCGGCCAGTACGCGTAGGCGTACCACGGGGCGTGTTCGCCGGTCGTGACGGTCGGCGCGGCAACCCGATCGGCCACCAGCGATGCCGCCCGTCAGCACCGACGATGAGGCGCCCGTGCTCGGTCCAGGTAGTCCCGGTGTGGTCGCGCACGACCACTCCGGTAACGCGCGCGCTGGCGTCGGTTACCACGTCAGTGACGGCCAGACCGAAGCGGAACTGGGCACCGGCCTGTTCGGCGGCATTGACGAGCATGGTGTCGAGGACGGTGCGGCGCGGTGCGTAGAGGGCCTCCACGCCGCCGTCGGGCTTCAACGCGATCGGCACGGACTCCGCCCCGTAGTGGAACGTCACCCGCCGAACCGGCGGGGCGCCGGCCGCCGCCAAGCGGTCCAGCAGTCCCCAGCGGCCCAGCTGCAGGACCCCGCCGCGCATGAGCGCGTGCGTCGACAGCGTGTCCGAGCCGCGGCGGGCGCGGTCCAGTACCAACACGCGCAGCCCGGCCCGGGCGAGCAGCAACGCGGTTGACGCGCCGGCCACCCGGGCGCCGACCACGACGGCGTCCCAGCCCGCGGGCATGCCCGCCCGGCGATGCAGGGCCCGGTCCATGGCGTCAGGACGCGCTGACGTCGATCTGGACATCGGTGCCGTTTGCCAGGACGTCGTAGACGGCTGAACGGCAGCGGGACTGCTCCACCAGCGCCGCCAGCTTCTCGGCCGGGGCGTCGCCCTCCACGTCGAAGTGCACCCGGATCTGGCGGTATCCGTTGCGGACCTCATCCGACAGACCCAAGATTCCCAACAGTCGATGTCGCCCTCGACGGTAGAGCAGACCCGTCGCAGTGTGATGCCCCGGGCAGCAGCGATATTGGCCAGGCCTGACGTCAGACACGCGGCGATGGCGTGCAGCAGAAACTCCACGGGCGTCGGCGCCTGGTTCTTCCCGACCAGCACCTCGGGGTGGTCCGCCTCGTAGGTGAACGCCATGGCGCGGGACCGGTCCTCCTGTCCGGCACCGTAGAAGCCCTGGATGGCCGAGCGGCTGTGGGTTCCGCTCACCCATTCGTTGGTGGCTCGGAACTGGAACTGGGCCAGCTGCGGTGCGCCCGTCACCGCGTCGAGCGTCGCGAACAGGGTCGGGACATCGACGCCGTTGCGCGGGGGCTGCTGAACCGTTGTGGTCATGGAGTGCTCCCTACTGATTTGATCCGAGCGGCGGACTCGCCGTCACGAGGTTCGCCAAACGCGACCGGACGGCACATCCGTGTTGAGTACGGATTTGGGACATCCGTGCTGAGCGCGGACGCATGGTGCCCCCGGGCGCCTACCGGGTCGACGCGACAGCAGCGACACTGAGCGCCATGACAACCGAGGGGCCGGTAATGGGCACCAGGTTGACGGCGCGGGAGACCGAGGTGCTCGCCCTGATCGCCGGCACCTTACGAACGCGCAGATCGCCGACGAGCTGTTCATCTCCCAACGCACCGTCGAGAGCCACGTGTCGGCAATGCTGCGAAAGCTGCAGCTGCCTGATCGCCGCAGCTTGGTCCGCACCGCGGAGGCCACCCCTGGCCCGCTGGTCAAGTCCGAGCGCCGAGGGCTACCGACGCCAGTTTCGCGCGTCCGTCGGCCGTACCGCCGAACGCGCGGCGCTGGCCGTTGCGCTCGCCGAGCACCGCTTGGTCACCGCGACCGGTCCTGGGGGCGTCGGCAAGACCCGGCTCGCGCTGAGCGTCGCCGCGGATCTCGGCGAGCAGCGCCGCGACGGCGTGTGGTTCGTGGACCTCCTCGGCGTGTCTGACGCCGCCCTGGTCACCGCTGTGGTCGCCGATACGATCGGGGTTCCCGAGCAGCGGACCACCGCCGTCGATCTCGCGCTGGTCGCCTCGCTCGCTAAGAGCGACGCCCTGCTCGTCCTGGACAACTGCGAGCACGTTCTCGACGGCGTCCGGACCTGCGTCGAGCGGATCATCGCGGACTGTCCCGCTGTCACCGTGCTGGCGACGAGCCGGACTCGGCTGCTCTTCCCTACGAGCGGGTGTACGTGGTGCCGGGCTGTCGGTCGTCGGCGACGGTGGCGATGCTGGACCTGTTCGCCAGTCGGGTGGCGGCCGCGACGGTGACGCCACGCCGGATCCCGGCGCGTCGCGGCGGTATGCCGGGCGCTCGACGGCATGGCCCTGGCTATCGAGCTGGCGGCGGCCCGGTTCCCGGCGCTCGGCCTCGATGGGTTGGAATCGGGCCTCGACCAGAGGCTGCGCATCCTTACCGCTGGCGCCCGCCGGGACGACCGTCACGGCTCGCTGCGCGAGGCGATCGGCTGGAGTTACGACCTGCTCTCGTCCGATGATCGTGCGCTGCTGCGCCGCGTCGCGGTGTTCGCGTCGTGGTTCGATGTCGACAGCAGCCCGAGCCGTCGCCGGGGCTGACCGCCACCCCGCAGAGGTTGCCGACGGCCTGGCCCGCCTCGCTGAACACAGCCTGCTGACCGTCCGGCGCGGCGAACCGACCCAGTACCGAGTCTTGGAGGCGATCCGCCAATACGGCCTCGAGGTCCTCGAGCAGGCAGGGGAGCTGGAGCAGTTCCGGGCCGCCCACGCGCGGTGGTGCCGGCTCGCGGTCGCCGCGCTTCACCAGGCTCAGGCCGCCGAAACTCAACCAAGCCTGGTGCGCTCGGTTCGACAGGCTCGTCGACGACCTCGCTGCTGCGATCACGTGGGCCGCGGCGGACCAGGTGCCCGGGGCGCGGGCGGGTCGAGCTGGCCGCCGATCTTGCCTGGCTGCTGTTCGTCCGAGGCCGACCGGCGCAGGCTCAGCGGCGTTTCGAGCAGGCCGCCCAGCTCGCCGCCACGATCACCGACCGGGCGACCTACCTACGGCTGGCCGCCGGCGCGGCCGCCAGCCGGTTCGTCGGCGAGGACGCTCTGCGGCTGCTCCGGATGGCAGCCGACACGGCCGCTTCGGGCGGCGACCGAGCCGGGGCGGCCCGAGATCTGGCGACGATGGCGATGTACGTCCACCGTGCCGCCAGGGATCATGGCCACGCGGCATTTCCATGACGAAGCCAAGGCCCTTATCGTCGAGGCCCGATCCTTGTCGGACGGTTCGCCGCTCGCCCAGGCCTGCGCTCGCGGTAGCCGAGTACGACGACGCGACGTCCCTCGACGACGTGACTGCCATCGGCGGCGTTCCTTCCGTCGGCGACGCGCGACGAACCGTCGAGCTCGCCGAACGAGCCGGCGACGGAATCGTGCACAGTATCGCCCTGGACTTGCTGACCGCTGCCACCCTTGCCGACGGCGACATCGTCGAGGCCGTGCGTACGGCCCGCAGGCGGCTCGACGTCCTGGGGACCCTTTCGGTTGGGCCACTCACCGGCTTTGAGTTCGGCGACGGCCACCTCTTGGCGGCCGAGATCGACTTGGCCGCGGGCGACCTGGCTGGCGCAGCCGCACACGCGAGCGCGCTCGCCAGCCTGCCCTTCTACCGCGACGAGGATCACCTGGCCATGTCCCGGCGTCTGCTCGTGGACGCGCTGGCCGGTCACTTCGACGACGTCATCCGAACCGGAGAGCGCTTCCGTGCCGGCTGGGAGCAGGCGGGACGACCGGTCGCCCCGAACTTGGCTCGCGCGCCCTACGCGGTCGCGACGGTGCACGGCATACGCGGCGACGACGACGCGCACGACGCCTGGGTGGGCCTGACGATCGACCTCGGCGTCGGCCCTGAGCAGCTCGCCGGATATCGGCTGGGTTGGCCCCCGGTCTTCGACGGCTTGCTTGCACTCCATCGCAGCGACCCCGACGCTGCTGTGCAGCGCCTCGCGGCCGATATCGACGAACCGCAAATGTTCACGTCGTGGAGCACCGCAGCATGGCGGCCATGGTATGCCGCCCTGTGGGCCGAGGCCGCCGTGCTCACCAACCACGACGACGCCCCAAACCGGGTCGAGCGCAGCCGACGCGCCGCCCGCAACAACCCGGTCGCGGTGGCCATCGTCGATCGCGCCAACGCCATCGCCGCCGCCGACCGGGACACGCTCATCAGCCTCGCGGCCACCTTCGCCCAGCTCGGCTGCCCCTACCAGCAGGCAAGAACCGGGCGGATCGCCGCCGGCCCGCTTCCTCGGCGGCGCCCGCCATCCTGAGCCGCGTGTGCGTCCTGGCACCAGTCCCGAACTCTTGCCAGCGGCCAAACAGGCGAGGGCTCGGGTGTTATCACGGGACGCCGCCGTCAGGCGCCGAATCGGTTGTGCGTCCGCACGCGGCGGAGTGACTCACTCGAGCGGAGGCCGGGGGACTCGGTGGAGGAGATGCGTATCCCCAGCAGCGCAGCCCCTCGACAACGGGTGGTTGGCAGCCACAACGTGGGATTGTCACTTCTTGGATGGAATTTGGAATAGAGCCGCGATCTCATGCAGGAACTCATCGACGCCGGATGGTCTCAGGCGGATATTGCCCGCGAGCTCGGAGTAACGCGGCAGGCCATCCAGAAGATGATGTCGTTCTAGATGTGGGCCGCTGCGCTCTGCCACGAGTGCTGCGGGTCAACTCCGCATGAAGTCTGCGATGACTTTGCCCAGCGCCTCTCCGGCGTCCTCTTGAAGGAAGTGGCCGGCGTTGTGGATGGTTGGATGGCTCAGGCCTTGGGTGCCGGGGATGAGCTTGCGCAGGATCGGTGCCATCGCGGCGGTGATCGGGTCGCCGTCGCTGAACGCCAGCAGGAACGGCAGCTCGCTGGCCGAAAGGACCTGCCATGCGGCGCGGTTCGCCTCGCTGGCGGGATCGTCAGGGCGGGTGGGTACCAGACCGGGCATGGCTCGGGCGCCGGCCTTGGCGCGCTCCTCGGGGAAGGGCGCGTCGTAGGCCGCGCGGACCTGGTCGGCCATCGGTCGCAGGCAGCCAGCGGCGACCAGGCGACCGATGTCGAGCACCTGCGCTGTCTCGACCGCGCGGCGGAACTGCCACCAGACTTCGGGCATGTCGAGGTCGCCGGTCGGCAGCCCGGTGTTGGCCGCCACCACCCGGATGAATCGATCCGGGTGCTCGGCGATCAGGCGCAGCCCGATCAGTCCGCCCCAGTCCTGGCCGACCAGGGTGACCTCGCGCAGGTCGAGGTGGTCGAAGACCAGTTCCCGGGTCCACTCGACCAGCCGGGCGTAGGAGTAGTCGAGCTGGTTGACCGGCTTGTCGGAGCGGCCGAAGCCGACCAGGTCGGGCACCACGCACCGAATCCCGCCTCGGTGAGCACCCGGACCACGTGCCGGTAGAGGAACGACCAGGAAGGCTCACCGTGCAGCAGCAGCGCCACCGGTCCGTCGGCCGCTCCCGCCTCGACATAGGCCACCCGGAGGGTGCCACCGTCGGGGTCGGCGACCTCGGCGTATGCCGGCTCCCAAGGGAAGTCGGGCCGTTGCTCGAAGGCGGCGTCCGGGGTTCGATAGACCTCCATACCGGTCAGTCTGGCAGGGGCCTCATGGCCGCATATCCCGCGAGCAGGGGGAGCTGTCCAGGCATCTGCCGCCTGGCCACAACGCGACCACACGCGGACCAGCGCCGCGGTCATCACGTGGGAGTCCACGATGTCGGGACCGCATTCTTCGAGCGAGCACGACGTGCCCTGTCGGGCAGGCCCTCGTCATCCGGGCGCTTTTCGCGGCTACTGGACGAAATGACGTACCGCACTTGGCGCTGTTTGGGTGTCTGCGTTGGTGCGTCAGGTCAAGGTGTGGCGAGTGCGCGTACTGCGCGTTCGATGGCGGGGCGCATGTCAAGGTCGGGGTCGACGGTGAGCCGGTGCAGGAGCAGTCCGTCGCCGAGTGCCATGAGGGCTCTGGTCGCGGGCACGGGGTCGGCGATGCCGACGGCGATGATGATCCGCTCGGTCCACCGTTCGAACTCGTGTCGCTGCCGCCGCAGCGGCTCGCCGAGGTCGGGGTCGTCGGCGAGTTCGAGGAAGAGGGCGTAGCGGGCGCGGGTGCGCGCGGCGAACGGCCCGGTCTGCAGTTCGGTCATGGCGCATAGGCCCTCGATCAGCTCGTCGACTCCCGAGATGGTCGGCATCGCGGCCGGGTCGAGGTCGGCGCGCTCGCGCTCGGCGATCCAGTCGACGATTCCGCCGAGTAGCGCCCGGCGGGTGCGGAACCAGTTGGAGGTCGACCCGGGTGGCAGGCCTGCTCGTTCATCGACGCGCGCATGGGTCACCGCGCGCACGCCCTGCGCGCCGAGCAGCTCCACGGCCGCCTGGAGTGCGCGCTGCCGGGTAGCCGCCGGCATGGACACCCCCTTCTAAGAGGTCTACTATGAACATAGTATCCCACCGCGCGAAGGGGGTCGCCATGCCCACGCCCCAGCCCCGCATCATGGACCGACCCCCACACGAACGCAGCCTCGGGGCTGCGAGCGGTGCACTACTCGAATCACGATCGCTACCTGACGGCCATGAAGCGGACGTGGCCGCTCACCGGCAGGGACGAGGAGCTGCGCAGCGTCGCGGCGTCGATCCGGGCAGGTGCAGCCGGGATCGTCGTGGCGGGCCCTGCCGGAGTCGGCAAGACCCGGCTCGCGCGCGAGGCGCTGGCCACGCCGGCCGGCAAGGCCGTCACCATCGTCTGGGCCCACGGCAGCGCGGCCGCCCGTCCGTTGCCGCTCGGTGCTTTCGCCGGCCTGCTCGACGTCCCGGCCGGAGAGGCTGCCGAGACGATCGGTCGGGCGCTGGACCAGCTCGCCCGGCATCAACCGCTGGTGCTGGCCGTCGACGACGCACACCTGCTGGACGAGCACTCCGCGATCGTGCTGCACCGCGTCGTCGTACGCCGGCTGGCACCGGTCCTCGTCACCCTCCGGACCGGGGAGCCGGTCCGCGACATCGTCACGGCTCTGTGGAAGGACGAATTCCTCCCGCGCCTGGACCTCGCCCCGCTCGACGCCGCCGTGACCGCCGGCCTGGTCACCCGGGTGCTCGGCGGACCGGTCGATTCTGCCTCGGCGCACAGGTTGTGGGCGTTGACCCAGGGCAGCCCGTTGTTCCTCCGACACCTGCTGGCCGGTGAGGTGTCTGCGGGACGGTTCAGCGCAGCGTCCGGGATCTGGCGATGGACCAGCGAGCCGGCGATCTCCCCGGAGCTGGCCGGCCTCCTGGAGCACGAGATCGGCGCTCTCGCTGGCGGGCGTGCAGGACGTCGTGGACCTGGTGGCGCTGGCCGAGCCGGTCGCGGTCTCGACGCTGTCCGCGTTGGCCTCGCCAGCGGACCTAGAGGAGGCCGAGCACCGGGGCCTGGTGCGCACCGACGGGACGGTCGCCCGGCTGGCGCACCCGCTGTACGGCGAGGTCCGCCGCGCCGCCATGGGCACCCTGCGCGCGCGCCGCCTGCGCGGCCAGGTGGCGGTGACCCTGGAGCGGGTCGCCCGACCCGATCCCCCGGGCCGTGCTCACGCTCGACTCCGACCTGCCTGCGGAACCAGCGCTTTTCCTGCAGGCAGCCGAGGCTGCGACCCGGATGTACGACCTACCATTGGCCGAGCGGCTGGCCCGCGCCGCCGCGGCGACCGCGCGCCCGTCGCCCGGCTGGTGCACGCTGCGGCGCTGTCGTGGCTCAGCCGCGGGGACCAGGCCGAGGCGATCCTGCAGGACGTCACCGAGACCGCTCCGGATGCCGCGATTCGCGCCATGGCGCATCTGCACCGCACTGGCAACCTACTCTTCACGATGGCGCGGTCCGACGAGGCCCGCCTGGCACTTGCCGCGGCGGAGGCCACCGGCGCGCTCCCCCTGCATGTCGCCGCAATGTCCCTGGCCGTGTCCGTGGCGGCGGGCGACCTCTCCCCCGTACTCGCTCAGGGTCCTCAGTTGTTGCACGACGACCTTCCCGACGACATGGCGCGGATCCTGGTCGCCTCCGCGGTGGCGGGGGCGGCAGCCCTCACGGGGCAGCGCGACCTGCTCGACGAGGCCGCGGTCATCGGCGGGCTCACTGCCGACCGAGTGCCCACTGTCATCCCCGGGTTCGGGCTCGCGGACCTCCAGGTGCTCGGGCATCGCCTCGCCGGGACACCCGACCGCGGTGAGGACCAGGCCCGGAGAATGCTTGCCGCCTCGGCCGATCTCCCTGGCCCAGCCAGGCTGATGGGCTTGGTCGTCGCCGGGCACGCTGCCCTCGCCGGGGGAAGGGTCGGCCAGGCGCTGCTCCTGCTGCGGGAGGCGTGGGCCGGGCTGGCGGACTCGGGGCACGAGTTCCGGTTCCGGTGCCGCACGCTGCTGGCGACGGCCTTGGCGCAGGCCGGCGAGGCGGCCCAGGCTGCGCCTCTCTCTCCGGTATCGTCGCCGGTCAGCATCCGGCCTACCTGTTCATGGCGCCCGACGACCTCCTGGCACGGGCGTGGGGTGCCGCCGCCGAGGGATCGACGACCGAGGCGCTCGACCACGCCGTCGCCGCAGCCGAGCTCGCCCGAGAGATGGGCGCCCCCGCCTACGAGGTGCTCGCCTGGCAGACCGCGATCCAGTTCGGCGACGCGACGTCGGCTCTGCCCCGCCTCACCGCACTCGCCGGACTCGGTCCTCGTGCCGCGGTCGCCTGCGCCCATGCCCGGGCCTGGACGGACGCGGACGGCGAGGCGCTTCTCGAGGTCGCCGAGGGCTGGACCCGGCTCGGCGACCTCGTCGCCGCCGGCGATGCAGCCGCCCAGGCGGCCGACGTGCATCGCCGCCAGGGGCGGCAGGGTTCGGCCCTCGTCCGCCGCGGCCCTCGCCGAGAAGCTGGCCGCCCGGTCCGGCGCCCGCACCCCGGCGCTTGCGCTCGCGCTCCGACCGCTGCCCCTGACCGCCACGCGAACGCGAGATCGTCGCGCTGGCCGCCAGAGGGCTGTCGAATAAGGACATCGCCGAGCGGCTGCGGTGTCGGTGCGGACCGTCGAGGGGCACCTGTATCGGGCCGGCCTCAAGCTCGGCGTGTCCGAGCGCACCGCGCTGGCAGATGTCCTCGGAGTCGAGTAGCCCACTACTCGCACCCGTGCTCCTCCGCCGCCGGAGGCTGTTCTCACCCAGGAACACCCAGCAGAGGAGGAGCCATGACCGCCATCCACGTCCCGCCCGGAGACGGCAGGCACTACCCGATGATCGACGGCGACCACGTCGCGAAGGCCGCCGTCCAGGACTCCGCAGGGTCCTTCGAGGTCTTCGAGGTGGTCGCGCCCGCAGCGCCGATGGCGCCCCCGCATGTCTCGCCGTGGAGCGGTGTGCTGTACCTGGTAGAGGGCCGGGTCACCGCACTCGTCGGCGAGACGTCGTACGACGTGGAGCCCGGCGGAGTGGTGGTCTTTACCGCGGGGACGCCGTGCACCTTCGAGGTCGTCGGCGACTCCGCCCGGTTCGTGGCGATCACCTCCGGCGACGGCGCCGGACGCTTCTTCGCCGACTTCTCCAGCGCCGTTCCGCTCGACCAGCCCGTCGAGGAGTCGATGGCGTCGATCCTCTCGGTGACCCAGCGCCACGGCGTCAGGCTTGCGGGGGCGTGAGTCGCGTGCGATTCGACGTGACCACCCGGGCTTCACCTGAGCAGGTGCTTCAGGCCTTGACCGACTTCACGGATCGTCGTCCCCAGATCTGGAAGCGAACGCTCGACCCCAAGACCTACCAGGTGCGCGGACTCGGAGACTCGTGGGCGGTGGCTCGAGAGAGCACTTCCGGTTGCCGTTCTGGGTCGTCGCCCGCTACGACTGGTCCGACCCCACGGTCGTCCGGTGGACGGTCGAGGAGAGCAGCTGGGGTGGTAACGGCAGAGGCTCGGTCCAGATCGCACCGACAGGAGACGGAGGCAGCCGACTCACGCCGAATGGAAGCACACCGCAGCCAGCCGCACGCGGGACACGATCATGTTGTTCCTGATCGACCGCACCATGAACCGCGTGATCTCCCGCACGTGGGCGAGCGCGCTGAACCGCCATGCGCTGTCGGATCCTGCTTGAGGTGACCGGAACGCCCGGCAGCGCATTCTAGCGTGAAAGCCAATCCGCGTCCTCACACCCTAGTAGACCGTCGCCTCTAAAGCGCTGGGTATAGGTGCCGGAGCTTGATGCGGGCGTCGCTGGTGGTGAACCTCCAGTCCACTTGGCGCTCGTCGGCGTTGATGGCGCCGGCCCACGCGGTGAGTTCCTCGTTGAGGACGGCCCGGTCGGCGATGCGTCGGCCGAGGCATTGCTTGGTCAGGCAGGACAGTTCGATCTCGGCGATGTTGAGCCAGGACCCGTGCTTGGGGGTGTGGTCGATCTCCAGCCTGGATGCCAGGGCGTAGGCCTTCTCCGGTGCGAATGCCTCGTAGAGGGAGGCGATCGAGTGGGTGTTGAGGTTGTCCATGACCAGCACGACCTTCTCGGCGTCGGGGTACTCGACATTCAGCAAGTGCTCGAGGCCGTGGGCCCATTCAGATCCCGGGTACGGGTGGGCTCGGCGTAGGCGCGGCGCCGGCCGCGCAGGGGCTCGGCCCACACGAAGATCGAGCAGGTGCCGCACCGGATGTACTCGCAGTCCTCGCGGGCCACCTGACCGGGCGCGCCCGGGGTGCCAGCCCTGGCGTCGGCGAGCAGCTGCAAGGGCTTCTCATTGCCCATGACCACGACCGGGTGGAGACGGGTCGTAGGGGCGGGCATAGACGCCCAGCACGTCCTCCATCGCCGCCACGAATGCTGCGTTCTGCTGGGGCGGGATCGTCCAGCACACCTTCAGGTGAGGCTTAAGCGCCCCCTTTTTCAGGACCCGCCCGATCGTGGAGTGGTCCATCGGCGGTATCCCCTCGGTGGGGGGGCCTTTTCTCTCCAGCAGCCGCAGCGTCCACCGCTGTACGTCCCGCTGGCGGCTGGCTGCACGCCAACGCGATCACCCGTGCCTCGACCTCGCCGGTCACCTTCGGCTCCACCGGCGGCGTGACACGCTTCTTGCGCGCGATCACCTGATCGACCCGACCGGCATGCGTCGTGAACGCCTTCGCGACCAGATACACCGTGCTCTCCGAGGCGCCGACCCGTTCGGCCACCACACGACGATAGGGCGTTGTCGCGCCACCGTCTCATCCAAGGCCAGCAACACCCTGGCCCGAGTGATGATCCGGGCAGGATGACGCCCCGACGAGACCACCTAGGTCAGCTTCCCACGATCACCCTCAGTCAAGGTGACCGTGTACTGCACTTCGGACGAGGCACGCCGTCAACTCCTTCTGGCCGAGTATCAACCAGAACAGCGTACTAGTACATACCAGGCAGCCGAGAGGCGGGCTCCGACGTGGCCGTCCGCCCGCCAGTCGACCATCCGAAGGCCGCGTGGCGGGAGGCCGAAGTGAGTGGTTGGTTCTCGTGGCCCGGGCGGGGCCCGTCCTTCTGCGGGAGTGAATGGGGCTCCGGCAGCAACCCGCTTGCGTCGCACGATTCGTCTGGCATTTCTGTGTCGCCGGCGGTTCACATCCAGCGCCTGGTCGGTCGCGCTGCTGGGAAGGGTCTTGCCTCAACGAAAGGCATCGCGTGCGACGCCGAGGAGCCCTACGGAAATCCCGACCACGGCGCCAGCGTAGCCGCGAGCGCGCTGCTGCCCGCTCATCTGGGCGTGATTGGTGAGTCCGCCCACGAGGTCGGCGGCGTCCGCACCGGCGGAGGTGAGGAACCAACCGGCGGTCGGGCGTCCCCGCAGCCCGGCGTACAGCAGCAGCCCGCCGATGAGCGCATCGCGGTATCCCATCGAGCGCAGCAACAGGCTCACCGTCGGCCCGAAGTCCTGGGAACCCGCCCATAGCTTGTGCGCGGGCGTCGGTACGACGAGGAACGACACTCCAGAGGCGAGCCGCAACGCACCAGCCGCCACTGCCACTGCGTCTCTCGACCGTCCTGTCGCACCCGTCATGGGCTCATCCTGCCCCGAACGTGGCCCCGGCGGCCCGCCATTCTTCGTGACAGATTCGGCAACAGGGGTAGTGGAGCTTCCCGCGACAACTTGTCCCATCTGCAGCCCTTTCTCACTTGCGTTGTCGTTTCCTCATGACCGCGGGCTGGGCCGGCAACGAGTGTACTTCTCGGCGATTGTTCGCGAACGAAGTTTCAGCCGAGCAGCCCGGACCCCTGCATTTCAGTCAACCCGCATTTGAGCAAGCAGAACCAAGCGCTGGAGCGGGACCTCAAAGCCGAGCTGCTCATCCGGGATCCAGAGGGTGTGTGCGGGTCGTCGCTCGAGCGAGATTTGTGAACCCTTGCTTGAACAACTACACCTCCGGGCGGCCTTTGACAGACAGGCCTCGGGTTAGTCGATGTCCGGGCCGTCCGCTGGTGCCGCCGTCAGGATGTTCGGCGCGCCGCGGAATGGCGCGACGCGCGGATGGCCGGACAGACCCGCACCTTTGCCCAGCGGGCTTGGTGTTCGACCACGACGTTCAGGGGGTGACCTTCCGCGTGAACGTGAGGTGGGTTACGCCGCTGGGGGACGAGACCGCCTCCACGTCGTAGGCATCCTCGAGGGCTTCAAGACCGTCCCAGATGCGGACGCCGCGGCCGAGCACGATCGGGACCTGGACGAGATGCATGTGGTCGACGAGCCCGGCGGCGAGGAAGTCGCGTACGACGGTGGGGCCGCCGCCGATCCGCACGTCCTGGCCATTGGCTGCGTCGCGGGCGGTCTCGAGCGCCTCGGCCGGGGTGGCGTCGAGGAAGTGGAACGTGGTGCCGCCCTCCATCTCGATCGAGGGCCGCGGGTGGTGAGTGAGCACGAAGGTCGGTGTGTGAAACGGCGGGTTCGGGCCCCACCATCCCTGCCAGTCCGGGTCGTTCCTCCAGCCGGGCGGGCCGAACTTGTTGGCGCCCATGATCTCGGCGCCGATGCCGTGACTGTGGCGCTGAGCGAAGGCGTCGTCGACGCCGGCGGTTCCGCCCGCGTCCCAGAACCGGGTACTGAACATCCACTCGTGGAGACGCTGGCCAGCATGGCCGAACGGTGCCTCGGCGGACTGCGGCTCGCCGGTGGCGAATCCGTCAAGGGAGATGGACAAGTTGTGAATCCGTGCGAGTGACATCCGCGCGCTCCTCTGTTGGTGATTGGCTTGGAGTCGGTTCTAGGAAGACCGACCGAGGTGACGGGAGATCCTCATCGGCTGCGTCGACGCGACGAGGCGCCCCAACGAAGCGAACCTAGGCCGATCGGTTGTGCGTCCGCAGGCGGCGAAAGACGCGAATCTGTGAGCGCTGGTGTCCGGCCGGTGGAAAAGTTGGGTGTCCCCGGGCGGAGCAACTCACCCCCGTGAACGGAGCGACCTTGCGATTCCCGACGCTGGAGTCAGCCGCATCATCGGGGACCTTGCACCCAAGTCCTCGGGCATGAAGCCCTGATCGGCATACCAAGGCTGAAGGCGCCACGCCTCCTTGACGACACGTCGCCGTCTCACCTCATCGGTGACCGCGTCGGCATGGACGGCAAGCCAGTGCCGTGTGCCGGGGGTGCCTGTCGACAAACATGCAGGTTCCGGCGCTCGGCAGCTCGGCAGGGTCCATGGACCGAAGGCTAGAGGCGCCGGCCGACCGGCGAGGCCTGACCACCGCGGCCCTCCAGCGCGCGCACTGGCCCGGGCATCCATCGGGCCGAAGGAAGCGAGCGAGTTCACCACCCCCAGGTCCATGACGCGCATCGCCGAGCGGCCTCCCGACTGACCGACCTCGCCGAGCAGGCGCAGGTGACCCAGCGGATCGCGAGCCTGCTCGTCGCTGCGCTGGAGAGCCGAGGGCTTGTCCAGCGCATCCCGACCCGTCCGACGGCCGGGCGCCTCGTCGGCTTGACGCCCAAGGGTCGGGCCGCCGCACGCTACGCCCAGGGGTTGTGATGGGCGTCGAGCAGGTGTGGAACGACCACCTTGGCCCCGACCTGGCAGACTGCCTGCGCCAGACCCTCAACAAGTTGCGGGAGGTCACCGACCCTTACCGACGACACGACACCGCTGAACCACCACGTCGAGCCGTGGCCCCTCGAGGGGCCACACCACAGCAACGCGAATGCCCGGTTCCGCTGTCCCGCACGCGCCGCGCAGACCCCACGACACCCAGGTTGAACACGCCCCCACGCAGCGGAGAGGTGCACCGCGATTCCCGCGATCATGCAGAAGGCGGTGACTCCGCGTCAGGATGGTTCCATGGAGCAGAGCATCGCGGTCGACATCGCGGCACCGCCCGAGCGGGTCTGGGAGGTGTTAGGCGACGTGGAGCGCTGGTCGGAGTGGACGCCGACCGTGACGTCGGTGCGCCGCCTCGACGCGGGTCCGCTGCAACTGGGCAGCCGAGCGAAGGTCGACCAGCCGCATCCCCGAGACCGAGTACGTCGTCACCGAGCTGACGCCGGGGCGATCGTTCACCTGGGTGGCGACCGGGCCCGGGGTGCTCACGACCGCCCGCCACGACGTCGAGCTACTGCCCGGCGGTGGCACGCGGGTGCGGCTATCGGTCACGCAGTCCCGATGGCTGGGCTGGCTGATGGGGCGCTTTTACCGCGGGTTGACCGACCGCTACCTCGCCAACGAAGCCAACGGCCTGAAGGCCAGGTGCGAAGAGCAGCGATGAGTGCGGCCGCGCACACGGGCGATCGGCTGGCGGCAGGTGGGACGCACCGTGGTGCGGGGGTGCCATGGACGGCAGGCGCTCAGGTTCTGTATCGTGTGTCGATACAAGATACGGGTGGGGTGTGATCGTCAGCTTCCGACACAAGGGTCTGGAGTGGCTGTATCGCGATGGGTCGAGGAACGGTGTCCGATCGGTCCACGCCCCAAAGCTGCTGGGCATCTTGTCGGCGCTGGACGTGGCGCAAGGCCCGGATGACCTGGCGATCTCGTCGTTTCGGATTCACCCGCTCAACTGCGACCCTTGCGGGGCACTGGTCGATCTGGGTGAACGGAAACTGGCGGGTCACCTTCAGCTTCATCAACAAAGATGTGGAACTGGTGGACTGCCAGGACCACCACGCAGCAGAGGTGAGGGTTGTGGTGATGAAGACCCCGGTGCATCCCGGTGAGATCCTGCGCGAGGACGTGCTCGTCTGCCTCGGCTTGGGGGTGGGCGAGACCGCGTCCCGGCTGAGCATTTCCCGGGTGGCACTGAGCAGGGTCCTGCACGGGCATGCCCGGATCAGCACGAACCTGGCCGTTCGCCTGGAGGAGGCTGGCGTGGGCACCGCACGCGCCTGGCTGGAGATGCAGGTGGCTTATGACCTGGCCACCGAGCGGTCCACGGGGACACCCAAGGTCCGCCCCCTAAACGACGTTGCTTGACCCACGCGACGTCCAACTGCCGTCAGCCTGGTCGACCGGCGGTGAAGTGACGCACTTCGTCGGACCGCCCACTTCAAGAGCTCATGCGGGCGGTCGGCGGTCAGCGAAGCGGGCCTGGGTTCGGCGGCGCCGTCGGCGTGTATGAAGGCGACTCGGCGGCTGTAGCCGAGGGCGCCGGCTACAGGGAGGGAAGGAACCTCAAGGACGGGGCTCGCGCCGACTGGTCAGACGGGTCGTCAGAGGCGATAGCCGTCGTGGGACCCGGCGTCAAAGGTTCGTCACAGTTTCAGCCTTCTGCAAAAAAGGCGACGTCCCGCAATAGCGTGTCTTACGGAGGTAGCCATGAGGGAATCCTGGGAGCTTCTGACAGCGGGGCCGCCGGATGCGGATCGATCGGTTCTGCTCCTGCCTGGCGGAGCCAACGCGGCCCGGTCGTTCAACCTCGTGATGGCTGAACCGGCGCTTTCCGGTGTCCGCCTGGTGGCCACGACGCTGCCGGGCATGGCAGGCGCACCGGTGTCCGAAGACGTGTCCATCCCCGCACTGGCCCGTCGGGCCGGCGAACTGGCCAAGGAACACGGGTGCGACGTGGTCGTGGGCTTCTCCCACGGCGCCACGGTGGCCCTGGACATGGTGCTGTCAGGGCAGTTCCACGGCCCGGTGGTGCTGCTCGGCATCAGCCTGACGACTGAGGATGAGGCCAGGTTCTTCCGCACCGTCGTACGGGCATCGCAGAAGGTGGGCAGCTGGCCGATGGCCGTCCTGCTCCGGCTCATGCCACTGATGGCCAGATCCGCCAAGACCACCGAGCGCACAAGAAGGAGCTGATCGAGGACTTCAAGCAGAACAGGGCCAGCGATTCGGTTCGGCGTGTGCACGAGTACCTCGACTACATCGCCGCAGACCGGGACTCGCCGCCGAGCTCGCTGCGTCGGGCAACCCGGCGTGGGTGGTCCACGCCGAGAAGGGAGACGGCGGCCTCACCGACGCCGAGCGCGCCACACTCGAGGCGGCTCCCAACGTGACCCTGGTGACGATTCCCGGCTCGGTGTTCCTCCTCCCGGACGAGGCTCCGCAGCAGACCGCCGAGGTCATCTCAGCCGCCCTTGCCCAAACGGCGTGAGCCTCCAGCCGCGGTTGTTCCGCACTCCGCTGCCGCCGCAGAGTCACGCCCTTACTCCCAACCCGGACGCAAACGACAACGGACTGCAGGCGGCCGAAACCGCGACAATGCATGCGATCGCGTCCAACCTCCTTGCGTTTGCCGCCACCTGGGCGCCTCTGACGATGAGGCGCGCAAAGCGTGGGGCGATGGAGTCGGGGGGCTTGAACACGCCCACCGTCTGGACCCCATAGTGGTTGGGGTGTACCAGGGATTGGACCCGCGCTCTTCGCCTACCTGCGAATGCGCTGCGGTGCCAACGCGTTGAAGCCCCATCTGCGTGTCGCGGCCGCTCTGCGACAACTCGGCTTCGCCGTGCCAGGCGACGGGCATTCCATCATGGTGATCGTCCGAGTCGCGCGGCTGAGACCGGGCTCGATCTGCTGAGCCTCGACCAGCGGGCACGACGTCGGCCGCCTGCATCAGGCCCTGGTCGGTTCGGCCAGACCCGCCCATGCGTCGGCGCCGATCCCCACGACCTGCACCGACGTCACGGCTGGCAACCGTATGCGACGCGCCGAACGTCCTGGGTTAGCGCCTGGCGTCGACGAAGATGTCGTACTCCAGCTCGCCGGAGTCCCGGTAGGGTGCGAGGTCGGTGACGCCGGCCTCGCGGAGCACGTCGACGTCGATGAATGTGTTGCCGGTGCACTCCCGCGAGGGGCGGCCCACGATCTGCATGGCGGCGTCTGCGACGATGTCCGGCGTGCGGGACTTGCGCATCGCCTCGTCACCGCCGAGCAGGTTCTGCACGGCGGCGGTCGCGATGATGGTTTCTGGCCACAGGCAGTTGGCGGCGACCCCGTGCTCGGCATACTCGGCCGCCCAGCCCAAGGTGAGCAGCGACATGCCGTACTTGGCGAGCATGTATGCCGGGGAGGCACCGAGCCACTTCGGGGCCAGGTTGAGCGGCGGCGAGAGCGAGAGCACGTGTGGGTTCGTGCCCTCGCGCAGGTGCGGCAGGCATGCGCGGGTGAGCAGGTAGGTGCCGCGCAGCTGGATCGAGGTCATCAGGTCGAACCGCTTGACCGGCAGCCCCTCGGTGGAGCCCAGGGCGATCGCGGAGGCGTTGTTGACGCACACGTCGATCCCTCCGAACCGTTCGACCGCTGCGCTCACCGCGCGGTCGACGGACTCCTCGTCGCGGACGTCACCGACGACAGCCAGCGCCTGACCCCCGGCCGCCTCGATCTCGGCGGCCGCGGTGTGCACGGTGCCGGGCAGCCGCGGATCGGGCTTGTCGGTCTTGGCCAGCAGCACGACGTTGGCGCCGCGCCGGGCCGCGGCGATGCCGATGGCCAGGCCGATCCCGCGACTGCCGCCGGACATGATCATGGTGCGCCCGAGGAGGTTCTGCTCGGTCGTGCTCATGGGGAATCCGCTCCTTGCAGGGATTGGGCTCGGTGTGGGGCGGCGCCTAGTCTGCCCCCGTCGGGTTGCCGACCGGATGCCTACCCCGATGACAAGGAGCCGCGATGCCCACGCTCGACCGTGTGGACGGTGTCTTCGTCCTGGACCTCGGCGACGGGGAGAACCGCTTCCACCCTGACTGGATCCGCTCCGTGAACGCCGCCCTCGACGAGGTGGAGCAGGCCGGTGACCCGCGGGCCCTGGTGAGCGTCGCAACCGGCAAGATCTACTCCAACGGCCTGGACCTGGAGTGGCTGTCCGCCAACCCGGACCAGCTGCACGACTACGTCACCTGCGTGCAGCAGCTGTTCGCGCGGGTGCTGTCCCTGCCGATGATCAGCGTGGCCGCTTTGCAGGGGCACACCTTCGCGGCCGGAGCGATCTTCTCCATGGCCTACGACTTCCGGGTGATGCGCGCCGAGCGGGGTTACTGGTGCCTTCCTGAGGTGGACATCCACATCCCCTTCACTCGCGGCATGGCCGCGATGCTGCAGAGCCGGCTTGCGCCACAGACCGCGCACGAGGCCATGGTCACCGGCCGCCGCTTCGGCGGGACGGACGCCCAGACCCTGGGCATCGTCGACCGGGCGGTCGCCGAGGATGCCGTCCGCGCCACCGCCTTGGAGATCGCCCGAGCACACGTATCGAGAGCCGGTGACACCCTCGGCACCATCAAGGCCCGTTTGTACGCCCCCGTCCTGGCCGCGCTGCGCGACACCACCGACCCGCTCGGCGGACCGACAGCCGAGGGCATCGGGCTGTGAACAGACCCGGCACACCGTTCGGCCGTCGAGGGAGGCGACGATGAGAGCCGTCCGCAGTCTTGGCTGGACTCTGTACTCCAGGCCCGAGGTGCCCGGACGCTCGAAAGAGCACACGGGAGAATCGGCAAGCCGGTGCAAGTCCGGCACAGGACCCGCTGCGGTGACCCGGGGCAGGCGGCCGGGAAGTCCGAGGGCCCGGCCTCGGCGCCGCGGGGGGCTCGTCCGCGGCGAAAAGGCGCACCGTGAAGGCCACGTGGGTGCGCCCTGGCCGCCGTGCTGCCGCCCATCGACGTGGTGGCCGGCGACCGATTCTCCGTCGACCCGGGCGACCCCGCGACCGGTTCTCCCGGTACACCTCGCGGTGGTCGAGCGGCAGCCCGAGACGGGCCGGCGGATCAGGGGCCGGTGGTGCGGTCGCCGCGGCAGGCCTCCAGCCCGCAGCACGGGACCACTAACGAAGGCGGCACACCGGTGGCGAGCATCGCACCGATCCACCCCGAGGGGGTCCTCCTCGAGGACATCCAGCCACTGAGGTCACCCAGCACCACCTGGCTGTCTCCATTGGCGTACCCCCGCGCCGAATCAACGAGATCGTCCACGGCAAGCGCGACCCGCTACGACCTGGAGATCGAGAAGCACCACCTCGGACCCAGCGTCGAGGAGATCCATCCGCTGCGGAGCGCCTGACCCGTCGTCTGCCGACGTGCTCCCACGGATGCGCCGGATACCTGAGTCGTGCCGCCGCCAGCATGGTTCAGGTCAAGGTGTGGCGAGTGCGCGTACTGCGCGTTCGATGGCGGGGCGCATGTCAAGGGCGGGGTCGACGGTGAGCCGGTGCAGGAGCAGTCCGTCGCCGAGTGCCATGAGGGCTCTGGTCGCGGGCGCGGGGTCGGCGATGCCGACGGCGATGATGATCCGCTCGGTCCACCGTTCGAACTCGCGTCGCTGCCGCCGCAGCGGCTCGCCGAGGTCGGGGTCGTCGGCGAGTTCGAGGAAGAGGGCGTAGCGGGCGCGGGTGCGCGCGGCGAACGGCCCGGTCTGCAGTTCGGTCATGGCGCATAGGCCCTCGATCAGCTCGTCGACTCCCGAGATGGTCGGCATCGCGGCCGGGTCGAGGTCGGCGCGCTCGCGCTCGGCGATCCAGTCGACGATTCCGCCGAGTAGCGCCCGGCGGGTGCGGAACCAGTTGGAGGTCGACCCGGGTGGCAGGCCTGCTCGTTCATCGACGCGCGTATGGGTCACCGCGCGCACGCCATGCGCGCCGAGCAGCTCCACGGCTGCCTCGAGTGCGCGCTGCCGGGTAGCCGCCGGCATGGACACCCCCTTCTAAGAGGTCTACTATGAACGTCGTCATCCCACCGCGCGAAGGGGGTCGTCATGCCCATGCCCGGGCCCCGCATCACCCGGTCCGTCGACACCTCGGCCTGGTCGCCGCCGCTGCCAGAGGACCCGGCTTCGAGCATCTCGTCGTGCAGACGCCCATGACCCGAGCAGACAGCGGCACGATCATCAGCGGCAGGATCAAGGCGGCGTCGAGACGGTTGCTCCGCTTGCTCGCAGCCACTGTTCTGCTCGTGTCGATGGTCCCCTAGGCGGCGCACGCCGCAGACGTCACCTACAGCGTCACCATACCCAACCACCAGGGGGACGCTGCCCCTGGTGGTCTGGCTGCACGGGTACGGTGCCGACCCCCAGGCCTACGGCCTGGACCAGTACGCCGGCGACCGGGGCTTCGCGGTCGCCTACCCGAAAACCACGAGCGGCTGCTGGACTGCAACGGCGGAGGAGGCGGCGGTCGTCGCCGCGATCACCCGCGAGGTCCAAGCGATACACGGGCTTGACCCTGCGCGGACCTATGTCGCGGGTCACTCCGCCGGTGCCGCCCTGGCCCAGGTCTTGGGTGCGACCCATCCCGACCTTTACGCCGCTGCGGGATTCGTCTCCGACGCCAACACCGCCCTGTCGGCCCGTGGTCGAGTTCCGGCATATTCCGTGTGGGACGCCAAGGACCGCATCACGCCCTACCTCACCGGTCGGCTCCAGCTGCTGCAGTGGCTCAAGACACCAACCCAACCGAGCATCTCGGTGCAACCCGGCAAGGGAACGTGCCGACATTCCTGCAGGAGCGCTACCGGCGACCATGCGCCGACGTGGACTTCGCAACCGGCGTGGGCATGGGCGACGTCCCCGACTTCACCTGGCCTTCGGTGTTCCCCGCGCTCACGACCTTCCTCCTGTCACACCGCCTCGGCGGGTGCTGACCCGGACTGACTGTAGGGAAACGATGTCTGTTCGATTAGGCAGGTATCGCGGCTGCGCGCCGCGTGGCCCAGCTGTCCCGCCCAGACCCTCAGAGCCACGTTCCAGAGCGCGGCGTTGCGGTACGTGACGGCCGTCGATTCCGGCAACCGCGAGGTTCCATTGAACCTTGTGGCCCTGACCGACGCCGCCCTCGTTCGATGAACCCGTTGAAGCCCAGCGCCACGTGAGCGTGCTCACTTGCCGGAAAGCCGCCGCCGCTCTCTGCGTGAGGTTTGGCGCCGCCAGGTCCACGCCCTAGCTGGAGCCGGAATGACGCGCGCTCATCGGCAGAAGAACGTCCGCCGCACGTTGGGATTCCGGGCGGCGCTCTCTGGGAGACTCGGACAAGTTGCTGGCATGACCTGCACCCCCAGCTGGGCGTTTCAGTTGGGCGCCTTGTGCCCGTGACGGACCCGGCCGCAACGACACCTGGCGGGCTGACGGCCGCGACCGCCCACTACCCGCCACGCCCTACCATGGCAGCATGTCCGAGACCACCACCGGCGACGCCCGGCTCACCCGCGCCGACGTCGCCCATCTGGCCGGGCTGGCCCGCATCGACCTGTCCGAGGCCGAGCTGGATCGGATGCTCGGCGAGCTCTCGGTGATCCTGGACGCGGTCGCGGTGGTCCAGCAGGCGCCCACCGACGGGGTCGAGCCGATGTCGCACCCGCTGCCGCTGACCAATGTGGCGCGCCCC
This sequence comes from uncultured Actinomycetota bacterium, assembly GCA_963724925.1. GTDB lineage: Bacteria > Actinomycetota > Actinomycetes > Actinomycetales > Dermatophilaceae > Phosphoribacter. The sequence continues at coordinate 67,335 of CAVRXF010000017.1, read as the reverse complement.
GACGTGGTGACGCCCGGGCTCACCGCGCAGGAGGCGTTGGCCGGGGCGCCGGAAACCGAGCAGCAACGTTTCAGTGTGCCGCGCATCTTGGACGAGGACTAGCCTCCCGCGACGGTATGCCGGCCGGCCAAGGCGCGCCCGGCATACCTGACCAGACCACAAACCCACTGGACCAAGGACCGCACCCGTGACTGACGAGCTGACCCGCTGGAGTGCCGCCGAGTTGGCAGAGGCGCTGAGCCGCAGGCAGATCAGCTCTGTCGAGGTGACCCAGGCGCACCTGGACCGAACCGCCGTGGTCGACTCCAGCGTGCACTCCTACTTGTGTGTGGACGGCCAGGGCGCGCTCGCCACGGCCAACGCGGTTGACCAGCGGCGTGCCGCGGGGGAGCCTGCTCGCGTTTCTCGCCGGAGTGCCCGTGGCGGTCAAGGACGTGCTCACCACGGTGGGCCTGCCGACGACGTGCGGTAGCCGGATCTTGGCCGGCTGGAGGCCGCCCTACGACGCGACCGTTGTGACCAAGCTGCGCCAGGCCGGCTTGCCGATCCTCGGTAAGACCAACATGGACGAGTTCGCGATGGGCTCCTCGACCGAGCACTCGGCATACGGCCCCAGCCGCAACCCTTGGGATCTCGAGCGCATTCCAGGGGGTTCGGGCGGCGGGTCCGCGTCAGCTGTCGCGTCGTTCCAGACCCCACTGGCCATCGGCACAGACACGGGTGGGTCGATCCGCCAGCCGGCTGCGGTCACGGGCACCGTCGGCACCAAGCCGACCTACGGCGGGGTGTCCCGCTACGGTCTGGTCGCGCTGGCCTCCAGCCTCGACCAGGCAGGCCCGTGCACTCGGACCGTCCTGGACGCGGCGCTGCTGCACGCCGTCATAGGCGGCTACGACCCGCGTGACTCGACGTCGATCGACGCGGCGGTTCCGGAGGTCGTCACAGCCGCAACCCGTGCTGATGTCTCCGCCATGCGGGTCGGCGTGGTGCGTCAGCTGACCGGTGAGGGGTACCAGCCGGGGGTGCAGCAGCGCTTCGAGGAGGCGGTCGCACTGCTGGTCGACGCCGGAGCCGAGGTTGTCGAAGTGGACTGTCCCAGTTTCCGGTTCGCGCTCGCGGCCTACTACCTCATCCTGCCCAGCGAGGCCTCGTCCAACCTGGCCAAGTTCGACGCCATGCGCTACGGGCTTCGCGTCCTGCCGGACGGCGTCGAAGACCCGACCGCCGAGCAGGTCATGGCGGCAACGCGCGACGCCGGCTTTGGCGACGAGGTCAAGCGCCGCATCATCCTGGGCACCTACGCCCTGTCGTCGGGTTACTACGACGCCTACTACGGCCAGGCCCAGAAGGTGCGCCGGCTCATCGCCGACGACTTCGAGTCCGCCTTTGCCAGAGCCGATGTGCTCGTGAGCCCGACTGCGCCGACGACGGCCTTCCGCATCGGCGAGAAGCTCGAAGACCCGCTCGCCATGTACCTCAACGACGTCGCGACCATCCCGGCGAACCTCGCGGGCATCCCGGGGATCTCGGTGCCGAGCGGCCTGGCCGACGAGGACGGCCTGCCCACCGGCCTGCAGGTGCTGGCCCCCACGATGCAGGACCAGCGCCTGTATGCCGTGGCGTCCGCGCTCGAGCGCGCCCTCTGGCAGCGTTGGGGCGGGCCGCTGCTCGACCGGGCACCAGCATTGCCCGAGACCGCCGAGCTGGCCGGTAGGCAGGCCTGACATGGCGGCCGAGCTGCTCTCCTACGACCAGGTATTCTCGGACTACGACCCAGTGCTGGGTCTCGAGGTGCACGTCGAGCTCGGCACTCGCACCAAGATGTTCTGCGGGTGCGCAACGACGTTCGGCGCTGAGCCGAACACCCAGGTCTGTCCGGTGTGCCTCGGGCTACCCGGCTCGCTTCCGGTCGTCAACGAGATGGGCGTTGAGTCGGCCATCAGGATCGGCCTTGCGCTGCACTGCCAGATCGCGCCATGGTGCCGGTTCGCGCGCAAGAACTACTTCTACCCGGACATGCCCAAGAACTTCCAGACCAGCCAGTACGACGAGCCCATCGCGCACGGCGGCTGGCTGGACGTCGACCTCCCCGACGGCACGACCTACCGGGTCGACATCGAGCGGGCGCACATGGAGGAGGACACCGGCAAGTCGCTGCACGTCGGTGGCGCCACCGGGCGCATCCACGGCGCGGACCACTCGCTCGTGGACTACAACCGGGCCGGCATACCGCTCATCGAGATCGTCACCAAGCCCATGACCGGGACCGGGGAGCGCGCTCCCGAAGTGGCCCGAGCCTATGTAGCCGCGCTGCGGGACCTGCTTCGCGCGCTGGACGTGTCCGACGTCAAGATGGAGCAAGGCTCGCTGCGGTGCGACGCCAACGTGTCGCTGCGACCACGGGCGGCGACCGCGGCGGCGCAGGACGCGATCCCGCTGGGCACCCGCACCGAGACCAAGAACGTCAACTCGTTGCGCTCGGTCGAGCGAGCGGTTCGCTACGAGATGCAGCGCCAGGGCGCCGTTCTCGCCGCTGGGGGGACAGTGCTGCAGGAGACCCGCCATTGGCACGAGAACACCGGCGTCACGACGTCCGGTCGGGTGAAGTCCGACGCGGAGGACTACCGCTACTTCCCGGAGCCGGACCTGGTCCCGATCGCGCCGACACCCGAACAGGTGGAGGCGCTCAAGGCGACCCTCCCCGAGCCGCCGGGGCAGCGCCGGCGCCGACTGCAGGCCGAGTGGGGATTCTCCGACCTGGAGATGCGCGACGTCGTCAACGCCGGCGCGGTCGAGCTCATCGCGGCGACGATTGCCGAGGGCGCCGCGCCCGCAGCCGCCCGCAAGTGGTGGTCCGGCGAGCCGGCCCGGCGGGCCAACGTCGAGGGCCGCGAGCTGGCCGATGTCGGGGTCACCCCAGCGGCCATCGCCGAGCTGGACTCGCTCGTGCGTGGAGGCCGGCTCAACGACACGCTCGCCCGCCAGGTCCTCGACGGCGTGCTCGACGGCGAGGGTATGCCGGTCCAGGTCGCTGACGCGCGGGGGCTGGTCCTCGTTCAGGACGAGGGCGCGTTGGAGTCGGCTGTCGACGCGGCCATCGCCGCACATCCAGACATCGCCGAGAAGGTCCGAAGCGGCAAGGTCCAGGCCGCCGGAGCCCTGATCGGCCAGGTGATGCGGACCATGAAGGGCCAGGCCGACGCGGCGAAGGTCCGCGAGCTGGTCCTGCAGCGGCTCACCGAGTAGGCCGACCGGCGTACCACGATCTGGTCTGGCCGTTCAGAACGTGATCCAAGCCACTTCAGTGAGCCCCGGCACACTCGCGAACCTACACTCAGGCAGCGACGGCGACACTGACGCAGGAAGTTAGTTCGCCGTAGTCCATGCCACCAGCAATGTCGTTGCGGGCAAAGGGTATCGCCGATGCAGATCCTTATGCAGATGGAGTGGGACCTGCCTGCCGGGCGGGTCGACGAGTACTCGGATTTCGTCAGACGCACGTTCATCCCGAAGTGCAACGAGATGGGTCTTGAGTCGGTCGGCGGGTTCTACGTCGAAGTCGGCCTGGGGCCTTCGATCATCTCGGTCAAGCGAGCCAACTCGTTGGAAGACCTTTTCCGCATCATGTCCAGCGACGAGTACAACCACCTCGTCGACGACGTGAAAGATATTGTCGGCGGTTTCCGCGCCAAGATCATGCGCTCGACCGGACGGGTCAAGCGTGGCACTTACCAGATCCAAAGAGGGGTCTGGAAGTACAACCAGCACTGGGACATCCTGCCGGGCAAGCGGGTCGAGTATGCCAAGTTCGTCGTCGACGAACACATGCCCATGCTCGAAAGCCTCGGCTATCTTGAGCTACCGGTGCCTGGGACGTTCTCATCGGCGGACACAGCGAAATCATGCTGGAGCTCACCTTCAAGGACCCCGTCGATATCGGGGCCCTTTTCGATAACGCGTCGTACCGCCAACTGACGCACGTGCTGAAGAGCGAGTACGTGACGAACTACAGCAGCCGAATCCTGCGCACGACCGAGCGATTCGACGAACCGCGGTGGTTTGTGCTCTAGGGCGAAACGACCAGGAGACAACTCGTGGCAGCATCAACCGACACCGGCCCGAAGTTTCTGAGCCCGCACGAGGTGCCTGCCATCCCGGGCACCGAGGGATGGGAGAAGCTGTTCCCCTACCACTACCAGTTCAGCACGGACGATCCGCAACGGGCGAAGTTCGAGGCCGACCAGCTGTGGTTCTACGACGGCCTGCACTACCCCGAGCCGCACTACCCGTTCGACTTGCTGTGGGACGAGGCCTGGTTCCTCGCCTTGTCGCAGAACAACACCCGCACCTTCCTGATGCCTCCGGCCCTGGGCATCGACCACCGCATTGTCAACGGGTACGTCTACATCACGCCGGTGGCGTAGCGGACCCCGACGAAGTGAGCAGCGCGTGCCGACGTTCATGAAACGGGCCGGCTTCTACTACGAGAACTGGGACAAGCTGTACGCGGACTGGAAAATCAAGATGAAGGAGCTGCTCGCCGAGCTCGAGGCCGTGCAGTTCGACAAGCTGCCCGAGGTCGAGGACGAGTCGATAGTCTTCGAGCACACCGGAGTCGGCAGCGGCTACCACCTGCTCACCAAGTACGACGAGCTGATCAACATGGGCATGAAGGTCTGGCAGTACCACTTCGAGTTCCTCAACCTCGGGTATGCCGCGTACGTCACCTTCATCAACACCGCCAACCAGATCTTCCCGGACATCCCGATCTCGACGCTGACGAAGATGGTGTCCGGCATCGACGTCGTGATGTACAAGCCGGACGCCGAGCTGATCCGCCTGGCTCGCCTGGCCATCGACACGGGCGTGGACTCGGTGCTCGCGTCGAGCGCACGGGGCCGAGGCGGTCATGGCCGAGATGGCGAAGTCGCCGGACGGCCAGGTGTGGCTCGACGAGCTGGAGAAGGCCCGCTATCCGTGGTTCTACATCTCCACCGGCACCGGGTGGTACCACCACCATTACTCGTGGAACGACAACCTCGACGTGCCGTTCGCGTCCATCGCCATGCACATCGAGGCGATCAAGGCGGGCAAGGAGGTCGGGCGGCCGACCGAGAAGCTGATCGCGGAGGCAACAAACCTCGTCGAGGAGTACCGCGCGCTCATCAGCAACGACGAAGACCGCGAGTCCTTCGACCAGGCACTCGCCATCTCCAAGAGGGTCTTCCCCTACGTCGAAGACCATCTGTTCTACGTCGAGCACTGGTTCCACAGCGTCTTCTGGAACAAGGTGCGCCAGGTCGCCGACATCCTTGTCGACGCGGGGTTCTTCGAGGACCGCGACGACATCTGGCTGCTCAAGCGCGGCGAGATCCGCGACGCGCTGTGGGACCACGTGACCAGCTGGGCGACCGGCACGCGGGCCCGGGGCCCGTCCTACTGGATGAAGGAGATCGACTGGCGTAAGGGCGTCATGGCGAAGTTCCAGGAGTGGAGCCCGCCGCCGGCGCTCGGCGCGGTGCCCGACGTGGTAACCGAGCCGTTCAGCATCGTCCTGTGGGGCGTCACCACCTCCGTGCTCAAGAACTGGCTCAAGGGCATGGAGTCGGCGGCCGGCGCACCCAGCGACGACCTGCCGGGGCTCCGGGCTCGTCAGGCGTCGTCGAGGGTCGGGCTCGGGTCATCAGATCGGCCGAGAGCTCGAGCTGTTGCAGGAGGGCGAGATCCTCGTCGCGACGACGACGTCACCGAGCTGGGCGCCGGCCTTCACCAAGATCGTCGGAGCGGTCACGGATGTGGGCGGAGCCATGTGTCACGCGGCCATTGTCTGCCGGGAGTACGGGCTTCCGACGGTGGTCGGCACCGGACGCGGTACCTCCGCGATCAAAACTGGCGACCTGGTAAGGATTGACGGAGACGAGGGACTCGTGACCATCCTGGAGAGGGTGCAACGGCCCACCTGATGGCGCAGCCCCGGTGGGGCAACGGTCGCGTCATTCGCACCACCATGATGAGGTAGCCACATGCCTGACAAAGCCGACCGGCTGGTCCTTTGGTATGACGAGATGAACGGGGACGACTACCCGCTCGTCGGGAAGAAGAACGCCAACCTGGGCGAGATGCAAAAGGGTGGTATCCGCACCAGCCCGGGTTTCGCCTTGACGGTGCGTGCCAACGACCTTTTCGTCAGCCAGAGCGGGATCAAGGACCAGCTTGCCGACTACCTGGACTCCCTCGGTGAGGCCACCCTGGAGAACAGCAAGGCGGCCAGCGAGTTCGCGGTGAAGCTGGTGAACGAAGCGAGTATGCCGGCCGAGATCGCCGAGGCGGCTACCGCGGCATACCAACGGCTTTGCGAGATCTCGAGCACCCCGGATGTTCCCGTCGCCGTGCGCTCCAGCGGGTCGGTGTCCATGCCCGGCCAGATGGAGACCTACCTCAATATTCGCGGTGCCGTCGACCTGGTCCACTACATCAAGAAGACGTGGGCCAGCGCCTACCATGTCGAGGCCATCACCTACCGCCTGAACAAGGGCATGGGGTTCCTGCTAAACATCGGGGTGGGCATCCCGAAGATGGTCAACTCCCGGGTGTCGGGTGTGGCGTTCACCTTGAATCCGGTGAACGGCGACCGGTCGAAGATCGTCATCGACGTCAGCCACGGCCTGGGCGAGGCCGTGGTCAGCGGACTGGTCACACCCGACAACTACCTCATCGACAAGGTGACGTTGGGCACCATCAAGAGCAGCAAAGGCAGCAAGGAGGTCAAGTGCGTCTACCGGGCCCAAGGCAGTGACATTGACACCGTCGAGACGTCCGAGCAGGAGCGTACGAGTTTTTGCGTCTCCGCCGATGAGCTCGCCGAGATTGCGCGGGTCAGCAAGGCAATCGACAAGTACTACGGAAAGCCCTACGACATAGAGTTCGCGATCGACGCCGACCTGCCTTTCCCGGACAACGTCATCATCCTGCAAGTGCGTCCGGAGTCGGTCTGGGCTGCAAAGGCGGCCAGTGCGAAGACCGAGAAGAAATCCGGCGCGATCGACCGCATCGTCAGCCAGCTGGTGACGGGCGTCAAGATCAAATGATGTCCATCGAAGCGGAGACCGGGCGGCTCGACGAGCATCCGCTGCGGGAGCGCATTGCCGCCTTCCTGCGCGCCCACCACACGGCCTCGCTGGCCACCGTAGGGCCACCGGGCGCCCCGGAAGCCGGTATGCCGCACGCCGCCTCGGTCTTCTACGCCACCGACCAGCGCATGCGCCTGGTATTCCTCAGCAAGCCGACGAGCCGGCACGGGCGCGACATCGTCGCCGGTGGCCAAGTAGCACTGACTGTCGCCGGGGAGTATGACGACTGGCGCGAGATTCAGGGCGTCCAGCTGTGGGGCACTGCAGCGGTCCTTGGCGGCACGGCTCGGGCCGGCGCCATGGGCACCTACCTGGCCCGCTTCCCCTTCGTCCGGGCCGTGCTCACTGACGCCCGCCTTGCCCTGCGCCTGACCCAGATCGAGGTCTTCCGGGTGACGCTCACGCGCGCCGCGATGACCGACAACCGTCGCGGGCTGTTCGGGCAAGAGGTCCTGGAGAACCTCTGGGCGGGCAGGTAGAGCCGATGAGAGACGGGCTGGTAGGCCAGGGAGCCGAGCCACTGCGGGCGTCGGTCGAGTCCGGCCGCCGTGCGGCCGCCGGCTTCGTCTCGGTGCCCTGGGTGCGCGACCAGCTGCGCGAGCTGCTCGGCCGTGACCCCTTCCCTGGGACCCTCAACCTGCACCTGCGCGAACCGGGCAGCCTCGCTGCCTGGCGGCGGTACTCGTCACGCGAGTGCGGGCTGACGATGCCTGCGGCAGAGCCGGGCTTCTGCGACTCGAGCTACTTCCCGGTGCTGCTCAATGGCGCGGTGCCGTGCGGCATCGTGCAACCGCAGGTGCCGGGCTATCCCGCCGACGTGGTGGAGCTGGTGGCCGGGGAGAGCCTGCGTGAGCGGCTGGGACTGCAGGACGGCGACGAGGTGAGCATCGAATGGGCACCGGCATACCGAACTGTCTCAACCCACTGTGTCCCAGCCCACAACGAAACAGCAGAACGACGGATGTCGCCGGAGCGCCTGCCCTGCGATCATGCCGGGAAGGAGCGCCGGCACGACCGCGGGCTGCGCGGACCCGGCGCCGAACCACTACCGCCCAACGACGGGGGACGACGTGGATCTTCGTGACTTCATCGCGCAGTGTGAGCGGCAGGGCGACCTGAAGCGGGTGACCGCCGAGGTGGACTGGAACCTGGAGATGAGCCACATCGCTAAGCTCATGGAGGAGCGCGACGGGCCGGCGGTCCTCTTCGAGAACGTCAAGGACCACCCCGACTCGGGCCGGGTGCTCTTCGGGGCCTACAGCACCACCCGGCGGCTGGCCACCGTGCTGGGCCGTCCAATGGACCTGAGCATGGTCGACCTGTCCTACGAGTGGATGAAGCTGTCGGTGGGCGAGGTGATCCGGGCCAAGGAGGTGGCGACCGGCCCGGTTTTCGAGAACACCATCGACGAGGCCGACATCGACATCCTGCGCCAGATCCCCTCGCCGAAGTTTTACGAACGCGACGGGGGCGCTACATCGGCACCGCGTGCTTCATGGTGGTGCAGGACCCGGAGACCGGCGAGATCAACCTGGGCACCTACCGCAGCCAGGTGCTCGACGGCAAGACCGTCGGCGCCCAGATCCTCAAGGGCAAGCGGGGCGACCGCATCCTGCAGAAGTACCGCAAGCTCGGCCAGCGGATGCCGATCTGCCTCGTCGTGGGCTGCGACCCGCTGGTCATGCTGGCTGGCAGTGCCATGGTCGAGAACGCCAACGAGTACGACGTCGTGGGCACCCTGCGTGGCGAGCCGGTCCAGGTGGTCAGCGCCCCGCTGACCGGCCTGCCCATCCCGGCCGACGCCGAGTGGGTCCTGGAGGGCTACATCGACGGCGACAACCCCCGTCTGGAAGGCCCGTTCGGGGAGTACACCGGCTACTACACCGAGGAGCTGTTCCACCCGGTGCCCAAGCCGGCGATCGACGTCAAGCGGATCCACCACCGTGACGACCCGATCTTCCTGGCGGCCTCGGTGGGTCGGCCGGTCAACGACAACCACATGATGCTGGCCTTCGTGCGTAACGCCACGCTGTGGACCGAGCTGACCAAGATGGGCATCCCTGGCGTCAAGTCGGTGTACATGCCGCCGGAGGCGTGCGGACGGTTCTGGGCCATCGTGTCGGTGAAGCAGCTCTACCCCGGCCATGCCGACCAGGTCGCTGCCGCGGTGATCGCGAGCAACACGTGCACCTACGGCCTCAAGGGCCTGATCATCGTCGACGAGGACATCAAGGCCGACGACCTGCCCCGGGTGTGGTGGGCGCTGGCCACCCGCTACGACGCCGGCTCGAGGCACCCAGATCATCAACCGGGGCCGCTCCACGCCCCTGGACCCGGCGCTGGACGCGGACAGCAAGTTCATCACCTCACGCATCGTCATGGACGCGACCATCCCCTTCGAGTGGAAGGAGAAGCCGGTCCAGGTGCAGATGTCCGACGACGTGCTGGCGAGCATCAAGGCGCGCTGGTCGGAGCTGGGTCTGGACACGGTCCCGGCCACTGACTAGCCAGCAGGTCCGTAGCGGGAGACAGACACCGAGCGAGAAGAGAGTCGCCATGAGCGAGGTCACCGGGATGACGCTGGCCTACGGCAAGGACCTGGCGGACGCGACCGCGCGGGCCGCCGGTACCAAGCTGGTCTGCCTGGACGTGCACGGTGTGCTGACCACCGGAGCCATCCTCTACAACGACGAGGGGGTGAAGTTCCAGACCTTCTGCCACGACGACGGCTTCGGCGCCAACGCTCTGATGATGCTCGGCGTCGAGGTGGCCCTCATGACGCGCAAGTCCAAGATCGTCGACGTGCGGGCGGCCGAGATCGGCATCAAGCACGTCTTCCAGGCCAAGGACAAGACCGCCAAGCTGGCCGAAGTGGCCGAGGAGCTGGGCATCAGCCTGGACAACATCGCCTTCGTCGGTGACGAGATCATCGACCTCGGGGCCATGCGCAGCGTGGGGTTCGCGGTGGCGCCGGCCAACGCCGCCGCCGAGGTCAAGGCGATGGCGCACTACGTCACGGAGCGCCCTGGCGGCCAGGGCGTGCTGCGCGAGCTCGGCGAGTTCATCCTGCGAGCCCAGGGCAAGTGGGACGGCTTGGTGGAGAAGGTCTCATCCAAGGGCTGGGGGTAGGGCTATGACCGACACGATGACGAGCACCTCGACGGCCGGGCGGGTCGGGGCGGGAGGCTGGGTCTACTACCCGGACAACCGGGCGTTCATCGAGGCGCTGCGGGCCAGCGGTGACCTGGTCCAGGTGGACCAGCAGGTCGACTGGGACCTGGAGATGGGCGCGATCGTGCGGCGGGTGTGCGAGCGGCGTGGCCCGTCACCGTACTTCACCAAGATCAAGGACTACGAAGGGTTCGAGGCCCTCGGGGCACCCCTGGCTACCTACCGCAAGCTGGCGGTCGCGTTGGGTATGCCGGCCGACAGCCGATCCCGACATCGCCAAGGTGTACCTCGAGCGCACCGAGGGCGCCCCGATCGCGCCGCGGGTGGTCGAGCGCAGTACTGCACCGTGCAAGGACGTGGTCCGCCTCGGGGCAGAGGCGAACCTCTTCGACCTGCCTGCCCCGATGGTCCACGACGGGGACGGCGGCCGGTACCTGTGCACGTGGCACATGATCGTCGCCTCCGACCCGGACACCGGCGAGGTCAACTGGGGCATGTACCGGCAGATGGTCTTCGACGAGCTCACCATGGTCGGGCCCGTGCTGCCGTTCAGCGACATGGGCAAGATGTTCCACGGCAAGAGCGTCCCGCGAAACCAGCCGCTGCCCTTCGCCACCGTGATCGGGATGGACCCGCTCGCTGGCATCGCCGCGTGCGCACCATCGCCGATCCCGGAGGACACGCTGTGCGGCATGCTCATGGGCGAGCCGGTCGAGCTGGTCAAGTGCGAGACGAACGACCTGCTCGTGCCCGCCCAGGCTGAGATCGTCATCGAGGGCGAGATCCTGCCGGGCGTGACCATGTATGAGGCGCCGTTCGGGGAGTACACCGGCTACCGGACCTCCCCCCGAGAGGAGCGCAGCGTCTACCGCGTCAAGGCGATCACCCACCGGGCCCGGCCGATCCTGGCCGTCTCGAACATGGGCGTGCCGACCGACGAGGGCCAGCTGCTGCGCTCGTTCTCGCTGGCGCTGGAGATGGAGAAGCTGCTGGCCAGCCAGGGCATCCCCATCACCGGGGTTTACATGCTGCCCGAGTCCACCCACCACCTCGTCGTGATCGGTGTGAAACCGGCATACAGCGGCATTGCCCAGCAGTGCGCCCAGCTGGTGTTCGGCAGCAAGCTCGGCCCGTGGTTCCACCAGGTGATCGTGGTGGACGACCAGACCGACATCTACAGCATCCCCGAGGTGATCCACGCCTTCTCGACTCGCTGCGACCCGTCCCGAGACATCCACATCTACGCCAACTCCGTTGGCACACCGTTGAACCCGTACGCCTCACCCGCTGACCGCCGAGTCGGGCGCGGGTCGAAGGTCTGCTTCGACTGCCTCTGGCCGCCCGAGTGGACGCGCGGGGAGACGCCGATCCTCGTGTCGTTCAGCTCGGTCTACCCCAAGGACGTCGTGGACAAGGTTACCGAGAACTGGCACAACTACGGGTTCACGGACTGAGGGCGACCATGACTGAGTACGACACGTTCTTCGACACCGAGCTGGACGCCGTGAGCCAGGACAGCGAGCACGAGATGGTGCTGCGCGACCTGACCCCGGGTCGCGCGAAGTACCGCTGCCAGTACGTGCGGGCCGCCGTCTCCAGCGACCCCGACCGGTATCCGGACCGGCTGTGGCCCCGGCTCGGTCGGGGCCAACGGGCCGGGCAGCCGTGGTCGGTCAAAGTCGTGGCTCCGGTGGAGAAGATCCCCGCCGAACTGGCGGTAGGCAGTGGCCTTCCGCGACCTTCGAGAGGCCCTGGAGTGGCTCGAACGCTCTGGCCGGCTGCTCGACGTCGACGAGGAGCTGTCCCCACGCTACGAGATCGGCGCCTTCCTCGCGCTGGCCAGCAAGCGGGAGCGGCGCGCGTACCGCTTCAGCAACGTCGCCGGGTATGCCGGGCCGGTGGTGGCCAACCTGGTGCATGACCGGTCGGTGCTCGCCGCGGCCATGGGCGTCGACGTCGAGGACCTCATCGCCGCCTTCGGCGAACGGCTGGCAAGACCCCGTGAGCCCCGCCTGGTCGCCGACGGCCCGGTGCTCGACCGCACCGTGAAGCAGGTGGACCTGCCCGCACTGCTGCCCGCACTGACCCACTACGAGCGTGACTCCGGCCCGTTCCTCACCTGCGGGATGGTGTCCATCCGAAACCCCGACAGCGGCCTGGTGGAGCGCAGCCTGTGCCGCATGCAGCTGCGCGGCAGAGATGGCCTGGGGCTGGCCTTCCTGACCGCACCCTTCTACGACCTGCTGCCCAGGTTCACCGAGGCAGCGAACGCCGGGCGGCCACCTACCGTGGCCGTCACCCTCGGCTTCGAGCCGGTGACCCTGCTCAGCGCCACCCTCGGCCCACGCGCCGGTGTGGACAAGCTGGCGATGGCCGGCGGCATACGAGGGGAGCGGGTGGACGTCCTCATCGGGCCACACAGCGGGCTCGAGGTGCCCGCCCGGGCCGAGTTCCTCATCGAGGGGGTCCTCGAGGTCCCCGGTGAGTACGACGGGCCGATGGGGGAGTCCAGCGGGTACTACCAGAGCAACCCGGTCACGCCCACGTTGCGCGTCGAGCAGGTGAGCCATTGGTCCCACCCGGTCTACCAGGCGCTGCTGCCCACCGGGCTGGAGACCGACACCCTGCTCGGGCTGGTCATCGAGGCGGCACTGGCGCCTGGCGTGCGCGCCGACTTCCCGTTCGTGCGGCGGGTCGCGTTCTCCCCCGGGCAGTTTCGGGGCGTCTCTCGTCGTCAGTGTGGCCGAGGCCGAGCCGGCCGAGGTCAGACGGCTGCTTGAGCACCTCCTGCTGGTCAACCGGACCAAGAAGGTCGTCGTCGTCGCCGACGACGTGGACCCGCACGACCTCGCGGCCGTCGAGTGGTCGATCGTCACCCGCAGCCAGCCGGACCGGGACTCGGTCGTGCGCAGCGGGCTGCCCGGCCACCCCATCGACCCGACTGCCCTGCCGGACCGGATCACCTCCCGGCTGGGCATCGACGCGACGGGGTTCGACCACTACCAGTGCGAAGGGCCGGTCACCTTCTCGGCCGAGGCCTGGGCGACCGCCGAGGCGGCGTTCGCAGCGACGAAAGGCGGGGGCGCATGATGCGGCTCATCGTGGGCATCTCCGGAGCGTCGGGCACGGTCTATGGTGTACGGCTGCTCGAGGTGCTCAAGGACTCACCCATCGAGACGCACCTGGTCATGACCGGGAACACCCGGCGAGTCATCGAGCTGGAGACCGGGTTCACCGTGGCGGGCATCGAGGCCCTTGCCGACGAGGTGCACGACAACAGGGACGTCGGGGCGGCGATCGCGTCCGGCTCGTTCAAGACCAGCGGCATGGTGGTCGCCCCCTGCTCGATGAAGAGCCTGTCGGCCATCGCGAACAGCTACAACGACACCCTCATCATCCGGGCGGCGGACGTCGTGCTCAAGGAGGGGCGCAAGCTCGTCATCGTCGCGCGGGAGACCCCGCTGCACCTGGGGCACCTGCGCCTGATGACCCGGGTCGTCGAGATTGGCGCGGTCATGCTGCCGCCGATGCCGAGCTTCTACCACCGGCCAGAGACCCTCGACGACATCGTCAACCAGACGGTCGGCAAGGTGCTCGACCAGTTCGACATCGACCACCACATGTTCGCCCGTTGGGAAGGCACCACTGTGCGACGGCGGACATTGGACGAGGAACGCGCCGTGCGGATCACCCCGCCGGCGTAGGCACCTCACGCGGCTCACCGGCATACGCTTCGAGCCAACACGCGTGGCTCAGCGGAGATCGGCCGGAGCAAGCGAGACGATCCGGTCGTCGCCGGATCTGGGGATCCCCGGAACGTGTTGCTGGACACGACCCACAGCCGCCCGTCCGGGCCGGTGAGCACGTCGCGCAGGCGACCGTAGCGACCTTCCAGCAGCCGCTGCGGGTCGCCCGCCGAGCCGTCCGCATGGACCACCACCCGCCATAGCGACTCCCCGCGCAGGGCAGCGAGGTACACCGCGCCGTCCGGCCCGACGGTCAGTCCGCTGGGGGACGCATCGGCCGTCGCCCACTGAACCACCGGGTCGACGAAGCCGGCCCGGCCGGCGCGGCCCTCGACGACCGGCCAGCCGTAGTTCGAGCCGCGCTGGATGAGGTTGAGCTCGTCCCACGTGTTCTGGCCGAACTCGCTCGCCCACATCCGGCCCGCCGAGTCCCACGCGAAGCCCTGCACGTTGCGGTGGCCAAGTGACCACATCGGCGACGCCGGATCCGGGTTGCCGGGCGCGGGGGATCCGTCGGTCGTGATGCGCAGGATCTTGCCGCCGAGCGAGCTGCGGTCCTGCGACGGCTGGCGCTGACCGGCCTCGCCGGTGCCCACGTACAGGTAGCCGTCAGGACCGAACGCGATCCGTCCGCCGTTGTGGATGGCTCCTTTCGGTATGCCGTCCAGCACGGTTCGTGGCGTACCAAGACCATTGGCGCTCAACGGGATCGCGAAGACCCGGTTGTCCCGGGCGGTCGTCGCGTAGGCATAGAGGACCGAGGGCTCGGACGCTCGCACAGCCAGGCCCAGCAGGCCGCCCTCCCCGCCGGGTGACACGTCGGGGACCTGCCCGAGGTCCGTGCGGCTCCCGTCGGCGCCGAACCGCAGGACGTGCGCTGTGTCGCGTTCGCTGACCAGGAAGCCACCACCGGGCAGCACCGCGACGCTCCACGGCACGGACAGCCCGGTGACGACGTCGCGGGTGGGCCCGGTGTCGGCACTCGAGTGGGCGGACGGTGCCGCTGTCGTGGCGTTGGACGGGGCTGGGCCGCTGCTCGGCTCGGCACTCGTCGCCGACGGCGAGGTCGACGGGCTCGTGCAGGCGCCCAAAGATGTGACGAGGACGCAGGCCAGGACTGCGAGCAGGTATGCCGGGCGAGCCGGGCGCGGGCGCATGGCGCATTGTGACTCAGCAGGCTGAGCCCGGCGTCACGCCCCCTAGCGGTAGGCGATGACCTGGACCGGTCCGGGCTCGTGACCCTCTCCGTTCTGCACGAGGAACTGGGCCTTGCCACCGCGCTGCGGGTGGATCGCGGTGACCTTGTCGCCGTTGCCGGTGGTGGACGGCGGCGTCAAGGTAGTGAAAGCCCCGCCGCCCTGGTTGAGCAGCACGACGTCATCGGGGTTGGTCTTCGAGGTGACGTCGCGCACCAACCCGTAGATGTCGTTGCGTCCGTCTCCGTTGATGTCCCCAATAGCCACGCTCCATCCGTCGAACTTTGCGTTCTGGGTGGTGTACAGGCGGTGCGCCGCTCCGAACCCGCCGGGTACACCCAGGCGGTACAGGAAGCCGTTGGGGTCGCTCATCACGAGGTCGGCCACGCCATCCGAGTTGATGTCACCGGCGCGAGCGCTCGTCACGGGCGAGGTCAGGCCCTGCGACTCGCCGCGCTCGACGAACCCGGTGCCGGTGTTGTGCAGCAGCAGCGGCTCTCTGCTCTCCCACGTGCATGCGAACAGGTCCATGCGCCCGTCGTGGTCGTAGTCCAGCGGAAACGCGCAACGAACGCCGATGTGCAGGTAGTCGACGTTCCATGCGGGAGCGTAATGGAACCCGTGGCCGGCGTCATTGAGGAAGAGCTTGGACTTTTCGTTGGGCAAGTTATTGGCCGGGTTGTCGCACGGGTCCCCAGACACGTCCCGTGGCTTCTCGTTGCCGACGAACAAGTCGTCCCAGCCGTCCCGGTTCACGTCCAGAAAGGCGACGTGACGGCCTCTGCCGCACGCATCGCCGAGACCCCACTGAGTCCCGCGATCCACGAATGTGCCTGGGGTGGTCTGCAACCACAGCTCGTTGTCGTTCTTCGCGGTCTTGACGATGTTGCTCATGTTCCGTCCAGTGGAGCAGTACGCATCGACCAGGCCGTTGCCGTCCACGTCCGACCAGGCGCAGTCGTGTCGGTCCGGAATGCCGCCGAGTACGTTCTTACGCTTCCACGCGTCGCGGGCCACCCAGGTGTAGGTGCCGTCTCCGTTGTTACGCATGAGGCGGGAGTCGATGTTCTGGTGAAAGCCGACCCACACGTCCTCGAGGCCATCGTTGTTGTAGTCGACGGTTGACGACGACCAGGTCAGGGCATTTGCTGAGAACCCTTCCGCAGCAGCCATATCAGCCAGGACTGTGGCCGCTTGCGCGGGCTGGCGCTCGGAATCCGGCAACGACGTAGGGCCGCTTTGCGTTGCGCTCGCCGGCGTGTTGCTGCCCAGCGCAGCGACCAGAATAGGCGCAGCGGCCCACCACACAATTCTCGATCTCGTGATCATCGGAGTCCTTTCGTATTTGCGTCCGTGCTCATGGGCAGCGGCGCATGACAAAGACACCCCGAAGTCAGTGTTGCAATACCGTCCTGTCCGAGTCGCGAACGTGATATGTTGCACGACCAGCGATATCACTTTGGTCGGGGGCGCGCCAGACAATTCCTCGGACACGACATGTTTAGACAGGCAAAATTTTGGTAAAGGCACCCAGTGAAGCTCTGGGACTATGAAAACGCTGTCCCCCGGCTTGACGGGCATTCTCGAGTCGAGCTCGTCCGACGGCGTCGACCGGCTCGATTGACGGTTCCTGACGGTCGCGAGAACGGCGAGCGGATCCGCCGGGCAGCCAGCGGCTGCCAGCGCTAGGAGTAACCGGTACGGTCGGGCGCATGCGCATCGCGACACTTCCCGACCAGGCCTGGGTCGACTCTGTGGGGGAGGTGCGCGGGGTCGAGCTGAGCGCGTGGGACATGGTTGCTCCGCTACCGCAGGAGCAGCGCGCGGGCGTCGGCTTCGTAGTCCACCCCTACTTCACCGACATTCGGCGGGTCGCCAATGCGGCCGGTCTTGCCGACCTGCAGGTCGTCCATCTGCTCACCGCGGGCTATGAGACGGCCGTGCCCTACCTCCCCGACGGTGTCCAGCTGTGCAACGCGGCCGGGGTCCACGACGCGTCGACCGCGGAGCTGACCTTGGCGCTCACCCTCGCTTCGCTGCGGGCGGTGCCACCGTTCGTGCGGGCCCAGGACCGCGGCGAGTGGCTGCCGCTGCGGATCTGGCCATCGCTCACCGACCGGCGGGTCCTCATTATCGGGTACGGGCGCATCGGCAAGGCCATCGCTAGGCGGATGCACCCGTTCGAGGTCTCGCTCACGGCCATGGCCTCGCGGGCCCGAGAGGGAGACGATCTGGTCGAGCGGGTGCACGGGATGCCGGAGCTGTTCGACCTGCTGCCGCACCACGATGTGGTCGTGCTCATCACTCCGCTCAACGAGCAGACCAGCGAGCTCGTCGACGAGCGGTTCCTCGCGGCGATGCCCGACGGTGCGCTGCTGGTGAACATGGCGCGCGGCGGGGTGGTCAAGACCGACGCGCTCGTAGAGGCCACGCGCGAAGGGCGGATCAGCGCGGCGCTCGATGTAACCGACCCCGAGCCGCTGCCCTCTGAGCATCCGCTATGGCGTTGCCCGTCGGTGCTCATCTCTCCTCATGTCGGGGGCGCGACCGCGGCCTTCCGGCCTCGGGCCGTGCGGCTGCTCAAAGCGCAGTTGCAGCGCTACGTGGATGAAGCGCCGTTGGAGAACGTCGTCGCCGGGCCGGGTGCTTGAGGACACCGTCGACGGGGGTTGGCGACGGCGCTCGCCTGACGGCATGCTCGACCCATGACCAGTGCGGCTCACGACAAGCGGCTCGTTCTCGTGCGGCACAGCAAGGCCGAGCAGAACCTGTCCCTCGACGACCACGACCGCAAGCTCACCGATCGGGGCCGGCGCGACGCCCAGGCCGTCGGCACGTGGCTGAAGGACGAGTCCATCGTGTGCGACCTGGTCATCTGCTCGACATCGGTCCGCACCCGACAGACCTGGGACGAGGCCGTGCACGGAGGGGCGCACACCGAGTTCGTCGAGTACCGTCGCGGCGTCTACCTGGGCGGGGCGGCGGGGGTGCTGGACAGCATCCGCGACGATGCGGGCGACCTCGAGACGGTGCTCGTCGTCGGGCACGCCCCGGCCATGCCGGCCATCGCGAGCATGCTCTGTGACGGCGAAGGGTCTGCCGAGGCGCACCGGGCCATGGCCGAGGGCTTCCCCACCAGCGGCATTGCGCTGCTGCGGTATGCCGGGGAGTGGGACATTCTCGGGCCGGGAACCGCGCAGCTGGACCGGTTCCACGTCGCCCGCGGCTAGCAATCAGGGAATGTGGGGGAGCGGCCAGGACTGCCCTGTGGCACTGTCGATGAGGGCTGCCCTCTCAACGGACGCCGTCATCGGCAGCACGTCCGAGATCTCCTTGACCACGGTCGGCAAGACCATCCCCGCGGCCCGCGTGGCGACCGACACGTGCGGCACCCACATCCCCGGGTTGTAGTTGTGGTGGAGCACCGCGCCCGTCCGCACGAGCGCAGCGGTGACCCGCTCCTGTCGGACCGCCACCTGGGCCGGGACCGACGGGGCCAGCCCAGCCCGGCCTCGCGGGAAGGCGAGCGTCCCGTGGCAGCTCACCGAGAACGCCCCCTCGTCAGGCAGACCGCTGACCGCCGACCGGACCCGATCCAGGTCCCAGCCCAGCAGCACGGCATACGACAGATGCGGGTAATGGCGTCCGTGCGTGTGCGACTGCAGCGTGCGCACACCGCGGGTCTCTAGGCGGCCCCACAGGTCCCGAATGAGCCGTTCGGTTCGCGCGTCGAAGAGCAAGCAGACCGCCAGAGCCATGCCACCACAGTCTGCCCCGTGCCCCTGCGGGGTAGGTTGACGGCATGGCCAGCCCCGACCTCAAGCCCCGCAGCCGCGACGTCACCGACGGCCTGGAGAAGGCCGCCGCCCGAGGCATGCTGCGCGCCGTCGGCATGGGCGACGAGGACTTTGCCAAGCCGCAGATCGGCGTCGCCAGCTCGTGGAACGAGATCACCCCGTGCAACCTGTCGCTCGACCGGCTGGCGAAGGCGGTCAAGGACGGCGTGCACGCCGCCGGTGGTTACCCGTTGGAGTTCGGGACCATCTCGGTCTCCGACGGCATCGCGATGGGCCACGAGGGCATGCACTTCTCGCTCGTGTCGCGAGAGGTCATCGCCGACTCGGTCGAGACGGTGATGATGGCCGAGCGCCTCGATGGGTCGGTCCTGCTCGCCGGGTGTGACAAGTCGCTGCCCGGGCATGCTGATGGCCGCCGCCCGCCTCGACCTGGCCGCGGTCTTCCTATATGCCGGCTCGATCCTCCCGGGCATCGCCAAGCTCTCCGACGGCACCGAGCGGACTGTCACGATCATCGACGCCTTCGAGGCGGTCGGCGCCTGCGCCCGCGGGCTCGATGTCGCGCGCTGACGTCGACGCCATCGAGCGGGCCATCTGCCCCGGGGAGGGCGCCTGCGGCGGCATGTACACCGCCAACACCATGGCCACGGTCGCCGAGGCGCTCGGCATGTCCCTGCCAGGGTCGGCCGCCCCGCCGGCCACCGACCGCCGACGGGACGGGTTCGCCCGCGCGTTCGGGCGAGGCCGTCGTCGGGCTGCTGCGCTCGGGCATCACCGCACGCGACATCCTGACCAGCGAGGCGTTCGAGAACGCCATCGCTGTCGTCATGGCTTTCGGCGGCTCGACCAACGCCGTGCTGCACCTGCTGGCCATCGCCCACGAGGCGCGACGTGCGACCTGGACATCGACGACTTCGCCCGGATCGGCGCGCGGGTTCCGCACCTGGCCGACGTCAAGCCGTTCGGTGAGTACGTCATGACCGACATCGACCGGGTCGGCGGCGTGCCGGTCGTCATGAAGGCCCTGCTCGACGCGGGGCTGCTGCACGGCGACTGCCTTACCGTGACCGGCAAGACCGCTGGCCGAGAACCTCGCCGCACATCGACCCGCCCGACCCGACGGCAAGGTCGTGCGGGCGCTGGCCGAGCCGATCCACCGCACCGGCGGCATCACCATCCTCAAGGGCTCGCTCGCGCCCGAGGGGGCCGTCGTGAAGTCGGCCGGCTTCGACGCCGACGTCTTCGAGGGCACGCGCCCGGGTCTTCGACGGCGAGCGGGCCGCCATGGACGCCGTCGAGCGACGGCACGCTGCGGCCGGGCGACGTCGTCGTGATCCGCTACGAGGGCCCCAAGGGCGGCCCGGGCATGCGCGAGATGCTGGCCGTGACCGGGCGCGATCAAGGGCGCCGGCCTGGGCAAGGACGTGCTGCTGCTCACCGACGGCCGGTTCTCCGGAGGCACCACCGGCCTGTGCGTCGGCCACGTCGCGCCCGAGGCGGTCGACGGCGGCCCGATCGCCTTCGTCCGGGACGGCGACCGCATCACCTTGGACGTCGCGGGCGGTCGCCTGGATCTCGACGTCAGTCCCGACGAGCTTGCTCCGCGCGCCGAGGGGTACACCCCGCCGCCGCCCAAGTACCCAACCGGCGTCCTCGGCAAGTACCGCCGCCTGGTGGGCAGCGCGAGCCAAGGGCGCCGTCTGCGACTGAGTCCTCGGCGAGAGGTTCAGTATGTGTCGTCAAACCGGGCTCATAACTGCACCTTCTGACCTTGGGAGCGGCCATCCGGCACACTCCTGGTGGGTAGGTAGCCGTCGGCAGGTGAGCACTCGTTTGACTTGGACCTTGAGTCCTGTCGAGAGATCGTGCCTCTGCTGGTCGGTCGGGAGAGTTGATCGCTGATGGGATGTCGTGCCCGCCTGGTGGCGTGAGCACTGCTTCATTAGGTCGCTGATGGTTCTCCCGCAGGCTGCTGCCGGACGTTGATGCCGAGGACCGGAGTGGCAGTGCTGTACGTGGGTGATGACTGGGCCGAGGACCACCATGACGTGGAGGTGATGGACCAGAGCGGGCGGACGCTGGGCAAGGCCAAGCTGCCCGAAGGCGTGGCCGGGATCGCTCGGCTGCACGCGATGATCGGTAAGCACCTCGGCGAGGACATCGGTAAGGACCTCGGCGCGGACGCTGAGCCGGCGCGGGTCACGATCGGGATTGAGACCGATCGGGGCCCGTCGGTGCGGGCCCTGGTCGCGGCCGGGTACCCGGTGATTGCGGTGAACCCGTTGCAGGCCGCCCGCTACCGCGAACGTCTGGGGGTGTCGGGCGCCAAGAGCGACCCGGCCGACGCGCACATGCTCGCCGACCTGGTCCGCACCGACGCCCACCAGTTGCGCCCGGCTGCCCTTGACAGTGGGCAGGCCGAGGCGGTCAAGGTCGTCGCCCGGATGCACAAGACGCTGATCTGGGAGCGCACCCGCACCACGCAGCGGCTGCGGCACGCGCTGCGGATGTCTTCCCGGCCGCGGTGGAGGCGTTCGAGGACCTCGTGGCCGCCGACATCCTGCAGCTGCTGGCCAAGGCGCCCGACCCCGCCACGGCGGCCCGGCTGAGCCTGGGCCAGATCAGCGCTGCCCTCAAACGGGCCCGGCGCCGCGACATCCCGGCGAAGGCCGTCGCGATCCAGGCCGTGCTGCGGGCACCACACCTGGGCCAGCCCGCGGTGGTGACGGGCGCCTACGCGGTCTCGGTGCAGGCACTGGTCGCCCTCCTGGGCACCCTCAACGCCCAAGTCAAGGCCATGGAAAGCCAGGTCGAGGCCCATTTTGGCCAGCACCCGGACGCTGAGATCATCCAGTCCCAGCCGGGGCTGGGCGCCGTTCTCGGTGCCCGGGTGCTCGCCGAGTTCGGGGACGCCCCCGCCGGTACGCCTCGGCCAAGGCCCGCAAGAACTACGCCGCGACCAGCCCGATCACCCGCGCCTCGGGCCGCAAGAAGGTCGTCGCCGCCCGCTTCGTGCACAACGACCGTCTCGTCGACGCCCTGATGACCCAAGCGTTCGCCTCGCTGCGCGCCTCCCCCGGCGCGCGCGCCTGCTACGACCACCAACGCACCCGAGGCAACGAGCACAACGCCGCCCTGCGCCAACTGGCCAACCGCCTCGTCGGCATCCTGCACGGCTGCCTCAAGACCGGCAGCCCCTACGACGAGACCACCGCCTGGTCGCACCACCTCAACCAGGCTGCTGCTTGACATTCAAGCTCCTGGGATCTCGGCGCATCCTCATTGCCCGCCGGCCCAGATGGTGAGACGACCTGCTTCCCAGTTGACACGCTCGTGCGGTCTGCGCAACCGTGTCCTCATGGCTCTAGTCCTCGTACTCTCCCAGGCGCGTCTGATCTGTCTCGTCAGGCGCGCGCCCTTCCGTCCACACTGGACCGGAGGGTTTTTTTGTGCACGGACGACCCGCAGACACGATCGACATCGGAAGTGGTGACAGCAGTGAGGAGACCGCGCCCGCGACCACGGTTGTCCCCGGCCGGCCCCGAGCGCCCAGCCCCGCGCAGGCCGACCAGGCGGGTCCGCCCGCCCGGCTCGAGGAGGTCACCGGCGCGCAGAGCCTGGTGCGCTCGCTCGAGGCGATCGGGCGTCGACACCGTCTTCGGCATCCCCGGCGGCGCGATCCTGCCGGCGTACGACCCGCTGCTCGACTCGGTCAAGGTGCGGCACATCCTGGTCCGCCACGAGCAGGGCGCCGGCCACGCGGCCGAGGGCTACGCCGCGGCCACCGGCCAGGTCGGCGTCTGCATGGCGACCTCCGGGCCCGGGCGCGACCAACCTGGTCACCCCGCTCGCCGACGCCCACATGGACTCGGTGCCCGATCGTCGCCATCACCGGCCAGGTCCTCGGCCGCCGATCGGCACCGACGCCTTCCAGGAGGCCGACATCCGCGGCATCACGATGCCGATCACCAAGCACAACTACCTCGTCACCAACGCCGACGACATCCCGCGGGTCATCGCCGAGGCGTTCCACATCGCCGCCACCGGCCGCCCCGGCCCGGTGCTCGTCGACATCAGCAAGGACGCCCTGCAGGCGCGCACCACGTTCTCCTGGCCGCCGCGCATCGACCTGCCCGGCTACCGCCCGGTCACCCGCCCGCACAGCAAGCAGATCCGCGAGGCCGCCCGGCTGATCGCCCAGGCCGAGCGCCCGATCCTCTACGTCGGTGGCGGCGTCATCCGGCCGGGCGCCAGCGACGAGCTGCGGCGCTTCGTCGAGCTGACCCAGATCCCGGTCGTCACCACGCTGATGGCGCGCGGCGCGCTGCCCGACAGCCACCCGCTGCACCTCGGGATGCCGGGCATGCACGGCTCGGTCGCGGCCGTCACCGGCCTGCAGAAGTCCGACCTGCTCATCACCCTGGGCGCCCGCTTCGACGACCGGGTCACCGGCCAGCTGTCGACCTTCGCCCCCGAGGCCAAGGTCATCCACGCCGACATCGACCCGGCCGAGATCAGCAAGAACCGCATGGCCGACGTGCCGATCGTGGGCGACTGCCACGCCGTGCTCACCGACCTCATCGCCGCCGTCGACGCCGACATCGACGCCGGCCGCGGCGGCGACTACGCCGAGTGGCGCGAGCGGTCGCCGGCTGGAAGCAGACCTTCCCGCTGGGCTACGCCGTCCCCGAGGCGGACCGCTCGCCCCGCAGTACGTCATCGAGCGGCTCGGCGCGATCGCCGGGCCCGGAGGCGCTCTACGTCGCCGGCGTCGGCCAGCACCAGATGTGGGCCGCGCAGTTCGTCGCAGTACGAGCGGCCCAACGCCTGGCTCAACTCCGGCGGGCTCGGCACCATGGGCTACGCGGTGCCGGCCGCCATGGGCGCCAAGGTCGGCGAGCCGACCGCACCGTGTGGGCGATCGACGGCGACGGCTGCTTCCAGATGACCAACCAGGAGCTCGCCACCTGCGTCATCAACAACATCCCGATCAAGGTCGCGATCATCAACAACTGCAGCCTCGGCATGGTGCGCCAGTGGCAGACGCTCTTCTACAACGAGCGCTACTCCAACACCGACCTGCACACCTGTCAGAGCGCCGGGTGCCCGACTTCGTCAAGCTGGCCGACGCCTACGGCTGCGTCGGCCTGCGGTGCGAGCGCCGGAGGACGTCGACGCACGATCGAGCAGGCGATGGCGGTCAACGACCGGCCGGTCGTCGTCGACTTCGTCGTGCACCGCGACGCCATGGTCTGGCCGATGGTGGCCGCCGGGCGTCAGCAACGACCAGATCCAGGTCGCCCGCGACACCGCGCCGCAGTGGGACCGCGAGGAGTGAGCTCGAGCAGCCGACCCGACACGACGACGGCCCCATGAGACTGAAGGCGACACGCATGAGCAAGCACACCCTGTCCGTCCTCGTCGAGAACAAGCCCGGCGTCCTGGCCCGGATCGCCGGCGCTGTTCTCCCGCCGCGGCTTCAACATCGACTCCCTCGCGGTGGGCCCGACCGAGCACCCCGACGTCTCGCGGATGACCGTCGTGGTCGACGTCGAGGACCTGCCGCTGGAGCAGGTGACCAAGCAGCTCAACAAGCTGGTCGAGGTGCTCAAGGTCGTCGAGCTCGAGCCGCAGCGCCGCGGTGCAGCGCCAGGTCATGCTGATCAAGGTGCGGGCCGACGCCGCCACCCGCAGCCAGGTCGCTCGAGACGGTGCAGATGTTCCGCGCCAAGGTCGTCGACGTCGCCACCGGACTCCCTGACCATCGAGGCCACCGGCAACACCGACAAGCTCGAGGCCCTGCTCGAGGTGCTCGAGCCCTTCGGCGTCAAGGAGCTGGTCCAGTCCGGGCATCGTCGCCATCGGGCGCGGCCGCGCTCGATCACCGACCGGGCCCTGCGCAGCGCGTGACCGCGGCCGCCGCCGACCGCCGGGGCCGCCGGCCCCGAGCGGCCACGGAACACGACCACCGCTGTACGACACCGAGACACACCGCAACGAAGGAGAGGCCGCACGATGGCCGAGATGTTCTACGACGACGACGCCGACCTGTCCGTCATCCAGGGCCGCAAGGTCGCCGTCATCGGATACGGCAGCCAGGGCCACGCCCACGCGCTGAACCTGCGCGACTCGGGCGTCGACGTCCGCGTCGGCCTGGCCGAGGGCTCGAAGTCCCGCGCCAAGGCCGAGGCCGAGGGCCTGCGGGTCGCTCGACCGTCGCCGACGGCGGTCAGGAGGCCGACCTCGTCGTCATCCTCACGCCCGACCAGGTGCAGCGCACCGTCTACGCCAAGCGCATCGCCCCGAACCTCAAGCCGAGGGCGCCGCCCTGCTGTTCGGCCACGGCTTCAACATCCGGTTCGGCTACATCAAGCCGCCCGAGCCGGCGTCGACGTGGTCATGGTCGCGCCGAAGGGCCCCGGCCACCTCGTGCGCCGCGAGTTCGTCGACGGCCGTGGCGTGCCCGTGCTCCTCGCGGTCGAGCAGGACGCGTCCGGCAGGCCTGGGCGCTCGCGAAGTCCTACGCCAAGGCGATCGGCGGCCTGCGCGCCGGCGGCATCAAGACGACCTTCACCGAGGAGACCGAGACCGACCTGTTCGGCGAGCAGGCCGTGCTCTGCGGCGGCGCCTCGCAGCTGGTCATGTACGGCTTCGAGACGCTCGTCGAGGCGGGCTACCAGCCCGAGGTCGCCTACTTCGAGTGCCTGCACGAGCTCAAGCTGATCGTCGACCTGATGGTCGAGGGCGGCATCGCCAAGCAGCGCTGGTCGGTCTCCGACACCGCCGAGTACGGCGACTACGTCTCCGGCCCGCGGGTCATCGACCCGCACGTCAAGGAGAACATGCAGGCGGTGCTCGCCGACATCCAGCACGGCGCCTTCGCCCAGC
This sequence comes from uncultured Actinomycetota bacterium, assembly GCA_963724925.1. Taxonomy (GTDB): domain Bacteria; phylum Actinomycetota; class Actinomycetes; order Actinomycetales; family Dermatophilaceae; genus Phosphoribacter. The sequence goes on along the minus strand of CAVRXF010000017.1, from coordinate 41,407 downwards.
GGTTCATCGACGACCAGGACGCCGGCGCACCGGAGTTCAAGGCGCTGCGCGAGAAGGGTGCCCAGCACCCGATCGAGGCCACCGGCCGCGAGCTGCGCAAGCTGATGAGCTGGATCCGGACAGCGACAACGACTACGTCGAGGGCTCGGCCGCGCGCTCCTGACCGTCGGCGTATCCGTCGCTGCCGGCGAGCGGGCCTCGTCTGACTCTGTCGTGCCGGGTAGCGGACGGGTCGACCTTCTTCCCTGGCGCGACGACGGGGAGGGCCAGACCGACGAGCACGTCTGCGCGCGCTCAGCCCAACGGAGGACTCCATGCAGCAGCTGACGATGCTCGACACGATGTTCGTGGCCATGGACACCGACGTGAGCAACGCCATTCTCTCGGCGGCCTGATGATCTTCGACCCGAGTCCTGACGGCCGGGCCGCCCCGGACGAGGACTTCATGCGGGCCCGGATCAGCGAGCGGGCCCAGTACCTGCCGCCGTTGACCCGCCGGTCGTCAGGGCTCCCCTCGCCATCGGGCACGACTACCTGGCGGTACGACCGGCTCGACGTCGCCCGCACCTGCGGACCATCACCCTGCCCGCGCCCGGCACGCATGAGCAGCTCGCGCAGGAGGTCTCACGCCAGATGAGCGGCGCTAAGCTGCCCGAGGACCGGCCGCTGTGGGACTACACCATCATCAAGGGCTTCACGACGGCAGCGTCGCGCACCTGATTCGCATCCACCACCTGGTGATCGACGGCGGCTCCATGCCGGTGTGTGGGACCTGCTCTCGGACCACCCGAAGGGCCCGATGACCGTGGCGACGCGACCCGTTTCCGCAGCCGCGGTTTGGCCAGCCGGAGGTGGCGCGCGCGAGTCCCGACGCCGCCCGCGCCCCGGCCACCCGGCCCGGCTGAGCGTGGACTTCGGCGGGTGGGCGGTCGAGACGGTCAAGAGGTCCGGGGTGCTCGTCCTTCGCCGTGATACCGTTGCGGATGATCCCCGGGGACGTCACCAAGCCCCTGGTCAGGCTGTCAACCGCGCCCTGCGACCAGCGCGAGGCTCCCGAGGTCAGCCCGTGGATCCGACCATGCGCGCGCCCGGACATGCCGTTCACGGGCGGATCAGCTCCGGCGCACCTACGCTTTCGCTGACCTGCCGCTGGAGGACTTCCGCCGGATTGGCAAGCTGCTGGGCGGCACGATCAACGACGCCGTCCTGGAGTCACCGCCGGTGCCGTGCGGCGCTACCTGATCGGCCGGCAGCTGCCCGCCGACCCCCCGCTGGTCGTCAACATTCCGGTGTCCCTTCGCACCGGCAAGGAGACGGTGACGTGGGCCAACTATGTCTTCATGATCTTCGCCGAGTTCCGACGCACCTCACCGACCCGGTTGCCGCGAGTGCGGTCCGCGAGCGCGTCGGTCAAGACGAGCTCGAGTTTCCACGCCCTGCCGGTGAAGATGTTGCCGAACGCGAGCGGCTCATGCACCCGGCGGCATCAAGGTGCCCATGCGGCTGCTGGCCCGGGCCCCCGACCGGTGCAGAAGATCCACTATAACGTCGTCGTGTCCAACGTGCGCGGCCCCGTCGGACCGGTGTACTGGGACGGGGTCAGGTCTCGGCTACTGGCCGGCATCGTTCCTGGCGCTGGGCGGCGGCATCAACATCACCCTCCAAAGCTACGTCGACTACATGTGCTTCGGGTTCATGGGCTGTCCCCAGCAGACCGGCGACCTCAGCAAGCTGGTCGAGTACATGCACGAGGCGCTGGACGAGACGCTGGCTGCCGCGGAGGCCGTGGCAGCCAGGGCCGGTCGCCATCGATGCCGGCGCGAAAGCGTCTGCCCCGCAACCGGGTCGCCAGTGGTGCTCGGCTCACCGCGGTGCAGCCACCGTCGGCCAGGAGGGCTGAGCGTCAGCCAGGCGCCCGGCATACGGTCGCGAGATTTGGTGTCGGCGACGCGGCTACGCGAGGCTGCGGTGATGGAGCACAGCCCCGACCTTGTCGGCCTCGAAACTGCCGAAGGCCAGCTGCAACAGGCGGTGCGTTCGAATGACGTGGCGGACTTGTCGGAGCTGCTGCACGACGAGCTGCTCGCCGTGGCCCCGGCGGGCGGCTGGTCGGCAAGGAGCAGGTCATCGCGGCTTCATCGGGCGGCTTCGCCGTCGACGCCTTCGAGCGCTGGAGCGCCGCGCATTGGTCGTCGGCGCGACCGGGGTGACCTTCATCGTGGCCCGGGTCTAGGGCCGGCAGGGTCAGACCGCCTTCGACGTCACCATGCGCTACACCCGAACCTGGTCGTATGCCGGGCGCTGGCAGGTTGTGGCCGCGCACCTGACCCAGCTCAGCCCGTAGTGCCTGACCCCAAGGCTTCCGCCGGGGACTCCGGGCGACCGCGGTTCCGGCGGAGACGGCGTACCCCGCCCTTAGACTCGGGCACGTGGCACACCGCGGTGCCGGCGCCCGCCCCAGCCGCCTCGCGGCCCTGACGGCACGACGAGAGAGGTACTCCCGTGACCAAGCCCGTCGTCCTCATCGCCGAGGAGCTCTCACCCGCCACGATCGACGCGCTTGGCCCCGACTTCGAGATCCGCCACTGCGACGGAGCCGACCGCGCCGCCTGCTGCCGGCGCTCGCCGACGCCGACGCCGTGCTCATCCGCTCCGCCACCAAGATGGACGCCGAGGCGATCGCCGCCGGCAGACGGCTCAAGGTCATCGCCCGGGCCGGCGTGGGCCTGGACAACGTCGACGTCCCGGCCGCCACCCAGGCCGGCGTCATGGTCGTCAACGCGCCGACGTCCAACATCACCTCGGCCGCCGAGCTCGCTGTCGGGCTGCTGCTGGCCTCGCCCGCAACATCGCGCCGGCCAACGCGTCGCTCAAGGCGGGGCGTGGAAGCGCAGCAAGTTCGGCGGCGTCGAGCTGCTCGACAAGACCGTCGGCATCGTCGGCCTCGGCCGGATCGGCGCCCTTGTCGCCGAGCGGCTCAAGGGCTTCGGGATGACGCTGATCGCCTACGACCCGTACGTCACCGCGCACGGCCGCCCAGCTCGGCGTCCGCCTCGTGGAGCTCGACGAGCTGCTCGCGAGTCGGACTTCATCACCGTGCACCTGCCGAAGACCCCCGAGACGGTCGGCCTCATCGGCGAGCGAGCGCTCGCCAAGGTCAAGCCGACGGTGCGGATCATCAACGCGGCCCGCGGCGGCATCGTCGACGAGGCGGCGCTCGCCGACGCGATCCAGGAGGGCCGGGTCGCGGGCGCCGGCATCGACGTCTTCGCCACCGAGCCGTGCACCGACTCGCCGCTGTTCGCGCTCGAGCAGGTCGTCGTCACCCCCCATCTGGGCGCCTCGACCGACGAGGCCCAGGAGAAGGCCGGCGTCGCCGTGGCCCAAGTCGGTCCGCCTGGCGCTTGGCGGCGACCTGGTGCCCGATGCGGTCAACGTCTCCGGCGGGGCCATCGCCGAGGAGGTGCGCCCCGGGCTCGCCCTGGTGGAGAAGCTCGGCCGGATCTTCACCGCGGTCGCAGGCCGGGCCGCGTCGCAGCTGCACCTCGACGTCCGCGGCGAGATCACCGAGTACGACGTGAGCATTCTGGAAGCTCGCCGCGCTCAAGGGGCTGTTCCAGGACGTCGTGGAGGAGCAGGTCTCCTACGTCAACGCGCCCGTGATCGCCGAGCAGCGCGGGGTCGGGCGTCACCCTGACGACCGACGCCGAGAGCGGGGACTTCCGCAACGTGACGACCCTGCGCGGGGCACTCAAGGACGGCACCGAGTACTCGGTGTCCGGCACCCTGACCGGTCCCCGATGATCGAGAAGATCGTCGGCATCAACGGCTACGACCTCGAGATCCCGCTCATCGACCACCTCGCGGTCTTCACCTATGCCGACCGGCCGGGAGTGATTGGCATGGTGGGGCAGCAGCTCGGCGACAGCGGGATCAACATCGGCGGCATGCAGGTCGCGCGCAGCTGAACCGGCATACCGCACTGATGGTCCTCTCGGTCGACTCCGAGCTGGCCCAGCCGGTGGCCGCCAAGATCGCCGAGGCGATCGCCGCTGAGTCCTACGCGCTGATCAACCTCTGAGCGCGGCTTCAGGCCGGGTAGGCAACAGGTGCCCCGCCACTGGCTATCAGCAAGGCGTCGCTGAGCGCGAACGAGCACGCCTTCGCCCCATCCCAGCTCGTATGCCGGTAGCCGAGGTGCCTCGGGCAGCGCCATCCAGGTGACGGCGGCCATCCGGGCGGAACCCGGGGTTGGGACGCCCGCACGGCGTTTCCCGGCAGGTACATGCCGGCTCCCTCGTGATGCCAGCCTGCCGCGCGTTCGATGACGTTGCACTCGATGTCCTGCTGCCGCAGTGCCCGTGTGGTCCCGAGACCGGCGATTCCACCGCCGACCACGAGCACGCTTTCCGGCCGGTCCATCGGCCACGTCCCGAAACGAAGGCTTCCTCGCCTGCTATGCCGAGTCAAACGCGACGCCGGAGCCGGTAGAACACCTCGTCGAACTTGAACACGCGCGCGATCGGGTCCGGATCGGTGTCAGCATCGATGACGTCGGTGATCTGCCAGGCGGGGAAGGCCGCCTCCACGTCCGCCTGCGTGCACCCACGTGGAAGCGGACCGCGCCGACCTGGCGCGAAGCAGTCGAGGATCACGGTCGCCTCTTCGGCGGCAATTGAAGAGGCTTCCCGGCCCATGTCCAGCCGCTGTGCCGGTGTCAGCCCGTGGAAGGTACCGGTGTCGAGGACGAGGTCGTAACCGGACCCGACAGCGGACTCCCGCAGCCGGGTGACGTCACCGAGGACCACACGCATGTCCACCCCGGTCTGGCGAATGCGCTGTTCGGCGCGGGCCACTGCCGCCGGCACGTTGTCCACGCCCGTGACCTGCCATCCACGCGCGGCCAGGCGAACGCCCCAGGTCGCGCTGCCGCAACCGAGGTCCAGTGCCTTGCCGAAGGGCGGCTCCTGGCCCTTCTCCTCGCGCTCGAACAACTGCGTGAGGGCGTTGACGTACGGCTTGTGCTCAGGCAGGTCCTCCCAGGGGTGGAACCCGACCCGGTACGACACCTTGTAGAAGACGCTCATCGTGTCACTTCCCTACTGCCAGCTTGACCGGACGTCGTCCGCGCTCGAGATTGGCCATGACCACGCCGATGGTTTCGCCGAGCAACTCGGTCGGACTGAATTCGACGATCTGCGCGCCGTCGTGGTGGATCGGAACGTGTCCTGGCGGGACGTAGTAGGCGTCACCAGCCGAGTAGATCTCGGTTCGACCCCCGATCCGGAACTCCACGGTGCCGGCGACGACGTACCCCAGCCGCCGGAACTGGCACTCGCCGTCGGGCAGGCCCTCGAAGAGTGGCCCGAGATCCTGATCTGACGAGTGTGACTCGAAGCAGACGGTGTAGCCGCCATCGAAGTTGGTCAGCCGCACGTCGACCCCCACCATCGAGATCGATTCGTCGGCCGATTCACGCGAGACGTTGGGCATGGCTTCCTCCTGTGGATCCGTCTCCCGGAGTGTCTGAGACGGCTCGACGCTAGGAGCCGCCCTCGAATCTGCGCATCGGCGAAGTCACCCACGCCCTTCCAAGCGAGGGCGTGGGTACAAGGCGCCTCAGAGCAGCTCCGACTCGTACGCCACGGCCGTGGCTGCGGCTCGAGAGGAGACCCCGAGCTTGGTGAAGATGTTGCTCAGGTGCCGGTCGACAGTGCGCTCGCTCAGGCCCAACTCGGAGCCGATCGAGCGGTTCGTGTGCCCTGCGGCCACCATGCGCAGCACCTGCAGCTCCCGAGCAGTGAGCCGGGCTGGCCTCCCGCGGTCGAGCCGGGCTAGGTCGGGCCGGGCACCCAGCCGGCCGAATATCGAGCGCGCCACATCGATCACCAGGCGGGCCCCCTCCTCGTCGCCGAGCTCCCGACGGGCTCGGCCGACCAGCGCGGCCGTGCGCGCGACCTCGTAGGGCAACTCGCACTCCCGGAACCCGTCGCTGGCACTCCTGAGCGGACCGAGCGCCGCACGGGGGTCGCCCTCGGCCAGGAGGACCGATCCGGTCGCGCGCTGGGACACCGCGTCGAGCATCGGCGAGCCCAGGGCCTGGGCAACCTCCGCGAGTCGGCTCGTCGCCTGGCGCGCGTCACGGACCCGCTCACAGGCGAGCATCACCTCGACGTACGCCGCCAACAACTGGGAACGCGCCACGGGGCCATCCGCCTCTGCCAGCGCGCGGTCGATAGCCAGAGCGGCGTCCGCGTTGCGGCCCTGGCCCAACCTGAGCAGCGCCAGGCCGGGCTGGGGGTCCCGTCCCGCCTCACTCGCCTCCCGGAAGCATGCCTCGGCTTCGGCGAACTCGCCCCGCAGCCGCCGCAGTTCGCCCTCCTGGTAGACCGCCGCCCCATAGAGAAGTTGCCGCGAAGGTGTCGAGAGCCGCATCCGCGCCAGCCCCGCCTGCGCCATCGCCTCGACCCAGGCTCCCTTCAACTGCAGGAACTCGGCGCGGTGCACCTGACAAATGCCCGCGAACGGCACCAGGTCGGGTTGGTGCGCGCACCACCGGGTGAGGCCATCGGTCCAATCCCGTCCGCGCTGAACGTCGAACAGGTCATGACACGCATCTATGGCCGTGCAATAGCTGTCACCGACCGCGATCGGGGACAGCTTCTCCGACCGCACCGTCAACATCGCGTCATCGAGCAGGCGCACCCCCTCCGTGATCTTCCCCTGGAAGACCAGACCCTGCCGAGCGCGAGCCTGGCGAGCGCGGCCAGCTCGTCGTCGGCATGGCGGGTTGCGATCACAGCCGAGCGCTGCAGGTCCCCGGCCGCGGCGCCAAGGTCGCCCTCGAAGACAGCACGCAGTCCAGTCAGGTAGTCGACACGTCCGCGCGCAAGGGAGCCGTCGGACGTGGCAGCAACGAGGCGTTCGACTCTGCGCGATCCACGCGTTCGCCTCGGGCCACTCCGAAGCGTTGACCAGCCCGAACCCCAGCCAGAAGGCGCAGCGGACCGCACCCACGAGGTCGTCCTGCTGCAGATGACGGCGGTGCGCCAGTGCCCAGGCCTTGTCGCTCTCGCGGTTGCTGCCCACCAGGTAGGCGCTCACGGCGAGTCGTTCGAGGTCGTCGGCACCGAGCTCGTCGACTCCGCCCAGGAAGCCATCGCAGGCATCCCTCCAGGCGCGACGCACGTAGCACTCGCGCGCGCGGGCGAGACCGTCGGCCATGAACCCATTAGACCGCTCCCGACCACAAGCGAACGAGGCCCAGCCGTCATCGCGGCGCCTGCCGCCAAGCTCGCCGCCGACGGCGTCCTTGGCTGAGGCGGTTGCGAACCCGCCGACCCGCAGCCGAGTGTGCCGACCTGCGGTGCTGCACAACGACCCCAGCATTGCGACAAGCTGGTGCGCCGGATGGGCTGTCGCCGCAGCGGTTTCAGGTGCGGCCGGCGCATATCTACCAAGAGCAGCTCCTCGGCGCGAGCCGTGACACCCCGACCTGGGATCGAGTGTCGGTCCGCCTGGGAGTCCTCGCGGGATGCTGCTGGAGAGGTAGCTAGGCTGCGGCCCATGCCCGAGCCGAGAACTGCCCGCAACGACGCCGCATTGCAGATCGCCGTCATCGGCGGCGACGGGATCGGCCCGGAGGTTGTGGGCGAGGGCGCTCAAGGTCCTCGACGCAGCCACGAGCGGCCGGGTCCGACCGTCGAGACCACGAGCTACGACCTCGGCGCGGGCCGCTGGCACCGCACGGGCGAGACGCTGCCGGACTCGGTCCTGGCCGAGCTGCGCGAGCACGACGCGATCCTGCTCGGCGCGATCGGCGACCCGACCGTGCCCAGTGGCGTGCTCGAACGGGGCTGCTACTGCCGATCCGCTTCGCGATGGAGCACTACGTCAACCTGCGCCCGGCCAGGCTCTTCCCGGGCACCGCCAGCCCGCTCGACGTCGCGGCGGTCGCGCCGAACGGATCGACTTCATCGTCGTGCGTGAGGGCACCGAGGGCCCGTACGCCGGCAACGGCGGCGCGGTGCGCCGGGCACGGCCAACGAGATCGCCACCGAGGTCAGCGTCAACACCCGGTTCGGAGTCGAGCGAGTGGTGCGCGATGCGTTCGCCCGGCGCCAGCCGCCGGCCGCGCCGGCACCTGACGCTGGTGCACAAGCACAACGTGCTCACCTTCGCGGGGCATCTCTGGCGGCGGACCTTCGAGGCGGTGTCGGCTGAGTTCCCGGATGTCGCGACGGCCTACCAGCACGTCGACGCTACGACGATCTTCATGGTCACCGACCCTGGCCGGTTCGACGTCATCGTGACCGACAACCTGTTCGGCGACATCATCACCGACCTGGCCGCCGCCGTCGCGGGCGGCATCGGCTTGGCGGCCAGTGGCAACATCAACCCGGAGCGGACCTTCCCCAGCATGTTCGAGCCAGTGCATGGCTCGGCGCCCGACATCGCCGGTCAGGGCAAGGCCGACCCCACCGCGGCGATCTTGTCGGTGGCCATGCTCCTGGAGCACCTGGGCCGCATCGAGCCAGCACATGCGGTGGAAGCGGCGGTTGCGCCGACCTGGCTGGCCGCGGCGAGCAGCCGCGCTCAACAACGCAGATCGGCGACGCCATCGCCTCTGAGTCGCCGGGCGACTTTAGGACCTGCAAACGGCTTCTCTCTGGTCTAGTTGCTCGGTCTCACCTCCGGGCGGCGGTAGTCGGAGGTATAGCGGTGCGCAAGAGCGCCCGGTTTCACCTCCGTGCTCGGTTTTACCTCCGGCGTGAAAGTGCCAGGACGCTATTCGGGTGCGGACGTCGTGCTCGACGCCGTCGAACTGAGCGCTGGCTAACTCGACGACGGTGCAGCCGAGCTGAACGTCGGCTTGCTGGTCGAGCTGGAGCTCGACTGGGGGCTTGAGCCGGACGTCGGCTTGCCCGACGTCGCGGCCGCCGGGGAGCACGAGCTAGGCGGCGGTGTGCCGGTTCCGGCCGGCGGACAGGTCTCGGCCGGCGTGGTCTGCGGCGGAGTTGGCGTAGTCGGCGGTGTCGGAGTCGTTGGCGGTGTCGGCACCGGGGGCGGGGGTGTGGCAGGCGCGGGCGCCGGGGGTGCCGGCGCCGCCGGGGCCGGCACTGGGGCAACAGGCGCGGCAGGCACCAGGGCAACTGCTGCCGGCACGCCGGAGGTCGCGGCAACGGCCGGCGGAATCGTCACACTCGGCAGGGGTGCCAGGTCGAGGTAGGGCCCTGAGTCGACGAGCACGCCTCCCACCATGACCTCGAAGTGCAGGTGGCAGCCAGTGGATAGGCCGGTCGTGCCGACGTAGCCGATCACCTGGCCCTGGCGCACCGGCATACCGACGGCCGCCGCATACGACGTCAGGTGGTTGTAGGTGGTCGCGAGGCCCTGACCGTGGTCGATGACGACGCGGTTTCCGTACCCGCCCGCGACGCCCGCCATGGTGACCGCGCCGTCCTTGGCGGCCTTGACCGGGGTGCCGCAGGCGGCCCCGATGTCCGTGCCGGTGTGCAGCTTCCAGACATGCAGGATGGGGTGGAACCGTGGACCGAACCGCGAGGTGATCGGCCCCTGGACCGGACGGACGAAGCCGGAGGCCAGCACGCTGGCCGGGTCGACGGGTGCGGTTGGGACAGTCCCGAGGTCGGGCGCGTCGGCGAGATCGTGCCCGGCGTCCGCCGCAGCAGGAGTGGCCGCTGTCGCAACCGTGGCCAGCTCGATCGGCTTGATGCCCAGGAGCACGTCGATGGCGCCCGGCGACATGGGGGTAATGCTCAGCTGGGTTGTCGCAGCAGGTACGACGAACTGGGCGGTGGCCGGTAGCGGGGGGGCAGGCTGTGCCGTCGCACGTTCGGCCACGGGCGCGGCCAGGCCGAGCAGTGCGACGCCAAGGGCGGTTCCGGCCACGGTGCCCCGTGAAAAACCGCCTGAGAAGCGCGGAGCGGAGGCAGCGTGCCGGCCGCGGTTGCCCGCTCCCTGCCGCCTACGCGCCATGACCTGGTGCCCTTCCCCTGCCGGATCGTCCCCCTGAACGGACCACTTCGGAAAGGGTAACCGTGGGTGCGTCTCGCCGACAGGTACTTCCGGGCAATCTCGGGCGAACTGTCGGCGCTCGTCCATGGACGACGGCCTCGTGCGCCGTGGAGCTAGGAGCGTTCCTGGACCCCCGGCGGTAGGCTCGCTACGAGTGCGCCCGACGGGGTGCAGACCGGAACGGGAGCCCCTATGAGCACGACTAGCGAGGCCACAGCGAGTCTGACGTTCGCCGTCGAGCGCCGGCCGGACCCGCTGCCGGACGCCGAGCTGGCGCGAGTCCTTGCCGACCCGGGCTTCGGCAAGTTCTTCACCGACCACATGGTGTCGGCGACGTGGACCGACGGCGCGGGTTGGCACGACGGGAGGCTCACGGCATACGGGCCGATCTCGATGATGCCGGCAGCCGCGGTGCTGCACTACGCGCAGGAGGTCTTCGAGGGGCTCAAGGCCTACCGCCACGAGGACGGCTCGGTCTGGAGCTTCCGCCCGGAGGCCAACGCGCGACGGCTGCGACGCAGCACGCAGCGGCTGGCCTTGCCCGAGCTGCCGGAGGCCGACTTCCTGTCCTCGCTGCGCACGCTGGTGGCGGCGGACGAACGCTGGGTGCCGGCGTACGGCACGGGGGAGGCGAGCCTCTACCTACGCCCGTTCATGTACGCCTCGGAAGCCTTCCTCGGCGTTCGGCCGGCCAACGAGGTCACCTACTCGGTCATCGCGTCCCCAGCGGGCGCCTACTTCAGCGGGGGCGTCAAGCCGGTCCGGCTATGGCTGTCCCTGGACTACGCCCGAGCCGGCGAAGGCGGCACGGGCGAAGCCAAGTGCGGCGGCAACTACGCCTCCAGCCTCGCCGGCCAGCTCGAGGGCATCGGGCATGGTTGCGACCAGGCGGTGTTCCTCGACTCGGGCACCCACACCTACATCGAAGAGCTCGGGGGCATGAACCTGTTCTTCGTCACCAAGGGCGGCCAGCTGCTCACCCCCGAGCTCACCGGCACCATCCTTGAAGGCGTCACGCGCGACTCGATCCTGGACATGGCCAAGGACCTCGGCCTCGAGCCCATTGAGCGGCGCATACCCATCGAGGAGTGGAAGCAGGGCGTGCCCTCCGGCGAGATCACCGAGGTCTTCGCCTGCGGCACCGCGGCGGTGCTCACCCCCGTGGGCGAGCTGCATTGGGAAGGCGGCAGCGTCGAGCAGCGGCCAGGCACCGACCAGGTCGGCGAGGTCACCCGGACCATCCGGCAACGGCTGCTGGACATCCAGTACGGGCGGGCCGAAGACACCTACGGCTGGTTGACCCGGCTGGTCTAGGCGACGGGGTGTGAGCCGAGCGGCGAGGCGCTATGCCGGTGCCCGTGCGTCCCTGCCTCATCGCGACGGATCTCGACGGCACGTTGCTGCGCTCTGACGGCACTGTCTCGGCCCGCACCCGCACGACGCTCGCCGCCGTGGAGGCGGCCGGAGTCGAGGTGGTCTTCGTTACCGCTCGACCGCCCCGATGGCTGCGCGACCTGGCAGATGTAGTCGGCGCCCACGGCGTCGTCATCGCGGCCAACGGCGCCTTCCTGTACGACGTCCGGTCGCGGACGGTCGTCAGGCACGACACCCTCGAACCGGACCTGGTCGACGCCCTCGTCGGTGAGCTGCGTGATGCGGTGCCGGGCATCGCGTTCGCGGCCGAGCGGCATACCGGGGCAGTCATGGAGCCGGGGTATGCTGCGCCGCGCCCGCAGGGTGTGCCGACCGACGCGGTCGTCATCCCGATCGAGCAGCGCGACGATGCCCCCATCGGCAAGCTCCTGGCCGTGCAGCGCAGCTGGGACCCCGAGCGCTTCCTCACCGAGGTCGTCCAGGTCGTCGGGGATCGGGCGAACGTCGCGTTCTCTGGCGCTCGCGGCCTGGCCGAGATCAACGCCCGCGGGGTGACCAAGGCGGCTGCCTTGGTGCGGTGGACGGCAGAGCGGGGTGTCGAGCCGGAACGTGTGTGGGCCTTCGGAGACATGCCGAACGACCTACCGATGCTGCGCTGGGCCGGTCGCTCGTTCGCGGTCGCGAACGCCCATCCGGACGTGTTGGCCGTGGTGGACACGGTATGCGGGTCCAACGACGAGGACGGGGTCGCGGAGGCGCTCGAGGCCCTCCTCGAGACGTCCGGATAGTGAGACACGCAACCCAGATGGGCCGCATGCTGGCACCCTGGCGACTGTGCAGCCTGTGTCCTCACTGGTCATCATTACCTGAGCGCGACGAGCGATCCTCCTCGTCGCGCTGACCTCCCACACACTGGGGGGTCTTTTTGTTGCACCGGACGACACCCATGGCCGCCGCAACAGCAACGAGGAGCAGGCACCGCGATGCCAGGGCCGGGCGCCCGGCCACGGGTCACGCGGGCTGCACAACAACTTGACTGACCTCGACATCGATCGCACCGAAGGCAGCGCCATGACCGACCTGCACGTCTACGACACGACCCTGCGCGACGGCGCCCAGCAAGAGGGACTGAACCTGTCCGTCGCCGACAAGCTCGCCATCGCGCGCCAGCTCGACGAGCTCGGGGTCGGCTTCATCGAGGGCGGCTGGCCAGGCGCCAACCCCAAGGACACCGAGTTCTTCGCCCGGGCCGAGCAGGAGCTGGACCTGCACCGCGCGACCCTAGCGGCCTTCGGCGCCACTCGGCGCGCCGGCGGATTGGCGGCTGACGACACGCTCGTCCGGGCTCTGCTGGACTCTGGGGCATCGGTCGTCACGCTCGTGGCCAAGTCCCACGTGCGCCACGTCGAACATGCACTGAAGACAACGCTGCCGGAGAACCTCGCGATGATCCGTGACACGGTGAGCTTCCTGCGCGAAGAGGGCCGGCGCGTGTTCCTCGACGCGGAGCACTTCTTCGACGGGTATGCCGCCGACCCGGCATACGCGGTCGAATGCGTGCGCGCGGCTGCCGAGTCCGGCGCGGAAGTCGTCGCCTTGTGCGACACCAACGGCGGCATGCTGCCTCGCGAGGTGGCCGACATCGTCCACCAGGTCATCGGGGCGACCGGGGCGCGCGTCGGCATCCACTGCCATAACGACACCGGGTGCGCGGTCGCCAACTCGATGGCGGCGGTGGCCGCGGGGGCCACGCACGTCCAGGGGACGATCAACGGCTACGGCGAGCGCACCGGCAACGCCAACATCCTGACCCTGGTCAGCAACCTGCAGATCAAGCAGGGCTGGGAGCTCATCGAGCCCGAGCGGCTGCGCGAGGCGACCCGCATCGCCCACGCGATCAGCGAGGTAACCAACGTCCCCCCCAACAGCCGCCAGCCCTATGTGGGCTCAAGCGCGTTCGCCCACAAGGCGGGCCTGCACGCCAGCGCCCTCAAGGTCGACCCAAATCTCTACCAGCACACCGACCCGTCGGCGGTGGGCAACTCGATGCGAACGCTCGTGTCGGACATGGCCGGACGAGCCAGTATCGAGCTCAAGGCGCTCGAGCTGGGCATCGACCTGTCCGAGGAGCCCAACCTGGTTGCCGACGTGCTGGCCGAGGTCAAGGACCTCGAGCTTCGGGGCTGGACCTTCGACGCCGCCGACGCGTCGTTCGAGCTGCTGTTGCTGCGGCACCTGGGCAACCGGTGAGCTACTTCGAGATCGAGTCGTGGCGGGTCATCACCGACGCTCGGGAGCATGAGGTGGCGACCTCTGAGGCGACCGTGAAGCTGGTCGCCGGGGGGCGCCGCCAGGTTGCTACGGGCGAGGGCAACGGCCCGGTCAACGCGCTGGACCACGCGTTGCGTCAGGCTCTCGGCGGTGTCTATCCGGAGCTGGAGCGGATGGAGCTGGTCGACTTCCGCGTCCGCATTCTGGAGGCGTCCCATGGCACCGACGCGATCACCCGCGTGCTCATCGAGACCGCCGACGACGCGACCACGTGGCACACCGTGGGGGTCGCGGCCAACATCGTCGAGGCGTCCTGGCGCGCCCTGGTGGACGGCATCACGTACGGGCTGATCCGCCAGGATGTCGAGACGCGCTGAGCCGCGGACCGCAGGTTCCCAAATGAGGGCATGAACGCGAACACCTCCCGGCTGCGACCGGGCGTGATCCTGAAGGCGAGGTGCTGGCCGACCAGGTTCCACGGTGCATGATGGAACTATGACGACGTCCCCGGACGACCCAAGCAGCATCCGGGTCGGCACGGCAGAGCGCGAGGCGGCCATCGCCGCCCTTGGTGAGCACTGGCGCGCCGGCCGGCTCGACCCTGCAGAGCATGAGGCACGCACGACCAAGGCATTCAATGCGGTGACCCGCGCCGACCTCAACGCCCTCTTCGCGGACCTGCCGCCGCGCCCGGCAGACTCGCCGCCCGGCACTGGCTGGCCGACCGGTACCGCAACTTCCCCCACCACTCCCGCAGGTATCGGCGCCTCCCAACCTCCGGCCGGCGCCGGTGGGACGTCCATGGAGCGGCGGCAGGACGGCGACCGGAGCCGCGACGTCGTCATGGCCCTGTTGCCGTTCATCTGCCTGGTGCTGTTCTTCACCGTCGTGCGGACCTGGCTGGTCTGGCTGCTCATCCCGATTGTGGCGATCGTGATCTACGGCCCGGGCGGCAAGAGGGGCCGCGACCGGCGCCAAGGCGGCAACCGCTAGCCGCTCGGCACTGGCGCCAGCAGCGCGTCGCACGCCGCGAGCAGCTTCGCTCTGAGGGACTGCGCGCGCACAGCATGCTCACGCTGGGCTCGTACGTATGCCGCCCGGCCGCCTGGGGTCTCGACGCGAACCGGTTCGTAGCCAAGCTCGCTCAGGTCATACGGCGAGGCGCGCATGTCGAGGATCCGTAGCTCGCGGGCCAGCTCGAAGCAGTCCATGGTCAACCCGCTCGGGATGCCCGGCGCGAGCTTCATCGCCCACTTGTACAGGTCCATCCCGGCGTGCAGACATCCGGGCTGCTCCAGCTCGGCTTGGCTTTGCCGGGTGGGCTGGACGGCGTTCCGTGGCCGGGCCGGGTCGCTGAAGAAGCGGAACGCGTCGAAGTGCGTGCACCGCATCTCGGTGCTCTCGACGACAGCGTCGGTCCCGTCGGGTCCCAACCGCAGTGGCCACCCGGCGTGCCGCAACTGATCCTGCGGGCTCCGGTAGACCATCGCCCACTCGTGCATGCCGAAGCAGGTCAGCTGCGCGGGTCGGGTCTGGTGCGGGCGAGTAGGTCCCGCACGAACCGAACGGCTTCGCCGCGGCGGTCAAGGTAGGCCGGCAGGTCCAGGCGGACGTCCGCGCCGCTAATCTCGTAGTGGCGCCATCGGGCTCGCTCGTGCGATGCGGCTCCCTCGAGGAGGACGCCAGGGCCCGGGTGCCACCGGCGCAGCGCGGCGGACCGGAACGGGTAGTAGGTGAAGAGGAAGTCCTCCACCGGGTGCGCGAGGCCGCCCGAGCGGCGGCGGCGATGCAGCTGCGTGGCGCGGTCGACCCGGGCGGCATGCTCCCGGGTCAGGCGCAGCCAGGTGTCGCGTGCCATCACCTGGTCCACTCGGGCAGGGTATCGGCATCGCTACTTTGTTGGTCGCTACTTCGTTGGTCGCTACAGTGCGGCTCGTGCGGATCGCCAGGTACACCGCCGGCGACGACCCGGCATACGGGCTCGTCGAGGGCGAGCCCGGCGACGAGGTGCTGCATCCGCTCCACGGCGACCCGCTCTACGTCGGCGTCGTGCCCGCCGGAGGTGACCCGGTGGCGCTGGCGGACGTGCGCCTGCTGGCGCCGGTGATCCCGCGCAGCAAGGTCATCGGGATGGCCTGCAACTACGCCGACCCGGCGGCCGAACGCGGCGCAGTGGTGCCAGGCGAGCCGACGATGTTCTTCGTGCCGAACACCGCGGTCGTCGGCCCCGGCGACCCGGTCGTCGTCCCGCGGGGCAGCGCCCAGGTGGACTACGAGGGCGGGCTCGCCGTGGTCATCGCGACGATCACCAAAGGAATGCGCGCGGACGAGGCCCTGTCGTGCGTGTGGGGCTACACCTGCGCGAACGACGTGACCGAGCCGACGTGGCAGCGCCGTGACGGCCAGTGGGCCAGGGCCAAGGGCTTCGACACCTCCTGCCCGCTCGGCCCGTGGCTCGTGACCGACCTGGATGCGTCGGACCGGAGGCTGGTCACCCGGCTGGACGGCGAAATCGTCCAGGACGCCACGACAGCAGACCTCGCCCATGGCGTCGCTGAGCTCGTGGCGTATGCCTCCGCAGTGTTCACGCTCCTGCCAGGAGACGTCATCCTCACCGGTCGCCTGCCGGCGTCGGGCCGGTGCGTCCAGGCCAGCGGGTGTCCGTGACGATCGACGGCATCGGCACCCTGGACAACCCCTTCGTGCGGCGCTGAGGGCCGCCGCCGCAGCCGACCTGGCCTGACTGACTTGGCCCGCGAGTCAGCGAGAAGTCCGTAGGTGCTGTCAAACGACGCGATAACAGCAACGTCTGACCTCTCGGCGCGACACGCACGGGCGGGCGCAGGGAGGCACTGGCAGTACCCGTCACGACAGAGTCTCCCGGGCCGGCGCGAACAAGGTCGACTGGTCAGCATGCGAGCCACCTATCTGTTCGGCGCGGGAGACGTCCGTGTCATCGACGTACCAGACCCGACGATCCAGTCGCCCAGCGACGCCCTGGTCCGCGTGGTCCGGACGTGCATCTGCGGCAGCGACCTGCACCCCTACCACTCCAGGTCGAGCCCGGCCGGGGGGCCCTCCATGGGCCACGAGTTCATCGGCGTCGTCGAAGCGGTCGGCGGCGATGTCGCCACGGTGACGACCGGTGACTTCGTCATCGCCCCCTTTGCGGTGTCCTGCGGGCGCTGCGAGTTCTGCCACGCCGGCCTGCAGACCTCCTGCTC
Source organism: uncultured Actinomycetota bacterium (assembly GCA_963724925.1). Lineage (GTDB taxonomy): Bacteria > Actinomycetota > Actinomycetes > Actinomycetales > Dermatophilaceae > Phosphoribacter. The sequence continues at coordinate 24,500 of CAVRXF010000017.1, read as the reverse complement.
CAACGGCGGTTTCTGGAACAACCCCGATTTCGGCGCCGCTGGCTGCCAGGCTGAGGCGGTCCGCGTTCCGCTCGCCGACGGCACCCTGGTCAAGGTTCCCGGGGTGGACGAGCGGACACCGACGAGGCGCGCTCGCCGATCCTGCTCACCCTTTCGGATGTGTACGGAACCGGCTGGCACGCGGCGGTCCGCGGCGGCGTACGCACGCCAGCACCGTCACCGTCATCGGTGACGGTGCGGTGGGCCTACTGGCCGTCCTGTCGGCCCACCAGCTCGGTGCCGAGCGGATCATCCTCATGGGCCGCCATCAGGCACGCACCGGCCTCGGCCGCGAGTTCGGCGCCAGCGAGGTCGTCGAAGAGCGCGGCCAGGACGGCATCGCCGCGGTGCGCGACCTCACCCTCGGCGGAAGCCCGATCGTGCTGGAGGCGGTCGGCCACCTGCCGGCATACGAGCAGGCGATTGGGATCGTCCGCCCGGGCGGTGTCATCAGCCGCGTCGGCGTGCCGCAGTACGAGCAAGCCCCGGTCGGATTCGGCAGCCTCTTCGGTCCCAACATCACGCTGACCGGCGGCCCGGCTCCGGTCCGCGCGTACATCGAGCACCTGCTGCCCGCGGTTCTCGAACGGCACCGTGCAGCCCGGAAAGGTCTTCGACTGGACCATCGGTCTGGAGGACACACCTAAGGGCTACGCGGCGATGGACGACCGAACCGCCCTCAAGGTGCTCGTCCACCCGTGACGAACGCCCACCCTGCAGCGCGCCTGGTTGGGGCGCTCCGTGGCCTCGAACGTCCACCCGCGGCGCCTCCGGGAACACACACCAAGGAGAACCCGATATGTCGACCGGCACGAACCTCGTATTGAACAACGACGTCGAGATGCCCGCCCTCGGGCTTCGGTGTCTTCCAGACGCCGCCGGAGCAGACGCGGTCCGCAGTCCAGGCGGCACTCGATGCCGGCTACCGGCACATCGACACCGCCGCGGCCTACGGCAACGAGCGCCAGGTCGGCGAAGCCTTCCGCAACTGCGGAATCGGCCGCGCCGAGGTCTTCCTCGAGACCAAGATCTGGATCAGCGACTATGGCTACGACCAGACGCTGCACGGCTTCGAGAAGAGCGCCCGCAAGCTCGGCGTCGACCAGATCGACCTGCTCATCCTGCACCAGGCCCTTCCTTCGGACGTTCGACAGGACCCTGGAGGCCTACCGGGCCCTCGAGACGCTGCTGGCTGACGGAAGGTCCGCGCCATCGGCGTCAGCAACTTCATGGTCGAGCACCTCACTGCGCTGCTCGGCCGAGGCCCATGTCGTCCCGGCGGTCAACCAGATCGAGGTGCACCCCTACTTCGCGCAGAGGCCGGTGCAGGCGTTCGACGCCGGGCACGGCATCCTCACCCAGGCCTGGTCGCCCATCGGCGGGATCACCTTCTACCGCGACGGCAGCCACGCCAGCACGCTGGCGGACCCAGTCATCGGCGGCATCGCGCGGGCGCACGGAAAGACGCCGGCGCAGGTGATGCTGCGCTGGCACCTGCAGCAGGGCCGGTCGGTCATCCCGAAGTCCGACCCGGCCCGAGCGGATTGCGGAGAACATCGAGGTCTTCGACTTCGACCTCACCGACGAGCAGCTGGCCGCGATCGACGCCCTCGACACGGGCCGGCGTGGCGGCCCCGACCCTAGTGACATCACCCTCGCCAACTTCGGTATGCCGATCCCGGAGGACTGAAGCGTTCGAGGAGGAGCACCATGCACACCGCACGACTTGGCCAGCTAGAGGTCTCCAGGATCGGGCTGGGAGCGATGGGAATGTCCCATGGTTACACCGGCGCCGGCCGCGATGACGCCGAGTCGATCCGCACCGTCCAGCGGGCTCTCGACCTGGGCGCCACATTCATCGACACCGCCGAGATCTACGGCCCCTATGTCAACGAGGATCTGGTCGGCAGAGCACTCGAGGGTCGCCGCGACGAGGTGGTGCTGGCCACCAAGTTCGGCCTGGTCGCGCACGACGGCCGCGGCCCCTGGACCCTCGACAGCAGCCCCGAGCAACATCCGCACCGCCGTCGAGGGCTCACTGCGCCGGCTGCGTCACCGACCACATCGACCTGTACTACCAGCACCGGGTCGATCCGGACGCACCGATCGAGGAGGTCATGGGTGCCCTCGCCGAGCTGGTGACGAAGGGCAAGATTCGATTCGTCGGGCTGTCCGAGGCATGGACTGACACGATCCGCCGCGCGCACGCGGTGCACCCGGTCACCGCCCTCCAGTCGGAGTACTCGCTGTGGACCCGCGAGCAGGAGCAGATGCTCCCGACGCTGCGCGAGCTTGGCATCGGACTTGTGGCCTACTCCCCCTCGGGCACGGCTTCCTGACCGGCACCCTGCGCACCCCGGCGGACGTGCAGCACCTCGACGACGACGACTTCCGCAAGGACAACCCGCGATTCACTGGCGAGAACTTCCAGCGCAACCTGCGCATCGCCGAGCAGGTGCAAGCAGTCGCTGACCAGGTCGGCGCCACCTCGGCCCAAGTGGCCCTCGCCTGGCTGCTCACCAGGGGCGAGGACATCGTTCCCATCCCCGGCACCAAGCGCGTAAGCCGTGTGGAGGAGAACACTGCCGCAGACGCGATTATGCTTACGCCCAAGCAGATTGCCGCCCTCGATCGGCTCACCCCAGCAGAGGGCGCCCACCACAACGAGGCTCAGATGCGGTTGATCGAACGGTAGCGGTCGGCCGCCGCGAGTGGCCACCGAGAGGTCAGAAGGTGCGCTTATCGGGCCAGTTTGACAGCACTTACGGACCTCTCGGCGGGGTGGGTGGGGGGTGGGCCGCGGGGTGGGCGGGTGCCGGGGCGGGGTGGACAGGCGCCGACTAGGCTCCACACCGTGGCCGCTCAGACCGACCGGGAAACCCGTGGCGCAGTGCGCCTGCGGGTGGCGCCCTCGCCTACCGGCGATCCGCACGTCGGCACGGCATACATGTCCCTGTTCAACCTCGCGTTTGCGCGCCAGCAGGGTGGGGCGTTCGTGCTGCGCATCGAGGACACCGACCGGGCGCGTTCCGCGAGGACAGCGAGACGCAGATCTGTCCACGCTGCGCTGGCTGGGCCTGGTGTGGGACGAGGGCCCAGACATCGGTGGGCCGGATGCGCCGTACCGCCAGTCGCAGCGCCTGAGCACCTACCACCCCTACGTAGACCGGCTGCTGGAAACCGGACATGCCTACCACTGTTGGTGCACCCCCGAGCGGTTGGCGCAGATGCGGGAACGACAACAGCAGGCCAAGACCCCGACGGGATACGACCGGCTCTGCTACGGCAAGGCTGCGGCGGCACGGGCGCTGCTGCCGGGGTTCACCGAAGTGCCCGTCGTGCGCATGCTCGTGCCGCCCGACCCGCCCACCAGCTTCGACGACCTCATCCGCGGCGAGGTCCACGCACCAGTTCCGGACGACCAGGTGCTGCTCAAGGCCGACGGATTCCCCACCTACCATCTGGCGGTCGTTGTGGACGACCACGAGATGGGCATTACCCATGTCGTGCGGGGCGAGGAGTGGATCTCCTCGACGCCCAAGCACCTGCTGCTCTACCGCTGGCTCGGGCTGGCCGAGCCGCGGTACGCCCACATGCCGCTGCTGCGCAACACCGACCGCTCCAAGATCAGCAAGCGGAACAACCCGGCGGCGCGGCTGGAGTGGTTCCGGGAGCAGGGCTACCTGCCCGAGGCGATCGTCAACTTCTTGGCCCTGCTGGCTTATCCGCCTGCGCAGGATGCCGACGGGGGCGACGTCGAGGTGTACTCGTTCGAGGAGTTCTCACGGGACTTCGACTGGGCCAAAGTCAACCCCGTCGGTCCGATCTTCAACCTCGACAAGCTGAACTGGCTCAACGGCATCTACATCCGGTCGCTGGACGTCAGCGACCTGGCGGCGCGGCTGCTGCCCCACCTTGAACAGGACGGCATCCTCTCGGGCAACCCGGCGCTGGGAGAGCTGGCCGGCTGCGGCAGGTCGCGGCGCTGATCCAGACTCGTATCGGCCGGCTAACCGAGGCGAGTCCCTGGTTGGGCCGTTCTTCTGCGGCGACGACGTGATCGAGATCGCTGCGGATGCCCGAGCGCAGCTGGACGGCAGCTCGCCTGCGGTGCTGGACGCCGCTTGCGCGGTGCTGGGTGACCTCGATGACCAGGCGCATGGCCTGCTCGGCGAGCAGTCCGGGTGGAACGCCCCGGCCATCGAGGCCGCCCTACGGGGCCGCTCGTGGACGGGCTCGGCATCAAGGCGCGACTGGCCTTCGGCCCGCTGCGCACCGCCGTGTCCGGCCAGCGGATCTCACCACCGCTGTTCGAGTCGATGGAAATCCTCGGCAAGACGTCCACGCTGGCCCGGTTGCGGGCCCTGCGAGACAGCCTGGACTAACCCGGGTCAGCCGAGGCGGGGTCGGTATACCGTCGCCAAGAAATGCCCTGACCGTAGCTGGCGTTGCCCCTGCCGAAACTCGCTCGACCGGTGTCCGAGCATGCTGCCAAGGTGGAGCCCATGCAGGTTGGCCAGTACCGCGACGTCCTCGCCCTGCGGGGCGTGCGTTCAGTGCTGCTGCTGGGCTTCCTGGTCCGTATGCCGATGTTCGCCGGCGGGCTGGTCCTCACCGTCCACATCGTGTCCACCCTCGGGCGCAGCTACGGTGAGGCCGGTCTCGTGGCGGCCGCGTTCACCGTGGCGATCGCCGTGTCGGCGCCCTGGCGAGGCCGGGTCCTCGACTGGGTAGGGCTGCGGCGCACCGTGCTGCCGTCCATCCTCGTCGAGTCGGTGGCCTGGTGTGTGGCTCCATTCGTCGCTTACGAGCTGGTGCTGCCGCTCGCCGTCCTGGCGGGTCTGTTCGTCGTGCCGACCTTCTCCATCCTTCGCCAGGCCCTCATCGTCGCCGTGCCGTCGGACCGGCGCCGGACCGCCCTGTCGCTTGACTCGGTCTTCACCGAGCTGTCGTTCATGATCGGGCCGGCCTTCGGTATCTGGGCGGCTGTGACATGGGACACCCGATGGACCCTGGTCGGGGTGCAGCTGGCGAGCGTGCTCGCCGCTGCCGGGCTGATGGTGCTCAACCCGCCGATGCGTGCCAATCGTGCGGCGGGCACCCAACGCCTCGCCGACGAGAAAGCCCCGCTACGCGCCAGTGGCGAAGGGCCGCTTCCCGAACGCGCGCGGGGCGATCGGCAATGGGTCAGCGCCTCGGTGGTAGCCGTGCTCGCCGCGGCCGGCGCCGCAACGGTGGTGCTCGGCGGCACGGACGTGGCCATCGTGGCCGCGCTGCGCAGCACTGGTAACCAAGGCGCCCTCGGGTGGGTGATGGCCCTCTGGGGAGCCGGCTCGCTCGTCGGCGGACTGGTCTACGGCGCCTGGCATCGCTCAATCTCGGTGTTCTGGCTGCTCGGTGGCCTGGCCGCGAGTACTTTGCCGGTTGCCCTCGCCGGCTCCCTGGGGTCGTTGAGCGTGCTGCTGTTCGTCTGCGGCTTTCTCTGCGCGCCGACCATCACCGCCACGGTGGACTCGCTGAGCCGCCTGGTGCCGGAGAGCTTCCGCGGCGAGGCCATGGGCTGGCACGGGTCGGCGATGACCACCGGGCAGGCGATCGGCGCCCCGTTCGCCGGGTTCGCGATCGACCGTGGCGGTTGGCAGTGGGGATTCATCTGCGTCTCGGTTGTGGGGCTGGTCATCGCCGGCCTGGCCGCCGGGGGTGCGGGATTGCTGCGGCGCCAGCCGTCAACGTGGGAGGCGGGGAGGCCAGCCGACCTGGTCGACCTGGAACCGCTGTGAGACCCGGCCCGCGGGGTTGTCCGCGGCTAATCCGCCATGGGCGCGGGCCGGGTCCCTGGTAGGCTGGAATGCGACCAGCCGGCTCGGTGTTCCACCCAGGACCCGACCGGTGTGCAAGTGAAGCCCAAGCTTCCACCCGCGTCGACCGCCAGGCCGCCGGGTCGGTCCGGACCCGCCCGGGGCTGCCCCGGACGGCATCGGCAGTATGCCGGGGCCGTGGGTCCGCGTAGGCCGGCAGCCAGCTGCCCGGCATACGTTGTGGACTGCCAAGGCTTCTCGCGCACCGACGGTGGCGAGGGGCCTTCTCTTGTCGTCAAGGGTCATCCCCTGTCCAGCAACACAAAGGAGCACCACATCAGCGAGCCCCGCATCAACGAGCGCATCCGGGTCCCGGAGGTGCGCTTGGTCGGCCCGAACGGCGAGCAGGTTGGCATCGTCCGCGTCGAGGACGCCCTGCGCCTGGCAGCCGAAGCCGACCTCGACCTCGTCGAGGTCGCCCCCATGGCCAGACCGCCGGTCGCCAAGCTCATGGACTTCGGCAAGTACAAGTACGAAGCAGCCATGAAGGCCAGAGAAGCACGCAAGAACCAGGTCAACACGGTCATCAAAGAGATCAAGCTGCGGCCCAAGATCGACCCCCACGACTACGGCACCAAGAAGGGCCACGTCGAGCGGTTCCTCCGAGCCGGCGACAAGGTGAAGGTCACGATCATGTTCCGAGGCCGCGAACAGTCGCGTCCGGAGCTGGGTTTTCGTCTGCTGCAACGGCTGGCCGAGGACATCGGCGAGCTCGGCTACGTCGAGTCCTCACCCAAGCAGGACGGGCGAAACATGATCATGGTCGTGGCCCCGGTCAAGAAGAAGTCCGAAGCCCGCGCTGAGGCCCGTCGAGCCCGCGAGAACGCCGCGAGAGTCCCCACCGAGGAGACCGTTTCGGAACCCGCGACGACGGCCCCGGCCACGGCCCCGACCACGGCCCCGGACATCGCCCCGACAACGGCCCCAGACCACGGCCCCGACCACCGCCCCGACAGCGGCACCTGCCACGATGGCTCCCGCCGCCACGACACCCGCGACCCCAGCACCGACGTCCATGCCGGTTGCCTCGCCGGTCCCAGGCCCACCCCCGGCCCGGGTGCCGAGCGCGGCGGATCGGGCCTGACCCACGAGCCTGCGCCAGCAGTCACCACCGGTCCGCCCCCGCCAGCGGCCCGAACCTGCCATCCGAAGGAGATCGGCGAGCATGCCGAAGACGAAGACGCACAGCGGAGCCAAGAAGCGCTTCCGCATCACCGGCTCCGGCAAGGTCATGCGCGAGCAGGCCGGTGGTCGCCACCTGCTTGAGGGCAAGTCGAGCAAGAAGATGCGCTCGATCGCCGGCGACGTCGAGCTGTCCAAACCCGACACCAAGACCGTCAAGCGGCTGCTGCGCAAGTAGACCGGCCACCCGACACACTCACTCGACAACGAAGGAGAGAACTCCCGTGGCACGCGTGAAGCGGGCGATCAACGCCCACAAGAAACGCCGGGTGACCCTGGAGCGCGCCAGCGGTTACCGCGGACAGCGCTCGCGCCTCTACCGCAAGGCCAAGGAGCAGGTCCAGCACTCCCTGACCTACGCCTACCGCGACCGGCGAGCTCGCAAGGGCGACTTCCGCAGGCTGTGGATCCAGCGGATCAACGCCGGGGCCCGCGCCAACGGCATGACCTACAACCGGTTCATGCAGGGGCTCAAGGCGGCCGGCGTCGAGGTGGACCGCAAGGTCCTGGCCGACCTCGCCGTCAACGACCCGGGCGCCTTCACCACCCTGGTCGAGCTGTCCCGGCACACGTCCCATCCCAGACCGTGAGGGCTGGCGACGCCGCCTGATCCGCCCGCCCACCCGCGCGCCAGTGCGCAGGGCCGGCCGACGCTGACCAACCCTCGGTCCGACCGGGTGCGGTCGGTCGCCGCACTCGCCCGCCGGTTGGCACGCGAGCGGACCGGACTGTTTCTTGCCGAAGGTCCGCAGCCGGTCCGTGAGGCTCTGCAGCACCGGCCCGGCTGGGTCCGCGACGTGTACCTCACTGACGCGGCCCGAGACCGGCATACCGACATCGCGGCCGCGCTTGTCGGGGCAGGGACGCGGGTGCACCCGGTCACCGAAGAGGTCCTGCGGGCCATGTCGGCCACGCAGGCTCCCCAGGGCGTGATTGCGGTATGCCGGGTGCCGGGCCTGGCGCTTCACGTGGCCCTTTCCGGCCCGCCTCGGCTGGTTGGTGTGCTGAGCCAGGTGCGCGACCCGGGCAACGCCGGCACCGTCCTGCGCGCGGCCGACGCGGCCGGCGCCGACCTCGTCGTGGTGAGCACCGAGAGCGTCGACGTGTGGAGCCCGAAGGTGGTTCGCTCAAGCGCCGGCTCGATCTTCCACGTGCCGGTCGTCACCGGCATACCCACATGCGCTGTCCTGGACGCGCTACGAGCCGCAGGCTTGGCCGTGTTGGCTGCCGACAGCCGGGGCCGACGCCAGCTTTCCGAGGTCCATCTGCACCGACCGCACGCCTGGGTCTTCGGCAACGAGGCATGGGGGATGAGCACTGACCTGCTCGGGCATTGTGACGAGACAGTCCGGGTGCCGATCTACGGGTCGGCCGAGTCCCTCAACCTCGCCATGGCTGCGACCATCTGCCTATACGCCTCGGCCGAACAGCGCCGCGGGACGCTCTCGTAGCGCTCGTCGGGTCGGGCTGGCGTCGCTACGCTGGACCCATGTCGCCGCTGGCCGCCACAGGCAGTCCCGGAACGCTTTCGCGAGGAGCGCCCCGGGGTGGCGGGATGCCCATGGACAGCGTCCAGGCTGTCTCGGAGATGCTCCCTGACGGTCTCGTCGTGGTCGACGAGCACCAAGTCATTCGGTTCGCCAACCGGCGTGCCGAGGAGATCCTCCAGCTGCCGCGTGAGTGCCTCGTGGGCTACCCGATCCGGGAAGGAATGCCGCTCACCGACAGTGACGGCAACAACTGGTGGGACCTCACCGACCCGTGGGTGGGGCTGGCGACGCGCAAGGGACACCGGGAGAAGCTGCTCTGGACGGAGAAGGGCGTCGAGGTCCTCGTTACCGCCCGCTATATCCGTCGCGGCCGAGGTGCGCCAGTGCATCGGGTCGTGATGGCGTTCCGGGACGCGCTGGCCCGCCAGCGCACCGAGGCCGACCACGCCGCGCTCATCTCGACCCTCGCCCACGAGCTGCGCTCGCCGTTGACCTCGGTCAAGGGCTTCTCCAGCACCGTCCTCAAGCACTGGGAGCGCTTCAGCGACGAGCAGAAGCGTTTCATCATCGAGACCATCGAGGCCGACGCGGAGCGCGTCACCCGGCTCATCGCCGACCTGCTCGACGTGTCCCGGATCGACTCCGGACGGCTCAACCTGCGCCGCGAGGTGGTGTCCCTCGACCCGATCGTCGAGCGCCACCGCCGCCGGATGGATGCCTTGGGACACACCGAGGAGCGGATCATCGTGAAGGCCGAGCGGCCCATCCCGACGATCTGGGCCGACCCCGACCGGCTGGACCAGATCGTGGTCAACCTGTTGGACAACGCCCTCAAACACGGCGACGGCCAGGTGACCGTAACGGTCCGCGCCGGCACGGTCGACATGGGGCTCGGGCTGGACCCGGACGACCGTCCTGCGGTGGTGGTCAGTGTCACCGACGAAGGCGCGGGCATCCCGGAGACGCAGCGTGCGGTGATCTTCTCGCGGTTCTGGCACAGCAAGGGGGCAGGGAACACCGGCCTGGGGCTCTACGTGGTCCGGGCTCTGGTCGAGGCGCACGGCGGCCGGATCGTAGCGCTCGCCGCCTCGTCCGGTGGTGCCGAGCTGCAGTTCAGCATTCCCGCCGGCGAACCCGAGCAGCTGCGCCGGGACGCCGAGGCCGCAGCGCCGCGTCCCTGAGGGAACCCAACGGCGGTCGGCGGCGCCCGCACCATAGACTCTGGCGGCGAACCCGTCGGCCGAGGCCGAGCCGCAGAATGTGAAAGCGATGTCTGGACCGAACACCGACTATGATCCCGTCGAGGTCGCCGCGCTTGATCCGGCTACCCTGACCGCCGCCGTCGATGCGGCGGTGGCGGCGTTCGCTGCAGCCAGCACGCTTGAGTCGCTCAAGACCGCCCGCCTGGCCCACGTCGAGAAGGGCGCCGTCGCGGCCGCTCGCCACGAGATCGGGGCGCTCCCACCCAGCGCACGGGCCGACGCCGGCCGGCGAGTGGGCGCGGCAAAGGCCGCCATCGACGCCGCCCTAGCCGCGCGCCACGCACAGCTCGAGGCCGAGCAGGACGAACGGATCCTCGTCGAGGAGACCGTCGACGTCACCATGCCCACCGGCCGCCATCTGACCGGGGCGCGCCACCCGCGTCGAGCTCACGGCGCAGCGGCTCGCGGACGTCTTCGTCGCCATGGGCTGGGAGGTCGCCGAGGGGCCCGAGGTGGAGTCCGAATGGATGAACTTCGACGCCTTGAACCTCGGCAAGGACCACCCGGCCCGACAGATGCAGGACACCTTCTTCGTCGACCCGCCCGACGGCGGCTTGGTCCTGCGCACGCACACCTCGCCGGTCCAGGTCCGCACCATGCTCGACCCCGACGCGCCCGATCTACGTCGTGGCCCAGGCAAGGTGTTCCGCACCGACGACCTCGACGCCACGCATACCCCGGTCTTCCACCAGGTCGAGGCACTCGCCGTCGACAAGGGGCTCACCATGGCACACCTTCGGGGCGCCATCGACCACTTCGTCCACGCCCTGTTCGGGAGACGTGCGCACCCGGCTTCGGGCGTCGTACTTCCCGTTCACCGAACCGTCGATGGAGACCGACTTCCAGTGCTTCGTCTGCCAGGGCGCGAGTGCCGCCTGCCGCACGTGCGGCGGGCCGGGCTGGATCGAGCTGGGCGGCTCGGGATGGTCAACCGCAAGGTGCTCATCGCCTGCGGGATCGACCCGGACGTCTACACCGGGTTTGCGTTCGGCTTGGGGATCGAGCGAGCCCTGATGTTGCGCAACGGCCTCAGCGACATGCGCGACATGGTCGAGGGCGACGTGCGCTTCTCCAGCCAGCAGCTTCGGGATGGTGAGTCAGCAATGCGGGTCCCGCTCGGCTGGCTGCGCGAGTACGCCGACCTGCCCCCGGGCGCGGCCGGACACGATGTCGCGGCCGACCTTGTCCCGTCGGCCTGGAGGAGGAGCAGGTCCACGGCGGCGAGCTCTCCGGCCCGCTTGGTCGTCGGCCGTGTTCTGTCCTTCGACGAGCGGATCGCAGAAGAACGGCAAGCCGATCCGGTGCTGCACCGTCGATGTGGGCGAGCACGGCCAGCGGCTCGCCGACGGCATCCCTCAGCAGGATCGTGTGCGGCGCCCACAACTTCGACGCCGACGACCTCGTCGTCGTCGTCCTGCCTGGCGCGGTCCTGCCGGGCGGCTTCGCCGTCGCTGCGCGCAAGACCTACGGGCACGTCTCCAACGGGATGATCTGCGCCGCAGGACGAGCTCGGGCTCGGCCACGACCACGACCGGGATCATCCGGCTGGCCGAGTACGTCGGGCCGGATGCCGCGGCGACGCTCGGCCCGGTGACGACGCCATCACGCTCCTTGGCCTGGACGACGAGGTCGTCGAGCTCACGGTGACCCCTGACCGCGGCTACTGCTTCTCGATGCGCGGGGTCGCCCGCGAGTACTGGCACTCCCAGGGCAGCGCGCCGGCGGCTACCGCGACCCCGCCGACCTGCCCGGCATACCCGCGCCCAACGACGGCGGCTACGCCGTGCACGCTCGCCGACGACGCGCCGCTGGAGGGCAAGCCCGGCTGCGACCGCTACCTCGCCCGGATCGTGCGCGGTGTGGATCCGCGTGCGCCGTCGCCCGCGTGGATGCGGCGGCGGCTGACCCAGTCCGGGATGCGGCCCATCTCGCTCGCCGTCGACGTGACCAACTACGTCATGCTGGAGGCTCGGCCAGCCACTACATGCCTTCGACCTGGACCGCCTCAGCGGTTCGATCGTCGTGCGGCGGGCCCGGCCAGGGGAGCAGCTGCGCACCCTCGACGACGTCGAGCGCCGCCTGGACCCCGAAGACCTGCTCATCACCGACAGCGGCAACATCCCGCTCGCCATCGCCGGCGTCATGGGCGGTGCGACATCGAGGTCGGGCCGCGACGACCGACGTGCTGGTCGAGGCGGCCCACTTCGACCAGCGCACCGTCGCGCGGTCCTCACGGCGGCACAAGCTGGTCTCCGAGGCGTCCAAGCGCTTCGAGCGCGGCGTCGACCCGAAGGTGACTGCGGCCGCCGCCCAACGCGCCGTCGACCTGCTAGTCAAGTACGGCGGGGGCACCGTCGACCCAGGCGTGACCGACGTGGACCACACTGGCGAGCGCCCGGCATACCGGCTCGACACCGGCCTGCCGGGACGGCTGGTCGGTCTGGACTACCCCCACGAGAGGGTCCTGGACATCCTGCGCCAGCTCGGCTGTTCGGTGGACGACATCGATACTGCGACCGCGGACATCACGCCGCCCTCATGGCGCCCCGACCTCTGCGACGGCCCGGACTATGCCGAGGAGGTCGCCCGCATCGACGGGTACGACCGCATCCCGTCGGTGCTGCCGGCACCGGTTGCTGGCACCGGCCTTACGCACGGGCAATGGGCCCGTCGGGTCGTGGCCACCGCACTCGCCGGGCGCGGGTTCACCGAGGTGCTGAGCTACCCGTTCGTCGCCGAGTCGCTCGCCGACGACCTCGGCATACCTGCTCACGACCCCCGCCGCAGCGCGATCCGGGTCGCAAACCCGCTGTCCGAGCAGGCTCCGCTGATGCGGACCTCAGTGCTCGACACGCTCGTCGACGCCGTGCGCCGCAATGTCTCGCGCGGACAGCGCGACCTGGCCCTCTTCGAGCTCGGCATGGTGACCCGCCCGGCCCCCGGCTCGACGCACACGGCGCCCGTTCCCGGCGTCGAGCTGCGGCCGGATGAGGCCACCATCGCGTCGATGGAGGCGGCGGTCCCGCCTCAGCCGCGCCACCTTGCCGTCGTGCTCGCTGGCGAGGTCGAGCGCTCCGGATGGTGGGGGAAGGGTCGCGCCGCGGACTGGTCCGACGCGGTAGAGGCGGTGCGGGTCGTGGCGGCAGCGCTCGCGGTCTCCCTGCGCGTCGAGCCGGCTGGGGACTACGCGCCCTGGCACCCGGGCCGCTGCGCTCGCCTCACTCTCGTGGACGGGACCATCCTCGGGTATGCCGGTGAGCTGCGTCCCAAGGTCCTGGCTCGCCTCGGGCTACCCGCCCGGACGTGCGCCGCCGAGGTCGATCTCGATGCGCTCTGTGATGCGTCGGTCGGGCCGGTGCAGCTGGTGGCGTTCTCCACCCAGCCGGTGGCCCTCACCGACATTGCGATGACCGTCGATGACGCCATCCCGGCGCAGGCGGTTGCGGAGACACTCAGGGCGGCCGCCGGGCCGCTGCTGGAGTCCGTGGCCCTGTTCGACGAGTACCGGGGTGGGCAGGTGGAGGGGGGCCAGCGATCCCTTGCGTTCCGGCTGGCGTTCCGCGCGCCGGACCGCACGTTGACCACCGACGAGGTCAGTGCGTTGCGTGACACGGCCGTGGCCGCTGCGGCCGAGGCGTTCGGGGCCGTCCAGCGCTAGCTGGTGCCTGCCGCCCCCGTCCGTCAGGGAACCGCCCCATTTGCCACGTCGATCTCGGCCTGCAGCGCCTGCTTGTCTGCCTTGACCTGCTTCTTGGTCATCTTGCTGGCCTGCTTGATCGCTTCCTCGACCCGGGCCTCCATGTCCGTGGCGGCGATGACCACCAGACCGCTTTGCCCCTCGTCCAGCAGCTCACCGAGCTCCTTGAGGTCGGCCCGGCTCATGCCGGCCGCGACGTGCCCGGCCAGGGCGCCCAGCCCGGCCCCGGCCGCGCCGCCCCACAGCAGCCCTGCCCCTATCCCGACCGCAGGGAACAGGGCCACGAGCGCGCCGCCGACCAGCCCTAGGCTCAGGCCGCCCCACGCGCCCTGCCGGGTCGGTTGCTCGTGCTTCTTCACGATCTTGACCTTGCGGTCCGCACCCCGCGTGATGACCGCCGCGTCGTAGGTGTCGACCAACCCCAGCTCGCTGTACAGGGTGTGGACGGCGTCGTAGTCCTCGATCGCGGCCTCTTGGGTGCCGTACGAAGCGGCGAAGAGCGCAAACGTGTCAAAAGCCATGGCGTTCCTTCCGTCGGCGGCGCACAACCCCAGCCATCCTGCCAGGGAGCCGAGCAAGCGTCATCGTTGGGGATTGAACCCCGCTCGGGCATGTCGTTGCCCCGTTCCGTGCGAGCATCCCGCAGCTGTGGCGTGCAGGAGTGAGATCAGTCGCGCTCGTGCCCGCCCGCCGATCTCAAACCCGGACCGAGCTGACCGGTCCATGCGACGCTAGATTCGACCCATGAGGTGGCCGACCGGTGTGTCGCCGCCCTGGATCGTCCTCATGGGCGGTGTCAGCGCTGCGCTGCACGTGGGCAAGCTGCCGCCGGCGATTCCCGTCCTGCAGTCTGAGCTCGGTATCTCGTTGGTGCAGGCCGGATTCCTATTGTCACTCGTGCAGCTGGCCGGGATGTTCCTCGGTCTGGTCATCGGTCTGGTGGCCGACGGGTTCGGCTTGCGGCGCAGCATGTCGACCGGGCTGGGCATCCTCTTCGCGGCTGGTCTGGCCGGCGGCTGGGCGCACGACCCGACCAGCCTGCTCATCCTGCGGGCAGCGGAGGGCATGGGGTTCCTAATGGCCACGGTCCCGGCCCCGGGCCTGATGCGCCGCCTGGTGGCCCCGGACCGGCTGACCAGGATGCTGGGGTTCTGGGCGGCATACATGCCCATCGGCACCGCATTGGCCCTGCTGCTGGGCCCCTTGGTGATCGGCGCGTTCGGCTGGCCTTGGTGGTGGTGGCTCACAGCCGCCCTGTCGGGGCTGCTCGCTCTCTGGGTGCTGTGGCGGGTGCCACCCGACCCCGTCACGACACGCGGCTCGGCCTCCGGCGAGCCGTGGCGTCAGCGGCTCGTGAGCACGGTCACGACCGCGGGGCCGTGGCTTGGAGCCTTGACCTTCTCGGTCTACGCGGCCCAATGGCTCGCTGTTATCGGATTCCTTCCGTCGCTGTACGCAGAGTCCGGCTGGGGCGGCGTCCGCGTCGGGGTGCTCACCGCCGTGGTGGCCGCCGTGAATATCTCCGGCAACGTGGGAGCCGGGTGGCTGCTCAGCCGCGGGTGGGCGCCACGCACCTTGATGTGGTGTGGTTTCTCGGCGATGGGAGTGGGCGGCTTCTTCGCGTTCAGTGCCGTTACGACGGGCAGCCCGGTTGGCCGGTATGCCGGTGCGCTGCTGTTCTCGACTCTGGGCGGGCTGGTCCCTGGCACCCTGTTCGCCCTGGCCCCGAGGCTCGCCCCGACCGAGCGGACCATCTCGACGACGGTGGGGTGGCTGCAGCAGTGGTCGGCCATCGGCCAGTTTTGCGGTCCTCCGCTTGTTGCGTGGGTTGCCAGCCGCGTCGGCGGCTGGCAGCTTACCTGGGTGGTCACAGTCGCCTGTTGCCTCATCGGTGCGACCTTGGCCCAGCGCATCGCCGTCAACCTGGTGCGGCGTGAGGGTGTTTCGCAGAGCTGACGGTCGAGTAAGGAGAGGTCTGCGAGCGGGAGGGCAAGCCGACCCGGGTTGGCCGCTCGATAGGAGCGCTTACGACGCTGGAGCGGCGCGACGGCTCCTATCGACGCCTCCCGAGGGCATGGCTCACGGCATACCCCCGGCTACGGCGAAACCGCCGTGTCCGGAACGCCCCTGTGGAATGATCGCGAGGCGAGGCGCAGCGATCGGAGGGGGCGCCATGTATCTCGCCAACCGTTCGTCCCCCGTCGCCGCGGCGTCGGGACCAACCGCTGGCAAGGTCGCGGGCAAGGTGGCGGCTACTACGGTCCTGCTGGGGATCGTCAGCCTGCTCACCGACGTCTCGTCGGAGGCGGTCACGGCGGTGCTGCCGCTCTACCTGACCGCGGCGCTGGGGATGTCGCCTCTCGCCTACGGCTTCATCGATGGGATCTACCAGGGCGTCAGCGCGGTCGTGCGGATCGCTGCGGGGCGGGTCGCCGACCGCGTCGATCACCCCAAGTGGGTCGCGTTCTTCGGCTACGGCCTGTCGGCCATCGCGCGGCTCGCGCTGCTTGCCAGCCAGGGGTTCGCCGCAGTGACTGCTGTCATCACCGTCGACCGGCTCGGCAAGGGCGTGCGCACCGCTCCACGGGACGCGATGATAGCCGCCGGATCTCCCGCCGAGGCGATCAGTCGCAACTTCGGTGTGCACCGCGCACTCGACACCCTCGGAGCGATGCTCGGTCCCCTCATCGCCTTCGTCATCCTCGCGATGCTGCCAGGCGACTACCGGAGCGTATTCATCGTCTCCTTCGCCTTCGCGCTGGTCGGGCTCGCCGTCCTCGGGCTCATCGTCCCCGACATGCGACCGCGCCGCGACGAGCGCACCGCATCCCCAAACCCCAGCCCCGAAAACCATGCCCAATGCAAGATCCAGTGCCGTGACTGCGCCTGGGCTCAGGCGATCGCGCAGGCCCGCACGGGTGACGAGCGGCCGCGGCCGATGCTGTCGCTGCTTCGCCAGCCGGCCCTGAGGCGAATCGTCATCGTTGCAGGCGCTCTCGGGTTGCTGACGGTTGGCGACGGGTTCCTCTACCTGATCCTGCAGCGGCGCAGCGATTTCGCGTCGGCGTACTTCCCGCTGCTGTACGTCGGGACGAGCGCCACCTACTTGCTGCTGTCGGTCCCGATGGGCCGCCTTGCCGACCGTTTCGGTAAGGCCCGGGTGTTCGTGCTGGGCCATCTGCCGCTGGCGCTGGGCTTGGCCTTCGCCGCGCTGCCGTTCGCTAGCACTGCGTGGGTCGTCGCCACGGTGGGTCTGCTCGGCGTGTACTACGCGGCAACCGACGGGGTCCTGGCCGCGCTGACCAGCCGGGCAATAGTCGTCAGCGACCGAGCCAGCGGAATCGCGACCGTGCAGACAGTGGTCGCGCTCGCGCGGTTCGGCTCGTCGTTGGGGTTCGGGCTGTTGTGGGTCACCGTCGGGCCGTCCATGGGGCTTGTCCTGGTCCTGACCGGGCTGCTGCTGCTCCTGCCGTTCGCGTGGCGCTGGCTGCTCCCTCTGGACATGCTCGAGCGACACCGGCTAGCCGCCTGACCACGCGGCGGCGGCAGTCCGTCGCCGATGAGCGCGGGGTTTGTCCGACAGCCCTACCGCCCCTCCACAAGCCGGCAGGTTGGCTTGGCTGTCAACCGCCAATGCATACTTCAACTATTGTGTGTATGATCATGCAGCATGACGAGGGTGGCCGTTGCCGGAGCGAGCGGGTATGCCGGTGGGGAGATCCTGCGCCTTGTCCTGTCCCATCCTGACCTTCAGGTCGGTGCCCTGACGGCGGACAGTTCCGCCGGACGGCCCATTGGCGAGCTGCACCCGCAGCTGACTCCGCTGGCCCGGCGGATCATCGAGCCGACGACACCGCGGGCCCTTGCCGGACACGACCTGGTCTTCCTGGCCCTTCCGCACGGCGCCTCGGCGGCTCTTGCCGCCGAACTGCCCGAGGACCTCGTGGTCATCGACTGCGGGGCCGACTACCGCCTCAGCGAGCCGGCCGCGTGGAGCGCCTTCTACGACACCCCGTATGCGGGCAGCTGGCCCTACGGGCTGCCTGAGCTGGTGACCAAGCAGGGCGGCAAGGGCCGGGACGCACTGGCCGGAGCACGCCGGATCGCGGTCCCAGGCTGCTACCCCACCGCAGTCTCGCTGGCCCTGGCCCCGGGCCTGGCGGCGGGCCTGCTGCGCCCCGACGACATCGTCGTGGTCGCCGCAAGCGGCACCTCCGGGGCCGGCAAGGCCCTCAAGCCACATCTGCTCGGCTCGGAGGTGATGGGCTCGATGTCGCCGTACGGCGTCGGCGGGACCCACCGGCATACCCCCGAGATCGAGCAGAACCTCGCCGCCGCAGCGGGCCAGCCGGTCACGGTCTCCTTCACCCCGACCCTGGCCCCCATGGCCCGGGGCATCCTCGCTACGTGCACCGCCAAGGCGACGCCGGGCGCCACCGCCGGCACCGTCCGGGCGGCGTGGGAGGCCGCCTACGAGGGTGAGCCGTTCGTCCACGTGCTGCCCGCCGGGTCCTGGCCGCGCACCGCTGACGTCATCGGCTCCAACAGCGTGCACATGCAGGTCACGAAAGACGAGCGCTCCGGCCGAGTGGTCGCCGTGGCGGCCGTGGACAACCTCACCAAGGGCACGGCGGGAGGGGCAGTGCAATGCGCCAACCTCGCGCTGGGCTGGCCCGAGGCGTTGGGCCTGCCGGTCGTCGGAGTGGCACCGTGAGCGCAGCGGTCCAGCTACCCAAGGGGTTTCGCGCGTGCGGGGTCGCCGCGGGACTCAAGTCCAGCGGGGACCGCGACCTTGCGCTCGTCGTCAACGACGGGCCTCTGCACCACGCGGCAGCCGTGTTCACCACCAACCGCGTGCAAGCCGCACCGGTGACCTGGTCGCGCCAAGTGCTTGCCGACCGTCGGGTCGACGCCGTCGTGCTCAACTCCGGCGGAGCCAACGCCTGCACCGGCCCGTCCGGCTTCCTGGACACCCACCGAACCGCGGAGGCCGTCGCGGACGTGCTCGGCATCTCGGCGGGCGACGTCGCCGTCTGCTCGACCGGCCTCATCGGCGAACGGCTGCCCATGGACCGGCTCCTGCCCGGCGTGGCCGCCGCGGCAGCGGCCCTCAGCCCGGCCGGCCACGACGCGGCCGCCCACGCAATCCTGACGACCGACACGGTCACCAAGCAGGCGACATACCTTGGGCAAGGCTGGTCGGTGTCCGGAATGGCCAAGGGGGCCGGGATGCTCGCGCCTGCCCTGGCGACCATGCTCGTCGTGCTGACGACGGACGCCGTCGTGGCGCCGGATCAGCTGGACACCGCCTTGCGCCTAGCCGCGTCGCTCACGTTCGACCGGATCGACTCCGACGGGTGCCTGTCGACCAACGACACCGTCCTGGCCCTGGCCTCGGGGGCCGCCGGAACTGCCCCGAGAGCCGAGCAGCTCACCGCCGCAGTCACATCCGTCTGCGCCGACCTCGCCCGGGGTCTCATCGCCGACGCCGAGGGTGCGAGCCACGACATCGAGATCGTCGTGTCGTCGGCGGCGTCGGTCGACGACGCCCTCGAGGTGGCGCGGTCGGTCGCCCGCAGCAACCTGGTCAAGTGCGCCGTCTTCGGCAACGACCCCAACTGGGGCCGCGTCCTCGCGGCCGTCGGCACAACCCGTGCCGAGTTCGACCCACATCGCCTCTCGGTCACCATCAACGGCGTGCAGGTATGCCGGGCCGGCGGCGTCGGCGAGGACCGCTCCCTGGTCGACCTGGCGGCGCGCGAGGTGCGCATCGGCGTCGACCTCGACGCCGGGACGCAGACGGCCACCATCTGGACCAACGACCTGACCCACGACTATGTCCACGAGAACTCCGCCTACAGCACGTGAGGCACTCGTCCTCGAGGAGGGCCACCCCATGAGCACTGTGCGCGGCCTCATCGACGCGGCCGCCCTGCGCGTCGCGGCCGGCAAGGCTACGACGCTCGTCGAGGCCCTGCCTTGGCTCGAGCGCTTCCAC
This sequence comes from uncultured Actinomycetota bacterium, assembly GCA_963724925.1. GTDB lineage: Bacteria > Actinomycetota > Actinomycetes > Actinomycetales > Dermatophilaceae > Phosphoribacter. Next base: position 4,974 of record CAVRXF010000017.1, on the reverse strand, counting down.
GGCGCGCTCGTCGTGGTCAAGTACGGCGGCAACGCCATGGTGAGCGAGCCGCTCAAGCACGCCTTCTCCCAGGACGTCGCCTTCCTTCGGTATGCCGGCCTGCGCCCGGTCGTCGTGCACGGCGGCGGGCCGCAGATCGGCGCGATGCTCGGCCGGCTCGGCCTGACCAGCGAGTTCAAGGGCGGCCTGCGGGTCACCACCCCGGAGGTCATGGACGTCGTGCGTATGGTGCTCACTGGGCAGGTGGGGCGCGAGCTGGTCGGACTGCTCAACCAGCACGGGCCACTCGCCGTTGGCCTCTCCGGCGAGGACGCCGGGCTGTTCGGAGCGCGGCGCCGGGACGCGGTGATCGACGGTGTGGAGGTGGACCTCGGGCTCGTCGGCGACGTCGAGGCGGTCAACCCGGCGGCGGTGCAGGACATCCTCGACGCCGGGCGCATCCCGGTCGTCTCGACGGTGGCGCCTGACCTCGACCACGACGGGCAAGTCCTCAACGTCAACGCCGACACCGCTGCTGCTGCTCTGGCCGTCGCGCTGAACGCCCACAAGCTCGTTGTCCTCACCGACGTCGAGGGCATCTACGCCAACTGGCCCGACCGCGACTCGCTGCTCTCGCAGATCACGCTCGCCGACGCCCGCGAGCTGCTGCAGCGGGTCGACGAGGGGATGGTCCCCAAGGTCGAGGCGTGCATCCGCGCGGTGGAGGGCGGAGTCTCCCAGGCGCACGTCATCGACGGACGCCAGCCGCACTCCCTGCTGTTGGAGGTCTTCACCGACGAGGGGATCGGCACCATGGTGCTGGCCGGAGGGAGTTCCGGATGAGCCTTAGCCCGTCCCTGGCCGAAGGCTCGCACGGCGCCGAGTGGCTACGCCGGTATGCCGGGTCGCTGCTGCCCGTCTTCGGCGCGCCGCAGCGGGTGCTCTCGCACGGCAGCGGGTGCTACGTCGTCGACGTTGACGGCAAGCGCTACCTCGACCTGCTCGCCGGGATCGCGGTCAACACCTTGGGCCACTGCCATCCCGCGATCGTCGAGGCGGTGACCAAGGCGGCCGCCGAACTGATCCACGTGTCGAACTTCTTCACCACGGAGGCGCAGGTCGAGCTCGCCGAGACCCTGCTGCGCATCGCCGAGGCCCCGCCGGGGTCGGCCGTGTTCTTCGGCAACAGCGGCACCGAGGCGATCGAGGCTGCCGTCAAGCTGACCCGGCGCACCGGCCGCACCCGGATCATCGCCGCGGAAAACGCCTTCCACGGTCGTTCGACAGGGGCGCTGGCCCTCACCTGGAAGCCGGCCTACCGCCAGCCGTTCGAGCCACTCATGCCGGACGTCGGCTTCGTGCCGTACAACGACGTCGCCGCACTGGAGCAAGCCGTCCGCGAGGCAGGGGACGCCCTGGCCGCGATCGTCCTGGAGCCCGTCCAGGGCGAGGGGGGCGTCCACCCGGCCGACCCGGCATACCTGCAGGCGGCCCGCGAGCTCGCGACGAAAGCCCAGGCGCTGCTGGTCCTCGACGAGATCCAGTCGGGGATGGGCCGCACCGGGGACTGGTTCGCCTACCAAGAAAGCGGTGTGGTCCCGGACGCGGTCACCATGGCCAAGGGTCTGGCCGGCGGGGTCCCGATCGGGGCGCTGCTGACCTTCGGGCCGCAGGTGAGCGGGTTGCTCACCGCCGGCCAGCACGGCAGCACCTTCGGCGGCAACCCGCTCGCCTGCGCGGCAGGCCTGGCGACGATCGGGGTGATCGAGAGCGACGGCCTGCGCGCGCACGCTGCCGAGCTGGGCAGGCGCCTCGTCCAGCGGGTGAGGGCGCTGCAGCACCCGCGCATCGCCGGCGTTCGGGGGCGAGGCCTGCTTCGCGCTGTCCAGCTTGCCGAACCGGTGGCCGCCTCGGTCGTGGCGCGCGCCCTGGACGCCGGATTCATCGTCAACGCAGTGGCCCCCGACGCGGTCCGGCTGGCCCCACCGCTGGTCATCGACGCGCTCGAGCTCGACACCTTCGTCGACGCGCTGCCCGCTCTCCTCGACGGGGCGCACTGATGCTGGGCACCTCAAGGACCGCCCGGCACGCGCGCGTCTGCGAGCTGCTGAGGGAGCGGGCGATCCGCTCCCAAGGGGAGCTGCTCGCCCTGCTCGCCGACGACGGCATCGACGTCACCCAAGCGACCCTCTCGCGCGACCTCGTCGAGCTCGGAGCCGGCAAGGTGCGCCGCGACGGGGCACTCGTCTATGCCATCCCCGAGCCCGGCGACGCGGGCCAGGGCCAGCCCGGCTCCGCCCGCCTGCACCGCACGGTCGAAGAGCTGCTCGTCACCGCCGACGTCTCGGAGAACCTCGTCGTGCTGCGCACCCCGCCCGGCGCGGCCCAGTACCTCGCCTCGGCTCTCGACCAGTCCCACCTGCCCCAGGTGCTCGGCACCATCGCCGGCGACGACACGATCCTGGTCATCGCGACCGGCGCAGGGAGCGCGACCCAACTGGCGGGCGACCTGCTCAGCATGACCGGCACCGCGCTATGACGCCGGGCTCGCCGGAGCCGGCGCCCGGTATGCCGCGGCGCGAGCCGGCGCACCGGGTCAGCCTGTGGGGTGGGCGGTTCGCCACCGGGCCCGACCTAGCCCTGCAGGAGCTGTCCCGAAGCACCCACTTCGACTGGCGGCTCGCGCGCTACGACGTCGCCGGGTCGGTGGCTCACGCTCGCGTCCTGGCCCGCGCGGGACTGCTCACCGACGCGGAGCTGGACGCCATGCTCGACGCGCTGCACCGGTTGGACACTGACGTGGCCTCCGGGGCGTTCGCGCCGGCGCCGGAGGACGAGGACGTGCACACCGCATTGGAGCGCGGCCTCATCGAACGGGCCGGACCCGACCTCGGGGGGCGGCTGCGGGCCGGACGCAGCCGAAACGACCAGATCGCGACGCTGCTGCGCATGTATCTGCGCGACGCCGGCCGCGTGGTGGCCGGTTTGGTGCTCGACGTTGCGGACGCGCTGGTCCAGCAAGCGCAGCGCCATCTCGGTGTCGCCATGCCGGGCCGCACGCATCTGCAGCATGCCCAGCCGGTGCTGCTGTCCCACCACCTGCTGGCGCACGTCTGGCCGCTTCTACGCGATGTGGACCGGCTGCGCGACTGGGACCGTCGCAGCGACGTCTCGCCCTACGGTTCCGGAGCACTCGCGGGTTCGTCGCTGGGTCTGGACCCGGCCGCCGTGGCGGCCGACCTGGGCTTCGCCCGTCATGTGGAGAACTCCATCGACGGCACCGCGTCCCGCGACTTCGCCGCCGAGTTCCTCTTCGTGCTGGCCATGACGTCGGTGGACGTCTCCCGGATCGCCGAGGAGGTGGTCCTGTGGGCGACCAGAGAGTTCTCCTACGTCACCCTCGACGACGCCTTCTCCACCGGGTCGAGCATCATGCCGCAGAAGAAGAACCCCGACGTCGCCGAGCTGGCGCGCGGCAAAGCCGGCCGGGTGGTCGGCGACCTGACCGGACTGCTCACGACCCTCAAGGGCTTGCCGCTTGCCTACAACCGCGACCTGCAGGAGGACAAGGAGCCGGTTTTCGACGCCGTGGACACCCTTTCGGTGCTGTTGCCGGCCTTCGCAGGGATGGTCCGCACCTTGGTGTTCAACGCAGAACGGCTGGAGTCGCTGGCCGGCCAGGGGTTTGCGCTGGCCACCGACGTCGCCGAATGGCTGGTGCGTGCAGGTGTGCCGTTCCGGGTGGCACACGAGGTGGCTGGCGAGTGTGTGCGCGTGTGCGAAGCGCGCGGGATCGAGCTCTGGGAGCTCACCGACGCCGAACTCGCCTCGATCAGCACTCACCTCGGCCCGGGCGTGCGTGCGGTGCTCAGCGTCGAAGGGTCGCTGGCCTCCCGAAGCGCCGCCGGCGGGACCGCCCCCGACCGGGTCCGCGAGCAGCTCGCGGCGGCCCGGGCCGCCCTTGCTGCGGCACAGCGGTTCGCCGGCACCGGGCCGGGCTGAGTGCCGGTCCGGCTGCCGCGGGACTTCTTCGCCCGAGAGGTGCTGACGGTGGCGCCCGCGCTGCTGGGGTGCACCATCGAGCACGGCGGCGTGCGAGTGCGGATCACGGAGACCGAGGCGTATGCCGGGCACCTGCACGACCCTGGGTCGCACGCGTACCGAGGCGAGACGGCCCGCACCGCGCCGATGTTCGGTCCGGCCGGCCAGACCTACGTCTACTTCACCTACGGGATGCACTGGCTGCTGTGCCTGGTCACGGGCCCCGAAGGCGCTGCCCAGGCGGTGCTGGTCAGGGCCGGCGAGGTCGTGGCCGGCGACGGCATCGCCGCGGCGCGCCGCCCCGGAATTGCGCCCCGCGACTGGTGCCGGGGACCGGCGCGGCTCGCCACGACCCTTGCGCTGGACGGACGGCATACCGGCCGGGACTTCTGCCGCCCCCTCATCGAGCCGAGCGGCTTCGGGCGCGGACCCAGCGGCAGCATCGAGCTGCTCGTCCGCGCGCCCGAAGCTGCCCAGGACCCGACGTTGGTGCGGACCGGGCCACGCGTCGGCGTGCGTGGACCCGGTGGTGACCCCACGGCATACCCGTGGCGGTTCTGGGTCGAGGCCGAGCCGAGCGTCTCGGCCTACCGCCCCGGCGTGCTCCGGCGGCGCCGGGCGTGAAACCCGTCGAGACGAGCATCGCCGATACGGCAGGCTGTCCTTCGAAAGTAGGCCCGAGCGAAAGCGTGACCCAACCGTGAGCGAGCTCTTCGACGAGCTGAGGTGGCGAGGACTGGTGGCGCTGACCACCGACGAAGCCGCGCTGCGGCGAGCCCTCGCCAAGGACCGGTCACGGTGTACTGCGGGTTCGATCCGACAGCCCCGTCGTTGCACTTCGGCAACCTCGTCCAGCTCGTGCTGCTGCGCCATCTCCAGCGCGGCGGGCACCATGTCATCGCCGTCGTCGGCGGCTCCACCGGCTTGATCGGCGACCCGCGGCCCAGCGCGGAG
>CAVRXF010000016.1:0-95972 GCA_963724925.1 uncultured Actinomycetota bacterium | reverse complement strand
GCTGGTGTTGGTGGCGTTGTAGACGACGTGGACCTGGTCACCGTCCTCGACCCACAGCGGGCCAATGGTCCAGTCCGCCGACATCCGGCTGGCCGTGTAGGGATGACCGTTGATGGCTGCGGCGTGATTGAACTGTTCGGCGGTGATCGGGTGACCTCGCCGAGCCAGGGATCAGCGCGGCCCCGTGCCCTTGGTCACGACCGGCTACGAGCACCGCGAAGGTGAGCAGGTCGATGTCGGTGGTGCGGCTGCGGATGCTGTGTGGGTCCAGGCTGGCCAGCTGGAAGGTGAAGAAGCCCATGTCACTGCAGGGCTACCAGGATGGGTACCATGCCCACGCCAGAGGCCAACACACCGAGTGACTTGCCGATGATGGCGCCGAATGCTCGCCTGGGGTCCACAGCTGCCATGGCGTGACCTGGGACGGCCGAGGTGGTGAGCAGGTCGCCGACCTGGATGGGATGGGTGGACGCATCGGCTTTGCAGTACACCTTGCCGACCAGGGCGATGGGGCAGCGGCCCGGTCGCGGTTCCGGGCGGTCCATCACGATGCCGGGGCGGTAGCCGCCCGCCCCGGAGATCACCCCGGCCACGCGCCGGTCGTACGCGTCTCGCTGGCCTGCACCGCCCCCTCATCGGTGAGCACCATGACGGTCCCTGGTTCACACGTCTCGACCAGGTCGAAGTCCTCAGCGCAGTCGGCGTTGGCCAGGATCAGGTCTCCGCCCTTGAGGGTGAGTTGTCCCCGCCGGCCGATCTCGACGTTGCCGTCGAACGCGGCGGCGAGCCCGGCCGGGTCGGCGGCGGTGCCGAACACACCGGCGAATCCCGGCCCCCGAGAGACGCCGAAGACGCCATGCATCGTCTCGCTCTCACCGACCACTCCAGCGTTCTCGCGGCTCCATCCGTACACGCCCTGGTAGTCGGGGCTCCTCCCGACGACTCCACGGCGACCTTCACCAACCACGCCGTCGCCGCCGCCGGTGTCCTTGCCGACCACGCCGGTGCCGTTCGTGGTCTCGCCCCACACCCCGGCGCCGGCTCGCCGCGGACCACCCCGACGATGGCTCGACCGGTGTTCACGTCGCCCCACAGACCGGTTCCCTCCCCGTGGGCCGCCCCGACAATGGCCCGTCCGGAGTCGACTTCGCCCCAGATTGCGCAGGACTCGCCGTGACCGACACCGACCACGGCCCGGCTTTCGGTCGTGTCTGCCCACACGGCCGGTCCCTTCGCGGTGTTGCTGGCCGCGACCGCCGCCTCATTGGGGTTGTCCGAGCTGAACAGTTGCATTCCGGCCCCTCCTCAGGGTGGGTGAATCAGGCTTACGCGGTTGCGGCAGTCGCCAGGATTGAGTCATGTGGAGTCGGAGGTCGTCGGTCGTCCGAGTGGAGCGCCGCTGGCGCCAACTATGCCGCCGATACGGCAGGTCCGAAAGGCAAGCTTCCGGCACACCCCAGGTCGATCGGCCGCCGTCGTCCCGTCCGCAGCGCGACGTGGTCGCGCGTTCCGCGCCACGAGCGGACGTTCGACGAGGTGTGAGTCAGGACACGGGGCTCCAGACGACCGCCTGAACCGGCTGGGCCCACTTCGACTGCATGAGCCAATCACCGGGCAATCAACGTGTCAGGGTCGCGAGCCGACAGTACCGAGGTGCCCGTGTGAGGTGATCGAGCCGAGCTGGCTGAGGATGCGTTCGGCTTCGGTGACGGTGTCGCGGACGATGTCGGCGGCGGGCCGGATGTTTCGCACGAGGCCGACACTTTGACCGGCGAAGGGGACGTGTTGTTCGCCGCTGCCGGCCAGAACCTCTTGACGATGAGCTGGCCGATCTCGGCCGCGTGGGCTGCTAGCTCGGCTGTTCGCCCGGTCCACTCGCGTTCGAACTCGGTGGGCAGCAGGCGAGCGGTGGCTGGATAGTGCGGCCGGTTGAACAACGGCAAGACACTGTCCACCAGCGGGCAGTGCCGCGCGTCGCGCGACTCGGCAGTCACCAGCAGGTCCTTCCATGGTTGGCTGATCGCCATCTCGGTCGAGGCCAGGAACCGGGTACCCATGGCGACCCCGCTGGCGCCCAGGGTCAGCGCCGCAGCCGGGCCGCGCCCGTCCGCGATGCCGCCGGCCGCCACGACGGGCCGCCCCTGAGCCACCGCGACGACCTGCGGCACGAGCACCAGCGTGCTGACGTGGCCGCTGTGTCCGCCGGCCTCGCTGCCTTGAGCGATGATCACGTCCACGTCGCGATCCACCGCCTGCCGAGCTTGATCAACATCCATCACCTGTTGCATCCAGGCAATACCGGCGGCGTGGGCGGCCTCGACCAGATCGCCCGGGTCACCCATGTGGAAGGAAATCAGCGCAGGGCGAGCGGCTAGGGTGGCCTCGAACGCCGCCGGATCGAACGGGCGCGGCTGGTGGTTGATCGCGAACGGTGCGTCGGTCAGGCTGCGCAGCCGCGTCCACTGCCGCCGCAACTCCGCGACCGGCCGGAGGGCGGTGCCCAGGCTACCCAGTCCGCCCGCGTTCCCGACGGCCGCCGCGAGCTCGACGCTGTCCCAGGGGCCGAACGGAGCGCTGATGATGGGAGCGTCGATGCCCAACAGGTCGGTGAGGCTGGTGCGCATGCCTCGAGGGTGCGACGTCAAAGGGGCATCGGCAATCGGGAGATCTTCCAGGTCAGGGGATCAAACCGTGGGTGACAACGAATACCGCGGCAGCGGCCCGACTCGTCACGCCGATCTTGGCGTAGCTGTTCTGCAGATGCCGGTCGATCGTCTTGGCCGAAAAGCCGAGCCGGTTGGCCATCTGGGTGATCGTCAGGCCCTGCGCGGCCAGTCGAAGAACCTGTTGCTCGCGCTCGGTCAGCCCGGCCGGTCCGAGCATCGCTGGTACCGCAGCGTGGCCGGCACCGTGCAGGACCGCGGTGACCGCTTGCCGGTCGAGCCGACCGTCGCGGACCTCGGCCAGCACAGACCCGGCCGCCCGGGATGGGTCGTGATCGATTCCATTCGCCGAGCCGGCCAAGGCGTAGGCGTCGGCGGCAGCCAGCAGCCGAGACGCCCGGGGCAATGCCGGTGCACGGCTGCCCCGGAAGTAACCGGAGCCGTCCAGCCGCTCGTGGTGCGAGCCCGCCAGCTCAGCAAGATCGGCCAATGGCCGACAGCGGGTCAGGATCCGTTCGGAGTGATAAGGATGCATTCGCACTCTTTCCCAGTCCTCATCGCTCAACGGGCCACTCTTGCTCCAGACCGCCGCGCTGATCGCGACGCGCCCCAGATCGTGGACCAAGGTGGTGGTCATCTTCCCGGAGGGGACCACGACCAAGGACCCGGCCCGCTGGCCGATGGTCGCCAAGACCGGCGCCGCGCGGCTGGCGCTGATGACCGGGTGCCCGGTGATCCCGGTCGGGCAGTGGGGCACCGAGCTGATCATGCCGCGCGGGCAGAAGGTCCCGGACTTGATCCACCGGCATCCGGTCCACCTGCTCGCCGGGCCACCGGTGGACCTGGCCGACCTGCGCGGTGGGGTGGACGATCCGGTCGTGTTGCACCAGGCGACCGAGCGGATCATGGATCGCATCACCGCTCTGGTGGAGCAGTTACGCGGCGAGCCGGCGCCGGCGACCCGCTTCGACCCGGGCCCGGCCCCTCCGGACCCACGCGATTGACACGGCGGCACGGCAGCGGTCCGAGTGGACCGTCCCTTGGTTCGATCCGCTTGCCTGGGCACCGATAGACTCAAGGTGACATGTCCAGGCGTCGATGATCTCAGCGAAACGGAGTCGGCGCCCCGGTCCAGCCTCGGAGGGGCCCTCGTCCGAGCACGAGGATGAGGACAGGGCATGGGAAGCCGAGCCTCAGTACCGCCGCCGAGGGCACAGTCGACACCGGACGAACGTCCGACACCGGACCCATGTCGCGGAGGTGAGGAGTAGAGCGATGCCGGCGATGAACAGCACCGAACGCATCTACCTGAGGATGGAACGGGCGGGGTTCCCCTGTGACATCGCGGGCATCAACGTGCTGGAAGGCTCACCGCAGGGTCCTTTGCCGTTCGAGCAGGTGCGCGCGCTGTTCGAGCAGCGCGCCCATCGAACGCCCCTGCTGACCCTCATGCTGGCGCCTGCCCCGCTCGGCATCGGTGAGGACCGATGGACGCAGGCCGCGACGTTGGACATCGACGCCCACGTCCACCACTGGCAGGTCCCTGCGCCGGGAGACACCGATGCCCTGCTGGCCACGGTCATCGCGCTCACGAAGAACCCGCTGGACCGGCGCCGACCGCTGTGGGAGGCGTGGTATCTGACCGGCATGGGCGACGGAGCGGCGGCGTTGGTCCTGCGCACCCACCACGCGGCCATCGACGGCCTGGGGATCATGGCGCTGCATCGGACCCTGTTCGACACCCAGCCGACCCCCGTGGACGTGCACGAGGAGTCGCAACCGGTCGAGGGCCGGCGCTACCCGTCCCTGCTGCGCAGAGCCCTGTTCGAGGTCCCCAACCGGGTCTCCACCGAGGTGGCCACGACCGGGCGGATCGTCAAGACCGTGGGCACTGCGGTACCGCAGGCAGTGTTCGCGGTACCGGTACGCGCAGTCCGCAAGACCGCGCCGGACCTGGCCTCACGCTTGGGGCTGGGGCCTGGACCCGAGCACCCGCCCGAGCTACCCGGGTACATCCCCTCACTGACCAACCCCCCGCCGATGACGATGTTCAACACGCACGTGGACAACCCGCGCAAGTCGATGGCCGTCACCTCCGTGCCACTGGCCGATGTCAAGCGGGTGCGGCGCGCATTCCCCGACGTGACGGTCAACGACATCCTGTTCGCCCTGGTGACCGGCACCATGCGTGACTACCTCGCCGCCAACGACGACCTACCCCCGGGGCCCCTCCGGGCCACCTGTCCGGCCAGCATCCGCGTCCCGGGTCAGGACGCAGGGGCGGGCAACCACATCACCACGATCTGGATCGACCTGCCCGTCCACCTGTCCGACCCGGCCGAGCGGCTGGCCGCGGTCAGCGCGACCGCGACCGCGGCCAAGGCGTCGCTGCCCCAGACGCAGGCATCGTGGGAGGCCCTCTCCGACGTGGGCGACCTCCTGCTTCCAGGGGTGGTGTCGGCCGTGATGGCCTTCGCCGGAACCCAGGCCTTCGGCGCCTTCCCACCCACCCAGAACCTCACCGTATCCACCGTCATCGGGTCCGCCGAACCGCTCTACCTGGCCACTCGCCGGTTCACCCGCATGTACGTCCGGACCATCATCTGCCCGCCGATCCATCTGTCCTTCCAAGCGTTGACGTACGCCGGCTCGATCGACTTCAGCATCACCACACTCCACGAACTGTGCCCCGACCCCACACCACTGGCCGACGGGCTGCGCACCGAACTCGACCGACTCATCACCCTCACGCACTGACCCCGGCCCGGATGTCTCGTTCGACGCAAGGACCGACCCACCGGGCCCGCGACCCCTTGCGGCCGCACTCGCCGGCATCACAACCGAACACCAACCAGGCAGGCTCACCCTCGCCGACCCCCGAGCGAACCGTCGGCTTGTCCCGGGCCCACCGTCAAACACTGGCAAACGCACCGGGCTTCCACTACTGCTCAAGAGCAGGGGCCCAGCGCAGCGAACTCGGTCGCCGATAGGACGTCGCCGAGAGGCGACCGGTGAGCGGGCACCTGTTGCTGGCCGGCTTTTGTGTTCGACGGTGCATTCGAACAGCGCTGGATGATCGACGCACAGTTTGGTGACCGGTGTCAGCAAGCAGGCCCGGTGCTGAGCGAAATATGGTCGGCAGCGGTGGACCTTGCGAGCGCATATACATATACGTATAGTGAGAGCGTGAGCTACGATGAGGTCGTGCCGAACAAGACGATCTACGTCGCCGACGCCGACCTGCCGCTGTTCCAGCGGGCTCAGGAACTCACCGGCGACAACCTCTCGGCGACCATCGTCCGAGCCCTGCGTCGGCTGGTCGAGATCGAGGAGGGCCGCGCGGAGGGCTTCGAGGAGGTCACCGTGCGGGTCGGCACCGGCGCCGGCCGACGGCAGCGATTCGTCGGCGTCCTGCTGGTCGAGTGGAGCCGCTCGACCAGCGAACGGGATGAGACCTACCGGGTCTACCGCTCGCGGAGCGGGAAGTACGTGCTGCACCTCAAGCGCTCGTCGGAGTCGGTCTGGACCGCCGGACCCGACGGCCAGGCCACGGGCTGGCGCAAGCACTTCGCCAGCGATCAGCAATGGGGGACGTTGCCCAAGACGGCCTGCCTGCAGGTCTTCGACGACCTGGACTCGCTCCGTAAGCACGTGCCGCACGAGCTGTACACCCTGGTCGAAGCCGCGGCCGAGCAGCCGGTCATCGAGGACCTCGACATCTAGTATGTGCCGGCGCAGGCGCCGGCACCCGACCTCATCACCTCGGCCGCCCGACCCCGGTGCGATCAACGCTGCCCTGCCAGGCCCGGAGGGTGCTGGCGCGTGTGCGACCAAGAGGAAAGGGATGCCAGGTGGAAGCCACATCAGCCCAGGAGCCCGCGATCCGCGTCCACGGCCTGACGAAGTCGTACTCGGAGCTGGAGGTGCTGCGCGGCGTGGACTTCGAGGTGGCGCGGGTAACGGTCCAGCGATGGGTCTCCCCGGTTCGGCCCAACCGTGACGACAGCACGGGACCGCAAGGCGTCCGGGCTGCGAAACGTTCGACGGGAACGATCCAGGTCAGCGCGGGTCGCGCATTCTCATGTCCCGCAACACCCGTCCGGTGAGCACTCTCGCTGGGGCGCCTTCAACGGGACAGGCTCAGGCCCGCGTCAGCGAACCAGAGCACGAGATTGCCGCGCGGTGTCGGGCTCATAGCCAGTAACGACAGTCCGTCGTTCACCGGTGCCGACGACCTTGCATATGATCCAGCGACTGCGTGTCCATGCAGTTAGCGACCGTCCCCTCATCGGCATGAGCGGAAGGCGTCCACGTCAGCGCTGGCTTGACGCACAACGTGGACCCTGGAGGTGCATGGTGAGACGTATCGCCGCCACCGCGGTGAGTTAGGCCGCCGGACGCGGCGGCGACGACGCGCAGGGCGCCGGCGAATTCGGGAGCCCAGTACGGGTTGGTGGAGATGCCTTGGGTGATGCGGACGACGTCGCCGGTGCGGGGGGCTTCGATCATGGAGTCGTGGCCGAGGGCGATGGCGACGTGGTGGATGGTGGCCGGGTTGGCGGGGTTGGTGGCGAAGAAGAGAAGGTCGCCGGGTTGCAGCGCGGCGAACGTCGCGATGCGCAGCCCTGGGGCGGACCATTGTTGTTCGGCGGTGCGGGGCAGCGGGATGCCGGCTTGCGCGAACGCGTAGCGGGTCAGCCCGGAGCAGTCGAACCCGACGGTGCCGGCGCCTTGGGCGATGCCGCGGGTGGGCCCGTTCAGGTCGCCGCCGCCCCACGCGTACGGGGTTCCTAACCACTTCGCCGCGGCGGCGATGGCCGCCTGGGCCGCCGGAGAGGCGCCGCTGCCACCGTCGCAGCCGCCTCCGACCTGGTCGGCCGAGCCGTGGGGGAGCAGTTGGGCGAGCCAGGTGCGGGCGGGGGTTTCCCAGCGGGCGTACGCATCGGGGTAGGCGGAGCGTTGTACCGCCTGCGCTGCACCGGACGGTGGCATCGTCTGCCAGCCCGGGATGTTCAGCAGCCCCGGGTTGCGGGTGGGGGAGCCGGCCCCGCCGTAGAACGCGGCCGCGGCGTACGCGGGGTCGCGCACCTGCTCGGGGGTACCCCACCCTTGGGAGGGGCGTTGTTGGAACAGCCCGAGGGAGTCCCGGTCGCCGTGGTCGAGGTTGCGCAGCCCGGATTCCTGTGCGGCGGTCATCAACGCGATGAGCAGCCCCCGCGGCGGCATGGCACGCTGTTGGCCGACAGCGAGAATGACCCGCGCATTGGCGGTCTGCGCGTCGGTCAGATCGGCCACCAGCCCGGAGGAGTAGCCCGGGCATCCGCGGCTGCTCGTCCCCGCGGCGGCTGCCAGTGCGGCGAGCGACCCGGTGACCGCGAGGAGCCCGGCGAGCACGCTGACGGTGAGGGCGCGGGCCAGGGTCATGGCAGCACGGTGGTGCCGACGAGCAGCAGGTGGCAGCGGTCCAGGTCGATGCCGGGGGCGGGGCAGCGCATGCCGATGGTGAGGGTGCGTTCCCGGGCGGCGGTCTTGGGCACGCCGGCGTCGACGTAGTGGGTGTCTTGGATGCCGGTGACGTTGCGCATCACCCACCCGGGTTGGGCCTGCCCGCTGGTGACGACCTGCGCCCAGGTGCCCGGCTCGCTCACCTGGCTGGTCGCCCATGTGGAGTACTGGTCGTTGGCGCGCATCCGGGCCCACACGTCGGCGGCGGGGATGCGTTCGTCGACGGTGCGCACCAGGTCCGCCCGGCCCGTGCTCGACAGGGCCGGGTCGGCCGCAGCGAGCAGCGCGCCCCGGTAGTCGCCCGGCTCGAAGGTGCGGGTGTCCATCGCCGAACACGAGCTCAGCGACCGAGGCGGCATACCGGTCCGCGTCCCGGGTGACCGTGACGGCCCGCGGCGGTGACCACCCCGCGGTTGGCGTGGGCGACGCCGAGGCGGTGCCAGCAGTTGCGGAGGTCGAGGCCGTCGATGGGCCCGGCTCAGCCGGGCCCGGACGGGTCGCCACGACAAGGATCGCTAAGACACCGACGGTGACGACGGCAGCAAGGATCGTGCGCTTGGGCATGACGGGCTCCCTCCAGGTCGCGGGGAGGGAGCACCTTTGGCGCGCACAAGGCCGGGGCGTGGTCGATGCCGCCAGGCACGTGCGGCAGTTCCGGCACTTGCGGCACTTGTCCGCGACATTTCTTGTCGTGGGAGACGCCTCGGGGATCGCCCGACCGCCAGTCCGCCCTGCGCCAGCCCTACTCGGCCCCCGACCTCGGCGCCGTCATCCCCACCGGCCGTGGCCTGTTCGAGTCCACTACCTCATTGCCCAAAGCGGTGCAGGTCTGGTACGACACCACCGACAACCTGCAGGCCTTCCTCGCGCGGCAGGTGCCGATTGTCACGGACAAGTTCGACCTCACCCCGTTCCTGGCCAAACCCGGCGACGGGCCCTCCACGGTCGACGTCTGCGTCGCCGACCTGGTCGACACGCCCGAGGCGAACGAGACGGTCGAGGTCGCCACCATCGACTTCTCACTCGAAGGCTTACGGGACCTGGACGTCGCCGCGTGCGATGAAGTCACCCGCGCCCGCGCGGACGAGGCATCGACGCACGCCACGAGGCCCATGCAGGGGACATCCCCAATATGCCCCAGCGACAGCGACGAGCCCGCCCCCACGGCAACCGAAGCCAGCTTTGAGGCCGCGCCGCCACTGCTGCAGGACGATGAGCGGGCCCTCCTCGTCCGGCCGGCTGAGGACGACCTGTGGGCACTCCCGTGGCTAGACACGCCCTACCTGGGTGCCGGCAGCCCTCCGGGCCCCGGTGACAGCGCCGCACGACCTGAGCCGGTGGAAGGTCCGCTTCGCCCGCCCCGACCGGTCGGTGACCCGTTCGCCAACGACGACTTCTAGCCCCGGCTGACAAGCAGCGGCCCACCGTCCCGCACGTGAACGTGACATGGGCGCCAACTCCTTCCTCAGCACACCCCGGGTCAACGCGGGCGTCCCCACTGGTGGGCAATGGCGTGAACGGGAGCACCCCGAAGCGCTCCGGTTCGGGCTGCCGTCCTCGCTGGACGACCCGGTCTGGGGGGCAAGGCTGGACCAGCTACGGCGGGCCGGGTTCGTCGAAGCCGCGTCGATGCGCACCGCCCTCGACCCTGGGCATGCCCGGGCCCGGCAGCATTGGTGGGGGCAGTCGTTCGTCACCGCCGAGTACGGCCACCATGAGGGCGGCATCGAGCAGATGCCCGACGACAACACCCCCGCCATGACCCCAGGCCGCTCGCTCACTGGCCACCGGCGCACACACCGGATGGCCTACCGCGGGCAGCAGGTGACCCTGCGGATGCCGTCAGCCACCGCAATCCGCCGCTTCGCGGGGCAGTCCAAGAACCGCACCTTCGACGTCCCAGCCTCCGCCGAGACACCCGCCGGCACCGTCCACGGATGGGTGCGAGTAACCCCCGGTACGGACGGCCAATGGGAAACGCACGGCCTGGGCTTCGACGGCAACCAGGAGATTCTACGTCGCCGAAGCCGCCAGGGCGGTACTGGAGTCACGACGCCCGTCCAGAGCGCTGGCCCAAGTCGGCGGGCTCATCGAACGGCGCTACCAACGCGAGCAGGCGCACGGCGTCACCACCAAGCCCGTGCCCTCCACATGGATCCGCTCCATCGGCTACGACCAGACCACCACCACCATGGTCATGACCACCTCCGGCCGGGTCTACGCATACCACGTCCACCCGGACACCTACCACGCGGTCGCGGACTCCTACTCTCCCGGCCACGCGTTCAACCACGTCGTGAAAGGCCGCGCCCCGCGCGTGCAGGTTCGCCAATGCCCCCGTTGCGCCCGGTTCACCTCCTCGGCCGCCGGGCACGAGTGCCCGATCAGGCAGAGCGAACGCGACGCGCAGGTCACCAACGAGGTCGCCCGAGACGCGGCCGCCGGGTTCGTCCGCCGGGACTGCTCACCTTTCCGTGGGTAGTTGGACGGTGATCCCGCCGCAGCACGGGTAGATCATCGCGATTAGAGGTCGAGGTCGCCGGCTGCGTCGGAGGGGAACAAGGGTGCGCGGCGGCGGTGACCAGGTCCCGAACGCCCAAGCACCTGCGCGCCATCCGCACCCAGCCAGGCGCAGACCACCTACCAGAATATGAGAAATAGACGTCGCGCGTCTTCCGATGTTCAGGTTGACCCGACTGCCATGGATCAGCTCCGTGGGGTGGCCAAGGCCCCGCGCCCTGCCTCCATCGTCGCCCCTCCGCGCACCCGCGACCAATGTGGACACGTGCCGCGTGCGGTGAATCGGCACCACGCGCGTAACGCCCGCCAGCACCGGCTCGGCACCGAAACACCCTGTCCTTTGTCCTGGCTGGGGCCCGTTACGAGGCCGGGTCGCGCAGACGGCCGTCCGGAAGCTCCCAAGACCAAACGGCCAACCGCCCCGGGCCTTGGACCACGCCCTCCAGGGACGAGCAGCGCAGACCCGCGGCTGCTGCATGACGGAGAAGGTCCCGACCACGCTCAGCCGCGGGGAGGACAAGCTGGACAGTCAGCGCCTGCTGCGCACTAACGAGCCCAGCTGACCGCCCAAGACATCGCCCTCGACCAACACCATTCGTCGGGCGGCGCTGTCCGGTCAGTCCGCCGGCCGCAGGGTGGCGAGGATCCGCGGGTGACCATCGATCTCGGGCTGGTCGATGATCTCGACCTCGTCGAGGCCGACGATGCGGCCCAGCCGACGCAGAGACTCTGCGGGAAACCCCCAGTACAGGAAGTGGTCGCGCGGGTAGACGTCGCCAGGACTGTGAACCTCGATCGCCGGGGTGTCGCACGGCAGGTGCGAGCCGTAGGTCTCCAGCACGATTTCGCCACTAGGCGTTAGCACGTCGGCGAGCTTCTGTAGCAGCGTAATTGGGTCGGTCACCCGGTGCAAGATGCCAAAGCAAAGCACCACGTCGAAGCGCTCGCCCAGTTCCCGTACCTGCAGTGCGTCCATGATGTGATAGTCGACCTTCGAGGTGAGTAGCTCGGCTATCGCCTGAAATCCCGCACCGCCCGGTAAGGTCACCCCGAAACGGGCCCGCACCCAGGCGACGTACTGCTCGTTGTCGACCGCGACGACGCGGCGCGCACCGCGGGCCTCAGCCAGGAAGCTGTAGAAGCCATCAAAGGCGCCGACGTCGAGCACGCTACGGCCCGCGAGCCGGTCGGCGCTCATCACCGGCAGACGGTAGGCGTGATCGCGTGAGATGCCCGGCGAGTAGATCCCGGGCGCCAGAGCGAAGGTGTGAAACCAGAGCGGGACGGAGTCGCGGACATGCTCGGCGATCGCAGGCGGGGCGCCGATGGGCAGCACGTCGGCGACCACCCGCTCGGCAGGGGACGCCTCGGGGATCGGCTCGATCGGCTCGGACATAACGGCTTCGGCCTCCACGACATCGACTCAGTTCGGCACTGCCCGCACCGCCCTCTCCAGGCGGTGACGTTGCGGTGTCCCGCCGCATGAACAGCGCCACGCCGCCGGGCACCGGGCGGTCGCAATCGCGACGCAGCCAAACCACGGCGGGGGTCTCATCAGCGAGACGCCGATCTCACGATACGCCCCCCCTCGTGCAACATTTGGCGGGAGACAACGGTTTCGAGCGGTCATTCGCGGTCATCGGCGACGGCGACTGTACCGTTCCCGCCCCGTCGGACGCCGTTCTACCTGGTTGCCAGGAACAGGATCGAACTGTCGACCCCGCGATCTTCAGACACAAGACGATGCTTGAGCGGCTTCGTCGGACAGGTCACGGTCGGCACCGGGCTTCACGCAGAAACCGATCAGCCCGAGCGAGTGCAGGGTCAGCAGGTAGGTCAGCTCGGTCGAAGGGTCCAGCAGGACCACCTCGCCGGTGGGCGCCACTCTGACGGTGAACGGGTGGTAGTCGGTGCTCACCAGCACCAGTGGGACGCTCTCGGTCCACTCGTGACAGATCGCGCCGTCAGGACTACTGACGCCCTCGAAGGGAAGGCGGCGGTCCTGGCTGAGCGCCGTGAGCACGTCGTCGCTGGCCGAACCCGGATCGAACCCAGGGGTGGCCGCCACCGCCTCACGGATGAGCGAAGCCTGCACGGCGGACGCTACCTGAGCCATGTGCTGGGCTCGGGCGAAGGTCGCTGAGTCGTGCCCCTCGTCGTCGTCCCCGAACCGGTCGTAACCCGGGATCGTCTTGGCGATCAGCTCTGACAGGTTGTCTGACAATGTGGTTTCGCCGTCGCCGTGGTCCATCGCGTACCGGAAGCCGGTGTGGCCCTGCGGCGTTGGAACCTCGTCGCACTTGCCGATTGTGACGCTCATCCTGACACTTCCCGTCTGCTGGTGGGCTGCCTCACTTGCTTCTACGCCGCGTTGTCGCCCTTCGGCGCGGACCGCTACCACGAGCACCCGCACTCGCCCGTTCGGGGATGGATGTTCCTGCCGCACGAGCCGCAGGCGTTCATCCTGGTCTGCTCCGGGTCCCCGGGCTGGACGGCTCCCGCGGCCCTCTCCGCAGGCCCGTTGTGCGACTCGACGTGCCGGCCAAGGGAGAGAGTCCCGCGTTCGCCTTCTCGAACCGCGCCAGCCGGTCACCCGTCCTCGCCCACGTCTCGAAGGTGCTGGTCACCCTTCGGCGGGGCATGGACCGTGCCGGTCGGGCGGCAGCTGCTCACCCGAGGGACCGCGAGTGTCTGGCGAGCTGGGCTGGGGTCGGTGCGGGCTGGCTGGTGCGCGGGACACCAAGAGAAGGTAGCCACTGCCGGAAGGTGGCCGGCGGGGTGAACATCGACTTGTAGACCACCGGCGCCGAGCCTTCCAGGTCCGCTACTCCGACTCCGCGGGCTGCCGCCCCGCAGGCGCGGATGTGTTCCGGTACGGCCGGCACGGACCGCTCGTCGTTGAAGGTCTGCAGGCGGGCAGGCTTCGACGGGTTCGTGCCTTGCCGGATCCGGTGGCCGATCTTGTTCTTCAGGCTCGGCGGCAAGCCAGTGCCCTGGTTGGTGACCTGGTTGGGCAGGACCATCCTCATCCCGACGAACCGCTGCTCGGCCACGATCTTGTTGACGTAGCGCCCGATCAGCGCCCGCATCATGTTCAGCTCGTTGACCTCCACGACGATCGGATGGCCTTTCGGGACGCCCTTGGGCACCGGGTCTTGCACCAGCAGGGCCGCCACCTCGTCGACGAGGATGAGGACGGGCTTGAACTGCTCTTCCGGTGGCAGCTCCAGCCAGTTGACGTGGCCCAGGTCGGCCAGCAGCTTCGCCCGGCGCTGTCCCTCCTCGTAGACCATGGCCAGCGCCGCGGCCGCCCCAGCCTCACTGTCACAACCCCAGCCGCCGGGGCGCACGAAGTCCTTGCACCACAGGAAGTCGACCGCCTTGGACTTGTCGTCGACCACGACCAGCTCCGCCCCGGCCGCCAGCTGTTGCGCGACCAGGCAGTTCAAGGTCACCGTCTTGCCCGATCCGGGCTGGCCCGCCAACAGCACGAAAGCCTGCGCTGCCCAGTCGATCTCCACCCTGGGGCCCACGCCTTGCCCCTGCTCCGGCAGGCACACCCCGATCAGGGTCCGATCCCGGTGGCAGGCCGCCGTGCCCAGCTCCGCCAGCGGGAACGGCACGGTCGGCGGGAACAGCGGCGGGTCGCCGGGGACGAACCTGCAAAGCAGCGTGTTCGGGTCGGTCTTGGCGCGCCACCCGTTGCGTCCGACGATCAGTCTGGCGACCTCCGACAGGCGGGCGTCGTGCCTGCTTGGTACGTAGCAGCGCGCCAGCCGCAGCAGGAACCCGCCATCAGCGCTGGCCTGGACGGTCACCTCCCACGGCTTGACCCCCAGCGCGACCGCAACCGCGGCCCGGCACCGCGCCTCCTCGTCGGTGAGCTGCGCCAGGGTCGCCTTGCCGAGGAACGGCTCGAACGCGTACAGGTAGTAGCCCGCGTACTGGTCAGCCAGGCGGGCCGCCACCCGGTCCCCGTCGGAAGGTTTGGTCTCCCTGGGCAGGCGCACCTGCAGCGCCCGGCGCGTCCCGGCCGGGCCGGAGCCCGGGACACCGGCGCCCTGACCACCGGGCCGCTGCGGGGACTCGGTCACCGTCATCAGCGTCGCCTGGCGGACGGCATACGCCTTGCGGGCGTCGGGGTCGACGGACACGATCTCCCACCCGGCGCCGTGCGCCGCGACAATCTGCGACAACAGGGCAGCGCCATGGCGAGACGCATCAAACCCCTCCGGCAGGTTCACGGTGATGCGCTCCGTCGTCGTCACCACCACAACCATGCGCAAGCCGCCGTACAGGGTTCGGCTTCGGCAACCTAGCGAATCGAATCTGGGGTGGTTTCGTGATCTTGTCGCGCCGCCAGGCTGGGGTGCTGCTGGGACCGCGCGTCGCGGCAGGCTTGCCCAGATCTCAGGGTGGAGGATGGCGCGATTGGGTACGGCACTTCCGGCGGCGCGGGTCCACGCGCGTACTGACTCGTCTGGACTGGCATTTGCGCGACGTGTCTGGCAAGGCCAAGCGCAAGTTGCGGCGCGACCCTCGCTTCGAGATCACCGACGTTGCGACATCGGTATGCGCACCGCGTTGGCCGATCTGGGCCCCAGCGGTACTGGCGCGGCGCTACGCCGGCGAACTGGAACCGCCAGACCTTCCATCCTCGCCGAGCGAGACGTGTCGAGCGCGTCCCGATGGCCGATGGACTATCGGTCGAGGACCGCCAGTCCACGCTGTTCGGCTGTAGCCGCGAGGCGATGGTCGAAAGTGGCCAGGGTGGATTGTGTCTGCTCGGCCGCCAGGAGCACACAGCAGTCCGGCAGCTTCAGGTTGCTTTCGGCCCGTAGCGACGCCAGACGCACAGACGCGTCGTCGGGCAGCCACTGGGTGGCGATGTGCAGTTGATCCAGCACGGACTTAGCCCGCTCGAGCTGGCCGGCCCGGGCTGGCCCGACAAGGACTTCGGAGAGGGACAGAGGACTCACGCCCAGCGGCTCGCCCCCCGCATCCGCGAGCAACGTGGTGGCCCGCACATGGTGGGCGTCGCCCGAGTCCACATGGGCGATGAGGACGCTTGCGTCGAGGACGATCAAGCCGGCCAGTCCTTACGCAATGCGTCGAGGTAGCCTTCGCCGTAGAGCCCGGTGAGGGCCCCACTGGTGCGTTCGACGGCTTGCCGCTGTTCATACGCAGCGGCTTCCCGCGCAGTGAGGACGGCGCGATGCCCCTCCTCGAGGAGGTGACGCAGCAGCTTGGACCGGTTACCTCGATCGGCCGGCCACCGGACCGCCGCATCATCCAACGCTTGAACCACTGTGTCGCTCTCGGTGATCACATGACGGGGGCGGGTCGTCGGCATACCCAAGTGTAACACCGCCGGTACCGGTGCGGCACCTTGGCGCGGTTGGGACTCACGTGCGGTGGAGACATCGCCGCGGTGCTCTGGACGACCACCCAAAGATGCCGCTTTCAGCCCTCGTCGATCTCGACGATCTCGACGTCGCGGCTGAAGCCGCCGTCGGTTCTCACCGAGACCGCCCGGACGCTGACCGCGCCACCCGGGCCTCCTCGAAGGTCGGCCTTCGCTGGGGCGAGCACCCAAGCCTCCACGTAGCGTTTCTGTCGCATGGTCGCCGCGCGTTTGGCCGGGTCCTGCGCCCGGGACCGGTTCACCCAGCTGCGGAACGGCGAGTGCGGGTCGTCCGGGTCGGACAGTAGCCCCCAAACCGAGCCGAACCGGGTCTGGACCAGCTTCGCTGGGACCAGCTCGCCGGTGGTCGCGTCCAGCAGCGCACGGAACCGGTCACGACCACCCAGCCGGGTGATCCGGGCCTGCAGCTCCAGTCGCTGCGCGGTCAGGCCGCTGGCCCACTGGGACAGGAAGCCGTCGGTGTCGCATCGCTCCCACGACTCCGATGCGCTGCGGCGCGCCGAGGCGGCCCGGGCCCGCAGCTCGTCGGCCTGCGCCTGCCAATCGGCCCGCTGCGCGGGGGTGGCCGAACGCAGCAGCACCTCGTCCTCAGGACAGTCATCCTGATCCCCCCGGCCACCCGGGTCGTTCCCCGGCCCGGGCCTCTCGTCGTCCACCGTGAGGCCAAGGTCAGGGGGTTCCGCGTCCTCGGTGCGAGTCGGACCAAGGTCGGCCACCTTGGCCGTCTCCGCGTGCTGCTGGACGCCGAACATGCCGTTCGACTGGCGGGCCGACTCACGGGCGCCGGCGGCCCCGGCGCTGATCGTTCTGCTCATACCCTCGTCATGTGCGGGGCCCGAAGGGCCCCTGGGGCCGCACCCCACATCTGGGACAGTTCTGGGACAGTTGCGTCCTGTTTCTGGCCCTGCCCTGGGATCTCACCCGGAAGTCGCGGTAACGTATTCCCGTCCGGCTGAACGAGATTGAGCCCCTGACGGACACCCTGAAACGACGGCTTGAGGTCGCGCTGCGGACTCTTAATCCGTCGGTTCCGGGTTCGAGCCCCGGGGGCCCACGCACCCTCGAGGTCGCAATAGTGCACCTGCCCGCCAACCCGGTCCAGCTCGCCAAGGCCCCCACTGGGCGGCCCGACCCGACACCGGCCGCACCCATTCGCGCAAAGTTCGGCTGGGACCCCTGGGCGTCGTCTTCCGGGCACGTCCAACGCACTGCACCCCCACTGCACGTCAGGTGGCGCCGCGACCCAGGTCCCGTACCGTTTCACTGTGCCCAGGCCTTCGCGAGCCGAGTCCACTGCCCAGAAGCTGCTAGACGCGCAGATCGGCTACCACCTCGACCGGCTGACCGGAGACCAGTTCGCATCGACGGTGGCCCGTCTCGGCGAGGACCTGCTGGCGGCGGCCGGCCAACATCAAATCGAGGACTTGCTCGACCGGGAGGCGATCAAGACTGCCGTGGTCCGAGCGCTCAGGACCGTGCCAGGAAGCGCCGCGGTCAGCGGCCTCGTCGAGCTCGCGACCACGATTGTGTTTGACGGACCCGCGGAGCCGTACCCGCTGGGGGAGCTTGTCGACCGCGAGCGGATCGAGGTGCTCCTGGACGAGCTGCTGGCCCTGAGCCCTGTGCTCGAGCGGGCCTTCGATCGGCTGACCGACAGTCCGCTGGTCGGGACCACGGCGTCGCGGTTCATGGGCCGAATCGTCGGCGAGGTGCTGCAGGCCAACAAGGCAATCGCGGACAAGGTGCCCGGGCTGGGCTCGCTGGTGTCGTTCGGGACGAGCGCCGCGTCCAAGGTGGTGGGTGCAGCGGACAAGCAGTTCGATGGCCTTATCGGCGACACCGTGGGCAAGGGTGGAGCGTTCGCCGTCGGCCGTCTGAACCGGATCATCATGGAGACGCTGCTCGACCCCACGACCCGCGAGGCTGCCCTGGAGGTCTGGGACCTCATCTCGCGGGAGCCCGTGGCCGGTCTGAGCACCTACGCCACCCGCGCGGATATTTCCGGTGCGGTCGATGCCATGCACGAGCTGGCAGCCACGACCGTCGCCAAAGAGCACGTCGCGCACTTCGCCGAGGTGATCGTCGAAGGCTTCTTCGAGCGGTTCGGCGGCTACACCCCGATCGAGCTGCTCGACGAGCTCGACCTGAGCCGTCAGGACCTGATCGAAGACCTGGTGCGGATCGCGCCGCGGGTCGTCGACGCGCTGCGCGAGAGCGGCGATCTGGAGCGGATGCTGCGGGCCCAGCTCGAGCCGTTCTACACCTCGACCGAACTCAAAGTCCTGCTGGACTAACCCCCTCCGGTCGCCGTCACGCAGGCGGCATCGGTCTGCGCATCCCTGGGGCGCTGGATGGGTAGCCGGGCATCTGCCGTCGCTGGGTCCACCCGCCACCCCAGTGCGCGACGTCGAGGATGCCGGCCAACACGACCCAGAACCAGTCCCACCCGGTCAGGCCGACGCCGACGGTGTACAGGAGCACATACATCAGCGTCGCGAACGGAAGGAAGATGATGCCCAGCAGCGGCCAGATCCACGTGTGGAAGGCGGCGTTCACCATGTTGGGTCGTGCCACCCAGACGATGAAAAGGGCCAGACGCGGAAAAACGCCGGCAAACAACACCATTAGGCAGCCCATGGCCGCTCCTTTCCAGGCTGGTAGGCCCGACCCTTTTGCATAGCGGGCCACCGGCCGTCGTGCGGTTCGCTGGCGACCGTCCGTGCGGTCGAGCGTACCGCTCACGATGTCGCCGACCGCCACCGCCTCGTGCGCAGAAACCCTGAACGCGTTGCGCACTTCTCGAAGGGGCGGTCACCGAGGATTCTGGATCATGGCCTTCTTCCAGGCGCCGCCCGCGCTCGGTAACCAGTACGACGACGACCAGCTGCTCAAGGACTACCTCGCGCGGGTCCTTCCGGCCGACCAGCTGGCCGACCTCGAGCCGCAGCTGCGCGAGCTTGGCGCGCGGGCCGGCGGCGACCTGTTCGAGCTGCAGCTGGCCGACCGGCGAAGCGAGCCGGTGCTCACCCAGTGGGACGCGTGGGGCAACCGCATCGACCGGATCGAGCTCACCGCCGTCTGGGCGCAGGCGCACAGCTCCTCGCCGCCGAGCACGGCCTGGTCGCAGCGGCATACGACGCAGACGACTCGGCCCGCACGCGCGCACCCATCAGTTCGCGCTCAACGTCGTCGTCCAGCCGTCGCTGGACGTCTACTCCTGCCCGCTCGCGATGACCGACGGCGCCGCGCGCACGCTGCTCGACTCGGGCAACCGGCGCTCTCGCAGGACCGCGCGGTGCCGCGGCTGACCTCGCGCGACCCGCAGACGATGTGGACCAGCGGCCAGTGGATGACCGAGCGCACCGGCGGCTCCGACGTCGGCCAGTCGCGAGACGGTCGCGCGCCGCGACACCGGAGGGCTGGCGCCTGTACGGCACGAAGTGGTTCACCTCGGCGACGACCTCCGAGATGGCGCTCACGCTGGCGCGTCCCGAAGGCGCCGGCCAGGGCGGCCGCGGCCTGGCGCTGTTCTACGTCGAGATCCGCGATGCGACGGGCGCGCTCAACAACATCCGCATCAACCGGCTCAAGGACAAGCTCGGCACGCGCAAGGTGCCCACCGCCGAGCTGACGCTCGACGGCACGCCCGCTGAGCTGGTCATCGGCCTGGACAACGGCATCCGCAGCATCGCGCCGATGCTCAACGTCACGCGCACCTGGAACGCCATGGCGCGGCCTGGGGGATGCGGCGTGCGCTCGCCCTGGCGCGCGACTACGCGCGCAAGCGCATGCGTTCGGCAAGCCGCTCGACGACAAGCCGCTGCACGCGGACACGCTGGCGGGGCTCGAGGCGCGAGACCGATGGCGCGCTGCTGCTTGCGTTCCTCGCCGCCGAGCTGCTCGGCCGGGTCGAGACGCACACGGCGTCGGACGCCGAGCAGCGGCTGCTGCGCGCTGGTCACGCCGATCGCGAAGCTCACGACCGGCAAGCAGGCGGTGGCCGTCGCGTCCGAGGCGCTCGAGTGCTTCGGCGGCGCCGGCTACGTCGAGGACACCGGGCTGCCGCGCTGCTGCGCGACGCCCAGGTGCTGCCGATCTGGGAAGGCACGACGAACGTGCTGTCGCTCGACACCCTGCGCACCGCGGCGCACGAGGGAGTGCTTGCGGGCGCTCGGCGACCACGTCCGCGCACGGCTGGCCAACGCAACGCACGCCGACCTGAGCTCCACGGCGCAGGTATGCCGTCGGGCGCATCGACCATGCCGGCGCCTGGCTTGCCGGTGCCATGGCCGATCCGGTCCGCGCTGAGGCCGGAGCCCGTCGCCTCGCCCTCACGCTAGGGCGCACGATGGAGCTGGCCTTGCTCGTCGACCACGCCCAGTGGGCCATCGATCACAAGCGCGGAGACCGCGCGGTCGCAGGCGCCCGGCGGCTGGCCGCAAACGGCGTCGACCTCATCTTCGACGTGGAGCTGGACGCACGTACTCGCGAAGGAGTCAGGATGACCGACCGCGACCGAGACGCGACCGGACGAGCGCGCCAGGGCAGGCCGCGGGACGCCCTCGGCCGTCCGTTGGCATACGGGTCGGCTGGCGAGCCGCCCATCCCTGGAGAGGCGCTCTCGCCCGAAGAGACGCTGCGGGTCGCCCAGGGACTGTTGGACCAAGACCGCCCGTTTGCCGCGCACGAGGTGTTCGAGGCTCGCTGGAAGGCCGGTCCGGCTGCCGAACGCGACCTGTGGCAGGGCCTTGCGCAACTCGCGGTCGCCGTCACTCACGCCCAACGGGGAAACGCGGCCGGAGCGCGTCGGCTGCTCGCCCGCGCTGACGAACGGCTGCAGAAGTATGCCGGTGGAGGCGGACCGGCATACGGGCTCGACCTTGCCCAGGTGCGCCAGCGGGCCGCGGCCAGCGTCGAACTCGCGATCAGCGGCGAGCAGAGAGCCGACTAGACGGGTGGCCTGTTCGGTCCATTGCCGAGGACGATGCGCAAGCGTAACCTGACGACATTCCAAGGCGGGGGAGAAGGGCGGCCGCCCCCATGGCTGCTGCAGAGGTGAAGAGTTTCGACGCGCCGGACGACGTGCTGGAGTTTCCACTGGGACGGGGTGACATCGTCGACATCGGGGGAGGCAAGGTGCTGCGGATCACGCTCCAGCCCGGCTGGCGATGGTCGGAGCACCTCAAGCCCAAGGCTGGCACAGAGCTCTGCGAGGCGCCGCACTTCCAGTACGTGATAGCTGGCAGGGTCGCCGGCCGGATGGCTGATGGCACCGAGTTCGAGGTGGGCCCGGGCGAGGTGAACGTGCTTCAGCCTGGTCATGACGCATGGGTGGTCGGCGACGAGCCCGTGCTGGCCATCGACTGGGGAGGGGCGCACGTGTGGGGCCGGGCTCAGGGCTAGTCAGGGTTCACACCTGCCCGCATGTTCGACAGGAGCGGTTGCGCTGCTACAACAGCGCAACCGCTCCGGTCCACGGGGTCGGCGTCCTCGGCCGCCGACGAAGGTGATCGGAGGTCAGGCGAGGGCCTTGGCCTTGATCTGGTCGAACTCGGCCTGGGTGATGGTCCCGCTGTCCAGCAGCCCCTTGGCCGACGCGATCTGGTCGGCCGCGGCTCCGCCACCTTGGCCCGCTACGGACTTGATGTACGCGTCCTGCTGCTTCTGCATCTCGGCAGCCTGCTCCATCGAACGCTGCTGCATGCCGCCGCCGCGTGCGATGAGGTAGATGAGCATCCCAAGCATCGGGAGAATGATGATGAACAGGACCCAGATGGTCTTCGCGAAGCCGCCAAGGTCACGGCTTCGGAACAGGTCACCGAAGATCGAGAACAGGCACATCAGGTAGGCGAAGAAGATGATGAACTCGAACATCGCCAGCAGGAAGGAACCGTTGGTGTTGAACATCGTGACCGCCTTTGCCTTGAACGCGCCTCTGCCTTTGTCAACTACACCCGACCCTAGCGGCACCGTCGCCCACCGATGCGGTGGAGATGCCCCCAACGGACGTGATGGTGCACACGGCATACCGCCGTCGCAAGCCCAGCTCAGTCCAGCCGAAGCGACCCCACTAACCCGAGCTCCCGGGCCCGGGTCACGGCCTCGTCCCGAGAGCGGACGCCCAGCTTGCGGTAGATCGACAGGGCGTGCGACTTGACCGTGGTGGGGGCGATGAACAGGTTCTCGCCAATCTGGCGAAAGTTGAGGTGGCTCGGCATGTACTGCAGCACGTGCATCTCCGCCGTGGTGAGCGCCCCAGACGGTATGCCGTCAGCAGACCGCTTGGTCAGCTCGGCCGCAACCTCCGTCCGCAGTCCTCGAGCAGCGTCCCAGCGAGCTCTACGGTTAGGTGCGACTTCGCGTCGAGGTAGAGCGTGCGAGCCGTGTCCGTGTCCCCGAGCAACAGGGCGGTGCGGGCCTGCAGCAAGGGGCCGTAGACAGCGAACCAGGGAATGATCCCCCGCATCATGGCTGACAGCCGTCGGGCGGTGGTCAGTGTCGCGCGGCCCTGGGTCTTACGGCCGCGCACCGCCTGCAGTAGCGCTTGAGCAGTGACGACGTGCGCCGCCGTGGCGAGCCGGTCGAGGAAGTGCTCGTCGATGATCGTGGCGGCTCGGTCCAGCCGGCGGCCCGCCGTCTCCCAGTCCCCCGCGATCGCGGCAGAGAGGCCCAACCAGGACAGCGCGTCGGCCTCCACGATGGGGACGTGGAGAGCCCGCGACAGCCGCTCGGCCTCGGTGAGCTGGTCGAGCGCGTCGTCCTCGCGACGGCACAAGCTTGCCGCGACGCCGGCCAGGAAGAACGCCGGCGCGCGAAACGGCGAGTCCGCAGGCAGACCGCGGGCGGCGCCCACCCCGAGTCGATACATGCGGTCGAGCCCGCCGATGCCGACGAGCGCCTCGAGCGCGGCCAAGGACGCGGCATACCCGTCGTCGTTGGCGCGGGCCTCCCAGTCCGGGCCGGCATGCGCTTCGGACCGCAGCAGCCATCGCGTCATGCTGTCCTGGTCACCGGTCTGCAGGCTCAGCCAGGCGGCGGCCAGGCTGAGCCAGCGATCGGCCGCCATCTGCCGCTCACCCAGCGGACCGAGCCAGCCGGCCAGCCGGTCCGGATGGCCGCTTCCGACGCACCTCGGCACGCCACTCCACACATAGCTGCTGACGGCCGCCACGTCGCCCGCGGCAGTGGCGTGCCGGATTGCGGCGTCGAGGTCCCCTGACTCCCAGTACCAGGCGGCGGCGCCCGAATGCAGCTGCGCAACCAGCTCCGGCTCCCGACTGTGCAGTTCCTCCCGTAACGCCTCGAGCAGCAGGTGGTGATAGCGAAAGTGGCCACCATCAGCGCTGCCCAGCGCCACGACGAGCTGGTTGTCTCGGTGGATCTGCGCCAGCACGGCACCCGAGCCTTGACGGCCCAGGATGGCGTCACAGAGCGCCGGGGTGAGCTCCTCGGCGATGGACGTGCGCCGCAGGAACGCCTGGGTTTCCTCGTCGTAGGCGGCCAGCACCTCCGCGCGAACATAGTCCAGGACGTGCCGCCCCGACCCGCGCGGCGTTGGCACTCGCGGAGCTGAAGCCGTCCAGGCCAGACCTCGCCGCGAGACTGCGGCGAGGTGCAGCCCCACCGCCCAGCCCTCGTACTGGTCGACGACGGCCGGCACGTCCGCTGGCCGCACCTGCGCGCCCACCCGGGCGAACAGGCTCGCTGCCTCCTCGACATCGAAGGCCAGCTCGCGAGCGTCGATCTCAAGCAGGCGGCCCTCGACGCGCGCACGGGAAAGCCACTCCGGGGTGGCCTTCCGGGTCATCAGAACCACCTGGGAACCGGGCGGCACTCCATCGCACACCGCTGCAAGCACCTGATCGCAGGCCGGGTCGGTCAGCATGTGGACGTCGTCCAACACGAGCAGATACGGCTGAGACCGCGAGACCGCGAGCCCACCGAGCGCGGGAAGGACCTCGGCCGAGAATGCCGGTTCGACGGCTGTGATGCTCATTCGGGTGCCCGGGGCGGCCGGACCGACCGCCTCCAATGCGTCGACCAGGCTCGTCGCAAGCGAGGAAGGGTTGTCGAGGTAGCTAGCGAGCCGCACGGCTTCGCACTGGCGCGTATCGAGCTCGGACCACTGCGCGATGGTGATCGACTTGCCCGAGCCTGCCGGCGCGGTGAGGACCACGATCGGAACCGCCTGGCAATCGCGTAAATGGGCGAGGAGCCTGCGCCGCAGGACCCGTGTCGGATGCGCGTTCTCGGCGGCCTGCTCGGTTCCCTGCGCCACGTTGCCGCTCACGTCGACTGGAAAGTTCACGCGCCCCAACGCGTTGGTCCCGTCGTCGTCACGCTGCGAGTGTAAGTGGAGGCCGCTGTCGGGGGCGCACCTTCGCCAACCCGGTCCACCCATCGGGTGGATTCGCTGGGCTCATCCGGCATCTGACGATGGCCGGGGACGGCGACGACAAGGTGACCCCGTATGTGACTTGGCAGGAAGGAAGAGAGCGCATGACTAGCACCAGGGATACGAGCATCGACGAGCTTGGGCCCGTCGACTACCTCGTCGTCGAGTTCCCCCCAGGACGAGCGAACTTCACCGGCGAGATGGCCGACGAGCTCATGCGGCTGAGCGAGTCCGACCTGGTTCGCATCCTCGACATCGTCGTCATCACCAAGGACGATGACGGGTCGGTCAGCGCCCTGGAGCTCGACGATCTCGCTGACGTCGACGAGGTCCGCGCGCTTGAGGCGGACCTCGCCGAGATCCTGGCCGCCGACGACATCGCTCATCTGGCGGCAGCCATGGAGCCGGGCACTGTCGCCGGCGCCATCGTCTGGGAGAACGTCTGGGCGGCGCCGTTCGCAAGCGCCGCACGCCGAGCCGGCGGCCAGCTCATCGCCACCGGACGAATCCCCATCCAGGCGATCGCGGCATCGTTGGAGGCCGAGGTCGCAGACGAGCAGACCGAGTCGAAAGGGAACTGACATGCCTTTGCGTCCCGCACGAGCCGCGCGCCGCGGCGTGATCGGCGCCCCCGTGGCCCGCACCGCTGCAACGGTTGGCACGGCCGCCGTCGTCGTGCATGGCGTGAACCGCCGTCAGGATCGCCGCGACCGCCGGCGCTGACCAACGCAGACTCGTTAGCAGGTGACGTGCAGCACGGCATACACGTCGCTGGGGTCGACGTCGGCAAGCATGCTGCAGGCCACCTTCGTGCGCATGGTGACCACCTCGACGCCGCGGCGCTGGCCTTCTTCGAGCACCTGCGGTAACACCGGGAGGGCGCCGTTGGCTCCGGTGCCGATGACGAGCCTCGCAGCGTGCCAGGGCAGGTCTTCGTCAGCGGACAGCGGCGTGTGGCCGTAGGGGCTCCGGTAGGGCTTGGACGGTCCCTTGTGGCGCTTGCGCACCACCCCGCCGGTGATGACGACGTCCTGCTCGTATCTCTGCCCCTCGATCTCGATGACACCGAAGCCAACGAGCCTGGCCATCATGGCGAGTGCTCCGTCCTGGTGGCGTAGCGCAGGTAGATCATGCCTTGGCGGAACGCCCGCTCGTCCTGCAGGTCCAGCTGCACCCGCACGCCGCCGGGCAGGTAGTGCGTGCCGGACCCGATCACAACGGGCGCGACGAACAGGTGCCATTCGTCGACCAGCCCAGCCCGGCTCGCATGGGCAGCCAGACCAGGCCCTCCCACGCTCAAGTCACGCTCCTGCGTGCGCTTCATCCGGCGCACCGCCTCTGCGTCGAAGGTCCGCTCGATGCGGGTGCCTCGGTTGTCGGCGCCTGCCGGCTCGTGGAGTCCACCACCTTGTCGGCGGCGCCCAGATGGTCGCGAAGTCCTGGATGCGCCCTGGCTGGTCTGCGCCGCCGCCCGACTCCCAGAACCGCATCACCGCGTACACCCGGCGCCAGTACAGGTACGTGCCAATCGGCCGCTCCAGGTCGCCCCCGAATAGAGATTGGCTGCGGCCCGGCGCGATGAAGCGACTCGACTAACTGAAAGTCTGTCGTCCGTCGCGCCGACCCGCGACTGCCCAAGTGCGAGCGCTACTACGACTCGTACTTGAACGAGAGCTGTACTTTGGTGCGGAAGACCAGGTCCCCGCCCTCGCCGATCGCGACGTCCTGGCTGGTCACCTGAGCGATCCGAAGGTCACGCACCGAACCTCCCGCCGTCGTGATCGCAGCTTTTGCTGCCTCCTCCCACGAGGTCGGGCTGGTTCCGATCACGTCGATAACGCGGTACACGCTCATTAACGCCTCCTTGCTGCTGAACGGACGGGCCCCATTGTTCACCCGTTTGGCCGATTGCGCGACGGGAGAGGCGAACTAACTGGTGTCAGCGTGACGGACGCTCAATCTGCACGCCAGGGAAGCGATCCAGGTCGCGGTCGTAGGTCACGACCTGAGCCCGATGTTCGATGGCCAAGGCGGCCAGGTGGGCGTCGTTGAGGAGGTTGCCTCCCGCTTCCGACCGCGGCGAGCAGCTGCGCGAGAACAGCCGGATGCTGGCTCGTCGGTTGGACGGCATGCGCGCCGGGTTGGCTCAGCCAGCCTTGGACCTGACCCATGGCTTGCGTCACCGACAAGGGACTGGGAAACAAGCCAGCCCTGGTGACGAGCCGAACGAAGGCAAGCAGGGGCACCCATGCCAGCCCGACGCTACGCGCTCCGGCCAGCGACTCGTCCAGCCAGGTCAGCGCGTCGTGATGATGCAGGCGTCCGCGTTCACGGCATCCACCAGGACGCTCGCGTCGACGAGCTTCATGCGCCGCGGTAGGTGCGAGAGGTCAGTTCGGCGTGCTCTAGCCGAAGGAGCAGCCTGGAGTAGGCCGACGGTCCGGGTTGTGGTTCCGGTGACATGACCGCCAGATTCTACGTCTATAGTGTCCTGTCACTATAGTTGTAGTGCAGGTGTGACCTCGCCGAAGTCCCGCGCCCTGGATGCCGCCGTCGACCTGGTCCTGTTCCTCGAAGCCAGCCAGAACGTCGCGTTGCGAGAGACGCTGTCACGCGGGCGGGCGGCATACGAGGCCTGGGGGGTCACCGTACTCACCCGGCTCGGCGCCGCCGATCCGCGCCTGGCCTTCAGGCAGTCGCGGGCTGCGCGGAAGGAATCATCCTGCACCGCATCGGCCGGCATGATCCCGAGAACCCGCGCCAGGTGCTCGATCTTGTTGTCGTGGGGCTTGGGACAGGCCTGGCAAGCAGGCCGGCGCATGCCCGACGCGGCACACCGTCGTAGCAGACTCAGCTGTCGGAACGTTTGCGGGCCAGCAGGATTCGGTGCATCGGCGCGTCGACGAGGCTGACCCGCTCCAGACCGGCATGGGTCAGCCAGCCGTCGTAGGTCTCCAAGCGGTAGGTGTCCCCGCCCCCCGTGGCCAGCATGGATGCGGCGAACAACACGGCGAACCGGTCCTGCGGGTTCGACCGCTCGTCCTCGCCCACCCGGATCTGGTCGATGATGCAGACCAGCCCACCCGGGGCCACCGAACGGGCGGCCAGATGGGCCAGCTGTTGGGCCCTGGCGCGGGGTTCGAGATGGAAGATGTTGCCGAAGACCACGAGGTCCTGGTTCGTGGGCCATGGCGTCGTCCAGAAGTCACCGACGAGCGGCGTGAAGCGCTCGCCCACACCCTGTTCGTAGGCCCCTTTGCCCGCGATCTCGACGATGGACTCGACGTCGAGCCCTCGGCCGCGCCAGCGCGGGAAGCGGCGCAGCAGCAGGTGCACGTAGGCCCCCGCACCGCACCCGACGTCGAGCACAGACCGGGCCTGCTCACGCCCCCAGCCGAGCCGTTCCAGCTCGGCCCCGAGCAGCTCGACAATGGGCGGAGCCCAGAAGCTGATGCCGCGAGCGAGCGCCTGGTAGTCCGCGGCGCTGATCAGGTTCTCCGACCAGCCGCCGTCCGACCGGTGCGCCCCGTGTCGCACTGTGTCGGCAAGGCGTTGCCAGGCCGGCCAGGCGCGGTGGCGGTCGTGGAGAAACTTGCCGACCAGGCTCAGCGAGCCTGCAGCGGTCGCGCATTCGGCGATGTGGCGGGGCAGCTCGTAGTGGTAGCCGTCGTTCTCGGTCCGCACCCGGTCGACCATCCCGTAGGCGTGCAGCGCGTCGAGGAGCACTCGGGTGGCTTGGGCATCCGTCGCGAGCGCCCTGCTGAGGTCCCCCGCTCCCGCGGGAGCTTGGGCCAGCTGGGCGAAGACGCCGAGGTCGTGTGCGGCTTCGATGATGGCCGGCGCCCACAGCCCGATGAGCCGCTCGTACAGCTCGTGCGCGGCGTGGACACCCAAGGCGTCGGCCTGCGCTGCAATGGGGATCCGGTCGTAGTCGACGAGCGCGGCTGCGGTTCGTCGAGTCGCGACGAGGTCCGGTTCAAAGGCGTCGACCGTGGTTGACGCAGTGCTGTCCTGAGGCATGGGGTTGGCCCTTCTGGGAAGCTCGGGTGCTGCTCTCACGCTAGGCAGCGGTGGTGACCCGCCTCTGACGCGTGACTGACCGGGCCGGCTCACTCACACCGGATTGCCATCCGGCTCCAGCGAACGCGGCGACACCGACGTCGAGCCGTCGGTCCTGGGAGAGGATGGCCTGCTGGGCGTCGCGCAGAGCACGCGACGGGTCGACGCCGAACTCGATCCGCAGGCGGGTCCGCACTCGGTTGAACACGTCAAGCGCTTCGGTCTGCTGGCCGCTGCGGTAGAGGGCCAGCATGAGCAACAAGCTCAGCTGTTCGCGGTCGCCGTGGATCTCGACGAGATGACGCAGGTCGGTCACGACCCGACGCACCTCGCCGAGGTGCAGCCGAGCCTCGGCCAGGGACTCGAGCGCCGCGAGCCGCAGCTCGTCCAGACGGGCCTTCTCGGCTCGCAGGGCGGTGAGATCGGCGAGATCCTCTAGCGCCGAGCCTTGCCACAGCGCCAGCCCGGCCTCGTAGAGCCGCACTGCCCGATCGGGGTAGTCCGCAGCGAGGGAGTCGGCCTCATGCAGGAGTGAACGGAACCGCAGGGCGTCGACGCACTCGGTGGGAATCCTCAGCCGGTAACGCCCGGCCTGCGAGTGAACGGTGATCCCGGAGTGCTCGACGTCGATGTCCGACAGGAAGCGCCGTAGCCGGGAGACATTGGCGTGTAAGGCGTTCCGGGCGTTCTTCAGGCTCTGGTCCGGCCAGAACTCCTCAAGCAGATAGCTCGTGGAGACCGACTCGCCCGACGAGAGGGCAAGCAGGGCCAGCAACGAGCCAACCTGGCGGGAGCTGACCACGTGCTGGCTCGAGCGTGTGGTGACGGTTAATGGTCCGAGAACGGAGACGAACATGACCCGCGACCCCTTGGGTGGTCTTCATCGCGGTCTGGCGATGATCGGCGTGATGATGGTGACCGTGGTCGGCTGCTCTGCCGCTTCGCTGATGCGCAGTGACCCGTCGAAGGCCGCGAGACGTCGTTCGATGCCACGCAGGCCACTGCCTCGCGACGGGTCGACGCCTCCACGACCATTGTCTTGGACGCAGATCCGCAGCTGGTCGTCGGCACCGGTCATCTCGATGTCCACGCGCGTCGCTGCGGAATGTTTCACGACGTTGGAGAGCAGTTCGGACACGGCGAAATACATCGCCGACTCGAGGGGGAGTGGTGCGCGCCCCGTGAGCGAGGACCGGACGGTGACCTCGACGGGGGCATCGAGGGCGAGGGCCCGGACGGCGTCGGTCAAGCCGCGGTCGGCGAGGATTGGCGGATGGATGCCGCGGACCAGGCTGCGCAGCTCGGTCAACGCCTGCGACGACGACACTTTGAGCGACTGCAGCAAGGCTCGCGCGGCCTCAGGGTCCTCATCGATCAGCCGTTCGGCAGCCGACAGGTTCATCCCCATGGCCACGAGCCGGGCCTGGGCGCCGTCGTGCAGGTCCCGCTCGATCCTGCGCAGTTCCGAGGCCTGCAGGTCGACGATGTCGGCGCGTGAGCCGGTGAGCTGCTCGACCCGGTCCTGGAGCTGACGGTGGGAGACCCGGGTCAGGACGTTTCGCACCCAGCGCCCATGGAGCCGTACGCACGGACCGGCCAGCCAGAACCCGATGACGAACTGGACCGCCCCCAGGACCGCTGCGATGGCGAGGCTTCCCGTGCCGCGCAACGGGATGAACAGGTACCAGCTGTTCTCCCAGTTCTGCACGACCGGACCCCACAGCAGCGGCAGCAGCATCCCGAAGACCGCGTTGATGACCAACGCGATGGGCGCCAACGCGATCGCGCCTCCGACGACGGGGTTGACGAGCACCCACAGCAGGTCGTACCAGGTACGGCTGTCGGACAGCAGGCGGGTCAACTGGCGAACGCGGCCGCCGATTCCTGCAGTGCGGTCCGGCCAGGGCAGGTCGTCCCGGTGGGCAGATACCCCGGAGAGCTCCCACGCCAGGCGCCGCTGCCGGGCCGACTCCGTGCGAACCGTGGCCAGGCTACTGGCGAGCATCGGCAGCCCGACGACGACGACGGTGAGCGCTGCACAGACGAGCACCCACAGGGCCAGCAGCGCCTCCCAGAGGGCAAGGCCGACGAGAACCCCGGCCCGCCGCATCTCGACGGTGCTCGCGACTCGTGCGGTCCCGGTCGTGTCCTGAGGCGTCATCGCCTTCTCCTCGTGTTCCCTGGTTTCGCTGGTCATAACGCCAGGGTCACACCGTCCCGGTGCGAGGTCAGTAGTGCCTGCACCCATCTTCCCGGAAGAACGCGGCGACGCGCCCGTCCGGTTTGCCCGAGGACCCGTAAATTAGAGACGTCGTCGACGCGACGGAGGCAGCCATGCGGATCGTGTTGGCCGAGGACCAGTTCCTCCTGCGCGATGGCCTGGTGCGCCTGCTCGCCAGCCACCGGATCGACGTCGTCGCGGCGCTGGCTCATGGCGACGAGATCCTCGATGCGGTGACGGCATACGAACCCGACCTGACCCTGCTGGACATCCGCCTGCCGCCCACGTTCACCGACGAGGGGGTGCGGGCGGCCACGCAGCTGCGTCGCCTGCGTCCTGGGCATCCGACCGTGCTGCTGTCCCAGCACGTCGAGCAGCTCTACGTCGACGAGCTGCTGGCCGACGGTCGGGGGGCGGTCGGCTACCTGCTCAAGGACCGGGTGTTCGACGACGAGCAGTTCGTCGGTGCCCTGCACACGGTCGCCGAGGGCGGCACGACGATCGACCCGCAGGTCATCGCCAAGCTGCTGGAGCGCCAGCGCCGCAAGGGCCTGATGGATCGGCTCACGCCGCGCGAGACCGAGGTGCTCGGCCTGATGGCCGAAGGCGACAGCAACCCGCTCATCTCCCGGAGGCTGTTCGTGACGGAGAAGGCGGTCGCCAAGCACATCAACAGCATCTTCGCCAAGCTGGACCTCCCGCCGACTGCCGACGGGGCGCGACGGGTGCTGGCCGTGCTGACCTACCTGCGCTCCTGAGCGT
The DNA here is from genome assembly GCA_963724925.1 of uncultured Actinomycetota bacterium. Classification (GTDB taxonomy): domain Bacteria; phylum Actinomycetota; class Actinomycetes; order Actinomycetales; family Dermatophilaceae; genus Phosphoribacter. Next base: position 64,422 of record CAVRXF010000016.1, on the reverse strand, counting down.
CGGCCCGTCACGACGAGCGACGCACGGCAACCGGAAGCGGCGTGAACACTGCCAGCGCTCCGACGTAGCCAGTGCCCAGCTCGGCCGGGCCGAGGTCGACGCACGCGATCCCGGCTCTCGCCTGCGGCGGGCACGACCGAGCATGCCACTGACGCACGTATGCCGGTTCGTCGGCGTCGGAGATCTCCAGGTCCGGCATCGGCACTCGCAGCCCGGTGCCGGCTGCCTTGAGGATGGCCTCCTTGCGCACCCACCGAGTGGTCAGAGCGAGGTCAGGCTGGTCAGCGTCCAGGTCTTTGTCCGCCTCTCGGGCACTGCCGAGCAGCCGGGCGATGCCGGTGAGCCGCGGCCGAACCGGCTCAACATCGACCCCGACGGCTGGGGCGCCTCTGGTGACGGCCACCACGACCCGATCCGCGCTGTGCGACAACGAGATCCCGTAGTCGCCGGCATGCCGTCCGCCAGCTCGGGGTGCACCATGGTCGGTCGCTGCGCAGTCTGGACACGAACGCAGCAGGTATGCCGTGGGGTCGCCGGTGGCAGCGCGCAGCGCCTGGCGCAGCAACACGGCTCCCGTCGCGAAGCGGTCACGGTCGCCTTGGCGCCGCAGGCGCATCCATCGGGCGCGCTCGGGCTCGGTCAGCTCGGCGGCCTGATGCGGCTCCGGAGCAACTACCCACAGCTGGGCCGTCACCTGGTCCGGTCGGGTTGCTGCCAGCGCCATCGGTGATCGACTCGTAGGTTAGTTGCCCGCCGCAACCACGGCAGCGAGCCCGGATTCCCGAGGTGAGTGGTCGGTCAGGTGCATGAACGCCTCCTCGAGAGAGGGGGCGCGCAGCGCGACGCTCCGGACCGGAACAGCTGCCGACGCGAGCGCCGCAGCGCTTTCGGCAAGCCCTGCCAACGGGTCGGCGCACTCGAAGGTGACCGTGGCCTTGCGCGGGTCGACCTCCGGCGCAGCCGTGGCGAAGGGCCGCACCAGCTGCGCGACCCGTTCGAGGTCCGCCGGGTCCGCGAGAGCGGCGACGATGCGCTCGCGCCCAGCCAAGGCCGAGATCTCCGCGGGCGTGCCCAGGGCCACGACGCGCCCGTGGTCGAGCACCACGACGTCGTCGGCGAGCTGCTCTGCCTCCTCGAGGTACTGCGTGGTCAGCAGCACCGCGACGCCCCCGTCCGCGAGGGCGCGCACTGCTGCCCAAAGCTCTGCGCGCGTCGCAGGGTCCACACCCGTGGTGGGCTCGTCGAGAAAGAGCACCGCTGGACGCGTGACCAGGCAGGCCGCTAGGTCGAGCCGTCGGCGCATGCCACCAGAGTAGGTGGCCACCTTGCGATCTCCCGCCGCGACGAGGCCGAACTCGGCAAGAAGTCGCCGGGCCCGACGGCGAGCAGGGCCTCGTCCAAGACCCATGAGACGCGACAGCAGAACGAGGTTGTCGCGGCCGGTCAGCAGGTCGTCGACTGCGGCATACTGCCCGGCGAGCGCGATCTGCTCCCGGACCCCGCGGCCTTCGGTCGTGACGGCAAAGCCGTTGACCGAGGCCGTGCCAGCGTCGGGAGTCTCCAGCGTCGTGAGGATCCGTACCAGGGTGGTCTTCCCCGCCCCGTTGTGCCCGAGCAGCGCGAGCACCGATCCGGGACGCACGGCGAGGTCTACGTGGTCGAGAACGGTGTTGTCCCCGTAGCGCTTCGTGACCTGCTGCGCGTCGACGGCGAGCCGGCGGTCGCTCGCGGACGCGGCGGCGGCACTCACGGTCCGCCGCTCGCCGCCACGGCACCGACGGGAACCCCGTCCGTGCCGTCGGAGTGGGCGCGCTCTTGGGCCACCGCTCGGCGCAGGCTGGCTGGAGCGAGCGACGTCCAGTTCGCCTCCACGAACGACAGCGCTACTCTGCGCGAGACCGACGTCAGCGCCTGGGTCCACCCCGTCGGGACCTCGGCGAAGTCAGGCCAGAGGCTGTACTGGCCTTCGTCGTTGACCAGGACGTGGAAGGTCCCGTCTTCGTCGTCGAACGGATTGGGCATGGCAGGCTCCCGCCTCTCGATGTCTCTCGCCAGTGTCGTCAGGCCGGCTGACCGCTCGCTGACGACGGCCTGACCTGCTCGGAGCGCCACACCCATCTGCGGGCGACCATGAGCATCGCCGGTAGGGCCAGGACGCGGATGACCGTGGCGTCGATGAGGATGCCGACCGCCAGGCCCACCCCGATCTGCTTGAGCTCGACGAAGGTCAAGGCCCCGAAGACCGAGAACACACCGACCATGACGGCGGCGGCGCAGGTCACCACCCCAGCGGTCCATGCGACGCCATCGAGCACCGCGGTGCCGAAGGGCTCGCCGGCAGTGACGTTCTCACGGACTCGGCTGACCACGAAGACGTGGTAGTCCAGGGACAGCCCGGCCAGCACGACGACGAGCAGGGTCGGGACCCAGGACACGATGTGCCCGGTCGAGGTGAAGCCCAGCAGCCCCTCGGCCCAGGAGTGCTGGAACACCAGCACGAGCACCCCGAACGCGGCACCGATGGAGAGCACGTTGAGCGCCACGGTGATCAGCCCGACGGCGAGCGACCTATAGGAGAACACCATGACGGCGAAGGTCATGACGAGCACCGCGATCACCACGATCGGGAGCTTCTGCGCGACATTGTGCGTGTAGTCCAGGTCGGCCGCGATGTCTCCAGACACGGCATACTGCGCCCCTGCGATCGGGTCGAAGGCGGTCGGGGTGATGGTGTCGCGAAGCAGCGTGACTGAGCCGCGCGCCGCCTGGGAGTCGACGGGGTGCGGGACGGCGACCATCACCCGGGCGGTTCGCTGGTCGGCGGACCGCCACGTGCCAGTCACGCCACCGAACAGGTCCGGGTGCGCGGAGACCTGCGCGTCGAGTCGGCCCAGCGCCGAATCGAGCGCCCCAGTCTGCTGTCCCGGCACCGAGACGACGACGATGTCGCTATTGGTGTTGTCCGGGAACGCGGCCAGCATCCGGTCGTAGGTGAGCATCGTCGCCAGGTCGCGAGGGTAGTCCGCAATCTGGGTGGACTTGAGGCTCATGCCGACCAGTGGTGCGGCGAGCGCGCCCAGAACCAGCAGGCTCAGCCCGAGGGCCGCCGCCGGTCGCCGAACGACGAAGCCCACCAGCGCCACGACGACCCGCGGCCGGCGGTTGCCCGAGCTGAGTCGCCAGAGGACGGGCACGCGTGGCCGGTCGACCCAGCGCCCCAGCTTGACGAGCATGGCCGGCAGCACGGTCACCGACGAGATGAGCGCGACGAGGACGACGAGGATCGCCCCGGCCGCCATGGCCGAGAACACCGCGTCCTGGGCCACGAACAGCCCAGCCATGGCGAGGATGACAGCCGTACCCGACACGATCACCGAGTGCCCGGCGGTTGCCGCCGCGATCTTGACGCTGTCGACGTTGCCGCCGCCGCGATGGCGCTCCTCGCGGTATCGGCGCATGTAGAACAGCGAGTAGTCGACGCCGACGGCCATCCCGATCAGCAGGATCAGGTGCAGCACCATCCCCGGGTCGGGCACGAGCTGGGACACCAGAGCCCACAGGCCCAACGACGAGGCGACCGCGGCTAAGCCCAGCACGACGGGTATGCCGGCCATGACGAGAGCGCCGAACGAGACGAGCAGGATGACCAGGGTGACCGGCAGGCTGAGGCTGGTGGCGGTGCCCAGGTCCTTGCCGAGCCACTCGTCGAAGTCTTGCGAGATCGACGCGGCTCCCACCTGCTCGATGCGCAGCTGCGGGTTGGCGCCCTGGGCCTTGGTGACCACGTCGTGCAATGGCGCGAGCTGGTCGGCGGCTTCGTCGGAGGTCACCCCCAGCCGGGCTTGGACGAGAACGGCGTCGCCCTTCTCGGACGGGACGGCAGGGGTAACGCTCTCTACCAACGACACCGTGGACAGCTCGGCGCCGATCCGGCCGGCCGACGCCTCAGCGGCGGCCATGTCGAGGGGCGCTCCCGCGGCAGCGGTGATGAGGATGTTCTCGGTGGCCTTGTCGACGTACCCGGCGCTGGCCGCCATCGAGTCCGCGCGTCCGGACTGACCGACGCCGAGGTCGAGCTGGGTGGCCTTGCGAGGCGAGACGGCCGCCCCAAGGGCCAGTGTTGCGACGACGACGGCCAGCCAGAGCCCGATGGCTCGCCACGGCCGGTTCGCGCTCCAGATCGCGACTCTCGTGGTTAGCTGCAGCGGCCGCCCCCGATGCCGGCCCGGCCCGCTTGCTGGGCTCGGTGGCCGCTCGGGCCGCAGGCGGGTTCTGGACGGGCCCGGCGGGGACGTCCGCCGTCGCGGTGGCCGCGTCGGGGTCGGTGTGGACAGTCGTCATGGAAGCCTCCGTAGGTACGCGGGGACCAACGCCGCCTGCTGGTCTGGCGCAGGTCGGGGCCGCTGGCTCGGGCCAGTGGACTCTGCTGGTATGCCGGACGCCCCCTGCGGGCGGTGCCCGGCATACTCAATCGTCGTCGTTAGGCGCGCCCAGCGAAGTAGTGCCAGCACCACACTTGGCGGGCGCTACCCGACCTCATGTGCGCCTTCCGGCGGCGAAACGACGCGTCGCCAGCGCCAGCAGGCCGAGCACCGCCGCAGCCAGCGCGGCCAACAGCACGGTCGTGGGCACCGGCGTGGAGTACTCCTGGGCCACCGGTATGCCCCAGAGCCGACGGACCTGGTCGACGACGAGCGAGACGGGATTCCACTGGCTCACCGGCCGGATCCAGTCCGGCAGCACGCTCGGGGACAGCACGACGGACGACAGGAACGAGCACACGACCAGGATGAGCGCGCCGATCGAGTCGATGGACTCCGGTTGCTTCATGACCAAGCCGAGCACGACGCCGAGCACGACCATTGCCGTCACGAACAACAACAGCAGCCCGAACCCGCTGGCTAGCGCGGCGGGCGACACGTTGACTCGCCAGCCGAGCCCCACCCCGATGGCAGCCACGGTGATCAGGGCGCCGATGCCGACGAGGGTGTCTGCCAGGACGTGGGCGACCAGAACGGCCGGGCGGGCGATGGGCATGGATCTAAGCCGGTCCATGAGCCCGCTGCCGACGTCTCCGCTGACCGTGATCGCCGTGGGGCCGATGCTCGCCAGACCGACCTGCAGCAGTACGCCGGGGATGAGGAAGGTCAGGTAGTCGTTCGTCCCGGGGGGCAGCTTGACGGCGTCCTTGAAGAGGTAGCCGACGGCGATGAGCATGACGAGCGGGTTCATGAGGATGCCGACCAGCCGTCCGGGCGCGGCGACGACGTGCTTGAGGCGCCGGCCGGTGAGCGCGCCCACCTGAGACCCGAATGCGGCGAGACGGTGGCCCAATCCGCCGGCGGAGGACGGCGGTTCGGGCGGCAGCGACAAGCCGCGTGCCGACGCGCTTTGCTGCTCGGGCAGCGTGGGCTCGCTTACTACCGCCTGCGACGTGACCGGCGGCTGCGGGCACATCGCGAGCGCAACCTGCTCTGCGGGGCCAGGGTCGAGCAGGTCGTCGTGCTTGGCAGCGACCCCGACTGAGTGGATCGGGCCACTGACGTAACGCGCCCATCGCCGGCCCTGCCGCCGGACGAACCTGCTGCCGCGCCGCTCGTGCGTGGACACGACGACCTCGGCACCGGCCGTTACCTGACCGGGGATGTACCGGATGGCCAGCTGGAAATGACGCAGCATGATGTCCACGAGCCGACGCACCCGGGGCTCGTCGAAGCCAGGTGGGACGCGGCCGGTGTCAAGGAGCAGGCCGACGGCTTCGTCGATGGTGATGTCGTCGTGATCAGGGACCGGGACCTTGAAGTACTCGAGCATGCCGACCATCAGGCGATGGGTGGTGAGCTGAATTCGGCGCCGGTTGCCCTCGATCGGGAACGCGTCGACGATGCCGAGGGTCGCCACCTGTTCGCCGCGGGCCTCGAGCACCCGGGCGACCTCGTGGGCGACATAGCCCCCGTAGGACCACCCGATCACGTGGTAGGGGCCGTGCGGCTGGAGGGCCTGGATGGTGTCGGCGTACTGCATGGCCACGCTCTCGATTGAGTCCGGCAGCGGAGCGTCCAGCTCGAGGGCCGGTGACTGCAGGCCGAGGACCGCCCGGCCTGGCGGGACGTGCGGGGCCAGCTGGGCGAACGGCAGCGCGAGCCCGAACCCGCCGTGGACGCAGAAGAGCGGTTCCTGCTCGTCGCCGGCACGCAACGTGAGCACGCTCGCGAAAGCGCCGGGCTCATTGGCCGCCGAGGTCTGCCCGAGCGTCCTTGCTTCGGTCACGGGCACCTCGGGGATCGGCGCGGTTCTGCTGGGCACGGTCGGCGCCTCCACGGCTGGCGGGGGTGGGGCTGTGGGCGCGGCCTGCAGGGGTGGGGCTGCGGGCGCGGCCGGCGGCATACCAGGCACCAACCGCTTGGCAAGCGCGGCCGGCGTGCGCAGGTGCATGACCGTGGACAGGTCCGTTGGTAGCCCCGCGTCGGTGAGCCGAGCGGCCAGCTCGACTGCCCGGATGCTGTTGCCGCCGACCTCGAGGAAGTCCGCGTCGACGTCACCGACCGCCCGCCCGAGCACCACTCCGAACTGCTCGCAGACGATGCGCTCCGCGCTGGTCGTCGGCGGCCGGCCCTCTGCCACGTCGTGGTTCGGCGCGGGGAGGGCGGCCTTGTCGATCTTGCCGTTGACCGTGAGCGGCAGGCGGGGAAGCACGACGACCGCGCTGGGCACCATGACGGGCGGCAGCAGGTCACGCAGCTCGGCCCGCCAGGCCTGACCGGACCCGAGGACGCCGGGCTCCGGCACGGCATACGCGACGAGCTCCCGCAGGCCCGGGCGGTCCTCGCGCACGATGGCCACCGCCTGGGCGACACCGGGCTGCCCGACGAGCGCGGCCTCGACCTCCCCGAGCTCGATCCGGTGGCCGTGCAGTTTGACCTGGTCGTCGGCGCGTCCGATGAAGTCCAGCTGGTCGTCGGGGCGCCAGCGAACGACGTCTCCGGTTCGGTACATCCGTTGTCCGCCGCCCGAGAACGGGTCGGCGACAAAGCGGCTGGCGGTCAGCCCGGTGCGTCCGTGGTAGCCGAGCGCGAGGGCGGAACCCCCCACGTAGAGCTCGCCCGCCACGCCATGTGCGACCGGTTCGAGCCGCTCGCCCAGAACGTAGAGCCGGTGCCCGGCCACCGCGCGCCCGATGGGCGGTGCTCCGACGGGTTCGAGGGGGTCGCTCACCGAGGCGCAGACCGTGGTCTCGGTCGGCCCATAGGCGTTGATCATCGGCGAGTCGGCCCCGAACCTCGCGACGAGGTCCGGCGGGCAAGCTTCGCCTGCGACGAGCAGTGTCAGGTCGGCTGGCAGGGCTTCGTGCGCTGGGACCGAGCCGAGGGCCGCGGGCGGCAGCACGGTGAGCGTGACCCGGTGGCGCCGCATCGCGGACGCGAGAGCGGGCCCGACTCGGGCGTCCTCCGGCGCGATGACGGCGGTGGCGCCGCTGAGCACCGAGACGGCCAGCTCCCAGTAGGCCGCGTCGAAACCGAACGACGCGAACTGGAACACCCGGGTCGAGGCATCGACTCCGAACCGGCGGCTGTGGCTGACGGCGAGCTCGAGGGCGCTGCGGTGCGAGACGACAACCCCCTTGGGCCGGCCAGTCGAGCCGGATGTGTAGATGAGGTATGCCGGGTGGTCCGGTCGCAGCCGTCGGCTCCGGTCAGTGTCGGTCAACGGATGCGCGGCGAGACCACGCAGGTGTGCGGTCGTCGCCGGGTCGTCCAGCACGAGGGCCGACCGGTGCTTCTCCTGCGCGAGTGACGGGAGAACCTGTCGCGTGGTAACGACGACGGAGGCGCCGGCATCATTGAGAGCGAAGGCGTTTCGGTCGGGGGGATTGCTGGGGTCAAGAGGCAGGTAGGCGGCTCCGCTGGCGAGGATGCCGATGACGGCGACGACCGCGTCCGCCGACCGAGGCACGAGGTGCCCGACGACGTCGCCCGGGCCGCACCCCTTGGCGACCAACGCCCGGGCCAGCTGGTTGGCGCGCTCGCGCAGCTCGTCGAAGCTGATCGACGACGGCCCCTCCGGTCCGTCCCACACGACCGCGGGATGGTGCGGGTCGAGTCCGGCGTGGGACGCGAACCGGTCCGCAAGCGTAGGCCCGTCGGCTGCCGGTATGCCGGTCCCCCAGTCGGTGCTCGCAGCGACTGCGATGAGGTCGGCCCGTTCCGCATGCGAGAGCAGCGGCAGCGCGCTTATCCGGGTCTCGGGTGCGGTAACGGCTGCGGCGAGCAAGCGGGCGAAGCGCTCGCCGACCAGGACGACAGTGCTTTGGTCGAGCAGGTCGGCGTTGTACTCGAGGATGCCGGTGAGGCCGGCCGGATCCCCCTGCGGCGACCACTGCTCGGTGAGCTCCATGGCGAGGTCGAGCTTGGCGGTCGCGGATGCGGGGGCATACGGAAGGACCTCGATACCCGTCAGCGACAGCTGCGCCGGCGGGGCGTTCTGCAGGACGAGTGCCACCTGGAAGAGCGGGTTCAGGGCGGCCGATCGCGGCGCCCCCACAAGATCGACGACCGTTTCGAAGGGCAGGTTCTGGTGCTCCATCGCCCCCAGGTTGGTCTCCTTGGCGCGGGCGACGAGCTGCTCGAAAGTGGGGTCTGCTGAGACGTCGGTGCGCAGGACCACGGTATTGATGAACATGCCGACGACTTCGAGCAGGGCATCGTCGGTGCGGCCTGCGAGGGCGGTGCCGACGGGGATGTCGCTGCCTGCGCCGAGGCGGGAGAGGGTCGCGGCCAGCGCCGCATGCAGGACGGTAAACGGGGTGACCGAATGGGCCGCGGCGAACGAACTGACGGCCGCGTGCAGGTCGGCACTCAGCTCCAGCGGGACACTGCCTCCCCGACCGCTGGCGATCGCGGGTCGCGGACGGTCCCAGGGCAGCTCGAGCTCGGCCGGAAGGTCGGCGAGGGTGCGCGACCAGTAGGCACCCTCCCGGGCGGCGAGGCTGGCGGGGTCGCCGGCGTCCCCGAGCAGCTCGCGTTGCCAGACGGTGTAGTCGAGGTAGGTGAAGTCCTGTTGCGGCCAGTGCGGTTCGCGGCCGGCCAGCCTCGCGGCATACGCGGTCGCGAGGTCGCGGGCGAGCAGGCTGTCCGACCAGCCGTCGATGGCGATGTGGTTCATGACGGCCAGCAGCACGTGCTCCCGGCCGCTGAGCCGGAACAGGACGCCCCGGGTCGGCGTCTGGCTCTCGAGGTCGAAGTCCCGTTGCATCTGTTGCTGGATCAGCGGCTCGACCTGCTCGGGGTCGGCAACGTCGATGACCTCCAGCGGGAGGTGCGGTCGGCCTCGGCGGCGCACCACCTGCACCGGCGCGTGGTTGCGGACGGGGTACACCGTGCGCAGGATCAGGTGCCGCTCGGCCAGGTCGCCCAACGCTTCGCGCAGCGCCTCGACGTCCAGCGGTCCGACGAGCCGGGCGGTCATCTCCTCGTTGTAGACCCCGCCGTCCATGACCTTGCTGAGCATCCACATCCGCTGCTGCGCCGCCGACAGCGGGCCCTCGAAGAGCCCGAGCGGGCGCACCTCCGGGCGCGCAGGTGAGTCGGTGCCGCGCTGCGTGCCGATGAATCCGGCCAGGCTGGCAGGAGTCGGGTGGTCGAACAGGGCGCGCACCCCGAGCTCGACCCCGAGCAGCCGGCGCAGCCGTCCGACGAGGATCGATGCGAGCAGCGAGTGGCCGCCAAGGGCGAAGAAGTCGTCGTCGATCGAGTCGATCGCCCGGCCCAGGACCTCCCCGAAGGCCTCGAGCACCTGCTGCTCCAGCTCGCTGCCCGCAGCGCGATGGTCTCGCTCGACGGCAGGGAGTGCGTTCCGGTCCACCTTGCCGCTGGCCGTCAATGGCATCCGCTCGAGCAGCCGGATAACGCTGGGGATCATGTGCGCTGGCAGCCGTTCGGCCAGGAAGGCGGTCACCGTCTCCGGGCCGGGGATACTGCCATCGGTCTCGACGAAACCGGCCAGGGTGGCGTCCGCTCCGTCCGAGCTGCGGTTGGCGACCACGACGGACTGGCTAACCCCGGGGCACTCGCCGAGCACCGACTCGATCTCGCCGACCTCGATGCGCAGCCCGTGGATCTTGATCTGGTGGTCGACCCGGCCGAGGAAGTCGATGGTGCCGTCGGCGTCCCACCGGGCCAGGTCGCCGGTTCGGTACATCCGGCTTCCCGGGGCGCCGAACGGGTTGGCGACAAACCGCGTGGTGGTGAGCCCCGGCCTGGCGTGGTAGCCGCGAGCCACCCCGTCGCCGGCGAGGTACAGCTCGCCAGGCACCCCGGTGGGGACCGGGCGCAGCGCGTCGTCCAGGACCAGCGCGACGTTGCCCGCCATCGGCACGCCGATGGACGGAGCGCCGCTCCAGCCCGGCTCCACAACCGTTCCGGTGGACCAGATTGTCGTCTCGGTGGGCCCGTAGAGGTTGAACAGGGTGTGCACCCCGAGTTCGTGCAGCCGCTCGGCAAGAGAACGCGAGAGGGCCTCCCCTCCGGTGACCACCTTGAGCCCGGCGAGGCGCTCACCTGCGACGGCCTCCAGGGCCCGCCAGTGCACCGGGGTGGCCTGCAGGTGGGTGGCCTGGCTGGAGGCGAGCAGCTCCCCCAACGCGTGCGGGTCCTTCGTGGTCGGCCCGTCGGCAAGGACGAGGGTCGCCCCGCCGACCAGGGGTCCGAGCAGCTCGAGCATGGCGATGTCGAAGCCGAACGTCGTCACAGCCAGAAGCCGGTCCCCGGCTGCGAGCCCGACCCGTTCGACATAGTCCAGCGCGATGTTGACCAGTCCTCGGTTCGTCACGACGACGGCTTTGGGTCGGCCGGTCGAGCCGCTGGTGAAGATGAGGTATGCCGGGTGGTCGGGCTCGGGCGGGGCGAGCAGCTCCGACGTGCGCACCGGCTCGCTGCGCTCGGCCGCGAGCCGCGCGAGAACGCCAGGATCGTCGAGCGCGATCGTCACGACATCGAGCCCGGGCACTGCGGCCCGGATGCGGTCGAGGTCAGCCCGAAGGCCGAGCAGCAGGCGCGGGGGGGCGTCGCCGAGCAGGTCTGTGAGCCGTAGCGCGGGCAGGTTCGCGTCGACCGGAAGATAGGCCCCGCCTGCGGTGAGCACTGCCCCGATCGAGGTGACCAGGGCCGGCAGGCGAGGGCAGGCAATGGCGACGAGCTGCTCCGGGCCGATCCCTTCGCCGATAAGCAGTCTGGCCAGTGCATTGATCCGGCGAGCCAGCTCGGCCGCGGCGATCTGCTCGTCGCCGCAGATCAGGGCCGTGTGGTCCGGCCGTGAGAGCAGGCTCGCGGCGATCCGGTCGGCGATCCGTTCGCCCCGGCCGAGCGCTGACGGTCCGTGGCTGTGGGTCAGCACGAGGGTGCGCTGCGCGGGGGTCGTCATCTCGATCCGGGAGACCAACTCGCGCTCGTGCTGCGCACAGGACGCGACGAGGCGGGCGATCTGGTCGAGCACATGAGTGGCGACCTCGGCAGCGACCACGTCGGGGCGGTACTGCAGACGAAGGCCGAGCGATGTGCCCGGCACCACGGTGAGCGTCACGGGATAGTCGGTACCCGTGCGGACGTCGACCGCCCGCAGCCCCATCTCGGCGGCATCCACGGTGCTTTCGGTCGAGTCGAAGTACCCGAGCGAGGTGATGAGGGTGTCGAACAGGCGCCCGCCGCCGGCGGCTTGCTGGACGTCCGACAGTCCCAGGTGCCGGTGGTCGAGCAGGCGGACCTGGCCCTCGTGGACCCGGCGCACGTGCTCGAGGAAGCTCGCACGTGGGTCGATCCGAACCCGAACCGGGACGGTGTTGGCCATCAGGCCGACGGCGGTCTCGATTCCGCGGACCGGTGCGGACCGGCCCGAGTCCACCATCCCGAACACGACGTCGGACCGGCCGGTGAGCTGCCCGACGACCAGTGCCCACGCGCCCTGCACCACGTCGTTGAGGGTCAGCCCATGCTGGCGCAGCCAGGCCTGGGTGTGCGCGAATGCCTCCCCGCTGACAGTGGTGTCGAGCGAGCGCACCTGGGAGCTGGCCTCGGTGGCCCTGGGTGCGACGGCCGACAGCAGGGTCGGTTCGCCGCGGTCCGCGAGCTCGCTCGCCCAGGCCGCCTGGGCCGCCGCGCGGTCGGCCCGTCCGTGCCAGGCCAGGAAGCTGCGGAAGGTGCGGTCCTCCTCGGCGGGCGCATCGCCATTCAGGTACCCGGTGACGAGCTCCTGGACAAGCAGCCGGATCGACCAGCCGTCGATGACGACATGATGCATGGCGAGCAGGAAGCGATGTCCTCCGTCCGGGAGCCGACACAGCGTGGCCCGCAACGCCGGGGACCGGCCCAGGTCGAATGGGCGGCGCCGGTCGGCCTCGGTCATCGCCTCGAGCCGCTCGCCGAGCTGGTCTTCGCCGAGCTCCACCTGCTCCCAAGGCAGCTCGACCGACGGGGGAATGACCTGCACCCAGTCGCCGTTGGCGCGTTGGCGAAAGCAGGCTCGCAGGTTGGGGTAGCGCACGAGCAGCCGTGCACACGCGGCGCGCAACCGCTCGACGTCGAGGCCGGGGCCGCAGTCGGCGACGAGCTGCAGGACGAACGCCCCCTGGGAGTCCTCGGCGGCCGCCTCCTCCAGGAGGATGCCCTGCTGCAGCGGCGTCAACGGCAGGTAGTCGTTGCGTTGGGTTGCGCTCATCGGGATCCTCCGGCAAAGCCGAGTTCGGCGTCGAGCTCGTCGAGCTCGTCGAGGGACAGGGTGAAGTCGTCCTCGTTCCCGTGGTCGGGAACGATGTGGTGGTGCCGCGCCCGAGCGGCGATACTGGCGGGGGTGCGCCCTTCGAAGACGTCCCGGGGGGTCACGTCGAGCCCGTGCGCGCGGATCGCGCTCACGACGTGGATGGCGCTGATCGAGTCGCCGCCGAGCGCGAAGAAGCTCTCGTGTGCATCGACCAGCGCAAGGCCCAGGACGGTCGCGAACGCGTCGACGACGAGGGCCTCCTCGGCGGTGGCCGGGGCCCGCGACGCGGCGGGTGAGGTCGCGATGGTGGAGGCGGCGTCACGGTCCACGTGGCCTCCTTTGTCGAGCCCGGCGGCGTGGGCGAGCAGGCCTCGCGGCACGCTATCTCCGGCCAGCTCGGTCAAGGCGTCGCGCAGGCTGGCTCCCGCCCGCCTGGCGAGGTCCTCCGGGACTTGGCCTGGGGCGTAGTCGATGCGCATGGCGAGGCCGCCGGAGTTCGGGTCGATCACCAACCCGAGCGGGTAGTGCCGCCCTTCGACGACACGCGCGGGACCCAGGGTCAGGCCCGCCACGACGGAGCCGTCGAGCGACTCGAAAGGGAAGTTCTCCACGATCACGACGGTGTCGAACGGCTCGCCTTGCTCCCGCAGCGCTGGGGTGCGAGCGAGGATGTCGGGCAGCCCGACATGCACATGCGGGCGCAGCGCGACCTGCTCGGCCTGGACTCTGCGCAGAAGCGTGCCGAGGTCCTCGCCGGGCAGCGCCCGGCCGCGTACCGGCACCGTGTTGAGCATCGGGCCGATCGCCGCCTCGGACCCCGCGAGCTGGTCCGGCCTGGTCGAGACGGTGAGCCCGAACAGCACCTCGCCGCGCCCGGTCAGCTCGGTGAGCACCGCTCCCCACGCGACGAGCAGGACGGTCGTGAGGGTGACGCGATGCCGCCCGGCGAGCGCGGTCACGTGGCGAGCCAGGTCGCCGTCGCACGCGACGGCATGCGACCCAGCTGGGCCGGGGGTCGCGTTGACTCGCTCGGAAACCAGGGTCGGCCGGGTGGCCCCCTGGAGGTAGGTGGCCCAGGATCGAAGCGCGCCCTCCCGGTCCTGCCCGCGGGCCCAGGCGAGGTACTCGGCATACCGGGTGCGGGTGGCTGGCGGGCCGATGGGGGCCGTGCCGTCCCGGTAGGCGGCGAGCAGGTCGCCGATCAGCAGCGGCATCGACCAGCCGTCCACGAGGATGTGATGGATCGAGAGCACCAGGCGTGCCTGAGCCGGCCCGAAGGTGACGACCCGGCATCTGATCAGCGGCCCGGCCGCCAGGTCGAAGGGCGATTCCCGGTCGCTGCGGGCCAGCTCGGCCGCGGCTTGTTCTGCGGCCTGCGGTGCGTGCTGGCGCAGGTCGCTGACCTCCACGGCTAGCTCGTCGCGTCGAACCACCAGAGCCACCGGCGCGCTGCCGGGCAGCAGGTGGAACTCGGCCCCGAGCTGCGGATGGCGATGCAGCAAGCTCGCCCACGCGGTGCGTAGCCGGCCGATGTCCAGGGGTCCGTCGACGGCGGCGCTGACCTGCAGGACGTAAGGATCGACCCGGTCGTCGTCGAACCGGGACTGCAGGTACATGCCCCGCTGGATGGGCGTCAGGGGCAGCACGTCGAGCACCCGGTCGCCCCGCAGGGCAAGCAGGTCGGCGAGCTGGGCGTCGGTGACGGGCGCGAGCGGGAGGTCGGCCAAGGTCGGCACGCGGGCGGCCGGGCGGTCCGCCCCCGCGATCAGCGCCGCGATGGCCGCGAACCACCGGCGGGACAGGTCGGCGACCGCGTGCTCGTCGAGCAGACCGTCGGCCCACAGCCAGTGGGCGAGCAGCACCGGTCCCTCTGGCCGATCCTCGGTTGTCGCAGTGAGCCCGAGTACGTGGCGCAAGGGTAGGTCCGGGTGGGTAAGGGTCGCGATCGGGCCGTGGACGGCCATGGTGGCGGCACCGCTGCTGTCGGCAGCAGCCGCGGGGAGGGACGTGAAGCCCCAGCGCTCGTCGGGCTCGCTCGCGACCCGGCCGAGATAGTTGAAGCCCAGCTCCGGCGGGTCGTGCGGGGGCAGCAGCCTGGCGGCCTGGGGGTGCTGACGGCGCAGCATGCCGTAGCCAAGGCCGTGTCGCGGCCGGGCACGCAACTGGCGGTGGACGGCCTTGACGGCCGCGGTCGCGGCTGCGATCCGGTCGCCCTCCGCCTGGCCGGGCAGGTCCACGGCGACGGGGAAGGCCGAGGTGAACCAGCCGACGGTCCGCGACACGTCGATGCCGTCGTCGGGACGCAGCTGCTCGCGGCCGTGTCCCTCGACCTCGACGAGTCGGCGACTGACCAGCCCGGGCGGGGCCGGGCGCCAGCCGTCGACCGCCACGGCGAGCGCCCCCAGCAGGATGTCGTTGAGGTCCGCCCGGTATGCCGTGGGCAGGCTGAGCAGCGCCACGGTGAGCTGCGGGTCGAGCTCGGCCCGCAGCTGGCCGGCGGTGCCATAGGTGTGCTTCGCGGGATCGACGGGCCCGAACAGCCGGGCGTAGTCGCCCGCGACGACGGGCTCCCAGAGGGCCCGTTCGGTGGCGGCAAACTTCGCGCTGCGGGCCAACCGGCCCTGAGCGTGCGACCACGCTGCGAATGAGGTGGGCTCTGCTGGAAGGGCCCCCGCCAGGGCTCCGGCGGCGGCGCCCTCGGTGAGCCGGTTGAGGTCCGCCACGAGAACCCGCCACGACACCCCGTCGATGCACAGGTGGTGGACGACGAGCGTGAGGTGAGCGGGATCGCCCGACTCGAGGATGGCCCGCCAGACCACCCCCCGCTGCGGGTCCAGCTGGGCGCTGGCCGCGCGCATCTCGGCCGCCAGGTCGCCATCTGGCGTCAGCTCGACGAGCCGTCCGCTGACATCGGCACTCTCGGCACGCTCGGGGGTGTCGGCGTGGGCGGCCCACACTGAGGGGGCGAGCTGCTCGAACCTGGCTGCCAGCATCGGGTGGGCCGCGACCAGTCCGGACAGTGCGGCCTCGGCGTCGGCCGACGTGAATCGGCCGGGGGCGCGCAGCCGCACGGCCTGCGCATACCCCCGCACCGGGCCGCCCAGGTCCGGGGAGTCCTCGGCGAGCTGCACGCTGATCGGGGTGGGTTCGATCTCGGTGGGGTCATCCTGCGCCGGTGCCGCAGCCACGGCAGGGCCTGGGCGGGCGTCCGGCCGGGCCTGGCGCGCGCGGGAGGCGAGCGAGGCCGGGGTGGCGAGCTCGAAGACGAGCTGGGGCGTGATCTCAATGCCTGCGGCTCGGGCGCGCGCGGTGAGCTGGATGGCGCTGATGGAGTCCCCGCCGAGCGCGAAGAAGTCGTCGTGCGGCCCGACCTGCGTCAGCCGCAGGGTCTCGGCGTAGGCGGCGCACAAGGTCGACACCACCGGGTCGGCCGATTCTGACGGCGCTGCCGCAGCGACTGAAGCCGGGCGGGCCGAACGCGAGTCCCGTTGGGGCGCAGGCGTCGCGGCGTTGCGCCCGCCGAGCACCGCAGCCGGGACGCTGGCGAGGGCGGCGCGGTCGACCTTGCCGTGGGGGGTGAGCGGGAAGGTGGGGACAGCGGCCCACGCAGAGGGGACGAGATGAGCGGGCAGGACCGCGGCGAGCTGGTCCCGGACCTGCGCCAGCGAGTCTTCGGCAACCCCGCGCAGGTAGGCGACCAGCTGCGTGCCGCCGTGGGCGTCCTTGCGGGGCAGGACCGCAGCGTCGTCGACTCCGTCGAGCTCGCCGAGGGCCGCCTCGATCTCGCCGACCTCGACCCGCTGGCCCCGGACCTTGACCTGGTGGTCCACCCGGCCGACGAACTCAAGCTGCCCATCGGCGAGCCAGCGGACGTGGTCACCGGTCCGGTACATGCGCTCGCCTGGGGCCCCGCCGGGGCGGGCCACGAAGGTCGCCCCGCTCTTGCCCGGGTCGGCCAGGTAGCCGATGCCGAGGCAGTCTCCGGCGACGTACAGCTCGCCGGTCACTCCCGGCGGGACCGGTCCCAGGTCCGGGCCGAGGACGAGCAGGTCCGTGTTGCGGATCGGCCGCCCGATGGGGACCGTGTCGTCCGACGGTCCGGCGGTGAGCACCGCATGGGTGACGTCGTCCGAGCACTCGGTCGGGCCGTATGCGTTGACGACCGGGACGTCCGGATGACGCTGCAGCCACGACGTCAGCAGCGCTGCTGGCAGCGCCTCTCCGGTGACCATGAGGTGGCGCAGGCCTTCGAGCTCGGCGTGCTCACGCTCCCCCCAGAGCTGCAAGGCCGCGCGTAGCAGCGAAGGGACCAACTCCAGGACGGTGATGCCGTCGGCGGCGACGACGGCGGACAGAGCGTCGGGGTCGGCCGCCTCCTCCGGCGTGACGACCCGCACGACTCCGCCGACGATAAGGGGGGCCAGCATCTGCCAGATCGAGACGTCGAAGGTCACCGGGGCGTTCTGGACGACCGCGTCCTGCTCGGTCAGGGCAAGCAGGTCGAGCTTGGCCAGCAGATGGTTGACCAGGCCGCTGCGGCGGACAATGGCTCCCTTGGGCCGCCCGGTCGTGCCGGAGGTGAACAGCACGTATGCTGGGTCGCTCGGGCCGCCGTTGGTCCACCCGCTGCGGTGCCGCGCGATGCCGAACTGCTCAGGGAGAGAGTCGATCTCAACCAAGCGTGGGCGGGCGGCTCCCGGTGGCAGCGCCTCCATCGCGCTTCGGGCGGCCGCTGCGCTCGCGCGGTCCACGAGGACGGCCTCGGCGCCGCAGTCGGCGAGCAGGCCGGCATTGCGCTCGGCGGGGGCCCGGACGTCAAGTGGCACGAATGCTGAACCGGCCCCGAGCACCCCGAGCACGCCGGCGACGAAGCGGCGGCCGGGCGGCGCAAGGATGGCCGTGACGGCGGCGTCACCGACGTGGTCGGCGAGCGCCGCGGCGAGGGCCAGCAGGTCGGCATACGAGCAGTCGCCCTCGAGGTCTCGCACCGCAGGCGCCGACGGGCGTCGCCGGGCCTGCTGCAGGACCCGTTCCACGACGCCGACGTACGGGTCGGCGACGCGTGGCCCCGTTCCGTCGCTTCGGGGGGCAGGCCGCAGGGTCAGGCTCCCGAGCGGTCGCGTGCCCTCTGCGGCGGCGAAGTCGTCGAGGAAGCCGACGAGGCGGGCCAGGTGGGTCTGGAGTTCGTCCGCGGCATACCGGGCGGGGTTGCCGTTGAGGTGCAGCTCCACGGTGCCGTCCGGCCCGTCCAGGACGGTCACCATGAGGTCGTCGACGATGCCGGTGGACAGGTTGACCAGCCGGGCCTGCGCCGCGCCGAAGTCCAGCACCGGCGTCTGCGGCAGGACGTTGACGTAGGGTCCGAAGGCCCGGCGGTCCCCGATGCCGAGGCCGGCCATCCGGCGCACCTGCTCGCCCCGGAAGGACTGGTGTCGTAGCGCGGCGAGCACGCTGCGAGCGGTTGCGGAAAGCAGCTCCCGGCGGGTGACCCAAGGGCGCACGTCGGCGGCGATCGGAAGGTAGTTCGCGACCATCCCGGGCACCCGCCGGGCCACCGGTGTGGCCCGGGCGGTGACGGGGAGGGTCACCACCCCGGACGCGCGTCCCGCGGACTTGGCGGTGAACGCCGAGACCGCGGCGACGGCGAACGCCGCCCACGTCACCCCGGCGTCGGCAGCAGCCTGCTTCCAGCCGCCAGCGCGCGTAGCGTCGATGACCGCGGTGCACCGCAGATGGCGCCCTGCCGCCTGGGCGGGCCTGGCCGAGAGCGTCAGGGGCTCGGGCAGCGCCCGAGCGACGCCCTCCCAGTGCCGGCGGTCGCGCTCCTGCGCCGGGGAGTCGAGGTATGCCGTCTCGGCGTCCACCAGTGCGCTCAGCGAGGGCAGCGGCTCGGCGTCGGCGTCTATGGCGCCGGTGAGTGCGCGGTAGAGCTGGCCCAGCCGGCGGTACAGCGGCACCCGGCTGTAGCCGTCGCACAGCACGTGATGCATCGCGAGGTAGCACCAATGCCGCTGCGGCCCAAGGACATAGATCGTCCCGCGCAGCAACGGGTGGGTATGGACGTCGAAGCTGCGGTTTTGGTCGGCGAGCATCCGCGCCGTGGCCGCTTCGGCCGCACCGTCGCCCGCGAACTGCAGGTCGACGACGTCGAAGCTCACCGCGCTGCCGTCTTCGATGACCTGGACCAGTTCGCCGTCACGCTCCTCGAGCCGGACGCGCAGCACCTCGGCCTCGACGATGAGCTGGCGGGTGGCGTCGAAGAGCGCGCCCAGGTCGAGCCGTCCGGTGATGTCGAGGTAGTCCCCCATGGTGTGCAGCACCTGGTCGGGCAGCGAGCACCTCGTCGTAGTAGATGCTGCGCTGGGCTGTGGTGGCACGCACGACGTTCTCGGTCATCGCTCTTCCTGGGATCCCGGTGCGGTCAGACCGCTTCGGGCAGGCCGGAGGCGACCTGCTGCAGGGGCGCGTCCCCGTAGAGATCACGCACCCACTGGTCCTGGTAGATCGTGTCCAGGTAGCGCTCGCCGAGGTCGGGGGCGACGGCGATATTGCGTGCGCCGCGACTGGTCGGCCGGTCGGCCAGCCAGCGCAGGGCCCCCGCGACGACCGAGCCCGTCGAGCCGCCGAAGACGTAGCCGCGTGCGACGAGGGCCCGGCAGGCGCTGATGCTCTCCGGCTCGGAGACGTAGACGAGGTCGTCGAGCAGGGTGCGGTCGAGCAGGGGTGGGCGGATGCTCGACCCGATCCCCGGGACGTGCCGCGTCCCTGCCGGTCCGCCGAAGGACACCGAGCCCTCGACGTCGACGCCGACGATGGTGGTGCGAGGGCTCTTACGGCGCACGTACTGGGCGACGCCCATGGCCGTGCCGGCGGTCCCGACGCCGACGAAGATCGTGTCGACGACGTCGAACTCTCGCAGGATCTCCGGGCCGGTGGTGCAGTAGTGCGCTTCCCAGTTGGCGCTGTTCTGGTACTGGTTGAGCCACACCGTGTTCCTGCCCGAGTGCACCAGGTCGGCGACCCGGTCGAGCCGGGCGCCGAGCAGCCCCCGCTGCGGGTGCGGGGCAGTGATGATCTCGACCGTCGCGCCCAACGACCGCATGAGCGCGGCCGCGCCGAGGTTGCAACGCGAGTCAGTGACGCACACGAAGTCGTAGCCCCGGCTCGCCGCGACGAGGCTGATCCCGATGCCGAGGTTGCCGGAGGAGCTTTCGACCAGGGTGGTTCGCCCGGGCACGGCTCGCCCCTGGGCCTCGGCGCGGTCGATCAGGCTCACCGCGGTCTTCAGCTTGATCGACCCGGCGAAGTTCATCCCCTCGCACTTGAGGACCAACGGGTCCCCGAAGACCGGCTCGAGGTCGATGAACAGGTCCGGGACGTTGAAGTCCTCGGCCCGGTCGATGACAGCCATCGTTACTCCCTTGTGCCAGTTCAGGCGACCGGCAACCGGTCGATATCGGCGAAGAATCCCGGGACAGGCGCTAGGTCGCCGCGGTCGCCGAGAACGTCGTAGACCTGCTTAGCAACGGCGAGGTCGAGGACGCCCAGACCGAAGGGTGAGAAGACAACGGTCCGGGACGAGGCGGGCCGGATCGTGCCCCGTAGTACGTCGGCGAGCGTGCCAGCGACGAAGTCCCGGTTGCCGACTCGCTGCTCGGTCAGATGGACGGACGTGCCGGCGCGCAAGCAGTGCTCGACGTCGTCGACGACGTTGACCGAGTCGAGGATGACGTCGGCGCCAAGGTCCCGCAGCGAGACGTGCAGCACGACCGGGTGGTGGGCAAACAACCGGGGATCTAGCACATGCGGTGTCCCTGCCACGGTCGCGAAGACGAGCAGGTCGTGGGCTCGGATCGCCTCGCTCGATCCCTGCGTGGACGGTGACCGCGGTGCCGGGTTGGCTGCTGCGCAGGTATGCCGCGAACTGGTCCGAGCGCGAGGGTGATAGGTCGTAGATGCCGACCTGCTCGAAGTCCCAGCCGGTGCGGACGAGGTAGTGGTGCACGTGCCGGGAGATCACTCCGGTCCCGATGATGCCGACGGACCGCGGGACGAGGTCGCCCCTCGGTAAGAACGTCGGCTGCCAGCGCTGCGGACGCGGCGGTGCGGACGGCGGAGATGATGCTCGACTCGAGGCAGGCGTAGGGGAAGCCGGTGACCGGGTCGTTGAGGATGAGGACTGCCGAGGCCCGCGGCATACCCCGTGCGACGTTGTCGGGGACGCTGGAGATCCACTTGATCCCATCGACGCCCCCTTCCGCGCCGATCGAGGCGGGCAGTGCGATGATTCGTGCCGAAGGCCGGTCCGGGAAGCGCAGGAAGTAGGACGGCGGGTTGACGGTGTCACCCGCGGCGTGGCGAAGGTAGGTCTGGCGCACCAGGTCTGTCACTTGCGGTTCGCGCCCGTCGAGGACGTCGTGCACCTGCCGACTGCCGATCACGGCGAAGGAGGGCACACCGGGCGGGGCTGTCATGACGGTTGCGTTCCTTCGCGTCAGGAGGTGTCGGGGTCGAGCGTGGTTGGCGTCCCTACGAGGATGTCGGGCTCGCCTGATGGTCAGGTGACCGTGCTCTGACGGGCCGCTGACCACTCGCTTCCGCGCAGGGCGGGGCGGCCCGAGCCGACCCGCTGAGAGTCCGTGGAACGCGGTGAGCAGCTGCATGTTCTGGGTGCCCTCCATGAACTCCAGACCGCGGGCGTCACGCACCGCACGGTCGAGCTCCGGGCGGGTGAACCGCGCGCCAGGGCCGAGGGCCTGGCACACGTCGAGGGTGAGCCGTTCGGCGAGCTGGCAGGCACTGGCCTTGGCGACCGCGGCCAGGCTGCCGTCGCCGGTGCGGTCGACGACGTCGGCGGCCTCGATGACCAGTCGTCTTACTGCGCTGACCCGCTCGGACCACTCGGTGCGGCGGGCCGCCGCCAGCGGCCCCGGGGCAGGCTCGAGCGCGTCATAGAGCTCGAGCGCACCGGCGGCGACGCCGAGCGCCAAGGCTGCGACGCCGGGGCGCAGGCGGTTGAACACGGCGAGGCAGGCGTGCAGGCCACGGCGGCTGCGCGGCAGGTGGCGGCCGAGGACGTTCTCTGCCGGTACGCGCACGGCATCGAAGCTGACCTGGCAGATCTGGACCGGCCGCAGCCCGACCATGGGCAGCGGAGTGGCCGTCAGCCCTGAAGTGGGGGCCTCGAGGAGGTACGCGCCGATGCCGAGCGGCCCCGGCCGCTCGCGGGCGAAGACGACACCCATCGCGGCGCGGGCGGCGTTGCCGATGTAGCGCTTCTCCCCGGTGACGGTCAGCTCTCCGTCCGGTAGCACCGTGACGGCGCTCTGCAAGGCTCCGGCGTCGGATTCCGTGGTCCGGCTCGGTCAGGGCGAAGAACGTCCAGGTCGGGGTCTCGAGCAGCCGGGTGTAGAACCGGGTCCGCTGGTTCTCGTCGCCGAGGGCGGCGAGCAGGACCCCGGCCATCGAGCCACCAGGCGCCGCGACGACGAGCGAGGGGTCGACCCGGGACAGCTCCTCCATGACGACCACCCGTTCGGCCGCACTGCACCCGTCGTAGCGGTGGCCGCCTACCCGCAACGGCGCGGCGCCGTACCGCTGCGGTATGCCGGCCGTAGCCAACCAGCGTGGGCCTTCGTGGTCCAGCAGCGGGCTCGCATCCGCCGGGTTGCCTTGCAGAACAGCGCTCGTGGCGCGCAGCTCGCCGGCCCAGTCCCGGACGCGGGCCCGCAGGACGTCCAGATGCGGCGTGCGATGCGCGCAGCACGCCTCGGTGGTGGACGCCTCAGGGGGCGGGGCCGTCGTCAGGGTCATGGTGCTCAGTTCAGTTCGTCCCCGAGCAGGTCGGGCAGGCATTCGGAGACCAGTGCGGTGCCACCCGGCCCGTCGGTGAGGAAGCTTTGCCCGCCGAGCAAGCGCAGCAGTGCCCGGTCTACGTCCGTGATGCGGCGATGGGTCCGAGCACGGGCGGCCTCATCGAAGGCCCGTCGGCCATCAGCGACCTCGCCCAGGTGGGCCTCGACGAGCAGCTGCTCGGTGACCGCTTCGGCCAGCTGGGTCCTGACGAGCGGGTTCAACAGCAGGGTCCCGTCGCCCACCCGACGGGTGTTCAGATGCGCGAGTGCCGTGCGCAGCAGGTGCTCGCTGGCGCCTAGTCGCATGGCCAGCACCGTGAGCGGCGGGATCCGGACGGCGGCCAAGGACCGATCGGCCAGGCTCTCTGGGGCGGGGACTCGCACACCGGCTGCGTTGAGCGCGGCCTCTAGTCCGTCCTCGCGGGCGATCGAGCGGGCTGTCTGGCCCCGTTCGCGGCGCCGGTCAGAGCCATGCGCCCGCCACCTCCCCCAGGCTGGGGTCGGCGTCGATGACTATGGTCCTTCCCACCGCGTCGCTTCTGCTGGTGGCGACCGTCTCCCAAAGTCCGGCAGCAGGCTGGCCCGCAGCCGATCTCACCAGCGCCACCGGTGCCGGGGGCACCCAGGACTCGCACCCGGCCCCTACGACGACACTCAAGGGCAGCGGGCGGTCCCCCACGAGGCCGTAGAAGACCTCGTCTGCAGCGAAGTCGGTCCCGCCGGCCAGGATCGGGCGATGCGCCACCCGCAGACCGGTTCCATGGTCCGTGCGGGTGAGCATGATGAGAGCGGCGAGGTCGGCGTCGGCGCGGGACAACGGGTCGGTCGGCGCGGCATACGGCAGGGACGCCTGGTCTGCCGCGAGGACGGCGAACCGATCGATGCCTTGCCGGCGGGCGAAGAGGGCCCCCAGGCGCAGGGCCGCGAAGGTGGTGAGTCGCCCGTAGTCGCTGATTCCGAACATCGCGGTCTGGCCGCCGGTGAGCGCCGCCGCGCCGATGCCCGGGATGTCGGCCAGGGCGAAGTCCGGGACGGCGAAGGCGGCGACGGTGAGGTCGACGGGACCGTCCAGGCACGCGCGGTCGAGCAGGGCGGTGAACATCGACCCGTACGGAATGCCCCGGACTGTGTCGTGGCCGATACCGCGAACCCCAGCCAAGGGCAGCATCACGTCGAGGAACTGCCGGTCGGGGTCGGCAAGCGGAAGCCGGCCAGCGTCAAAGCGCACCGCATCGACGCTCACGACCTGGTATGCCGTGGTCGCGGGCGACGACTGTGCTGTTGTGGGTGCTGTGGTCCTAGCCTCGGGGGCGCCGGTGCGGTACATCGGTCAGCTGGGCAGGAGCGACTCGACGAAGTCGGCGAGCGAGCCGACGGTCGAGAAGTGGCCCATCTCCAGCTGGTCGCCGTCGAACTCGATGCCGAGGCGGTCCTCGAGGGCCATGAGCAGGTCGAGGATGCCGGTTGAGTCCAGGCCGAGCTCGGTGAACAGCTCGGTCTGCTCGGAAACGTTCTCCAGGTCCTGGTTCAGGACCTCGGCGAGGCTCTCGACGATGGCGTCGACGACCGGCGTTCGCGTCGGTGCGGCGATGATGTCGCTCATGATGGTGTCCTTCCAGGGTGGGCAGTGCTTGTGTGAGAGAGGCTGTTGAGACGAGAGAAGCTGTTTGTGAGAGAGGTCTTCGTGAGACAGGGCCGGTGCGGCGGCCGTCGGGTCCGGTGGGTCGATGAGCACCTGACCGCGCAGGATGTCCGCCACCGTGTCGCGCTCGCGGACCAGGTGGGCGCGACCCCCGTCGACGACGACCTCGGCGGGGTAGCCGTGGCTGAGGAACAGGACCGGGGAGGCGGTCGGTCCGTAGGCGCCGGACCGCTGCACGCCGACCAGGTCGCCGGCGCGCAGCACGGGCAGCGCGCACGGACTTGCCGAGCAGGTCGTTGGGCGTGCACAGCGGTCCGCTGATGTGCCACGGTCCGGTCGGCTCGCCCTCGGCCGTTCGGGACAGCAGCACAACCGGGAAGTTGCGGCGGACGAACGAGCCGACGCCCACCGCCGCCATGTGGTGGTTGGTGCCCGCCGTCGGTCACGGCGAACGGCTCGCCGAACGACTCCTTCGTGTACCGCACCCGGGTGACATACGTGCCCGCGCGGGCGACGAGGTAGCGGCCCAGTTCCATCACCAGGCGGGTGCCGGGGTGCTCGGCGGCGAACGCCTCGACGAGCGGGTTGACGCCGGCGGCCAGGGCGTCGAGGTCGAGGTCGCGCTCGTCGTCGAAGTACGGCATCCCGAGACCGCCTCCGATGTCGACGAACTCGAGGTCGATGCCGAGGTGGTGGCTGAGCCGGCCGGCCAGCTCGAAGATGTGCCGGGTGTTGTCGATGATCGCCTGCTCGGCGAGGACGCGGGTGCCCAGGTAGACGTGCAAGCCGACCAGCTGCACGTGCGCGTACCGCGACCGCGAGGTCGGGGTCGGCCAGCGATAATCGACTCGTCGATGCCGAACTGCCTGGGCTTGCCGCCCATGGTCAGCCCGGACCCCTTGACGGTGAAGCTCGGGTTGACCCGCATCGCGACTCGAGCAGTCGTGCCTGCGCTCGGCAGCGAGCTGGTCGATGAGGGCCAGCTCGGCCAGCGACTCGCAGACGATGACGTGGACGCCATGGTCGAGGCACGCAGCCAGCTCGTCGCGGCTCTTGCCCGGACCGAGGAAGATGATGTGCTCGGGCCGGACGCCCGCTCGCAGCGCGGTGGTGCAGCTCCGCCAGTGAGGACACCTCGGCACCAGCGCCGGCGCGCAGCGAGCGTGGCGAAGACGCAGATGTTGGGGTTGGCCTTGAGCGAGTACAGGATGCCGAGGCGCGGGTCAGAGCGCGGCTCGGACCTGCGCGAAGGTTGCCGCAGCACGTCGGCGTCGTACACGTACAGCGGCGTCCCGAACTCGCCCGCGATCGCGTCGATGGGCAGGCCTTGCGGTGACCAGGCGGCCGTCATGCCGCCACCTCCTTCTGGGTCAGGCGGTCGGTGACGCATCCGTCCAGGACGCGCAGCTGCCCGGGGGTGTCGGCCACCAGCACGGCATACAGGCGTCCGGGCCGCGACGAGGTGGCGTCCTGCGTCGCGAACGCGGCGTTGACCGTCGCGAAGTTGTTGACGACCAGCCCTGCGGAACCTGGGCCGGCCAGCATCAGGTCGCCCAGCTGGCGTCGCAGGCTGCCGTAGGTGAGCGGGCGGGTGAGCTTGAGCGAGTAGTGCTTTGCCAGCGCGCAGTGGGTCGGGGGGATGAGCCGGTCCTGGATCCGCAGCTGGTAGGTCGACATGTTGTTGCGGGCGTTGATCTCGATGACCGGGTGCAGGGTGCCGTCCCGCTCGATGAGGGCGTCGATCCCCACGACACCGGTGTAGCCCAGGTCGTGCAGGTGCCACCCGACGACCTGGCCGGCATACGCGAGCTGAGCCAGTGTGCCGGTCAAGGCCGGCCGGCATCCGGTGCCCGCGATGCACCCCGCCCTCGGTGAGCGCGACCTTGACGGTGTCGAGGTGGACGCCGCCGGCCCGGTCGACGGTCACCTGGTAGTTCAGGTCGGTCGCCTTGTCCACCCACCGCTCGAGCGTGAAGTCGACGCGCAGGCCCGCGCGGCTTGCCGCTGCACGATCGTGAGCACCCGGCGCAGCCGGTCGGGCGAGTCGACGACGGCGATGCCCTTCCCGCTCACGCCGAACGCCTCCTTGACGACGACCGGGCCGCGCTCCAGCCAGGGCTCGCAGCCTCGACCGCGTTCGCGAGCTCGTCGGCGTCGTGGCCGCGAACCCCGCAGGCTGGCGTAGCCCGTGCTCGTCGCAGAGCCGGCGGCTGAGCACCTTGCTGTTGACCGCCCGGCATACATCGGCGGAGGCAGTGGCGAGGGGTATGCCGGCCGCCTCCGCGAGCTGCTGCTCCACCAGCGAGGTCCCGTGGGGCAACAACGCCGCGCCCGACGGCCCGCGGCGCCGAGGGCCGCAAGGGTCGCGGGGTCGGCGAGGGCGTCGGCGGTGACCGACCGGTCGGCGGCCGCGTCACCGACGACGTGCACGGCCGGCAGGTCGAAGCCGAGCTCGGCCCAGGTGCTCGACTTGGTCGGGGTCGGGCGCCGACTTGAGCAGGCCGTGTCCGCGCCGGTGCCGAGCAGCAGGGCGAACTCGTCCATCCGGTTGACGATCGCGGTGCTTGCGGCGGAGCTGACGCTCGGCAGCCGAGCCTGCCCCTTCGCCCACTCGAGCTCGACCTCGAAGTTGCCGGCGAGAACGAGGGGCGCGTTGGCGTCACCGGCGGCGGCGTAGCGCAGCCGACCATGAGGTCGGGTCGGGACCCTCTGTATCGGTTCAGGTCGACGGCCATGTCAGTGCTCCACGACCATGGCGGCGAAGGTGGCGCCCATGCCGATCATGAGGTAGCGGTCGCCGGGGGCCAGCCGCCGAGTTCGACGGCGTGCCGGTAGTTGAGGAACGGGTCGGCACCCCAACAGTGGGCGACCTCCCTGATCGTGCCGGTGACGACCTGGTCGTGGGAGAGACCCAAGGCGGTGCCGGTCCGAAGGCACAGCATCCGGTTGACGTTGTGCGGCAGGTACAGCGCGAGGTCGCTCGGCGCGGTGGCGGCCGTCTCCAAGGCGGCGCTCATCACGTCACCGAGGGCACCGGCATACACCTGGCCGAAGGCCTGCACCCCTCTGCGTCCATGGTCAGCCCGCCCCCCGGGATGGGCACGACCGAGGCCGCGTAGCCAAGCACGCGGTCGCGGTTGCCGTTCGCCGAGACGAGCAGCGCGGCCGTGGGCCTCGCCGAGGACGGCCATGCCCGGGATGATCTGGCCGACCCGCCCGTAGGTCTTCTCGCCGACGAGGATGAGCGCGAGGGCATCCGGGTCACCGTCCTCGGCGAGCATTGCCCCGGCGGTGTCGACGGCGAACAGCCCACCGGCGCATGCCTGTTCGGTGATCGCGAAGGCCTGCGCATGCCGGAGGCCGAGAGCGTCCCGAATGTCCTGCAACGGGCTCATCGGGTACGGCGAGGGCCACCGGACGGTTCTCGGGCGCAGGACGTACCGGATGCGGTCCTCGCACCCGGCCAGGCCTTGCAGCTTCCCCGCGGCGCCCAGCAAGATGTCGGTCTCGGTCTGCGCTGGGTCGCACGCGATCTGATCGAAGCCGAACGCTCGCTCGAACCGGCGCACCTCGACCAGTGGCAGGTCCAGCTCCCGGGCTCGGTCGGCCAGGCTGACTTGGCCCGGGACGTACGCTGCCACCTCGACGATCGACGTCACGCGTCAGCCCTCCTTCGGGTGGTCCCGTGGTCGCTTCTTTCCCCCAGCGCGCGATGGCGCGCCTCTGCCAAGAACGCTAGAAGCCGGCCGTGACGTCGTTCTGACGGCCCGCTGACCGGGGCGGCGCGGGCCGGGTGAAGGCGCCGCACCGTACCTGAGTGCAAACTGGTCTCAGTCAGGTACGCCGAAGAGGTCTTCAGGCGTACCTGAGCGCGACTGATCTCAGTCGTGTACGCGAGTGCCGCGAAGGAGGGCTTCGGCCCGGTCGCGGTCGAGCCGGTCGTGCTCGCTGAGCAGGTGGCGCACTGCAGGGGTCAGCGCGTGTGCCGTGTCGAGCAGGCTCCGCGCGGTGGCCGCCCGCCCGGCTTCCGCGTGCCCCCTCGCGAGCCGCTCAAGGGCAAGCACCTCGACGTCGACGTCGTGAGCCGCCCGCGCCGCGGCGAGGGCCGCCTCCAGAGCGGCCGGGCCGGTCGGCTGGCCGGCGTCCGCTTCAATCGCCGCCACGAGGTACTGGGCGAGGACTTCGGCATCGCCGCCGCCGGCGGCCTGGTACCAGCGCGGGTCCCCGCCTGGACGGCCTGCCGGGCCGCCTGCGCGTCGCCGGTGCTGCGCAGCACCCGGCCGAGGCGGACGCGGGCCAGCGCTGCCGTGCGCCAGTCACCGGCCGCCTCGCCGGTGTCGATGGCACGTTGGAGGGTCGCCGCTGCCGCGGGCCGGTCGCCGAGCTGCTCTTGGGCCCGGCCGAGGTTGGCCAGGTGGTGGGCCTCGGCGGCCGCGAACCCCAGCCGGTGCGCCGCGTCAGCGGCCCGCCCAGGTGCTCGACGGCGTCGGCGAAGCGGTGCTCGGCCTGGGCGAGGGCGCCCAGCATGCCCTCCGCGTGGCCAGGGCCCACTGGTCGCCGAGCGGGCGCGAGCAGGCGCAGCGCCTCGTCGCACGCTGCCTTCCCGCCGCTCATCGCCGAGGGCAATCTCGGCCCAGGCGCCGAGCAGCCAGCTGGCGCCCTGCTCCCACTGCAGGCCCCGAGCGGTGGAACTCGGCCCGAGGCAGCGAGCAGCAGTCCAACGCGTCCTCGGCGCGCCCCTGCTGGCTGCGGACGAACGCGAGGTAGAGCTGCCCCTGGCTGCGCAGCTGCCGCGTCGGCGATCTGCATGCCGGCGTCGAGGTCCGCCATCGCCTGGTCGAGGTCGCCGCCGGACGCTTCGAGCCAACCGGTGAGCAGCAGACCAGTCGCCCGATGCTCCACTGCCGCAACCGTGCCGGCTGCAGCGACCGCGTCGCGGACCCGACTGCGCGGCGTCGGGCCCGACGCCGAGGACGGCCCACGCCCAGCCGAGGTCGTTCGCCAGGAGCAGGCTCGGCAGCGGGTCGTGGGTCGCGCGCCCAGCGCAGCGCGGCGTCGATGTTGGCCCGCTCGACTCGGACGAACTGCAGGTGCGCAGCCTGGTCCGGCGCCGCGCACGCCCGCGCGGCCGCGGCCGGCCGCTCCGCGAACCAGGAGCGTGCGCCTGCAGCGCCGACCTCGCCCAGGCCGGCCTGCGTGCGAGCTCGCTCGACGCCGAACGCCCGCACGCTGTCGAGCAGGCGGTAGCGCACGGCGCCCGCCGCGGCGATCTCGACGTCAGCCAGCGAGCGGTCGACCAGCCGGCTGACCACGTCGAGCGTCGGCCGCGCCGGGCACGCCCAGCGCCGCGAGCACCTGCTCGAGCGCCGGCGAGCGGCGCGCCGCCGACGAAGCAGGCGAGCGCCCACAGGCCGCGCTGGTCGTCGGGGAACAGCAGGTCGTAGCTCCAGCGCGATCGGCGGCGTGCAGGGTCGCTGCCGGGGCGGCCGCGGCTGGCCGGGTCGCGCAGCAGCGCGAACCGGTCGTCGAGCCGACGGGCGATCTCCTGGACCGACAGCGTCTTGGTGCGGGCCGCCGCGAGCTCGATGGCCAGCGGGCAGCCCGTCGAGCGAACGGCAGACCGGCTCGACGCCGGCTGGCCGCCGTCGGCGTCCAGGCGAACGTCCGGCGTTGCTGGCGGGCCACGCGCGGGTGAACAGCGCCACCGCGTCGGCCTGACGGCCAGCGGCGTCGAGGGGATGCACCGCCTCGCCGTCGACGCCCAGCGGCAGCTGGCTCGTGGCCAGCACCCGCACGCGCGCGCGACGCGCCGAGCATCCGCTGCGGCACGGCCCCGGCGACAGCGTCCACCAAGTGCTCGCAGTTGTCGAGGACGAGCGAGCAGGTCGGCGCCCGCGCAGCGCGGTCGAGCACCATCGCCGCCGTGGCGGCGCCGGTCCCCCGAGCGCATCGCCGACGGCTCGCCAGGCCGACCGGCTGCGACGCGCTGTCCAGGCGCACCAGCCAGCGCGCCGCCGGCGGGCCGCTCGCCGAGCGACCTCGGCGGCCAGCCGGGTCTTGCCCACGCCGGCCGGGCCGACGAGCGTGACCAGCCGCTGCTCGGCGACCAGCGCCGCGACCCTCGTCCAGCTCGGCCGCGCGGCCCGACCAGCGAGACCGGACACGCCGGGCAGGTTCCCGTGCAGCGCCAGCGCCCCAGGGCTCGGTTCGCGTCGCGTGGCTAGCAGCGTCTGGTCCTGGTGCAGCACCCTGCTGCTCGAGCGCCCGCAGCTCGGGGCCCGGGTCGATGCCCAGCTCCTCGGCAGCCGCCTGCTGCACCCGGCGGTAGGCCGCGAGCGCGTCGGCCTGGCGGCCGGCGCGGTAGAGGGCGGTGATCAGCAGCTGCCCAGAGCGCCTCCCGCAGCGGGTGGACGTGCGACGAGATCCTCCAGCTCGCCGACGAGCTCGCCGGCTGCGCCCAGCTCGAGCCCGCGGCCGCGAGCTGTCCTCGATCAGGCCGCAGCCGGGTCTCCTCGAGCCGGGCCCGGTGCGGGGCGAGCCACTCGGCGTCGCCCGCCGCCGGGCAGGATCTCGCCCGCGGAACAGCGCCAGCGCCCGGTCGCACAGCAGTAGGCCGCCGCGGCGTCCGCCGACGTGGCAGGGCGGCGACCGCGTCGGCCAGGCGGACGACCTCGAGCGCGTCCACGGCGAGCGGCGTCGACGCGCAGGGTGTAGCCGGCGCGGCCGCCCGCGACGCAGCCGCGGGTCGCCGAGTGCGCGGCGCAGCCGCGAGACCTTGGCCTGCAAGGTGTTCGCGGGCGCGCCGGTGCGCTCGTCGGCCCACAGGTCCTCGAGCAGCCGCTCGGCCCGCACCGGCTGCCCCGGCGTCCAGCGGCGAGGCGCACCAGCAGCTCGGTCGTCTTGCCGCCGGGCACCGGCAGCGCGGGCGCCGTCCCGGCGCACTCGACCGGCCGAGCACGGCGACGGTCAGCACCGCTGAGATGGCAGACGGCCGGAGTCAGCGTGGTGCGTCAGCGAGCGTCAGCGGCGCCGGCCGACGCTGCCCGCATGACCGCCACCGAGACCGACCAGCTGATCCGCCGGCTCGTCGGCGGCGACCCGCCGCGGCCGCGGTGATCGTTGACGCGGCCCGACCAGCGACGACCCGCTGTGCTCGTCGCGGCCGCGCTCTGCTCGCCGCGGCCAGCCCGACCTGAGCAGCGGCGCCGCGGTCGGCGACGGCCCCGCGACCGCCAGCTCGTCGCCATCGCCGCCGCGCACCTGGCCGGCGACCGCGACCGCGTCGACGCGCTCGCCCGCGACCACCTGGTCGACCACCCCGACAGCGTCCTCGTCGCCTGGATCGCGCGGCGGCCATCACCCGCCAGCGTCCGCACCCCGCACCACTCCAACCTCGCCCACGCATCAGAGGAGGGAGCCGTCATGAACCGCAAGCTCACCGCCGTGCTGCTCATCGCTCGCGGCCGTCCTGACCAACGTGGCCTTCACCGCGCTCGGCAGCGTCTTCAACTACCCCGACGTGCTCAAGGAGCCGGCCGGCGACGTGCTCGCCGCGTTCCGCGCGCACGCAGGGCGCCGTGCCGCCTGGTTCGTGGTGCTGGCCTTGTCCGCGGCGCTGTTCGCCCCGATCGCGATCGGCGTCGGCCGGCTCTCGAGGCGCCGCGCGATGCGGTCGCCGTGCCGGTCGGCATCGCGGCCGCGGCCGTGCAGGTCATCGGCCTGCTGCGCTGGCCGCTGCTGGTGCCCGGCTTCGCCGCCGACGCCACAGCAGCGACCCGGCCGCCGTCGCGCGGCCCGCGACTTCGGGACCGCCCACCGCGTCCTCGGCAACCTCATCGGCGAGACCCTCGGCTACCTGCTCACCGCCGCGTGGACGCTGCTCGTGCTGGTCGCCCTCGGCCGCGCGCTCGCCGGGCGCTGGTTCACGGTGCTCGGTGCGGTCTCGGCCGGTGCTCATCCTCGCCGGCGTGCTGTCGCCGCTCGACCTGCCGGTCGTCGACCCCGCCAACTTCGCCGGCTACGTCCTGTGGAGCGTCTGGCTGGTGGCCTTCGGCGTCGCTGCTGCTGCGCCGGCCACTGGGCGAGAGCTCCTCGACCAAGGGGGATACCGTGCCCGGCGCAGCTGAACCGGGCAGGTGAGCGGTTCGCTCGCCTCCGGCGGGCTGGGCTATCGTCGGGTGCTCAAGGGGTGCTGTCTGTACGCCACGAGAGGAAGCCGTGCGACCGTTTCACCCTAAACGCCCATGAGCCCGCAGGACCGCCGGACCCTGCGGGTGGGCGGTCGGCTTCATGTTGGCCGTCGTCCTGATCCTGGGCGCCTGGCGCATTGGTGTCCAGCGACCTGCCCGACTTCCAGGCCGCTGCCGCACTGCCGGCCGCCACACAGTCGCCGAACCCGATTGCGTCTCGCGACGCCCAGCGAGACGTTCGTGGTCCCGTCGCCCCCGCCGGTCACTCCACCCCCACCCCGTCCCTGGCTCCGTCGCCCCCGGCCGAGCCGATGCCCGCTGCAGCGCCGCTCGTTGCCGCGCCGCCTTCCCCGCAGGCGGCCCGCGATGCTGTGCAGCCGCGCCCCCAGGGCCCTCCCTCGGGTGCCCAGGTGCGCAACATCAACCTCAGCTGCTCGCAGAACGGCAACCGGGTTGCCGCGACCCTGACCTTCCGCTCGGACGGACCGGCCGCCGTCTCACTGACCGCCGGCGGGCGCACCGAGACCTCGCGTGGCAGCGGCGCGGTCCGGATGCATGTCTTCGGTCCCAGCGACCCGGGCGCCACCTGCTCCGCCGTCGTGGACGGTCGGGCGGTTGGCCCCATCTCGGGCGGGCCCGGGCGGTGAGCGCGTGCTCGGTCTGACGCCGCTGGGGGCGGGTTGCGAACCCGCCGATGCGCTGCGTCGGATCGGGCTGCTGCTCGAGCGCTCCCGCGCTGGCACGTTCCGGGTCCAGGCCTTCCGCAAGGCGGCGGAGATCGTCCGCGGTATGCCGGCCGCCGAGGTCGGCGCTCGGGCCGCCGTCGGGACGCTCGCCGAGCTGCCTGGGCTGGGGCCGGCCACCGCCACGGTGGTGACCGAGGCCAGCCGAGGCGAGTTGCCGGCATACCTGAAGTCCCTGCAGGAGCAGAACTCAGGTGCCCTCGTCGCGGGCGGTGCGGCGATGTACGCCGCGGTCGTCGGCGACCTGCACAGCCACTCCGACTGGAGCGACGGCGGCTCGCCGATCGACGAGATGGTGCTGTCGGCCGTCGAGCTGGGGCAGGACTGGCTGGCCATGACCGACCACTCGCCGCGGCTCAAGGTCGCCAATGGGTTGTCCTCCGCGCGGCTGACCCAACAGCTGGGCGTGGTCGACGCGGTCAACGCGTCGCTGGACGGGCGGTTCCGGCTGCTGCGCGGCATCGAGGTCGACATCCTCGATGACGGGTCGCTGGACCAGACGCCCGAGATGCTTGCTCAGCTGGACGTCGTCACGGCGTCGGTGCACTCGAAACTGGCGATGGACGCAGCGCCGATGACGCGGAGGATGGTGGCCGCGGTGCGCAACCCGCGGGTCAACGTCCTCGGGCACTGCACGGGCCGGCTCGTCGAAGGCGGGCGGGGGACACGCAAGCAGTCGCAGTTCGACGCGCGAGCCGTCTTCGAGGCGTGCGCGGACAACGACGTAGCCGTCGAGATCAATTCGCGGCCCGAGCGCTGCGACCCGCCGGACGAGCTCATCGAGCTGGCGTTGTCGCTCGGGTGTCTGTTCACCGTGGACTCGGACGCGCACGCTCCGGGGCAGCTGGACTTCAAGGCGTACGGGTGCGAGCGCGCCCAGCGCCACGGCATACCGGCTGAGCGGATCGTCACGACCTGGCCGGTGCAGCGGGTGCTGGCGTGGGCGGGCCGGACCGGATAATTCGGTCGCTCTACGACCGAGACGCCAGCTCATAGCCCCGAATACGGTGCTATGAGCGGCTCTGGCGGGCTATAGGCGTCCGGTTTGTCATATCGGCGGCCCGAGACGGACCAGCTCGGGACGCAGTTCCGCGACTGAGGCGGCGCCCAGCAACGCCATGGTGCGCCGGACCTCGGCGCCGAGGATGTCCACGACGCGCTGCACCCCGGCCTCGCCCCCGGCCATGAGCCCGTACAGGTAGGCGCGTCCGACCATGGTGCTGTTTGCGCCCAGGGCGAGCGCCGCGACGATGTCCCCTCCGGAGAGGATGCCGCTGTCGAGGATGATCTCGCGGTCCGGCCCGAGCACCTCGCGGACCTCGGGCAGCACCCGCAGCGGCACCGGTGCGCGGTCCAGCTGGCGCCCGCCGTGGCTGGACAGCACGATGGCGTCGGCCCCGGCGTCGAAGACTGCCTTGGCGTCGTGGACCGTCTGGATGCCTTTGACGACCAACGGCTGCGGCCACTTCGACCGCACCCAGTCGAGGTCGGCGAGGGTCATGGTCGGGTCGAAGAGGACGTTGAGCTTGTCGCCGATGGTGCCGTCCCAGCCGGCCAGGGCGGCGAAGTCCAGTGGCTCGGTGGTGAGCAGGTTCGCCCACCAGGACGGGTAGCGGGCCATGTCCAGCATGGTCTTCGGGGTCAGGGTGGGCGGGACGGAGAGCCCGTTGCGGGTGTCCTTGAGGCGTGCCCCAGCCACGGGCGCGTCGACGGTCAGCACGAGGGCCTCGTAGCCGGAGGCGGTGGCCCTGGCCATGAGGTCCTCCGCCGCGGCCCGGTCTCGCCACACGTACAGCTGGAACCACAGGCGCGATTGCGGCGCAGCCGTGCGGACCGCTTCAGGGGCGGTCGTGCCGAGGGTGGACATGGCATACGGTATGCCGGCGCGCGCGGCGATGCGGGCGACGGCGGGCTCCCCTGCGTGGTGCATCAGACGGGTGAAGCCAGTCGGCGCGAACGAGAACGGCAGGGCGCTCGGCTGGCCGAGCATGGTCGTTTCGGTGCTCAGCGCCGAGACGTCGTGCAGGACGCTGGGCTGCCACTCGAGCCGCTCGAACGTGGCGCGCGCGCGGTGCAGGCTGGCCTCGGTCTCGGCCGCGCCGTCGACGTAGTCGAAGACCGAGCGCGGCGTGCGCCGGCGAGCGGCCGCGGCGAGGTCCTCGATGGTGAGCGCTCGGGCGAGGCGGCGCCCGGTCGGGCGCAGCTCGGGCGGACGCATCCGCACGAGCGGGGCCAGGCCGGACCAGGTGGGCACCCTGCGCTGGGTCATGGGCACAACTCTGGCCGGGAGGGGTCGGGCGCGCCAGTGCGGGGCGAGCGCCGGGGTCGCGGCTGGAGGTGATTTGAGGGGCCTGGCGAGCGTCCCCTATGCTGGCGCGAGTCCTCAACGGATCCGAGCGCGGCGTCGGCGGCGAGGGTCTGCGCAGGGATGCCCAGGTCCCCATCGTCTAGCGGCCTAGGACTCCGCCCTTTCACGGCGGCAGCACGGGTTCGAATCCCGTTGGGGATACGCTTTGCCTCGGTCTCGCGTGAGGCCCCGTAGCGCAGTTGGTTAGCGCGCCGCCCTGTCACGGCGGAGGTCGCGGGTTCGAGTCCCGTCGGGGTCGCTGATGCCCATTGGGTGCACGGCCAGGTAGCTCAGTTGGTACGAGCGTCCGACTGAAAATCGGAAGGTCGACAGTTCGATCCTGTCCCTGGCCACCTCACAAAACCGCAGGTCACAGGCTTGTGACCTGCGGTTTTGGTGTTCCTGGTGGTCGTCGTGTGGCGGTCGTGCGATAAGTCGTGCGACATCTCAGGTGACCGTACAAACCGGGCATTGACCCTTGCTGGCCGAGAGTTGTTGCACGACGTGCGGCAGGACGGGTCTCTGATCGAGGTCCGGCGAGGACGGCCGCGACGGCAGGCTCAGTCATCACCGGGTGACGGCTGGTGACGGCGCGGCGTGCTTGAGCCCGACCGGTATACCTGCCCAGAGGATGTCCGGGTTGAGGTCTTGGCGCAACCCCCGAGAACCTGCAGGGCGGTGTGCTGCTGGATCGGCTTGCCTTCGTGGGCGGCGGCGTTGCCGACCTTGCGAATCAGGTTGAGCTTCGCCCGTGATGGCGACACCGACCTTGGATTTGAAGGCAGCGTCGTTGATCCGGGCCGAGAGATCGCTCTGGTACGGCTCAGGTAGCCCGATCACGTCGTAGAGATGCCCGACGAGCTGCTCGATCGCGCGCCGGCTGTAGAAGCACGCCGCGGCTGGATCGCTGGACAGGTAGGACTCCGCCCGCACGCACTCGGCGTGGACGGCCGGGAGGCTGGTCCTGATGAAGGCGAAGTTGCTCATGCCTGCGTCCCCGGCAGGACGACGTCGGTGAGGTAGTCGTGCAAGGCCGGCACATCCTGTGTCACGGTCCGCCAGACCCGACGGGGGTCGAGGTCGTCGTACTGGTGGGCCGCGAAGTTGCGCATCCCCACGATCTGTCGCCACGGCTGGCCGGGGAACCGCTCAAGGATGCTGTCGGGGATCCGGTTGATCGTCTCGCCGATCCGGATCAAACCCATCTCCACGGCCCACTGGGTGCGCAGGTCCTCGACGAAGGCCTCGACGTCCATCTGGGTCAGGTCCGCCAAGACATCGCACATCGCGATCGCCCGCTCGGCGGCGTCGCGGGCCTTGGCCCCCGGATCGGTCACACCGCCACCGCCTCGCGCAGCACCCGCTCGCGGATCGACCCGCGCAAGGCGTCGATCGCGACCACGTCCACCTCGACCTGCAGCAGGTCGGCCAGTGCCAGGCGCAGCCCGACCTCGTCCAGCAGCGTCGCCTCATCGGTGAACTCCACGAGGAGGTCCACGTCGGAGCCGGCCTGGTCTTCGCCTCGGGCGGTAGAGCCGAAGATTCGCGGTTGGGTTGCGTGGTGGGAGGCGACCAGCACCCGGATCTCGTCACGGTGCAGGGCCACCCGATCGGACAGCGGCACCCGCAGTGCCCGCCGGATGCGGTCCAGCACCTCGGGCGAGGGCATCCGACGACCGTTCTCGTATGCCGACAGGTTGGGTTGCGACACTCCCGCGGCATGCGACAGCTGCGACTGGCTCAAGCCGGCGGCGATGCGCTCCGCACGAACATCCACGTCCACAGCGTAGCCTGGGGTTATCGCACGCGATATGGATTGCGAGGTGGGAACTGCCGGAACCGGTTCATTCGAAGAAATCCTCGTCGACCTCGACGATCTGGACCGCGCGCTTCACCTGGAACGCCGACGCCATGGCGGATCATCAGCCTGGTCATCCGGTCACCATCGATCAGCACGATCCGGGTCGGGACCTGGTCGGCGTAGCCCTGAGCGTCCGCGTTGAACCGGCTGGTCGTGATGAAGACGCCCTGACCGGCCTGGTTGCCGGCCAGTGCTCCCACGAACGCCTGGATCGCGGGTCGGCCGACAATGTTGTCGGCGGCGTAGCGCTTGGCCTGGACGTAGATGCGGCTCAGTCCAAGGGCGTCCCGGTCGACAATGCCGTCGATGGATCCGGGTCAGTAGCTGTTCCGCCACGTCGGCATTGATGCGGGCCACCCCCGAGGCGATCTGCTCCTCGGGGTCGAGGCCGGACTCCACTTCTACGTGCACGACCGGCCGCTATCTCAGGGTGGAGGCTGTCGGCGAGAGGGTTGAGTGCGCCGGCAGGATCTTCGTGATCGCGTCGTGGAGGCCTCGAGCCGTGGAGTGTCAGCCGCTCCACCGTGACGGGCCGCCATCCGAAGTTGCTACACCGGCGGCCCGACAAAATGGCTCTCCCGGCATCGAGTGTGGGTCGATTCCGGGCCTGATGGCGACGGACTGCCTTGCTGGCAAGGGGATCCGGTACGCGGGCTGAGCGTCGGGTGACGCGCACGGGCGTGGACCTAGGTTTGGAGGTTCCTACACGCAGCCAAACAAGGGACACCCGTGCGCGTCACGACTGTATTCAACCGCCTGCTGAGCCTGCCGGGGGTGAGCGTCACGGAGGTTTGCTTCGAGGACGAGCAGCTCGTCGTGGATGTGGCGTTGCGGCGCCGCCGGTTGCAGTGCCCGGAGTGCACGTTCCGCACCGCGGCCTGTTACGACACCCGGCCGGTGTTCTCGCGTTGGCGGCATACCGACATGGGGTCGCTGGAAGGTCCTGGTGCGGGCCGGTCTGCGCCGGCTCGCGTGCCCGGCCCACGGGGTCAGGGTCGAGGCCGTCCCGTTCGCCCGGCACCGCTCGGGGTTCAGCCGCGACTTCGAGGACCTCATCGCGTTCCTGGCGACCAAGACCGACAAGACCACGATCGTGCGGCTGTCCCGGGTGGACTGGGACAGCGTCGGGCGGATCTGCGAACGCGTCGTCGCCGACGGCCTGGACCCCGGGCGTTTAGACGGGCTGGTGAACATCGGCGTCGATGAGGTGAGCTGGCGCAAGCACCACCGGTATCTCACTCTGGTCACCGACCACACGGCCAAGAAGATCGTGTGGGGCGCCGAGGGCAAGGACACCGCCACCCTCGATGCGTTCTTCGACGAGCTCGACCAGACCGAGATCCGCTGCGCTGCAGGCGATCAGCATGGACATGGGCGCGGCGTTCCTGAAGAGCGCCCGCTCTGAAGGGCACGCCCCGCAGGCGGTGATCTGCATCGACCCGTTCCACGCGGTCAAGCTCGTCACCGACGCCCTGGACGTGGTGCGCCGGGCGACCTGGAACCAGCTGCGCCAGCTCCCCGACCAGGCCGCCGCGAAGAAGTTCAAGGGCGCCCGCTGGTCGCTGCTCAAACGCCCCGAGAACCTCACCGACGACCAGGCCGCGACGCTACGTCAGCTCCGCAACCGCGGCGGTGACCTGTGGCGGGCCTACAGCCTCAAGGAGGCCTTCCGGGCGATCTTCTCCGGCGACCTGAACCCCGAGGAGACCCTCGAGCTGATCGACCGGTGGTGCTCCAAGGCCAGCCGCTCCCGGCTCGCTCCCTTCGTCAAGGTCGCCAAGACCATCCGCAAGCATCGTGACGGGATCCTGGCGGCCATCCGACTGAAGATCAACAATGCCCGGGCAGAGGGCTTGAACAACCAGGCCCGACCTCTTCACAATACGAGGCGGTGAACCGCATGTCTCTCGGTGCGTCGGACCGTCATTCGGACTCAGGTCAGCAGAATCCGCCCGCCACTGGCGGAAGAACTCGCGCAGGGTGGGCACGTCGACGTCGCCCAGGCTCAGGTCCAGGTTGGAGTATCGGTCCAGAAGGCTGAGCATGTCGGCCAGCACACGGCGGTCGAATCCCGCATCGATCTCCTGCGCACGCGACAGCAGCGTCCTCGTCGAGTACCGACTGCTCAGCATGTAGACGTCGACGAAGTCGCGGGCGGCGGCGCGGTCGAACAGGGCCATGACCTTGCGTCCGGCCAGCTCGCCGGGACTGAACGTCGGTCCCAGGGCCGATAATTTGGGCGGCAGGGTCGGGCTGGAGTCCAGGGCGATGTCGACGATCAGATCCTCCGTGCCCTGGACCAGCAGGCGGCAGAACGTGTCATGGTCGCGAACTCTCGTCACCGGCCATCCTCGGCCGACGGCCGCCGCGGTCAGTTCATCGCGGGCAGCATGGACGGCGGCCGCACCGGATGCGGTCAAGAAGTCCAGGTCCTGCGTTGGGCGCGTCGTCATGCGCTGGGCGACCAGTGCGGCGCCGCCGGCGAGAAGAAATCCGTCGCTGGAGGGCAGCGAGAAGAACTGGGTGGCTACTTCGACTTGGAAGTCGGTCAGCGCGGTTCCGCGCGTGCCGGCCACTACGCGGCCTTCTGCCCCGCGAGCACTTCATCGACCAGCGGCGCCCAAGCGCTCCGGACGGTCCTCGGCAGGATCAGGTCAGGCCAGAGGTCCACGAGGAGCAGCCCGTCGACGTACCTCCGGATGTCGTCGGGCTGTCCTTCGGTCAGGACGATCTCGTACACGCGGGCGCGGTTACTGCAGTCAGCCAGAGCGAACTCTCGACCGGGCTGTGACCAGTTGAGGGTTAGCGGCAGACGAACCGTGGCCAGCGCCCGCTCCGATGACAACCTCGGCAGGTGGTTCGGCACCCAGAATCTGGTGGCGTTGAGGCCCAGCAGCCGGGCTGAACTCGATCCGCGGCTGCACCTCCAGCTGGAACCCGGCGGCATCTAGCAGGCGTTCGAGCGTCTCAAGCGACGGCGACTTGTGTCCGTGCTCGTACGCGGAGACCGCGGTGCGGGATGTCTGCGACCGCTGCGCCAGCTCCTGCTGGCTCAACCCCGCCCGGACACGCGCATCCCTCAGCAACGACCCCATCGCTGTCTCCTCATTACGGTATCCGATCGGATTCAGTATCTGATCGTATACCCCAAAGCGGACCGCGTGCGTCGGGCGGTTCAATCCGTTGATGATGGTGGTGTCCAGGGCGGCGCTGTGAGACACTCTGGCTATCGCACGGTATGGCCCTCGGAAGCGGATCTCGCACGAGTTGTCGGACGTACCAACGGAATTAACGCTTGACGAGGCGCGGTGCTAGCGTCTGAAAATCGGAAGGTCGACAGTTCGATCCTGTCCCTGGCCACCGGTGTAACCACAGTCGTCCCGCTGCGCGTTGCGCTGTGCCGACTCGCCAGGAGACCGCTGCGGTGTCGCAGGTCCCATGGCGCGAGAGTGTCGACGCCTGAGGGCGCCCCGCTCAGGCGATCCAGGTCCATGACCCGAGGAGGGAGTCGAACTCTGGGACCGCCGCGTCGGCGGCATTCTGGGTCGAGCTCAGCGTCACGCAGTAGACCGAGTTCTCGTGGATGAAGACATGGGCCTTCTGGGTCAGCAGCGCCGTCGGACGCTGGTTGTCGACCGAGAAACCCACCGCCGACTCACCGCCGATCTGCCGGTCGGGCAGGTAGGTTACCTGCTTGCCCGATGCGGCGAGCTGGGCTTTCGCGTTCGCGGCCGCGGCCGCGAGGTCGTTGGGCACCTCGTGTTGAGCGCTGATGACCGCGTTGTTGAGGAAGGAGTCCGTCTTGGTGCCGGCCGCCACGACCCAGTTCCACGCCAGAGGCACCGGCAGCTTGGGCGGTGACGTCGGTCCAACCCGGCGGCGGTGTCACCGCGAACGTCGCGGAGCCCCCCTTCAGCGACCCGGCCGGCGCGGCGGCCGTGGGGCTCGCGTTCGTGAGGTCGTTCGACCCGCTGGTAACGCTCCCGGTCGCGCCGGTCCTGCCATCACCCGGCGCCGTGGGCGGCCCCGGTGGGTTGGATGAGCAGCCGGCGAGCGAGCAAAGCCCACAGGACCAGCACCGAGAACCGTTTCATGAAGACCCCCTGTCATCTCGTCGTGCCAGACAACGGTTGGACGACGATGAGGCGCCAGCCGTTGCACACTCGAGCGGACTATATCCGCCGCACAACCGCCCGACATGTCCGCCGGACCCGGGCGCTGGCTGATGGACACATAGACAGGTGATCGCGACCATGTGTGGCGAACGAGCTTCGCCCAATATCTGCCCCGGCTCGGGCAGGCCAGCAGGTGCCGGGTCAACCGTCAGCGACAGGCTTTCGCTAGTCACCGTCAGGCCCGGCATACGCAAACAAAACGGTCATGCACGCACCTCATCTCGCGATCCCGAAGGTCTGCCGACATCAGGAAACGATCAATCCGCCTCGCGTGACGAGCGCAGGCAGCCGCAGGTGGGGACTGCTAGTTCGCCACAAGCGGGGACCTCTACGACGTCCTGTGACGATCTTGGATTCGCAGGAGGGCAGACGACCGCGACCACGGCGGCGGTTCTCTTCCGTCCGCGGCGATGGACAGACGGCGTGCGACCCTTCCACGGTGCGCAACCGAGGTCGGTCTCGATGTGGCGCATCGAGCCGACTAGCGGTTCCACACCCTTCCGGCATGCACACGGGCGCCCCGTGAACCCCGGAGTCGGCCAACGGAGACCGGTGAAATCGCCAACAATGTTGAGTCCCGTGGGAGGGTGGCCCAGGCTGACTCCTGAAAGGACGCTGCAGCTCTGGTGACTCTCAAGCACGAAAGGGACCATGATGACCAACTCCGCTGACCAACCTACGTTCGAATTCGACGCGCGGCTGTTTCGCAGTGGCGTGGTGCTGCTATGTATAGGTGGCGGCGTCTGGCTGCTCGGGGCGGCACTGTCCGCGACTGCGCTTGGTCAGGCAGCCAGGAAGTGGGTCGAGCAATGGGACGAGTCTCCGTCCGAGAAGGCCCAGAGACGAATGCACCAGTTCAAGGCCGCCGCCGCGGCGGGCTCGCAAGCGTGGCGCGAGGAGTAGTCCGGCTGACTATCGCCCGCAGCGCCCGGAGCGCTGGGCTCCTCGCGAGCAGGGGCAGTGAAGAAGACCTTCACAGGGCCCGGGCCGCGCTCCGGCCACGAGCGGCGGTTGAATCCGGGCGAGCGCCGACGTGAAGCCGGTGACTCCCTCGTGGACTCGATAGGTACTTGAAGCCCCGAACGCTCATCAGACACGCACGCGCGATAAGGGCGTCGGACGGTCAGCTCCCTCGGCGCGGCTTCGAGTCCGTCGTCGCAGGCCGAGCCGTCTCACCGGTGCGCGGGCACACCGAAAGAAGGTTCACCGGAGGCGTTCACGTAGGGTTTCTGAGGACGGGGACACCAGCACCAGGGAGGCATCCCGATGAGTCAGTCCAGCGGAGCCGCCGGATGGAACGGCAAGATCATCGATGAGTTCCATGCAAACGCCGGCAAGGTCGGCGGCTACTTCGAAGGCGCGCCCATGCTGCTCATCCACCACATCGGAGCACGCTCAGGCACCGAACGGGTCAACCCGTTGGTCTACCTACCAGACGGGAACGACATGGTCATCGCGGCGACGATGGGCGGGGCGCCGAACAACCCTGATTGGTACTACAACCTGAGAGCGAACCCGCGCATCACTGCCGAGGTCGGGACTCAGACCGTTCGCGTCGAGGCAACCGAGGTGACCGGTAATCAGCGCGATGAGCTCTGGCGCCGGTTGGTCCAGCTGCGTCCGGGGATGGCCGAGTATGAGAAGAAGACGTCGCGCATCTTTCCGATGTTCAGGTTGACCCGGCTGCCGTAGGTCAAGCTCTCTGGCGTCGCTGGGGCGACAGTTCGATCCTGTCCTTGGTCGCCGCCGACGACGCGGACGTCGGTGGCTCGGGACATACCGACATGCAGCCGCTCTCGTGACCTGTCGGTCGCCTCCGACTGGTTGACGCATAGAGACGACCGCTTGTCGAGGTGCCCGATTCGGTGAGTGTGCCCGGCCCAGCGACGTGGGTGCAGGCCGCGGGTCCGAGTCGCCGCAGGGTCGATCCTCCGTACCCGGACGATCATTGGTCGGGGTCTGGGCGCCAACACCCGGCGTGTCGGCGACCAATGGTCGTCGTTGTGCACGGGCCTGCCACGGCTCTTCGGTGGATTGGTCCCATGTCCGAACGGCCGGTTGGGTGCGGCAGAAGGTGCGGCATTCGGCACGTTCGACCACGAAAGCCAAGGGGCGGGCCGGATCCCCCTCCGGCCCGCCCCATGCGGTTTACAGCGGCTCGCCTTTCTGTCGTGTCCCCCATTCACGGCCAGACGCGCGAGCTGACCTGCCGAACCCTGGCGTGCCCGGTCCCCCGATGGTGGGCCCGCCCCCCGCAGGATGTGGCATGGTCAGATGTAAGACGGCCCAGGCCCTGATGCATTACACGTTTGACGAGACTTTCTTGAGCTGCCGCTGACACCTAACGCATTTGCCGCGCTCTTGGGCACGTCACGCCGCTCTTAACCCCAATACCCGAGGGCAGAGCGCAGCATGGGGGCCACGAGCGGCCGAACACCTTCAAGAGCAGGCTACTTGTCTCCCGCCGCCCCGCGTGTCCACAGGGACGGCTCAGCGAAACGGGAGCCGAGACCCGGTCGCGTACGCTGGCACGGACGTGGACGAAGCGGAAGGGAGCATCGATGGCGTTCGGCAACGGCGGGCACGCCCCCCGGCGCCCCGTCTTCTTCGACACCGGGCAGCTCGAGGCGCACGGCGGGTGGATCGACCCGACCGAGCAGGTGGAGGCGGCGCACGAGACCGCGGCGGTGCTCGTCCACACCGGACGGGCCGCCAAGGACCCGGAGCTGACGGCCCGGCTGGTCGACCTCGTTCAGGACCTCGGCCTGTCCACCGTCGCCGACCTGTGGGCCGGGCGCCCGGCCCGCAGCCTGCCGGGGAGCCTGTGGCGGCTCTATGCCCTCCGGGAGTGGGTCCTGCGCGACCCGGTGGAGGCCAGCCGCGAGTATGCCGCGGGGGCACGGCGCACGGCCGTGGACCATGCGGTCGCCGGGGCGGCCGAGCCGCCGGGCCCTGACGAGCTGCGGGTGCTCGTCGATGCGGTGCTGCGCGGGGTCTTCGAGGGCGACCTAGCCGTGGCCCTGGAGCGTGCGGCGGCGTTCTGCCGGGTGGTGTCCGCGGGTCGGGCCGAGCTCTCCGAAGGAGAGCGCACCGCATACCAGGCTGCTCACCTCGTGGACACGGCCCAGGATCTGGAGGCGGCAGCAACGCTGTGGCGCCGCGACCAGCTGCACTGAGAGGCTTGCGCCGGCGGCTGGCGGGGTATGGTGGTTCGGCAGCGTCGGGCCGCGGTAGCCCCGGGTCCCACTTATAGCCGCTCCGAGCGGCCGCGCGCCGAGAGGCGCTCCCGGCCCGGCGCCGCCGACCACGCTCACTCGTGGAGAGGGACTACCGCCGTCCCGTGACCGTCGAGATCGTGCTGCCCCGTCGCGTCGAGCCGATCCGCGCAGTCTTGTATCCGTTAGCCCCCGCTAGAGGGCCCAGGGCCCTAGA
Source organism: uncultured Actinomycetota bacterium (assembly GCA_963724925.1). Taxonomy (GTDB): domain Bacteria; phylum Actinomycetota; class Actinomycetes; order Actinomycetales; family Dermatophilaceae; genus Phosphoribacter. The sequence continues at coordinate 19,429 of CAVRXF010000016.1, read as the reverse complement.
TTTGGCTCATGGCCCACGACGGCACCCCCGACCCCGCCGTGAGCGACGAGACCCTGCTGGAGGAGATCGAGCTCGTCGCTGACCTCGTCGTCGCGGTCTCGAAGGCCGAGCGGCACCTGTCCCAGGACGAGATCGACCAGGCGCTGGGGCTGGTGGGGGATCAGCCGAACCGGCCCGAGATGTAGTCCTCGGTCGCCTGCTCCCCAGGGTTGTTGAAGATCGTCGTCGTCTCGTCGATCTCGACAAGCCGGCCTGGCTCGCCGGCAGCGGCGAGGTTGAAGAACGCGGTGCGGTCCGAGACGCGGGCCGCCTGCTGCATGTTGTGGGTGACGATCACGATCGTGTACTCAGACTTCAGCTCGTTGATGAGATCCTCGATCGCCAGCGTGGAAATGGGGTCCAGGGCCGAGCATGGTTCGTCCATGAGCAGCACCTGGGGGCGCACGGCGATCGCGCGGGCGATGCACAGCCGCTGCTGCTGACCCCCGGACAGCCCAGCCCCGGGCTTACCGAGGCGTTCCTTCACCTCCTCCCACAGGTTCGCCCCGCGCAGGGACGTCTCGGCGGCGTCGGCGAGCTGGGCCTTGCCCTTGATCCCGTTGAGCCGCAAGCCCGCCACGACGTTGTCGAAGATCGTCATGGTGGGGAACGGGTTGGGCCGCTGGAAGACCATGCCGACGGTGCGGCGCACCTCGACCGGGTCCATGTCCGGGGCGTAGAGGTCCTGCTCGTCGAGGCGCACCGTGCCCTCGATGCGCCCTCCCGGCACGACCTCGTGCATCCGGTTGAGGGTGCGTAGGACGGTGGACTTGCCGCACCCCGACGGCCCGATGAGTGAGGTGACCGAGCGCGGCTCGACGGTCATGGTCACGCCTTCCACGGCCTTGAAGGCGCCGTAGTAGGCGGTCAGGTCCTCGACGTCGATGCGTTTGGCCATGTCTTGCGCTTGCCTTCCCGGCCCTAAGCCTTGATCGTGCCCATCCGGGCGATCAGCCGGCCGAGCACGTTCAGGACGAGGACGAGCAGGATGAGGGTGAGTGCGGTCGCCCACATTCGCTCGACCGCGACGGCGATCCCGATCTCGGTACGGTCCTGGTTGATCATCGTGGGCAGCGTCGGCATGTACCCGGAGAACAGGTTCGTCGCGATGCTCTTGGTGTAGGGCCCCAGGATGAGCAGGGGAGCGGTCTCGCCCATCACCCTGGCCAGCCCGAGCAGCACCCCGGTCACGATGCCCGAGAAGGCCGCCGGGAGCACCACTCGGGTGACGGTGACCCACTTGGGCACGCCGAGCGCGTATGCCGCCTCGCGCAGCTCGTTGGGCACCAGCTTGAGCATCTCCTCGGTCGAGCGGACGACGACGGGAATCATGAGCAGCACCAAGGCCAGACAGACCGCGAAGGGGACTCGCTGCCAACCAAAGGTGGTGACCCACACGGCATACAGGAAGAGCGCGGCGACGATGGAGGGTACGCCGCTGAGAATGTCGACCATGAACGAGACGGTGCGGGCCAGCGGCCCACGACCGTACTCGACGAGGTAGATGGCCGTCGCGATGGCTATCGGGACCGAGATCGCCGCGGTGACTGCGCCCTGGATGAGGGTGCCCTGGATGGCGTGGACCGCACCGCCACCGACGTCGGCGGCGTTGATGTTGCGCTGCGACTGGGTCCACCACGCGCTCGTTAGCAGCAGGTGCAGGCCTTGGCTGACGACGGTCCACAAGATCCACGCCAGCGGCACCAGCGCCAGCCCGAACGAGGACCACATGACGACCCGCGCGACGACGTCCTTGACCTTGCGCGAGCGGGCCTTCGGCGAGCGGTCGAGCCCGTTGAGGCTTCGCGACGCGTCGTGCGCTCGACTAGCCGGTATGCCGGTTAGCCGGCTTGCGGGAGCCGTGTCGGCAGACGTGGTCATTCGACGAAGGCCTTCCTGCGCTCGATGACGATGCGGGCAACAGCGTTGACGACGAAGGTCAGCACGAACAGCACCAGTCCTGCGGCGATGAACGCCCCGGTCTTGGCCGGCGTGTCGAACTCGGCGGCGTTGTTGGCAATCCGCGACGCGAAGGTCTCTCCGCCGTTGAACAGCGACCAGGTCCAGGCCGTGTCGCGAGCCAAGGTCGACACAATAAAGGTCACGGCGATGGTCTCGCCGAGAGCCCGGCCGAGGGCCAGCATCGCCGCACTGATGACGCCCGGGCGCCCGAACGGCAGGACAGCCGTGCGGATCATCTCCCACTTGGTCGCCCCTAGCGCAAGGGCGCCCTCCTTGTGCGGCCCGGGAGTCTGCGCGAACACCTCCCGGGAGATCGCGGCCACGATGGGCAGGATCATGATCGCCAGGACGATCCCGATGAAGAAGATCGTCCCGCCGGTGATGCCGGTCGCGGCGAAGACCGGCACCCAGCCCAGGCGCGCCGCCAGAAAAGACTCGACCGGGGCCACGAAGGGGCGGAACACAATAAGCCCCCACAGCCCATAAACGATCGAGGGCACCGCGGCGAGCAGGTCGACCAGGCTCGCGGCCGGGCGGCGAAGCCACCGCGGGGCGTACTCGGTGATGAACAGGGCCACACAGACCCCGACCGGCACCGCAAGCAGCATCGCGATCAGCGAGGCCACCACCGTGGTCCAGAGCAGCTCGACGATCCCGAACCGCAGCGCCTCGCCGCTGACGTCCCACTCGCGCGAGGTGAAGAAGCTGGCCTCGTTCCTCGTCAACGCTGGGATGGCCTGCGAGACCAGGAACACCCCGATGAGGGTCACCAAAGCGACCACAAGCACCCCGGCGCCCCGGACCGTGCCGCCGAACAGCCGGTCCCCGAGCCTTCCCGTTCGCGCTGACATGGTCATGGCAAGTGTCTCAGGTCAGCCCATCGCGCCGATTGCGGCGCTGACCTTGGTGGCCACATCGGCCGGCAGCGGGGCATAGCCCTCTTTCTCGAGACCCTTCTGCACGTCGGCCGACGCGAACTGCTTGAGGAACGCCTTGACCAGCCCGGCCGTCGCCGCGTCCTTGTACTTCGAGCAGATGATCTGGTAGGTCACCAAGTTGATCGGGTAGGCGCCGGGCGCCTTGGTCGCGTAGTCCAGGGTCAGCGACAGGTCGTTGCCCGACCCCTTCTGCTTGGCGCTCGACACCATCAGTCCCGCCGACGCAGCGCTGAGCTGCACCGCTCCCGAGCCGGTGTCGATCGCCGCCATGCTCAAGGCGTTCTGGGTCGCGTAGGACCACTCGACGTAGGTGACGCCACCGTCTTGGGCCTTGACCGCGCTCGCGACCCCCGCGGACTTCTCCTTGCCCTCGCCGACCGGCCCGGCCCACTTCTTGGCGGGGGCGATCGTCGCGGCTGGCCCGCCGGCGGCCTTGAGGTACTGGGTGAAGTTCTCTGTCGTGCCGGACTCATCGGAGCGGAAGTACACCTTGATCGCAGTGGCGGGCAGGGTCTTGCCGGGGTTGAGCGCGGCGATCGCCGGGTCGTTCCATACCGTGACCGCTCCGCTGAAGACCATCGCGGCCACCTCGCCGTTGAGGACCAGGTTGTCCACTCCCTTGACGTTGTAGGCGATCGCGACCGGGCCGATGACCATCGGCAGGTGCCACGCGGGTGCGCCGCACCGCATCTCGGCGGCCTTGGCCTCGTCGTCCTTGAGGACCGAGTCCGAACCGGCGAAGTCGACCTGGCCGGCGTTGAAGTTCTTGATACCCGCTCCCGAGCCGGACGGGTTGTAGTTGACCGTCACGCCGGTGCACCTGGTCTGGAAGGCCTTGATGGCCGCCTCGATGGCGTTCTTCTGGGCCGAGGACCCCTCGGCCTTCAGGGTGCCCGTCGGGCAGTCCGCCGAGGTGGTCCCCCCCGACGCTGTGGATGCTCCGGTGGTGTTGTCGCTGCCGCAGGCTCCCAAGCCCGCGGCCAGCAGCACGACGCCGGGCGCGGCGGCCCAGCGAAGGGATGTGCTCCTCACGTGTTACCTCTCCCGCTGTGATTGGTCGGCGGTGTCGCCGCTTGCACCGTAGGAGCGGCGGGTATCGCGAACCGGCGAGCGCGGTGAACGAGGGGTGAACTCCGGCTGGCTTACAGGCGGTGGCGCTCGACCGCCACAACCCGCGCGTTCTCGTCCGTGCCGGCCACATGGGCGACTAGGGCCTCACCCTTGTCCAGATTGCCCTGCGCGGCCTGGCCCAGCAGGCGGTATGCCGTCCGCTCGCTACTGGTGGCCCGAGGCACCTGGGTGCGCAGCACCTTGAGGATCGTGGGCAGGACGGGCCCGTGGGTGCACAGCGCCACCGGTGTCCCACCCCGCAGTAGGCGGGTCACGAGCCGACGCACCGGCTGCGGGCCCTTGCGCTCGAACCCTTCCTCGGACACGGAGGCCTTGGTCACCGGCTCGATGCCGGCGGACCCGGCATACGGGCGGACCGTCTGCACGCAGCGCTTGGCGGGCGAGGTGACGATCTCGGTGACGCCATAGGCGCCGAGGAGCCCGGCGAGGACCTCGGAGCGATCCAGGCCGGCCTCGACGAGGGGGCGGCGGTGGTCGGCGCGTTTCCAACTGCCTCGGGGGAGGGCCAGCGCGTGCCGCACGATGACCAGCGGCCACGTGGAGAGCGTCCCGTGCTGGTCGGCCCGCAGCACGGCCCGCAGCTGGTTGCGGTCGTGCGCATAGTCGAGCCGGTCGTGCGCCACTGGCGGGTCGAGCCAGATGACCTGGTCGATCTCGTTCTCCAACAAGCCGTTTCCACCCGTGACCTCGGCGGACCAGTAGCGCACCTGCTTGGTGGCTGGCAGCCCGTCCCGGTTCAGGACGCGGTACTCGGTCGACGGGAGGGGCGAGCCGAGGCGCACCCGCAGGCCGGTCTCCTCGAGCGTCTCGCGAACCGCTGCCACCGGCCACTGCTCGTCGGGGTCGAGCTTGCCCTTGGTCCACGACCAGTCGTCGTACTTCGGTCGGTGGACAAGGGCAACCTGCAGGGCACCGTCCAGCCGGCGCCAGGGCACGGTGCCTGCCGCGGCTATGGTCACGGAGGGACTTTAACGGCTCAATGCTTTGCGCCTGCGACTGGCATGCAGCTCGCGCAGTGCGGTCTGGGCGTCGATGAGCGCGTCGCCGTCGGGGTCGCGGTGGATCCGGGTCCACACGCCTTCGGCGTCGAGGTCCCAACGGCTGGTCGTGTCGGACATGCCGACGTCGAGCACTCGGGTGAGCTCGGCCACGTGGCCTCGTTCGGTGACCTGCAGCAGCGCCTCGACCCGCCGGTCGAGGTTGCGGTGCATGAGGTCGGCGCTGCCGATGTAGATCCGCGGGCGGCCGGCACCGGCGAACCAGTAGATGCGCGAGTGCTCCAGGAAGCGTCCGAGGGTGGAGCGGACCCGGATGGTCTCGCTGAGACCCGGCACGCCCGGCCGGATCGCGCAGATGCCGCGGACCCAGACCTCGACGGGGACACCGGCCTGGGACGCGCGGTACAGCGCGTCGATGAGCCGTTCGTCGACGATCGAGTTCATCTTCAACCGGATTCGCCCGTCGCCGTGCTCCCGGTGGCGCACGGTCTCGGTATCGACCAGGTCGATGAGCCCGCTGCGGACCGTGCGCGGGGCCACGAGGAGGCGGCGGAACCGGCTGCGCGGCGCGATGCCCGACAGCTGGTTGAACAGGCGTGAGAGGTCCTCGCCGACCTGCGGGTCGCAGGTGAGCACCCCGAGGTCCTCGTAGAGTCGGGCCGTCTTGGGGTTGTAGTTGCCGGTGCCGATGTGGCAGTAGCGAACCAGCCCCTCTGACTCCTGGCGCACGACGAGGCAGAGCTTGGCGTGCGTCTTGAGCCCGACGATGCCGTACACGACGTGGACGCCGGCCTGCTCGAGCTTGCGGGCCCAGCTGATGTTGTTGACCTCGTCGAAGCGGGCCTTGATCTCCACGACGGCCAGCACTTGCTTTCCGGCGTCGGCGGCGTCGATCAGCGCATCGACGATGGGGGAGTCCCCGGAGGTGCGATAGAGGGTCTGTTTGATGGCCAGCACGCGAGGGTCGGCCGCAGCCTGCTCGATGAACGCCTGCACCGAGGTGTTGAACGAGTCATACGGGTGGTGCAGCAACACGTCCTTGGCTCGGATGGCGGCGAAGATGTCGCCCTGCTGCGAGCGCTCGGTCGGCGCGAGGTCAGGGTGGGTCGACGGGACGAACGGCGGGTCCTTGAGGTCGGAGCGGTCCAGATCGGCCAGCAGGAACAGTCCGGTCAGGTCCAGCGGCGTGGGCAGCCGGAACACCTCGTTCGTATGCACCCCCAACTCGCGGGTGAGCAGCTCCAGCACCCGCTCGGGCATGTCCTCGGCGACTTCCAGACGCACCGGAGGGCCAAAGCGGCGCCGGGTGAGCTCCTTCTCCAGCGCGGTCAGCAGGTTCTCGACGTCGTCCTCCTCGACCTCGAGATCCTCATTGCGGGTAACCCGGAACGTGCAGTGCTCGCGCACCTCCATCCCCGTGAAGAGCTGGTCGAGGTGCGCGGCAATGAGGTCCTCCAGCGGCACGAAACGGGTGCCGTTCGGGCCGTCGCCGTTGGACCCGACGCTCATGTCGGAGACCCTGAGGAACCTGGGCAACGACTGCGGGACCTTGACCCGCGCGAAATGCTCGGTCTCGGTCGACGGGTTGTTGAGCACCACGGCGAGGTTGAGGGACAGCCCGGAGATGTAGGGGAACGGGTGCGCCGGGTCGACGGCCAGCGGGGTGAGCACCGGGAAGATCGACTCGCGGAACAGCCCGTGCAGGGGCGTCTGCTCCTCCTCGGTGAGCTGGTCCCAGCGCACCAGGGAGATCCCTTCTTCGGCGAGCCCGGGGCGCACCTGGTCCCAGAACACCCACGCGTGCAGGCGCATGAGCTCCTTGGATGCGGTCAGCAGCCGGTCGAGCAGCTCGCGCGGCTCAAGCCCGGCGGCCGAGCGAACGGCCAGGCCGGTCGCGATGCGCCGTTTCAGGCCGGCGACGCGAACCATGAAGAACTCGTCCAGGTTGTTGGTGAAGATCGCGAGGAACTTCGCGCGCTCCAGCAACGGCACGCTGTCGTCCATGGCCAGCTGCAGCACCCGCTCGTTGAACTGCAGCCACGAGATCTCGCGCTCGAGGAAGCGGTCCGGGGGCAGCTCGGCGCCTGGCTCCGGCGGGCTGACCCGCGTCTCGGCCGTTCGTGCGGGTGCCCGGCGTCGTTCGGGGGCGCGGGCACTGGTCAGTGAGCGTGTGGCGGACAGCGGGGACTCGGTGGCACGCGCCCCGCCGGTGTCCGTGCTGTCCAGCTGCTGCTCCAGGCCGGTCTCGGTCGACGCGCTCATGTGCCCATGGTCGCATCTTCACGCTCCGCCGGGAATGCCACCATCCGGTCGACGTAGCTGGTGGCGAATCCGAGGCTGCGGTAGATCGCCATGGCGGGGCCGTTGTCACCTTCGGAGTAGAGCGTCACCTCGCCGTAGCCGAGGTCGCGCAGGTGGTGCAGGCCGAGCAGAGTCACCGCTTTGCCGAGCCCATGGCCTTGGTATGCCGGGTGCACGCCGACGACGTAGACCTCCGCCGGCGGGGCCTTGGTCCAGTGAAACGCGGCGATCGCCGGCCCCGACCCCCACCCCTCACCCTCGCGAGAGGTCAGAAGATGCTGAAATTCAGCGCCTATTTCGACATCTTCTGACCACTCGCGAGGTGGGGATCCGGCGCCGGGGTCGGGCACGACGAGGATGAACCCGGCCGCATCGAACCACGGCTGCGCCATCCGTTCGTGCAGGTCGGCCAGGGTCAGCAGGCCCTGCTCGGGGTGGCCCGCGAAGGCCGCAGCGTTGGTCGCCACCCAAGCCTCGTCGTCAGCCCCCGGACGAAAGGTCCGCACGGCCAGCCCCGGCGGCAGCTTCGGCGGCTCCAGACCGGCATCGGCGAAGCGCAGCCGCATGTGGTGCAGCTCGCGCACGCTGTGCATCCCGAGTGCAGCGGCAAACGCCTGAGCCGCGGGTAGGTCCCCGTGCGACCAGATCCGCACGTCCCTCGGCAGGGCCGCGACCAGCGCCCGGCCCACCCCACGGCGTCGAGCGGACGGCGCGACGAGCAGCTCTGCCGCGCTGGCCGGCATACCGGGATGGGCGAGCTGGGCATACCCGACCACCTGGCCGTCGACCTCGGCCAGCAGATGCCCAGCGTCCGACCCGGCGCGCAGGTCAAGTAGGAACTGCTCGGAAAGCGCCGCGACGCCATCGGCGGCCTCGACCTCGACATCCAGGGCGCGGACGCGCTCGGACATAGCCGCGGTCAGAGGCTGCAGAGTGCGCACCCGGGTCACGGCCCCGATTCCATCACGACCCGTCCGGGCCGGGGGTGCCGACGCTCAGGCCTCGGCGTCGGCCGCCAAGGCGAGCTCCTCGCGAGGGCGCTCCGGCACGAAGCGATAGCCGACATTACGGACCGTGCCGATGAACGACTCGTGCTCGGGCCCCAGCTTGGCGCGCAGCCTGCGCACGTGCACGTCGACGGTGCGCGTGCCGCCGAAATAGTCGTACCCCCAGACCTCTTGCAGCAGCTGCGCTCGGCTGAACACCCGGCCGGGATGCTGGGCGAGGAACTTGAGCAGCTCGAACTCCTTGTAGGTGAGGTCAAGCTGCTCGCCGCGCACTCGTGCGGAGTAGGTGTCCTCGTCGATGGTCAGATCGCCCGCGCGAATCGGCCCGGCGTCCTCGAGAACGTCGGTCTCGACCTTGGTGACGGCCAGGCGCAGCCGAGCGTCGACCTCGGCCGGTCCTGCGCTGTCCAGCAGGACGTCGTCGACCCCCCATTCGGCATTGAGCGCGGCCAAGCCGCCTTCGGTGAGGATGGCGATCAGCGGGGCCGAGCTGCCGGTTGCCCGCAAGACTCGGCATAGGCTCTTGGCCTGGGCCAGGTCGCGGCGGGAGTCGACGAGCACGACGTCGCCGTCGGGGGCGTGGACCAGGGCAGCCGGCTCGGCGGGCAGCACCCGGATCTGGTGACCGAGCAGGGCAAGCGCCGGCAGGACCTCGGTGCTGGAGCCCAGCGAGTTGGTCAGGAGCAGGAGCAGGGCCACCTGTGGAGGATAGTCGAAGCGGTTGCAGGCTGGCAGGGACGACCGGCAACTGAGACCCAAATGAGAGGCGCAGCAGCAGTGCCCCAGACCGCTGGAAGTAACGGCATACCGGTTGCCACCGTGCGCTACTGGGCGGCGGCCCGGGCGGCTACGGGCGTCGACTCCGAGCAGCTGCCTGGCGCTACGGTCGGGGCGGTCCTGGACGCCGCAGTCGAACGCCATCCTGGCCTCGCGCCCGTGGTGGCCGTCGCGTCCGTGCTGGTCGACGGGCTGGCCAGGGACCGCGCCACGCCCGTGGCGGAAGGGCTCACGCTCGAGGTGCTGCCGCCCTTCGCCGGAGGATGATGCAACGATGTTGGACGTGACCAACGCCGACCCGCCCGGCCCGATGACGTCTGGCGCGCGACGCTACGCCGAGCAGGACGCCACGGTGCTGCCCGGGCTCATCGTCCCGGTCACCGTCGTGCTCGCGGGCCTGGTGGCGCTCGGCGCCGGCACTGGGTATGCCGGCTCGGTGCTCGTCTTCGGGGCTCTCGCCCTCGTCCTGGCCGGGGGCTGGGCGCGCCTGCTGGACGCTCCGACCCCGAACGGGGTGCGGGCGGTTCTGGTGGTGGGCGCGCTGCTCGTCACGGGCACCCTCGCCGCCACTGACGGGCCGCAGCAGCTGCGCTGGCTGCCGGTGACGGTGGCAATCGGGATCATCGGCGCCTTTCTGCAGCAACTGCTGCGCACCGATGGGCGCGCGCGGCTCACGTTCGGGGTGGCGGCAACAAGCTCCGGGCTGGCGACGATGGCGTCCGGGGCGACGCTCGTGCCGCTGTCCACGCGTCCCCTTGGCCCGGGCCTGGTCTATGTGGCCATGGGCGCGGTTGCCGTCGGGGCTGTGGCGGGCCTGACGTCCCGCTGGCCGCGGATCGGAGCACTGGCGGTGCTCGTCGTGCTGGTGGCCGGGGGCGTTGCGGCAGCGGTGCTGGCCGCTTTGCTCGGCATGCGCATGCTCACCGCCGTCGGGCTCGGGATGTTCGTGGCGTCGCTGTCCTACTCGGTGCGCCACATCCTCGGGGCCTTGCCGGACCGCGACCCGGGGCCGGCGCAGGCGGCGTCCGCGGCCGCCTCGGTGTTGTTGCCCGGCGTCGTCGTCCTGGCCATGGGCGCCCTCGCCGGCGTGTGACGTGCACATTTGGCTCGCCTCTCGCGGGGCGGGGCGCCGCCCGAGCCGATGCCGGGGGCCGGCTGGTCTCAGTACACGAGCGCTTGGGCACCCTCGGCGAGGACCTCTTCGACCAGCGTGGCGGCACCGGCGATCCGCGCGCCGGGGAGCAGGTCCGCAGGCTCAAGGCTGCGCCGGGCGGCGCACTGGGTGCACACGGTTACCGCCTCAGCCCCCAGGAGCGCGTCCCTCAGATCCGCAAAGGGGGCGGCGTGCGGCAGGGCCAGCCCTTCGGCATACCCGGGCGTGGCGAGGTAGGTGGCATCCCCGGTGAGCCACACGCTGACCGGGACAGCGCTAGCCAACGCGGTAGAAGCAACGGTGAGCCCCTGAGAGAGAGCCTCGAGCCGTTCCGGCCCTACGGTGATCTTGACGACGAGGGAACGGCTCACCGGCTCAGACTACGATCGTGAAGGCCGGCGCGCCGGGCGCTGGATAGCGAGGGGACGCGATGTTCGTGATCGACCCGGACCTGCCGGAGCCACTGCGTCCGCTGGCCTGGCTGATCGGGCGCTGGGAGGGCGCCGGTGTGCTCGGCTATCCCACCATCGAGTCCCGGCATTACGGGCAGCAGATCGTCTGTAACCATGATGGGCGGGGGTTCCTGGAATGGCAGTCGCGCACCTGGTTGCTGGACCCCGACACCGGCGAGACGCTGCGTCCGTCGGCCATCGAGTTGGGTTTCTGGCGCCCCGTCGACGACGGTCAGGAGGCTGAGCTGCTGCTGGTGCATCCGTCCGGGATCCTTGAGCTGTACTACGGGTCGATTGAGCCGGCCAAGATCGAGCTGCGCACCGACGGGGTCATGCGCAGTCGGCACGCCAAAGAGTACAACGCAGGCACCCGCCTGTACGGCCTCGTCGAAGGCGAGCTGCTCTACACCGTCGACATGGCCGCGGTGGGCCAGGCGCTGGTCCCACACCTGTCGGCCCAGCTCAAACGCGTCGGCTGACTGTGAGCGGGCAGCTCGGGGATACGGGTAGCGGCGTGGTCCGACGTACAGTTGTCGCGTGAGCGAGTTTGTGGAGGAGCGCCGGCTGCGAGCCGTCCCGATGACCGCCTCCCCGATGCTCACCCATTCGGGCGCGGTGGCGGGCCAGGGCCCGGACGCCGACGTCCCGGCGCACTACGGGGACCCGATGCGCGAGCAGCGCCTGCTCGTCGAGGGTCTCGGCACCGTCGATCTGTCCCACCGCGGCGTCGTCACGGTGAGCGGGCCGGACCGGCTCACCTGGCTGCACTCCATGACCACGCAGGACCTCTCGGCGCTGCCGCCGCGAACCTCGGCCGAGTCGCTCGTCCTGAGCCCCAAGGGCCACATCGAGCACGCGCTCCATGTCGTCGACGACGGGACGACGAGCTGGCTCACCATCGAGCCCGGCACCGCGGCTGCCCTTATCGCCTGGCTGGAGTCGATGCGGTTCATGCTTCGCGTCGAGGTGGCCGACCGCACGCAGGAGTATGCCGTCGTCGGCGAGCCGCACGACGCGGAGTCGGGCCCCGGAGAACCCCTCGCCTGGCGCGACCCGTGGCCCGGGCTGGTAGGCGACACAACGGCATACGGGCCCGCCGAAGGCCACCCGGGAGCCGGCTGGCACTGGCGCGAGATCATCGTCCCCCGAGACCGTCTCGCCGCGGTCCTGGACGATCGAGCGCTCGCGGGCAGCTGGGCGCTCGAGGCGCTGCGCGTGGCCGCCTGGCGCCCGAGGCTGGGCTTCGAGACCGACCACCGCACGATCCCGCACGAGGTCGACTGGCTGCGAACCGCCGTGCATCTGCACAAGGGCTGCTACCGGGGTCAGGAGACCGTGGCCCGCGTGCACAACCTCGGCCGGCCCCCGCGGCGGCTGGCGTTCCTGCATCTGGACGGGTCGGGGCACACGCTGCCCGAGCGCGGCAGCGGGGTGGTAACGGGCGGGCGTCCGGTCGGCTTCCTCACGTCGGTGGCTCGCCATTACCAGGACGGGCCGATCGGGCTTGCCCTGCTCAAGCGCAGCACCCCGGTTGACGCTCCCCTTGAGGTCGCGGGCATCGGCGCCGCCCAGGAGCCCATCGTCGCGCCGTGACCGCCCAGGCGCAGCGGGCGCGCGCTGGCATGATGAGGCGCATGAGCGGCCCGACGTCGACCCTCATCACGGTCGCGCCGACCGGGGCCGAAACCGCAAAGGCCGACGCCCCGGCGTTGCCCACCACCCTTGAGGAGCTGGTCGAGACGGCGCTGCGCTGTCAGGACGCCGGTGCCGCCGTGATCCATCTGCACGTCCGTGACGCCGAGCATCGGCCCACGCTCGATAGGGCCCGCCTCGCCGAGACCGTGGCCGCAGTGCGCGAGGCCACCGATCTGGTCGTCCAGCTGTCCACCGGTGGCAGCGTGCACGACCCGTTGCGAGCTCGCCTCACCGTGCTGGATGCCGGCCCGGACTCGTGCTCGCTCACCTGCGGCAGCGTCAACTTCGGCGACGAGGTCTTCCTCAACCCGTGGGGCTTCATGGTCGACCTCTACCGCCTCGCCCAGGAACGCGAGGTGGTGCCCGAGTTCGAGCTGTTCGACCTCGGCCAGGTGCACACCCTCCGCCGGCTGCTGGACACGTGCGGGTTGCCCTATGGCGGCAAGGTCCACGCCGGCTTCATCACCGGTGTCCCGGGAGCTATGCCGGGTACGGCCCAAGCACTGCTCGCCGGAGTCGCGGCACTGCCGGCCGAGGTGACCAGCTGGTCGGCAACCGGCATCGGTAGGGCACACCTGCCGATCGCGGCGGTGGCGCTCGGCGCCGGTGGGCATCTGCGGGTCGGCATGGAGGACAACCTGACCTACGCCAGGGGTCGGCCGGTCGCGCACAACGCCCAGCTCGTCGAGCGCGCGGCCACGTTGGCTGCGCTGCTGCAACGGCCGGTTATGACTCCAGGGGATGCCCGAGAGTTGCTGGGCGTGAAGGACCGTCGGTGAGCTGACCGCTACCGCAGCGAAAGTTGCTATGTATCCGTTATGTGATGGTAGTCACGCTGCCCTCAGTTTGCATTGTGCTAACCACAGCAAGCACAATAGAGATGTGGCACCGGCTCTCGTGACTGATCTGGGGGGCTACCTGCGTGAACAGCGGGTGGCGGCCCGCCTCTCGCTTCGCCAGCTGTCGGACCTCGCTGGAATATCCAACCCGTACCTGTCGCAGATCGAACGCGGGCTCAAGAGGCCCAGTGCCGAGATCCTGCAGCAGATCGCGCACGGCCTGCAGATGTCGGCCGAGTCGCTGTACATCAAGGCCGGAATCCTCGAGGAGCACTCCGATCGCCGGGCGACACCGGGAGTGCTGGACGCCATTGCGGCCGACCCACATCTGACTCCCAAAGCGCGCGCCGTCCTCACCGAGGTCTACCGGGCTCTGGCTAGCCAGACGCGTGGACCGACGCTGTCCGCCCTACCGAGCCGTTCCACTTCGGAACCCATGCCCACGGCACTCGCACGAGAACCGTCTCGACGCCCGCGCCGGGGCTCATCGCAGAACAAGGAGACACCATGGCAAGCAGCACTGCCGAAATCACCGCCGACATGAAGAAGATGGTCACCGACGTCTACCTGACGCCGGCCTACTTCGCGATCGGCCTCGCCGACATGGCCGTCGAGAGGATGCGCGACGCCAACCTCTTCGACCCCATGGAGATGCGCAAGGAGTTCTCCGTCCAGGCGGAGAAGACCGCCAAGGCCGTCCAGGAGGCGCCCGCGATGCTCATGCAGCGCGGTCGCAAGTGGGCCGACGCCGCCCAGGCCGACTACGACGTGCTGGCCGAGCGCGGCGAGCAGGTCGTGGAGCGCATCCGCACCCAGCAGGCGACGCAGGACTTCGTGGCCCAGCTGGACAACACCGTATCCATCACCAAGGGCGCGGTGACCACTGCTCGCCACGCTGTCGCGGACACCGAGCGGGCCGCCGTCGCGACCCTCAAGACCGGGATGACCGAGGCCGAAGGCGTCGCCAACAAGCTCGCCGAGACGGCTCGCGACGACGTCGAGATCGCCCGCACCTCGGTGCGCGAGGCCACGGCTCGTACGCGGGCCGCTGCCAGCCGCACGTCCAGCACCGCCAAGTCCGGGGCAAAGACCACGTCCTCGCGGGCCAAGGCCACTGCGACCAGCGCCCGCAAGAGCGCGTCGAAGGCTGGGGCCGCCGCGAACGCCGCGGTCGAGAACGCCAGCTGACCCGACGACCGGATCGGTCTCGACACACCGAACGGCTGGCGCTCCCTCGGGAGCGCCAGCCGTTCGGTCTGCGGTGTCTTCGGCGCGGGTTTGACACACTGGCGACCGTGCCTGCACACCATCGGTCGCAGCCGGCCCCGGTGTCTGCCGCCTTGGCCGACGCGCCGGTTCTCGCGCACGTGGTGCGCAACGGCGTCGTCGAGAGCATCCACCACGCCACGGCCGTCGTCACGTCCGCCGACGGCACGGTCGAGCTGGCCTGGGGTGACCCGAGCGGCCCGGTCTTTCCCAGGTCGGCGAGCAAACCGGTCCAGGCCTTGGCCATGCTCGGCGCCGGGCTCGACCTGCCCCCGCACCTGCTCGCGCTGGCCTGCGCGAGCCACTCCGGAGAGCCGTTTCACCTGGCTGCAGCTCGAGACATCCTCGCTCGTGCCGGACTGGCCGAGGACGCCCTGCAGAACACTCCGGCATACCCGGTCGACGACCACGAGCAGGAGGCCTGGGTCCGAGCTGGTCGCCCACCGTCGACCCTCGCCCAGAACTGCTCCGGCAAGCACGCCGCGATGCTGGCCACCACCGTTGCCGCAGGCTGGGACTCGCCGACCTACCTCGACCCCGACCACCCGCTCCAGCGCGCCATCACGCTGACCGTTGAACGGCTGGCCGGCGAGCGGGTCCAGGCCATCGCGATCGATGGGTGCGGGGCGCCCCTGCACTACCTGCCGATTGCCGGGCTGGCCCGGGCGTTCGGCCGGCTCGCGGCGGCTGCCCCAGGCACCGAGGAGGCGCGGGTGGCCGACGCGATGCGGGCCTACCCCGAGTACGTGGGAGGGACGCGGCGCGACGTCACCGCCCTCATCCGTGCCGTCCCCGGGCTGGTTGCCAAGGACGGCGCGGCCGGGGTGTATGCCGTGGGGCTGGCGGACGGGCGCGGTGTCGCGGTCAAGGTGGCCGACGGGAACCTGCGGGTCAAGCCGGTCGTGCTGGCCGCCGTCTTGCGCCGCCTCGCCGTCGGTTCGGAGGAGATTTGGTCCCGCCTGGAGCACGCGCCTGTGCTGGGTCATGGCCGACCGGTGGGAGCGACGGTCGCGGTGGGTATCTGAGGTGCGTGCGGTCGTCCAACGGGTGATCGAGGCGCGGGTGGAGGTCGACGGAGCGCTCGTCGGGGCCCTCGATCGACCGGGGCTGGTCGTGCTGCTCGGGGTCACCCACGACGACGGCCCGGCACAGGTGCAGTGGATGGCGCGCAAGATCGCCGAGCTCAAGCTGCTGGCCGACGAGCGCTCCGTCCTGGAGGCGCAGGCACCCGTGCTCGTCGTCAGCCAGTTCACCCTGTATGCCGACGTGCGCAAGGGCCGTCGCCCGTCCTGGTCCGCAGCCGCCCCCAGTGAGGTCGCCGAGCCGCTGGTTGAGGCCGTGGTCGCCGCGTTGCGCGGGCGCGGCATACCCGTCGAGACGGGAACGTTCGGTGCCTACATGGCCGTTCATTTGGTGAACGACGGTCCCGTGACCCTCGTCCTCGATGCGTGAGCACAGGGGGCCCCCGACCCGGCATACCCTAGTGTCTTTCGCACCGCTCGATGGAAAGGCCAAACGATGCTCGGATCCGCGCAGAGCACCCTGCTGCTCGTCATCGGGGTGGTCGCGCTGGCCGCCGAGGTGTTCGCCCTCGTCGACGCCGTCCGGCACCGGCCGGACGCCTACGTCGCAGCGAGCAAGCGCACCAAGACATTCTGGGTGGCCATCCTCGGGGTCGCCGTGGCGGTGGGTTTCATCGCCTTGGGGAACGTGCTGTCCATCTTCGGGATTGCGGCGTTCGTCGGGGCGGCGGTGTATCTGGCCGACGTTCGGCCAGCGCTCGCTCGGGTGACCGGCCGTGGGGGCGGCCGACAAGGGCCGTATGGGCCCTGGTGACCGTGTCGTACCCGTTCGGTGGGTGCTTCCCGGATCGATGGGGCAGACTGGTCCGATGCGGCAGACGAGGTTCAAGGATTCCTTCATGATCGAGCGGCCCGAGGCGCCGGTGCAGCACCATCGGGACGAATACGACACTGAGGGTGACCGGAACCCCGGAGTCGACGTCTTCACCGTGGACCGCCCGTGGGGTCGGTTCCAGCAGTTCGTCTCCAACGAGACGGTGACCGTCAAGATCATCACGGTCGAGCCCGGGCATCGGCTCAGCCTGCAGCGGCACATGCACCGCGGCGAGATGTGGCAGGTGCTCGACGGGCCCATCGACATCACCGTCGACGACCGACAGTGGACGGCGCAGCCGGGCGAGACGGTGTGGGTGCCGCACGGCGCGATCCACCGGATGGGCAACAGCGGGTCCGCTCCGGGGCGGCTGCTCGAGGTGGGGTTCGGATACTTCGACGAGACCGACATCGAACGGCTCGAGGATGACTACGCGCGCCACCACGATGGCGCCACGACGAGCTGACTGACGGTTCGGTCATGCCGAACGCGTGGAATACGACGCGTTTGGCATGACCGAAACTTGCGTAGGGGCCCGGGGAATCTGGCGGACGTAAGCGGTGTTACTGGCCTTGGTCGAGCGCCCACCGTGGGTTGTCGCAAACCGAGGAGGTGTCCGTGACGTCGGGGGACATCGGACGCATTGCCATGATCAGCGTGCACACCTCGCCGCTGGAGCAGCCGGGCATAGGCGACGCCGGGGGGATGAACGTCTATATCGCCGAGGTCGCCAAGCAGCTGGCCAAGCGTGGCCGGGAGGTCGACATCTTCACCCGGGCGACCACCGGCGCACTCCCGCCCACCGTCGCGCTGGCACCGGGTGTCACCGTCCGGCACGTCATGGCCGGCCCGTACGAAGGGCTGTCGAAGAACGACCTGCCCGGGCAGCTGTGCGCGTTCGCGGCGGGGGTCATGCGGGCCGGGGCGGCGCGGCCCGAGGGGTACTACGACCTGGTCCACTCGCACTACTGGCTGTCTGGCCAGGTGGGATGGCTGGCCGCCGACCGCTGGCGCACCCCCCTCGTGCAGAGCATGCACACCATGGCCAAGGTCAAGAACGCCTTCTTGGCCGTTGGCGACGAACCTGAGCCCATCGGCCGCGAGATCGGCGAGGCCCAGGTCGTCGAGGCGGCCGACCGTCTCGTCGCCAACACGGCAGCCGAAGCCGCCCAACTCGTCCGGTACTACGGCGCGGACCATCCTCGGGTGAGCGTGGTCCCGCCTGGCGTCGACCTCGACGTCTTCACCCCGGGTGACCGGCGCGCGGCCAGGCACGCGCTCGGGCTCGCCCCCGGCGCGCGCTTGCTGCTGTTCGTCGGGCGGATCCAGCCGCTTAAGGCACCCGACCTGCTTGTCCGCGCGGCCAGCGTGCTGCTCGACCGGCATCCCGAATGGCAGGACGAGCTGACCGTCGGCGTCCTCGGCGGCCCCAGCGGCAGTGGACTCACCCGCCCACACGAGCTGCACGACCTGGTCGCCGACCTGGGGCTGGCCGCCCAGGTCCGGTTCGTGCCGCCGGTTGACCGGGCCAGGCTCGCGCAGTGGTACCGCGCCGCCGACATCCTCGCGGTGCCCTCACACAACGAGTCGTTCGGCCTCGTGGCCCTCGAAGCCCAGGCCAGCGGAACCCCCGTTGTCGCAGCGGCAGTCGGCGGCCTTCCAACAGCAGTCGGTAACGGCGGCCTGCTGGTTCACGGACACGATGTCGGAGACTGGGCCGACGCTCTCGAGGGACTGCTTCTGGACGACACTCGCCGGGCCGGCCTGGCCAGCGCCGCGGTCGAGCATGCGGCCGGCTTCGGCTGGGGCGCGACCACGGAGCTGCTGCTGCGTGCCTACGCAAACGCCCGCCGCACCCATTTCCCGTCCCCCATCACCGACGCCTTCATCCTCGACGGCATCCCTGCGGCCGTCATCCCGTGAGAAGGTGCCTCCGTGAGCGAGGCTAACGGCACGGCTGACCCCATGAGCGGCGGGCCAGACGCGGCCGCAGCCGTGGCGCGGCTCACGGCATACCTGGACAGTGCGGGGATCGCCTGGGAACGCGGCGCGCGCAGCGGCGAGTACGTCGTCACGCTTCCCGGCGAGCGAAAGCTGCGCACCGTGGCGTCCCTGCTCATCCGCGACGCGGGGACGTCGTTCTCCGCGTTCGTCATCCGCAACCCCGACGAGAACCACGAGGCGTTCTATCGCCACCTGCTGCGGCGCAACCTGCGCATGCCAATGCTCGGGTATGCCGTCGACCACTCAGGCGACGTGTACGTGCGGGGCAGCGTGCCCACCGCGGCGCTCGACGAGGACTACCTCGACCACGTCATGGGGGCCTTGCTCACCGCGGCCGACGAGCCGTTCAACGAGCTGCTCGCCCTCGGCTTCCTCGAGTCCATGAAGAAGGAGTGGGCCTGGCGGGTAGCGCGGGGCGAGTCCCTCGCCAACCTCGAGCCGTTCCGCCACCTGCTCGAGGGCAGCGAGCGCACGCACGCCGACAGCGCCGCGCAGCCCGCGGGTGACCGACACGACGGGTAGGTTTCCTGCCGATCTGGCGGAGTGGCATGACGCTGAGTTGATCGTGCAGTCCGGTTGATCCTGACCTGAAGAGTGGCCTTCGAGCTGGTGGGACCCGCAGACCACTCTCGAGGATAGGATTACGCGCCTTCCTGCACCTGGTAGATCTCATCGGCGACCAGGCCGTGGGCTTCGCGGTGCACCGCCGTCGCCGTGTCCGCGTCGGGTGCCTCGACGAGGCAGAAGAGCTTGCCGTGCGGCTCGTCAACCCAGTAGCGGAGGTAGTGCACGTCGTGGGCGTCTTGGTGCTGGAGGTCGGCGGCGTGGGCGTGCGCGGCGTCGTTCAACGCGACCGGGGCGCCGAGGCTGTGGACGTCCATGAAGAGAGGCATCGAGACTCCTTGGGAGGGATCGGGTTTGCTGACTTCTCTAGGAAACGCCGTATCTCGGCCCCCGGCATCGTGAGTTCT